>NZ_CP070228.1:0-1200000 GCF_016904675.1 Arcanobacterium phocisimile | reverse complement strand
ATTGATGGTGGCTGGGAAATCGATGACCCGAAAGTGGCACCAGCTTTATATGTAGCCCTGTCAAATCTTGAAGGTGAAGTTCGCGAGCGAGCTGATAGCTTTAGCGAAGCGCTCAGTGAAAGAGGAGTGAGGTTAGTTCGGGCAATGAGCGATAGCATTCTTCTACTGTCTCTCGCAGATGCCGAACAATTAGCTAATGAACTGAGCGCGCTCTATGCGAAGTACGCCGATATCTCGAATAATACGAGACAAGCGCGTGAAAAGAACAGCGCGCAAAGTTGTCTTCAATATGATTTCAGGTTCTCGCTACTTCCGATCGCTGATGCTCCAGAAGAGGGCAGTAGGTGGGATGGAGATCCCGTTGACATATAACAGATTATGGCAAGATTAGTGTATGTTTCGCTGACGGTTCGTTGCGAGGGTTATATGACAGGATCTGATGCTGTCAGGAACGGCTGGGACTTCGAACGAAATATTTGGCGTGTCAAGATAAGTTATCTCCATACCAACGCCGGCGATTGATCATAATATGAAGAATATCACTGCTCGGTCGTATTTGATAGGTGCGTTGAATTAATCGCTGGATAAGAAAAACCTTCTGGTAGGGTTGCCCATTGAAGGGTATACCGCGACGGCGAATGCCGAGCGTTACTGTATCATTCGAGGCTGTATCCCGCCAATAAATTCAAGAATATTAATGGTTATGTCAATGAATAGTTTAGAGAAAATCCCTCCATTGATGAGGTACTAATAAAATGGAAGAGGACCAAGATCTAGCTGAGCGAGAGAGTATTGAGACTGATACTTGCCCTTGGTAAAGAGCTAATTGCTGCAACCGCTCATGAAGAGCCGAGTATCTTTAGAGTAAGTCTCAACAACTGCATGCGACCTTGCCAGAGTCATTGCCTTGTTCCTGAGCAATGTGTTGTGCGATAAGCTCGCGTGCAGCGTTCGTAGCGTCGTCTATCGAGTCAAACAGATAACCAGGAGACGTAAGCGAAGCAATCACACCCACATTTTGCGCTGCCCGCACGTGTTCTGGACGTAAGCCCTTGATCATCGTTGTGATGCCGCGTTCGTTCAGCTCGCTAACTACTTCAGCGAGGTGCTTAGCTCCAGAAGCATCTAAAATGCCAACGTGAGACATAGATAAGATAACCACCTCAACTGATTGAGGAACCTTAGATAACTCAGTAACAATGCGCTCGGCGGCGCCAAAGAACATCGAACCATCAAGACGGAAATAGACGATTCGTTCGTCGTTCTTCATTTTCTCACCCGGTAACGTCAATTGAACAACGCCAGATAACCGCGATAGCTGGTACATCGCCCACAGAATAGCGATAACGACGCCGAACGCGATAGCCGCAACGAGATCGAAAACTATAGTGACGAATGCCGTTGCCCAGAAAACAAGCCGATCTCCTCGAGTTGAGCCGGTAACTTGGCGAATCGTTGCGAAAGATACCATGCGCACTGCGGTAACAAACAAGACCCCAGCTAAGGCAGATAAAGGGATATGACTAACTAAACCAGCTGCGAAGTAAACAATACCGGTGAGGAGAATTGAGTGAGTAGTCGCAGATAACCGGCTAGTTGCTCCAGATTTCACATTAACAGCGGTACGTGCGATAGCTCCGGTTGCTGGCATACCCCCAAACATTCCAGACCCGATAGATGCCAATCCTTGGCCCACCAGTTCGCGGTCAGGAGCATAAGAACCTTGACCTGGCATTCCAGCAGCCACACGCGCCGAAAGTAATGATTCGATGGCAGCCAAAAGGGCAACTGCGCACGCGGCTGGTGCAAGCTCTATGAGCAGATCCAAACGAACCAGTGGCAGTCGGGGCGCAGGTAGCGAATCTGGTAGGGTGCCGATCGTCGGTACGTTAAAGTCTCCGATGTAGGCGATCAGCGAGACGACGATGACTGCTACTAAAGAAGCGGGGAACGTCGGAGAGATCCGCGAAGAACCGATAATGATAAGCATCGTCATCCCAGCAATTCCGAGAGTAAACAACGATACTGTCCAGTCGGCGTCAACGACGGCGAGAAAAGCGCCGCGAAGTGATTTGACACCGGCTGGAATTTTTGTGCCCATCGCCAGAGGTACTTGTTGTAAGGCGATGAGCGTAGCAATGCCTAAAGTGAAACCTTCGACCACGGACCATGGAATAAGCGAAATAGCGCGGCCGAGCCCTAACAGACCCAGAGCTAAAACTATGCCGCCAGCCATCAGAGAAAGAAGCATGATGGAATTTGCGCCATGTTCGGCAACAATCGGAGCTAAAATGACAACCATGGCACCGGTTGGCCCAGAAACTTGAACATGTGATCCACCGAAGATAGCAGCAATCAGCCCAGCAACGATTGCGGTGACAAGTCCGGCAGCTGCTCCCACTCCAGAGGAAACTCCGAATGCGAGGGCGAGGGGTAGTGCGACAATACCAACGGTTATTCCGGCGATAATATCGTGTTTGATATTTGCATGAAGGTAGTCATCTTTCGTAGGTAGCAGGGAATGTAAATGTCGAATGACGGTAGAAAAATGCAACGAAAGATCACAACCTTTTTCAGTTTCTGACACGGGTGTTTTAAGGCGCGACGAAGCTGCATAAAATAATGTGGAAACACTGAGAAAAATACGACTACTGCGTACGCCTTTTAATCACTTTCATTATCCAAAAAAATATTGAAAAACTCAATTAGCAAGAAGGTGATATGAAGATCTTAAATCTGGTTGTGCACAGTGGATATCCTGAGAATTCATTCAGCTGGCAATCCTCACAGTGGGAAACAACAACGTCGAGTTTTCACTGGTCAGAGTCTTCGATGATTTGTGGACTCCCAAAAAGTCCTTTTAGTTCTACAGGTGCGAAGAATCGCAGTTCGTAGTTGCTCTCACCAGCTATCATCGCGGTATGAATTGCGTTGATCTCTTTCTCAACTGAATCGATGTCTAGATACCAACCAATGATTTCTTCTTTTCGTTCCCAGAAACCTTTTCTGGTAACACCTAAAAGAGCATACTGAATTTTTCCTGAACCGAGCGCTCGCGTAGCGCGCACGTCGTAGCACAAGAGCAACTTTTTCTTATCGAATGAGGAAATGGCGATCCGGTCCAGTGGCCGGATCACGTGAACATGTTGGTGCGGTGGTTGCGCCGCTTGTTCTGCCTCGCCCACGTGGGAAACTCCGGTAAGTGCAAAGAGGTCGTCGAGAGATACCGTCAGCTCGCGAGCGAGCAACACCAGTTTCTCAACTTCGGGGTATCCACTACCATTTTCCCATTTCGACACTGCTTGGCGTGATACTCCAAGCAGGTCAGCAAGCTGTTCTTGAGTAATATTTTTCTTTGTACGGGCAGTTTTTAAGCGTGTTGCGAAGATACGATTAAGACTCACTGATAGTTCCTGTTCCTGATAGTTCACTGTTCTAGTGATCTATAGATGCTATGTCCACTAGAACAGCCATACGATCTTACTGTCAAGCAACCAGAAATGTTTACTCAGCAACCTAGTGTTGCAGAGCGTTTCATTTTTCGTCATACGCATAATTTTCAGGTGTAATTTCAGGTTGCGAAATTTACTCAGAGAGCTTCTCCGAATCTATTCGTTAAGCGACTGGGTTCTGCATAATCTAGCTACTTTTATGTCACAGCTGTCGGGTTGAAGATTGTGAACCGAAAAATTCTCTGCCTCAACTATGATTGATGAAGGTACCACTATCTACAGGTGTTATTTGTTGCGATTTTCTGCCCTGCGCTCGCGGTCATTGAATGACGTCATTGCCGTCTACTGGGTAGAAGTAGACGAACTTGAATCCAAAATTATAGGCTCCGACCATGGTTAGTACTGAAATGAGCGCTGACGACGTTGATACTGTACGAGGCTGTTCAAGCATAGCGCGGTAGCGTTGCCCGCCAAATTCAACTAGTGGCTCCATGCTTTCAGAAATGATGAACAAGTCTGGATGCTCTCGTTCTTTGAAGGCAAGGAGTTCGGCAGTGAAATCTTTCGGGGTCAAAATCGGCTGGTTTGGTTCGAAAAACAGCTGTGCTTGAGGTAACCCAAGACGGAGTCGGAATTGTCGATTGAGTTTCGCGATGCGGTAATTTGTGACGACGAGGTAGCCTATCCAGGCGGTCGTGTAGAGGCTCAGGACGATGGCGATGAAGCCGATTGCCCAGGATAGTTGTGGCCACCAGCCTAGTACGCCTCCGATTACTGAGCCTGTGATTGCCACGATGATCCCGTGGATAGAGAGCTTGGCTAGTGGCGTCCATTTCATGTCACGCAGGACGGAAAAAGATACCAGAGTCAGTACTCCATACAGCGCATAGAGGCTGCGTTGAATAATGAGCGGTGTCGTTTCGGAATCGAATTGTTCCATAAAACTCTGTGAGCCGTGGTAGTAGTGGGACCCAGTCAGACCTGATATGAGTAACTCTACTGTGACGGCTAGTCCAATTCCGCCAAAAGCTCCCATGAAGATTATTCCGAGAACCATCTTCTTCGACATGCTTGTTCCTTAAATATCTAGTGCGCGCTTGAAAGCTGATAGTTGACGTCGAGAAACGAAAAAGTGCATATCGTTTTTGAGATGAACACTTATTGTTCCGGTGTATGAAAGGTCAAGATGCGTAATTGCATCCATGTTGACGATAGCTGACTGCGAGATTTGAACGAAACTGGTTCGTGGAAGAAAGTTCTCTAGTTCATACAGACGCAACTTAACCTGCCATGTGCCAGATGAAGTAGCTACCCAAACGCGTCGATCTTTGGTGAAGAAGGCGAGGCACTCAGCGAAGTCCAAGATGCGTGCTTGGTTCGCGCTATAACCAACGATCACGCGTGGGATGGCAGGATCTGTTTGGCGAGCGAGTTCTTCAATGGCGGTGACAGTAGCATCAATGACGGGGGTCACGACGTCAACGCTTCCCTCGTCAAGTTGTCGATCTATGGTGAGGGAAAATTTCATCATTTTCCTTTCTTCCGTTCGCCGATACTCATGTTATTTATACAGCATGCCGGAAATGATAATTGCGTACAGTGGCTAAGTGGTTGATTTTTATGGGTATACGGTCACAAGTGATACAGTGAATGGAAAGTGAACAGTGCCACGTCAACATTGTAGCCACTGGCATAACTATCATCGCTAGACTCGCAATTATGAATCACTCGCCTTTCTTGCACCCTCCGCGTCAGCAGGTAGCTGACCGCCCGCACATTCGTTTTATTTTGAGTCGGGGAGCGGGGAAAGGACGAGCGCACGCATTAACTCAAGAAATCTTGCACCAATATCCGCATGCCACCCACACCCGGTTAGGTGATCGGCGAGAGAACGCCGGAGAGGTGACCATTTCGCTCACGCGAGGCCCGGACCACGTGCGCGAGCTTGCTGCTGAATGGGATCGATTCTGGGGTGATTCCGGCGTATGTTATGTTGCGGGCGGTGATGGATCTGTCAACGAAGTAGCCAGCGCTCTCGTTGGTCAAGCGTGTGCTTTCGGAGTAATTCCGGCAGGAACTGGCAATGACTTTGCGCGTAGTCTCTACCAAGGCGATGTCGGCTATAACGAAGCGCTAGGGCTGGTTGGCGCAACGAAGCAAGCAGAGTTTTCACCTATCGATGTTCTTAAAGTCAACGATCAATATTCCGTGAATGTTTTCTCGCTCGGATACGATACTGAAGTTCTTAACGAAGCCATGCATATCCAGCGTCGTTTCCGTAAATTAGGTAGCAGTGCCTATGCGGCAGGTGTCCTTCGTACGTTGCTTCGTAAAAAGTCAATTCCGTTACGATTCACCTACCTCGACGCCACTGGACAACGTGTCAACATCGAGCAGTCCTGCACAGCTTTTGTTGTGGGGAATGGCCGTATGTATGGTGGAGGATACCAGCCTTTGCCAGATGCTTTGCTCGATGATTCGGTTGCAGATCTGTTCTACGCAGACAAAATGGGTCTGATGCGGTTCGCGCGATTGTTAGTAGATTATCGCCACGGAGCCCATACGACGAAACCTCAAGCCCATATGGCGCAGATCCTCGAGATCGACGTCGAACGCGGTGACGGCGAACCGTTGTTATGGAACGTCGATGGAATTGTTCACGAGAGTCCGACAGTTCATTTGGAAAACATCCCCAATGCGGTGAGTTTGGCTCGCTTGCCTTTGGAAGGAAAATCATGAGTGCCATACGTGTCTCTGGTGCCATCTTTTCCGGAGCATTTTTCGGTGTTTTGGCTCGATGGCTGATTGTTTCGCTCCTGCCAGATGATATTCTCTGGCCGATATTTTCGATCAACATCGCGGGAAGTTTCCTCTTGGGTTGGTTCAATGGGCGAATGAATCGTTCTCCGCGGTGGTGGAACTCGTCGGCACATGCGCGACTCTTTTTCACAACCGGCATGCTTGGTGGGTTTACCACCTATTCGACGTTTGCCCTCGATGTCCTGGGCTTGGCGACTGATCAGTTGCTGTGGGGGATTGGCTTTGCAGCAGCGCAGTTAATCCTTGGAGTCGGTGCTGCGGTTGCCGGTTTGATCGTGGGCGAAAAAGGAGGCCGTCGGTGATTTTTCTTATCGGAGCCGCTGGTGGATTCGGAGCGGTTTGTCGTTACTGGGTTGATGCTGGAACGAAGATGGCGATTACCACGCCCACGCCGTTCTCAACTGCCGTGATCAACATGCTCGGATCTTTTTTCTTGGGATTTATTGCTGCCACGCAATTTGATCCGGCTTGGAGTGTAGTTCTCGGGGTAGGGTTTTGTGGTGGTTTTACCACCTTTAGCACGGCAAGCGTCGAAGTGGCTATATTGTTGCGCGACAAGCGCCGGTTGTATGCAGTCAATTATGCGGTATTGATGTGTGTGCTTAGTGTCCTAGCTGCGGCGGTCGGTGCGATTATTCCCGCAAGCTAAAATAATTGCACTAGGGTGCAACGTTGCACTATAGTGCAGGTATGACAGAAAATGCTACAGACTGCACGAGACGCGAAAGCAACCGTCGGAAAACTGCGGAGAGCATCGTGCGCGCCGCAATTGAACTGGTAACTCAAGCCGGCTCAATCGATGCCGTCGCTATCGACGATATCGCCAGCCAAGCACAGGTTTCCCGGCGCACCTTCTTCAACCACTACGCCTCAAAAAACGCCGCATTATTAGAGCCGATTTTCACCTATCGCTCACTCTATTTAGCCAAGATGCTGAGTGCTCCCCAAAATCTTAGCCTCTGGCAAGCGGTCGAATATGCGATAACTGCAACGATCACCGAAACTCCAGATCTCACTTTGGTAGCTCAATCCGATTTCATCTTGAGGCAACTCGTCCACGCCTCGTCGTCGTCACCCGACATCCCATACCTCGAAGCGCAACGTGCCCACCAACACGTGCTCAATGAACACCTCGCCGAGCGTATTGGTAGCGGCGACCCCCTCGCAATCCGGCTGATAGCCGGAGTAGGTGAACACATGCTACGTCTGTGTCTACACGATATCTCCGCATCAACTCGTGAACCCGAAAAGGTAGCAAAAGAAAACCTTTCCCATGTAATGACGATCCTCCAGAGCCAACCATTCGGCTCGAAATGACGGTGTGAAAAATGGACAGAAAAAATCGACTTATTCTTTTCGTACTTATCTTCGGCGTATCTCTGATCGTGCTTGACGGAACGATCGTCGCCGTTTCCTTGCCGACAATCATCGGCGACCTCAACCTCAGCCTCACCCAATCCCAATGGGTCTCATCGCTCTACACGGTTATCTTTGCCTCCCTGCTTTTGCCCAGCGGAGTGCTCGGTGACCGATACGGGTACAAGAATTTGTTTATCGCCGGCCTGTCATTCTTCGCGGTAGCATCCGCGCTGGCATCGATGGCTACCACAGCACCAGTCCTGCTTCTTGCCCGCGCAATCCAAGGCGTTGGAGGAGCGATGGTACTTCCTGCCACTCTATCGACCATCAACGCCACCTTTCGGGACAAGTCGCGCGCTGCCGCGTTCGGTATCTGGGGAGCAGCAATGGCAACGATGGCAGCTCTCGGGCCACTTGCCGGTGGCTGGATCACATCAAACTTTTCCTGGCCATGGGTATTTCTCGTCAACGTCCCACTGATCGCCATGATCATCCCATTAGCGCTGAAATACCTCCCAAACCAGAACCACGACCCGAACCGTCGCATCCCAGTACTATCCGCCCTGATGTCTGCGCTCGCATTTGCTGGAATCGTTTTTGGGCTCATCGAAGGAACAACCTACGGCTGGTGGACGCCGCAAGCTGGACTCGCCATCGGTAGCTGGGAGCTAACTCCACCCATTTCACTCTCCACCCTCGCACTGCTTGGCGGAGTTGCCCTACTCATCATATTCGTTTACCGCGAAGCTCGACGCGTGGCAGCAGATAAAGATATTTTGGTCAATCCACACCTGTTCACCATCCCATCCTTCACCTTAGGAAACCTCACCGCGCTCACCGTCGCTGCCGGCGAATTCGGCGTCTTATTTGGGCTACCGTTGTTCCTCGTAAACGCCATCGGACTATCGACGATGAACACCGGCTGGGTGCTCGCAGCACTCGCATTCGGCGCAATCATCTCCGGTGGACTCGCGCGCTGGATCGCCTCTGCGTTAGGCGCTGAACGCACGGTTGTTTTAGGACTAGGCCTGGAAGTAGCCGGAATTTTCGGCGTCGTCTTCACTCTCGATCCATCCATGTCAATGTGGGTACTCGTTGGCTTCCTCGTCATCTACGGTTGCGGCATGGGACTGGCCTCTGCGCAGCTAACATCCGTTGTTCTAGCACAAGTGCCAGTTCATTCTTCGGGAATGGGTTCGGCTATACAATCAACCTTCCGACAAGTTGGATCAGCCCTCGGTGTTGCGCTCGCGGGAGCCTCCTTAGCTTTAGCCATTATGACAGATTTACCCGCACGGCTGATAAATACTGGGCTAGCGCAAGGGCAAGCCAATAAATTCGCATCGGCGACCGCCCATTCAGTTGGCAACGCGATGGCAGGAATTGCTCACGGAGATACCGCTGTGTTGAGTACACTGCACGACGGATTCACATACGGCCAAGCTGTTGCCATGGGATCGTGCGGAATTTTCCTTGTCTTTGGATTCGCGTTGTCAATAGTTTTGCTTTTTACACGTACGTCGCGAAAGGGAAACTAAGTGCATAATGCGATGCGTCGGGTGCTAGCGCGTAAAGACGAGATACGTCACGAGCTAGCTTGCCCCCAAAGCACGCTTGAAGAAATGCGTGAAGGATACATTGCGAAACTGCAGTGGTGGAACGACGGCGGCCCGCGGGTGGCGGTTTCGCGAATGAGAATGGGGAGCGAGCAAGTTTCTGTCAGCGTTTATGGTCAAGAAGCACAGTCGTCTTCTGTGATTGTTTATACGCATGGGGGTGGCTGGATTGTTGGCGATAGTGCAAGCCACGATCGCTTGCTCCGCATGATTGCCCTCACCTGCCGATGTGTCGTGTATTCAATAAATTACTCTCTTGCTCCAGAAGCGAAGTATCCGACGCAAGTACGGGAAGTGATCGGCGTTGTCGAAGAGCTTTCTGAACAATATTCGCAATTGATTTTGATGGGCGATAGCTGTGGCGCGACGTTGATGTTGCAGGTCATCCAAACGCTACGAGGACGTGATATCGCCTCGCTTATTAGCGGAACCACGTTATTTTACGGTTCGTATGGTTTAGAGGATTCAGCGTCGCTGCGCCGGTTTGGCAACTTAGATCGGTGGATGAGCCGCACAGAGCTGCAAAAGTATGAGCAGGCTATCTTGCCTACCGATCAGGTGCGTTCTGTTCTGAATATTCTCGACGTCGATTTGACCGGTTATCCGCCGGCATACGTCGTGAGTGCTGAATGCGATCCGCTTTGCGATGATTCGCGAGCGTTGGTCAATCGTTTGTCATCATTCGCTGTATCGGTCCGTTACCGGGAGGTCGCTGGTGTTGCACATGCCTTCATGCAATATTCGCGCATGCTGGCAGAAGTCGATGAGGTGATAACAGATGTGGCGCAATGGATTCGTACCATTGCGCCACATAGTTGATGAAAGTCTGTGGAGTCTACTTGCGTCCGTAGCGGCGGTTGAACTTCTCAACCTGGCCTGCGGTGTCAAGAATTCGACGTTGGCCAGTGTAGAACGGATGTGAGGCGCTCGACACTTCAATATCGATCACTGGATAGGTGTTTCCGTCTTCCCACTCAATCGTGTTTTCTGATGTGAGGGTTGAACGGGTTAAGAATGTGTAATCTGCGGAGCGGTCGCGGAAAACTACTGGGTGATAATCTGGGTGAATTCCCTTTTTCATTGATGCCTCCTTCATGAAACAATGCAAAACTATAACATTACCGAGAACTATTCGCAATAGTGTGTGTCTCAGAGTTTGAGCATATTCTTAAATAGGTAGCATACCGCAGTAGTAGTGTGGTCTAATCGGTTCCTATTAGATTAATTTTTCGCATTATGAAAGGAGACGTCCATGATTGAGGTATATCCCTTCCTTACTTTAGTTCCGCCGATTGTTGCGATTGCATTGGTGATCTGGACGAAGAAGGTTATCGTCTCCTTATCAGCCGGCATCGTGACTGCAGCGTTCTTCACCGCAGACGGCTCGCCATGGCAAGCGTGCATACTTATCTGGAAAACCTTTTCTGGGTTATTCTGGGATGCTGAACAAGGCCAGCTCAATTCCTACTATATTCTTATTTTGATTTTCCTCCTCACGCTAGGAGTCATTACGTCGCTTGTCCTGATGGCCGGAGGCACCTCAGCCTTCTCATCATGGACGGCACAGCGCATCCACACCGGTCGCGGCGCGCAGTCGTTAGCAGCTGGTTTGGGTACTGCGATTTTCGTTGACGATTACTTCAATGCTTTGGCTGTTGGTCAAGTCGCCCGCCCTGTCGCAGACCAACACCGGGTATCGCGAGCTAAGTTAGCTTATCTGATCGATTCATCGTCGGCGCCGGTCGCAGTACTTGCTCCATTCTCCTCGTGGGGCGCATCGATTATCGGAATTATGGCTCCGATCGTCGTAGCGGTTGGTGTCGATAGTTCTGACGTGGGGGCGTTCATGCGGTCCGCTGGCTTAAACTATTATGCGATCGCTGCTGTTGTGCTTTTGTGGTTCACAGTAGCGTTTGACGTGAATATCGGTCCGATGCGAAGCGAAGAACGACGTGCCCGGCTCACCGGTGAGGTCTATGATCCTGACATTCAGGTTCCTGGACAGCTATCCGATAATCTTCCTAAGCATGAACCTGGAGCTCGTCGAGCACTTATTGTCCCGTTCGTCATTCTCGTCCTAGGTGTCCTTGGCGGAATTGGATACACCGGTTATAGTGCATCTGGTTCGCTATCCGTGCTGACAATTTTGGCTAATACTGATGTTGCGCTTTCCTTAAATGTCGGTGGCGTGTGCGGACTGTTAGCGGCCGTATACTACTACCTGCGTTACACTCGCGACGATGCTGAGTTTACAAAGCGTATTTTCGGTCACGGTGTAGTTGAAGGCGTAAAATCAATGCTGCCTGCTATTGAAATCCTGCTATGTGCGTGGGTTCTCGGCGGTCTTATTTCGTTGCTTGGCACCGGAGCATATGTTGGCACGCTTGTCACCGCAGCTTCCTTACCTGCCCAATGGCTCGTTCCTATCATGTTTATTGCAGCTGGCGCAATGGCCTTTGCAACCGGTACATCATGGGGATCCTTCGGTATTCTCTTGCCTATCGCGGGTGATATTTTAGCTTCGGTCCCGGGCGGGGCAGAGGTGCTCATCGCCGCGTTTGGTGCCGTTTTAGCTGGCGCGGTATGGGGGGATCACTGTTCACCGATCTCGGACACGACCATTCTGTCATCCACTGGCGCTGGATGTAATCACATTACCCACGTGACAACTCAGCTCCCATACGCTCTGCTCGGCGCTTCCAGTGCATTTATTGGATATGTCGTGCTCGCATTGACTGGTTCCGGGGTTGCGGGATTGGTTGCCACATTGCTCGTTTTAATATTCGTAGCATCAGTTCTTCATCGCCTTTACCCACTCGCTGTGGTCAAATAACGAGAAATAGGACATAGTTCCCTCCCCTCGTTAGTAGTGTAGGTATAGTAGTTAGTTGTTTACCTATTTAACGAAATGGATACTGAATGTCGACACCAGATAACACCGATAACACTCCGAATGTGGATCAGCCTGTTCCACCGATGCCGCAGCAGCCTGTTCCACCGATGGGGCCTGAAGCTGTTGCGCAACCTGGATATGCGCCACAGCAGATCTACGTTGGTGCACCAGAGGGTCAGTATCCACAAGGGTACGTACCACAAGTTACGCAACCAAATGCGGTCACCGTTAGCCTGAAAGCTGTTCCACGTACATTGGGTCATATTTGGCACGGGCGTACCGGTCAGCTGTTTGCCACGATCTCTGAGCATCGGATGTTCGGATGGGTCATCGTCGGCCTTTATGCGCTTTCGGCTGCATTCGTTATCGCAACCTCCTTCGCACGCTCCGTTGCGGGGAACTTCTCCGCGCGCTCAATGGACGACTTGATCTATCGAATTGGTAGCCAATATCACTACAACAGCTACTTTTCCATGACCTTTGGGGAATGGCTCTCTGTCTTCATCGTGCTCGCAATTATCTCGCTCGTCAGCGCTATTTTGCGTGCTATCGCAATCCTCCTTACTCTGAAGATTCGTGGAATTTCCGTGACGTTATCGCGTTCGGTGACGTTATATACAGTGTCCTTGCTACCGGTATTGTTGATCTTGCCATTCGCTTTGCTCGTGACCTTACTCCCAACGTCAGGCTTCTCAATTTTCCTCACTTTGATCGTGGGGCTCTTCTCTATCGCTACTGCGATGATCGGTGAGTTTTTGCTCTACGTTGGTGTCAACCGTGAAGGACGAATGGCGAAGTCGCCGGTCATTCCATACGTGTGGCTCACTATTGCTTGGGCAGTAGTGTCCCTCATTCTCAATGTGCTCATCCTTTCGAGCTTCTGAGCCACGTGTCTCTAGTGGCGGGCTTGGTACTAAATGCCAAGCCCGCCACCATTTTGTTACAGTCTCAAAATTTGGTGTTTTGCGCGCCACATTGTGAACAGTAGTTTTGTTTTCCGATACGTCACTTGCTACAGTTACCTCAGCTCAAAACTACTGAGCAAGCCGAACTGTGCCCCGAGCACGAAAGGAGAAGATAATGTCGAATAACATTATTCGTTCTTCTTTTTACTTCTCATGGCTCTTCTGTTCCTCATGGATTCCCACATCCTCATGGAATCTGGGGATGATCAGTCCCGTCATTCGTTATTTATTTTTTTATTCAAGCCTTGGTTTTCAGACCAAGGCTTTTTTATTGCCTAATCACCACCTTCGAAAGGTTCATCGATGAACGAACTTGTTACCCACATAGATAATCTCGCCCACAGCATCACCCTAGATGACAACACCGACCTTGCGAAGATCATCGGCGATATTCGCCGAGCCCAAGAACAAGGCGAAGTCTCCAACAATGTTGTCGTCCTGCCTGGTTTATGCGACGTCCACGTCCACTTGCGTGAACCTGGGCAAACCTACAAAGAAACCATCGCAACCGGTACATTGGCGGCAGCTCGTGGCGGATTCACCACCGTCGGCGCGATGCCAAATCTCGACCCAGTACCAGACACTAAAGAAAACCTCGCACTCGAACAAGATGCGATTGGATGCGACGCACTCATTGAAACAATCCCGTACGCGTCAGTCACCAAAAACGAAACCGGCCAAGAACTCTCCGACATCGTAGAACTTGCCCCATATGTCATCGGATTTTCTGACGACGGCCACGGAGTAGACAACCCAGAGCTGATGAAACAAGCCCTGCGTTTGCTCGCACAGTCAAACTCTATCGTCGCAGTCCACGCCGAAGCGGGTGAACTGCGTCCGGCAGGCTCCTGTATTAATGACGGTCCGTTCGCCCGCGAACACAACCTCATCGGCATTCCGAAAACCGCCGAATACGTTCAGATCGAACGCGACTTGAACATGTTGCGCGAACTGAAAGCCGAAGGATATCTACCTGCATACCACGTCTGCCATATCTCATGCGGAGAATCTGCCCAACTCATCCGCGAAGCTCGCGCCGAAGGACTCAATGTCACCTGCGAAACAGCTATGCACTACCTCCTTGTTGACGAATCCATGATCGAAGACAACGGCCGATTTAAGATGAACCCGCCGCTGCGCCAACCAGCTGACCGGCAAGCCCTCATTGAAGCCCTCATCGATGGCACAGTCGATATGATTGCCACCGATCATGCCCCACACTCTGCTGAAGAAAAAGCACACGGGCTTGTTGGGTCGGCATTCGGCGTCGTCGGCCTTGAAATATCCTTCCCGCTCTTCTACACCTACTTCGTGAAAACCGGAAAAGTTAGTCTCGAGCGCGCAGTTGAACTATTTACCACCGCCGGCCGCAAACGATTCAACATCCCAGCACGCACAACCGACTGGACAATCTGGGACCTCGACGCCGACTACACCGTCAACCCAGATGACTTCCTTTCACTTGGCCGGGCAACCCCATTCGCCCAATGGGAGATATCCGGTCGCTGCCTAGCCACCATCTACGACGGAAACCTCGTCTATAACGGACTTGCCACGCAGGCCCAATAATCCGGCGCGCCGAACCGAAACAACGTAAAAACACCCAACAGAGGAGAACACCATGCCCAACAATACTGCAGTGAAAACAGTCCTGATCATCGGCTCTGGCCCGATCGTTATCGGTCAAGCAGCCGAATTTGACTACGCGGGCACCCAAGCCTGCCTCGCGTTGAAAGAAGAGGGCTACCGCGTCATCCTCGTTAACTCCAATCCAGCAACAATCATGACCGACGCCGAAGTCGCCGACCGTGTTTACATGGAACCACTGACCTTGGAGTACGTTGCTAAGATCATCCGCAAAGAACGCCCAGATGCGATTGTTCCGGGTATTGGTGGACAGACCGGTTTGAACCTGGCCATGCAGCTCGAAAAGAAGGGCATCTTGGCTGAATGCGGTGTCCAGCTACTCGGCACCCCATCGCAATCCATCGAACAGGCAGAAGATCGTGAACTATTCAAAGAACTATGTGAATCAATCGGCGAACCAGTGATCGCTTCGGAAATTGCCTACTCGGTTGAGGATGCTATCGCAGCAGCGACGCGTATCGGATATCCAGTCGTGTTACGCCCGGCCTTCACTCTCGGTGGTACCGGTGGCGGCTTCGCCCACACCGAAACCGAGCTGGTCGATATGATGTCCAACGCCCTCCAACTTTCCCCAGTACACCAGGTCCTTATCGAAAAGTCGATCCTAGGATACAAAGAAATCGAATTCGAAGTCATGCGCGACAGTGCAGACAAGACAATCTGCATCTGCTCAATGGAAAACATTGATCCGGTGGGGGTGCACACCGGTGACTCCGTCGTCGTCGCTCCCGCACTTTCGCTGAATGACAACGACCTCAACATGCTCAAAGAATCCGCATTTAAGCTCATTCGCGCGCTGAAAATCGAAGGCGGCTGTAACGTCCAGTTCGCCGTCAACCCCAACTCCAGCGAATACTTCCTCATCGAAGTTAACCCACGCGTTTCACGCTCCTCAGCCCTAGCGTCGAAGGCCTCGGGTTACCCGATCGCCCGCGTGACCGCCAAGGTGGCAATGGGCTTGACGCTCGAAGAAATCCCAGTCGCCGGCGCCACTGCGGGTAAAGATCCAGTACTCGATTATCTGGTTGCTAAGTTCCCACGCTTCCCATTCGACAAGTTCGCCGACGCGCCAAACCTGCTCGGCACCCAGATGAAAGCCACCGGCGAAGTGATGGGCATCGGTTCGAACCTCCAAGAATGTTTACTCAAGTCTGTTCGTTCCCTAGAAATCGGCGTCGATCACTTCTACATGGAACAGTTCGCACAACTGAACGACGACGAACTGTGGAAGTACGTCCAGGACTTCCACTCCGATACGATGTTCGCCATCGTGGAACTGATTCGCCGAAACGCACCGCTGGAGAAAATCCATGAGGTTACGATGGTTACCCCATACTTCCTCGAGATTTTCGCCTCGATCGTCGAGATGGAAAACAAGCTCACCCAACACAAGGGCGATATGGAACTCATGCGCGAAGCAAAGAACATGGGTTTTGCCGATTCGGTTATCGCACGTTTGTGGGAGACGGACGAAATTTCGGTCTACAGCCAGCGTCGTGACGCCGGAGTCATTCCAGTCTTCCGCATGGTAGACACCCTCAAGTCCGGTGCTTACGTGCCATACTTCTACTCATCCTTCACCGGCGAGAACGATTCGAAGCTCACCGACCGCAAGAAAGTGATTGTTTTGGGTGCAGGCCCGATCCGTATCGGTCAGGGTGTGGAATTCGATTACTCCTCGGTTCACGCGATTAAAACGATTCGTGAAGCCGGATACGAAGCAATCATCATCAACGACAACCCAGAAACCGTCTCAACCGACTACACCACGGCCGATAAACTCTACTTCGAACCACTCACCCCAGAAGACGTGATGAATATCGTCGAGTTCGAAAAGCCCATCGGCGTCATCACCTCCCTCGGCGGACAAACCGCGATCAACTTGGCCGGCCCGCTGGCCGAACGCGGCGTAACCCTGCTAGGAACCTCGCTCGAAGCAATTAACCGGGCAGAAGACCGCGACGAGTTCGAAAACCTCCTCAATAAGCTCGGCATTCCACAAGCTCCAGGCAAGGCAGTGACAAACGTCGAAGACGGTATCGCCATCGCCCAAGAAGTTGGCTACCCGGTACTGGTCCGCCCATCCTTCGTCCTAGGCGGGCGCGCCATGCGCATCGTCGGCTCGGACGAACAGCTACGTCACTACCTCTTGCAAGGCCTCGAGATCGACGTCGATCGCCCAGTGCTGGTCGACAAGTACATCTCCGGTAAGGAACTAGAAGTAGACGCGATATGCGACGGGCGCGACGTGTTCGTCGCCGGCATTATGGAACTCGTCGAACACACCGGTGTTCACTCCGGCGACTCCATCTCCGTCTATCCAACCTTCTCAGTATCGGGCAAAGTCAAGGGCCAAATCCTGAAATACACCAAGGCGTTGGGTCTGGCAATCGGCATCAAGGGCTTATTCAACGTCCAGTTCATCGTTGATGAGAACGATAAGGTCTACATCATCGAAGTCAACCCACGCTCCTCACGGACCGTACCATTCCTGTCCAAGGTCACCGGTTACGGCCTGCCAGCCATCGCAACCCGCGCCATCATGGGCGAGACGCTCAAAGAACAAGGAATCTTTGACCTCTACCCACAAGAGCGCGACCGCTACTTCGTCAAAGCACCAGTCTTCTCCTTCAACAAGCTCAAGGGCCTGGACGCCTACCTCTCGCCAGAGATGAAGTCCACCGGTGAAGCAATCGGTTACGACGACGATCTCAACCGCGCACTATACAAGGCACTCCAAGCTGCCGGCATGAAACTGCTCAACTACGGAACAGTCCTGGCCACCATAGACGACAAGGACAAAGAACGCGGCCTCGGACTCATCCGCCGCTTCTACAACCTTGGCTTCAACATTGCCGCAACCGCTGGAACCGCCGCCTACCTTAAGCAACACGGTATCCGCACCCGTGCCCTAGCGAAGATCTCCGAAGGCTCAACCGAAATTATTGACGCTATCGAAGCCAACCAGCTCTCATACATCATTAACACCCAGGACGTCGAAGAGTCGGCACACAACTCAGACGGATTACAGATCCGTGCCAAGGCCTCCGAATTCTCCGTCACCTTGCTCACCTCACTCGACACAGTGAAGGTGCTGCTCGATGTGCTCGAAGAAATCACCTTAAATGTGTCCACCATCGATGCCCCACGTCGCCAAGGAGCCTAACCAGATGAACAACCTACGTGTCAATGCGCGCGTACTCGACGTCACAGATCTGACCGACCAGATTTATCGTATGCGCCTAACGTGCGACGCATTCGGTCCCTCACATCCGGGACAATTCGTCAACCTCACCGTGCCGGAATTCTTCCTACGCCGGCCGCTAGCAATCGCGGACATTGAAACCGGCGAGGACAGATCGACCATCCTCACGATGATCGTCGCGAAAGTCGGTGCTGGAACGCGCGCGTTGGCACAGGTGGTGCCGGGGACGCAAGTAGACGTCCTCGGCCCACTGGGCAACGGATTCGATCTCGACACCGTTGGACCAAACCCCGTCTTAGTTGGCGGCGGCTCGGGAATTCCGCCACTGTATTACGCAGCGAAAGAACTCACCGCCCGCGGCGCACGCCCACACGTCCTCCTCGGATTTCGTAGCGCTCGCGATACTTACTCGATTGACGAGTTCGAGAAACTGGGTTGCGACGTGAGTGTGGCAACCGAGGATGGTTCGCTGGGAACTGCCGGATACGTCACTGCAGTTTTACCGACCGACGCCGAACAAGTCTTAGCTTGTGGACCACACGGCATGCTCACATCGGTCGTTGCGTTAGCAACCGGACGCGTCCAGGTAAGCCTCGAAGCTCATATGGGATGCGGCTTTGGAGCTTGTTTGGGATGTACGGTACACACCGTGCGCGGCCTCGAACGCGTCTGCCTTGAAGGCCCAGTATTCGAAAGCACCGACGTTCTCTTCGACAAGGAGGAAGCATGAGCCGCAACCGACTCGCAGTGAACTTATGCGGAATTGAATTAGATAACCCGATCATTGGAGCCTCCGGTACGTTCGGCTTCGGCGCCGAATTTGCCCGGCTGTGGGATATCAACAAGATCGGCACCTTCTCGTTCAAAGGAACCACCGCGCAACCACGCTCCGGTAACGCCCAGCCGCGCGTAGCAGAAGCGCCCGGCGGAATGCTCAATGCTATCGGTCTGGCAAATCCTGGAGTAGAGGCCGTCATTGCTCACGAACTGCCGCAGATGCGTGAGTATTTCACCAAACCGGTGATGGCCAACGTCGCCGGATTCTCAATCGATGAATACGCCCACGTCGCCCAAGCTCTCGATGCGCAAGACAACGTCGGCTGGCTCGAAATCAATATTTCGTGCCCGAATGTTCACGACGGCGGAAAAACATTCGCCGATTCGCCACAATCATCGGCCCACGTGTGCCAGGTGGTCAAGAACGTCACCACTAAACCTGTCATTATGAAGCTTTCGCCGAACACCGGGCGTGAAGTTGAGATCGCCCAAGCCTGCCAAGAAGCCGGCGCCGACGCACTCAGCCTGATCAACACCTTCGTTGGTATGCGCGTCAATCTGCGCACCGGAGAGCCAATCTTGGCTAACCGCACCGGAGGCGTCTCCGGACCTGGAGTATTCCCGATGGCAGTGCGCATGATCTGGGATGTCTCGCATGCCATCGACATTCCAATCATCGGCATCGGGGGAGTGCAAAGCGCCGCCGACGTCATCGAAATGATGCACGCGGGAGCAACCGCCGTCCAAGTAGGAACCGCAAACCTCATTGACCCATACGCAAGTTTAGATATCATCAACCAACTTCCAGCTGAAATGGACCGCTACGGCATCGACACGCTGGAATCACTCGTGAAGCACACACCGGAAGGACAACACGCATGAACCGCGAAGTAATCATCGCCTGTGACTTCGATTCAGCAGAAACACTCATATCGTTCCTTGACCAGTTCAAGACCGATAAACCCTTCGTAAAAATCGGTATGGAAATGTTCTATGCTGGCGGTCCACAAGTTGTGCGCGAAGTTAAAAAGCGCGGACACAAAATCTTCCTCGACCTCAAGCTCCACGATATTCCACAAACCGTACGCAAAACCATGCGCGTCTTGTCGAATCTCGACGTCGACATGACCAACCTGCACTGCGCTGGCGGAATTGCGATGATGGAGGCCGCACTCGAAGGCTTGACGCGCCCAGATGGCAGCCGTCCGCTACTTATTGGCGTCACCCAACTGACCTCAACCAGCCAAGAAACACTCGAAAACGAACTGCTGATCAACCAGCCGATGCCCGACGTCGTCGCCGCCTACGCCGCCAATGCACACACCGCAGGACTCGACGGCGTGGTCTGTTCCCCACTCGAAGTACAAACCGTTCATGCAGCGCGCGGCGATGATTTCCTCACCGTCACCCCAGGAATCCGCTTTGCAGACTCCGCAGCTGACGACCAGCGCCGCATCACCACCCCAGAAAAAGCCTACGAACTCGGATCGAATATGATCGTCGTCGGCCGCCCAATAACTCAAGCTGCTGACCCAGTGGCAGCCTACAACCGTTGCGTAAAGGAGTTCACCCGATGAATATTGCACACACCGTCGCCGGCGCCCTACTCGATATCGAAGCCGTCTTCCTCCGCCCAGACGAACCATTCACCTGGGCCTCCGGCATCAAAAGCCCGATCTATACCGATAACCGTCTCGTGCTGAGCGCACCGGCCCAGCGCACCATCGTTGAAGACTCACTTGCCGAGCGGATCAAAGAAATGTTCCCGGAAGCTGACGTGCTCATGGGAACCGCAACCGCCGGTATCGCACACGCAGCCCTGGCTGCTGAGCGTCTCGGCTTGCCGATGGGATACGTGCGTTCGAGCGCCAAAGATCACGGTCGGACCAATCAGATTGAAGGTCGCCTAGAGCCAGGTGCAAAAGTCGTGGTTGTTGAAGATCTCGTCTCTACCGGTGGCTCAGTGATCGACGTCGTTCATGCCCTGCGCGAAGCCGGCGCGGACGTGCTCGGTATCGTTGCACTGTTCAGCTACGGCATGGAAGTAGCCACGCAAGCGATGAGTGACGCTGACGTCGCCCTCACCACCTTGACCACCTTCGACGATATTATCGAACTGGCTGCGCAAACCGGACGTATTTCAGCATCTGATATTCCGCGCCTGCGCGCATTCCGGGACAATCCACGCGACGATGCGTGGATGACCTTAGGGGAGTAGGCATGCGTTCGTTAATCAATATTAGTGATTTCTCGGTAGCAGAAATCGATGAGCTGATTGCCTGCGCGCACGAGATGATCGCGCATCCAGAAAAGTATCAAGACTCGGCAAAGAACAAGATTCTTGCCACACTGTTCTATGAGCCATCTACCCGTACCCGGCTCAGCTTCGAAGCCGCAATGTACGGGCTAGGCGGACACGTGATCTCGGTGCCATCGGCGTCGAACTCCTCAGCTACCAAGGGCGAAACGATCGCCGATACCTTGGCTGTGATGTCGAACTATGCGGACATCGTTGCCATGCGTCACCCACACGACGGAGCAGCCTTGGTAGCAACGAACGCCGCCCATGTGCCGGTGATTAACGCTGGTGACGGTGGACACTTCCATCCCACCCAGACGCTCGCTGATATGCTCACCATAGAACGCGAATTTGGCCGTCTGGAAAATCTCACCATCGTCGCGGTCGGTGACTTGCTTTATGGACGTACAGTTCACTCGTTGCTGCATGCAATGATGCGCTACCCAGGCAACCGATTCATTATGGTCAGCCCTGAAGAACTGCGGCTGCCGCGCGATTTCGTGGCACATGTGCAGTTAGCCGGGATCGACATTATTGAAACGACCTCGCTCACCAGCGCACTGCCACATGCCGACGTTATTTATATGACGCGTGTTCAGCAAGAGCGGTTCGACGATCCTCACGAATACGAACGCCTCAAGGGCGCCTACGAACTAGATGCACAAACCATGACCCACGCGTCCGACACAAGTATCGTCATGCATCCCTTGCCTCGTGTTGGTGAAATCGCTCCCGACATCGATAGCGATCCACGGGCGCGTTATTTCGAGCAAACTTACAACGGAAAAATGATGCGCATGGCGCTCATTCACCGGTTGCTGCGCGAGGCGGCCGAGGCCTCACAGTCGCAGACCCGACACGAGATTTCCGAATCCCAGGAGACTAAGTTCTATCGTTGTTCAAATCCTCGGTGTGTCACCAAGTACGAACGTGGACTCGCGTTGCGCATCCGCGGGGCAGAACCACAGTGTACTTATTGTGATTATCCAGTAACTGTCATCTGATAGTTTTGGTCATGGTTGTCCACTAAACTGGGAGCCATGGCTAAAACTACACGGTATTCCCGTTCTTCACTTATCCTGATCACCGCACAGATATCAGCTATCTGGTTAGTGTTAGGTCTAGTTTTACGCTACATTTCCCCGGGCTTGATTGCATTCGTCGACCAACTCTTTTTCTTCATCTCCATCCCAGGCTATCCGACACTTTTTGTCACTTTGCTGATGGTTATTTTAACCTCGGGAATGTTGCGCGGGCAGCGTTCGGCGCTGATTTTCTACCTTGCTGCTATTCAGCTCCCGAGCGTTATTGTTTCGAGTATCGAACTGACCCTATTTTCCGACGATTTTGCGCTCTTGCCGATGCTGATCCGGATTGGGATAATTTCAAACCTTATTTTTGGGCTGTTATACATAGCACTTGGTATTTGGTCGCTTGGAGAATTCCCGCGCCGCGTAAGCGGACGCTGGATCCTCAGCCTAGCTATTCTCACAGCTGGGTTGACACTGTCGGCTGTTGTCGTATGCATCATGCTCACCTCGATCCATTTCCAAACCCCAGATAACCTCTTTGCGACGGCGATCAATACCGCAATGGGACTATCTCCAGATGACCCCACCGAAAACGTGCGTTTCTGGGTGCCGGCAACCGTAAGAATAGTTGCCGGAGTTATCTCTGCAAGTGGCTTATTCATCGCGCTGATGGTGTTGCTCAAGTCTGAACGAGTCCCATCAGTCAGCCCCCAAGAGCACCTGCTGATTCGCCGGTTGCTGTTAGATCCGCCATCGCCAGATTCCCTAGGTTACTTCGCCACCCGTTACGATCGGAACGTTGTTGCCGCACCCGATCAACGTGCTGCCGTGACCTATCGCGTAGTTAATGGCGTTTGTATGGCTGCAGGTGATCCTATTGGTGATCCCCAATCATGGAACGCGGCCATTGCCGCATGGCGAGATTATGCCCGCGCAAATTCCTGGGCGATCGCCGCAGTATCCGCCTCCGAAGCAGGAGCGCGCGCATATAAAGCAGCCAGCTTATATCCCGTACCACTCGGCGATGAAACAATCATCGATGTTGCCGATTTCCATCTCAAAGAACTCCCAGAAGTCCGTCGTGCTTTGAGCGGACCGCGTCGTGCCGGTTATACGGTCAAAGTACGCCGGCAAGCCAGTATACCGGCGGACGAATTAACTGCACTTGCCCTTCGCGCTGATGCGTGGCGCGTGGGAGATGAACGCGGCTTTACCATGGCATCAGAACGAGTAGGCGATCCACGCGACTCGCGCACCGTCGTCGTCACGGCACACGATGCACATGGCGAACCCGTCGGTCTCTTAACTTTCGCGCCGTGGGGGTTACACGGTCTATCGCTCGACGTTATGCGTCGGTCCCCGAATGCGGTCTCGGGAGTCACCGAACTCATGGTGGCAACCCTAGCCCAAGAATCACCAAATCTTGGCGTTGAGCAGATCTCGTTAAACTTTGTGGTTATGCGTGAAACGATTGAACGTGGCTCGAAGGTGGGTGCGAGCCCGCTACAACGCGTTGCGTTAAAGTTCCTCATGTTCACTTCGCGTTGGTGGCAGATCTATTCGTTGTATCGTTCCAACGTCAAGTATCGTCCGCGGTGGCAGACCCGATATCTGTGCATCGATAACGCATTCTTCGGTGCCCGCACATTGGTTGCCTACGCTGCAGCCGAAGGTTTCTTGCCAACAATTTCACGTTATTTCCCGCCGGTAGGTGATCCTGAGGAGATTATCGCACTAGAAAAGTCTCTTATTCATCGCCCCGCACCCGAACCGCATATCCCAGAACAACGCCGAGTTCGACGTCGGAAACTCGCTAAGCTTGAAAAGGCAGGGCTAACGGGATATCCCACGGCTGTACCACGAACCCACTCTATTGCGCAGGTACTGCAGTGCGAGAATCTCAGCGAGGGCAAAATTTCGATCACGGGCCGTGTCCACTACATCCGTGATTTCGGCGGTGTTGTCTTCGCCGATGTTGTCGAAGAACACCATAAGATCCAGATTATTTTTGAACGCAGCGCCGGGCAAGCTTGGAGCGATTTCCGCGCGTTGGTCAACCGTGGCGATCTGCTCTCAGTGACCGGCACACTCGGCACTTCGCGCAACGGCACGCAGTCATTGCTGGCGATCGGGTGGGCGATGGCTGCCAAGTCCCTCGTTCCAATGCCGAAAACTGCGCTAACCAACCCGCATTTACGTGCCAAGTTGCGGCATATTGACTACGCGTTAAACGCACGTGCCTACGAATTGTTTACCTTACGTGCACGGGTGGTTGCGTATGTGCGCCAAACGCTCTACAAGTCCGGATATCTTGAAGCTGAAACTCCGATCTTGCAAGCCATCCACGGAGGCGCGAACGCTCGCCCCTTCCACACACACATTAATGCCTATGATCAGCCGTTGACTTTGCGTATTGCACCAGAGCTATACCTCAAACGTCTAGTTGTAGGAGGAACACCAAAAGTCTTCGAGATCGGCCGAAACTTCCGCAACGAAGGTGTTGATAATACCCACAATCCGGAGTTCACCTCGCTCGAAGCCTATGAAGCATATGGTGATTGGAATACGATGCGTGAGCTCACTGAAGACCTCTTCCGCGGGGCCGCGGAGGTTGTGAACGGCAAACCGGAAATCATTGCTGCGGATGGCACGGTCCTCGATTTGAGCCAACCGTGGCCAGTTATTCCCGTATTCGACGCGGTATCGAAGGTAATTGGTCGAAAGATCACGCCTGGCGCAGATATGAGCGAATATACTGATCTCGCCGAAGAATACGAGATTGAGGCGGAGACGGTTGGCCAACTCGTCACTGAACTCTACGATGAATTTGTTGAACCAAATACGGTATTCCCAACGTTCTATACGGGTTTCCCGGTAGAGACCTCGCCGTTGACGATGGCTGACCCAGATAATCCCCATATTGCTCAGCGCTGGGATCTTGTGGGCCTTGGAATGGAGCTAGGAACCGCATATACCGAGCTGGCTCATCCACTTGAGCAACGGAAGCGATTTACTGAGCAATCTCTGCTCGCTGCAGGTGGTGATCCTGAAGCGATGGAAATTGATGAACCATTCCTCACTGCACTCGAATTCGGTATGCCACCAACTGGTGGTCTTGGATTAGGCGTTGACCGAATGGTGATGTTTTTGACCGGGACTACCATTCGCGAAGTCCTCGCGTTTCCCTTTGTTAAGCCGGAAAAATAAACTTTAGTAATTCGGAGGCACGAACGGCGCAACCAGTTCCGGGTGGCGTAGCGGGAAGAGGTGCCCCTCACCCCACAAATGTATCAACGTAGCGTTGAGAGTTTGTGCAAGTTGGTGTTGCTCGGATAAAAATTCGTGCTCTGTACCGTTGCCGGCACCTATCAGTATCGTCGTACGAATATGTGCAGGTAGCGGATGGTCTTTTAAGAGGGTAGCAACGCGCGATTGACGAAGATGTGCGTTGCGCAATTCGTCGAGTAAGAATTTTATATTTCGCGACCCGCGGTAACGTTTATGCCGGATACTACTACTGATGAATGGGGCGAGTGTTGGCATTGTTAACGGGACGAGGGCTGGTGTTAGTGCAGGCATGGCTGATAATAGTGCATGTTCGGCACGTGAAGGCGGACGCTCACTCGGCGTCGTTGGATCCAACAGAAGTAGATGATCAACTAGCTCTGGGTGCATCAGTGCCCATTCGAGTGCCACGAGACCACCAAGAGAGTGACCGATTAAAGTTCGCGAATAGGTAGACGGTGCTATCAGCAAGTCAGGGGACGCGGTTGACCACGGGTGAACCCAAGGATCAATGATGCAGGCTTTTGGGAAACCAGTTACGTATAGCTCAGGCGCGAGTGCGAGACCAGGGAAGAGAATATTCATAAGGGCTGAGGAGTAAACCAGCACTCGCCAAGAGCGCGCAAGAGAAAAAGACGTGAGCCCGCTGGGCGTATCCTACTGGCATATTCATTAAGTCTAAGTAGGCGATTAAAGCTGTGAGGGCGAGATATAGCAAAACGATAGCGAGCAAGGCGCGACACATACCGCCACGAATCTTTCCTTGAGTTATCAGCGCGATGGTGCCGATGGATATCGCGATTAAACTAGCGCTCACGAATGCGGACGCGACCATGTGAGGTGTCAAACCTGTTTTTGCGCAAAAGTCCAAGGACTCAGCGCATTTCAGAGGGAGGGAGACATCGAGAACGGTAAATACTGAAAACACCACGTAGGAAAATGCGATAAGTAATTGCCAGCGGGTCCAATAGCGATAATAGTCGCCGAGGCATGCCAAGCCAGCCAAGGTTAAAGCTGCGGAGAGTAAATCAGATGTAGCAAAGACGATCCGGTAGGGACTGTCGATCGAGAAATATTCAGATAAATAACTTACGCGGGGATTTAGAGGAAATTGGTAGAAAATCTCCAGCAAGAACGAGGCGTACATGATGCCACTGATTATGCAGAGCCAAACGCCTAATCTGAATACTCTTGAAGGGGGGAAAATAGTAATCACCAGCATGTGTTTTTATTACGGACGCAACCAGCTTACCAGCTAGGCAGTTATGTTGCTCCCAATGATTGGGTGTCACTTACAAGATAAGTGTATTTTATGGCACGAAATGTTAAAGATAGAGATTTTGAACACGGAAACTAATTCAACTAAAAGTAAATGTTCAATAAAGATATAAAGTAAAGATTGCGTTAAGTTTAATATTCGAAGGGGAACTGATGGGGAGACTTTTAAAATCTGCAGCCCTTGCTTTATCGCTGATTCTCAGTGTTGGAGTGGCAGCGCCAGCAAGTGCAACACCTTTGTCGCAAGCACGGCATTCCAGCGACATCTCATTGAGAGATGCCGATTCCTTGATCAAAGCTCACAGTGATCAGACATCACAACGTGTTCGCGTTCTTGTACTTCTCAAGCAACAGCCAACACGTGTATCCGAACTCGGTGAAGCAGACAATAAATATAAACAAGCACAATTAATTTCGAAGTGGCAAGAAAAATACGACTTAGAGCTGGGGCGTCAGCTCGGTTTCCTCGTTAATGGTTTTGCCGCGACAATGCCAGCGAATAAGATCCCGGCTTTACAACGTGAGGCAGAGGTCGCTTCTGTTAGACGGGAGCGTACATTTGGAAAACTAGAACACAATGCGCGAAACATGGAAGGTGTTCCAACTGCTTTCGATCGCTACGGCCTCGATGGTAGCGGAACCGTCGTTTCCATCATCGATTCGGGTATAGATCCACGGCATAAAGATCTACAGTTGTCGGAAAGCGAATGCGCGCGAGCAAAGCTTGCGCCAGATACCTCCCACGGTTCCTTGTTTACGTGTAAGGTACCAGCCGGATATAACTTTGCCGACGATAATTATGAAATTATTGATCATAATGAAAGTGAACATGGGCAGCACGTAGCCGGTATCGTCGGGGCTAATGGCTCAAGCAGGGAAGATATTGCGCAACCAAATATCATTGAAAACGAGTCGTTTAATGGAGTAGCTCCACGAGCTCAACTCTTAGCTATGAAGGTTTTTCCAAACAACCCAGATGCACGGGCGAATGATTCAGATATTATTGCTGCTATCGAAGCTTCAGTGAAACTGGATGCCGATATCATTAATATGTCTTTAGGCTCTGCCAATGGTAACCGGAATGATTCAGATGGAGTAGCGCGTGCTATCGCCAAAGCGCGTGAAGCGGGAGTTTTGGTAGTTGTTGCTGCGGGCAATGAGGGAAAGAATTTCTCGCCCAACGGAGAATTAGATAATGCTTCGGGACTACTCGATGATGCAACGCTCGGATCTCCAGCAGCCGATACCGGAAGTTTCGCAGTGGCCTCACTCGATAACCAAGTGCAAGTTGTCCCGGTGGCAACCTGGCGCGTTGGTGAAACTGGCGCAGAGCAATCCCTACCGCACAAGGCTGCGACGGGTAGCGCCGACGGAAAGACGTATGAGCTTGTGGATCTAGGATACGGTCAAGAGAGCGATTTTACCTCAGACAAGCGAACAAAACTTGCCGGAAAGTTTGCTCTTATCCAGCGTGGAAAAGAGCGTTTCTCAGACATGTTCGAGCGTTCATTTGCAGCTCATGCGGCAGGCGTGCTGGTTTATAACAGTGCAGATCACGGAGAAGAGTTCATCGGCATGGGGGGAATTGAGCAATATTCACAATTCTCTGCATCGACTTACCACTCTGTGGGTGAAAAACTCAGCAATGAGTTGAAAGAACAAAAGGTCTACGTAACGTTCACTAATAACCGGATGCTTACCGAATACGGCGGGAAGCAAGCCCTACGGCCTTCATCGTTCACCTCGTGGGGTCCAACTCCAACACTCGATTTCGCACCGCATATTTCTGGTATTGGCGGAGAAGTATATTCGACGCAAAATGACGATCGTTATATTTCGATGTCGGGAACGTCAATGGCATCCCCGAACGTTGCTGGCCTTTCTGCACTATTGTGGCAACACTATGCTAAGACGTCGCCAGAACTGACAGGGACGGAGCGCACAGAACGGATTCGTGCAGCGTTGATGAACACCGCACAGATACCTGAGAGTGAGGAAGGAATTCCTTATGCTCCACGTCAAGTTGGTGCAGGTTTGGCCCGAATTGATCACGCAGCATCGACTACGGTGATTGCTAAGGTAGATGGCTTACCGTATGTCTCGTTACGTGAGGTTAAAAAGCCCACCACGTTTACCGTCCTATTACATAACTACGGGCAAGAGGATGCGTCGTACACGATCCCGGAGCAACGGGTGGTTAACGAAGTCCAGGCTGAATCAGGAAACGTCACAACAGTTGTCTCTAACGAACAGCTCAGCGCAGAGGCCACGAATGTTACGATTCCAGCTGGCGAAGAACGGAGTGTTTCTTTTACACTCATACCGGAAACTTCAACACCACATTACGTTGAAGGATGGGCTCGCTTCATCGGTAACAACGTTCCAGATATTTCTGTTCCATACTTAGGCTTTGCGGGTAATTGGAATGACGAGCGTATCATCGAAGAGCCAGACGTCGAGTGGGGCGATCCCGTTCCGCATACTGCATACACTGGCCTCGCTACTCTGCGTGAAGACCTCGTCGTCCCAATGGGCCTACTTAATGATGTGGTTGATGATCCAGAAGATGATCGTGATCTGACGTTGTGGATGTCACCAAATGCCGATGGCATGCAAGATGTGATCTTCCCACAGCTTCTTGTACGTCGAAATGCTGCAGATGTTGAATACGCAATTGAATCCACAGATGGAAAGATCCGTCAAACTACCGGAAAGCAACAGGATCTGCGGCGCTTGACACTCAAAACAGCGCTGAGTCCGGAAATGACAAACGATACTATCGTAGAAAATGCTAGTGCGTATGGTTTTGATGGCAAGATTTATGATCCAAAAAATGTCAAGTTGACGAATGTTCCTGATG
The DNA here is from genome assembly GCF_016904675.1 of Arcanobacterium phocisimile. Lineage (NCBI taxonomy): Bacteria > Bacillati > Actinomycetota > Actinomycetes > Actinomycetales > Actinomycetaceae > Arcanobacterium > Arcanobacterium phocisimile. Next base: position 1,170,513 of record NZ_CP070228.1, on the reverse strand, counting down.
GTCAGTACAAATTTGTGGTTAAAACACGTATTTCTTCAGATTATGACTGGCAGGTAATTGAGCTGCCGTTTGGCATCGATACCAGCATCCCAACTGTCTCTTTTGGTCGTTACGATCGGGAGTCGGGGTACGTTTACTTCACTGTGGAAGACACTGGTTCTGGTATTCAGGTACTTCCCGTTGTTGATACCGATTCTGAAACGAATATCGTTGCCGAACGCGTAAACAATTCTGATTCGCAGTTCCGCGTTCAGGTTTCGCCTGATACTACCCATGTCGTGGTCACTGCCGGTGATATGGCGGCAAATGTTGCCACAGCCGCACATATTCTTGATCCGGAGGCAAAGCTAAGTGTTGCTTTTGCTCACGATATTGAAACTGGTCCGATTGGGCCTATCGATCCATTTGTAACAACTGCAGGGGACACAAACGGACCTAAGCTAATACTCGATGGATACGTAGCTGATGATGTTGCAAGGGTTACGATTAACGGCTCCGACGTCGACATTACTGATCGTAATTTCTATGAGCTTTTCCCATTGGTTGCAGGAAACAATGACATCACTATCGTGGCGTTCGATAACACCGGAGCGCAAGTCAGCCGCATTCGCCTGAAGCCGTTCTACGACGACGAACCACCGGTTCTCGACATCAAGTCACCAGTTCCGGTTGCTGAAAGTATGGTGACGGTCGTTGGGCAGATAACGGATAACAACCCAGACGCTGAGCTCGTCGTCTTGGTCGATGGTATTCGAGCACAGATCGATGAAAATGGCGACTTTAGTGCTGCCGTCGAAGTTTCTGACGAAGCTCAAACCGTCACGGTTGTTGCTAGTGATGGTGCACAACGTATTTCTCAGGCAGTACCCATCGCTGGTCGAGGTGCAGATAACCTGCTCCCGCCTCCTCCACCACCATTGCCAGGTGGTCCAGGCATACCACCATTACCTGATGACGGTTGGAATGAGGGTAGTCCACTTCCAGAAGTTACTAACGCTCAATGTAGTGAACAGTTAGATATATGTGCAGTGCCAACTGATACCACTGACTATGATCGCGATAGTGAAACGTTTTCTCTTCGTGGTACTCTCGATGCGCAGCATATCGTCAAATTACAATTAGTACCGACTGGTCAAGCTGTTGACGGAAAAATTGTAGAGCCAGAACCGTTGGTGGCAGAAATCGACCATGAAGCGGGAACTTTCGTTATTGAAATCCCAGCTCAAACAGGCCAAAATGATTTCCGACTTGAGGTATTTGCGTCGGGTAGGGAAGGTGTTGAGTCCGAAAAGGTTTCGGAACACGGTTTCAAGCTCCTTATCGACGTTAACGTTCCACGGATCCATATCGACCAACCGATTACTATTGGCGGTTCAATTTTTACGCAGACGAACAATGTAGTCTTCACCGGAAAAGTTTCTGATGATGGTTGGGGTTACAAGTTCTTGATCAACAACGATACGGTCGAAGAACGAGAAAATAATTCCGGACACGGCCCACGGTCAAATGAGCGTGAGTTCACCTATCCATTGAAAGTTGAAGACGACGATAAAGTTTTGTTGACAGTGATCGATAGCTTCGGTAACCAAATACTCGGTGTCTACCCAGTAGTGGTGGATAAGACCGCACCAACGGTGACGGCACGACACGGTGACGAAACTTTAACCGAAAGTACCTTAATCCAGGATGATAAACCACTCGATATCTCGGCCAATGATCGTCATGTACGTAGGTTGAAAGTCGAGCTTAGGGACATCGCGGGGAAGACGATCTCCACAGATAGCGTGTTCTCGAATGTGGATGTTACTGAACGTCGGGTAGAAGACCTCATGGCAGATGTCCGTGAAATTCGAGATGCCGCTATGAAAGATTCACTTTCAGATGGCGCTACCGAGCTCAGTAGTTCAGCTTTTTCGTCTAGCCTTGAGAGTTCCGAAGGGTTGAACGCTTCAACAGGCAGTGTCGAGAATGAAATGTTCCTCTCTGGAACCGAAGTAGACGTAACCTCACAAGATCTTGCGATTCGCATAGAAACACGTGATTTGGATGCTGGTTTATATACCTTGACTATGTTGGCTGACGATCTAGCTGGAAATAACGCACGATCGGCAGTGACGTTCGCTGTCGATCGGCTGCCACTTATCCAAGGTCCACATACTGTCGATCTTGCGCTAACTCAGGAAGAGATGCGCAACACTGCACTAGTCGCTGAAGGACTTTTCAATAAGTTCACCATTGTTGACGACGGTTCAGCAGATTTCGTCGGTGATGGAAGTGGTGCGGGTCAAGCCCGATTCCTCCTTGATCCATCCACGGTGTTTGTTCCAGGTGTCAATAACGTCATGTTACGAGTGGTTCAACCTAACGGTATGGAGGCACATAAGTTGATCGCTGTGAATGTGGTGGTCAAGGACACTCCTACGAAACCGACGATAGATGACAGTGCGAAGCCTGAATCACCTGCAGGTACTCCTGGCGGTTCTACGATGCCGCGTGTTGACGGTTCGCTGATACCTCCGACAGGAGTGGCTATCCTTCCTCAAGATGGAAAAATGCAACCACAAGCGCCGATTCTAATTTCTGGGGATTCGATAAGTGCAGGTCCGCATGTAGACCATACTCTCACTAATTCGCTCAACAGCGAGTTGCCAAAGACAGGATCGTATGCAGGCTTCCTCGTGGTGTTTGCTTTGATGCTTGTAATCGGAGGTGTGAGTATTAACAAAGGTGCGCGTCGATTCTGACGCCGATGATTGGCAGTAGTTGGGGTGGTACGATACGTTACCACCCCAACTACTTGTTGCGTATGCAGCGGAAGTAACAGGTAGAATTCTTATCATGCGTATTCTCGTAACAGGTTTTGAACCATTCGGAAATGATGTCGAAAATGCCAGTTGGGAAGCAGTCTCCCGGCTACCAAGTCAGATCGAGACTACTGGTAGTAACGTGGAGATTTTTCGCCGAATGTTGCCAGTCGAATTCAATCATGGACGGGAGAAGTTGCGGGAATTTATTGTGGATACTCGCCCTGATGCAGTGGTCTGTGTTGGCGAAGCGGGTAGGCGTGTTGATATTACTCCAGAAACCACTGCAGTTAACAGTGCGCGAGCAGCCATCGCTGATAATTCCGGATATTTGGCTACTGGGGAAGCACTAGATGCTGGCCCCCGAGTAATTGACTCGCGGTTGCCTAATGAGCACATTGCCAATACTTTAGCCGATGCCGGTTATCCGGTGTCACTATCTCATGATGCTGGACAATATGTGTGTAACGCGGTTTTTCGTGCCAGTCTGACACACTTTGCGGGGCCTGCCGGTTTCATTCATGTACCAGCTGTGCGTAGCCAAGGTGTCGCGACTGTAGGCCGAGAAACAGATGCACATACGTCAGTTGAAAAAGTGCTAGATCGTCAAAGGCTAACCTTTGACGATCTAGCACAGGCACTTATTTTGGTTTGCAAAACGGTAGCAGAGTACGCCTAGCACGATACACCGTCTACGCTATGGCGGAGATGAGTCGACTCCTTGATACATGGTTATCCACGAGTGCTGCGGTGATTGTAGCTATCATCGCTCGCCGTAGCGCGCACTCGGGAAATGACTTCGTGGTTTGCTGACCAATCATGTGCGAGTTCGGCTGCAGCGTCGAATTCTGCGTCGATAATTTTGTGAGGCTTGTAGGTGAAGAGTGATATCACAACTGAAACGATGAGGTTGACAAGGAAGCCTGGGACGATTTCGTAGAGATCGAAAATTCCGCCCGAAAGATTGCTCCATAAAACAACTGTCACTGTTCCCGTGAGCATTCCGGATAAAGCTCCGGAGGTAGTAAGCTTTCGCCAGAATAGTGAAAGAATGATGATTGGTCCAAATGCGCCACCGAAACCAGCCCAAGCAAAGGCAACGAGCTGCAAAATAGTATCCGATGGGGAGATTGCCAATAACGCAGCGATAACCGAAATGGTGACTACCGCTAACCGGGAAAGCAAAACGCCGCGCTTTTCGGATACTGCTTTGTGGAAGAAAACTGAGTAGATATCTTCGACGAGAGCCGAAGAAGAAACAAGAAGCTGCGAGGAAATGGTGGACATAATGGCAGCGAGAATTGCGGCGAGCATGAATCCAGCTATGAACGGGTGGAACAATACTTGGCCCATGTAGATAAAGACTTGCTCAGGATTCTCAAGTATGCTTTCGCCAGACTGTTGAGCGTATGCTACACCGACTAAAGCGGTCCCCATGGCACCAAGGATGGACAGCACCATCCAGCCAATTCCAATGCGGCGGGCAGAAGTTGCTTCGGAAGGTTTACGAAGAGCCATAAACCGGACGATGATATGTGGTTGACCGAAATATCCAAGTCCCCAAGCCAAGGCAGAGATTATGGCTACGATCCCAGTGAATGGTAATCCGTTACCGCCGGTCAATGACTGTAGGTCCGGGTTGACGAGTTCAGCTGACTGGAGAGCTTGTTGGGGTCCACCGACGACGATTAGCCCAATAACCGGGACCATGACGAGCGCAAGAAGCATCATGATACCTTGAACTAGATCTGTCAAGGAAACTGCGAGGAATCCACCAAGTAGTGTGTACAGGATGGTTACGCCTGCGACTAACAGCATGCCGGTGAGATAGTTAAATCCAAAAGCTGCTTCGAAGAATGTGCCGCCAGCCACCATGCCTGAGGAAACGTAGAAAGTGAAGAAGAAAAGAATGACGAACCCTGACAGGATACGTAATGCATGGGACGAGTCGCGCAAACGCGAATCTAGAAAAGAGGGAACGGTTATCGAATTATTGGACACTTCAGTGTAGGAACGAAGGCGTGGTGCGACAAACTTCCAATTCAGCCACGCGCCTACGGTTAGGCCGATAGCGATCCAAGATTCGACTAGACCATTGGCATAAAGTGCGCCAGGCAGTCCCATGAGTAGCCAGCCGGACATGTCTGATGCGCCAGCGGATAGGGCGGCAACTGCGGGGTGCAGTTGACGGCCGCCGAGGATATAGTCATCGACAGATGAATTCTTACGGTAGGCCCAGAGACCAATTGTGATCATCGCCAGAAGATAAATGATCATTGATAAAATTTGAAAACGTTGGTCGCTCATGCGCTACTCCCACTCATTGATTAACCTCAACAGTACCGTACCGGTTAGTAAATAGTAATAAAATCGTAAAAGTCTTACATTGAAGATAAATTTACGGGTATATTGGTAAGTATACATTTCTACGAACTAAGTAGTATTCGAAGGGAAGCCCATGGTTACTCCAATCAAAAGAGATATTGACCTCGCCCAAATAGCACAAGAAGCAATCGGACGAGCGCGAACATGGGCAGATAGGGCGGCTACCTTACCAACTGATCGTGCTGGACGTTTACTCGCTGATGTACTGGCCTCTGACGGTGGACTCAATTTTACTATCGACTTCGTAGACAAAGTGATCCGACCAGAAAACAAACAGGTCGCGGCACGTAACCTCGCATCTTTATCAACCCAAAAAATTGACTTTCTTCCGCAATACTTGTCGTTGCCTGCGCAGGCTGGTGGCAAAATAGCGACAACAGCACCCCGCGTCGTCGTGGGAACTGCATTTAGAGTCTTCCGGGCCCTCGTTGGTGATTTGGTGCTCGATACTAGTCCAAAGAAACTCGGGCCGGCAATTCGCAAGCTTCGCAAAGACGGCTCACGTTTGAACCTGAATCTTTTGGGCGAAGCCGTTCTAGGCAAGAAAGAAGCACAACGCCGACTCAAGGCAGTGATGGAACTTCTTGATCACGACGATGTCGATTACGTTTCGATCAAAGTATCGGCAGTCCTCGGCGTCCATAACCCGTGGGGCTACGACAAAGCCGTGTCCAAAGCGGTAGCAGGATTGCTACCGCTATATAAAAAGGCACTCTGTCTCGGTAAGTTTGTGAATTTGGATATGGAGGAGTATCACGATCTCCATCTCACCATTGATGTCTTTAAACGATTACTGGAGATGTCAGAATTCCATGACTATTCGGCAGGGATCGTTTTACAGGCCTACCTTCCTGATGCTCTCGATGCTATGGTCGATTTACAACAATGGGCCGCGCAGCGAGTGGCGGCTGGAGGGGCGCCGATTAAAGTCCGTCTTGTTAAAGGTGCAAACTTGCCGATGGAGCACGTTGATGCTCTCATGCATGGGTGGAACCTGGCCACGCAATCGTCCAAAGCCGCCTCAGATGCGAATTATATGCGTGTTTTAGAGTATGCCTTACGTCCCGAACATATAGTTAATGTACGTTTAGGCATTGCCGGGCACAATATGTTCTCGTTGGGGTTTGCGCTTGCGTTGGCACACGCCCGCGGCATCACTGATGGATACGACGTCGAAATGCTCAAAGGCATGGCAACCAACCAGGCGCTAGCTGTCCGGCAAGACGTCGGTAATATTTTGTACTATGTGCCGGTGGTAGACCCTGCGGAATTTGATGTAGCGATCTCCTATCTTGTACGTCGCCTTGAAGAGTCTGCTGCCAGCGATAACTTCATGTCAGGAGTATTTGATTTTCCGCATAACAACCACGTGTTTGACCGCGAATGCGGGCGGTACGTCACTGCGCTTTTAGGTGCCTTCCCAGAAATAAGCGGTGATCTACGTCAGGTACTTCCAACGGATAATATTGGTGAAGTTCCCGAACTTAGTTTCGGTCCGCGGCGTCAACAAAATCGCCTCCTCGACGACGTCGAGTTGGTAACCACTTTCCATAACGTAGCCGATTCAGATCCTTCCCTGCTAGCTAATGTGTCCTGGGCTAACCAGATTTTTGCGCGTATGGCAAAAACCGAGCTTGGTCTTCAGCTCGCTAACCAAGCACAGGTAACCACACCAAAAGAAGTTGATGAAAATATCACGATAGCTCGTCAAGCTTCGTCGTCTTGGGCAGCGCTCAGTGCGCATGAGCGCGCCATGATTTTGCGTAAAGCAGGTCAGATTATCGGACAACGCCGTGCAGATTTCATTGAAGTGGCCGGAAACGAATGTGGAAAGATTCTCGGCGAAGGCGATATCGAAGTTTCAGAAGCAATCGATTTTTGCAATTACTATGCCGATTTGGCTCTCGAACTTGACAGTTTAGAAGGAGTCGAGGTTCGTCCGGCGCAGGTGACTGCAGCTATACCGCCATGGAATTTCCCAATCGCAATCGCTACCGGCTCGGTAGCTGCCCCACTGGCAAGTGGATCAGCAGTCGTATTCAAGCCTGCTGAACAAGCCCGTCGCACGGGGGCACTCGTAGCTCAAGCGATGTGGGATGCAGGAGTACCCCATGAAGTTTTGCGTTTGATCGATATTGATCCACAAAATCTTCCTCTGGCTGGCCAGGCATTAGTCACTGGCGTCGATCAAGTAATCTTTACAGGTTCTGCCCAAACGGCTGAGCTATTCCGGTCATGGAAACCCGACTTACGTATTTTCGCTGAAACGTCTGGTAAAAACGCCATCATCGTTACTGAACAAGCAGATATAGACTTGGCTGCAAAAGACATTGTGACCTCTGCATTTGGTCACGCCGGTCAAAAATGCTCTGCATGTTCACTGGCAATTCTCGTGGGCGAGATGGGCACATCAAAGCGGTTGCTCGAACAGATTGTAGATGCAGCTAGGTCATTGGTTGTCGCCTATCCAGATACCCCAGATGCCGAAATGGGGCCGGTTATAGAACCAGTAGCAGGAAAGTTAGAATCCGGATTGACCCGACTTGAACCTGGGCAAAAGTGGCTTTTGACGCCAAAACAGTTAGATGAAACAGGTCGTTTATGGTCGCCGGGAATCCGATACGGGGTCGAACCTGGCTCGCACTTTCATCAAACTGAATATTTCGGTCCGGTGCTGGGCATTATGCAAGCGGAAGACCTCGATGAAGCAATAGATATGCAAAACAGTGTTGACTACGGCCTAACCGGTGGTATTCATTCCCTCGATAGTATGGAAATTGCTACCTGGCTCGAACGTGTCAAAGTTGGAAACGCCTACATCAACCGTGGTATCACTGGAGCTATCGTCCGTCGTCAGCCATTTGGAGGGTGGAAGCGTTCGTCGGTTGGAACCGGATCGAAAGCAGGTGGACCAGATCATTTGCTTGGTCTGGTGCATGTCAGTCCGCGTTATGATGCTCAAGATCACCACGACGCGTTTATGTCAACGAAATTTGCGAACGAATTACTCGGTGATCTCGCACAGCTGCACAACTCAGTTGAACCTCATCGACGTTCAGTGTTCAATAAGGCAATAGTGAGTATTGACCAAGCACTTGCTACGCGGTACCTCACTGATGTAGACATATCACAACTGGGCGTCGAAAAGAATATTTTGCGCTACAAGCCAGCTTCGGTCCATATTCGTCTAGAGGACCGGGAAAACTGGGATTTGGCGATGTCGATGATTGTTGGTGCTTTAAGTGGCGGGGCTGATGTTTCGCTTTCGGTCGCCGGTGAATTGCCCGGCTCCTTCGCTATTTTGCTGCATGAGAATGGCGTCGAAGTCAGCGTCGAATCGCATGAGGATTGGTTAGCAAACTTAGCCGCAGAGCCGGCATTCCCTGCGCGCATACGATATATCGGAGATAATCCGAACGAGATCGCCCAAGTAGTTTCCGGTTCTATAGACGTAGCGATCTATTCCGAGCCGTTAACTGGTAATGGACGGATCGATCTGCGCCCGTTCTTCCGAGAGCAAGCAATTGCGGCTACTAATCATCGTTTTGGCGATCACACGCGAATTCTCGATAGTGTCCTTTGAGGCCGGCAAATAGCTAGGCATAGGCATCGGAGAGTCTGAACAGCGATCAAGGTAAAAAGGGTGGTGAGCAACCGATGTTAGCTCACCACCCTTTTGGTGTCTGAGATTCACAGAAGTCTAGTATCTCATTTTAGAAAGCCGGAATAATTTCACCGTTTGGGTAAGACTTGCGGATAAAATCTGCTACCTGTGGCGAATGCAAAAGCTTTTCTAATTTCGCGATTGCCTCATTCTTGGGGGAATCTTTCTTCCAAGCAAGAATATTAGCGTAAGGGTTATCTTCGCCGTCTTCGATAGCGATAGCATCCTTTGTCGGGTTCAGACCGTGGTCTAAAGCGTAGTTACCGTTGATGACTGCGATATCGACGTCCGGTAGTTGAACTGGAATGATCGCCGCATCTGCCTCAATGAGAGTGTACTTATGCGTATTTTTCGCTAAATCGTGAATAGTGGGATTCTCAACGTCTTTAAGCTCAAAGAGACCGAGTTTTTCGAGCAGTTTCAATGCGCGGGCCTGATTCGACGGATCATTGTTAACCAAGATCGATCCACCTTCAGGAATGCTTGTGATGTCCGTCAACTTCTTAGAAAAAACGGCATAAGGCTCGATTTGGATTCCTGCACCGTGATCGAAGTTATATCCCTTTTCGGCCACTTCAGTGTCGAAGTAGGGCAGATGTTGGAAATAATTAGCATCGAGCTCGCCTTCTTCCAACGCAACGTTAGGTTGGATGTAATCAGTGTATTCTTTGACCTCTATCTTTAAGCCTTCATCGGCAGCAAGGTTTTCGTCAACGTATTTTAAAATATCTGCATGCGGTACTGGTGATGCGCCAACAGTAATCGTCACGATTCCCGAACTGCTGTCGGCTGAGTTAGCAGTATCTGTTTCCGATGCACAAGCGGTTAGTGCGAGTAGAGTGGCGACTGTGGTCACGAGGTAACGACGTATTTTCATGGTATTTCCTTAGTATCACGCCAATATAGGCAAAATTGGATAGTTATCGAGCGGATTCGCACACGTGCACGATCGCATCCGTATGATAGACAAACCCGCGCCAAGGCGGAGGTGGATCCCGGCTGGTTGGGCCTTAGCGGTGATCAACCAGCCGGCTAAGCATGTCGCCGATCCATTGCACTATTTGTACCATGACTAAAATGGCGATAACGGAGATGATGACGACGTCAAAATGATGGCGCGTATACCCTTGGTTAATAGCGAGGGCGCCCAAGCCACCACCGCCAACAATCGAGGACATTGCTGAGTATCCGATTACTGTGATAGTTAAAATCGTGATTGACTGAATGATTGCTGGGAGTGCTTCACGCACCAAAACCCCTGTCATAATTGACAACGACGATGCGCCTGCCATTTGTGCAGCCTCAACCTTCCCATGTTCTACTGCACGGACGTTGGATTCTACCAACCGAGCAAAATAGGGGACAGCTGAAACAATAAGTGAAACAGTAAAGGCTGGCCAGCCCACGGTGGACAATCCGGGGATGCTGGCAAACCTGATGGCGTACAACACGATCACAGCTAAGATGATGAATGGTATAGCACGCCCTATATTAACTGTGGCGCCGATAATCTTATGAGCGTATCGGTGGGGGATCAAACCTTCTTTACGAGTCTCAGCCAAGACCACACCTAGTGGCAAACCAAGGATGACAGTGATGATAGTCCCAACGCTAACCATTAGCAGTGTTTCACCGATAGCGCTGATTAATTGATCCTGGATGACTGGGCGATTGAACCATGTTCCTTCGTCGCCACGTGCAGTGAGGATTAGTGATGGCATTATAGTGAAGAATTGATTATTCATACGTCACGCACCTGTGCGAAAATCATGGCCTTATCGAATTGGCTTGCGTATTGTTCTCCTTGGCCGATCGGGACTGCAATTGCAAGGCGCCCCACTTGTACTTCGCCAACAGATTCAAAGGTTCCTGCGGCAATGTCGGCGCCAAGTTCAGCTACTTTACTCAGGACCCGCGACCCGGTGGGTTCGCCAGGGTGTGACGTGAAATAGAGATCGACGACGTCGTTTAATTCGGTGGTGTAAGAATCAAGTTCGGGTAATGGGATGAGCATCCGCGCTAACTGTGACGAAGGGGTCTGAAGAATATCCGAGATGAAGCCAGTTTCCAGGATACGTCCAGCATCGAGGAGAGTAACAGAATCACAGATTGAGCGAACGACTGACATTTCGTGGGTGATAACGACGACCGTAACTCCCGTTTGTTCTCTAACGTTTTTCAATAGTGTCAAGATCGATTCGGTAGTTTCGGTATCCAGAGCTGATGTAGGTTCATCTGCTAGCAAGACGGCGGGTCGATCTGCCAGTGCTCGTGCGATACCAACGCGCTGGCGTTGCCCGCCAGACAATTGTGCTGGGTAGGAGTGCGCTCGATCTTGCAGTCCGACAAGAGTAAGAAGTTCTTTAACTCGGATATCGATTTCGTTACTGGGGACTCTGGCTATCCGCAATGGGTAAGCAATATTTTCATAGGTTGTGCGTGCTTCTAAGAGGTTGGCTCCCTGGAAAACCATACCTATACGGCGGCGAGCAGCGCGCAACTGTTTCGACGTTAACTGAGTGAGGTCTTCATCGTCAACAAGAATTGAACCACTTGTGGGGCGTTCGAGCGCGGTCAGACACCTGATGAGGGTGGATTTTCCTGCACCTGACTCACCGACAATTCCGTGGATAGTGTTGTCCGGTATGGTGAGTGAAAGATTGTTTAGCGCATGGACATCTGATCCACCCTTGCGTGGATATATCTTGGATACATTCTTGAGCTCTATCACGCGTTCCTCCATCGTACTCGGCAGTAGCACCCGCCGGATACGGGTTGCTGCAGCTTCACTGAGCCGAGTCTCTCAGCTGCTCTTGATGAACAACTCCAGATTGACATGGAAACAAGCCGAAATCAAGCTAGTCTCATATTCTGAACATCTCCACGATAATACGTTTGTTGCCGGAATACGTTCTCGGAACGGTTTGTGTGATCAGTCTTTCGTTCGCAGGTATTGGTACGACAAGACTGGCGGTTTTCAAGCAACTGATGTTACGCATTTTGTGTCGGAGCCCTATGTCAAGATGTTCTCATGGTTAGACATTGTCATGATGAACAAAACGGATTAACCCCTATGGCAACAAAAGGAGGTCCCGGCGGTGGATTTGACGTTTACCCGGCTCTGCGGATGGAACGTAGCGTAAAGGAAAGGGAGAGCATCACGGAAACCTCTGCGTCTTCTGGCAATACAGGAAAATAATAAGTTGGTGCTCCTCTAAGAATGAGAAGCACCAACTCGATGATTGCAGAATTTGAGCTAGCAGTGTGCCGCTGCTACTGCCAACGCGAGGGCCTTTTGGAACTTGCTCTCACGAGCTTCTGCGTCCATATCTTCACTTGGTACAGTGATGTGATCTGAAACAGTGAGGACGGCCAAAGCCTGGCGATCATACTTTGTTGCCAAACCGTAAAGTGCGCCAGCTTCCATTTCGACGCCCAAGCAACCGATCTTTGCTAGTGCTTCATTTTCTGCCGGATCAACTCCGTAGAAGCGATCACGCGAAACAATAGCTCCGACATGTACGGTATCGTCGTCGCCCGCAGCATCAGCTGCGCCACGTACGAGATCGTAAGAGGCAATTGCGGAAAAGTGAATATTGGGAGTCATATAGGTATTCATGATTCCCTCATAATGGGCACCGTTGGCGATGATGACATCCCCGACTGCGACTTTAGAGGAAAGACCTCCAGCGGTACCAACACGGATGATGCGCTCAACACCGTACGACATAAATAATTCGTTAACGTAAATCGACAACGACGGTTGTCCCATGCCGGAAGCCATAATCGACAGGGGTTTGCCGTTGACCTCACCGGTGTAACCTACGATCCCACGAACATGCGAAACCAAACGTGCGTCAGGCATCAGCAGTTCCATCATTTTGGTTGCGCGCTTTGGATCACCGGGCATAAGGACTGCGGGTGCAAAATCGCCTGGTTCGGCACTAATATGCGGTGTTGCCATAAGGATTTACCCTTTCAGATCTATGATCACGAGATTTTCGATGATCTAGTTACGAGTATTCTAGCTGATATCAGCTATGGTTATTTGCCACCAAATCCGAAGAGTCGCGCAGTGCGCGCATACTTAGCTTTGCGGCGTTCGGCAGGCGAAGTCGTAATCGCAACGTTTGACTCGAAGTCGTGCCAGTACTCTTGGCGGACTTCAAGGAAATTCTTTGCGGGACCACCTGGGCGGTCGGCCAAAGAATCCAAGTAAGGGTACATGTCATGCCCGCGTAAGTAGAGGATGACAACGTTGAGCGCTGCTACAAGAGGAACAGTAAAAATTGCTCCCACAATGCCAGCAACAGCAGATCCTGCCGCCACAATCAGAACGACAGCAAGTGGATGAATGTTGAGTGCATTTCCTTGGAGAATTGGTTGGAGTAGATTTCCTTCAATCTGTTGAACAACGAGGATGCCAAGTGCCATCATCGAGGCCATGAAGAACGATTGGGTATTGACAAGTACGATGATAATTGCGACAAATCCGGATAAGAAAGCGCCGACAACTGGGATGAAGGCCGCTAAAAATACGAGGAGTCCGATCGGTAAAGCCAAGCTCATTGGAGTCTCGAGGATCATTGCGATGACGGCGATACCTACCGCGTCGATGAGCGCAACCAATGCTTGGGTACGGGTGTAGTTCCCGATCATAACCCAAGCGCGGATTCCTGCTTCATTCGCGCAGTTTTGGTAATGCAATGGCAGTAAGCGTACGCACCACTGCCACAACCGACGGCCGTCCTTGAGGAAGAAAAAGAGAGTAAATAACATCAGGAGAATGCCGGTGAGCATTGAAGTCACCGTTGAGCCGACTGCAACAACGCCACCGAGCACCTGGCGCGAATTTCTGGTGAGCGTGTTTTGTATTGCTCCCCATGCGTCAGTGAGTTGATCGCCGATATGGGGGAACCGCTCAGTGAGATCTTGAACAATCGTGCTCACGCCTTCGTTTAATTGTTCTGAAAGATCGCTAAATCCAGAAACAATACCGACCGATGATCCCCACATCAGTACCCCTACGAGGGCTAAGAAGAATAAAAAAACTGTACCCGCGGCAAGGCTTGCCGGGAATCTCAAGTACTTTCGGAGCATGGAAACTAAGGGTTCCAAGACTACAGCGAGCAGGAAAGCTACCATTACGGAAATGACGAGTGTATAGAAAGTTAGTGATAGCCAGCCAAGGGCAGTCAACGCAAGGCCAACAACGATCAAGCGCCATGACCACGCAGCTGCTGTCATTAACGGCTGAGGCACTCGTTTTATCGCGTGCTCTTCGGCCTTTGTTTTCATAAAAGTCTCCTTACATGCGTACAATGGTTTGAGCCTATCAAGTGACAGTCTTGTCATGGATGACCTAACGCGAAAATTACGGTGGAGATGTATGACACAGTATGAATTAGTGGCATTTGACTTAGATGATACGCTCGCGCCGTCGAAGTCCCCATTGCCGGAAGAAATGGCTCACGCACTGCGTTCGCTTTTAAACATCTCTGAAGTGTGCGTTATTTCTGGTGGCAACTTCACGCAGTTCTCGACTCAGCTCCTTGACCATCTTCACGCCACCGCCGATCAACTAAATAAACTGCACCTTATGCCTACTTGCGGAACGCGCTACCTACGCTATAGCGATGGACAATGGGAGACAATCTATGCTCGCGATCTCAGCACTACCGAACGGCACCGTGCTCTAGAATCTCTAGAAAAGCGCGCGAAAGAACTCGGCTTATGGGAAGCAAAAACATGGGGTCCGATCCTTGAAGATCGTGGATCACAAATCACCTTCTCTGCTTTGGGACAACAAGCACCAGTCGAGGCAAAACAAGCCTGGGATCCGGACAGGAGTAAAAAAGAAGCTCTGCGCGCAGCAGTGGCGGCAGACCTACCAGACCTAGAAGTGCGCTCGGGCGGCTCGACGTCGGTCGACATCACGCGAGCAGGCGTTGATAAAGCCTACGGTATCGCTGAATTATCCAAGCAAACCGGCATTGCTATCAGCGATATGCTTTTCATCGGCGATCGGTTAGACGAAGGCGGTAACGACTATCCGGTACTTAAGCTCGGTATTGATGCGCACGCAGTTACTGGTTGGGAAGATACCGCGCAATATGTGCATGACTATGTGAAAGGCGTGAAGGACTGATATGGCGCGGAAGATAGACAGTGAGCTTACTGAGGAACAAATCGTTGCCAAGCTCGTGAAATACGATGCTTACCCGACAGCACACCAACTAGCTGGGGGAGCTGAACGCGGGCTCGCCTGGTTGATCACTCTCTGCGGTTTCATCGGCCTGTGGTCATCACTGTCGTTGATCATCGCCGAGAAAGAAAAACTCACAAATCCACAAGCTATTTTATTGTGCGATGTCAACCCGCTGGTCGGTTGTGGAGAGTGGATCGGCGCCTGGCAAAATGAAGTTTTCTTCGGGATCTCCAATTCAGTGTTGGGCTTAGCTTTCTTCGCTGGTATCGCGGCACTGGGCCTTGGCTTACTTGCGCGTGCCCAATATGCCCGTTGGCTATGGCAACTGCTATCCGTCGCGTTAGGCGGCGGAATCGTCTGGGTTATGTGGTTTATGTACGAAAGCTTGGCGGTAGAGGGTAAACTCTGCCCATACTGCATGGTTACGTGGGTAGTAACAATATTGCTCTTCGTTCACGTCACCGCGCGTAGCGCTCAAGCCGGCCACTACGGCCAAGGCGCGCAAGATTTTGGCCGATCCTATGTGCGCAATCGCTGGATTGTTATTATTACAGCATACGCCGCCGTCATCGTTTTGATCGTGACGACTTTTTGGAACCTGCTCTCAGTCTTAGTTTCCTAGAATTCTAGAGAGCATCCATATATTCCGGAACGTGCTCGCCGTAGCCCAGCTCGAACAACGCATTACGCAACTCCATCATCGCTTTCGTGATATCAGCAGCTGGAGCGGCACTAGCCTTATGCAAGTTCGCGGCACTTTCAGATTCAGCCGGGATAACGTGAATATGAGTATGAGGAACCTCAAAACCAAGAATTGTGACAACGCTGCGTTCGACGCCGAAAGCCTTTTCTTGTGCGTTTGCAATAATCTGCGCGACTTTCATCGCGTGCGCAAAAACTTCTGGATCGACGTCATTAAACTTCGGGACCTCAGCTCGTGGAATAACCATCACGTGACCGGGGCGGACTGGTTCAATTGTTGCCATGGCGACGACGTCGTCATCAGCCCAGACGAATTTTCCGGGAATTTCACCTGCGATAATCTTTGTAAAAATACTACTCATGATGCCAGTCTACCTCCTCGAGACGTTTGGTGTATCACATGTTCGTTGGACGGAGAAAAGCCGACTCCTGAGTTACCATTAAGATTAATGATTTTATAACGAAAATAAGGAGAATCATGTCGGCATCAAGTAGCTTCCCGTACCGCTACACTGCCGAACTTGCCAACAAGATCGAAGTATCATGGCAAGACCGGTGGGACAATGAAGAAACTTTTAACGCACCAAACCCAGTTGGCGATCTAGCCGACGGGGCTGAGCTAGCCAACGATGCCTACTTCCTCCTTGATATGTTCCCATATCCATCGGGCAAGGGTTTACACGTTGGTCACCCACTCGGATTTATCGCAACGGATTGCTTGGCACGCTATCAGCGTATGCAAGGCAAGAACGTACTCTACACGATGGGTTTCGACGCATTTGGCTTGCCAGCAGAACAGTTCGCCGTGCAAACCGGCCAGCACCCGCGCATTACCACTGAACAAAACATTGACAATATGCGTTCACAACTACGCAAGCTGGGCATGTCGCATGAAAAGCGCCGTTCGGTAGCAACAACTGACGATAACTTCGTTGGCTGGACCCAGTGGATCTTCTTGCAGATCTTTAACTCTTGGTATGACGAAAGCGCACCAGGCCGTGAGCCAGGCACGACCGGTCGAGCACGCCCAATCAGCGAACTAGTCTCTGGGTATGAAGATGGGTCAATCCCAACGCCAGAAGGGAAACCGTGGGCGGAGATGTCGGCTACCGAACGTCAGGCAGCCATCGATAGTCGCCGATTGGCATACGTTGATTATGCCCCAGTGAACTGGGCGCCAGGCTTGGGTACTGTGCTAGCTAACGAAGAAGTCACCTCGGACGGCCGTTCTGAGCGTGGTAACTTCCCAGTCTTTAAGCGAAACCTCCGCCAGTGGATGATGCGCATCACCGCCTACTCAGACCGTTTGGCGACCGATTTAGACAAGGTCGATTGGCCTGAAAAGGTGCGCTCTATGCAGCGTAACTGGATCGGTAAATCGCATGGTGCGCACGTCGATTTCACCGCGCATGGCGCCGATACTGACCACACTTTGACCGTGTTCACAACCCGTCCAGATACGCTGTTTGGCGCAACTTTCATGGTTGTTTCACCCGAGCATCCGATGCTTACCGAGCAAGCTTTGCCGACGCAATGGCCAGCAGGTACCGAAAGTGAATGGACCGGCGGTGCGCCAAATCCGCTGAGTGCTGTGAAGGACTACCAACGTGCCGCTTCGCAGAAGTCGGATAAAGAGCGAGCCGATGTCGATAAGACCAAGACTGGCGTCTTCACCGGAATCTTTGCAACGAACCCGGTTAACGGAGCACAAATCCCAGTCTTCACTGCTGATTACGTGATGATGGGTTATGGTACCGGCGCAATTATGGCTGTTCCGTCTGGCGATCAGCGCGATTTTGATTTCGCTCGTACCTACAACATTCCGATTATTGCAACGATCGAAACGCCAGCTGAGTTCGACGGTGAATCGGCATGGACCGAAGACGGCTTAATCATCAACTCGGAAAACTCAGAGATTTCGCTCAACGGGCTTGATAAGGATGCCGGCAAAGCCAAGATGATCGCATGGCTCGAAGAAAAGGGGATCGGTAGCTCCGCAATTACCTATCGCCTGCGTGACTGGCTGTTCTCACGGCAACGCTACTGGGGTGAACCATTCCCGATTGTTTACGACGAAGACGGCGTGGCACATTCGCTACCAGAGTCGATGCTGCCAGTAGCATTGCCAGATACCCCAGACTATTCGCCTCGTTCTTTTGATCCGGATGATGCTGACTCTGAGCCCGAACCACCATTGGGACGCCTCACTGACTGGGTCAATGTTGAACTTGACTTGGGTGATGGAGTGAAGAAGTATCGCCGCGAAACCAACACGATGCCAAATTGGGCAGGCTCGTGCTGGTACGAGTTGCGCTATATTGATCCAACGAACGATGAGAAATTCATTGCTCCGGAAAACGAAGAATATTGGATCGGTCCAAAGGACGGAAAGCCTGCTGGTGGTACTGACCTATATATCGGCGGCGTTGAGCATGCTGTTTTGCATCTGCTCTATGCGCGTTTCTGGCACAAGGTACTCTATGATTTGGGTCACTTGAGCTCAAGCGAGCCGTTCCACAAGCTGTTCAACCAAGGCTACGTTCAAGCCTACGCCTACACCGATTCACGTGGGCAGTACGTGCCTGCTGATGAAGTCGTTGAAGTTGCCGCAGCTGACGGTTCTGGCGAAGTGACCTACGAGTGGAACGGCCAACCAGTTAATCGTGAATACGGCAAGATGGGTAAGTCGCTGAAGAATATCGTCACGCCAGACGAGATGGCTGAGCAGTACGGTGCAGATACGTTCCGCGTCTATGAGATGTCGATGGGTCCGTTGGATGCCGACCGCCCGTGGGAGACCCGAGCAGTTGTGGGTGCACAACGATTCTTGCAGCGCTTGTGGCGCAATATCGTTGACGAGGAAACTGGGGAACTAGTGATTGTTGACGAACCAACCGACAAGGAAACACAGAAGTTGGTTGCGCGCACGATCCACGATGTTCGTGAAGAGTTCGAAAGCATGCGGATCAACACTGCAATTGCGAAGGTTATTGTGCTCAACAATCACGTCACAGGTAAGCCAGTTACCCGCGAAGTTGCAGAAACCTTGGTACTGCTAACCTCGCCGATTGCGCCGCATATTGCCGAGGAGCTATGGAAACGTTTGGGGCACAGTGAGTCCTTGGCCTACGTTCCATTCCCGACGGTGAGCGACGAGTCGTTGCTGGTAGACGATACTGTCACGTGTGTCGTGCAGGTTAAGGGCAAGGTTCGTGACCGCCTCGAAGTTCCGACCGATATTTCGGATGCGGATCTTCAGGCACTAGCATTGGCTTCGGAGAAGGTTACACAATACCTTGATGGCGAGCCTCGGAAGGTTATCATCCGTGCACCACATTTGATCAATATCGTGCCGTGACTGAGATGAGTTATGGGGTCGGGAGGTTTTCTCGGCCCCATTGCTTATAGGCAGTTACATGATGACGAGTAAGGCTTCGCGCGTCGATGTAAAACGTTGGGAACGTCGTGCGGTGGGTGACTCTTAGGGCTTGTCATTCCGCAGTGAAGACTTCAAGTGCTCAGTATCTGAAACCTAAATACTCTTTTATATGAATTTAGGTGTATGATTTTACGAAAATAATTATGATTTTTTCAGATCCATTCTTGATGAACGAAGGTGAGAAGCTGTGAGCTCGATGAGTGCTACAACTGTTGAATCGACAGTGTTTGACGGATTACCGGCATGGAAATTGTCGTCTGCTAGTGGAGCGAGCGCCGTGGTTGCTGAGCGCGGGGCAACTTTGATTTCGTGGGAGCCCCAAGCAGGTGTTAACGTAATCGATGGCTATGTTTCTCGTGCAGAGCTGGAAGATGGGGGAGATGCGCGCTCGAAAGTCATGGCTCCATGGCCAGGCCGATTGACGCAGTCTTCGTACGTTTTTGAGGGGCAGACGTACACGGTTGATGAACTTCCGGCCGGTGCTGCTCATGGTTTGGTGGGGACTGCAGATTTCGTGGCCACGAATACTGAAGGCGCCCTGGTTTTGGAATACGAGTTTCCTGGTTCAGCTGGTTACCCGTGGCCGTTCAAACTATCGGTTGTATTCTCGATTGATACCGGTGCCCAAGGTGAAGAGCATTTGACGGTATCTTTGGAAGCTTCGCATGAATTGTCGCACGGTATTCCATTGGCGTTGGGCTGGCATCCGTATCTCCACTTCCCGCAGTCGCGTGCTTCGAATATGTCGGTTACGATTCCAGCACGTACGCGAGTTGTTTATGATTCGACTTTGGTTCCGCGCCCTGGTGAGGCCGCGTATGCAGGTATTAATGCACCATTCAAGCTCGACTTTTTAGGCAATCAGCAACTCGATACTTCTTTCCGAGGTCTTATACCAGATGAGAACGGTGTAGTGACAACTGTTCTGCGTGATCCTGCAACAAATGCGCAGATTGAAATCGCCCAAGAACCTGCTGAGGCTCCACTGGTCCATATCTTCACTTCCGACGGCGTCTCGCGTAATGAGCGAGGATCGGTTGCTATTGAGCCATTGAGTCATGTTGCTGATGCATTTAACCGTCCCGATGCTGCCGGTTCGATTGTTATTGCTCCAGGAACATCGCGCACATTGACCGTGACGATTACATACCGCAAGTAGTGTGTTTGCAGCCTAGTGCAGGCGCTAACGCACTGTACGGATTGTACCGGCTGTGGGCTTGTGCGCGGGCTTTGAGCCTTGACATAAGTGGGTGGCTAGACCTCTATAGGTCCAGCCACCCACAAATTGCTACCAGCATTCGACGGGGTTTTGCACGTTATCGACGGCGAGTGCCAAAGAGCCCCCGAGTGATTTCTCGAGCCAAGGTTCGTCCAGCAGTTTTGATAACGGTGTCGAACATTGAGTCGCGTCGTTTTGCTTGACGCTGTGCATCCTTTTCAGCTTGCCTGCGTATTTTTTCGAGTTCTTTCTCTCGGGCCCGTTCTTCGGCAGCGATCTGTTTTTCCAGCTCGCGTGCGAGTCGCTCTTGCTCTGTGGCTTCAGCTTTGGCGGCGGCTTGTGCTTCTTTAGCGAGTTTTTCTGCCTCGATGCGAGCATTAATCAGTTCAAAAGCGGACTCTGGATCAACCGGATGGAGATACTTTTCCATCGAATAGGACTGTGCCAGAGCTACATCTATTGCTTGGTTCGAAGCAACGCCCATCTCGGCAGCTGGGGCCCATATTCGTGTTGGTGCAACAGGCGACGGGCGTCCGTGATCGTCCAGAATAGTCACGATTGCCTCGCCCGTTCCCAGATTTGGCAATATTTCGTGTAAATCTAGCGGTGAGGTTGGGAAGGTTTTTACGGTCTCCTTCAGTGCCTTCACATCGTTTGGTGTGTGGGCGCGCAGGGCGTGCTGGATCTTTGCGCCAAGCTGTCCTAACACATCTGCGGGGACGTCTTTTGGAGTTTGAGTAACGAAGAAAATGCCCACCCCTTTGGAACGGATCAGTCGAACAGTTTGGATGACTTGGTTCGTGAATTCCTTCGATGCTCCAGAAAATAACAGGTGTGCTTCGTCGAAGAAGAAAACAAGTTTGGGCTTATCCGAATCTCCCTGTTCTGGAAGAACTTCAAAAAGTTCGGCCAGGAGCCACATAACAAAGGTGGAAAAAAGAGCTGGCCGCGATTGCACATCGGGTAGTTCTAGTGCAGAAATAATTCCTTGGCCGTCGAAATTTGTTCGAATAAATTCTGTGGCGTTGAAAGCGGGTTCACCGAAGAACGATTCCGCCCCTTGCGCTTGTAGCTCGGCAACTTCTCGCAGGATAACTCCGGCAGTCGAAGACGCAATTCCGCCAATCGCTGAGAGCTCGGTTTTTCCTTCGTCTGAGGTGAGGTAAGAGTCGACGGCACGTAGGTCGTTGAGATCGATCAATGCCAAGCGTTCTTGATCAGCCCAGTGGAAGATGAGGGAAAGAGCAGATTCTTGGGTGTCGTTTAGCCCGAGAACTTTGGATAGTAACAGTGGACCAAAATCCGATACAGTTGTGCGGATCGGTGTACCTTTCCCTTCTCCGCCTAACGTGTAGAGCTCAGTAGGGAAGTTTCGGGCGTTCCACGTTTGGCCTTGAGATTTCACGCGCGCGATCAGTTTTTCTGAGGCTGTGCCAGGCTCTAGCAAACCAGTAAGATCGCCCTTGATATCGGTGATGAAAACCGGAACACCAGCATCTGAGAGGCCTTCTGCAAGCAGTTGTAGCGTGCGGGTTTTTCCAGTTCCTGTAGCACCCGCAACTAACCCGTGGCGGTTAAGCATTGCTAGGGGCAAGGCGATCTCGATACCTGGCTGTGGTTGACCATCTTCGATATAGGTTCCGATGGTCAACGCTTGGCCCTTGGAGGCATATCCAGAGATGACCTCTTGAGCGTAACCACTAACAGACTCTAGTTCGACCGGAGTAGTTGCAGATACCGCGGATAGGTCTGCGGATTTGGCAGTATCTGGTGGCGTCATAATTCCTTGGGCAGCATCTGTATCTGCGTTATGCGGCGCCTCAGCGCCCTGGGCAGCCTCAACATCTTGCGAAGCTTCCATTTCGAGTTGGGCAGCTTCGAAAGCTGCCTGCGCGGCTGCCGCTTTAGCTGCGGCTGCTTCGGCTTGGGCAGCAAGTGCGGCCGCTTTGAGTTTCGCGATCTCTGCTTGTGATGTCATGCCTTTAGTCTAGTCGAGACAGAGCGCAAGATGGAGTGATTTCAGGTTGTCCACATAATCCGTTAAACTTGAGGATTTCCACGAGCTTTTCAGAACGCCCTCATGAGGTTGGCATGTTGGTAATACTCGAAATATGACTCAACCAATGCCTCGTACAGCTCAGCCTTTTCAACCGCGAAAACTTCGCCGTTCGCCCCGTTCGCGTATCGGCTATACCGACACCCTCGAATCCGCCAAGCCGGTATCTACTGAGGATTCCGTTACGCGTGCTCAAGCGCTAGCGAAATCTGCTTTAGCGATGGGAACAGGCGATGATATTAGCGCACTCTCAGCAACCGGTAGGAAAAGCCGATTACTGCTAGATTCAGATGCTGCACGAATCGTTGCCATCATCGTCATTATCGTGTGCATTGTTGTCGTGACACGCACCTTCGTCTACGCGACTAATACTGAAACGGTGCCTCTACCTCAGCCTACGCAAAGTGATAGCAATGCTGGCGGAACCGGGCAAGAGGATACGCAACATACTGAGTCATCGGGAAGTTCGACGTCGCCAGTACAAGTACCGGCACCGCAAAATAGTAACGCGGCGCCATCAGAAGCAACTGTCTATCTCACCGGAGCGGTAGCGAACCCCGGAATCTTTACGTTGCCGGAAAATTCCCGCGTTAATGATGCGGTTGTCGCCGCCGGTGGGCTAACCGATGCAGCAGATACGCGACACATCAATCTCGCTGCGCTCATCGCCGACGGCGAGCATATCCATATCACAGCCACCGGTGAAGAAACAGAAACACAAATAGAAACAAACGGCGGCGCAGCTACACCGGCAACCGTTGACATCAATTCAGCGAACCAACAAACTCTTGAAACTGTGCCTGGAATCGGTCCGGCTACTGCGGGTGCGATTATTAAGTGGCGTGAAAGCAACGGGAAATTCGCCGATATCGAATCGTTGACGAACGTGCCAGGAATTGGTACGAAAACTGTTGAGCGCTTACGTGAATATTTGCGCGCGGGCTGATTGTGAACCCGCAGGACTATCGGTTAGCGATGCCAGCTCTGGCAAGTTGGTGGACTGTTATTCTCGGACCGAAATATGCGCTGTATATCGGTCTGCTGTGTGGACTAGTGATCGTGTTGGTCTACCCGCATCGGCACGATTTTAATCGGTACTGGCCAACGCTTGTTGTCATCTGCGTGACGATAGTGTGTACCGCTATAACCACGTCCGTTCATCAACGGGCAGTTGAACACAGTCTGTTGTTTACGGCAAGCCAACGAAATCTACCAGTGCATATTACTGGCACAGTTACTTCCTTCCCGATCAAAAAGCATGGACAGACAAAGTTTTTTCTACGTGCCGAAAATCTACGCGTAGATGATAGGCGCGATCAATCTAGTTATCTGTTAGCGGTGGAGATGCGCAGTTCGAGCACGGTACAACGCTACGATGTCGTCACTGTAGGCGGGAAACTCGAGGAATGTACCTACCGTAATCAGAGTGACATGTGCTTCGTCGGGCAAGAAATAACTATACTGAGTAAACCAACCGGGTGGGAACAATATGTCGGACGGATCCACCAAGCGCTCATTGCGTACGACGAATCGACGTCCGTTGCCCACGACGCGTTGGTGACCGGTATTGCGATTGGCGACGATTCGCGGTTACCCGAATCCTATCGGGAGCGCATGCGCGTCCTCGGACTATCACATTTAACTGCCGTCTCCGGTTCACACATTTCATTGATTATTCTGCTAGCTATCGTGATAGTCGGATGGCGGTGGCCACTGATCACTGGGGGTGCGAGCCTGGTTGCGGTCTACGCTTTGACGACGTTGGTCTCCCCAGAACCGTCAGTGATCCGGGCAGTGATTATGGGTATTATTTACAGCATTGGGGTTGGGTTGCGTTATAGCGTGACGGCATTCCCATTGTTGGCACTGACATTAATAGGATCGTGTCTCATCGTGCCACAACTGGCAACCAGTTTGGGATTTATGCTCTCGGTAGTGGCTGTGTGGGGGATTGTCGTAGCAAGTAGGCCACTATCGCGGATCATGTCTGAAGTTATGCCACTGTGGCTGAGTGAAACAATCGCAGTGCCATATATTGCTGGACTTGCCACGTTGCCCTTGGTTGCCGATCTGCAACCGCAAGTGTCCTTGTTAGCGGTGGTAGCAAATGCGCTAGTAGCGCCAGTGGTAGTACCCTTGACAATTTTAGGAATGAGCGGGGGAGTGTTGATGCCGATTGTTCCTGCGCTGGGAATATATTTTTTAGCCGGCGCACAGATTTGCTCCGGCTGGATAGATATGGTTGTTACTTATTTGCCGTGTGTTGCAGTGCCACCGATCGTTAGCGCATTCATCCAGCTCAGCATTGGTGGGATGTTGTTGTACTGGGCTCATCGCCGCCGCAGCGTGGCTAATAAGGTTGGGGACGTGGAATACTAGAACTATGACGTGGGACAAAATACAACTCGCACCAATCGTTCTTATACAGTCTGGGGAACCGGTTTACGCAGAACGAGCTATTGGTTTACTGAAAAAACAGGCGCGGGATATAGATCCGCACACTGATATTCAAGAAATTGAATCGCAAAACTATAATGCGGGATTTTTGCTGGCTCTTGCCTCGCCGTCGCTTTTTGGCGAACGCCGGATGCTTATTGTTCCACAACTTGAATCGTCGAATGCTGCGTTAGAAAAAGATTTACTCGACTACCTCCAACATCCAGAACACGATGTAGTTTTAGTACTTCGGCATAATGGCGGAGCACGAGGTAAGAAACTGTTGACCGCGCTTGCCAAAGCGAAAGTTCCCACCACGAAAATCGATGCGGTAAAGAATCAACGTGACAAAACCCAGGCAGTTGTCAGTGACGTTCGAGTAGCTGGCCGAAAAATGACAGCTGAAGCAGTAGGAGCTCTTATTGAAGCGATCGGCTCAGATGTGCGCGAACTTTTAGCAGGGGTTCAACAATTACTGGCGGACGTCGAAGGCCTAATCACTGAAGAAAATGTTCATACCTATTTCGCCGGACGTATTGAAGCGAAAGGCTTTAATGTTGCAGATGCATTAATTGCTGGCAATGTTGGCCAAGCAATTAATCTCGCTCGTCACGCAATAGCAACCGGTTCGAGCCCGACCGCAATTCTCGGTGCCATCGCATCTAAACTACGTACGATGGCGCAGATACTCGGGCAGCGTTCACATGCTATAGATGTGAAAGTTTCAATCGTGCCCTGGATGGCAGATCGAGCAAAACGCGATATGCGTGGATGGAGTGCTACTGGTCTCGCAGCAGCTATTTCAGCGGTTGCTCAAGCAGACGCAGAGGTTAAAGGTGGCTCACGAGACCCCGGATATGCACTCGAACGCGGAATACTAGCCGTTGGACGTGCGCGGTCCATTAAATAATCGCTAGTGAAAAACAGTTGTGGCGGGTAAGAACCTCAATAGTTCTTACCCGCCACAACATTTCCTTGCGTTAAAAACGCGAAGAGGTCACTTACCGAGCTTAGCTACCTGAACGGCGAGCTTCGACTTGCGGTTAGCAGCCTGGTTCTTGTGGATAATACCCTTAGAAACAGCCTTGTCCAGCTTGCGGCTGGTGACCTTGAGTGCATCGGTTGCAACTTCCACATCGCCAGCGGCGATAGCTTCGCGAGTCTTACGAACGAGCGTCTTAAGCTCGGACTTGTAAGCCTGGTTACGGACACGGTGCTTCTCGTTGGTCTTAATGCGCTTCTTTTGGGACTTGATGTTTGCCACGTGAATCTCTTTCATTTCTCGTGAATGCTGGTTAGCAGACACGAAAGGAATACGGTCGGTGAGGGATTGCCTGATCCGGACTGTAAGGCGTGGGGACACCCGTGGTTATGAATCGAGGCCGGACTCATTACCCGACCAGGTAAATAAAGTCCACGTGTAAGCCTACCAGCTACTTCCTCAATAAACCTACTAAAATCAATGCAACGCGTCACCTAGAAAGTCAGCGAAGATGTGACTTAATTTCGCGCACAACCTCAGCAAAAATCTTTTTATCCAAACGGCCTCCAGTACGGCGAATCTGATCAACGTGCGCAATCATTAACCGGTTCAGGCGTACTTCTGAGGGGCGATGACGTGCATCCCAGTCACCAGAGCCAATATCCATCCAAAAACGTCCCCAACGAGCTTCGTCAGCGGCGTCACGATCGTGATCTTTCGACGTCGTCTGCGCAAAAACAACATGATCTGGACCATACATGGCCACGACTAAAACTGGGCGGTCCTTGCCGCGGCCATCATTTTCTTCATAGGGAACCCAGGTCCACACAACTTCGCCAGGGTCAGGCGCGTCATTTCGAATAGGGGCGTAAGTGAATTGCGGAAGCCCAAGGCTATGGACATTGTATTCAACCGCGCGCTCATGCGGGGCAGGTAACCGTAAAGCTTGAGTTTCCTTCTTTACGTTACGTGCTTTCGATGTCGAGGCTGTTGCGCGTCCAGAATAATTGATTGATTGTTGGGAATTTTTAGAAGCCTTTTGCACGTTCTTCAGTGCTTGGCGCCCAATATCAAAAACCAGATGAGCGACACGATTCCACATAGCCATAGTTTTAAGCATCCATTTCGTCTGTATCAGCGGAGAATAAGAGCTCTGTGAGTTCAACATGGACATCTTCAACCCGAGGAACATCATGCAAGATAAGCGGTTGGGCTGCTGACGTTTCCAAGATCAGAGTACCTGCCCCTACGATACGATCTATCAGATCGTGTTCATAAGCGACATCTGAAATGCGTGATAACGGAATATCGTGTCCGGTCTTCGAAAAGATCCCTGAGCGGGTGATAATTCGACGGTTCGTGATCGTGTACGTCGAGGTGATCCATCGCAGCCAGGGCAAGAACCATACGATAAAAGCAGCAACGAGGGCGAATACGATACACGCCCACGTGCCCCACGGGCGAAGAGAGTCCGGAAGGAAAACCAGGGCGAGCACCAGCGCAATGAGGATCAGAACGAGTCCGCAAGTATTCCAAAATAGGGCCTTAATATGCTCATGCATATGCCGAATAACATGTTCGTCGCGGCCAAGTAGTTTTTCTGATAACGCCATAAAATGATTGTGCCACAGGTGACAGTGCCCACGACACTCAGCGTGTGTCAGTATGGCAGATGCTACTCGAGTTGAAAACAGCCACAGAGGTAGCTAATGATCCTAAATCCAGATAATCAAACCTACTAGAAGGGTGAAAATACCAGTCGGGATCGACGCTACGCTCAGCAACGCTGTCACAATCGTGATTCGGAGATCATCACGTAAGTATGGCGCATTTTCCACTCCGCCAGCGCCAGCAATAGCAGCTCGCTGTGCCGCTTCTACCCGCGGAAAAAATACGTTTCGTTTATCGGCGGCTTCTTTTTGGGCATCCGATCGACGTTGAGCATTACGAACCCGTTGAATCTCGTCGTCGAAACTGTATTCCGAGTTACCTATCAAGTTGCCATCTTCGTCGATGATCGTCACCGCAGTCGAATCCGCAATAGTTCCGGTCAATTTCTCGATCGTGGCATCGACAGCGCGCTGTAACCGGAAACGCAAAACAGCGAAAATAATAACTGCATACGCGAAGAATACAGAGACGGCAAACGGCCACCAGCCGATCCACGTCGCCGATGAACGGCCAGCAAACCAGCCAACAGTCAGCGATAACGCGGTGATCGAACCAGCCACGGCAACCAAAATCTTGCCTGGCAAACGGGTAAATCGTTCGATGATCGGAAGGAGATAATTTAACGAACCTGCGGTGATACTCATAACCTAAGTGTGCCACTAAGAGCGCCAGTATGCTTAACGCTGGTATCGTTGGATCGACTATATGAAAAGGAGAACACGTGCCTGTATCGACCGCCGCTGAGCTCAAAGCTATCGAGCCTGCCGCCACTGATCCGTCGCGGATCCGTAACTTTTGTATCATTGCACATATTGATCACGGAAAGTCGACCCTCGCTGATCGTATGCTTCAGCTCACCGGCGTAGTAGCTGATCGTGACATGCGTGCGCAATACCTCGACCGGATGGATATCGAGCGCGAGCGTGGCATCACTATCAAGTCTCAAGCAGTGCGCATGCCGTGGTCAGTTGACAAGCATGCCTACGCGCTCAACATGATCGATACGCCCGGACACGTTGATTTTTCCTACGAGGTTTCCCGGTCACTTGCCGCATGTGAAGGTGCGATTTTGCTTGTCGATGCGGCTCAAGGCATCGAAGCACAAACCCTCGCCAACCTTTACATGGCAATGGAAAATGACTTAGTCATTATTCCAGTGCTCAACAAGATTGACTTACCTGCCGCCTATCCAGAAAAGTATGCGGCCGAAATCGGCGCGTTGCTGGGTGTTGACCCCGATAGCGTCATTCGCGTATCAGGTAAAACCGGACAGGGCGTCGATGAATTATTAGATCGAATCGTCAAAGATGTGCCTGCTCCAGTCGGTGACGAGCAGGCGCCCACCCGGGCCATGATTTTCGATTCGGTTTACGATTCGTATCGCGGAGTGGTGACCTATATCCGTGTTGTTGACGGCAACCTCACCCCGCGCCAGCGCGTGTCGATGATGTCAACCAATGGCGCCCACGAACTACTTGAAATTGGTGTTATTTCCCCAGAACCGAAGCCGTCAAAGGGCCTGGGCGTAGGCGAGGTAGGTTACCTTATTACTGGCGTAAAAGATGTCCGCCAGTCGCGTGTTGGCGATACAGTCACCGATCTTCGTAAACCTGCAGCTGAGGCCTTGGCCGGATATCGCGATCCGAAACCGATGGTGTTCTCTGGTATTTACCCCATTGATGGTTCGGATTATCCAGCATTGCGTGATGCGCTCGAAAAGCTGAAGTTGAATGACGCCGCGTTAACGTATGAGCCGGAAAATTCGGTGGCGCTCGGTTTCGGTTTCCGTTGCGGCTTCCTGGGTTTGTTGCATCTGGAGATTATCCGCGAACGGTTAGAGCGCGAGTTCGATCTAGATCTTATTGCTACTGCGCCGTCGGTTATCTACCGGGTCGTTACCGATTCGGGCGAGGAGCACGTGGTTGCTAATCCGTCGGAGTTCCCCGATGGCAAGATCAAGGCGATTTATGAGCCGCTGGTTGAGGCGACTATTTTGACGCCGAAGGATTACGTTGGTTCGGTTATGGAGCTGTGCCAGCAGCGCCGCGGAATTATGGGCGGGATGGATTACCTGTCTGAAGACCGCGTGGAATTGCACTACAAGTTACCGCTGGCTGAAATCGTCACTGACTTCTTTGATCAGCTCAAGTCGCGTACCAAGGGTTACGCTTCGCTTGATTACAAAGAAGAGGGCGAGCAGACGGCGGATTTGGTCAAGGTTAACATCTTGCTCAACGGTGAAACCGTGGACGCATTCTCGGCTATCGTTCACCGTGATGCTGCCTACCATTATGGTGTGGAGATGACGGCGAAGCTCAAGGCGCTGATTCCGCGTCAACAGTTTGAGATTCCGGTGCAGGCTGCTATCGGTACTCGCGTTATTGCGCGCGAGACCATTAAGGCGTTGCGTAAGGATATGTTGGCGAAGTGCTACGGCGGTGACGTTACTCGTAAGCGCAAGTTGCTTGAGAAGCAGAAGGCCGGTAAGAAGCGAATGAAGTCCATTGGTCGCGTTGATGTTCCCCAAGAAGCGTTTGTGGCTGCGTTGGCTTCAGATATGCCGGAGGCAAAGAAGAAATGACGACGACGAACGAGCCTACTGAGCGTAACAAGAATTACGGTCGTATCATTTCGTTCACCCGCCGCGGTTCGCGGTTAGGGGATAAGTTCGAAAAGGTGATGGCTGAGCATGGCCCACACTATGTGATTGACTATCCGGCCGGTGAAGCCCAGACGACGATTGCTGACGATGCGTTTATTGATCTGGTAGCCGCCTTTGGTCGAGTTGCGCCGCTTGTGGTGGAGATCGGACCAGGCTCTGGCGAACAGCTTATTTCCCAGGCGAAGGCGCATCCGGAGCGGAATTTTCTTGCATTAGAAGCATGGGCACCTGGTGTGGCACGGTGTGTGAACGCTGCCATGCGCGAAGGTGTGGAGAACGTTCGCGTGATGGAAGCTGATGCTGCTCAGACATTGCCGATTATTTTCCGCACCGACGTTGAGGTTCCTAATCCGCGGGCTGTGGAAGTGTGGACGTTCTTTCCCGATCCGTGGCGTAAGACCCGCCATCACAAGCGTCGTATTGTGAATGAAACCTTCGCACGCACCATTGCAGGCGTGTTGGCTGACGACGGTATCTGGCGTATGGCCACCGATTGGGATAACTACGCCTGGCAGATGCGTGACGTTATTGAGCGCAGTGAATGCCTGACGAATCTGCATCCAGGGGAGAATCCTGATCCGAACGACGAAGGCGATTTCGTTGGCGGATTTGCGCCACGGTGGACCGGGCGAATCATGACCCGCTTCGAACAGCGCGGAATTGATGCTGGACGAACCATCCACGACGTGTGTGCGACGCCGGCTTCGGCTGCCCACAGCATCACCTTGCCGTGATTGGACTGTCACCTAAACCAGCCCACGAACTGTCGTTCCCTGATTCTGATGTGACCGATGGTTTCGGGGCCTACGTTCATATCCCGTTCTGCCAGGTGCGTTGCGGATATTGTGATTTCAACACCTATACGAATACTGACTTTGGCACAGGTGCCTCGGTTGGCGACTATCACGAGTCGGTACTGCGCGAAATTGCGCAGTCTGCGCAACGCCTGAGTGGCCATGAAACTGGTGCAGGCCTGACGTCGATCTTCTTCGGCGGTGGTACGCCCACTATGCTCAACGCATCCCAACTCGTTGCGGTACTTGATGCGTTACGTACACAGTTCGGCGTCGTTGATGGAGCTGAAGTTACGACGGAAGTCAACCCGGAAACAGTTGACCGCCAAGCGTTACAAACGCTGAAAGACGGCGGGTTTACGCGAGTGTCGTTCGGTATGCAAAGCGCTGTGTCACACGTTTTGGCTACGCTTGAGCGTCAGCATACTCCCGGCCAGGTGACGAAAGTGACTAGGTGGGCGCGTGAGGTCGGGTTAGAGTTTTCGGTGGACTTGATTTACGGTGTGCCGGGGGAGAGCCGCGAGGATTGGCAGCGCTCCCTCGACGTCGCCGTTGCCTTAGATCCGGGGCATATTTCGGCCTATGGTTTGACGATTGAGCCGGGTACGGCGATGGGCCGGCAGGTACGACGCGGTGAGCTTGCTGATACTGATCCTGATGAACAGGCTACAAAATATGAAATGGCTGAGGCGACGCTGAGCGCAGCCGGCTTCTCCTGGTATGAGGTGTCGAACTGGGCTAAGCCCGGGAAACACTCTCGGCATAATCTGGCGTACTGGCGTAATACTAACTGGTGGGGTTACGGCCCGGGTGCGCATAGCCATATTAACGGTACGCGGTTTTGGAATATGAAACATCCAGGAGCATATGCGCAGCATCTTTTGGCTGATACGTTGCCGGTCGCTGATGTGGAGCATTTGAGCGCTGACGAGCAGCGTGAAGAAGACATCATGTTGGGGGTGCGGTTAGCTGATGGCATCGCTATTCCTGAGGGTGCGCAACCTTCGGTGGTTGCGGGGCTGATTGCTGATGAACTCATCGATCCGGCGGCTGCGCTCGGCGGGCGGATTGTCTTGACGTTGCGCGGGCGGTTGCTTGCCGATACGGTGATTCGCGCACTGTGGTGACTCGCTGATTTATTCGGTTTTTCTAGGATGAAATAGCTACAACGTTCACAGTGAACTGTGGCAGAAGGAAGCCGAATAATGAAGAAACAGTTCCCTAATCCTTACGAGTCTATAGAAGGACGCATCTCATCTAACACCGGCCAAAAGCAGGACACCGGAGAATATTGGTTTAAGACTCTCCTAGGGAATATCGTTGGCGTTCTTCTTTCCGCCATCGTAGTTCTTGTTTTGATCTTTTGCGGCTTTTACATACTGAATTCTTCGCTGTTTCACGATGACGAAACTAAAATGAGCGATGTGGTACAACCTGCTCTAGGAGTTGTAGCAGGAATTGGTGCAGTTGCATATTTAGTGATCGCCTACCGCAAACAAAAGTATACCGAGTCCGGTTTTATTGATTAGCGCATGGTAACAGCTACTGAACAGCTCGTGTCGGATTCTCCGCAAAAACGTATAGCCGGTGTGTATGCGCTGGCAGAAATTTCGGATACCTATCGAGGAGAGTATAAACAGCGCGTTGTTGACATTCTCTGTGGCTATCTTCGAACAGATCGGCATGGTGAGCATACCCAAAAATTTATTGAGCGACTTGAGCCTGGGCAATCTGATGAGAAACCTGCTGGCGCCTGCCATGCAAGACTCATATCTCCAGATGCGGTAGTGGAATCGACGATCTTCAGGGTAATGCGAGAGCGATTACTGCGAAATCGCATCTCTGTTAACGAAGACCTAGCCAATACCGATAAAAACTTGGACAACATTCAAGTCAAAAATACAGACCAACTTTGGTGCGATTGTGCGTTCGATCTACAAGGTGCGGTCCTTGTTGAGAATCTGAATTTATCGCAGGTTTCGTTCGACAGCAACGTTAATTTCGATGATGTTTATTTTCCATCTAGGTCCAATTTTTCCCACTCAGTGTTCTCTGGAACTGTGAGTTTTCTTCGGGCGCGTTTTGATGTAGCGAAGTTTGAACGGGCGAGTTTTGATGAGGTCAGTTTTAGGAAGCAACCTTCGTTAGCTTATATCATTTTTGTGAACGGGGGGAGTTCCGGAAACACTTGACAAGTATCTGACCGAAGATCAAAAGCAATACGCAACGAATCCCGATAATTGGCCGAACAAAGAATCGAGCTAGCGTGGCTATAGGCCCAAAGAAAAGGCTCGAGGATGAGTTTAAGAAGGTTCTTGAAGTAACGAGTGCTCACCAACGATAGGCTGAAAGCACTACACCGAGCACAGAGTTTGCAAATTTAGCTAGGTTCGTTGTAAAAGACTTGCTATAGGTGTAAAAATGCAAACTGTATGTACAGGTAGGGCAGTATAGTTATTCTTCTGCTGAGGAATATTCAACAATATATCCGTTGTCTAGATGAATAATTGGTTGTAGATCAGCAGGTTTGGCGGCAACGCTGCAATCACAAGTGGCGCGGTCCACGGATTGATAGATCATAGCGATGTGCCCAGAAGAACCAAGGCGATAATCGAATTCATAACCGTTATCGTTGGCGTGGCCTACCGTGGCATGTTGAATAGGATCGCTTCTCGCGTAGCGCGGACCTCGATCTTTAAAGAGTTGTTAATTGTTTGGCCGGAGTGAGATGTTCTACTGTGGCAGAAAATTCTGCACCATATTGTGCATGCGAATCCATTTGTATAATTCGGTTAATGCTCGACACTAATCAGAGAAGAGTAGCAGACGCTGCAATAACGAGAGAAACGAAAAGTTGCGAACGATGATTATTGAGAGCAAACTGATCGCCAGACCAGTGGACCGACCACACTTGGAGTGATGGGATAGCCATCGTGACTAAGCATGCGAAGGTTACATGATTGAGAAAATGCTAATGACGTTGCAAAAACTATCTTTATTTAGCTGCGTATTATAGGCATCTATTGGAGTTTCACGCTACAGATTTTGCAAGCATATTGAAAACAATTGCAAGGGTCAGTGCAATCCGTAGGATATATCCATAATCAAGGGATAAGTCGACGGAGATTCACCTGCGCATATCTTCTAACCACGGTTATTGCCGTTAGTTACAAGGAGTTTTCAATGAAGCGAACGAAACTGCGGTTTTCACGATCAATGATGGTCGGTATATCAACCATTGTTCTTTTGCTGACGACGTTGGTTGCTGTTCCAGCTAACGCGGCACCAGTAGCGGTGATTGTTACCGGTAATTTTCTTGATGAGACGACCTCGTGTGCTGACTGGGCCCCAGCCTGCACCGACACCGAGATGAGTAATAGTACTGAAAAACCAACAGTCTATGAAAAGACGTTAACCGTGCCGAGCGGCTCTTGGAAATACAAGGTTAAAGCAGACGAGAACTGGTATTCAAATATTGGTGACGATATGCAGATCACCGTAGCTGCGGCTACCGAGATTACCTTCCAGTTTGACACTAAAACGGGACGCATTGGGCTAAAATATGATCAGCTAGCAGCCCCTTATACGCCTGCAGATGATGCGCTCATACAAACTCCAGTTGAAAAAGGTACCGGAGAATCCTTCTATTTCGTCCTCACAGATCGTTTTTACAACGGCGATACCTCGAATGACACCGCTGATTTAGGTGCCAACCCGATGGAATCGGGTTTTGACCCAACCAACAAAGGTTTTTACCACGGTGGTGATATTGCCGGACTAAGGGCAAAACTTGATTACATTCAAGACCTTGGAATGACTGCTATTTGGCTTACCCCGTCTTTCCAAAATCGCCCAGTGCAAGGCAGCGGAGAAAATGCGTCCGCTGGCTACCACGGATATTGGATAACCGATTTTACCCAGATCGATCCGCATCTTGGCACAAATGATGAACTCAAATTATTGATTGACGAAGCACATGGGCGCGGAATTAAAGTGTATTTCGATATTATCGTTAACCACACTGCCGATTTGATTCAATTTAAGGATTTGGGCGAAAATGGCGATGTTGCGTATAGGTCAGTGGCTGAATTCCCGTATAAAGATGCCCAAGGAAATCCTTTTAATATTACTGAGTACGCTGGAAGCCCCTCATTCCCACAACTCTCTGCAACTACGTCGTTCCCATATATTCCAGAACGCGTAGGCGAGATTAAACCTGACACACTCAGCGACGTCACCCTCTACCACAATCGCGGCAACGGCACCTGGCAAAGGGGTAGTGAAGATTTTACCTTTGGTGATTTCTACACCCTCGACGACCTGATGACTGAAAACCCCAAGGTCGTTTCTGCTATGACCGATATTTATTCGACTTGGGCAAACTTTGGTATCGATGGATTCCGTATCGATACCGCAAAGCATGTGAACTTCCCATTCTGGCAAGAATGGACTAAGAACATCAAGGCCGCGGCGAACAATAAAGACTTCTTCATGTTCGGCGAAGTCTACAACTTCGATGCCCGCGATCTAGCACCCTATGCGCGCAATACCGAAATGGACGCAACACTTGATTTCGGCTGGCAAAGCTCTGCACTGGCCTATCTTAGAGGCGGTAGCGCAGAAGCATTCGGTGGAATATATGCCGCAGACGACCTATACACAACTCCACACTCAACCGCCGGAGATATGCCAACCTTCCTCGGCAACCACGATATGGGACGTATCGGGTACCTGTTAAACGGAAAAAGTAATATTCTGGAACGTGAGCTACTCGGACACGAACTCATGTTCCTTACCCGCGGTCAGCCAGTGGTCTACTACGGCGATGAGCAAGGCTTCGTCGGGACTGGAAATGATAAAGACGCCCGCCAGTCTTTATTTGCGTCGCAGGTAAGCGATTATCAAAATCAGCTACTTGTTGATGGCACTACGCTTGGCAACCAAGACCATTTCTCCCAAACAGCCCCGGTGTATGCCAAGATCCAAGAAGTTGCACGACTACGTAATGCCCATGACGCCTTAAAGACCGGTGCGCAGATCCAGCTCTATGCCGATAACGGCCCTGGAATTTATGCGTTTGCTCGAGTAGATCGAAACGAGAAAACCGAATACCTCGTAGCAGTTAACAATACCGAGGCTCCTAAATCAGCCTCATTCCCCACGCTGACTGCGAATACAGAATATGTGCCACTGTACGGAGCCACGGATCCAGTGAAGGCTACCGATAAGATTGACATCACGGTACCAGCATTCGGGGCAGTTGTTTACAAGGCAAATAAGCCAGTTAACAGTAGCGACAATATAGAGATCACCTTGGCTCCGAATCAGTTCCGATCCGCCGAAGCACAATCGCGCGGGTTAGATGGCCAACCAACAGTTACCTCTGCACTAGCTGAAGTATCGGCGACCATCGCACCGCATCGATGGGCAGAGACCTCCTTCGCGTGGCGTATCGTCGGGGAAACCCAGTGGAAACCACTAGGGGTAGCAACCGGTGATAAACCGCGCGTATTCCACGATGTTGACGGTCTTGATCGGGGAACTCTTGTGGAATATCGGGCCGTTAGCGTTGATTCGATGGGTAATAAAGTGGCAACCAGTTCCTATGCTTCGGTAAATCTGGAGCAAGGTGAATTGGGAACCCAAAAGCTCGATCCGCTACAAGCGCATGTTTTTGTCCCCGGAACTCACAACGATATAATGGGATGCACAAAGAACTGGCAAGAGAACTGCCCACAGGCAGAACTGAAGCTCGATCCCGCATCTGGATGGTACACACAAAAATTCACCTTGCCAGCCGGTAACTACCAGTACAAGGTTGCATTGAACGGCACCTGGGATGAATCCTACGGCGAAAAGAACGGCGTACGCGGCATTGCATCTGGCGCTGGTGGCGAGAACTCGCCGTATCATCTTGACTCCGAACAAGAAGTGACCTTCTTCTACAATCCAGATACACACGAGTTCTATAACACTGCGCAACGCGATAGCTGGACCCTGCCTGGAACGTTTAATAAAGACCTCGGCTGTACAACCGGTGGTGTCAACGGCGGGAACTGGGATCCAGCCTGTCTCGTCACCCTCATGGCAGACCCAGAAAATGATGGTGTTTTCATTTTTGAAACACTCAATATCCCCGCTGGCGACCATGAAGTGAAAGCCGCTAAGAACTTCCGGTGGAATAACGGCGAAATAGGCTGTCCGAGTGAAGCCGGAGGTAATTGCCACTTCACAGCACAAGAAAATAAGATGACGCGCTTTACCCTCGATGTCAATAAGCACACGCTGTCGATCACATCGGTAGATCCAACGCGCTACATCGAATATCAAACTCATTGGTTAGCTCCTGACACCTTTGCATGGCCAACCGAACTAGGTCATGACGGTACCTGGGAATTGTATTGGGCAGCCGATGGTGGCATCACGATTGATGACGGTATCAAGGGCGCCGAAGGTCACGTTGCTCTTGTCAAAGACCCACGTGGTTTAGCCTCTGATCTGAAAAAGAACGATCCCCACTTACGCGACTACACCGCGCTACATCCTGCGCAAGATATTGACAATATCGAAGATATTTTGACCGGACAGCTCATGGTTGTGTACACAAACCCACGCGGTGTACCGCTTTACGCAGGCGGAGTGCAAACACCACGAGTATTGGACGCCCTTTACGCAGATAGTGCAGGCAAACGTGAGCAGGGAGTTTCGTTCGACGGCGATACCCCAAGCTTGTCGCTTTGGGCACCAACGGCAAAATCGGTTACCTTGCGTTTGTTTGAAGAGCCGGGTGCCGACGGCGTCGTGGGGAATAACTTCTTCGAATATAAGATGAACCGTGAAACTGACGGGTCTTGGACGATTCTTGGCAAACCAGAGTGGAAGAATCGACCTTACCAGTACGACGTCGAAGTCTATATTCCTGAAATTGCTACCGTATCAAGTCAGCCTGATCAAAAGAAGAAAGCCGAGACAATACAAAATAATATTGTCACCGATCCGAACTCAGTTGCGCTAGCAGTTAATTCTACGCATTCGGTGATTGTCGATCTGTCCGATAAAGAATTTATTCCAGCCGGTTGGCCCGGACAAGCTCCGCAGTTGAAGAATTTTACGCAGCACGCAATCTACGAACTCAACGTTCGTGACTTCTCAATTGCGGATCAGACAGTTCCGCAAAATAAGCGTGGCACGTATGCGGCATTCACCGAACAAGAATCTGACGGAATGAAGCATTTGAAGGAATTGTCGGCAGCAGGGATGAATACGATTCACTTACTGCCCACAAACGATATTGGTTCGATTCCAGAGTTGCGGGCGGACCAAGAAACTCCAAACGTACCACAAGCGGGATCAGACCATGCAGAACAACAAGAAGCTGTGATGGCAGTTGCCGATCGCGATGGTTTCAACTGGGGTTATGATCCCTACCATTACGTGGCCCCAGAAGGCTCGTATGCCATGGACGAAAACCAGTACGGCGGTAAGCGCACCAGGGAATACCGCCAAATGGTGGCCGGACTACATGAAGCTGGATACCAAGTTATTCTCGATCAGGTATTTAACCACACGTATTCTTCTGCGCAGTACCAGCAATCCACTTTCGATCGTATTGTGCCAGGCTACTATTACCGCCTTGATATGAAGGGCACGACGTTGAATACGCCATGCTGTTCTGAAGTGGCAACCGAGCACAAGATGGCTGAAGACCACATGGTCGATTCGATCGTATCGTGGGCAAAAATCTATAAGGTTGACGGTTTCCGCTTCGATCTGATGGGCTTCCACTCCCGCGATACTATGGAGAAAGTTCGCGCCGAATTAGATGCGCTCACCGTAGAAAAAGATGGCATCGATGGGAAGAAGATGTACCTGTACGGTGAAGGCTGGAACTTTGGTTCGGTGGCTAATGATGTGCGATTCAAGCAAGCCCGGCAA
Source organism: Arcanobacterium phocisimile (assembly GCF_016904675.1). Lineage (NCBI taxonomy): Bacteria > Bacillati > Actinomycetota > Actinomycetes > Actinomycetales > Actinomycetaceae > Arcanobacterium > Arcanobacterium phocisimile. The sequence continues at coordinate 1,131,556 of NZ_CP070228.1, read as the reverse complement.
GGAAACCTCGATGGTACTGGCATTGGTTCGTTCAATGACCGGTTGCGTGACGGCGTGCATGGACACGGCGATAACAAGTTCGAACAGGGCTTTGGCAACGGTTTGGCTACGGCACCAAACGCACATACTACGTCAGATAATGCCGCATATGAAAAGTTAAAGCATAAGACTGACCTGATTCGGTTAGGCTTGGCTGGTAACTTGCGCGACTACGAGTTCTATACTTCGGATGGCAACTTAACGCGCGGCGACCATATCGACTATGGCGGGCAACCCGCAGGTTTTGCTTCGCAACCTTACGAGTCGGTCAACTATGTCGATGCCCACGATAACGAGACGCTATATGACTTGAACGTCTTTGGCCTTCCAATAGATACCTCGATGGATGACCGAGTACGGATGAATACCCTATCTCTGGCCACGGTGGCGATGGGGCAGTCGCCGATGTTCTGGCATGGCGGAACCGATATTCTCCGGTCAAAGTCTCTGGATCGAAACTCCTATAATTCTGGTGATTACTTCAACCAGATTGATTGGAGTTTGCAAACTAATAACTTTGGTATCGGTTTGCCACCCGCACGTGATAACCAGCAACAGTGGGGCAATATGGCGCCATTACTCCAAAATGGTTCACTAAAGCCAGATCAAGCCGCAATGAAGTCGGCGAGTGCTCAAGCTCAAGAATTACTCAAACTACGTTCTTCCTCGCCGTTGTTCACCTTGGGTTCTGCTGAACTCATTAAAGAACGAGTGACCTTCCCAGATGCGGGATCGCTAGCAACGCCGGGCATGATCATGATGCGAATCAGTGATCCGCGTCCGCAAACAACATCGGCTTCGACTGCTATGGTGCGAGCATTCCTTGAAGCAGTGATGCCAGTAAGTGTTCCTAACGCAGACGACCTTGATCCTGATATCGCTGATATTCTCGTTGTATTCAATGCGACACCACAGCTATTGGAGAAATCCATTGAAGAACTGAAAGGCATCGATTATGCGCTTTCAGATATTCAAGCGAACGGTGTTGATGAGGTCGTTAAGTCTACAACTTGGAGCAAGGATGAAGGAAAAGTTTCCATTCCCGCGCGCAGTGTCGCAGTCCTTGTCGCAAAGCAAGAAACACCAGATACTGTTAGGCCAGTTATCACTGTCGATCCGCAAGAAGTTGCTTTGACAGTTGGTGCAGAGGTTCCGGTTTTGACTGATGGTGTGAGTGCTACTGACGATGTTGATGGTGTGTTCGCACTGTCAGATATTGTGGTTAAGGTTGAGAAGGTTGATGGTGATAGTGTGACGGTGGTTGACAAGATCTCAACTGATATACCAGGAACTTTCCAGGTTACCTACTCTGTTGTGGATAAGGCTGGGAACACAGCTGCGCCAGTGGTTCGTACTTATTCTGTAGTTGATCTATCTGCTCCGGTAGTGATAGTAGAACCAGCTAGCGTTGAACTGGCGGTAGGATCGCAGGTTCCGGTTTTGACTGATGGTGTGAGTGCTACTGACGATGTTGATGGTGTGTTCGCACTGTCAGATATTGTGGTTAAGGTTGAGAAGGTTGATGGTGATAGTGTGACGGTGGTTGACAAGATTTCAACTGATATACCAGGAACTTTCCAGGTTACCTACTCTGTTGTGGATAAGGCTGGGAACACAGCTGCGCCAGTTACACGTACCTACTCGGTCACTGATCAGACACCGCCAGAAATCACAGTGCAACCCGCGGAAATCTCGTTGACGGTAGGAGATGTGATGCCTACTGAAGAGCAGCTGCGTGGCGGTGCAAGTGCAACGGATAACGTTGATTCTGAGTTGTCTATCACCTTGGAGGTGCCAAAAGAAGCCACGACGGACAAGCCTGGAATGTTCATAATTCGTTTCACCGTATCAGATTCTGCAGGAAATACTGCGAGCGCGGAACGCACATACCATGTCGTGGCTGCACCGGTTCAACCAGAACCAGAGCCCGAAGGCCCGCAGGACAGCGACTTAACGAACAATCAACATAAGCCATCCGGTAGTCCAGAAGAGAACAGCGCTATCGTTGGGAATCAGCAGGAACCCGATCAACCGCAACCTAGTTCTCCGACTGTGGTTGATTCTCCAGAACAATTATCGCGAACAGGTGTAGATCTTTACGCCTTGGGAATTATTGCCTTGGTTGTCCTCGGGGCGGGCATGACACTGCGCCGTCGATACCGGCAGTGACCAGTAACGCTTGCTAAAGCGATAAATCAGCCCTTCTGGGTGAACAGTAACAGGTGGAGTTGACAGCATTAAGCTCGTCAACTCCACCCGTTCGTATGGTAATCCATAGCGTAGCTCGTTAGGGTATAGCAGTGGAGAGGACATCCTCCTCACCTTACCGATAGACGATTAAGCTATCAGAGAGTGGTTAGTTATGGGCTCCTATGTCATGCCAGGAATTACAGTACTTTTCTTCGCGCTCATTCTGGGTGGAATTGGTTATGTGCTATTCGGCTCGCGTCATCAAGGCGCGTGGGACGATGAAGCGAAAGTTTCTGCCAAAATGAAGCAACGCGGCTGGAAAGTAAAGCCCAAGATTGACGAAGTGACGTCATATTTGCTGGGCTCTGACACTTCAGGGGAGATGTGGCCTGTTCCCGCTGGTGAAACTGGTGTTCAAGGCGTTGGGAAAGATTCCTGGAGGGCGGTCACTGTGCAACGCGCAAGTGGAGATGTGCTTATTGTGTCCATCGCGTTGGCTCAGCGATCCGACGGTTCAATCGCACATGTGCCCGAAGCGCTGGTACAACACCAGGACGAAAATTTCGATGTGCGCACGGTTATCGGCACAACCCCACAATATTTCACACCCGAAGTTCGAGCCACCATCACCTCGTGGAGTGAACTAGAGTTCCTTTATTTCTACGGCGAACATCTCACCGCCGGCGTGTCAACAGAGCATGGCAGATCAGACATTATTGAATATCTTGAACAAACTCTTGAGCGTTTGCGTTCAGTTGGACGTGTGCTGCCCTCACAGCTGTGGAGCTAGGATAGTTTCACTTTCAGAGTGCGGGACCAGATCGGCGGGAGAGAGCACGATAGCTTGTTATATGCGCCTCTCATGTTCTCTCCCGCCGATTCGCGTCAGGGAAAAGGACGAAACTCGAATCGCGCCTACACGGCACTGACGAAATCAATCAACTCTTCCATGCGCCCCAACAGCGCCGGCTCAAGATCCGTATAGGTGTTCACCGAATCGAGAATGCGCTTCCATCCCAAACCAATATCTTCAGCCGTACTATGTGGCCAACCCAGCTGAGCAAGCGTACCGACTTTAATATCTTCGCCACGTGGCACATCCGGCCACGCTGGAATGCCGACCGTGCGCGGCTTAACCGCCTGCCACACATCAACATACGGATGGCCGAGCACCAGAACACCGGGCTTACGCATCGCGACTTCAGCGATTCGTGATTCCTTCGAACCAGGAACCAGATGATCTAACAGCACGCCGGCACGAACCTTATCGGAGGGATTGAAAACATCGAGGACGTCCAGCAAGTGATCAGCACCGAACAGCTCTTCAATCATGATGCCCTCATACGCCAAATCTTCGCCCCAAATTTTCGAGACCAGTTCGGCGTCGTGCTTCCCTTCTACCCAGATACGCGAGGGCCGCGCGACGCGAGCCTTGTGTGTGACATGTAACGAACCAGAAGCGGTGAGTGTTTTTCCGGCGACGGTGCGAACGTCGTCGTCGCGTCCAGAAACCAGTTTCGCAACCGGTGGTTTGAGGTCGACGGCGACCCCCTCGAACCAGAAACCTTTGCCGAGCTCGAAGGATCGGCGATTTCCCCGGCGATCTTCCAACTCCATCTGCCACTGCCCAGAAACCTTGCCGACGCGCACGACCTCACCGACATATCCGGTTGCGACGTCTTCTAAGACCATCCCAACCTCTACTGGCAACGGGCGGGCAGCTTTCGGCTTGTGCATACCGGACGCCAGAACATCAAAACCGTAACGATCAAAACTCATGCTATCTAGCATAAAAGGAGGCTAGTAACGCGTAGTGTTCGCCACGCTTGTGCGCGGAAAGTAAAGTTATTTGTCATAAAGTTATGAAGTTATTGCGATTTTATCTGCAGCAGATAAAATCGCAATAACTTCAAAAATATAGTGCTATAGTTTTTATATGAAACCAATCGATAACCCATATACGCCAAATGCAGGAGCGAAACCACCTGTTCTCGCAGGCCGTGAAGAACAGATGGATAATTTCGAAGTGTTACTCGCGCGCAGTTTAAAAAAGCGCCCAGCACAATCAATGATTATTACCGGTCTACGAGGAGTAGGTAAAACAGCTCTATTGAATGAATTTCGCGAACGAGCTGAGCGTTCTGAATGGATAACAATTGAACTAGAAGCATCGAAACATGACGAATCTCTTTTTCGGCGTCAGATAGCTCTCGGTGTGCGTAGTGCTTTATACGAGATGCAGCCACGAAAGAAGTGGAACGATCGACTGGAAAAGGCCGCACGTGCACTCGGTTCATTCTCGTTAACATTTGATCCGCAAGGGGCGATGGTCGCAGGTATAGGAATAAATGATTATACCGGGATTGCCGATTCGCAGATATTGAGCCATGATCTCACTGAGCTTTTTGTAAACGTGGGGGAAGCTGCACGAGCACATCAACGCGGAGTTGTTCTACTTATCGATGAGATTCAATTCCTAGAACGTTCACAATTGGAAGCATTAATTATGGCTATACATAAGACTGTGCAACGTGCCTTACCGATCGCTTTAGTTGGTGCAGGGTTGCCGCAAATTGCTGAATTGGCTGGTGACGCTAAGTCATATTCTGAACGGCTGTTTAAGTTTCCTGAAATCAGCTCGCTCACAGCAGAATCTGCACGTGATGCGTTCGCGAAACCTGCGCAAGAGGAAGGCGTTGAGTGGTCTGAGGAAGCACTAGACCGCGCAATAGAAATCACAGAAGGATATCCTTATTTTATTCAAGAATTAGGATCTGCGGTCTGGCTCACAGCACAAGAATCTCCGATTTGCGTCCAGAATGTAGACGATGCTGTTCCATTGTTTGAATCCGGGTTAGACGAATCGTTTTTCAGAGTACGGTTAGATCGTGCTACTAGGTTGCAAGCCGCTTATCTGCGGGCAATGGCTCAGTTAGGTCCAGGTCCGCAAAAAGCTAATGCAGTTGCCGATGTTATGGGACGAAGCTCGAAAAGTTTGGGCCCCACTCGTTCCGAGCTGATTAATATGGGACTGCTTTTTACTCCGCGGCATGGATTCGCAGAATTTACTGTGCCACATTTCCATAGCTTCATGCTTCGTGAGATGCCGGATTTGATTGTTCCAGAACGTCGTAAACGGAATAACACGGATTAAGTGATAAGGGTACTATATGTAACGGTTTCAAATTTTATGCGTATTCACAGCGTATGAATTTCGAGCTAGTAAATTATTTCAGGTTTTCTGAACGTGAGATCGGTGACCAGAGTGATGCGTTGCTGTGAAACTTCCATTTTTGTGCGTATGATTGGCACTCGTAATCTGTGACTGCCAATTTGATGGAGTAAAACTCAAAATAAACGAGCGCGTACACTACCGAAAATGTTAGGAGGTAATATGTCTGATGAACGCCGAAAAATCGTGTTAAACGCAATCGTGCGAGACTTTGTTGCCACCCGCGAACCGGTAGGGTCGAAAGGTATCGTCGAACGGCACAAGCTCGGCGTTTCACCGGCAACCGTGCGCCATGACATGTCCCACCTCGAAGAAGCCGGGCTCATCGTCCAGCCGCACACCTCTGCCGGACGCGTCCCCACCGATGCCGGCTACCGCGAATTCGTCGATTCCATCCACGAGCTCAAACCGCTTTCGGTCGCAGAACGTCGTGCGATCGAAAAAGTATTGACGTGTGCTGAAGATTTAGATGACGTGCTCGCTCGCGCAACTCGTGTGCTAGCGAGCATCACCGACCAAGTCGCCGTCATTCAGTATCCGTCACTGCGTCGCACACTGCTGCGGCACGTTGAACTTGTACCCTTAGGGCAGATGCATGTTCTGCTGATTATCATCACCGACGAAGGCCGCGTCGAAGAGCGTACACTGTCATTGAATGAACCGACAACGAGCGAGGATATCGCTACCGTGCGCAACATCGTCAACGCGCAGTGCGTGGGGAAGAAGCTATCCGAACTCGACGAGGCACTCCTGGACGTTTACGCAGACGTCCCCGAATCGACGTCGAGCCTGGCACGAACAATCGGCGAAATGATCATTCAAGTGTTAGCAGCCGATTCTGAAGAACACGTCGTTGTTGCTGGGCGTAAAAACCTTACCCAGTACGACGCCGATTTCAACGGATCTATGTCGGATATGCTTGACGTCTTGGAAGAACAAGTGGTACTCATGCGTATGCTGGCACCTACCTACGACGGGCTGGCAGTCCAGATCGGCCGGGAAAATACCGAAGTCGATATCGACAACGCCTCCGTCGTCTCCACCTCGTATTCGGGAACAAACCAATCTTCAGTGGCACGCTTGGGGATCATCGGTCCAACACGTATGGATTATCACCGCACCATGTCTGGTGTGCAGGCTGTTGCAAGATACTTATCCGATATTCTGTCTGGGACTCATGAGTCCCGCTAACTATTTTCCACCAACCCAGAAAAGCGAAGAAGGATCACGTGGCTGATTATTACCAAACTCTTGGTGTAGACCGGAATGCAACCTCGGAAGAAATCAAGAAAGCTTACCGCAAGTTAGCGCGTAAGCTTCATCCTGACGTCGCCGGGCCAGAAGGCGCTGAGCAGTTCAAGGAAGTTTCAGAAGCCTACGATGTGCTCTCAAATAAGGAAAAGCGCCAAACGTATGACATGGGTGGCGCAGATGCTGTCAAGAACGGTGGCGCCGGATTCGGTGGCGCCGGATTCGGTGGCGGCGGTTTTGGGTTCGACGGCGGTTTCGGTGATATTTTCTCCAGCTTCTTTGGTGGCGGAGCGGCTGAACGTGGGCCAGCTTCACGGGTTCGCCGTGGGGCTGACTCCTTGGTTAGTCTCGATCTTGAACTCAAAGACGTCGTCTTTGGTGTGGAGAAGAAGATCGCGATCGATGCGCTTGTCGAATGTGGCACCTGCCATGGGCATATGAGCGCCCCTGGTACAGAACCGGTGACCTGTACACAGTGCCATGGCTCTGGTTCAGTTCAGCGGGTGACGAATTCGATTCTGGGCCAAATGGTCTCGGTTGTGGCCTGTAACCAATGCCAGGGCTATGGCACGATCATTACCTCTCCGTGCCCAGAATGTGCTGGTGAGGGACGTGTGCGTGCTAACCGTTCGGTGACCGTGAATATTCCAGCCGGCGTGGAAAACGGTATGCGGATTCGTATGCAGGGCCGCGGTGACGCTGGTCAGGCTGGCGGTCCAGCGGGTGACTTGTTCTTGGAAGTTTATGTTGCGGAAGATCCGTTGTTTGCTCGTGAGGGTGACAACTTAGTAGGCGCAATCGAGATTCCGATGACGTCGGCTGCTCTCGGTACCACGTTAGACGTGGAGACTTTCGACGGTCCGCACACTATTAAGATCGAGCCGGGCATGCAAGCTGGTGATGTTATCACCTTGCCAGGCTTGGGTGTGGGCCGGTTGCATCGCGGTACCCGTGGCGATTTGAAGCTTCAGATGGCGGTGGTAACCCCAACTGATCTCGACGACGAACAGCGTTCGTTGCTGGAGCAGCTTGCGGAGCTTCGTGGCGAGGAGCGTCACGCGAAGCCAGTCACGGCCGGCGCTTCAGTCTTTTCGAAGCTACGTGACAAGTTCACGGGGCGCGCCTGATGACCCGCCCGGTGTATGTTGATCCGGAACTCACCGACGTAACGCCCGGTGCGTTACTGCGGCTGAGCGGCGATGAAGCGCGCCACGCAGCCACTGTCCGTCGGACACGTGTTGGTGAGCAGATCGACGTCGTTAACGCACAAGGCTTGCGGGCGACGATCACCGTTTCGGACGTGTCGAAAACTGAGCTTGCCGGGACTGTCGACGCAGTTGTCCAAGATCAGCCGCACACCCCACGCATCACGCTGGTCCAAGCCTTAGCAAAAGGCGGGCGCGACGAACAAGCCGTCGAGACTGCTACCGAATACGGTGCAGATAGTTTTATCCCGTGGCAGGCCGAACGTTCGATTGTGTCATGGTCCGATGCAGCTAAGGCCCGCAAAGGTCAAAGCAAGTGGCAGGCTACGGCCAAGGCCGCGGCGAAACAATCACGCCGATCATGGGTTCCGCAGGTGGGCGATGTGGTCTCCAGTAAAACCCTAGCCCACCATATTTCCGATGTGGTTGCGGGCGGAGGCAAAGTCTTCGTCTGCCATGAATCGGCCACTGAGCCGCTCGTCGCATCCTTGCCTGCTGGAACTGATGAGATTGTGTTTATCGTCGGCCCAGAAGGCGGAATCACCGATAGTGAGCTTGCGATGTTTACTGACGCTGGCGCCCAGGTAGTTTTGTTAGGTGAACACGTGTTGCGTTCGGCAACTGCTGGCCCGTGGGCTATCGCCGTTATTCGCACAAACGCGTAGAATGGAAAAGATGACTACTTCCCATATAGTAACTGTTCCGGAGCGGATCCCGATGATTAACGTCCTTGGGCAACGTGACGATGTCTTGCGCGTGCTGGAAAAGGGTCTAGCCCCAGCACAGCTACACGTCCGTGGGCGCGAAATCCGGATTACTGGACCTCAGCCAACGATTGATGTGGCACGCGATCTGCTCAGTGAACTCATTTCAGTTGCCGCCACTGGGCAGCATTTGACCACCGATGCAGTCAAGCGGGCCCTGAAACTGACCGCCGAAGGTCTTCATCGCCCAACCGATGTGCTCACCACAGATATCCTGACCGCACGCGGGAAAACCATTCGCCCGAAAACCCTCGGACAGAAAGAGTACGTGGATGCCATTGATGAAAATACTATCGTTTTTGGTATTGGCCCAGCCGGTACTGGAAAAACGTATTTGGCGATGGCGAAGGCCGTGGTTGCGTTGCAAACCAATCAAGTCAAGCGCATTATCATGACCCGTCCGGTAGTTGAAGCAGGCGAGTCACTCGGATATCTACCTGGCTCTCTCAACGACAAAATCGATCCGTATATGCGTCCGCTCTACGATGCGCTCTATGACATGATCGATCCCGAAGCAATCCCGAAGCTCCTGGCAGCTGGCACGATCGAGGTTGCGCCACTGGCCTACATGCGTGGACGAACCCTCAACGATGCGTTCGTGATCTTAGACGAAGCGCAAAACACCACCCCGGAGCAGATGAAAATGTTCCTCACCCGGTTAGGTTTCAATTCCAAGATTGTGGTCACCGGAGATCTCACTCAGGTCGATTTGCCACGCAACGCGAAATCCGGATTGGGAATCGTCCGCCGGATTTTGCGCAACGTTGACCACATCAAATTCAGTGAGCTCGGCGCAGCTGACGTGGTTCGCCATCGTCTGGTATCCGATATTATTGACGCCTATGCTCGTTACGCAGGGGAGGACACCCATGATTGAGGTTAATGATGAATCTGGTTTTCATCCAGCGCCAGTGCTCGACGAAGTCTCCGAGCTCGCAACCTGGGTTCTTGACGATTTGCGGGTGCACCCACAAGCAGATTTATCCATCGTGATGCTTGACGAAGAAGCGATGGCTGCCTTGCATGTGGAATGGATGGATCTCGAAGGTCCAACCGATGTGATGTCGTTCCCGATGGACGAATTACGTCCAACTCCGTTGGGCGAAGAACCACGCCCAGGCATGCTTGGTGATATCGCGATTTGTCCGCAGGTTGCTGCCCGGCAAGCCTTGGCGGCGGGCCACAATACAATGGAAGAGATCTTGTTGCTCACCACGCACGGAATCCTACATCTTCTTGGCTATGATCATGCCGAGGAAGATGAAAAGAAAGAAATGTTTGAACTCCAACGTCGTTTGTTGTTAACCTTCTTGGCACGTCGCCCGCGCGACCCAAGCGATCCGCGGGCATCAATTGATGACATTGCCCCGACTGTGGAGTGAAGTTAGGTGTCTGAAATATACTCGGTTCCGATACCGATCGTACTGACGATTGCTGCGACCTGTGCGCTGTTAGCTGCCGGGGGCGCGCTCATGCTCTCGGCGCTTTCACGCATTACTCACGCCCAGGTTTCTGAGGCAGAGCAAGAGGGCCAGTCGGTGAAGTTCGTATCCTACATCGTCTCCAACCGGCTTGCTGCGATCACCGCAGTGACTGCCGTGCGTTCTGGAATCCTGGTGCTCCTTGGCGCTACCTTGATGGTGCTGGTTGGATTGGTAGTCCACAACCTGGTCTTGGACCTGGTAGGTGTGGTGGTCGCTATGATTACCACGCTCGGCGTAACGAACATGTTGATTCCACCAACCTTAGGATTTAAATATCCAGTGCGTACGGTACGTTTCGGTGGCCGGCTATTGTGGCTTTTGACCAAACTCGGTACTGCTTTTGTTTCTCGCCGAGACTCGGATGAAGAAACGAAAGATAACGACGACGATCAACGTAACTATATGGTCGAGCGCGTCTCAGAATCGGAGGCGCTAGAAGACGAAGAGCGCGAGATCGTGCGCTCGGTGTTCGAGCTTTCTGATACGTTGGTGCGTGAGGTGATGGTTCCGCGTCCAGACATGATCACAATCAACGTCGACGAAACCTTAGAACATGCGGTTTCGCTATTCAATCGCTCCGGGTTCTCCCGCGTTCCAGTGATTTCTGAAGATTCGGACGACGTTGTTGGCATTTTGTACCTCAAAGACGTTGTTCGCAAGATTCACCGCAAAATGAACCACGATGATTTGCTCGTCAGTGACGTAATGCGTGAACCGGTGTTCGTTCCCGAAACGACGATGGCAGATGACGTCTTTCGCGGAATGCGCGCCGATGCGAAGCATATGGCTCTCGCCGTTGATGAATATGGCGGTATTGCTGGCCTAGTCACGATTGAAGATATCTTGGAAGAGATCGTTGGTGACATGGTCGACGAACACGACCACGCCGAACCAGAAGTTGAAGAGATTTCCCCAGGCGTATTCCGGGTACCTGCTAGACTTCCAGCAGATGAGCTCGGTGAACTGTTCGGTATCCGGATCGATGATGACGACGTCGAAACTGCGGGCGGTTTACTCACTAAAGCGCTTGGACGAATTCCGATTATCGGATCGCAAGCCGAAGCATATGGCGTGCTCATGTGCGCCGATCGCTTCGAAGGTCGACGCAAGCGCCTACAAACACTTATTGCTAATCGGGTCGAACCAGAAGAGGATAAAACAGATGAGTGATTCTATGATTCATGACTGGCCGGAGGATTTCCGAGCTGGTTTTATCTCCATCGTTGGTCGGCCAAATGCCGGTAAGTCAACGTTAACTAATGCCTTGGTGGGACAAAAGATCGTCATTACTGCCAACCAGCCCGAAACCACTCGGCGTATCGTGCGAGGTATTGTCCATCGGGACGCTGGCCAGCTGGTGTTGGTTGATACGCCCGGATTACATCGGCCACGAACTCTGCTCGGTGAACGATTGAACGATATGGTTCGCGATTCGCTTGAAGGAGTAGACGGAGCCCTCATGTGTTTGCCGGCTGATGAAAAAATTGGGCCCGGTGACAAATTCTTATTGCGTGAACTCGCCGAAGCACATGTCCCGATTTTTGCTGCAGTGACCAAAGTAGACAAAATTACGCGCGACGCCCTCGCAAACAAACTTATTGAGGTTAGCCAGCTACATGATTTCGTCGAAATCATCCCTGTCAGTGCAGTAGCCGGTGAACAAGTAGAATTACTCGCCGATGTGCTTTTAGGTCACATGCCGATATCTCCGCCGCTGTATCCGGTTGATACGGTTACTGACGAATCAGATGAGGCAATGATCGCCGAGTTCATTCGTGAAGCAGCGTTAACCGACGTGCGCGAAGAACTACCGCACTCGATCGCCGTCGTCGTCGAAGAAATGATCGAACGCGAAGCGCAACCCGGGTCGAAGAAACAGCCCTTGCTCGACATTCACGCCCAAATCTACGTCGAACGACCATCGCAAAAAGGTATTATCATCGGCCATGGCGGTCAGCGGTTACGCAAAGTGGGCCAAGAGGCGCGGAAAAATATTGAGAGGCTCCTTGGGCGCAAGATCTTCCTTGATCTGCACGTTAAAGTTGCTAAAGACTGGCAGCGCGATCCCAAACAGCTTGGTCGTCTAGGATTCTAGAGCGCCGTGAAAACTTATCGTGATGACGCACTCGTGTTGCGCACGCATGATATTGGCGAAGCAGATCGGATTATCACCATGCTTTCGCGCAACCACGGAAAAGTACGTGCTGTTGCGAAAGGCGTGCGTAAGACTGCGTCGCGTTTCGGTGCGCGGGTAGAACCGTTTTCGCACGTCGATATTCAGATTTATCGCGGTAAAACCCTCGATACGATCTCCCAAGTCGATACTTTGGCGCAGTATGGGCGCACAATTGGCAGAGATTACGACGCGTATACCGCAGCCAGCGCGATTGTCGAATTCGCGGATCTGCTTAACGACGATGAAGCCACCGATATTCAGCTTTTCACGCTACTACACGGCGCATTGCATGCAATCGCGAGCAAAATGCATCCGCCACAGTTGGTCGTGTATTCCTATATTCTGCGATCGATGCTGGTGGCTGGCTGGGGTTTTGCGATCGACGAATGTGCGTCGTGTGGTGTGAGTGGGCCGCATTCTGCACTCAATATTGCTGCCGGCGGTGCCGTATGTGATGATTGCCGTCCGGTAGGATCAGCGACGCCATCAGTGGAAGCTTGGCAATTACTGCTGGCTCTGATGAGCGGGGATTGGGTGAGCGCGAATCGTTCGACACCTTCAGCTCAAAAAGCTGTTGGCGCAATTGTTACTGCATACGCCCAATGGCATATAGAGAAAAATATCAAGTCACTACGCCTACTTCACGTAAGCTGAGGAACTATGGAACGAATCTATCCCCGTGAGCATGAACCGATAGCTCCACCAGTTGGAAGAAAAGCTCCGCCGGTCATTGATCGACGTGCTATTCCGCGCCATATCGCTATTGTGATGGACGGCAATGGTCGATGGGCAAATGAACGTAACCTCCCGCGAACTGAGGGACATAAAGCCGGTGAGTTGGCACTTATGGATGTACTGGCAGGAGCGATTGAGATTGGCGTTGAGGTTGTTTCCGTCTATGCGTTCTCGACGGAGAATTGGCGCAGGTCACCGGCAGAAGTCACATTCTTGATGAATTATTCGCGCGATGTTATTCATCGTCGTCGGCATGAACTCGACGACTGGGGTGTGAAAATCGTGTGGTCGGGGCGTCAACCGCGATTGTGGTCCTCAGTTATTCGTGAACTCCAAGAAGCCCAGCGACTGACCAGCTACAACTCGACGTTGACGCTGAATTTCTGCTGTAACTATGGTGGTCGAGCAGAGATCGCTGACGCGGTTGCCGATATCGCGCAACGCGTAGCTGATGGTGAACTCAAACCGCGCAAGATCACCGAAGAAACCATTGCGCAAGCACTCTATAAACCGGAGCTTCCCGACGTCGATTTGTTCATCCGATCCGGGGGAGAGCAACGTATTTCGAATTTCATGCTTTGGCAGTCGTCGTATGCGGAAATGATGTTCGTTGACGAAGCCTGGCCAGAATTCGACCGCACTACTCTGTGGCGGTGCATCAGCGACTATGCCTCGCGTAACCGGCGCTTTGGTGGAGCAATAGATAACGTGACTGGAGCGAACTAGAAAGTGGCTGGATCCCATAAGTGGATCCAGCCACCATGTACGTCCAAGGCAACATGTGCAGGCTGTGCTATGCGCGTCCTATACGTTCGCAACAAGTAATCCAATGCCGTAAGTACCCCACATTGCGAGATTGCCCCATACAACATTGCGAATAGTGGCAGGCAGAATCGGTGCATCACCAAGCCAGGCTGACACCGAACCGGTGATAGCTAGTGCAAAGCTTACTGAAGCGACTGTAAGCGGAACGGCGATCGAAATTGGAGAGAGAATCATTACCAAAAATGGAATGATCGCACCGAGGATAAATGAAATCATTGATGCCCACGTGGCATGCCATGGGTTTGTTAACTCATCGGCGTCGATCCCATGCTCATATTGTGCTAGGGCGTGAATTGGATCTTTCTTCGTGAGTTCAGCCGACATCTGCCACGCCAACGGCTTGGAAATTCCTCGACCTGCAATCAAACTAGCGAGGCGTTGCTGAGCAGCGTACGGGTCGCGTCGGAAAAAAGAGCGCTGACGTGCCACTGCAGCCTGTTCCGTGTCGCGCTGTGTAGAAACAGACACGTATTCGCCCGCTGCCATTGACAAGGCGCCTGCTACCATTCCTGCCAGACCGGCAGCGAACAGTGCATGGCTATCTACTGCTGCACCAGAAACACCCATGACGATACCGGCGGTTGAAACAATACCGTCGTTGGCTCCAAGAACACCAGCGCGTAGCCAGTTTAAGCGCGAACCGAACATTGAATCATCTTCGGTAGAAGCAGTGAAATCAAGATGTTCGGGAGCATGCAACTTAATTTCGCAATCGCATTCGGAAGAAGCATAGGTAAGAGTCATCTTGCTCTCCATTCTCTCTTGATCAGTGTTATCACCAGTTTAGATGTTTGTTTTTCGTTGTGATAGCAAGGTTAGGCAAGCCTTGGGACGGTGGTCCTAAGTTTTTGATACCTGCGTTGTGGCAGTCTAGACTGTTAACTTGATGAAGGTGGGAGGGTTCTCCCCGCAAGCGATATAACATCGGAAGGCTGGTCAGCTGTGAATTCTGCTCGGCGATACCTCGTTTTAACTCCGTTCAACCACACCAAGATGATCGCAGCTGTGTCGAAATTACGCGGAATTGAGGCAGTTGCTGTTAGCACCAGCTCAGGCGTGGCACTTGTGCGTGAACTTCCGGTGCCAGAATTTGCCGACTGGGATATCTCCGAGCTGCTGGGGTCAAGTCCTGCACCCGAGATAGATACTCTCGATGGCTCAGGGGATACCCCAGAATCTGAACCGACTGAACTGTCGGATAGCCCTGAACTGGTAGCATCGCTCTTTTCTGAGCTTTCTCCCTACGGCGTTGTTTTAATTACTGCGGATTTGGGTGACGACATCGGAACTGAAAGTGGTACGTCTGGTATGGTCAACGCAGTTCGGTTCTTGAATGGGCGGCGAGGCGAAGATATTCCTGCAGGTTTATTGCTCAACAGTCTCGATCCGATTATCGAAGCTTTGATATTAGGTGAAGAAAAGGCTGCCGATCTGCCTGGTGCGATCACTGAGATGACGTTAGCCGAAGTTGAAGCTGTTATGGCCAGCTTGAGTGCGGATGGGGGAGAAGCGGATGCCTGATATTGCTGCGCTACTGACCCCGAACCCGTTTGCTGGTGATGACGGATCCTTGCCACGGGCGTTGAAGCTCGCTTTTGAGCAACCGACGGCACATCGGGTCGAGGCTATCGTCAGTGTGCTTGATCGGGTCTTAGTACCAGTTATACCGCATGCCCACCCCGGACGAGATGAGCATGGGAAAATCAACGACCATCAGACGGCTGCGCTTGACCTGCAAGACGAAAAGACGATGCTTGAATGCCAGGTGATTGCCGACAATCGTAAAGCTGTTGCAGTGTTTTCCGCAGTCGATGCTCTGCTTTCTTGGAATCCCGAAGCGAGGCCAGTACCAGCGGGCATTGAATCGGTTGCATTAGCAACATTGAAACACCACGGCGGGCAGCTTGTTCTCGATCCAGGTAGTGATAGCGAAACATGGATTGGCCGTAGCGCGGTCATCTCACTGGCAACTGGTGGGAAATGGTTAGCTCCCTGGGCTGATGATAAAATCTCTCAAAAGCTAGCGGAGCTTGGTCAACACGTAGCGGGTGCCGATGCCATCGAGATTATCCCGGGTATGAATGGGCGGTCAGTGATAGAAATTTATCTGCCGGCGCACACAGCGGTAGAACGAGTTATGGTGGCAGCCCAAGAAGTCGGGCGCGCACTTGAACTCGATCCGTACCTCAAAGCGCGTCTAGACTTTGTCGAAATTCGTCCACGCCAAGCGTGAAAGTGTGCAAGCTCACCGCTGGGGAATGACTTTGCGGGCGTCTCCATGAGGTGCATGAAGTGGAGAGCTGGTACAGTTAGGCAGTGACCGACCGGCATAAGCCGGAACGCAAGCGGAGAAATTCCCACCTGGGTCCCTAAGGGATCGGGTTATGAGAATACGGCTTAGTACCGTATGCCCTCTGGACTCCGTGCGCGTCGCACGTCGAAGTTAGTTAGAGGAGCAATTATCAACGAGCCAAGGATCAACGATCGAATCAACGTGGCCGAAGTACGTCTCGTGGGCCCAGCCGGTGAACAGGTTGGCGTAGTACGTGTAGAGGATGCACTGCGACTCGCTCAAGAAGCGAACCTCGATCTTGTTGAAGTGGCACCAAACGCGAACCCGCCAGTAGCCAAACTCATGGACTATGGCAAGTTCAAGTATGAGGCCGCCCAGAAGGCACGCGAGTCACGTCGTAACCAGAGCAATACCCAGCTCAAGGAAATGCGACTCAGCCTCAAGATTGATCATCACGACTATGAAACCAAGTTGAAGCGGATTATCAAATTCCTCAACGGTGGAGATAAAGTCAAGATCCAGCTACGGTTCCGCGGCCGTGAGCAGTCACGTCCAGAACTTGGGATCAAGCTGATGGAGCGATTGGCAGCCGACACCACAGAAGATGCTGTAGTGGAATCTGCGCCTCGCGTTGATGGACGTTCGATGGTGATGGTGCTTGCACCGACTCGTCGAAAGTCCGAAGCAAAGTCAGATCAGCGTCGTCGTCGCGAAGCCGACCGGGAAAACCGTCGCGCTGAAGAAGTACGTCGAACGCAGAAAAACGCCGAACGAGTTGCTTCATTGCTTGAGTCTTCCGACGAAAAATAACTTAACGTAAGACAAGCTGACACGAACCGCTTTTGGTCATGCCGAAAGCTAGAACAGAACGCTGTTTAACGACAGCATTGAGGGAAAATAAAATGCCAAAAATGAAGACGCACTCCGGTGCAAAGAAGCGTTTCCGCAAGACGGGATCTGGCAAGCTTATGCGTGAGCAGGCTGGCAAGCGCCACCTTCTCGAGCACAAGTCCTCCCGCCGTACCCGCCGCCTGTCCTCGGATCAGCCGGTGGCACGGGCAGACGTCAAGCAGGTCAAGTCATTGCTCGGCATCTGAGCCAGCTCGCACTAAAGGAGATATAACATGGCACGCGTAAAGAACGCTGTTAATTCCAAGAAGAAGCGCCGTACAGTCCTTGAGCGCGCATCTGGCTACCGTGGCCAGCGCTCCCGCCTGTACCGTAAGGCAAAAGAGCAGGTTACGCACTCGTTCGTCTACAACTACCGCGACCGCAAGGTCCGCAAGAACGAGTTTCGTAAGCTATGGATCGCTCGTATTAACGCCGGTGCTCGCGCAAACGGTATGACCTACAACCGTTTCATGCAGGGCCTCAAGCTCGCTGGTATCGAACTTGATCGTCGTATGCTTGCTGAGATGGCAGTGAACGATCCTGCAGCTTTCGCAGCTGTTGTTGAATCGGCACGCAAGGCTCTTCCAGCTGACGTTAACGCCCCGGTCGCATGAACTAACGCGTTATAAAACTTACTACGCCCCCAGTCTTTAGTAGAGTGGGGGCGTAGTATTTTATGTACAAGGAGAATCGATGCCGCGCACACCAATGATGACCTATTCTGGCCAGTTAAAAAAGGTGACTGGATTATACCGTCGCAAGGCTCGCCATCAATATGGTCAAGCGATCGTTGAAGGACCACAGGGCGTACGTGAAGCATTGGTGTTTATGCGCTCAAATGTGCGCGATGTGTATGTCACTGAAGAAGCTTTGGGACGGCATCCAGATATTGACAGCCTATTACAAGAGTCCGATCCGTATACCCACGTATTGCCGGCAGACTTAGCTCAGCAAGTCGCTCCCAATGCTCAAGGTTTGTTCGTGGTAATCTCCGTGCCCGATGAAGAAAATCTTGACGAGATCATGGCACAGGCCTCTTTGCTCGTTTGTGCGATTGAAACGGTAGATCCGGGAAACTTAGGTACGATCATCCGTTCAGCAGATGCCTCAGCTGCCGATGCGGTTATTCTGGGCACTGGATCCGTCGATGCAACAAATCCAAAAGTATTGCGTGCTACTGCTGGATCGTATTTCCATCTTCCGATCATTGAAGATGAGGATGTAGAACGGGTTGTTAACGGTGCTCATCATGCGGGTTTCCAAGTACTTATAGCTGATGGAAATGGAGAGTATGACCTAGGGGAGTTGTCGGATGCCGCCTTCCTCGCCGGGCGTGACGCTCGCCCGTTGGAGACGATCGATTTACGTCGTCCGACTATGTGGCTTGTGGGTAACGAAGCGCATGGTTTCACTGCCAAACAATATAACTGGGCTGATGCGCTCGTACGCATACCGATGTGGGGGGCTTCGGAGTCTCTTAATGTCGCTATGGCAACTTCTCTGTGCTTGTATTCGTCAGCTAGAGCTCAGCGCAGAGCCTAATGCGTTTGATGTTTTCAGTAAAGTTTTCTCGATATCAAACTGTTATAAGATCGTTACCTAAAAGGTGTGTTCATGCGTTGCAACCAAAGGGTAGAGGATCTAGTATGAATTTGTCGGACAACATACGAGCGAAATAGATATATCGTTCATATGCTCAATGGAGAGGAAAGTCTATGTCTGTAAAGAAGACTCGAATCGTTGCAACCCTCGCAGCGACTGCCTTGGCACTGAGTGCTTGTGGTGGATCAACTGAAGAAAAGAAGACTGACGATGCGATGACCGGTTCTGAAGGTCCATCTGGTGTTCTCAACGCTGGTGTTGCATACGAAACAACTAACTGGAGCCCAATCCACGCCGGTTCTGCTCTTGCAAACGGTGTCAACTGGCACATACTCGAAGGCCTATACGATTACAACATGGCAGACTATTCCACCCACCCAGCTCTTGCTGAGGGTGAGCCTAAGGAAGTCGGTGAACTGACCTACGAAATCACACTTCGTAAGGATGCTAAGTTCTCAGACGGCACCCCAGTTAAGGCTGAGGATGTTGTGAAGTCATTTGAACGTAACTCCAATGAAGGTGGTCTCTACACTCCATTCTTCAAGGCAATCAAGGCCGTCAGTGCAAAGGATGATTCCACAGTCACTGTAGAACTCAACTACCCATTTGCTAAGCTCCAGGAGCGTATGGCTTTGGTGAAGGTTGTTCCTGCAGGAATGAGCGACGACGAACTCAAGACCATGCCGATCGGTACCGGTCCATACAAGTTCGAATCCGCTCCTAAGGAAGGCACCCCAATCACCGCAGTAGTCAACGAGCACTACAACGGCAAGAACCCAGCAAAGCTTGAGAAGATTGTCTGGAATCCGCAAAAGGATGATAGTCAGCGTCTCGCAGCTGCCCTCGGTGGCACCATCGACGTCATGGAAGCAGTTCCAGCTGCCACCATCGAAGAGCTCAAGGGTGCAGGTTGGGAAGTCAAGGAAGTCGAGGGTTACAACAACCCGTTCTTGATGTTCAACACCACCAAGGCCCCGTTCGATAAGCCAGAAGTTCGCCGTGCTTTGATTAAGGCTGTCGATGGTCAGCGTTTGATTGATTCCGCACTATCGGGCAAGGCGAAGAAGGCAAAGTCCTTCCTTCCAGAAGTTAACCCAGACTTCAAGGAGCCAACCACGAACATGGATTACTCCATGGATGATGCAAAGAAGCTCCTTGCAGATGCTGGCGTAACTGATCTCAACATGACCCTCCTCACCACAGATCACCCATGGGTTGCAAATCTTGCACCACAGATCAAGGAAGATTGGGAGAAGCTTGGTCTCACTGTCAACATCGAGTCCAAGGCTTCAGCAGCTCTCTACGCAGACAACGCTGACGTTGAAAGTCCAACTTACGATGTGATTTTGGCTCCTGGTGATCCATCGGTCTTCGGTAACGACCCAGCCATCTTCTTCTCCTGGTGGTACGGCGATAACGCTTGGATGCACAAGCGTTCCAACTTCGCTAACTCGAATCCAGAGATTTACGCACAGATCCAGCAGTTGATCAACGAAGCCGATTCACTCTCTGGTGCTGACGCCAAGGCCAAGTGGGGCGAATTGCAGGATATCGTTGCTGAGCAGGCTCCAATCTTCCCACTCTTCCACCGTGAGATGATTACTGCTTACAACCCAGCAACCGTTGATGGCGTTGACGCTATCGCTACAACGGGTCTGTACCTCTTGAGTGCAACCCACAAGTAATTCAGACATCTGAATAAAGCCAATGAGGGGCGGATGCGTTGAGCCGCATCTGCCCCTCAAACGGTTGAGAATAGTCGTAAGGAAAAGATGGAATGAATAATCTACTGAGACTAATTGGACGCCGCCTTGTCGCGCTCCCAGTGATGGTGCTGGGCGTGACGGTGCTCGTCTTCCTTATCATGGCGTTATCGCCAATCGATCCGGCCTATGCAACACTTGGTGAAAATGCAACGCTTCCTGAGCTTGAAGCATTTCGTGAACAGCAAGGCCTGAACGAACCACTTCTTGTCCGTCTCGGACTCTATATTGTTAATCTTGTGCAAGGTGATCTTGGTGTTTACGGTGTTGGTGTTTCGAATACCGTTTCCTCTCTAATCGGTCAAGCCCTTCCAGTCACTCTCCAATTGACCTTCTTTGGCCTTATTTTGGCCGTTTTAGTTTCTTTCCCACTCGGCGTTCTCGCAGCTATTTACCGTGACCGTTGGCCAGATCAGGTTATTCGCGTCCTATCGGTAATAAGCATCGGTACTCCATCCTTCTGGCTAGCCGTTCTTCTTGTTCTTGCATTTATCGGCAAGCTGCCAGTCTCTGGAGCTCTACCTGGAATCTTTGATGATTTTGGGGGCTGGTTCCTGCGCATGCTTCTCCCAGCAGTTGCTCTCGCTATTCCTGTCATTGGTCAAATGACTCGCGTGGTTCGAACCTCGATGGTTGAAGAATTAGATCGTGACTACGTTCGTACTGCACTGGGTGCAGGTATTCCAAAGCACATCGTCATCGGGCGCAACGTCCTGCGCAACGCACTCATTACTCCAGTCACCGTGCTCGGTCTTCGAGTCGGCTACCTGATGGGTGGTGCAGTCGTTATTGAAATTATCTTCGCGATTAATGGCATGGGTCAGGTTCTTATCAAGGGCATCCAGAACAATTGGGTGAACTTGGTACAAGGTGGCGCACTGGTTGTTGCTATTGCGTTCATCATCGTCAACATCATCGTTGACATGCTCTACTTGCTGATTAATCCTCGTATTAGGTCGGTGTGATCATGGGAAACAAAGAAAAGCTAGCAAAAGTTACTCAACCAGGTGCGCGTTTCTCACGCATCCGTAATATGAGCCTGGGGTCACGTATTGCGCTCTTAGTCTTGGCACTCATCGCTTTCATCTCATTGATTGCTCCGTGGATTGCCCCCTACGAACCAGATGCTATCTTTGGCAAGTGGACCCCACCAAACGCTGAGCATATCTTCGGTACTGACCACGTCGGGCGTGATATCCTCAGCCGGTTGCTCTACGGTGGCCGCTTCTCGATGCTCATCGGTATCTGTTCCACAGCAATCGCATTGTTCTTCGGCGCCATTATCGGTTCGATCGCGGCAGTTGTTCGCAAGTCGATCTCCGAAGTCATCATGCGTATCCTCGACATCATCATGGCAGTGCCAGGCATCGCTATGGCAGCTGTGACCGTGCTGGTGTTCTCCGCACGTTTCAGCTCCGACAACCTAGCAGGTATCCTGCTCGTGATTGTCTGTTCGATCGCCTTCGTCTACACGCCACAGCTAGCTCGTATTGTGCGCGCTAACGTTATGAGTGCCTACGGTGAAGATTACGTTCGTGCAATCATCGTCTCCGGTGCACGAGCACCATGGATTCTTACTCAGCACGTTATGCGTAACACCGCAGCTCCAGTGCTCGTGTTCGCAACTGTTCTTGTTGCAGACGCCATCATTCTCGAAGCATCCTTGACCTTTATCGGTTCCGGTTTGCAGTCAGCAATGGTACCAACCTGGGGAAATGTTTTGTCAGATGCTTCAGCCAACATCTCGGTGATGCTCGGAAAGTGGTGGACCGCTTTCTTCCCCGGCATCATGATCATGATTACCGTGCTGTGCTTGAACATCCTCTCTGAAGGCATCACCGACGCAATGGTCGCAGCACCTAAGGGTGTCTCCGTCGCTCAGGTTGACGCAACCTCCAAGCGTGAAGCAGACAAGCTTCTTCTCGATCCACGCAAGGCATACGCAGAGCAAGCCGCATCACTCCAGGCACGCATCGACGCGCTCCGCGAGGTAGAAGTCAAACGTAGCGATCGATTCATGTCAGATCCAGAGGTTCAACCGCTCCTCGAAGTTAAGAACTTCTCCATTAAGTTCCCCCGCCATGGTGATGTGAACGTCGTCGATAACGTTTCGTTTACCGTTTCGCCGGGTGAAACGATGGGTCTGGTTGGTGAATCTGGCTGTGGTAAATCCATTACGGCATTGTCCATCATGGGCCTGATTGACCCACGGGCAGAACTTTCGGGCGAGTTGCTCTACAAGGGGAAGAATCTCCTTGAAATGAGCGTGGCAGAGCGTCAGGGACTTCTTGGCCACGAGATGGCTATGATTTACCAAGATGCGCTGAGCTCGCTCAATCCAGCAATGCTTATTAAGTCTCAGATGAAGCAGCTAACTTCGCGTGGTGGCACTCGCACCGCAGAAGAGCTTCTCGAACTTGTTGGCCTTGATCCGAAGCGTACCTTGGAATCCTATCCACACGAGCTTTCCGGTGGTCAGCGCCAGCGCGTGCTTATCGCAATGGCACTTACCCGTGATCCAAAGCTCATCATTGCGGACGAACCGACAACCGCGCTTGACGTCACGGTTCAGAAGCAAGTCATTGCGTTGCTCAACGAACTGCGCGAAAAGCTCGGATTTGCCATGATCTTCGTGTCACACGATTTAGCTCTCGTTGCTGAAGTTGCGCATTCGATTACAGTTATGTACGCAGGCCAGGTTATCGAACAGGCACCTACAAGCGAACTCTTGCTCAATCCAACCCACGAATACACTCGTGGATTGCTCGGTGCCGTGCTCTCCATCGAGTCTGGCTCTGGCCGCCTCCACCAGGTTCCTGGAACAGTTCCATCGCCGAAGGACTTCCCACGCGGTGATCGCTTTGCTCCACGTTCCTCACACCCAGATTATGGATTGGATATCCGTCCGGTACTGACCGAAGTCGGACCGCGCCACTACTACGCAGCGCTACCTCCACGTCCAGAATCGCAAAACACCGATACCGCAAAGGCAGGTGAAGAACTGTGACTTCACAGGATACTCCAATCATCGAGCTGAGGGACGTCAAAGTCACCTTCTCAACTCGTACTGGCTCGCTTTTCAAGCCCAACAAGATCCAGGCCGTTCGCGGCGTCAACATGAAAGTCATGCCTGGCCAAACCCTCGGAATCGTTGGCGAATCCGGTTGTGGTAAGTCAACAACCGCAAACGTTATGTGCGGTTTGCAGATGGCAACCTCTGGTCACGTGTACTTCAACGGAGAAGAAATCACCAAGCGCTCTGCCGATGCTCGTCGTCGCGTCGGGCGTGTGGTCTCCGTCGTCTTCCAAGATCCAGCTACTGCTCTTAACCCACGTATGGTTGTCCAAGATCAGCTCGCCGATCCGCTCCGTGTACATAAGATCGGTACTGAGGCCGAGCGCAAGAAGCGCGTAAGCGACCTCATATCGATGGTTGGCTTGCCAGCTTCTGCGCTCGATGCGCTGCCTGGTCAGCTTTCCGGTGGACAGCGTCAGCGCGTGGCTATTGCCCGCGCTCTGGCTCTGGAGCCAAAAGCGATTATTGCTGACGAACCAACGTCTGCACTGGACGTTTCCGTTCGCGCGCAGATCCTGAACTTGCTGACGGATCTGAAGAAAGAATTAAACCTAGCAATGGTGTTCATCTCCCACGACATTCAGACAGTTCGTTACGTCTCTGACCGTATCGCTGTTATGAATAAGGGCCTCGTCGTCGAGGAAGGACCAGCTGACGAACTGTTAGCTAACCCGAAGGACGCTTATACTAGGAAACTTTTGGGTGCTGCGCCTTCATTGCTCCACCCGACTCTATAAGGAAAAGGATCATGACAGAATTTCGTGGAGTTATTCCACCAGTAGTAGTTGCCGAGCATGAAGACGGCACGTTCGATGCAGAATCATACCAGCGCGGCCTAGATCGTATGATCCATGCCGGTGTTCATGGAGTTTTCGCTCTAGGTTCATCCGGTGAGGGTGCATTCGCTACTCCTAGCCGTCGCGAGGAGATCCTACGCGCAACCAACGAAGTTGTTGCTGGTCGCGTCCCGGTTCTCGCTGGCGTTATTGATACCCAGACTGATCGCGTGATCGAACATGTCAAGCAAGCAGAGAAGATCGGCGTCGACGGCATTGTTGCCACCGCACCGTTCTATGCGCTTGGCGGTATGCCACAGGTTGAACGTCACTTCCGCCAGGTTGGCGCAGCGACCGATCTTCCATTGTTCGCCTACGACATCCCAGTATGTGTACACGTCAAGCTTCCACCAGCACTCTTGATGCGCTTGGGTGAAGACGGAGTCATTACCGGTGTGAAGGATTCTTCCGGTGACGACGTTTCCTTCCGGTTCCTTCTTCAGGACAACGAGCGTGCGGGTCACCCACTGTCTTTGCTCACCGGTCACGAAGTTGTTGTCGACGGCGCATACCTCGGTGGAGCTGATGGTTCGGTTCCAGGCCTTGCTAACGTTGACCCTGCTGGCTACGTTCGCCAGTGGAATGCCTACCAAGCAGGTGATTGGGAGACCGTTCGTAAGGAACAAGATCGTCTTTCTGACCTTATGCGCATCGTTATGGTTCCTTCATCAACTACCGGCTTTGGTGCTGGCGTTGGAGCATTCAAGACTGCGCTGAAGGTCTTGGGCGTTTTTGAATCCAACAAGATGCCAGAACCTGTTTCCGTTCTTCTTCCTGAGGAAGAAGAAGGAATCGCACAGGTTCTTCGCCATGTTGGTTTGATGGACTGACGGTCGATAGGGAAGTGGTGGCTCGGTGCCACCAGACCTCTCACCGGCAACTTAATTCGCCGATATAACGTATACACAGTGTGGGGATCGCTCGGAAGCGATCCCCACACTGTGTATACGTATTACAGATGGACTTTTCAATCTGGCCTAAGCATCTCTATGATCGGATGCGACCACCCAGTTAGTTCAACCGAACAGAGCCCAATTGGCCATTTTGTACCTCAATAGGTTACTCACTCGCCAGCATTCTCTAGCTTGTCACCGAGCTCGTCACCTAAATCTTCGGCGCGCTTAGCCGCACCATCAATTTTATCGCCCATGGTTTCAGAAGTATGCTCGAGTTTGCGATCAGCCTTTTCGATGACGGAATCATCCTTGCCGAGAATGTCTTCAGCCTTGTGCTTGGTCTCGCGAACAGCATCGGTGGCTTTTTCGCCAGCCGAGCGAATACCATCTACTACGGCAGATTTAGCGTCCGTCAGTTTCTCCTGTAGCTCACTCGATTCTGCTTTGTCACGAACGCTATCGAAAGCGCCTTTTGCTGCGTCCGCTGCGCGATCAAAAATATTCTTCTCGTCAGTCATCGGGGTCTCCTATCGTGATTAAGATAACCGAACGGTTACCTGTGTTTCATTCCACCTTACCGGGAACAGTGTCCGATTTCATGTCTGGGTGACTTTTTCAGCTCATGGCGAGGACTGGAATTTTCTTCACTTCAATAATCGTGACGAAGTATATCCTTCTCCGAATCCGCGGTTCTTTCCTCCACAACGTACAATAGGTACTGATATTTCTTCAGGATGAAAGGCCATTATGGAACCGCTGAGTCCACTGGATGAAGCAGGGATCGCACGAGCAGTCCTTGCGGCGCAAAGAGCATTTTCGAATGCCCAAACACTCGATGAATTAAAAGAAGCTCGCCTGGTGCATACCGGCGATAATGCCCCGATTACTCAAGCCAATATGCGAATTAAAGGGCTTGAAAAATCCGAGCGTCCGGTTGCTGGAAAACTTATGGGGCGAGCACGCAAAGATATTCAGGTTGCATTGACAGCTGCTACTGAACGTATTGAAGCTGAAGTAGAAGCTAGGATGCTCGTTGAAGAAACTGTTGATGTCACGCTACCGGTGACTCGCACGCCAAGCGGTGCACGGCATCCCCTCCCTGCTTTGATGGAAGATATCTCTGATCTGTTTATCGGCATGGGATGGCAAGTAGCTGAAGGCCCTGAGCTTGAACACGAGTGGTTTAACTTCGATTCGCTTAACTTTGGTCCAGACCATCCGGCTCGGCAGATGCAAGACACGTTCTACGTCGACGGTGTTGCCCACGCTGGCTCGGAAGCCGACGTCGAAACCCAGCCAGGTCTCGTTCTACGCACCCACACCTCGCCAGTACAATCACACGCATTGCTCGAACGCGGTGTGCCACTCTACATTGTCTGCCCAGGCAAGGTTTTCCGCACCGATGCTCTCGATGCCACCCACACCCCAGTCTTCCATCAGATCGAAGGCTTGGCCGTGGATAAGGGCCTGACGATGGAGCACTTGAAGGGCACGCTCGACCACTTTGCACAACAGCTCTTTGGCGAACAGGCGCGTACTCGACTGCGGCCATCGTATTTCCCATTTACTGAGCCGTCAGCCGAAATGGATCTATGGTTCCCGCAGAAGAAGGGTGGACCAGGCTGGATCGAATGGGGGGGCTGTGGAATGGTCAACCCAGAAGTTCTACGAAACGCTGGAATCGATCCTGAAGAATACACTGGTTTCGCGTTTGGTATGGGAATTGAACGGACCCTCATGTTGCGTAACGCTATTGCTGATATGCGTGACATGGTAGAAGGCGATATTCGATTCTCACAGCAATTTGGCACCACGGGAAGGGGAAACTGATGCCACGCATCCCGATTGATTGGCTAGCTAGCCATGTCGAAGTTCCAGCAGATCTCAGCGCTACCCAACTAGCAGCGGACCTCGTCAAGGTTGGTTTGGAAGAAGAAGAAATCCACGCTCCTGAAGTCTCAGGCCCGATCGTCGTCGGAAAAGTTCTCACTCTTGTTAAAGAAGCACAAAAGAACGGCAAAGTTATTAACTACTGCCGTGTCGACGTCGGTGAGCATAACGACGCGCCTGGTGAAGGTAAAGAACCAGTTGACTTCCCATCGCGCGGCATTATCTGTGGCGCCCACAATTTCGTTGAAGGGGACTACGTCGTCGTCTCGCTTCCGGGAGCCGTCCTACCGGGTGATTTCGCGATCGCAGCCCGCAAGACCTACGGTCACATCTCTGATGGCATGATTTGTTCCGCACGCGAACTCGGTCTCGGCGAAGATCACGATGGCATTATTGTTCTGGCACACAATGAAGCCGAAGCTAGGGACGCCGGTATTCCAGCGGTTGGTGAAAATGTTTTGCCGTATCTCGGATTGGCCGGCGAAGTTCTCGAAATTAACGTCACCCCAGACCGTGGCTACTGCTTCTCTATGCGTGGTGTGGCACGCGAATATTCTCACTCCACAGGCGCGAAGTTTACCGATCCAGGTCTGGCAGAAAATCTGCAAAGTGACCTGCCAGCGGTGAACAATAACGGTTTTCCAGTTGTCGTGGAAGATGAGCGTCCGATTCATGGTAAGCCCGGTGCAGATCGTTTCGTTACCACGATTGTGCGCGGTGTTGATCCACAAGCCCAGTCACCGAAATGGATGCAAGATCGCTTGACGGCTGCGGGTATGCGCCCCATTTCCCTCGTTGTTGATGCCACGAACTATGTCATGCTTGATCTTGGTCAGCCACTGCATGCTTATGATCTCGACAAGATCACTGCTCCGTTGGTAGTGCGTCGTGCACGCGCTGGCGAGAAGCTCACTACCCTTGACGACGTCGAACGTACACTCGACCCAGAAGATCTCGTCATCGCAGATTCTGAAGGTGGTCATGGTGGGCGAGTAGTCGGACTCGCAGGAGCCATGGGAGGCGCGCAGACTGAAATCGGCGACTCAACGGTCGATATTTTGATCGAAGCTGCACACTTCGATCCGGTGTCGGTAGCTCGTATGGCTCGCCGTCACCGTCTCCCTTCTGAGGCGTCGAAGCGGTTTGAGCGCGGTGTGGATCCAACCATTACCCATGTTGCTGCCCATTTGGTTGCCGAAATATTAGCTGATTTCGGTGGTGGCACAATCGATACTGATAATTTCGAATACGCTGATGTGCCTGGAATTGAGCCGATTACGTTCGACGTTTCTGAAGTTGAACGTCTTACTGGGTTGCAGGTCCCAACCGACAAGATCATCGGTATCCTCACCGATATCGGTTGTCGAATTGAAGGTGACGGGACAACACTGAACGTCACTCCTGCACCATGGCGTCCAGATCTTGTCGGTCCGGCGCATTTTGTTGAAGAAGTCGCTCGACTCGTTGGTTATGATGAAATCAAGTCGATCCTGCCGATGCCTACCGGGGGAGCTGGACTAACCGTCGACCAGCGTCATCACCGTGATATCGTCCGCGCATTGGCAGAACAAGGCTGGACTCAAGTGTTGTCCTATCCGTTCATTTCCCAAGCAGCGTTCGAGAATCAACAGATCGACGCCGAAGATCCGCGTCGTGAAGTTATCAAGCTTGCTAATCCGCTACAAGAGGAAGCGCCATATATGCGCTCTTCGATATTGGATTCGTTGCTTGATACTGCCAAGCTCAATGTTGCTCGGTCCAACCCCAGTGTTGCGATTTTCGAATCGTCTATCGTGACGCGCCCACACGAGCTCACTCCGGTTGCTAATCCTGGTGTTGGGCAGCGTCCAAGCGATGAGGTGCTAGTTGCAATTGAGAACGCCATGCCACACCAACCACACCATATTGCTGGGGTGGCAACACCGCACGCGACTCAAGCACGTGCCGGTTTCTCTGCCGTAACGTGGGATTGGCGAGACGCTCTGCAGGCAATAAATATTATGGCCAATACGCTTGGCGCAACGGTAGAGTTCTCGAACGTGGTTCGGGCACCATTCCATCCGGGACGCGGTGCACAAGCGATTGTCAACGGCCAGGTAATTGGCCATGCTGGCGAGCTTGCACCGAAGGTATGCAAGGCGTTTGATCTGCCACCACGTTCGGTTGCTTTCGAAGCAGACGCCGATGCGTTGATCACGGCGGTCACTGGTCAAACAATGACCATTACTTCGGTGAGCGCATTCCCAGCGGCCAAGGAAGATATCGCACTTATCGTGGACAATGAAATACCAGCAGCGAAGCTACAAGCAGCAATCGCAACTATTGCGGGCGATATTCTTGAAGATATCCGACTCTTCGACGTCTACTCCGGTGATCAGATCCCAGAAGGTAAAAAATCATTGGCTTTTGCGCTTCGTCTACGCGGTCGCGATCACACGCTGACCGCTGAGGAAACCGCTACGGTGCGTAACCGTATTATCAAGAAGACTGGAAAGCAGTTCGGAGCGCAGCTCCGTGCCTGATGGGTTGATCTGTGCATAAGATTGTGCACAGATGAGTCAGTCTGGAGTTTTCGGCTACTACCCGTGTTCAGCCACGGAAATTTAGATCTAGCGTGTGAAGTATCACTAAAAAATGATGCTTCACACGCTAGACTTTATATATGGACTCTTCAACTATTTTGCTTACCGGTGCATCTCGCGGAATTGGTGCACATATTGCACGTAAGATCGCTTGCCCAGGTCGTACGCTTCTACTGTTGGCACGTACTCACGAGGCCTTATACGACACTGCGAAGGCGTGCAATTCTCGCGGTGCACAAGTGATGACTTTCGGCGTGGATCTAGCGCAACCGGAAGAGATTGCTACGTTCGTTGAGCAGGTAGTAGACGAACCCATCGACATGATGATCAATAATGCTGGTGTCATGTTTGAGGAAGCATTACCGTGGGAAACTGACCCCGTATCGTGGTGGAAGACCCAAGAAATTAATGTTCGGGCACCTTATCTGCTCGCCCATGGTTTAGTTCCTGGCATGTTGGCACGTGGTGGTGGCCGAATCGTTGACCTTTCTTCGGGTGCAGCAGTATTCGATAACGCAATGTCCTCAGCATATTTTGTGTCCAAGACCGCGTTAATGCGGTTTGCTGGGTCGTTACACGAAGCTGGGTATAATTCAGGTTTAAGAGTTTTCTCGGTAGCCCCCGGCATCGTAAAGACCGATATGACGGATAACCAGTTGATGCATAAAAACCGTACTGAATGGAATTCCCCAAACGAAGTATCTGAAATAATCGCGGCTATTGCTGATGGTGAGCTCGACTCGCTTGCTGGAACGCAGGTGCGTGCAGGTACTGATTCTTTAGAAGAGTTGCGTTCGCGGGCGAAGCAGGGGGTTGGCGCCGCTGAGCGCAAGTTACGGTTAACCCCGTGGTCGGATCAGTCACGTTAGCGGGTTAACACTACTTTACCCATGGCTCCCATCCGTTACCTTGTATAGTTATGCACAGTGTTAAGTGGAAGTGAAGGTGGCTAATGTCGGGACTATTACCACGTTACGATCAAAGTATGATGGCAGCATACGGGTTGCCACCGCTGGTTCTTTCACGCGGTGAAGGTATTACAGTGTGGGATACTGATGGCAATGCATACCTCGATCTGGATTCTGGTGGTGGCGTCACATCGTTGGGACACAAGCATCCCCAGTTACGTGCTGCCGTGTCAGCACAAGCTGACAAAATCCTCCATGTGGCAAATGTTTATGCCACAGAGCCACAGGTCGCGTTAGCTGAACGTATTCAGCAGTGTTTGTCCGATGAAGGATATTTAGGAGCTACTGCTCGAGTATTTTTCTCTAATTCGGGATCCGAGGCAATGGAATCGGCTCTCAAGCTAGCTAGATTGCATAAGCCTCGCGGGCGAATTTTGACATTGAACCGTTCATATCACGGCCGAACAATGGGTGCTCTGTCGTTGGCAGATGAAGTATCGCGTTCGCCGTTCGAACCGCTTGTTGGCGGGGTAGAAGTGCTCCAGAACG
Organism: Arcanobacterium phocisimile; assembly: GCF_016904675.1. Taxonomy (NCBI): domain Bacteria; kingdom Bacillati; phylum Actinomycetota; class Actinomycetes; order Actinomycetales; family Actinomycetaceae; genus Arcanobacterium; species Arcanobacterium phocisimile. The sequence continues at coordinate 1,100,369 of NZ_CP070228.1, read as the reverse complement.
CGACGGAGCTTGCTGAGTCGTTCGATGACGACGTGGCTGCTTGCGTTATCGATATACATCACGGTCGCTCTATCGAGCGGCTAAGTGACGAAGAATTAGGTCGAATTCGTGATCTGTGCGATCGCTATGGTGCGTTGCTCATCGTTGATGAGTCGCTATCCGGAGCTGGAAGAACTGGTCGTTGGTTTGCGCACACTCCGCGCGTGGTAGCCGATGTGATTACACTAGCTCGTGGTTTAGGCGGCGGTGTTCCTATCGGTGTCACAATCGGTTTTCAAACTGCTGGTCGGTTGATCCAGCGTGGTATGGAATCGTCTGCCACCGGTGGAAGTCCGCTCGCTACGGCTGCGGGACTAAGCGTGATAGATACGCTTGAACCGTTACTTCCACAAATCACGTTAACTGGGGCATGGTTGAAACAGGAATTAAGCGACCTAGGCTATGAAGTGCAAGGCGAGGGGTTGATGCTTTCCCTTGAAGTCCCAGAAGCATACAGGGTTGAACAAGAATTGCGGATGCGTGGGTTTTTAGTATCTGCGACGAGTAATGACAGAATCCGGCTGTTGCCGCCACTGATTATTACTCGTGAAGACCTGCATCCGTTCGTGATAGCGATGGCCGAAATACAGGAGATAAAGTGATGGATCGGACAATCCCTACAACCCGCGCTGCACGTCAAGCAATGATAGTAGCTTTAATTGATCAGTCGCCTATCGCATCGCAGGCTGAACTTCGCCAGCTTTTGCACGACCAAGGCATAGTTGTTACTCAAGCGACATTGTCACGTGATCTTGAAGAACTCCGGGCATTCAAAGAACATAATTCTGCCGGACAGCGTGTTTACCGAGTCCCGGGCGTTACGGAATTAGCCGAATCTGATAACGGTGTTCGTGCTCAACTCAAACGCTGGGCACGTGAGCTCTTGGTTAGTGCACAGCAAGCTGATAACCAGGTTGTTTTGCGTACCCCTCCCGGTGCAGCTCAGCTTCTGGCATCATCTTTGGACCGTGCTGTTATCGATGGCGTCTTAGGCTGTATTGCCGGCGATGACACAGTCCTGGTGATCTCCTCGTCAACTCAGCGCGCAATCGAACTGAAAACTGAATTGCTACTCTTGGCTCATACCTCTATTGGAGAAACCAAGTGATCAACGAAACCATTTCTCAACAGTTACAACATCGTTCGATACGTGAGTTTTCTTCCGAACCCGTAGCGAACGACGTCGTCGAAACGATTTTCGATGTTGCGATGAGAACGTCGACTTCGCGGGGATTTCAGCATGCTGGACTGATCCGGATTACTGATCAAATGATTCGCGACCGGCTCGCCGAGATAGGCAACCAGCCGTATATTGCCAAGGCCCCAGAGTTAGTGGTAGCGGTCGTAGATACACGGCGTAGTGTGCGTATTCTCGATGAACTAGGTCAGGATTCGACCCCTGCAAAGTCAATGGATGCTTTCCGTGAAGGCTTCACCGATGCCATTCTCATGATTCAAAACATGACGGTTGCCGCAGAGTCTATGGGGCTTGGGGTGACGCTACTAGGTTCTATTCTTAATGATATTCCATCAGTAATTTCGTTATTGCAGCTTCCAAACTTCACCTTTCCTGCTCTGGGAATGATTTTCGGGCATCCTGCTCAAACGCCTCAGCTCAAGCCACGAATGGATACGAATTTGCGGGTTATGGAAAATACCTATGCTGAGCCTGAATCTTGGGTTCAAACGTTAGCTGAATATGATGAAAAGATGACGACTTACTACGATTCGCGAGATCTTAATCGCCGGGTAGATGCTTTCACGACTCAGATTGTGCGTAAGCTGCGAACTACGGAGTTGAAGGATCGCTTTATGGAACATATCCAAGCACAAGGATTTGGTAGCAAGTAGCGTGAAGTTTTGATAATAGGTTTGTCCCCAGCCATGATTAATGGCTGGGGACAAACCTATTGCGCTGAGGACTTTCCGATTCTATCGATGAATTACTGCGACGGCGGTGTGGCGTTTTCATCATCGTCGGTTTCTTTTTCGTGCTGTGCTTCTAACTCTTGGACTCGAGCTTCAGTTCGATCAACATTTTCCGGGTCGAAGTCCTCGCCGTTTTCCACAGCCTCAGCCTCTTCTTCCCATTGCTGGGAGATTGCTTCCCACGCCGGCTCCACATCGGCGTTGTCGTCTTCTTCGATCTCAGCGACCACCTCGGCTGAAACTTCGCGGTGCTGTTCGAGAGAATCGACGTTTGAAGCATCCAAGGCTTTCACGAGTGCAGCCTCATGTTTTCGAGTAAAAACTCGGGTGACATCCCATTTTACACGCAACAGCTTACGGATTTTGTTGCGGATCTTGTTCTCTTGCTTGATAGCCTCACGTCTAGTAAACCAAGCGTAACCTAAGATGCCCATCATGATGATCCCTACGTATCCAACCATCGGATAGAGCGTGCCCACGAGGGATTCGAAACCGAAGAACGATAAACCAAATCCAATAAATGAAAAGATGACGATTGCGGGGAGGAACAGCTTCGGAGCAGTTGAAGTAACACGTTTAGCTAGTGCGTAGTAAAGGCCGATAGCAGTATTAAAAATCATGCCGTAAACGATTACTGCCATCGCGATACCGGCTAGTGGATGAATTTGATTGACAACTTCAAGCATTGGCATTGGAGCGCCGTAGACTTTGTCTACTTGAGTGAATATTGCCAGCACCGCAAGCATGAGAATGATACCGAAAATACCGCCACCGATAAGACCTCCGAGCCCGGCTACCCGAGTATTGAGCAAGTTTCCGCCCATAACCAAGGCCATTGAAATCGCAAGAGCCATTGACATCGTTACATAGTTAACGGTTGATAACACCAATGATGAAATAGCAGGAGTGAGGTGCTCTTTCGCAACTGGTTCGAGTGCACTAATGGATAACGTTGCATCGGTGAATGCATGTATGGATGCAAGTACAATGAAGATCAGAATAAACGGCGTTATCAAGCCGATCACCGTCGTCACTTTATCAACGTCAAGCATACCTGCGAAGATAATGAGCCCAACGAGCACGATCGATCCAACCCAGGTGGGTAAGCCGTACTGCTGGTGGAAGTTTGCACCTGCTCCAGCAATCATGACAAAACCCATCGTGAAAAGCACGAGGATTGTGAAGACATCGAGCATCCGAGAAACGATTGGATGTGAAACTTCGTCGAACACTGCCGAGTGTTCTTTGGCATGAAAATATGAACCTAGCTGCATGACAACATAGCCCGAGAGAGCAAAAAGCACGGCCGCCGCGAGTGCACCCCAAATACCGGGCACTCCGAAAGCAATAAAATAGACGAGCAATTCTTGCCCCGAGGCGAATCCCGCACCAATGATGAGGCCCATGAATGCGAGTGCAATAACAATAGCTTGTTTTAACAAGGTCTCCACTTACTTCTGATCTCGAACGTTTATCTCACCAACACCGTAGTCTACGCGGTGAGCTTATCGGAACCTGTGAAGGTAAAGGCACTGCGATACGTTACACATTCCGTAGCACACACATCGCCTTGAGAGTTGGAGTATGCGGTGGGATTAAGGCACAATAGCGTCATAGCGAAGAAACATGCGACTGCAAGCGAAAGGAAATCCCTTGGCTGACATCCTTGATGAACTCCAATGGCGTGGGCTTATTGCTCAGCATTCAGATATCGACGAGCTACGAAAGGCTCTTTCTGAGGGATCTATTTCGTTCTATTGCGGCTTTGATCCAACTGCGGCTTCACTACATCACGGCCATCTTGTTGCCGTAAAAATGATGCGGCATTTGCAGATGGCAGGCCATCGGCCGATTGTCTTGGTTGGCGGTGCTACCGGCCTGATCGGCGATCCACGTCCCAAAGGTGAGCGCTCCTTAAATACTCGTGAAACTGTTGCGCAATGGACTCAAGCCTTGCGTGACCAACTTGAGTCGCTCCTTGATTTTGAGGGGCCAAACGCGGCAATCACTGTCAATAACTTGGACTGGACGCAGTCAATGAGTGCAATTGATTTCTTGCGCGATCTGGGCAAGCATTTCCGCATGGGGACAATGCTTTCTAAAGATATTGTTGCTCGGCGCCTTCAATCCGATGAGGGTATCTCGTTCACCGAGTTCTCTTACCAGATTTTGCAAGCAAATGATTATCTCGAACTTTACCGCCGTTACGGATGCACACTCGAGCTTGGCGGAAACGACCAGTGGGGTAACATCGTCGGCGGAATGGACCTGATCCGCAAGGTTGAAGGCGCTAGCGTTCACGTACTGACCAACCAGTTGATTACTAAATCTGATGGAACAAAGTTCGGAAAGACCGAAGGTGGCGCTGTCTGGCTCAATCCGCAGATGCTGAGCCCCTACAAGTTCTACCAGTTCTGGCTCAACACGGCAGATGCCGATGTTATCCGCATGCTGAAAGTCTTTACCTTCCTTTCGCGCGAAGAAATTGAAAATCTGGAAGTCGAAGTCGCTGAGCGGCCACATACCCGTCAAGCACAGCGTGTCTTAGCTGATGAAGTCACAACGTGGGTTCACGGGGCGCAGGCTACTGCTCGCGTCAAGGACGCTTCTTCGGTTCTATTCGGAAAGAAGGATCCACAAGAGGTAGACGCGGATACTTTACGGGACGCAGTTGCTGAGCTTCCGTCAGTCGAGGCGTCTCTGGGAACGAGTGTACAAGACGTCCTAGTAAGCCTTGGCTTTGAAAAAGGGCGCGGTGCCGCCCGTCGAACCATAGCTTCAGGTGGCGTAGCTATTAACAACGTCAAAGTTACTGATGAAGAGCGCGCTCTGGAAGCTGGTGATGCTCTTGGAGACAGCCTGATTCTGGTTCGTAAGGGACGGAAGAATATGGCAGTTATTCACCTTGTCTGAAACGCTCTAGCGTTAGCTTGGATAGTCTAACGTTTAATGTTCTAGCGGCATGTGAGTTGCTTGAATGTGATGTAAGTTGTGGGAGGTACTCACGTGAGTACCTCCCACAACTATGTCTCAACTATAGATAACTAGAATGAGTGTGAGTGTCGCAGTAGTTATCACCGCAGCGTTTGTGGAGTTACGTCCCACTGTGGGTCGCTTTTAACACCTTTAGCGACGAGTAGTGGATCGACTGACACTGGAGTTCGCAGCTTTGGATAACGTTTATCGTTCTTACCCCACCACGGTAGATGTGTGATAAACCCGGTCGTTGCGGGTGGTAGTGGTGAATCAGGTTCAAATCCGAGTTCTTGTGGGGTCTCCTTGATAAGATCGCACATCCAGTATTTGTCTTCTTCGCTGCAGTGCTCCTTGACTATTGTTCGATAAGCACCAAAGTCTTGGAATAGGCCTGTTGTGTATGGTTGGCGGCGTTTGACGATAACAACGTAGGCGCAGTAAATAAAGAGTGCGATATTTGCGATAAGGGCAAGCATTGAGCAGACAATATTTGCTGTTGGATTCATGGTAGCGAAGTTGTTTTGCTCCGGAGAAATGAGTAACTCTGGAATAACATTATTCATCGCGATCCAGAACATGAGTGTGTAACACCTAAACCATAGCCATTGTCCCTTTGCCCACAAGAATGCTGGGACTGTTGCTGCCATGAGGAGAGCGAATGTGCAATACCAGGTGTAATCGGCGAGCGCATTGTAGAGGAATGCGTGATTCCACAGATCGTAGGCGATAACCCAAGGCCAAATCATATCTGCCCAAATTAGGCCTTTGACTTTTTGGTCTTTACGTGTAGAGACAGTGATTTTTGCCCAACCTGTCATCGTTATGATGTTGAGTAAGCCTGCGGCTGCCGAAGCGAGGTTCCACCAGCCTCCGATAGTGCGGAATCCGGTTTCTGGATCGATTCCGACGTTAGTGTCGGCAAAGTTCTGTGCTACTTCCTGATACCATTCATCTGAATGTAGCGGAGCGGTGGTGTTGCGGGTTTCTGGTAAGCCTTCGATCATGTCTAGGGCATGGGAATCATTGACTTCCTTGAGACATTGCCAGTCAGCGGCACACGAATTATAAGATTCGGTATTAAAGTAAATCGCAACATCACGAACATTGGCTTCCATAATGTTGGTTGCTACGCCTAGCCATGAGACAAAACCGATGAGCATAATATTGCGATGGAATTTATGCGGATTGTTGCGTCCGAGCCACACGAGATAGCCATTGAGGATAGAAACACTGACCATGATCATGTATTTGCCCACTGGGAACCAGCCAACGAGGGGGACGGCATGGTAAGCAACGTATGGAATCAGTAGTACACCTCCAACCATCCACATGGCAAAACACGTCCATAGCCATCGTCGGTTAATTTCAGCTACTGCTACTTGTGCGATAAACACGACGATGAGCATTATCCATAATCGGGGAGTGCCTATTTCCCATAGGCCAAGGAATGTCGTCATTGAGCATTCTCCTCATAGTAATTTCGTCATTAATAAACCAGAATAGACCTAGAATTCCAATTTATATTGGGATTTAGGTCACACGTTAGGGAGATTTTATGCTTTATAGTTAAGTAATCGCGACCGCAATGGAGTGGTCATCCGAAACTGACAAAGGCGTGAGTAATGGGAAAAAGTTCTCCACTGAAATTTTGTAAGAAAGCTATGAAGGTTGGGGGAGTGCTGGGTGCTAGTACATTTGGCTTCCTCTATGCCTATAGCCAGATGCATGGCAAGGCAACACAGGAAGAGCAAGACTTTCGTTATCCGGCAGACGACTTAATTGACGCGAACTACGACAACGGTTATTCGTCGACGTATGCAATCGACATCGACGCACCTGCATATGCGGTATACCGTTACCTGAAACAACTCGGATGTAACCGAACCGGTTCTTTTTCATCGGAATTCCTTGAGCGCACCTTTGCCCGCCTACCTTTCTTTAACTCGTATGAGATCCAGGAAGAATTCCAAGTTGCAGATGCGATCGCGCCTGGTGACGTCGCAGCCTTCGATTATCACGGTATGACGATGGAGTGGACTGATATCGTACCGGGTAAATATTTGGTGTCATGGACTGATACCAAAATGCCGCCAGCTGCCCCTGGATCGTATGCGTTCCGCTTCCCAGGAATGAGACATTTCGCTGCAGCATGGTGCTTCTATCTCGTCCCGCTCAAAGGTGAGCGATGCCGCTTAATCAATCATTGGCGCATTGGATATGAAGACGACAATTTGTTTAACAAAGTTGTTAACTGGCTCAATATTGAGCTTGTTGGCGGATGTATGACGAACATGCAAAACGCTTACCTCAAACGCGTTGCAGAGTTTCGGAAGAAACCACAGCTTAGCGGTCGGATTATGCGTGGTCTACTCGGTGGTCGGTTCTTCGGTTCGCAAACTCCGGCTGGACGGTGGGACGGAACACCGTTATTCGAAGAAACAGAAACGCAGTGGATGCGGTTTGGCCGTCGTAACCCGGCAGTTGCTGAGATCAGGCCTCCGGTGACCGATAATCCACACTGGCCACCGTCGGGCCCGGAAACACCGTGGGATGGGCGCCTAGACGAAGACTACTACGTCGACTGGGAAGAGCCCGAGTTCTCATGGGATGAGCAGATTCGTCAGAAGAACGAGAAAACATATCTGCATGGATGGGGAAAGAAGCATTGAGCACAGATGACGGTAGGTGGTTAACCGCCACCTACCGTCATCTGTTCAATACTAGAGAAAGGATTTGTTTCTATGTCTAGTTTATTTACGATTGTGCCTCCGGATTACCCGACCCTATTTTTCTTCGAAGTTGGCGAGTGGTACGACTATCTTGCGCTTATTGTGACAACGGTTGCACTTGCAGTAGGAGCCTGGCTAATTATCCGTTATAAGTGGGCAATTGTGTTGTTCTTTATTATTTTGCCAATTACACTTGGAATCTTCTGGTGGCCATATTCAACCGCAGGGACGACGACGGCGGGCTGGTTCCCCGTCGTTAAGCATTATTCGGCCTTACTGGGTTCGCTTTCACTTGTCGGAATTCAACTTGTGCCACGTCTGCGTAATAACCGTTGGTATCTTTTATTCCCGCCAATTTTGCTTGCCGGAAATATTTTAGAGGCCGTTGTACGCGACATCCAAGGATATTGGGTTCAAGGAATTGACCCCTATCAAGGTGGAATGGTCAACTGGGGCGGATCGTGGAATATTATGAACGCGATCGCAGGTGTTCTCAACTTGCTAGCAATTTCCGGCTGGCTCGGAATCTTTGTATCGAAGAACCGTGATAGGACGGTCATTTGGGGTGATCTCACTATTTGGTGGATCATCGGTTACGATCTATGGAATTTTGCGTTCGTTTACAACTGTATCTCTGACCATGCATGGTATTCGGGTGTCGCACTATTGGCTTCGTGTACCGTACCGGCATTTATGAAGATGGGACGCGGGGCATGGATTCAATATCGTTCATATACATTGACGTTGTGGACCGGGTTCGTTCTTACCGTTCCGACGTTCACCAATGCCTCTATATTTGAACATCAGTCTTCCCACAACGGAACTGCACTGTTCCTCGTATCTCTAGCGGCACTGGTATGCAACGTAGGTGTTTTCCTCTATCACATTTATTTCTGTGTCTCTCGTCGTCGTAATCCGGCACGTCAAGAGGTCTATTATGACACTGCAGAGTATCAGAAACTGATAGCCACCCATGCTACTGCAGAAACTCAAGCCCGGATCCAGGACCGTGTTTCTAATACCACCAAAAAACGACAATTTTAAAGTCACGTCGAATTAGTTACTCAAAATTGTTACGGAGGCGACGTATGTTCGCCTCCGTAACATTTTTGGACAAGACCTGACCATTTGACAGACCAGGGCTAAATGCATGGTACAAGTTGGAGTGCTCTAAGTTAGAATTTCAGGTTCTCAACTGCAGCACCGTTGGTATGTATTGTGTCGATGATGAGATAAATCTGATCGATACCAAGACGCTAAGTTTACTGGGATTCCCTGCTGTCATTGATCGCTCGTCATTGGGCAAGCAGAACGGTGCAGGTCGGCTGATTATTTTTCTCGAAAATCGAGAATTTTGCCGCGGTCTCCCTCATTGAGAATAATCTCGAGCTTTGGTCCGCCACCGAGCTACATAAATAATGGGGCATCCAGCCTTAACATTTCGGATGCAGCCGGAGAACAATGTGACAGCCAGATTGTCACCGCAACTTCACAATCGTATTCTCAACCTCTAGCCACCTAGCCGCCGGTGCTCAATAACCAAGAATAACGAGTAATCTTTTGAGGCGAGATTACGTTCCAGATGGAGACCGCTGACAATTTGCATGTGTGCTGGTTGTTTATCGTTTCGTCTCGGAGGCGTATAAAATCATAGTCTGACTCCCAGATAGGCGATCGATCGCTTCCGATGGACCGGCAAGAATTTTTCGAGTGAATTTGAATCGCTTTGCCAACGGGTGCAGGGTAACGACGCTTGCCGAATGAAAACAACGCGGTTGAATACACCAGTTCTTATCGTGTGTTCTTTGCACCTAGCGGTACACCTCTTGGTGGGGCGATGGCGGTCGTATTCTTTGCAGCTACCCTATGAAGCAGCAATATCAACTGTGCCTTCTGCAGATTCGGTTATCTAGTGATGGAAAGAAAGGGGTCTGTCGGGAGCCCATGAAGTGCCCCAGGTTTTGTTCCGTTTGAGTAGATGGGACAATCTGGACTATGCCAAAGAAATTTGATCAGGATGCGAAGGATCGTGTCGTCCGCTTGGTAGAAGACCGTATTGTGGCGGAGAATGTTTCCTTGCAAGAAGCGTGCAAGATTGTGGCACCGAAACTAGGTGTTTCTTGGCACACTGCTGCGCAATGGACTCAGGTAGCTCGTCGTGAAGGACGCGTTCTTGAACGCTTGCCGGAGGACTTGGAAGTCGAAAATGCGCGGCTACGCCGTGAAAATCAGGAGCTTCGCGATACTCATGAGTTCAGATAAGCAGCGTCGGCTTTTTTCGCGTCGGAACTGGCCCCGAAACATTGGTAAATGATTCGGTTCATTGATGAGTATCGCAATCGTTTCTCTACTCAGTTCATCTGCAAGACGTTAAACACTCACCGTGTTGGTGGTTTGTGGCTATCGTCAATCAAAATCCCGTGGTGTGAGTGCTCGTAGCCTGCGTGATGCTGCTGCCGATAGGACACATCTGAGATTTATGAAAGTAACTACAATGTCTACCCGATTCGTAAGATGTGGCACGCGTTGCGCCGTGAGGGGAAAAGATATTGGTCGTGAAGCATACCGCTCGTTTGATGCGCCTTGCTGGAGTTAGGGGTAAAGGTAAAGGCCAGGTTGCTTGTGAGAACTCGTAAACCTCAAGGGGTGAGATACTCGCCTAGACTTGGCGTGACGTGAATGTCGAGCTTTCGAGGCCGAATCGGTTGTGGGTGGGGCGACATTACCTATGTCCGTACCCGTAAGGGGTTTTCTCTACACCGCTTTTGTGACCGATGTGTTCTCTACGGACGGATTTATCGGGTGGGCGCTGGTCGGTTCAATGCGAACGTAAAGCGTTACTGTTGCAGGCATACTATCAGGCGATCGTATGTGCGAAGAAAACAACTGGGCTGATTCACCATTGCGACCACGGCTCGCAGTATGTGTCCATTGTTTACAATGAGCGTCTTGCCGAGCATGGGATTACTTACCTCGACAGGGACGGTTGGCGATTCGGATGACAATGCTTTGGCTGAGAACGTCAACGGTTCATTTCAAGAATGAGCTGATTCATAGGCGGTCATGGGCGGGGCGTGGTTGGATGTTGAAATCGCGGGCGTTTGAATGGGTTTCGTGGCCGAACGAGTCAGGGCTTGACCAGAGCTTGGGCTACCGTACACCGGCTGAGGTTGAACAGGAGTTTTGGAACGGCAACACCGGCCATGAAATAATAGAAATCAAGGCACGTGCCTAGGAACAAAACCCGGGGCACTTCAAATAGACCTTCGTTACGGACGTAGCTCATCTTCGTCTATACAGTGGATTTGGTTCGGTCCGCTATAGTCTTGGTTAAAGTAAAAGTGCAACTGTGTCAATTGAATGATGTTGTTGTTACTGAGCAGTTTGGGAAATCGAGTTCGTCTGCAACGTCTTTGAACACAATTATCGAAATGTTGCGCTAGAAATTTTCGCTAACTTCCTGACGTTGATCCCACAGGGCTCATGTGGAAACAATGTAGAAAATCCTGGAAAGAACGAATTCGTATGTCCGTCGGACCATCGCACAAGCCTCTAATCGACGATGGTCCATATGGGACGACGTGTTGGAGCTCTCTTGCCCAATTTGATTCTTAGCTTTCTCCGAAAAGTTTTTCAAGGCGTGTATCTGGGATGAGCCAGATGAGAGCAATAGCGGCATAGATGATATAAGACACGGCAGGTATGAAAACTGCGGTGGTTGCAGCAATCAAATAGGCAGTAATTGAAATTCTTCCTTTTAGATCACGATCCCATTCCAGCGATCCTGGATCGTCGTGACTCAAACGTCGAACGATGTCGCGTTGGAGGAAGTGGTACGTTACTGAACACATGAATAGAATAACGCCATAGAACATGGCCGGCATGGGTGCAAAAGGATGAGTTCCTACCCATTCTGTGACCACCGGGATGAGTGTTATCCAAAAAAGCCAGTGCAAATTCTTTAACAAAGTGGATCCAGAAATAGTTTTTGAGACACCAGCTAAGTGGTGATGGTTGGCCCAGTATATTCCGACGTATATATAGCTGAGAGCATACGCCAACAATGTGGGGGCGATTAAATATAAGCTCGATATATCGAGGTCGACTGGTAACTCAAGTTTGAGGACCATGATGGTAATGACGATGGCGAGGACACCATCACTAAAGGCTTCCATTCGTTGACTGGTCATTGGGTATCATCTCTGTCGGAACGTATTTTCCTAATAATAATAGCCGCTTTGGGGAGATAGATTAATGCTTTTGCATATAGGGTTCTAAGATAAGGCCATCGTTTCGAGCTATGTGATAGGGCTTACGTTGTTTTGGTTTGACGGTTGGTTGTGTGGGTGGGTATTGTTTTTTCTTGTCGCCGAGGAGCGCGGTTAGTGTTCTGGTGGTGATGGTTTCCTTCCTTGTTGATGTGTGACTGGCTTGGGTTTTGACTTGAGTGTGGTTGTGTGTTAGTTTGGTGGGGTTATCCTTCTTGATGGTTGCCTGGTTTTTCTGGGTGGTTGTTGGGTGTGGGTGTGTTGTTTGATATCTCAATAGTGTGTCAGCTTTTTATAATGATTGTTTTTGTTTGGATTGCATGCTGACTGTTTTTGGTTGGTGTGTTTTCTTTATTTTATTTTGGATGAGCTAGTTTTGGTTTGTCTGTTTTGTTGAGCCTGTTTTGGCTTTTCGGACTGTATTGATTGGATACCCTTTGGGGTGTTTGGTTTTTGTTTGGAGAGTTTGATCCTGGCTCAGGACGAACGCTGGCGGCGTGCTTAACACATGCAAGTCGAACGATGAAGCTCCAGCTTGCTGGGGTGGATTAGTGGCGAACGGGTGAGTAATACGTGAGTAACCTGCCCCCTTCTTCGGGATAAGCCTTGGAAACGGGGTCTAATACTGGATATTCTGCTCCTGCCGCATGGTGGGTGTTGGAAAGGGTTTCTGGTGGGGGATGGGCTCACGGCCTATCAGCTTGTTGGTGGGGTGATGGCCTACCAAGGCTTCGACGGGTAGCCGGCCTGAGAGGGTGACCGGCCACATTGGGACTGAGATACGGCCCAGACTCCTACGGGAGGCAGCAGTGGGGAATATTGCACAATGGACGCAAGTCTGATGCAGCGACGCCGCGTGGGGGATGAAGGCTTTCGGGTTGTAAACTCCTTTTAACACTGAACAAGGCGAAAGTTGAGGGTAGGTGTTGAATAAGCGCCGGCTAACTACGTGCCAGCAGCCGCGGTAATACGTAGGGCGCGAGCGTTGTCCGGAATTATTGGGCGTAAAGAGCTCGTAGGCGGTTTGTCGCGTCTGCTGTGAAAGACCGGGGCTTAACTCCGGGGCTGCAGTGGGTACGGGCAGACTAGAGTGCGGTAGGGGTAACTGGAATTCCTGGTGTAGCGGTGGAATGCGCAGATATCAGGAGGAACACCGATGGCGAAGGCAGGTTACTGGGCCGTTACTGACGCTGAGGAGCGAAAGCATGGGGAGCGAACAGGATTAGATACCCTGGTAGTCCATGCCGTAAACGTTGGGCACTAGGTGTGGGGCCTATTTCCATGGGTTCTGTACCGTAGCTAACGCATTAAGTGCCCCGCCTGGGGAGTACGGCCGCAAGGCTAAAACTCAAAGGAATTGACGGGGGCCCGCACAAGCGGCGGAGCATGCGGATTAATTCGATGCAACGCGAAGAACCTTACCAAGGCTTGACATGCACCGGAATCATGCAGAGATGTGTGCGTCTTCGGACTGGTGTACAGGTGGTGCATGGTTGTCGTCAGCTCGTGTCGTGAGATGTTGGGTTAAGTCCCGCAACGAGCGCAACCCTTGTCTTGTGTTGCCAGCACTTTTAGGTGGGGACTCACGAGAGACTGCCGGGGTTAACTCGGAGGAAGGTGGGGACGACGTCAAATCATCATGCCCCTTATGTCTTGGGCTTCACGCATGCTACAATGGCTGGTACAGAGGGTTGCGAGCTTGTGAGGGTGAGCGAATCCCTTAAAGCCAGTCTCAGTTCGGATTGGGGTCTGCAACTCGACCCCATGAAGTCGGAGTCGCTAGTAATCGCAGATCAGCAACGCTGCGGTGAATACGTTCCCGGGCCTTGTACACACCGCCCGTCACGTCACGAAAGTTGGTAACACCCGAAGCCCGTGGCCTAACCTTTTTGGGGGGAGCGGTCGAAGGTGGGATTGGCGATTGGGACGAAGTCGTAACAAGGTAGCCGTACCGGAAGGTGCGGCTGGATCACCTCCTTTCTAAGGAGCTACCTTCATGCCCTGTATTTTTCATGTTTGTTTATTTTGGGGTGTGGCTGGCATTGACCTGTTGTGGTTGGTGTTGGTTGTGGTGGTTTTTAGTGGAAAAATCGTTATGGATTGTCTGGCATGCTGTTGGGGTGTGGGGTAATACTCCGTGTACTGCCTGTGCTTTTGGGTGCTCATCGTGTTGGGTGTTCAGGGGTGTGGTGTTGGTGTGGTGGTTGAGAATTGTATAGTGGACGCGAGCATCTTTGGTTTTTTGTAAGTGTTCAAGAGCGTTCGGTGGATGCCTTGGCATACGGAGCCGATGAAGGACGTTGTAGCCTGCGATAAGCCTCGGGGAGTTGGCAAACGAGCTGTGATCCGGGGGTGTCCGAATGGGGGAACCTGGCTAGAGTTATTTCTAGTTACCAGCATCTGAATGTATAGGGTGTTTGGGGGTAACGCGGGGAAGTGAAACATCTTAGTACCCGCAGGAAAAGATATTCTGTGAGTAGTGGCGAGCGAAAGCGGATGAGGCTAAACCATGCGCGTGTGATAGCTGTCGGGCGTTGCGTGTGTGGTGTTGTTGGGGCCATGTTTGATCCCGCCGATGAGGGGTCGGGTAGTGATAAATGCTGGTGTGTAGACGAATCAGTTGGGAAGCTGGACCGTAGACGGTGAGAGTCCGGTAGTTGGAACATGTCAGTCTGCTTTATGTGGTGCCCGAGTAGCACGGGGCCCGTGAAATCCCGTGTGAATCTGCACAGACCACTGTGTAAGCCTAAATACTCCGTGTGACCGATAGTGGATGAGTACCGTGAGGGAATGGTGAAAAGTACCCCGGGAGGGGAGTGAAATAGTACCTGAAACCGGACGCTTACAATCCGTCAGAGCCTCCTTGGTAGGGGTGATGGCGTGCCTTTTGAAGAATGAGCCTGCGAGTTAGTGGCATGTAGCGAGGTTAACCCGTGTGGGGTAGCCGTAGCGAAAGCGAGTTTTAAAAAGCGATTTTTAGTTGCATGTTCTAGACCCGAAGCGGGGTGATCTACCCATGGGCAGGTTGAAGCACGTGTAAGAGCGTGTGGAGGACCGAACCCACTTCAGTTGAAAATGGAGGGGATGACCTGTGGGTAGGGGTGAAAGGCCAATCAAACTCCGTGATAGCTGGTTCTCCCCGAAATGCATTTAGGTGCAGCGTCGTGTGTTTCTTACCGGAGGTAGAGCGACTGGATGGCCGATGGCCCTTATCGGGGTACTGACGTCAGCCAAACTCCGAATGCCGGTAAGTGAGAGCACGGCAGTGAGACTGCGGGGGATAAGCTTCGTAGTCGAGAGGGAAACAGCCCAGACCGCCGGTTAAGGCCCCTAAGCGTGTGCTAAGTGGGAAAGGATGTGGAGTTGCTGTGACAACCAGGAGGTTGGCTTAGAAGCAGCCACCCTTGAAAGAGTGCGTAATAGCTCACTGGTCAAGTGATTCTGCGCCGACAATGTAGCGGGGCTAAGTACACCGCCGAAACCGCGGCAATAAAACTTTTGTTTTGTTGGGTAGGGGAGCGTCGTACGTGAGGTGAAGCAGCACAAGTGATTGGTTGTGGATTTCGTACGAGTGAGAATGCAGGCATGAGTAGCGAATGACGGGTGAGAATCCCGTCCGCCGAATGACTAAGGGTTCCAGGGCCAGGTTCGTCCGCCCTGGGTTAGTCGGGTCCTAAGGCGAGGCCGACAGGCGTAGTCGATGGGCAACCAGTTGATATTCTGGTACCGGCGAAAAACCGTCAATGTTGAATCATGGGATACTAACCATCCAAACCACCATCTTCTTCCTTCGGGTTGGGGTGTGTGGGGAGCGTGGGACCTGATCGTGTAGTAAGCAAGCGTGTTAACAGGGGTGACGCAGAGTGGTAGCTTCGCGTGGCTAATGGCTTGCCACGTTTAACAGCGCAGCCCGTTCCTCAGGCAAATCCGGGGGACATATAAGGGTGAGGCTGGATGATGACCCATTTATGTGGGGAAGTAGAGTGATCCTGTGCTGTCTAGAAAAGCCTCGACGTTAGGTTTTAGCCGCCCGTACCCTAAACCGACACAGGTAGTCGAGTAGAGAATACTAAGGCGAGCGAGTGAATCGTGGTTAAGGAACTCGGCAAAATGCCCCCGTAACTTCGGAAGAAGGGGGGCCTGATCCCTGAAGCCTTTTAACAGGCTAGGGGTGATGGCCGCAGAAACCAGGGAGAAGCGACTGTTTATCAAAAACACAGGTCCGTGCGAACACGTAAGTGGATGTATACGGACTGACGCCTGCCCGGTGCTGGAAGGTTAAGAGGAACGGTTAGAACATGTAAGTGTTCGAAGCTGTGAATTTAAGCCCCAGTAAACGGCGGTGGTAACTATAACCATCCTAAGGTAGCGAAATTCCTTGTCGGGTAAGTTCCGACCTGCACGAATGGCGTAACGACTTCTCCGCTGTCTCAACCGCGAACTCGGTGAAATTGCATTACGAGTAAAGATGCTCGTTACGCGCAGCAGGACGGAAAGACCCCGGGACCTTTACTATAGCTTGGTATTGGTGTTCGGTACGGCTTGTGTAGGATAGGTGGGAGACTATGAGACAGCCACGCCAGTGGTTGTGGAGTCATTGTTGAAATACCACTCTGGTCGTGCTGGATGTCTAACCTTGGACCATGATCTGGTTCAGGGACAGTGCCTGGTGGGTAGTTTAACTGGGGCGGTTGCCTCCTAAATGGTAACGGAGGCGCTCAAAGGTTCCCTCAGCCTGGTTGGCAATCAGGTGTTGAGTGTAAGTGTACAAGGGAGCTTGACTGTGAGACCGACAGGTCGAGCAGGTACGAAAGTAGGAACTAGTGATCCGGCGGTGGCTTGTGGAAGCGCCGTCGCTCAACGGATAAAAGGTACCCCGGGGATAACAGGCTGATCCTGCCCAAGAGTTCATATCGACGGCATGGTTTGGCACCTCGATGTCGGCTCGTCGCATCCTGGGGCTGGAGTAGGTCCCAAGGGTTGGGCTGTTCGCCCATTAAAGCGGCACGCGAGCTGGGTTCAGAACGTCGTGAGACAGTTCGGTCCCTATCCGCTGCGCGCGTAGGAAACTTGAAAAGGGCTGTCCCTAGTACGAGAGGACCGGGACGGACGAACCTCTGGTGTGCCAGTTGTACCGCCAGGTGCATGGCTGGTTGGCTACGTTCGGAAGGGATAACCGCTGAAAGCATCTAAGCGGGAAGCCTGCTTTGAGATAAGGTTTCCATAAACAATTTGTTTTGTAGGCCCCCTATAGACCATGGGGTTGATAGGCCAGACGTGGAAGCATCGTAAGGTGTGGAGCTGACTGGTACTAATGGCCAACCACTTAACAAAAACATTTTTCGAGTATGTTTCGCGTTCACTATACGATTCCCAACCCCCACACAACAATAGCAGTAGATAATTTAATACAGGATTATTGATCCCAAGATTTTTGACGGTGGTCATAGCGGTAGGGAAACGCCCGGCTCCATTCCGAACCCGGATAGCTAAGCCTTCCAGCGCCGATGGTACTGCACCCGAGGGGGTGTGGGAGAGTAGGACACCGCCGTCATTCAAACATCAATAAAGGGGAGGGCTGGTAAGAAACACTGTTTCCTACCAGCCCTCCCCTTAATCGTTAGTTCGACAGTATTTCCGGTCCGATATCCTGGTTCATGCTGATAAGTCAAGATACGGACAAGTCACATGTCGATTTTTATGCGACAAGGCTCGTTCACTGTAGTGTAAGATATTCAGTGGGCACACTTTGTATGTGCATTGTTTTTATAACTTACCTGAGGAATTTATGTCTGATTACCGTAATATTAACGACCGTCGCGCTTCGAGAGCTAATGATTCCTCAGGCTGGCAGTCCTCATCCCGCCCTTTTGCTCGCGATAGTCGTCGTGATGATGACCGGGGTGGTCGTCGTTGGGATAATGATCGTCGTGGTGGGCGTGATGAGCGCCGTGATGATCGTGGACCGCGTCGTTGGGACAATGATCGCCGCGATAGTCGTCGTGATGATGACCGGGGTGGTCGTCGTTGGGATAATGATCGTCGTGGTGGGCGTGATGAGCGCCGTGATGATCGTGGACCGCGTCGTTGGGACAATGATCGCCGCGATAGTCGTCGTGATGATGACCGGGGTGGTCGTCGTTGGGACAACAACCAAGACTCCCATAACGCGGAAGACGTGCGCTCCCAAGAACCGGATTCCCGTCAACTCCTCGATGAGATTCCGGAATCAATCACCTCCCAATCCCTCGACGCAGACGTTCGTCGTCGTCTCCTTGGCCTCACCAAGGAAAATGGTGAACGCGTTGCACGGCACCTCGCATATGCTGGCGAAATGATGGACATCGATCCAGAAGTCGCCTACACTCACGCGCACGCTGCTTACATGCGCGCCGCACGCGTGGACGTCGTGCGTGAAGCACTGGGACTCACCGCATACGTCACCGGCCGTTACGCCGAGGCATTGCGTGAACTGCGCACTTACCGCAGGATGAGCGATGACTACTCCCACGTCCCAATCGAAGCTGATTCCGAGCGAGGCTTAGGTCGTCCAGAAAAAGCACTACGCTTTATCGAAGACATTCCATTAGCCCGACTCGATGCTGAAGCGAAGATCGAGCTTGCTATCGTTACCTCTGGCGCCCGCGCCGAAACCGGCGACATCGAAGGTGGCCTGTCAGTCCTTCAGAGGATTCTCGTTGAGAACCTCGATGACGGCGTTGCTGCTCGCGTCCAGCTCACCAAGGCCGACCGTCTAGAAGAGCTCGGTCGTACTGATGAGGCTGAAGAACTTCGTCAAGAATGGCAAGCTATGCTCGATGATGGTAACGACTTCTCTATGATGGTCGACCTCGACGAAGTACTCGATGATTTGCCAGAAGAAGATCTCGATCTCGATTCTGAATTCGCAGACGAACACGATGATTTCGCTGAGCTTCGCGAAAATGATGAGGATGAGGCCGAAGACTTCGAAGAAGATTTTGCTGATGCCGATTTCGACGATGACGAACTCGACGGCGATTTCGACGACGAGGATCTCGCTGGAGAACCAGCAGCCGACGAAGAATTCGACGGGGCTTTCGAAGAGCTTTTTGGTGTCGAGGATGTCGATGACTGAGTCAACCATTCTTTCACCCTACGATGTCATTCTTTCTGACCTCGACGGTGTAGCGTATCGTGGCGATAGTGCCGCGGTTGGAGCTGTCGAAGGCTACCAATACGCAAAAGATTGTGGTGTGCGCGTTGTCTATATGACCAATAATTCGGCACGCATGCCACAAGACACCGCACAGCACCTCACCGAACTCGGCATTCCTACCGACGGTGACGATGTCGTTACGAGCGCAATCACGGGAGTTATGCTCCTGTCAACGCTCATCCCAGCAGGATCGAAAGTACTTCCGCTTGGTGCCAAGGGTGTTGTTGAAGCGCTGCGGGAGGGCGGTTTTACCCTCGTCGAGTCTGCTGATGACGAACCAGCAGCTGTTTTACATGGCCTGAATCCGGAAGCAACATGGCTACAGCTGTCCGAAGCCGCTTTGGCGATCCAGCGTGGAGCGCAATACGTTGCGACGAATATCGATGCGACACTGCCAAAAGAACGAGGTGAGTATTTGGGTAACGGTTCACTGGTAGCTGCGATATCCCACGCAACAGGCGTGGTACCGCCGTCGTCAGGCAAACCGGAACCGGAGATGTATCAGTTAGCTTTAGAGAAATCTGGTGGAACGCGCCCGTTAGCTATCGGTGATCGTCTCGATACCGATATTTTGGGTGCGAACCGGGCCGGATACGACTCGGCACATGTACTCACTGGTGTCACGTCGATGCGCCAAGTGATGTTGACTGACGTTTCGCAACGCCCGACACATCCGATTTTCGATCTGCGTGACCTAAGTTCCAGCGCGTACCAGCCGGAGTTTTCTGGAGACACTGTTACGGTGGGTGACGCTCGAGTAGCGGTTACAGAAAAGTCTATTCAGATTGAAGGCGAAGCTGTTACGTCCGAGGGCAAAGCACTAACGCTGTACCAATATCAAGCACTGGTTGCGGCAGTGTGGGACCGTGTCGATCGCGGCCACGAGATGTCGTGGATTCCGGAATTTACGCCATCCCTATAGGATCTTGCTATGGAACAGCCCCCAACTCCATCCGCAGTAAATATTCCAAAACCAGCCAAGCCATACGAGCCAGAAGAAGTTCTGAACACTATGGCAGATAAAGACGTATCTCAACAGATCTCGGAACTCGAAGACCTTCACCGGGAATTGACCGCGATGTTGAGTCGAGCTCAAGCATAAGAAGAAGCATGGCGAAACTAATTAGAGTTGATGCAGAACTTGTTCGACGAGGATTAGCCCGGTCACGTACCGAAGCCTCCGAACTGATTCGGGCTGGACGTGTCCTTCTTGATAAGAATGTTGTCAACAAGCCTGCTCGACAAATGGATCCAGCGCAAGCACTCCTTGTGAGCACGCAAGATCGTGACGATTACGCCTCTCGTGGCGCATACAAGTTGCTGGGCGCGTTGGAATATCTCGGGAATAAAGCACCAACTGTTGCCGGCGTGCGCGCGTTAGATGCTGGCGCCTCTACTGGCGGTTTCACTGATGTTTTGCTGCGTAAGGGCGCTGCGTCCGTCGTTGCTGTTGATGTGGGTTACGGCCAGTTAGCGTGGCGGTTGCGTGAAGATCCACGCGTAGAAGTGCATGAACGGACAAATGTCCGCACCCTCGATCCGGAACTGGTCGCTCCGGCTCCTGACCTCGTCGTCGGCGATCTATCTTTTATTTCGTTGACTCTCGTGATTCCGGCGTTGGCTGAATGCGCATCGCCAAGCGCAGATTTCCTACTCATGGTTAAACCACAGTTTGAAATCGGTAAGGATCGGCTTGGCGCCGGGGGAGTTGTGCGTAATCCAGAGCACCATGTGGAGACTGTGTTGAATGTAGCCCAGGCCGGGCGTGAAGCAAGCTTGGGTATCTGTGCTATCGCGCCGTCACCGTTGCCCGGTCCAGCTGGAAACGTGGAATATTTTATTCATATGAAAGCTGGCATGGCAGATATGCTCGGCGATGAGCTAGAGAAGGCCGTACGCGAAGCGGTTGCCAGTGGTCCAGCGGGCGCCGATTTCGCCGCCCGCCAATAATTCTTCCCTGTTCCGCTTTTGCGGTGAGGCACCAACTATACTAAGAGGCAGCAGGATCAACGCAGAGGTAGTTATGACTCGAAAAATTGCTCTCCTATCGCACGATAAGAATCCTGATGTCATTGCGTCCGCACATCAGATAGCTGATGCACTCAATGAGTCGGGAGTTTCAGTGTCGTGGCTTCCAACCGCGCCCAGTACGGTGCGTGAGGTCGGAAGTATCGCCGATGCCGGAAGCATTACTGGAGCTGGAAGTCGCAATAATCAGGACGTATCGTCGTCAGCTGTCAATATTGACGACGTCGAACTTGTTCTGGTCATTGGCGGCGATGGAACAATTTTGCGCGCTGCAGAACTCACCTACGGTACGCAGGTGCCGATTATGGGTATTAACTATGGTCATATGGGTTTCCTGGCAGAAGCAGATCCCGAATCGATGGATCACGTTATTTCTGCAATTGTTAACGGGCAGTGGAGCGTTGATACTCGTATGGCCGTCCAGGTCATTGTTCAAACTCCGGATGGAGAACAGGTTACAAGCTGGGCGTTGAACGAAGCTTCGATTGAAAAAGATCCGTTGTCGCGTATGGTTGAAGCCGATATTGCGATTGACGACGTTCCGCTTTCGGCGTTTAGTTGTGACACAGTTTTAGTTTCGACTCCTACAGGTTCCACCGCATACTCTTTTTCTGCCGGTGGGCCGGTTGTATGGCCTGACGTTGATGCGCTTGTGGTGACACCGGTTGCAGCGCATGCCTTGTTTGCCCGGCCGTTGGTAGTCAGCCCGGATTCGCATGTTTCGGTGCGAATCAATAGCGAAAATGCTCATGTGTGGTGCGATGGTCGCCGGCTTTTCGCGGCACCGGCAGGCACCCGTGTTACTGTCACCCGGGATTCACATCGAGTTCAGTTGGCTCGCTTGAATGAAATGCCATTCACTGGCCGACTTGTCCGTAAGTTTGATTTGCCTACTCAGGGTTGGCGACGTAACGGAGAAAAGAATGATTGAAGAACTGCGCATCACGAATCTAGGCGTTATTGAAAATGCACAGGTTGCTTTCGGGCCTGGTTTGAATTCGTTGACTGGTGAAACTGGTGCGGGTAAAACCATGGCACTGACTTCCCTGGCAATGCTCATGGGACACAAGATTGATTCAGCTAAGGTTCGTACCGGTGCAGACGTTGCGATCGTTGAAGGTACGTTTCTCGTTGCGGTTGATTCCCCTGCGGTAGAGATCGTGCGTAACGCTGGCGGCGATGTCGATATCGACGACGAACACGCAGCCATATATATTAGTCGGCATGTTCCGGCTCAGGGACGGACGCGGGCGTATGTTGGCGGTCATGCGGTCCCATTAGCGGTACTGAAAGAGCTGAGTGAGCATTTGGTGACAGTGCACGGCCAGGCCGATCAACTACGCTTGAAATCTGTGTCTGCTCAGCGTCAAGCCCTGGATTCGTTCGGTGGGCCAGAACTTGCGCAGGCTCTTGACGCCTATCACGTGGCATGGGCGAAATATCAGGAGGCAGAACGAAAATTCGTTGAGTTTCAACATAAGATTTCAGAGGCCAGTACGCAACGTTTGGCATTAGAGGCGTTCATTAAGCGCGTTGACGCTATCGAGCCGCATCTTGGTGAGGAAGATGAGCTGAAGGATCGTGCGTTATTCCTTGAAAACATTGAAGATGTTCGATTGTCGATTACCAGTGCGGTGCATGCGCTCGACGATGATACCAATGGTGCTTTATTGCAGTTGGATGTTGCTGCCAACGAGTTAGCAAAAATATCGGAAAATGATGGCCAGATTCAGGCTATGGTTGCGTTGTTGCGTGACATTAGTTCGCAAGCATCGGATATTTCGAACGATCTTGGAAGCCGGTTGGAGTCTTTAGATGCTGATCCCCATCAGCTCAATATGATTCACGAGCGACGCGCTGAGTTGCGTGCGTTGCAACGCGATTTGGGTTTGAGCATTCCGGAAATCCTCGAACGTCGAGCACGAGCCGATGATCGTTTACAAGAGATCTTAGATCCGCAAGCAACTCTGGACGATATTGAGCGTGAGCTGGAACAGGCTCAACAAGAAGTGCGTCTTTTAGGCAAGAACCTGTTCAAGACTAGGGTAAAGTATGCGCAAAAAATGAGTAAGTCTGTTACCGGCGAACTCGTCGCTTTAGCAATGAAAGACGCCACATTTTCTGTTGAAGTTACGGCAGCTGACAGTCCACATTCGCAGGGCCTCGATGCTGTCGAATTTAAATTATCCCCTCATCGGGGCAGTCCGTTATTATCTCTGGGCAGTACAGCTTCTGGCGGTGAAATGTCCCGTGTCATGTTGGCGCTTGAAGTTGTGATTGCACAAGGGAACACGGCAGCTGAACATACTTTTATTTTCGATGAAGTGGACGCGGGAATCGGCGGGAAAACAGCACTTTCTATTGGTCAACGGCTCTCGCGTTTAGGTACAGGTTTCCAAGTGATTGCAGTGACGCACTTAGCGCAGGTAGCGGCATATTCGGCTCGACACATCACAGTACGGAAAGACCCAGAAGCTGGAGGTGGGACCACCGAAGTAAGGGTTTTAAACGATCAGGAACGTACTGCAGAATTAGCCCGTATGCTTTCTGGACATACAGAATCTGAGGCGGCACTCGCACACGCAGCTGAGCTACTTCTTAGCGTTCATGTGTCATGATAAATGTATGGTATTCAAACGTCATAAGAAAGCGGCGAAGAGCGTTCCTGGCACATATGAAGGCTCTGTGAAGGTAGATTCACGTACGAAGAATCTCACTAAGCGCCTGGCAACGGGTGATATCGCGGTTATTGATCACGAAGATCTCGATCGGGTCTCTGCTGAGGCTCTTGTCGAGTGCAAACCGAGCGCTGTTCTCAACGCTGCTAAATCAACTTCAGGACGTTACCCAAATCTTGGTCCGATTATTCTCAATGAAGCCGGCATTCCGTTAATCGACGATCTCGGGTCTGCGATTATGGATGTTCGTGAGGGGGAGACAGTATCGGTAGACGAAAACGGTGTGGTCACCCATCGCGACGACGTAATAGCTGAAGGTGTTGTGCAAACTGCACAGACAATTCAAGAGGCTCGAGATGCCGCCCGTGCAGGCATGCCAACGCAACTTAAGGCGTTTGCGACAAATACCATGGAGTACGTCGAGCGGGAGCAGGACTTAATTCTTGATGGCATCGGTATGCCAGATGTTCGAACCGTATTTACGTCTCGCCACGCGTTGATTGTTGTGCGGGGCTATCGGTATAAGGAAGACCTGCAGGCGTTACGCACCTATATCCGTGAGTACCGACCGGTTCTTATCGGTGTTGATGGCGGAGCAGATGCCTTAATAGAAGCCGGCTATAAACCAGACATGATTGTTGGCGATATGGATTCCGTCTCCGATGAAGCATTAAAATCCGGAGCAGAGGTAGTTGTCCATGCGTATAGAGATGGCCGCGCCCCAGGACGTAAGCGTGTCGAAGATTTAGGAATCGAACATGTGGTATTCCCTGCTACTGGGACATCCGAGGACATTGCGATGCTCCTAGCCGACGCCAAGGGCGCTGATCTGATAGTAGCCTTAGGTACTCATTCCACACTGATCGAGTACTTAGACAAAGGACGCCGGGGAATGGCCTCTACCTTTTTAACTCGCTTACAAGTGGGTTCTAAGCTTATCGATGCAAAGGGCGTTAGCCAGTTATATCGTTCACGGATATCGAATTGGCAGGTTGCCTTTCTTCTCATCGCAGGTCTTTTGGTTATCAGCGCGTCGCTAGCTGTGACAGATGCCGGTCAGATCTTATTTGGTTTAGTTAAAGTCTGGTTCTCAGATACTATTTTCTGGTTGAAGAATCTTTTTTAGGGTGGAGATATGATTGACTTCCGTTATCACCTTGTTTCATTAGGTGCCGTTTTCATTGCACTGGCTGTGGGCATCATCCTCGGTGCTGGGCCGTTGCAAAACTCCATTGGTAATGTGCTGAGCTCTCAGGTTCAAGCCTTGTCAGAGGCCAACTCGCAGTTAAAAGGGGACGCGAGCAAATACAAATCGACGATTGCGCAGCACGAGGCAGCATGGAGTGATTTGGCTCCCGAGTTAGTTCAAGGAACTCTCACTGACCGATCAATTGCACTCGTCTCACTTCCTGGCGTTTCTAACGATGAAATTACCGCTGTTTCAGAACGCCTGACTGAAGCTGGCGCGTCAATTAATATGCAGGTGACGCTCAATAGTTCTTGGACCGCAGCTGACCAGACTGCGTACAGAACTACTTTTGCCTCACAACTTGCTACCTATATTGATGGTGCAAGTGAGGAGATGGATGCCAATACTCTTATGACGGACGCGTTGTACCAGCTCACGGTGAATGGAATGGCCTATAGCCAAAATGCAACGTTACGTGACATCCTCAGCGGATCGGACCAGCCGATGATGACTATTATCAATGCAACTGACGCACCGGCCCAAGCAGTCGTGATTTTGTCTCCCGATACTGATCAAGATGATATTGACACTCGGGCTACTAAAGACCCCGAAGTCCAGGCCCAGGCGACATATGATGCACAAACCTATGCCGCTCTTGCAGCTCGTATGGCAGGAAAAGTACCTACTGTGGTTGTCGGTTCTGCTGATTCACCTGCTGATGCTGCGCGTATCGTACGCGATACTGATGGTACATCGACAGTGGATAATGTTTCCGATTCTCTCGCTGTTGGAACAGTCAACGTTGTGATGGCTGTGGCAAGCGAACTCAATGATATGACTGTACATTTTGGCTTCGATGAGGGTGCACAGGCGGCCCTATCGAAGCGCGTAGAGTCTGTTAAGCCAGCTGAAGCTCCTGCAGAACAAGCTCCAGCCCAGCCTGCAGAAGAACCAGCCGAACAGCCAGCCTCATGAAACGATCGTTACTAGCTGGCTTTTCGGCACTTGCTGTATCTGCAGGAGTGGGAGAAGTCGTTAGGCGAATGCCGTTACCGACGTGGGATCGTGACTCGTATACTGGGTCGGTAGTTTCGTTAACCGGTGGACTTCAAGCGGTAGCTGGTGTTCTGGCGGGAACCGCGTTAGCTGAGGACGGCTGGGCCCGTGTTGCTGGTATGAGTGCCACCGTTAGCTCCGCAGCGGCTGGCTATATCGATGACCACATGGAAGAACAGTTTTCTGCCCAAGGTAAAGGTTTCCGCGGTCACTTGGGCGCGCTTAAAAGGGGGCGAGTCACGTCCGGAGTCGCTAAAATTGCGATTATCGGTGCAGGCGCAGCATTCTCCGGGGTTGCACTGGAAAAGCCCCGTCATGTCCGTGGCCTCGTTATTGCTGGACTCGATGCCGCAATGATTGCTGGTAGTGCTAATTTGATTAATTTGCTCGATTTGCGCCCTGGGCGGGCTTTGAAAGTAACAGCTTTAGGAGCGCTACCTGTTGCTTGTCTGTCTCAGCAGTCACGTCCGGCAGCCGTGGCCTTAATTGCTACTTGTCTTGGCACAGTTCGTGATGATCTTGCGGGACGCACGATGCTCGGTGATTTTGGAGCGAACGTACTTGGTGCGCAACTTGGTGTATTGTTGACTCGTTCGAGCTCGACGCCGTTGAAATTTGCGTTATTTTCGGTGATTAGTGGGCTGACAATGGCATCGGAAAAAATATCGTTCTCGGCTGTTATCGATAACAATACCTTTCTTCGAGCCATTGATCAGCTAGGCCGTCACTGAATATCGTTTTCGGTTAGTGGTTCTGGATGAAAAAAGTCTCTTCGGTTCTCGGCGCTGCAGGAATAATTGCTGTGCTCACCTTGGGTGCTCGGATGATGGGATTAGTGCGTAAGCTCGCGCAGTCGTGGGCCATGTCCGACGGTGTTGTTGCAGGCACATACGATACAGCAAATACTGTGCCCAATGTTCTCTTTGAGGTTGCGGCCGGTGGCGCACTAGCAGGTGCGGTCATACCGCTGGTTTCTCGGTTTTTAGCCCGAAATCTTAAACATGAAGCGTCGCAAACAGTTTCTGCGTTGATTACGTGGCTCTTGACAGTTTCCTTACCGATAGTGTTGCTCGTGGTATTGTTCGCTGAGAATATCATCGGTTTTTTACTCTCGTCAGCGATACCGCAACAACTCCAATTGGGAGCATCATTATTGCGCATATTTGCCTGGCAGATTCCATTGTATGGTTTGTCGGTTGTTTTCTCGGGCGTCTTGCAGGCACATAAGAAGTTTGTGTTACCCGCGTTGGCTCCTCTCTTGTCGTCGCTGGTCGTCGTCGTAGTCTTTATTTGGTATGCACTCTCCTTCGGTGCCCAAACTCAGCCCGACGAAATGACTTCACTGGCCATCGCATTGCTCGGGTGGGGTACAACGGTTGGTGTTGTGATCTTTTCTCTTGTCCAGCTTCCTGCGGTTTTACGTAGTGTGAGCATTCGCTTGACATGGAAATTTCCGAATGATGTTGCGCGCGAAACGCTCAAGATGGGGGGCGCTGGTCTAGCGGCACTTTTGGCACAACAATTGGCGATCATCTTTATCATGTATTCGACCAATGCGTTATCTGATTCGGGAACGTTTGCCGCCTTTAATTATGCTTATGCGGTGTTCATGGTGCCTTACGCGGTGTTGGCTGTGCCAATCGCGACAGCCGTTTTTCCGCGTATCTCGGAGGCGCATGAGCTCGGGCAGCAGGGTAAGTTGCGTCAGCTTGTTGGACGTTCGACATACTTGGTTTTGATGATGGGCGCGACTGCTGCAGTCTTGATTGCGGCGTTGTCGGTACCAGCCAAGACGGTTATCGAGCTGGGTAATTCCATTACGGGGCTCGATATTGCCTTACAAACAATGGCTTTCGGCGCAGTGGGATTCTCGCTTTTGTATCACGGGGCGCGGGTGTTGTATGCATTGGGCCGTCCGCGATTAGTCATGATTAGTAATTCCATTGCATGGTTTGCTGTGATCGTTTCTTTATCACTTGCATATTTTGTTGGCGTTGGCGGCCGATATATGACGCTGGAGTGGGTTGGCTTATCGATGTCGATTGGCATGACAGTCGGTGCGATTGTTTTGATTGGGATTTTGCAACGAGTTACCGGCGCATCTATTGTCCGAGATTACCAGCGCCAGCTCGTCTCCGGTTTCATCGTTCTTGCGATCGCAGGTGGCGTCGCATGGTTCGTTGTCCCGTGGTTAGAGGACTATCTTTCCGGAGTGCTCGGTCAGAGTATTGTAGGTGCTTTTGTCGCGGCCGGGGTAGGTGCGTTGATCGTGTTAGGCCCGATGGCGTACATGTTGGGTTCTGATTTTCGGAGGAAGGCGTTCGCATGAAGACGTATCAAACGGTGTTGGGCGAGACTGAGCTGAAAGATGTTTCGGTGTCCGGGCACGTCAAGGTTGTTTCGTCGTCACATAAGTTTCATAGTCCAATTTTCGATATTTACGACGACGAAATTACGTTTGCAGCTGGCGATAGTGCGCGGCGTCAGTATATGACGCATGACGACGCCGTCGCTATTGTCGCAGTCAGGCCTAAAGAGGCGACGTGGGAAGTTTTGCTCATCCATCAATATCGACATGCCTCACGGCTTATGATGTGGGAGGTTCCAGCTGGTCTTTGCGACGTCGCAGGTGAAAATGTTCAGTTTGCGGCTGCACGGGAATTGGCTGAGGAAACTGGATATTCTGCAGCTCAATGGCAGCAGCTGGTACGTTTTCATGCTTCGGCTGGTGTTAGCGATGAGGTAGTGACTATTTTCTTAGCACAAGACGTCACTGTCGCCTCGGACGTCGATTTTGATCGAGTTGAAGAAGAACGTGAGATTACTGCACATTGGGTGGAAATTGACGAGGTCATTGCTGCGATCTATCGGGGCCATCTCACCAGTCCGGCCCTGGTGACAGGCGTTTTAGCTGCCAAGGATATTTTGCTCAGTCGTCAGTAAAAGCGAGCGGCAAGACCTATAGTTTTTGTTCGACTGTGGCGAAAATCCAAACTACCGACTTGCAATAATTGAATTTTGCAACAAAGATGTTGTGTAAAGAGAGATCAATGTGGGAGGTAACTGTGGCAGATACAGAAGATATCAGTACCTGTGATCAAATCCTACGATTGATTGTCGAACGTGGTCCGATTACCGCAGGTGAACTGGCAAAAGTTCTAGTTCTCACGCCCGCTGCAGTGCGCAGACACATTTCTTCGCTAGTTGCGCAGAATAATATTGAGCAGTATGAGAGTAACAATCAAGGTCCGTCGCGCCGTGGTCGTCCTTCTCGACGATACGTCGCAACATCTGCGGGTCAGGAGCTACTTGGGCAAGGTTATGCGGATTTAGCTAATCAGGCCCTCATATTTTTACGTGCCGAGCTCGGAGATGAAGGGGTTGAGGAGTTCGTCCGTGCGCGCACGGATAAACTCGAATCGCGTTATCAATCAATCTTAGAAAATTCAGGAACTTCGACTGCAGAGAAGACTGCAACTCTCGCTCAGGCCCTGTCTAAAGATGGCTTTGTAGCGACATTGCGTCGTGGTGGACCCAACGCGCTTGCTATCCAGTTATGTCAAGGGCATTGCCCCATCCAAGAAGTCGCTCGGGATTTTCCGGAAATGTGTGAAGCAGAAACACAGGCGTTTGCACGTTTACTAGGAGTTCCAATTCAACGGTTATCGACGCTAGCTAACGGTGGCCACGTGTGTACAACGAATATCCATCTAGGTATTCCGCAGAATTTGCGTTCCCGTGCAGGCGCGCAAAGAACAACGTCAGATTTATCTGACGATCGGGAAGGAAATAAATGACCCAAACGGGCACGGGTTCAGCTCAGCTGACCCAAGAAGAAACAATCGAGGCTGTCGGCGGAAAGTACCAGTATGGCTGGCATGACACCGATGTTGCTGGTGAGCGCGCGAAGCGTGGCTTGGATGAAGGCATCGTGCGCGATATCTCAGCAAAGAAAAACGAGCCGGAGTGGATGCTGAAAAAGCGCCTGAAGGCTCTGAAACTTTACGAGCGTAGGCCGATGCCAACCTGGGGTGCCGACCTTTCGGGGATTGATTTCGATTCCATTAAATATTATGTGAAGTCCACTGAAGGTCAAGCAAATACGTGGGAAGATCTTCCTGAAGAAATTAAGAATACCTACGATCGGCTTGGTATACCAGAAGCAGAAAAAGCACGCCTCGTTGCGGGCGTCGCTGCGCAGTATGAGTCTGAAGTCGTCTACCACAAGATCCGTGAAGATCTTGAAGAACAAGGCGTCATCTTTCTCGATACTGACACTGGCCTTCGTGAACACCCAGAGATCTTCCAAGAATTCTTCGGCACTGCTGTCCCGTTGGGAGATAACAAATTCGCTTCCCTTAATTCAGCAGTGTGGTCAGGCGGTTCCTTCATCTATGTCCCTAAGGGGGTTCATGTCGAGATCCCACTGCAGGCATATTTCCGTATTAATACCGAAAATATGGGCCAGTTTGAACGCACCCTGATTATCGCTGATGAAGATTCGTATGTGCACTACGTCGAGGGTTGTACTGCCCCTATCTATTCGAGCGATTCTCTCCACTCTGCTGTTGTAGAAATCTTCGTTAAGAAGAACGCTCGCGTTCGCTACACCACGATCCAAAACTGGTCGAACAACGTCTACAACTTGGTTACCAAGCGTGCGATCGTCGAAGAAGGCGGCACCATGGAATGGATCGACGGCAACATTGGCTCCAAGGTCACCATGAAGTATCCGGCTGTCTACTTGACCGGCCCACATGCTCGCGGCGAAACACTGTCGATCGCATTCGCTGGTGCAGGTCAATACCAAGACACCGGCTCGAAGATGGTCCATATGGCACCGCATACCTCCTCATCGATCGTTTCGAAGTCAGTTGCCCGTGGTGGTGGCCGTTCCGCCTACCGCGGCTTGGTCCAGATGAACCCGGAGGCTAAGCACTCGAAGTCGAACGTTTTGTGTGATGCACTTTTGGTTGATTCCATTTCGCGTTCGGATACGTATCCGTATGTTGATGTTCGCGTCGACGACGTCGAAATGGGTCACGAAGCAACCGTGTCGAAGGTTTCTGAAGAGCAGCTGTTCTATTTGATGTCGCGCGGTATTGAAGAAACTGAAGCAATGGCGATGATTGTTCGTGGATTCGTTGAGCCGATCGCTCGTGAGCTACCGATGGAGTACGCACTTGAATTGAATCGCCTTATTGAGCTTCAGATGGAAGGATCGGTTGGCTGATGGCTACTGTTATGAATTCTCGCGCGGATCGCGTACTGTCATTTGATCTCGAAGCTTTCCCGGTCCCGCATGGTCGTGAAGAAGAATGGCGTTTTACTCCGCTAGAGCGCGTGGAGCCACTTTTTGAGATGGCGAGGGCGAACAATGTCGACGTTTCCCTCACCGGTGAAGCTACCTACAAAGTCGCTGGACGTGATGACGCTCGGCTCGGTACCGGTTTCGCACCAGAGGATCGCACTTCTGTGGTGGAATGGAATTCGTTCCGTGACGCCCACATGGTTACGATTCCGCAAGATACCCAGCTCGGTCACGAGGTAACGATCTCTGCTGTCGGCAAGGCGGGTACTGGTGTGACACCGTTGCATGTTTACCTGCATGCTGAGGCGCATTCTGAATCTACCGTTGTCTTGCATCACTCAGGTACTGGACAGGTCAACGAAGGTGTGGAAATCGTCGTCGGCGACGGTGCTCACCTGACGTTCGTTTCCGTTCAACAATGGGATAACGACGCGGTACACACCGCATCGCATCGCATCCGTATGGGCCGTGACGCGAAACTAAAGCATATTGTGGTCTCTCTCGGCGGCGATCTCGTTCGTATCACCTCATCGGTGCAATACACTGCGCCAGGCGCTGACGTGAATATGCTCGGTGCGTACTTCGTCGACGGCGGCCAGCATATTGAAAACCGCTTGCTGGTTGACCACAGCGTCGAAAAGGCTATCTCTAACGTCACCTACAAGGGAGCGTTGCAGGGCGAGGATGCACACTC
Source organism: Arcanobacterium phocisimile (assembly GCF_016904675.1). Lineage (NCBI taxonomy): Bacteria > Bacillati > Actinomycetota > Actinomycetes > Actinomycetales > Actinomycetaceae > Arcanobacterium > Arcanobacterium phocisimile. Next base: position 1,068,274 of record NZ_CP070228.1, on the reverse strand, counting down.
AGTATGGATCGGTGACGTACTGATTCGCCCCGAAGCCATCGGCACCAGTACTTACGAACTCAACCGCAACCTGTTGCTTACCGAAGGTGCGCGTGCAGATTCGGTACCAAACCTCGAAATCGAGACTGGTGAAATTGAAGGAGCTGGGCACGCTTCAGCTACCGGACGTTTTGACGACGAACAGCTGTTCTATCTGATGTCTCGTGGTATTGGTGAAGAAGAAGCTCGTCGCCTCGTGGTGCGCGGATTCTTCGCTGAGCTCATCCACCAAATTGGTGTGGAGACTGTTGAACAGGATTTGATGGTTGCTATCGAAGATGAGCTTGATCTGACAACGAGCGGTACCCATAATGGCTGAATATCGAGTCTGTTCAACAACTGATGTAGCGGCAGGGTCTGTTGTGGGCTTTGAGCTGCATCTCGCTGAAGATCAAAAACTCGCTGTTGCCATTATTCAATCTGAAAAGGGTAACTGGTTTGCCACGCATAATCAGTGCACTCACGGCCGAGTCAAGCTATCTGATGGCTGGCTCGAAGAAGAGACCATTGAATGTTCTCGTCATGGAGCAGTTTTTGATCTTGCTAGTGGAGACGTGATGTCTTTGCCAGCCACACAAAAGCTGACAACTTATCCGGTGCGCGTAGACGGCGATAACGTCTATATCACCGTCTAGAACCGAATTTTAAACGTTAAAGAGAAGAGAATTACTCGTGTCCACCTTAGAAATTAAGAACTTACACGTATCTGTAGAAACCGCCGAAGGTCCGAAGCAAATTTTGCGTGGAGTTAACCTCACCATTAATTCTGGCGAAATCCATGCGATCATGGGTCCGAACGGTTCTGGCAAGTCCACCTTGTCATACGCTATCGCCGGCCACCCGAAGTACGACATTACCGACGGTGAAATCCTGCTTGATGGTAAGAATATTGTCGAGATGTCTGCTGACGAGCGCGCTCGTGCCGGAGTGTTCCTCGCGATGCAGTACCCGGTTGAAGTTACTGGCGTGACTGTAACCAACTTCTTGCGTGCTGCAAAGACCGCTGTTGATGGCGAAGCTCCGAAGCTCCGTGAGTGGGTGAAGTCGATGAAGCAGGCGATGAGCGACCTCAAGATTGATGACAACTTCTCATCGCGCGACGTCAATGTAGGCTTCTCCGGTGGCGAAAAGAAGCGTGTTGAAATTCTTCAGCTTGAGATGCTTAAGCCAAAGTTTGCTGTGCTCGACGAAACCGATTCTGGTCTCGACGTCGACGCTTTGCGTTTGGTTTCCGAAGGTGTGAACCGGGTTCACGAAAACACCAATAACGGTGTTTTGCTGATCACCCACTACACCCGCATTTTGAACTACATCAAGCCTGATTTCGTGCATGTGTTCGTCGATGGCCGGGTTGCTGAATCCGGTGGTCCGGAGCTGGCTGCTGTTCTGGAAGCTGACGGCTACGAGAAATACGAAGGCTAAAAAGTGACTGGGGCACTTGTTGCTCGCGACGATTTCCCCATCATGAGCCGTGAGGTTCACGATGGGGTACGCCTCGTCTACCTTGATTCTGCTGCTACCGCGCAAAAGCCGGTTCAAGTTATCGATGCCATGCGCGACCACGCGTTGTTACACAATGGTGGCGTGAATCGTGGTTCGCATATGTTGGCTGGTGAATCGACCCATGCTGTAGATGACGCACGCCAGAAGGTCGCCCAATTCGTCGGCGTCGACCCGACTGAGATTTCGTGGACGAAAAATTCCACGGAGTCGCTGAATGCGATCGCGTATACGTTCTTAAACGAAACGTATGAGCATCGTATGTCTGGCACGTCGTCTATGTTCGCGCTTCACGCTGGCGATAACATAGTTGTGACTCGTGCTGAGCATCATGCGAATTTGATTCCCTGGCAACAGCTTGCGCACCGCACCGGAGTGGAGCTACGCTGGCTTGACCTCGATGATGCGGGATGTATTGATCTTTCAACTTCCTGGGTGATTGACGAGCATACGCGGGTGGTTGCTTTCGGTCACGTTTCCAACGTCACCGGTGCGATTGCTCCGGTTGCTGAGCTGGTAGCACGCGCCCGCGAGCATAACGCTTTTGTCGTGCTTGATGCGTGCCAGTCAGTGCCGCATATGCCGGTAGATTTTCATGAGCTCGACGTCGATTTCGCAGTATTTTCGGGGCACAAAATGCTTGGCCCAACGGGTATCGGAGTTCTCTACACTAAGTCTGCGATTGGTGAGCAGATGCCACCATTCTTGACCGGTGGGTCAATGGTGGAGATCGTCACGATGGAAAAGACGACTTTCGCGGCTCCACCAGCACGATTTGAGGCTGGTACTCAGGCAGTTTCTCAGATTGTTGGGTTGGGCCGGGCGGTTGACTACCTGCAAAATATCGGGATGGACAATATTGTTCGCCATGAACAAGAATTGACAACCTATGCTTTGGACAAGCTTAAAGATATCCCAGGGATTCGTATTCTTGGCCCGCAGTTAGCAGACGGCAGGGTAGGAGTCATCACTTTCGCAGTTGATGGGGTGCATCCACACGACGTCGGTCAGCTCCTTGATGCTCGAGGTGTAGCGATCCGAGTTGGACACCATTGCGCGCAACCAATTCACCAACATTTTGGTGTATTCTCATCTTCGCGGGTTTCGTTCGGCCCGTACAATACATCTGAGGATGTCGATGCATTTATCGATGCGTTAGCGGATGTACGTCCTTATTTTGGATTGGAAGGATAACTATGAGCGAACTCGACCAAATGTATCAACAGATTATTCTCGATGCATCGCGCGAGCGCCACGGCGAAGGCCATATTGACGACGCTCAAGGGGAATCTTTCCAAGTGAATACTACCTGCGGCGATCAGACAACAATGCAGGTCCGCCTCTCCCAAGACGGTACTCGACTTGAGAAAGTCGCTTGGGACGGTGATGGTTGCTCGATTTCCCAAGCCTCGCTGTCGATTATGCATGATCTTGTTGAAGGTAAGTCTGTAGCTGAGGTCGATGAATTAGTTGCTGCGTTCCGCGATATGATGGATCAGCGTGGGGAAGAGCTCGACGACGATATGGCAGACTTGCTTGACGATGCTGCCGCGTTCCAGGGCGTCTCAAAGTTTCCCATGCGTATCAAGTGTGCGTTGCTAGGCTGGATGGCGTTGCGTGATGCGACTGATCAAGCTATTGCACGACAGCAAAACTGACCCCACATTTGTTTCATCCCCAATCTTGTTTAATGAAGTAATCCGATATCCACAATGGCTGTGAAGCTGAGGAGAAAAATATGACTGACTCTCACGTCACTATCGAAGAGATTGAAGAAGCTCTTCGAGATGTGATCGATCCAGAACTCGGGATTAATATTGTCGACCTAGGCTTATTATACGGCCTGAGTATCGACGGAGATTCCGTAGTAGCCGATATGACGCTGACATCTGCAGCGTGTCCGTTGACCGATGTTATTGAAGAGCAGGCCGCGGTGGCGGTAGCAAACCTCGTATCTGAGTTTCGGATTAACTGGGTATGGTTGCCGCCGTGGGGTCCAGACCGGATCACCGAAGATGGCCGTGACCAGCTACGCGCACTAGGCTTCAATGTCTGATGTTTGCGGCGCTACGCGCTATTAAAGCTCAAAGTGAGGGGCGCCACGTCGATACGTGGCGCCCTCACTACATGTCTAACAGCGAGTTGTCGGCATACTTGCGTGTTATGGTTGGCCAACATCCCAGGTGTTACAGGCAGTGTAGCTTCCCTTGTCAATTCCGCGTTTGAGCCAGTTGAAGCGTTGGGCTGACGAACCGTGGGAGAAACTATCTGGGTGGGCGTTGTGCCCGCTGATTTCTGCAAGGTGATCATCGCCAACGGATTGGGCAGCTAAGAGCGCATCGCGCAGCTGTTCGTCGGTTGGCGTTTTCATGAACGGAACTCCAGTTTGTGGATCGATCGTGGTCGAAGCATGGTGAATCCACGCTCCAGCGAGACAGTCGGCTTGGAGTTCAGAGCGTACCAAAGACGATTGTGGACCAGAGGACTGGTGATGAATCTTGGCGAGGTCACCTGTCTGCAGTTGAATATGGTGTCCCCATTCGTGGGCCAGAATATAGAGTTGGGCGAGGGGCGCATTGCGTGCTCCGAAACGCTCGAGCTGATCGAAGAAGGATACGTCAATATAGATCGAGTCATCACCAGGGCAGAAGAATGGTCCTTGTTGGGAGGATGCATCGCCGCACGCGGTGCTCACTGCTCCCGAGAACAACACAAAACCTGGTGTCTTGTGTGCAATTCCGGTATCGGCAGGCAGCTGATCGTTCCACATGTGATTCAACGAATTTTGCCCGGCAACCATTCGGCATTCGACCTTCGTGTTTGCATCTTGCCCAGCTTGGCATTCTTCAGCTAATGAAGTCTGAGAGGTTGAACTGGGTGCTTGCTGAGTTTGGGCCCCAGTGAGAGCATCAATGGGCGGAAGTTGCCCGGTGAACAGGAAGTAGATCAACACTCCAGCGAGTCCGATTCCGCTGATACCACCGGCGGCAAGCTTTCCACCGGAACGCCGCTGAGTACCGGACGTATCGAGGTGAATATTGTCATTGAAACTCATAAGTGTCCCTTAATTGAGTTGCCTTGTTACACGCAGAGTATATCGGTTTGGCGTTGTGTTAAGCTACACGGTTAGGAATCGGGGCTTAGCGGTAGTGGGCAGGTAAACTAGGTACGTGATTCATACTCAAGAGCTATCAATGAATATCGGCACCCGTTCTCTGGTAACCGATGCTACGCTACACGTCGATAAGGGTTCAGCTATCGGCCTGGTCGGGCGTAATGGCGCCGGGAAGACGACGCTTCTTCGCCTGCTTGCCGGTGAGGGAACGACGTCGGAAGTGGTCGAATACGGCGGCTTGATTAGCCGTAAGGGCTCTATTGGTTATCTTGCGCAAGATCCGCGTATTGGTGATCCGACGCAGATGGCGCGTGATCGTATTCTTTCAGTTCGTGGCATTGAACGAATGTTGCGTTCGATCCAACGCGCTGAGCACGATATGTCCACGCTTACTGGTCCAAAGCAAGAAAAAGCGATGGAGAAGTATGTTCGGCTGGATATGGAGTTTACGGCTGCTGGTGGCTACGCGGCCAAATCGGAGGCATCCCAAATTGCGGCTTCGCTCGGCCTCGATGAACAAGTACTCGATCAAGAATTGCAGACACTTTCTGGCGGTCAGCGACGACGAGTTGAACTGGCCCGTGTACTTTTCTCAGGTGCCGAAACGCTCTTGCTGGACGAACCGACCAACCACTTGGATCACGATTCTATTTTATGGCTACGTGACTGGCTGAAATCATATTCGGGTGGATATATTGTTATCTCCCACTCGGTTGAACTCCTGCGCGAAACGGTCAACCAGATTTGGTATCTGGATGCGAACCGGTCGGTGATTGATATTTATTCAATGGGCTGGGATGCGTATCTTAAGCAACGCGAATCAGATGAGGCCCGTCGTCGTCGGGAACGCACCAATGCAGAAAAGAAAGCCACAGCACTCACTGCGCAAGCGTTAAAGATGAAGGCGAAGGCAACGAAAGCGGTTGCGGCACACAATATGCTCAAGCGTGCTGAAAAGCTGATGGAGAATGTGGAGCAGGAGCGCGCGGTCGACAAGGTCGCGCATTTGCGGTTCCCGGAACCGGCTCCGTCGGGCAAAACTCCGTTGATGGCTGAGGGGCTGACGAAATCGTATGGCTCTCTTGAGATTTTTGCAGGCCTCGACCTGGCGATTGACCGTGGGTCGCGCGTCGTCGTTCTCGGATACAACGGCGCTGGTAAAACGACGTTGTTGCGGATTCTTGCCGGCGTTGAAGAACCCGATACTGGCAACGTGATTGCTGGTCACGGTCTCAAGCTTGGATACTATGCGCAGGAACATGAAACGATTGATACGAAGAAATCAGTTGTTGAGAATCTCAGGTATGTTGCTCCCCAGCTTGACGATACCGGCGTGCGTTCCGTCCTAGGCTCGTTCCTGTTTTCTGGTGACGACGCCGATAAGCCAGCCGGTGTTTTGTCTGGAGGCGAGAAGACCCGCTTGGCGTTGGCGATGCTGGTGGTCTCGGCAGCCAACGTGCTACTTTTGGACGAACCGACGAACAACTTAGATCCGGCGTCGCGCCAAGAAATCCTCAACGCGTTGCGCAAGTATGAGGGCGCAGTCATTCTTGTTACCCACGATGAAGGCGCAGTCGAAGCATTAGACCCTGAGCGAGTTTTGTTGCTTCCAGACGGCGACGAAGATCTGTGGTCCGATGACTATTTCGACCTCATCACGTTGGCGTAGCTTATGAAAAACTTGATTGTGATGCGACATGCGGAAGCGGCGTTCGGCTATGCCGATCATGACCGTCCGTTGACCGACTATGGCCAAAGTCAGGCTCGAGTCATGGGGAGCATGTTGGCACAACGCTTCCCAGTCATCGACTATGTGTGGGTATCGGATGCGCTACGCACGCGCCAGACGCTCGCTGGTCTTGAAGTTGGCGGAGCTCGGTTTGGGCAGGTGCAGGTGAGTCCAGATTTATACGACGGTAGTCATCTCGATCTTGTGCACTGTGTGCACGGTTCACCGCCTGAGTGTGCGGCCGTTTTGATCGTTGCACACGAACCTGGTGTTAGTTCGGTTGTGAGCTATCTGGGAGATACCTCAACACCAGTTACCCGTACGCTAATGCGCGGCTTTAGCCCAGCCACGGTCGGAATTGCGCAGATGGATTTCCCGTGGGGAGCAGTTGAGATGGGAATGTTGCCAGTGTGGGAAAAACTATCCACCGAATAGGCTTACACGAATTCAACGTCACAACCAATAGGTAAAGCTCTGGGGTGGTTTTGCATATTGCTATATGCAACCACCCCAGTAGTTCATTCTTGCAGATAGAGTTTTTCTATTCGCGTGTGATGTGGACGCCCTTTGGCACTACGACAATTCCGCCTTCAGACACCCAACAGCCGCGCGCTTTATCATGTTCGTGATCAATACCGATCTGTGCGCCTTCGTCGATCTTGACATACTTGTCAACTATCGCGCGGACAACAGTGGCGTTACGACCGACGTTCACACCGTCGAAGAGTACCGAATCACGTACAGAAGACCACGAGTTGACGCGCACATGCGGCGAGAGCACCGAGGCGATGACCTCACCACCAGAGATAATGACTCCGGGGGAGATAATCGAATCGAGTGCATGCCCGAGACGCTCATGGTGACCATAAACGAACTTTGCTGGTGGTAGACCGGTGTAGCCGGTGTAAAGCGGCCAATCGGTATTATATAGATTGAAAATTGGGCTAATCGAGATGAGATCTTGATTAGCTTCATGGAACATATCAATGGTACCGACGTCACGCCAATAGTTGCGATCACGGTCAGAGGACCCTGGAATTTCGTTGTATGTGAAATCGTAGACTCCGCAATCTCCTTGGGAGACAAACATTGGAACAATATCGCCACCCATGTCATGGGTAGATTCGGCATTAGAAGCGTCAGCATACAAAGCTTCAACTAACGCATCAGCAGAAAATACGTAATTTCCCATAGAAGCAAGGAATTCATTCGGCGAATCTGGCAAGCCATCTACTCGGTCAGGCTTTTCAAGGAATTGGCGTACTTTTGTGGAATCTTCAGGATCAGTATCAATGACGCCAAACGACGAACATAAGTCGAGTGGTTGACGCAGGCCAGCAATGGTCAAACCACGACCAGACTCGATATGTTGTTCAACCATCTGGGAGAAATCCATCCGGTAGATGTTATCAGCACCGGTTATCACAACGTAATCGGGACGTTCGTCGTCGAGAATATTGAGTGACTGGAACACGGCATCCGCTGAACCAGAGAACCAACTTTTTCCCACACGCTGCTGTGCTGGGACTGGTGCGATGTAGTTATCAAGCAGAGTCGACATACGCCAAGTTTGGGAAATATGGCGGTCGAGGGAGTGAGACTTGTACTGGGTGAGTACCACGACTTTGAGGTACCCGGAGTTCACCAGGTTTGACAGAGAAAAATCGATTAGACGGTAAATTCCGCCGAACGGAACTGCTGGCTTTGCACGATCTTGTGTCAGTGGCATGAGGCGTTTTCCTTCGCCACCGGCAAGAACGATTGCGAGGACGCGTGGTTTTGATCGCTTTGGTCTATACATGGTTATAACCATATCTAAATTTCGGTAACTGCGGGGCAATTTTGTGCAATTACCTTCCATGAATTTTTTAGTTTTGTGCAACGATATTTTAGTGCGGATAAAAAATAAAGTTAGCGAGTATCTTCCGCGCTTAAAATTCTATTTCACGCTATTGTTAGGAGAGTAGTAAAGCGAAAGGAAAACCCATGCGTGTAGATCTACTAACCCGCGAATTCCCGCCCCATATTTACGGCGGCGCAGGAGTCCATGTTGCGGAATTGTCGAAAGTCTTAGCCACACATGCCGATGTGTACGTTCACGCTTTTGACGGTCCTCGGGCTGCTGGAGAGTATGATCCGATCACGGTTTCTGGCTACGATTACTTACCGGAACTTCACGGGTACAACAGTGCATTAACAACTTTGGGCATTGATCTTGCTATGGCCGGTAATGTTGCTGGAACAGATATCGTTCACTCGCACACGTGGTATGCGAATATGGCCGGACACTGGGCAGGGCTACTTCACGGAGTCCCTCATGTTATTTCGGCACACTCGTTAGAGCCACTGCGCCCGTGGAAGCGAGAACAACTTGGTGGTGGTTATAACGTCTCGTCATGGGCAGAAAAAACTGCCTATGAAGGTGCCGATGGAATTATCGCCGTCTCGCATGCCATGCGCAAAGACATCATCTCTTGTTATCCAGATCTTGATCCGGAAAAAGTCCAGGTGATTCATAACGGTATTGATCTGCAAGCCTGGCAAGCACCGCAAACTGATGAAGAGCGTGATGAAGCACGCGAATACATGGCGTCGTATGGACTAGATCCTGATAAGCCGACGATTATCTTCGTGGGGCGTATTACTCGGCAAAAGGGAGTTCCTGGCTTGTTACGCGCCTTACAATATGTGTCGGCTGACGTCCAGGTCATTTTGTGTGCAGGTGCTCCAGATACGCCAGAAATTTTGGCTGAAACTCGTCAACTCGTTGAAGATCTACAGGCTTCTCGTTCGGGAATCGTTTGGATTGATGAGCATCTTCCGCGTATCCAGATCCAGCAGTTACTCGCATGCTCGACGACGTTCGTCACGCCATCTATTTACGAACCGCTCGGTATCGTCAACCTTGAAGCTATGGCTATGGGCTTGCCAGTCGTTGGCACAAACACTGGTGGTATCCCAGATTGTATCGATGACGGCGTTACTGGAACTTTGGTGCCAATCGAGCAGATGGATGACGGTACGGGGACTCCGTTAGATCCTGATACGTTTGAACGCGATCTGGGAACTGCATTGGCTCAAATGGTCTCCGATCCGGTTAAAGCGCACCAGATGGGTCTAGCTGGACGCAAACGCACTGAAGAGCTTTTTTCGTGGGAGTCCATCGCTGTGAAAACGATGGCGTTCTATAACGAGATTTTGGCTCGTTGATCCAGCTACTTAATACCGAACAAGACTAAAGTGAGAATTATGAGTGATGTGCTAAAGGTAAATAACGTTTCGGTTGCCCGCGAACAGGCCTCAATCTTGACCGATGTGACATGGCAAGTGGATGAAGGACAGCACTGGGTGGTGCTCGGGCCAAACGGCGCCGGAAAGACGACGCTTGTTTCTCTCATCTCTGGCTGGTCGATGCCCACCTCTGGCAGCGTATCAATTATTGGCGAGACGACGAGCGATACGGACTTACGCGAACTGAAATCGATGGTTGGCGTATCGTCTGCTGGTGTGGATGCGCGTATCTCTGGGCGTGAAAAAGTGCTCGACGTAGTTCGTACCGCTACCTACGGGCGCAGCGCTACGTGGACTGAAGAGTATGACGACGAAGATACTAATCGTGCCCGTGGCTTGCTTGCTTCATTAGGTGTTGATTCACTCGCAGAGCGGACGTTTGCGCGGATTTCTTCCGGTGAGCGCAAGCGTGTTGGTATTGCTCGGGCACTGATGCCTGATCCGGAACTTCTTATCCTTGACGAGCCGCTGGCTGGTTTGGATTTTGGTGGCCGCGAGCAGCTTATTTCTACTTTAGAAGATTTAGCTCGCGCGCCGTATGCACCGGTGATGGTTATGGTGACCCATCATGTCGAAGAAATCCCGCAGGGCTTTACGCATGCATTACTCATCAAAGATGGGCGTGTTTTTGCCTCCGGTGAGATTGATTCGGTTATGACCGAGGGGAACATTTCCCAGTTGTTTGGGGTGCCTACGAAACTTTCCAACGTAGACGGACGTTACTTTGCTACCGCACGCCGATAACACTATCTTCAAAAACTATTGGTGCCAGCGGCCGGTATTGATAGACTTAACTAATTAGCCGTCCGAAGAAAGGACAAATATGGCTTGGGGAATTTGGGCGATTATCCTCGTGGTTTTGTTGATCCTAGAAATGCTGACTGTGGATTTCACGTTCACCATGGTTGCCGGTGGCGCTCTAGTTGCTGCTATTAGCTCGGCTCTGGGGGCGAATCTCGTCGTTCAGGTCATTGCCTTTGTTATAGTTTCTGCTCTCTTACTTGTAGTGGTGCGCCCGTGGATGCGCAAACACATCAACAATTCATCGCATGGCGAATCAAACGTCTATGCTCTCACCGGCCAATATGCAACTGCTATCACGGCTCTTGACGAATCCAGCGGCCAAGTGAAAATCGGTGGCGATACATGGAGCGCAGTCAGTGTTGCAGGTCCCATCAAAGCCGGCGAAAAAGTAGTTATTACCGCGGTGCAAGGCGCGCATGTCGTCGTTGCTCCCGCATAAAATTTAGGTGAAAGGGGAGATAATAATGGAACCAGCAGCAGTTTCTTCCATCATTCTTCTGGCCGTGCTCGCATTATTGGTCGTCTTCATTTTCGTGGCGATTTGGCGCGCTGTCATTCAAGTTCATCAAGGATACACAGTCATTATCGAGCGGCTCGGAAAGTATCACAAAACGCTCCAACCCGGTCTGCATTTTCTTGTGCCGTTTGTCGATTCGGTGCGTCAACGCATTGATATGCGTGAGCAAGTCGTTCCATTCCCGCCACAGCCAGTCATTACTTCCGACAACATTGTGGTGAGCATCGATACGGTTATCTACTACCAAGTCACGCAGCCAGAAGCTGCGACCTATGAAATTGCCAACCCTATGGCGGCAATCGAACAGCTAGCAGTCACTACCTTGCGTAATATCATCGGTTCGATGGATATGGAGCAGGCACTTACCGGTCGCGATCGAATCAATAGCCAGCTTCGCGGCGTTCTCGACGAAGCAACTGGACGGTGGGGAATTCGTGTTTCGCGGGTCGAACTCAAGGCTATTGATCCACCGACGACCGTCCAATCAGCAATGGAACAGCAGATGAAGGCGGAGCGTGACCGTCGTGCTGCAATTTTGACCGCTGAAGGTATCAAGCAGTCCGCAATTTTGACGGCGGAAGGTGAAAAACAGTCACAAATTTTGCGAGCTGAAGGTCAAGCCCAGGCGGCAATTCTTGAAGCACAAGGCGAATCTCGAGCTATTCTTCAAGTTTTTGATGCTATTCACCGTGGTAACGCTGATCCGAAGTTGCTTTCCTATGAGTACTTGAAGATGCTTCCGCAAATCGCCGAATCGTCGTCGTCGAAGTTGTGGATTGTCCCAACCGAACTTACGGCTGCACTTAATGCGGTAACCGCTGGATTCAACGGAAAGAGTGAGGGCGACGTCGAAGTTGATTTCAGCGGTCTTGACGATGGCGAATTTGCGGCCTCGTTGGCTGAAACTAACCTGCAAAACATTGATGAGGCGTTAGCTGATGCTAAAGGTGAAGCTAGCCGTGCGACCGAAGTAGCTGAAGAATCCAGTAAGTAACTGCCGGGCTCAAACGCTCTTTGTCAACTTTGAGGCTCCCCACCGCATACTGATTGTGGTGGGGAGTCTTGTAGACTTAAGGCTGTGATTATTGAGCTTGATTCGTTAGATGATTCCCGGTTGGTCGATTACACTTCGTTAACAGATGTTGCGTTGCGTAAAAGCCTCGAAGCTGAACGTGGGTTATATATGGCCGAGGGTGATAAGGTCATCGCACGTGCGGTTAACGCCGGGCACACTCCACGATCGTTTATTATGTCCAAGCGTTGGCTTGAACCACTCCAGCCCATTATTGAACAAGCTACCGGAAATTCCGACGGTGGGGACGTTCCGGTCTATGTTGCTAGCGAAGAACTCATTGAGGAGCTCACGGGTTTCCACGTGCATCGTGGCGCCTTAGCAGCAATGAATCGCCCGCATTTGCCTGAACTTGAGTCTTTTATCGGTTCGCATAGTTCTGCGCGACGTATTGTTGTATTAGAAAATCTGGTCAATCACACAAATGTGGGGGCGGTGTTCCGCTCGATGGCAGCTCTCGGTTTCGATGCGGTGCTCTTGACTGATTCGGCGTCTGATCCGCTCTACCGCCGTGCTGTGCGTGTCTCAATGGGGACAGTTTTCCAAGTGCCGTGGACACGTATCGAAAACTGGCCACGTTCCATGCAGGTGCTGAAAGATAACGGCTGGATAACTGCGTCATTGGCGTTGCGAAACGATGCGCTCACGCTCGATGAATTTGCGCAGCTACCCGAGGTCAATGCTCCGGATTCCAAAGTGGCACTCATTTTAGGAACCGAAGGTGATGGCCTGAGTAACGCCACGATTGCCCATTCTGACCATGCGGTTGTTATCCCGATGGCCGGCGAAGTTGATTCACTTAATGTTGCTGCTGCAGGTGCGGTTGCCGCGTGGGAACTCCGACTTCGCTGATATTAGAATATTTCTTCGTGTTTTTTAGCTTCGGCATAGGCCGCTAGGGCATCTCGAAGCAGTACTTCGACAGGAATCTCTAGTGCATCAGCGAGTTTGAGCAGGGTGCTCAATTTCGGGTTCAGTGGTGAATTGCGTTTGCGGTCTGAGCGCCCGTATTCCATTTGCTGGTAGTGCTCGCGGTTGATCTGCGCTTTATAAGCCACTTCTTCCTGAGTCATGCCAAGTTCTTTACGGCGTTTAGCAAGAGTCTTGCCGAGAATTGTTCCTAAAATACGTTCTGCATATGAATGTTCAGTCATGCCTCAAGCATTGAGGCATAACCGGCAAAAGTCTGCGGGGTATGCCCGGCGTGTGAGTATTATTGCTGACACCATTTTGTCGACGCACTTTACTGGTAGAAGCACCAACTTCCTATCAGTGGGATCGTTAACTTATGAGATGTTAGCGGCAGAGCTAAATCCGAGTTGGCGCCACGCCTCATAAACAGCAATCGAGGCAGAATTGGCGAGGTTTAGCGAGCGGCGCCCTGGTAGCATCGGGATGCGCAAATGCTTGGTGAGGTATGGGTCGTTGAGGATCTCGTCAGGTAAACCGGTAGGTTCGGTACCAAACAGCAGCACATCGCCGTCGTGATAGCGTTCGTCTGCATAGCAATTTTCGGTGTGTGAGGTGAATGCGAATACGCGGCAATCATCTCCGAAATAGGCTTTTGCAGCTTCCCAGTTGGGGTGGATGACGACGTCGGCAAGGTCGTGATAGTCCAATCCTGCGCGGCGTAGGTGGGCATCGTCGAAATTAAATGCTAACGGCTCAATTAAATGAAGGCGGGCGCCCGTGCAAGCAGCGAGGCGGATAGCGTTGCCGGTGTTTCCTGGAATTTTTGGTTCATGAAAGACAAAATTTAACACCTCTTAAGAGTAGCGCAAAAACGTCACTGGTTTTATGTGGGAGCTCTCCGCTAGGATATCGAACATACGTTCGAAAGGAGGGGGAATGGCTAACCGATTAGCGCTAGCACGTGATGTGTTGAAACAAGCAGAGGTTCGTACTGGGGTACGTTCAGTCCCAACCTACGAGCATGATGAATCGGCCTACCTGGTTCCTGCCTATCTTTCTGAAGTATTTCCCTATGGGATCGCCCGCGGAAGCGTTATCGAGGTCTCGGGTTCATTAGCGATATGTATGTTACTAGCAGGAGTTATTGCTCAACATGGTGGCTGGGTTGCGCACGTTGGTATCCCCGAATGGAGTTGGGATGTTGCGCACGCAAGTGGAATTCGCGAGGAAAAATGTGTTGCTATCACAGATGCGCAACATGAACTGATGGCAGTGCTCTCAAGTTTGATTGACGGATACGCTGTTGTGATTGTGCCAAGTTCACTTGTGCCTGCCAAATATCAGCGAACCCTAGAGCGTAAAGCTCGAACACGTGGATGCGTGCTTGTCAGCTGGGGATCGTGGCAGGCAAGTGCGCGATCTATTCGGGCTTCGATACATGAGATCCGCGGACGTGTTCTGCATCAGTCACCCCAGCTTACCGAAATTGGGCCAATTTCTAGCATCAACTACAAAATTACGTCACATACTGGGAGTTCGTATGTGAATTTTTCTGGCGAAGGGTGGTTACAAGCATGATGTATGGTGCAGTATGGATCCCGCAATGGGATATTGCAGTGGCACTGCACGAACAAAAAGATCCATTCACAGCCCTGGCAGTTGTGCGTAATCAGAAAGTTATTGCAGTCAATTATGCGGCTGAACAATACGGTGTACATACCGGAATGCTTAGCCATAAGGCAGCTAATCAACCAGCAGTAGCTGTGGTTGCCGAAAATACTTCACTGAGTAAGCGATTAAGCGAAGAACTATGCGAAATTGTCAAACAATATGTTGTTCACTGTTCACTATTAAAGCCGGGAGTCGTTGTTTTTCCATGTTCTGCTAGTGGTGATTTTTCTGTGTTAGCAGAACAACTCATTGGCGATATTGCGACGATAGACTTTGAAGCACATATCGGGTTCGCACCGGGAGTTTTCGCGGCAGTTGCAGCTAGTTGGCAAGATAAAATAAGTCAACGTACAGCAGATGTTATCGATCACTTACCACTAGAGCGGATTGTGCAGTCCTATTTTTCGCATGAAAAGTATCAGCGCATGCAGGAGTTTGTGGAACTGGCTTTGCTGTTAGGACACACCCAGCTAGGCGATCTTCGGAAAATTCCTCGCCGTAGCTTCGTTACTCGTTTTGGTAAAACCGGTGTCGAGATTCTGCAGTTATTAGACGGCGAGGATCCGTGCCCGCCATACTTTCGTCCGGCAGAAAGCGAAACTATTTCCCGAGTATTAGATACGCCCATCTCACACCTAGATCATATTGCGTTCTTGGGGCAGTCCCTCGCCTATGAGATGGCAGAAAAGCTCATTTATCGAAACGTTCTTGCAGATGACTTACTTGTGCGGATTATGCTCAGTGATGGCCAAGAAAAAGAACATGTGTGGTCGATGGGAGATACCGACATTAAGGGTATATCTCAGCGTATACGTTGGCAATTATCTGCCTGGTTGCGGCAACTGCAGAGCGCAGATATATCAACCGATGAAGAAGATCTGGGAATTAGCGAGATAGTTCTTACCGCTTATCATCTGCGCCCCTCGGGTGTGGCTCAAGAGACGCTATGGGGTGAGGCAGGCGAAGCCTATCGTGATGCACACCGTGCAATTGACCGGGTCCGAAGTTTATTAGGCGATGATGCCGTGCGAGGTGGTGTATATGTGGGCGGAAGATATCCTCGGCAAGCCTATAAAACGCAACAGGGGGGAGGGAAAATAGCTACTGCACGCCAACAAGAATGGGCTGGGCAGTTACCCCGGCCATGGCCTTCTCGAATACTTGAAAAACCCGAAAAGATCGTGTGCATATGCAGATGTGGAGCACAGTGCCTGGTGAGCAAGGAGGGCCTTGTGGTGTGTAGTGCAAGATGCGGTACAGCGCAGTTTTTTAATGTGCAATATCAACAATGTTTTTATCCAGTGCGCAAAGTTGCTGGTCCTTGGTTTCATACCGAAGGGTGGTGGAATAATGCGCACCGGCATTATCGAGCATGGATGCAATGTGTGTGCGACGGTATTGCGTTTTTAATTTTTCGTGAAGAAAACCAATGGTGGCTAGAAGGGATCTATGAATGAGTGCGTACGCTGAACTCCACGTACATTCGACGTACTCCTTCCTCACCGGAGCTTCCCAGCCTGAAGAACTTGTTAAGCGTGCGTCCGAACTGGGATTATCAGCATTGGCTTTAACAGATTTTGACGGATTTCCAGGAGTCGTTCGCTTCACCCGTGCGGCACGCGATTACGCTATACCCGCAGTTATTGGATCAGAACTGCGGATGAATCACGATAATTCGCAGTTGCTTATTTTGGCTAAGAATCCAGGAGGATATCAGCAGCTATCACACGAAATCGGTAAGGCTCTACTAGCTTCCGGTAAAAAGGGAGAAGCGCACTACGATATGGATTCATTAGCCGCTGCCAGTGCTGATGCATGGTATGTAGTCACTGGAGGGCATCGCAGTCATGTGCGCAAGGCGTTGGAGCAGGTAAGTGGAACGTGGGCATCTGATAGCGCTTATAGCTCGCTATGCGAACTGATTGACCGTTTCGGAAAAACGAACGTCGTTATAGAGTTATCTGCGTATGGTGACCCTTATGATCGCGAGCGCCGCGCCGTCTTAAAATCAGTGGCGGATCGGGCCGGGATTAGGTGCATCGCTACTGGCGATGTGCATATGGCAACTGAGGCAGATAAACCGCTTGCCGATGTGCTTTTTGCGACGTCACACAACACGACTCTCGAAGATGCCCGTGCGATGTTACCGCTGTGGCCAGCTGTGTTGCAGTCTGCTGAACAGATGACTATTTTACATAGGGACTATCCGCAGGCGGTTGCTTATGCGGCGCAGATAGGCGATGAGTGTGCCTTTGATTTTGAGTTAATTGCTCCGCGTCTTCCGCCGTTTGATGTGCCAGCTGGATATAGCGAAGAAACTTGGCTACGTGAGCTAGTGTATCGCGGTGCTCGGTCTCGTTATGGCGAGGTAAAGCAAGCTCCAGATGCGTGGAAACTGATTGACCATGAACTAGATGTCATCAATAGTCTGGGGTTCGCTGGCTATTTTCTTATCGTTGACGAGATTGTGTCTTTTTGTAAGCGGGAGGGGATTTGGTGCCAGGGGCGTGGCTCGGCTGCGAATTCGGCTGTGTGCTTTGCGTTGGGAATAACTGCGGTAGATGCGGTGCGGCACAAAATGCTCTTTGAACGCTTTCTTTCGCCTGATAGGAAAGAGCCACCTGATATTGATCTGGATATTGAATCCGGGCAGCGCGAGCGGGTTATTCAACATATTTATCAGCGCTATGGGCGCACGAAAGCTGCTCAGGTGGCCAATGTTATTACCTATCGTTCGCGTTCTGCGGTTCGTGATAGCGCTCGGGCGTTTGGGTATCGGCCCGAGGAGATCAATGCATGGGTGGAACGTAAAGACCGCGGGAAAAGCAAAGACGATATTCCGCTCACCGTGATGAATATCGCGGATCGATTGCGGCATTTGCCGCGACATTTGGGTATTCATTCTGGGGGAATGGTCTTATGTGATCGTCCGGTAATTGATGTATGTCCGGTGGAGTGGGCGAGTAAAGCAGGTCGCACTGTCCTGCAATGGGATAAGGAAGATTGCGCGGATGCGGGGTTAGTGAAATTTGATTTGCTGGGTTTAGGGATGCTGACCGCTTTGCGGATAGCATTTACACATATCCAAGAAAAAGGAATATTGGGTTTTGACGGTAAGCCAATAGGGTTACACAATATTGCGCAGGATGATTCACGAGTCTATGACTTGTTATGTGCTGCTGACACAGTTGGTGTTTTTCAGGTTGAATCACGTGCACAAATGGCAACGCTTCCGCGACTTCGGCCGCGTACCTTTTACGACATCGTTATCGAAGTCGCACTTGTGCGTCCAGGGCCGATTCAAGGTGGGAGCGTTCATCCCTATATTTCTCGACGGCGAGGGCGTGAAGCAGTGACCTATGCGCATCCGCTACTGAAACCAGCACTAGAAAAAACCCTCGGGGTGCCACTTTTTCAAGAACAACTGATGCGTATCGCTATCGATACTGCCGGATTTACACCGGCTCAGGCAGACCAGTTGCGTAAGGCGATGAGTTCGAAGCGTAGTCATGAACGTGTGGCACAATTGCGTGAAGAACTCATTAACGGGATGCGTCAGCGGGGGATTGATGCCAGTACTGCTGAGGAAATCTTTCACAAACTCGATGCGTTTGCAGATTTCGGTTTTCCAGAATCGCATGCGTTTTCTTTCGCCTATCTTGTCTATGCGAGTGCGTGGTTAAAAGTCCATTATCCGGAACATTTTTATGCGGCGTTATTGTGTTCGCAGCCTATGGGATTTTATTCTCCGCAATCACTGATTGCGGACGCACGACTTCATGGGATCCATATCTTGCCAGTCGATGTTACAGCGTCGGATGTTACGACATCGGTACAAGAATATTTTGGAGATGACAAGGTAAAAGATAATGATCGGATGCAGTTTGTTGACCGGCATCCAGATACTGCTATCCGGTTGGGTCTAGATTATATTTCCGGATTAGGGTCAGCCGTTGAACGTATTTATCGCGCGCGAAGTGAAAAGCCTTTTGTGTCTGTTGCTGACCTAGCTCAGCGTGCTCACTTATCGGCAAAGCAGATGCACATATTGTCAGTTGCTGGAGCGCTGGCAGGATTAGGAGTCACTCGTCGGGAAGGGATATGGACTGCGCAACAACTTGGAGTGGATTACACTCCGGCAAGCCAGTGGTATCAGCCCACTATTTTGGGAACTGAAATTGGTGTCCAGGCTGAAGGTATCACTGAAATGACTCCGTTTGAGGCTCATCAGGCGGATCTGCGCATGACGGGAATTACGCCATTTAATCATCCGGTGGAGTTTATTCGTCCGCAGTTTAACGATAAGAGAATATTGACGATCGAGCAGGCGTTTGACGAGCCGGTAGGTAAGCGGATCAAAATCGCAGGCTGTATTACTCACCGACAACGTCCGCGTACAGCTCAAGGGGTAACTTTCTTATCTTTAGAAGATGAGACTGGGATGATGAATATTGTGTGCTCGGCAGGGATGTGGAAGCATTTTCGTCAGGCAACCCAAAACAATGTCGCAGTAGTTCGCGGTGTTATCGAAAAACATGACGGAGCAGTCAATTTTATTGCTGATGGAATTGAGCGTGTAGAACATTCTCTCCGGCTTCCATCTCGCGATTTTCGGTAAAAATTTACCAGATCGCAATACCAATCTGGAAGCCCGATACGATAGCATTGGGGCAGAAAGGTGGAAGAAATGGGCAAATTTAGAAGTCTTATTCGTCTTGCAGCAGTAGTCGGGCCAACAGCGATTAAACTAGTACAAACCTATGGTCCGCAGATTCGGCAACTAATTCACGAAAATCCGCAGTACCTGCAAATCTTTAAGGGAAGATTGTCGCTGTTGAGCGCAGGTAGCGGTCGAGCCGTGAAACAACTTTCCGAGCGAGTAAGCGTGCTAAGAGAACAGACTGCATATCTTTATGGAGCTGCAAATAGTGCGGAGATGGCACAGCAAGCAGCGCGGTGGCGTGATGAACTCGAAAGTATTGCGAAAGTGCTTCCGGTTCTCAACCAGCTTGAGCGCGCGGAAAAGAAAAAGATGCGGAAAAACATTGATAAGCATGTCGATGAATTAGCAGCAAAGATAGTCCAAGCAACACTCGAAGACGATATCGAAGATGCTGAGATTGTTACTGAAGAAGGCAACAACTGATGACTACACCGGTATCTATCGATTCTTCTCGGCCTCAACTCCAGTCTGTTCCAGGGCTGGTTGTGTACAGTGCAGTCGTAGGCATCTTGGGTGGCTTGAGTGCGCTGGTTGGTTTATTCCTGCCGTTTCTTTCAGTAAGTAACGATTCTCTTGTGACCACAACTGGCGATAGCATCGAGGGGTCATACTTTGCTACCCACCTCGTTAATATGGCTGCGATGGGTTGGGTGTTAGTGGCAGTGAGTATCACGGTGATAATACTCGCCGGACTGCTATTTCTGGGATGGAAAAACGATGAGTATATAGCTCTCATTATGGCAGCAATCCTCGCAGGAGGATCCTACGCCATTGTTTTTGTTGCCGTCTATCATTATGACCACAATATTCAGCACGCTTACGAGCTCGGAGCAGGAGTTGGAGCCGGGTTCGGAATGATTGCTACTGGAGCAACACTGATCACGTTGTCCGGAATCAGTGTGTTCGTTGCGGGAATGCGCCAAAAGAAAGCTGCAATCCGCAGGGAGCAACCCGTAACTATGCCTGTTGAACAGTAGCGGTGGTTGAAGGGAAAAGCTGATATTCTTCAACCGATAACTTCATTGTCAACCGCGTGGGGGCAGTTCATTTTGAACTACCCCCACGCGGCATTTCTATGTCAAAGATTTGTTACTACTCAGAGTCCAACCCAAGAACACGAGCTATATCTGGTTGGAAGAAATTCGGGCCTTTTAACACCTTTCCATCTTCACGATAAATAGGCTCACCGTTAGCATCGAGCTTTGAAAGATTAGATGCATGAATTTCTTCCAGCACGTCAGTTAGTGGTATTCCGAGCTCAAGAGCCATTCCGTAGATGACATAGACGAGATCACCGAGGGCATCGGCAACTTCAATAGTGTCGCGTGTGTGATCATCGTGTGTGCGGGATTCTTCCCACGCCTCTTCGATGATGGAACGTGACTTTGCTCCATAAACAGCACCGACGAGTTCAGCAAACTCTTCAGCCACTAATCCTAAACGCATATGAACGCGTTCCCGGTCAGAATTTGGCTTGTCATCGCACACTGGTAGCCGATAAACGCTATGGAACTGACGAACTAATTCTTCAGGATTGCTGGCATCTGGAATGGATTCAATACTCATGTATCCAGACTATACGCCTGATAAAACTATTGTATTGTTACCTGCAAAGAATGATCGTATTCCAGATCACACTAAAATAGCTTATGATAATTTGGCATACGGGTGCTCGAGGTGATAAATTTTTATCCGTTGCTTGAAGCGATACTTCGACGAAGTAGAGTTTCAACCACCTGCGCGGGTGGCGGAATAGGCAGACGCGCTAGCTTGAGGTGCTAGTCCACGTATAGTGGGTGGGGGTTCAAGTCCCCCTCCGCGCACAGGTAAATCCCGTTTGAGATATCAAACGGGATTTTCTTATATCTACCAGCTACTATCGCCCGGTATACCACCGAGCGCTTTCGGTATGGAGTGGTCATATGCGTTTTGATGTCAGTCAACACTCGCACTACCGCTACGGGCTCATTGGCTCGCCTATCGCGCATTCACTCTCCCCAGCAATCCATCATGCGTCTTTTGAACGGTTAGGGATTGATGCGAGCTATGAATTGCTCCCAACTGAAAAATTCGAACTTCAGGACCGGTTAACGCAAAGCGAAGCTGCTGGTTTTACGGGTTTGAACGTTACAATGCCGTTGAAGCGTGCGATTGTTCCGTTGATGGACGAGCTCACTTCTAGTGCGCGCCTAGCGCAGTCAGTCAATACTGTTTTATTCCGGGACGGTAAACGAATAGGGCATTCTACCGACGGCCCGGGCATGCTCCGCCCCTTGTGCCAGCTTGGTAACGACCTTACCTCTATGAAGATCGTTATTTTGGGTACTGGCGGTGCCGGGGCAGCGGTGACTATTGCTGCTATGGAGTCTGGAGTATCACACGTCTGGCTTCTGAACCGTCTAGGGAGGGGCTTGGCGCGCGGACATCAGCTTTCTTCACGCTTGTCGGTTATGAAACCGGCATATGCTCAGTCTTTGGTTGTAGCACCGCTCGATTACGAACCGCTAACTGAAGCGATTGTTCGGAGTGCGGATGTGGTGGTCAATTGTACGTCGTTGGGGATGGCGCCTGATTACGCGGATCGATCGCCGGTGCCACAAGAATGGTTATCTTCTCACCATACGATTATGGACGCGGTTTATTCGCCGATTGAGACTCGCCTGCTTGAGATGGGGCGCAGGGCGGGTGCAGAGACGATTTCTGGTGTGAGTATGTTGGTTGCCCAGGGTCTGCTTGCTGAAGAATTTTGGTTGGATTGCAAACTCACAGGGGAGCACTGGCGATTTATTGAGACCGGTTTCCCGGATTTTCTCGCTTAGGGTTTGTTATTTGCTTGAACCGCGATAGTCTTGTGTCATGGCTACTGATCCGCGTCTCGCATACGAAAAATTACGCTACGCTCTTGAAGAGTTTCACAGTGCTGCACTGACTTATCAAGATCCTGATGCACCGGAGTTGTTGCGTCGTTCGCAGCAACTTGCTGATGCGTATATTGTCTATGATGATTCGCTTTTCACGCACTACGGCATTGAAGCTCCTTTTGATACTTTCGAGGACGAAGAAGATCTTGAAGAAGATCTTGAAGAAGAATACGACGACGATGAGTTCGATGAGGATTTTGACGACGACGATTTCGACGATGATGAAGACGACGAATTCTTAGACGATGATGACTTCGATGACGATGACGAGGAAGAGTTGTGACAACCTCGCGGTGTTGTCGTAACGCATTGTGGCGTTACCACAACGTCTAGTTCGTAGAAAACGGCTCTAGAGTTACGCAGTTACCTCATCAAGTACGTCTGATACTTGGCCTGGCAGCGGGGTGAGATCGAGGGCAAGTAGCTGATCAAACTGGGCTGCAGTACGAGCACCTGAAAGTAGGCTAGCAACATGTGGACGGCCAAGCAACCACGCCAATGACACATCAGACGGTGTGCGTCCCAAGCCGTCCGCAGCCTTAACAACTGCTTCAACCAGCCGGCGTGAATCGGAATCAAGATAGCGATCTACTGTTGCTGACAGGTGTTCGGTTGCAGCTCGCGATGTTGCCGGAATAGTACTGCGATACTTGCCGGTGAGTACTCCGCCCGCCAACGGTGACTGAGCGATGATGCCAAGCCCAAATGTGTCCGCGACGGCGGTCACGTCGTCGTCGATCGTACGGTTAAGGAGTGAATAATCAGCGTTGACGCTGGTGAGTTCTGGTAGATGCATATCGGTTAAGTATTGGCTTATCCGCGCAATTTCCCACGCTGGATGGTTCGCAAGTCCAAGGTATCGGGCTTTGCCTGAGGTTACCAGGGCTGCGAGAGTGTCGACGAGTTCATGGAACGGTACGTCATTATCCGGGGCGGCAAGCGAGACAATTTCTACGTGGTCGGTTCCCAGATCGAGCAATAGTTGATCGAGTGCGGAAATAAGCCCAGACCGTGAGGCATCTTGACAAACCCGGCCGTTCTTGACACCTAAGCCGAGATGTACCGAGATTGTCATCTCCTCACGGCGTACACCGCCAGAAAGTATCTTGCCCAAAACACCAACTGCGAGGCCCTCGCCGTACAGCGGCGAAATATCGATGAGATTGCCGCCGGCGTCAATAAGTGCTTGAGTCATACGGGCAGCATCGTCATATTCGGTGTCACGCCCCCACGTAAGAGTTCCGAGCCCGATATGACCGACACGCAGACCAGATGTACCAACCTTGTTATTCTTCACATGTGTCAGCCTAATAGACTTCTGCGGCGAGCGGTACTCTTGACACGTGGGTATTTTTGAAGCAATTATTTTAGGCATCGTGCAAGGCTTGACTGAGTTCTTGCCAATTTCGTCGTCGGCTCACTTGCGTATCGTGGGTGACTTGTTTCCCGGGCTTGGCGATCCAGGGGTTACCTTTACTGCGGTGACGCAGATCGGTACCGAAGCGGCTGTGATTTTGTATTTCTGGAAAGATATTGTGCGGATTATTCATGCCTGGTTCCGTGCGTTACCGTTTGGTCCGTGGAAGAATCAAGTACCGCAAACTGATCCGGATGTGCGCTTGGGATGGATCGTTATATTTGGCACCTTGCCGATCGTTATTCTTGGATTGCTTTTAGAAGATGCGATCGATTCCGTATTCCGCAATATGTTTATTACTGCTGCCATGTTGGCGATTTTTGCGATCTTCCTTGGTATTGCTGACCGCATTTCCACTCGTCGTCTGGCTATTGAACAAATGTCGATTCGCGACGGCGTTGTGCTCGGTTTCGCCCAATCAATGGCACTGATCCCCGGCGTTTCGCGTTCGGGTGGCACGATTACTGTTGGTTTGCTGTTGGGCTATACGCGTTCGGCTGCTGCGCGAGTATCGTTTTTGCTCGCTATCCCGGCAGTTCTAGGATCGGGTTTTTACCGGTTTATTTCGGACGACGGTACGGGACCACAGGTTGCACTTGCGCCGTTGCTTATTGCCACCCTTGTGGCGTTCATTGTTGGCTACGCAGTGATAGTGTGGTTCCTACGCCTTGTTGAGACCATGTCATACATGCCGTTCGTGATTTATCGTTTGATTCTCGCTCTGGCTGTTGTGGTGTTGTTGACCCAGGGTCTGTTAAACGTCTACTAAGGAGTTCACCTATGCCGATTGCCGCCGCACTGTTCGATATGGACGGCACGCTTACTGATTCTGAGATTCTCTGGTTTGAAGCCGAAAAGGCAGTTTTTGCACGCTACGGGAAGCCTTGGAACGACGGCGATCAAAATGATTTGATTGGTCGAGCAATCGAGGATTCTTGCCGGCTGATCATCGAGCGTCTGGATTTGCCGTTGACGATTGATGAGCTTGCACCAATGCTCGTTGCAGAGGTTGTTCATCAGGCGAAGACTCGTGGTATGCCGTGGCGCCCAGGAGCCCGCGAATTGTTAACCGCACTGGCTGAGCAGGGCATTCCGACAGCTTTGGTGACTTCGTCGTTTTCGGAGTTTGCGCAGTTGACGTTGGATGCTGCGCCTGAAGGTACATTGACAGTGTCGGTCACTGGCGATATTTTGCCACCAGGTAAAGGCAAGCCCGATCCGTTCCCGTATCGCCTTGCGGCTGAAAAACTTGGTGTGGATATTAACTCTTGTGTGGCGTTTGAGGATTCGAACCCGGGCGTCCGCTCAGCTCATGCTTCGGGCGCACTCACGATTGCGATCCCGTTCCAGGTACCGATCCCTGATCTCGATAATCTCGTTATTGTTGAGTCGTTGGAAGATCTGTCGGTTGCTGAGCTACATCGGCTGATGGACGTTCGGCAGTAAGCAGAGCTTGTACGCCATCGGTAGACATTTCCGGAGCTACATTGCCAAATGCCGGGCAGATCGAAGAGAAATGGCACCAGTTACACAGCGGTCCCTTTTTAGCTTCGAACTGTCCGGTATCAATTCTTCCGCGAATAGCTGACCACAAATGGTTGAGCTCATTGGTGGTTGCTGCAACGTCTTCCGGCACTGGATCGTAGGTGAGCACACGTTGATCTTTGAGATAGAGTAACTGGGTGCGCTGCGGGATTTTGCCGGTTGAATAGAATAGGGCAGTTGTGTAGAAGCGCATCTGGAAAATCGCGCCATCTTGATAACGCGGTGCTGGAGATTTGCCGGTCTTGTAGTCAATGATACGTACTGCGCCATTAGGTGCAGTATCGATACGATCAATAATTCCGCGGATCGCGAGCCCGGATGGCAACGTGGCGTTCACAAATTCTTCGCGGCCTGAGGGCTGTAAATATTGTGGATTTTCCAGATGGAAATACGACGAGATGAGCGGCCGAGCCGATTCGAGCCAGGCAGACAGCTGCGTGGAATCCGGGAAGAGCTCAAGAGCTGCCGGATTCTTTTCAAGGTGTGCTTCCCACGTCGGAATTAATGCTTCTTGTGCGGTGAGCTCTTGGCGTTGCTCCGCTGGACGATCAAAGAGGTGTTCGAGAACAGCGTGCACAATCGTTCCGCGCAAGGCTTCAATCGAGGGTGGCTCGGGAAGCTTATCGATTACGCGGAATCGAAACTTCAATGGGCACGAACGGAAGTCTGAGGCGCGAGAAGGCGAAAGCGCGGCATGTTTTTTTGACATAGTTTTACTCTACCTTCTCTGTCCCACATGTTTTTGTCATGCTGATGATGAGATTCCACTCTCTGAGTAATCGGCTAATCACACAGTTTTGGCACTCCCACAATAGCGTGGGCTCCCGTAAGATGAGGGAGTGACTAATTATCCTCATCCTTTGGGCGCAGAGCGCCGTCGGGGGCCGTTCCGCGCAGGCGAACGCGTCCAGCTAACTGACACCAAGAATCGTAAATACACCGTTATGCTCACGCACGATGGCTACTTCCAATCCCAGCGGGGATCGTTCCATCATCGCGATCTGATCGGCAAAGATGAAGGCACAGTTCTTGATACCACCTCCGGTCATCGCTTGCTCGCGTTGCGCCCACTAGTCAACGACTACGTGCTGTCTATGCCACGTGGCGCAACGGTTGTTTATCCGAAGGATGCCGGCCAGATTGTGCAGCAGGCTGACGTTTTCCCTGGTGCCCGCGTTGTCGAAGCAGGGTTGGGTTCGGGTGCGTTAGCGCTATCTTTACTCTCGGCTATTGGCATGGACGGTCACTTGACCTCAGTTGAACGCCGGCCTGAGTTTGCTGAAATCGCTCGTGCCAATGTTGAATCCTGGTTTGGCCCGCAGCTGCCACCCTGGGATGTTGTTCTTGGCGATCTTGATTCTGTTTTGGATTCTATGGATGAAGGCAGTATCGATACTGTGGTACTCGATATGCTTGCGCCGTGGGAAAATATTGATTCCGCTGCGCATGCGCTGCGCTCTGGCGGCGTCATTATCGGCTATGTTGCCACAACTACGCAAATGTCGCGTTTCGTTGAAGATTTGCGTACCTCTGAGTGCTTCACTGAACCGCAGGCGTCAGAGACAATGGTTCGAACCTGGCATCTTGACGGCCTGTCGGTTCGTCCCGATCACCGTATGGTCGCACACACTGGCTTCCTCGTCGTCGCTCGCCGTATCGGTCGCGGTTCTATGCCACTGGTGCCTACCAAGCGTCCAGCTCCAGCTGCGCATTCGGAGCCGTTGGCTTGGGAGACTGACCAGCTTCAAGAGCGCGCTATGTCGACGAAGAAGCTACGTAAAGTCCGTCGTGATGTAGCTCATCGCGCCGACGTCGAGTTATCTGGTACATCTGAAGCAGGCGAAAATTCTGCTGCGATGAATGCCCAACTTGAGGCGGAGTCGCAAGCCCGAGCCGCAGCAAAACGAGCTCAACGCCAGAACGAACGAGAAACTGACAACAACGACTAGAAGTATTCAATGACACAACAAGAACCTGATCTTCGGGCCCTAGCTCAACAAAACCGTGAGTTGAGTAAGGCGCTGTCGTCTGCTCGCGATCGAATAAAGGAATTGAGTACCCATCTCGATTCGTTATCCAAGCCGCCGAGTACCTACGCGGTTTTTGTGCGTGCGAACCAGACACAGCACACGGCTCTTGTCGCTCAAGGTACGAAGCAGCTTGAAGTAAGCGCTGCGGCGTGGGTGTCTCTAGATACGATCGCTCCCGGCCAAGAGGTGCTACTGAACGATCATCAGGTTCTTATCGGTGCCGATTCGTACAACACAACCGGTCAGGTGGTTGTAGTTGATTCTGTGGTTGATGCACAACGTATTATGGTCACTGCAGTAGGTGGTGAGAACCGGATTATTCGTTTGGGCGGAAAGTTGCTAAATACGCAGGTGCGGGCTGGTGATTTGGTGCTTGCCGATTTTACCCACGGATTTGCGCTTGAAGCTGTTTCCCAACCAGACGTCGATAGTCTTCTTCTCGAAGAAACCCCGGATGTTTCCTATGAGGATATCGGTGGCTTGGCTCCACAGATTGAGGAATTGCGTGACTCCATCGAGTTGCCGTTCCAGCATCCAGAGATATATTGCGATCACGGTCTCAAACCACCAAAAGGTGTGCTCCTTTATGGCCCGCCGGGCGTGGGCAAGACGCTTATCGCGCGTGCGGTAGCCACGTCGTTGTCCCACATGTTTGGCGAGGATAGTGCATACTTCCTCAACATTAAAGGCCCGCAGTTGCTCGATAAATACGTTGGACAAACCGAACGTCAGATTCGCGACATCTTCGAACGTGCCCGCAAGAAGGCAAGTGCAGGTATACCGGTAGTCATTTTCTTCGACGAGATGGAAGCCTTGTTCCGCACCCGTGGCTCTGGTGTTTCTTCCGACGTCGAAACCACGATTGTTCCCCAGCTGCTCGCCGAAATCGATGGGGTTGAGCAACTCGATAACGTGATTATTATTGGTGCTTCGAACCGAGAAGACATGATCGATCCAGCGATTTTGCGGCCAGGGCGTCTCGATATCAAAATCCATATCTCCCGGCCAGACTATGCTGGCGCCCGCGATATTCTCGGCAAGTATCTTGTTCCTAGCGTGCCTGTCCATGCCTCGGAAATTGCCCGACATGGGGATCTGTCGAGCGCACTCAATGCGATGATTACGGCAACTGTGGACGAGCTGTGGGAGGAAACCCCAGATAACGCCTTCGTCGAAGTGACCTATCGAGACGGACACACCCAAACGCTCTACGCTCATCATATGGTCTCGGGAGCAATGCTGGCAGGCATTGTTGAGCGTGCAAAGAAATATGCGATCAAAGACTATTTGGCGATGGGGGAGCACGGCGTGCAAACCTCGCATCTTCTTCGTGCCGTCCGTGAGGATCTTGCAGAAAACGAAGCATTAGCCCGTGTGGATAACCCGAAAGAATGGGCCCGGGTAGAGGGACGTCCCGACATCGTCTCCGTTCGCCGTACCCGGCAACAAGGCTGAGAGAATCATGGCAGTAAACAGAATAGTTGGGTTAGAAACCGAGTTCGGTATTCTTGATCTCGACGCCGACGTGCAAGATTCATTTTCGCTCAGTGCACAAGTCGTGGACGCGTATGCTCGCGGTTGCCAAGCGCCGATTGCTACCTGGGATTTCCACTCCGAAGATCCGCTTAACGATGCTCGCGGTTTTCGCGTTGGCCGCCAAGTAGCCCACCCTGATCAGCTCACGGATAACCCGGTTCCGCCGTTGTCTGAGCTGCCTGCCGATACCAAGATCACCAATATTGCGTTGCCAAACGGCGGACGCTGGTATGTCGACCATGCGCATCCGGAGTATTCCACGCCCGAAGTTACTACTCCCTACGAAGCTGTTTTGTGGGATCGTGCTGGTGAAGCTCTTGCACGTGAAACGATGGACCTGTTAAACGCTCAGGGGCGCAATGTTGTTATCTACAAAAACAACGTTGATGGCAAGGGCGCAGCCTACGGCAGTCACGAAAATTATTTACTCTCGCGCCAAGTCCCGTTCAACGACGTCATCCGCTACCTCACCCCGTTTTTCGTTTCTCGGCAAATTCTGTGTGGAACGGGACGCGTCGGCTTAGGCCAAGCCTCGCAAGCCAGCGGATTCCAAATCTCGCAACGTGCTGACTATGTCGAAAACGTCGTTGGCCTCGAAACAACGTTCAATCGTCCGATTATTAATTCGCGCGATGAACCGCATGCAACCCCAGAGAAGTATCGCCGTCTTCACGTTATTGGGGGAGACGCGAACCAATTCGACCAGTCGATCTTGTTGAAGGTCGGCACAACGAATCTTGTGTTGTGGATGCTCGAACAAGACGCTATGCCACTCGATCTGGAATCGCTTGTCTTGTTTGAACCGGTGGCCGCCACGTGGGAAATCTCCCATGACCCAACGCTGCGTCACGCAGTTGATATGCATGACGGCTCCACGCGCACAGCTATCGACATCCAACAGATCTATCTGGACGCGGTGCGTACAACTATCGACCGCGTGGGCCAAAGCGACCCCGATACCGCGAAGTTCGTAGAACTCTGGCAATCGACACTCGATACCTTACGCACGGATCTTTTCCAGGCAGCGCCGCGTATTGAGTGGATCGCGAAATATCAGATGCTCGACCATCTGCGCCAGCGCTCTGGTTCCTCATGGGACTCTGACCAGCTACGCGCCTTCGATCTCCAATGGCACGATTTGCGCCCTTCGGCGTCAATCGTTCATAAGCTCGATCAAGCTGGCCGGGTAGACCGCCTGTATTCGGCTGAGCAGATTGCCCAAGGCCAACAGCATGCTCCGCACGTTTCTCGAGCATATTTCCGTGAAGTGCTCTTACGCTATTTTGAGCACGATGTACGCACCTTAGGTTGGTCCAGTGCGGTTCTTGATACCACTGACGGGCCGCGGCGCATCAACTTTATGGATCCCCACGAACCAACATTCGATCAGATCAGCGATTTCTTCGCCACTACACAAACCCCACTATCGACATATCGGCATTTTGGTACCGACTTGGTTAAAGGAGAATAATGAGCGAACAAGAATTCCAGCGTATCCAACGCGAATCCGTAGTTTCAGCAGAAGAAACCGTTGAACAGACAACGGACGCCCCATTCGACGTCGACGCCCTATTGGACGATATTGATTCGATCCTGGAAACCAACGCCTCGTCATTCGTTCAAGGCTTCGTACAAAAGGGTGGCCAGTGATCAACCGAATTATGGGAATCGAAACCGAGTATGGCATCGCCAGCTCGGATTCTTCTGGTGCCCATATCGCCACTGAGCCGGCCGTTATTGCCGAACAGTTGTTTGCCGATATGCAACAACGTACCGGATCAACGTCAGCATTTTTAGAAAACGGTGGGCGCCTCTACCTTGATATCGGCGATCATCCGGAATATGCCACTGCAGAATGCACCCAGCTAGCCGATCTCCTTGCTCAAGATCGCGCAGGTGATGAGCTGCTCGTCCAGATGGCACAGGTCGCTCAAGAACGCCTAGAGACCTCCCATATCCATCTGTTTAAAAACAACGTGGACACCGCGCAACATTCCTATGGCTGCCACGAAAATTATTTGGTTCGTCGTCGTTTGGATTTCCTTGATCGGCTCAACGATCTGGTACCGTTCTTCGTCACCCGTCAATTACTTGTTGGCGCCGGCTACGTTTATCATGAACCAGGCACGGTACGGTTTGAACTGTCCCAGCGCGCTCGCCATATGCACGGCGCGGTTTCGACGTCGTCTACCCGCACCCGCCCAATGATCAACACTCGCGACGAACCGCATGCAGATGCGGAAAACTATCGCCGGATGCACGTTATTGTGGGCGATTCTAATATGTCGTCAGCAACGACTGCACTTAAAGTTGGCATGACGAACGCGGTGTTGAACGTGATGGAAGATGGTGTGCGTCTCCCATCTCTCCAACTTCTTGATCCGATGCGCGCCATCCGCGACGTCGCCCAAGATCTTTCGGGGCGTGTGCTACTCGAACGCGCTAATGGTCAAACTATCAGTGCCACTGAGGTTCAGGCGGAGATTTTTCAGATCGTGCGCGAGCATTATGAGCGAGCTGGCTGGTTTGCCGATCTCGATCCATTGATGCGCTATGCTTTCGATCTCTGGGAGCGAGCACTCCATGCGTTCGAAACAAACGATTTTGGTGCTGTACACACGGAAATCGAGTGGATAGCAAAGTATGAGCTCATCACCCGCTACCGTCACCGGTTCCATGTTCCGCTCAGCGACGATCGCATTTCACGTCTTGAATTGGCCTGGCACGATGTTTCGAGTGCAGGTCTGCGTTCTAAACTTGAGCAGAGTGGGGTGCTAAAGTCGGCAGTTTCCGACGACGACGTCGCCCGCGCGATGCATTATCCTCCGCAAACATCACGGGCGCGGATCCGTTCAGCGTTTATTCATGCTGCGCGCCGTCACCATCGTGATTTTTCGGCGGACTGGGGATTAGTCCGGTTATTCAATGACGGAAATGGTGTTACTGTAGGGTTGAGTGATCCGTTTGCTACATCTAATGCTGACATCGAGGCTTTAATTGATTCAATGGAAAACAATGAATAAGTATGTGGCTGTGCCGCTTGCAGTTCTGGCGTTCATGGCTGGTATTGGTTTCTCGACGTTGTTGTGGAATGTTACAACTCGTGAGCCTGCCTTCGCGATGAACGTGGAAGGAAATTTTGGTGCGGTAGTTACCGTGACGACGACGGGGACACCAGCCTCCGAGGGCCGACAGATTCGTGAGCTCATTGCCGGTGAGGGGCGTGTTATTGATGCCGATAACCAGGTGTTGTTGCGTGCCACGAAATTTACGGCGGCGGGTGATGAGTGGTCTCAGGTAGCAGATCTTCCCACTATTGTGAGCGGGGTTGCGAATAAATCATCGGTTGGCAAACTTGCTGACGTCGTCGTTGGCAAACACGAGGGTACTCGTCTTGCAGTGATTGATCCGTTAGCGGATCGCACGTCGATGATTATCGTCGATATCTTGCCGACGCGAGTGACTGGCCAGGTTCAGTCCCAGCCTACTGATCCGCTTATTCCCGTTGTTTCTAGCGACGACGACGGAGTTCCGGTCGTTGGCGGTGTATCCACGCCGATTGATAACGTACGGATCTTCCCAGTGGTCTCTGGTCAGGGCGCGCAGGTGACACAAGATGACGTTGTCTACGCAAATTATGTTTTGGCGCATGCCGATGGTACGCCTATCGAAAACACGTTTACCAATGGAAATCCACCGGCATACATTGCCGTCGAAGATGTTTTCCCTGGTCTTCATGCTGGTTTGCTGGATCAACGGGTGGGATCACGCATCGCTATTTCGGTTCCGGCAGCCCAAGCTCAGGGCGAAGAGGATGTTCTTATTGTCTTAGATATCCTCGCGATTTCGGATGAAAAACCGAGCGCCAAGAACACAAGCGTATAAAATATTTAGTAACTAACCCATTTCGAGCGCTAAAGGAGAACCACGTGCTCACTTCATTTCCTTCGCCGCCACAAGGCGTATGGATGCTAGGTCCTATCCCTATTCGGGCCTATGCGATGTTTATTTTGGTGAGTATTTTGCTCGCCTGGTATATGGGAGACAAGCGGTACCAGAAAAAGGGCGGACCTGCTGGCGTATCGGAAGATATCGGCGTCTGGATGGTTGTCGCCGGTATTTTCGGTGCTCGTCTCTACCATGTGATTACTTCGCCTACGCCATATTTTGGTGAAAATGGTGATTGGACGAAAATTTTCCGCATCTGGGAAGGTGGCCTGGGGATCTGGGGTGCAGTGTTGTTCGGCGCGTTTGCTGCGTGGGTGAGCCTGCGTCGTCATGGTTTGCGATTCGGTGCCTTTGCAGATGCGTTCATTCCGGGCGTGATCCTTGGCCAGGCTATTGGTCGCTTGGGGAACTATTTCAATCAGGAATTGTTTGGTGCTCCGACGACGCTGCCGTGGGCGTTAGAAATCGACGATGCACATATGCCTGCGGGTTTTGCATCAGGTACAACGTTTCATCCGACTTTTCTCTATGAATTGCTCTGGTGCTTGGCGGGCTTTTTCTTCCTCTTATGGGCCGAGCGTCGGTTCCAGCTGCGAGGTGGGCAACTTCTAGCGCTCTATGTCGTGGTGTATACGCTGGGCCGAGTATGGATTGAGAATTTACGTATCGACGATGCCACCCTCATCATGGGACTGCGGTTGAACGTGTGGACGTCAATAATCGTCTGCTGCGGCGGAATCATTGCTCTGGTGTGGCTGCGCCGGAAAGTTGTCGAGCAACCAGAAATAACCGATATTTATCTCCGCTCTCAGGAAGATAGCACTGAATCAGAAGGAATCAGGTAAGATAAACACCATGCGCAAAGCCAAAATTGTATGTACATTAGGTCCTGCGGTTAATTCCAAGGATCAGATTCTCGAACTAGTTAAAGCCGGCATGAATGTTGCCCGTATTAATGCTTCTCACGGCTCTCACGAAGAGCATGAAGAGCGCATTGATTGGGTACGTCAAGCCTCCGAAGAACTGCGGAAGCCAGTTGCGATTCTTGTGGATCTCCAAGGTCCAAAGATTCGACTTGGTCGCTTCGCTGAAGGTCCTGTCCTTTTAGAGACCGGTGATATTTTCACAATCACGACGGACGATGTTCCTGGCGATAAAGATCGCGTCTCGACGACGTTTAAGGGGCTACCGGGGGATTGTTCCGAAGGCGATCTGATTCTTATCGATGACGGTAAGGTTCAGGTTCGCGTTCTGTCGGTTGAAGGTAACGACGTACGCACCCAGGTGCTTATTGGCGGAACGGTCTCGAACAACAAGGGTGTTAACTTGCCTGGTGTGGCAGTGTCTGTTCCTGCTCTTTCGGAGAAGGATAAGGAAGATCTCGAATGGGGTCTGAATTATGGCGCTGATCTTATCGCGTTGTCATTCGTGCGTTCGCCTAAGGATATCGAAGACGTTCACGAGGTAATGGATCGGGTAGGCCACCGCATTCCAGTTATTGCGAAGATCGAAAAGCCACAGGCTGTGAGTGTACTTGAAGATATTGTTCGCGCGTTCGACGGCTTGATGGTTGCCCGAGGCGATTTGGGTGTCGAATTGCCGTTGCAGCAAGTTCCAATTGTGCAAAAGCGTGCGATTACGATTGCTCGCCGTAACGCTAAGCCAGTTATTGTGGCAACTCAGGTTCTCGAGTCGATGATTTCGGCTCCAACGCCAACACGCGCAGAAACCTCTGACTGTGCTAACGCTATTCTTGACGGCGCTGATGCGGTTATGCTTTCGGGAGAAACCTCAGTTGGTAAATACCCTATTATGTGTGTGCAAACGATGGCGTCAATCATTTCGTATACCGAAGAACACGGTATCGAGTCGATTCCTCGGATCTCGAACCTACACCGTACTCGTAACGGTGTTATCACCAAGTCGGCCATGGATATTGGTGAAGCTATCGGCGTGAAGTTCATTGCGGTGTTCACTTCTTCAGGTCAGACTGCCCGCCGGATGTCCCGGTTACGTGGCCGTATTCCACTCGTGGTCTTTACCGATAATGAGAAGGTACGTCGTCAGCTCGCACTGTCGTGGGGTCTTGAAACACTCACGCTTTCAACTGTCTCCACGACAGATCAAATGGTTGATCAGGTGGATGAAGTGTTGCGCAAGGAAGGCCTGGCTGTTGACGGCGACCGTGTGGTGATCGTTTCCGGTATGCCACCAGGGGTTGTTGGCTCTACTAACACAATTCGTATTCACAAGATGGGCGAGACTCGCCGATGAGCTGAATTTCGAATATGTGATTCTTACCTACTTCGGTAAAATCGCAGGGCGGCCATTATTCGTGTAATATCGTGGTTGTCCATCGCTCCTGTGGTGGAATTGGCAGACACACAGCACTCAAAATGCTGCGCCGAAAGGCATGAGGGTTCGAGTCCCTCCGGGAGCACTTCTATCTCACAAAGTTGCGTATATAATGTTTACCGTTGTCGGTATTTCGCAGCGTGTAATTCAGTCAAGGAGGCGGACGTGGCACAAATTATTGACGACACTGAGATTAATGATGTCGCTCAGGGACCAAATCCGCGAGATGTACGCGCTTTGGTTGTTGAAGATGAAACACTTATCCGTCTTGATATTGTTGAAACGCTACGTGAAGCCGGCTTCGAGGTTGTTGCCGAGGGATCGAATGGCGAAGAAGCTATTGAGCTCGCTGCAGAACACAAACCTGACCTCATTGTCATGGATGTGAAGATGCCAGGTCTCGATGGGGTTTCGGCCGCCGAACGCATTCTTGCCTCACAGCGTTGTGCAATCGTCATGCTTACGGCGTTCTCACAAAAGGAAATTGTTGACCGGGCACGTGATGCCGGCGCGATGGCGTTTCTTGTTAAGCCGTTTACTCCGAATGATCTGCTTCCTGCGATCGAGATTGCGTTGTCGCGTCACCAGGAGATTGTCTCGCTGGAGGCTGAGGTTTCTTCGCTCGCTGAGCAGTTTGAAACCCGTAAGCGTATTGATCGTGCTAAGGGACTTCTTCAGGACAAGATGGGTCTAACCGAGCCAGAGGCGTTCCGGTGGATTCAGAAGACGTCGATGAATCGCCGTCTGACGATGCGTGAAGTCGCTGACGCTGTTATCGACCAGGTTTCTGAATAAACACACACGTCATTCGGCCTAGTGCTGTCAGTACACCATTACTATCGGTAATTTCTACACTGGCAACAAGTGAGCTCGAACTTGCCCGAATGGTTTCGGCGCGTGCGATCGCTGCGTCTGTCATATTTGGCGCTAGTTGAGAAATATTTAGTTCAGTTCCGACAGCTATGCGTCCTTCAGGCGCATTCAGCAAGGCTAGCCGCGAAGCTGCGTCTTCTACCAAGAACGCATTGGCTCCACCGTGTAGCACGCCAAATGGCTGAACGTTCCCTCGAGTCGGTATCGACTCAACCACTTCGGTCTCGCTTACCGTGATAAGTTTGACGCCTAAGTGTGCAGCGAGTTCGCCGTCGTTAATTTCTGATGCTAAATATTTCATACGCCTAGTCTACTCGCACAAGAAACTGTGGGAACAACCCGGTAGGCTTGGAACGTGACTAAAAATATCATGCTCTTGCTCGACGGCCATTCCATGGCCTTCCGGTCCTTCTTTGCGTTGCCTGCCGATTCCTTCCGCACCGCTCAAGGCCAGTACACTAATGCCGTTCACGGCTTCATTAACACCTTGTTGCGGTTAATCAATGATTATCAGCCCACGCACATCGCTGTGGCCTTCGATCTACCCGGCGGTACATTCCGTACCCGCGAGTATGGCGAATATAAGGGCGGCCGTGCGAAAACTCCGGAAGAATTCAAAGGGCAGATCGGGGTCATCCAAGAGGTACTCAACGTCTTAGGTGTTTCCTGGTTGACGGTTGAGGATTACGAAGCAGACGATATCGTCGCAACTCTCAGCGCCCGCGGCGAAGAGGCTGGAATGGACGTCTATATTGCGTCCGGCGATAAGGATTCCTACCAGCTCGTTTCGGAGCAGACGTCGGTTGTTTATCCCATGCCTCGCGCCCAAATGCTCCTGCTGAACCCGGATGGGGTTGAAGAGCGTAGCGGGGTACGTCCAGAAATGTACTCCGATTTAGCTGCGTTGGTTGGTGAGAAGGCCGATAACCTTCCTGGCGTTCCAGGTGTCGGCCCGAAGACTGCAGCCAAGTGGCTGCAGCTATACGGTAATCTTGATGCGCTCATTGATCATGCGGACGAAATCAAAGGGAAGGCCGGGCAGTCTCTGCGCGACCACGTCGAACAAGTTCGTCTTAATCGCCAACTGAACCAACTTATTCGTGATTTAGATATCGTCCCCGATTTGGAAGCCCTGCGCCCATTGGGTGTCGATCAGCAGGCACTGCATGAGCTGTTTGATACGTTGGATTTCACTTCTTTGCGCAAACGGGTGTTGGATGAGCTGCCGCTTCGTGCTGGGTTAGCACCCCTAGCAGAAGATCAGGAAGCAGTTTCGGTACGCACGGTGAGCGTTGTTAGTGCCGGTAAGGTTGCGCTGTCTACTTTTATTCACGAACACCCAGCGCCCTATGCGCTTGCTTTTGATGGTGTTGGCACGCCAGGGAAGGGCAGGGTTGATACGTTTGCGCTTGCCAGCAACGATGGATTCGTTTTTGTTGGTTCTCCCGCGCTCCTTAATCCTGAAGATACAAACACGCTCACCGAAATTATTAAAGATCCTGACGTTCCACTTCTCGGCCACGGTTTAAAAGCTCAGATCCACGCCTGGCAGGGTCAAGGAATGTCGCTCTCGGGTATCAGCGCTGATACCGAAATCGACGCCTATCTTTTGCATCCAGATCAGCGTTCGTATGATTTTGCGGAATTGGTGCAACGCTATTTAGCGGTCGATCTGAATGCCGGGGATTCCGATACGTTAGGCATTAGCCTTGATGGTCAGATCGTTGGGGAAGATATTGGTCAGCGCGCTGTTCTCGTGCATGATTTGCGTGAGGCGTTCGAGCGTGAGTTTGATGCCGAGGACTACAACGATACTCTTGTGGACTTGGAATTACGGGTCACCGAAGGGTTGGCTCGTATGGAGAGTCGCGGTATTGCGGTAGATCGTGATCGGTTGGACGCACTACATGCAGATTTTGATGCGCGTGTGCAAGCTGCAGCGCAGCAGGCATGGGATGCTATCGGCGATAGCTCGGTTAATCTTTCTAGCCCGAAGCAACTGCAGGCAGTCTTGTTTGATCAGCTCAATCTGCCGAAAACGAAGAAAACAAAGTCCGGATACACCACGAACGCCGATGCGTTGGCTGGCTTGCTGGCAAAAATTAGTTTGCGTGAGGACGACGAAGCCTTGGCTGGTCAAGCATTTTTGTCGTCACTGCTTGAACATCGCGATGCGATTAAGTTGCGTCAGTCGGTAGAAGGATTGCAACGTGCGGTGCAAAGCGATGGCCGGATTCGCACTACTTATCAGCAGACGGTTGCAGCTACCGGGCGGTTGTCCTCAACTGATCCGAATTTGCAAAATATTCATGCGCGTACTGAAGAAGGTCAACGTATTAGGGAAGTTTTTGTGGCCGGTGAGGGCTTCGATTACTTGATGACTGCCGACTATTCCCAGATCGAGATGCGTCTGATGGCACATTTGTCGAACGACACTGCGCTCATCGAGGCATTTAATCAGGGCGCTGATTTGCATCGCTTCGTTGCGTCGCGTGTGTATGGAATTGCAGAGAGCGATGTTTCTGGTGCGCAGCGTTCGAAGATTAAAGCGATGTCTTACGGTCTTGTGTATGGCTTATCTGCCTACGGCTTATCGGCCCAGTTAAAGATTCCGGTACCGGAGGCACAGAATTTGATGGATGGTTACTTCCAGCGGTTCGGGGCGGTGAAGCAGTATCTTGATGGGCTTGTTGATAAGGCGCGAAAGGAAAGCTACACCGAAACGATTTTGGGCCGGCGTCGGTATTTGCCGGAGCTGAATTCACAAAGTCGTCAGGTGCGCGAATCTGCGGAACGCATGGCACTCAATGCCCCGATTCAGGGTTCGGCTGCGGATATCATTAAGATAGCTATGCTCAATGTGGAATCTGAATTAACGCGCCGCCAGCTTGCCTCTCGTGTGCTCCTTCAGGTACATGACGAACTTGTTCTCGAAGTTGTGGCCAGTGAGGCTGAGCAAGTTGAAGACGTGGTTCGTGAGCAGATGGGGAGCGCTTGGGAATCGTTGAGCGTGCCGCTGTCGGTTGGTATTGGTATCGGTCGTAATTGGCGCGAGGCCGCTCACTAATTACCGCAAGGCGGCGCACTAATTGGCGATGGCGCGGATCATTAGCGTTCCGGGGAGAATGTGTGACCGCTGTGGTCCCCATCCGCCCCACACAATGTCGCGCCCGGCTGGCCATGGTGGCTCGAAGAGTTCATCGATTGTGAATCCGCTGTCGACGAGTGAGTTCATATGGTCGGCGAGGGTGTGGTGGAATTCGGCGTAGTCCAAAGTTGCGTCGTTGCGCTCTATGTAGGGAGTGCGGTCAAAATAAGACCGTATAGCGGTTAGCCCATTTTCGGTTGGGTCATCGGGGAACATCCAACGCGTCGGGTGGAGTGCTGAATACGCCCAGATTCCGCCCGTGCGTAGCACTCGGGAGACTTCATTGTGCACTTCGGTGAGCTCTGGAACGAAGGGCAGGACGCCGAAACTTGTGAAGATGACGTCGAAGCTGTCGTCGTCAAACGGCAGTTGTCGCGCATCTGCTTGGATGAGTGGAAATTCGATACCATATGTGTGGTTGAGTTTTTCGGCGTGTGTGAGCATTCCTGACGCCAAATCGGTTGCGACGACGTCGATGCCGCGGCTTGCGAGATATCGCGAGCATTGAGCTGCTCCGGCTCCGATTTCGAGGACTTTTTTCTGGGTGAGTGTGCCGAGAAATTCGATGTCGGCTTCGCGCAATCCTTCCGGACCCCAGATGAAGTCGTTATCGCCGAGTATTTCGCCGTGCTCGGTGAGGTAGTCACCGGCATTTTCTGACCACCATTTTTCGTTGGCATTTATGGGGTTATCGGCAGGGGAGAGCTGGTGATGGCCGTATTGCATGGTGATTTCTTCCTAGTTGTGGCGTAGCTGGCAACGATATTCTTATTTTTAGTTGGCTTTTCGCGGGAAAACAACGTAAACTTGACGCTTGGTACATCTTTGTGCTTGCACATCGAGGTGAACCACATGTCCATATACGTAACTATTATAAATTCGGAGTCACCAACTCTATGACCA
This sequence comes from Arcanobacterium phocisimile, assembly GCF_016904675.1. Lineage (NCBI taxonomy): Bacteria > Bacillati > Actinomycetota > Actinomycetes > Actinomycetales > Actinomycetaceae > Arcanobacterium > Arcanobacterium phocisimile. The sequence goes on along the minus strand of NZ_CP070228.1, from coordinate 1,028,225 downwards.
CGAACAACACTACTACCGAGGTTGCCATTAACGATATTGGTACCGAGGAAGAGCTTATTGCTGCCGTTGACGAAACCATCAAGTACTTTAACGATGGCGACATCGTCGAAGGCACCGTAGTTAAGGTTGATCGGGACGAAGTCCTGCTCGATATCGGCTACAAGACCGAAGGCGTTATTCCTTCCAAAGAACTGTCCATCAAGCACGATGTCGATCCAGATGACGTCGTCGAAGTTGGTGACAAGATCGAAGCCCTCGTCATCCAGAAGGAAGACAAAGAGGGTCGTTTAATTCTTTCCAAGAAGCGTGCACAGTACGAGCGCGCTTGGGCAAAGATCGAAGAAGTCAAGGAAGCAGACGGCGTCGTTACCGGTACCGTCATCGAAGTTGTCAAGGGTGGTCTCATCCTCGACATTGGCTTGCGCGGCTTCCTGCCAGCATCTCTCGTTGAGATGCGTCGCGTGCGCGACCTCCAGCCATACATTGGCAAGGAAATCGAAGCTAAGATCATCGAACTCGATAAGAACCGCAACAACGTTGTTCTTTCTCGTCGCTCTTGGCTCGAGCAGACTCAGTCTGAAGTACGCTCTACCTTCCTTAACACCCTTCAAAAGGGCCAGGTACGTGAAGGCGTCATTTCCTCCATCGTTAACTTCGGTGCATTCGTTGATCTTGGCGGCGTAGACGGTCTCGTTCACGTTTCCGAGCTCTCCTGGAAGCACATCGATCACCCATCTGAGGTTGTCGAAGTCGGTACTCCAGTGACCGTTGAAGTTCTTGAAGTCGATATGGATCGCGAGCGTGTTTCGCTCTCGCTCAAGGCTACTCAGGAAGATCCATGGCAGACCTTCGCACGTACCCACGCTATTAGCCAGGTCGTGCCAGGTAAGGTCACCAAGCTTGTTCCATTCGGTGCATTCGTTCGCGTCGAGGACGGCATCGAAGGCCTCGTTCACATTTCTGAACTCGCACAGCGTCACGTTGATCTGCCAGAGCAGGTTGTCAAGGTTGGCGACGATGTCTTCGTTAAGGTGATCGATATTGATCTTGATCGTCGTCGCATCTCGCTCTCGCTCAAGCAGGCTAACGAAGGTGTGGATCCTAACTCGGAAGACTTCGATCCATCACTGTACGGCATGTCCGCTGAGTACGACGAAGAGGGCAACTACAAGTACCCAGAAGGCTTCGATCCTGAGACCAACGAATGGCTCGAAGGTTACGAAGAGAACCAGGCTGCTTGGGAAGCAGAGTATGCTGCTGCTGAAGCTCGCTGGCAAGCACACAAGGCTCAGGTTGCTGCCGCAGCCGAAGCTGATGCTGCTGCCGCTGTTGCCGCTCCAGCTGCTACTTCCGAAACCGAGGAAGCTGCTCCAGCTAACTACTCATCGGCTGATGCTGATGTTGCTGGCACACTCGCTTCTGACGAGGCTCTTGCTGCTTTGCGCGACAAGCTCACCAATAACTGAGCTTAATGAGTTTAGCTAAACTCATAAGTTAGTTAATCTTAAAGGCTGTGGCCCGAACAATTACGTTCGGGCCACAGCCTTATTTCATGAGTATTATTTCATTCTTCTGCTCCGTAGAAGACGTCGGTTGGTGGCATTCCAGGGCAGTCTTTTTGGACTTGTTCACCACCGGGATAGCGATCTACAAATACCAGATAGTCATCTGGTTGCCACGATATGCTATCTGGTGTGTGGAATAAGCTTACCCATGTTTGTTTACTTGGTTTATGAGACGTATCAACATTGATGTTGTGGTCTGCTAAGCACGGGATAAAGTATTGATCCCAATAATCATAAAGTAAAGACAGTTGATCTTCAGACCAATCAGTCAACAACGCCGGTTCTGGGGTGTACATAGCATTACATTCCCAGTCAGCAGTCAATAATGCGGGTTCTTGAGACTGCGGATGAGGGTCAAATTGAATACCACCGGTCGGGTGTGGGTGAGCTTTAAACCCGCGGTCGTTAAGACACTGCGCTACTGAAAGGTCAGCGTCGCGGAGGGTTGGTTCGAAACGAACGAGACCCGGATCGTTGAGCTGGCTCGGATCAACACCTTCGATGTTTTTGTTCCGATTAAGCCAGTCGGTACGCCATTGGAGCTTTTCTTCCTCGGTCATCTTTTTCCGAACAATCTTAATAGTGGGTTCCCATGAGGTGTAATCCCAGGTTTTACTCGGCGCAAACCTATCCGCACTTTGCTGTGACGGGACTGTCAGATCTGAACTAGTCTCAGCACTTTGACATGCGCTCAATAACAACCCCACAACAAGAAGAATAAGAACTTTGCTAGGTTTAAACATTAAATCCTCCTTTACACAATAAGGAATAATTGATATCTTTAACTTACTCAATGGTGAGTACAATCTCAAGTAAACTTTACCTTAAAGAGGTGAAAACATGAAGAAATCATTACGTGCCATTGCCAGTATCATTTGCGCAACGGGTTTGGTGCTGGGCGGATCGCTCCCAGCTATGGCTGGCACAAAAGGTGGAACAACAACATGTACAAATGGTGCAGTTAACGCCGTTCACGGCAAACAGCAAAGAGTTGATAGTGTTATGACACTTAAAATTGGCGGGGTAACCTTTTTCAAAAAGGGTGGGGTTTACGAAAAAACGGTAGTTGCGCGCAATGGCGGCACTAAATCATGGTCCGCGCATTCGGACTGGCTAACATGGAACGGTACCTACGGCATGTGCACACCGCCGATTTGGTAAAGCATAGGTCAGGAAATGACGAAACGTCCTAAAAAAGTTATAGTTGTTAGTTTGTTTCTACTGCTAACAACCCTAACTGTGTTAAGCATTTTATGGGCATTGCGGGTGACGTTTGCAACGCAGGCAGTATCTAATCCAACGTCAGAAACACACATAACAGTTGACGTCTTAGAACAAACTGTCGGCCAATCCTTGACCGTGACAACAACAGCTTCGCGTGATCCACTACCACTATCTGCCAATACTCTCACCGGCACTGCAACATACGTGACCGATAAAACCTCGGCCACGCAAGGAGATAACCTCTATACTGTCAACGATCAACCCGTGTGGGCGATAGTCAGCTCCACTCCAATCTGGCGCCATTTATCCGAAGGTGTACGCGGTGACGACGTCGTCGCCTTGCGAAATTTTCTCGCCGACCTAGGATATATCGACGTACGAGAAGGCCAAACATTTACCTCAGGGCTAGCGTGGGGAGTTAAAGCTTTCCAGAAAGACCACGGAATAGAAGAAACGGGACAGTTTCCTCACGGAACTCTCATAGCTATCCCGCATAACGATACGCCAATAAAAATTGATAACAAGATATTGTTTACCGGAGCCCAACTCAACGGTGGCGAAGCATTCCTATCTACCTATTCCCAAACTCCAACCTTTATCATGATGCTTGGACAGGGCCAAGCAGAGATGATTCCGACCGGGGCAGTAGTACAAGTGCATAGTGGCCAAACCATGTGGGAAGGTGTAGCGGGATCTGGTACAACCACACCAGATGGCGTATCTATCCCCGTTACCGCGCCAGATGGATCAATTCTGTGCGGTGATAGTTGTAGCGAATTACCACCGGGGGAGTTACTCCATCTGAACACTCACGTTGTTCTTGTTCCCGAACAAACTGGCCCCACTGTTCCGGTATCGGCTATCCTCACCACTGCTGATGGGCAAACCCAGGTACGTGTCATTGACGGCAAGGAGTCTCACCTTGTTCCAGTGACTGTGCGCGCCCTCGCCTCAGGATTAGCCGTTGTTGATGGTATCGAGGTGGGAACAAAAGTCGAAGCAATTGCGGAGCAATCTCGTGAATGACAAGCTAAGGGTTGCTGACCTAACGTTTCGCTACAGCAAACATGACCCGGAATTATACGATGGTCTTTCACTGACCTTTACCCCCGGAAAGATTACTGCGATCACTGGCGAATCGGGACGCGGCAAATCAACATTGCTCTATATCCTCGGTTTAATGCTTGCTCCAACAGCAGGCAACATCTATTACGGTCACACTGATCTTACGGCGCTTAACGATAGCCAAAAGTCGTCCTATCGAGCACATAATTTCGGATTCATTTTTCAAAACGCTGAGCTTGATCCCAACCGTAGCATTATCGACTCAGTGTGTGAACCAGGTATTTATACACACGTAAACCGTCGTACCCAAGAGACCTATGCGCTCGAACTTTTGACCCGTATGGGAGTTGATAATGAGGCATATCGCAAACCTGGTCAAATATCTGGTGGACAAGCCCAACGTGTAGCGGTATGCCGGGCGCTCATCAACAATCCACACATTATCCTCGCCGACGAACCTACCGGCAACCTCGATGAGCACAACTCGCTGATCGTGCTCAACGCGCTACGCGAAGCAGCACAATCAGATAAAACCGTGTTGATAGCTACGCACGACCCCACAGTTATCAACTATGCCGACGACGTGGTGCAACTATGAACGTACGCTTTATTCACGAAGTTATGAAAGCAGCGTGGGCCTCTCGCATCTCGGCACTCATGCTTGGCATCGTCACCTTGATTATTTCGTTGCTTACTCTTGTCACCGCCGGCAAAAGCGTTGCCCAATCAGATGGTTTAGAACAGCAACTAGCGCGTATTGAAGCACGCACCTTTACAGTCCTCGATCCCGAAGGTTCTTTACTTACTGACGCATTCGTCCATACGTACGCAACTCAAAGTGGGGCACAATCAGTGCTTGCGCTCAGCAGGCCCGTCGACGTCGTCAACGGAAAGCTTGGCTTAAATGCATCGCGAGTAGGCCTCGTCTCATTAGCCGGAAACATCGACGATGCGCTAGAACTCAACGAAGGTCGCATGCCGCGAGCTGGTGAAGTAATCGTGGGACAAAACGCCAAAGCCAAACTGGGGCTCACTAGCTCTTCAGGTTACGTCATGAGCGCTGACGGACACCAGTGGGCCGTCGTCGGCTCTTTTGATTCCCTCGCCCCGCACGAAGATTTAGCCGATCTCGTTATCGGGCCGACCCAATCAGCTCAAGCGTGGTCGCAAATGCGTTTTGTTGCGCCCAGCCTCGACGACGTTGGTCCGATGGAACACGTCCTGATCAAGAATCTGCCTTCAGCCCAGTCCACAGTAACTGTGGAATCCTCAGCCCGAAAAGCGGCTGAGTCACAGGCCTTGATTAATTCTTTAAAGCAGCAATCTGGCGCGATTTTATTACTTGTTCATGGTGTGGGAATCGTGATTATTGGTGTTATTGTGCTAACTAACGTACTTATCCATGCCAAAGATTTAGGACGACGTCGAACCCTAGGGATCACGAGGTCCGCCCTGATTTGTTTCGTGGTTCTACGTACTGCAGTCATCAGCTTGATCGGCATTGTTTCCGGCGTCATACTCGGCTATACGGTGATGTATTTTGCGCACACTCCCGTACCGCTCGACTTCGCGCTCGCCAGCATTATATTGGCTCTATGTGTAGCCGTGGTAGCAGCAATTCCGCCCGCTATTTTTGCCGCATATCGTGACCCGGTGCGAGTCATGCGTATGCCGTAACCAGGCCGCGTTGAACATAGATAACTGGGCACAGATGCGATAACCTAAATAGGTAACGATTTATTTGCGTTATTGAAAGGGGAGTGCGTTCTTCAGTGGACGTGCGCTGACATGCTCAAACTTGCAGTAACCGGTGGTATTGCGTCAGGAAAGTCCACGCTGACGCACGTTTTCGCCACTCGTGGCGCAATGGTTATCGACGCCGATCAGGTTGCCCGCGACGTCGTTGCCCCTGGTACGAAAGCCTTAGAACAAATAGCGCGCACCTTCGGTCCGCGTGTCCTGCGTGCAGACGGCCACCTCGATCGTGGAGCACTTGCCTCCTTCGTGTTTTCCAATTCCGCTGCACGCCAACAACTCGAGTCAATTATTCACCCCTATATCGCACGTGAAGTATCCGCACAACTACGTACCGCTCATCCGAGCCAAATCGTCGTCTATGATGTTCCACTACTGGTTGGCAGCGCAAATCAATTTTCGTTCATGGCCACGATGACTATCCATACCCCTGACCACGTTCGGATCGCTCGCATGGTTGACAACCGTGGGATGAGCCTAGCTCAAGCGAAGAGCCGAATTCATTCCCAGCCTGGCGATATGGCGCGCGCAGCGATCTCTGACATCATCGTCAATAATTCCTCGAGCGAACAAGACTTTGTTTCTACGGCGAAACGGCTCTGGGACGAATGGATCATTCCCTATGATTGGGCTCTTAGCCACGAACGAGTCAGCGAACCAACCGGCGTGATGGATAACGTCTCATTCCGAACCGATGTTCACCTCCAAGCAACCCGGCTACGCAACGCCGGGTGCGACGTCGTCGAAATACAAGGAACGCATCTGAAGCTACGCGCTAATCCCGGTGCGGCAACACTCTTGGACGCAGGCTGGATCCTCACCGGTTCTCGCCAAGCGACGACGGCGAACCCTGCTGAGCATTACACACTGAGCTGGTAACACCTCGTTACATGTAAAGCTGGTAACGATAGTAGTCAAATATGGCATACAAGCCCCGAAAGGTGTATAACTCTCGGTGTGGAAGTCCTGATTGAGGTGAAGAGGGGAGAGTATCTGTGAAGATACCCAAGAGTTCCGTTGCTCGTCCTTTTCGTGGATACTTGATTGCTAAATGCCTGATTGCATCAGTTATGGCATGGCCTTTGATGACGTTGATTCTTCAGGCGAAGGGTCTTTCATTTCTGGAGATCGGACTTCTTAATTCGTTTGGGGCTGTTGTATCTCTTTTATTTGAGGTACCTATGGGACGTCTTGCCGATAGATTTGGACAAAAGTATGCGTTAGCTTTCGGCTCCCTATTCATCGCGCTTGGTGTCAGTGTTCTTGCCGTATTCGACGCATTGCCAGCAGTTTATCTTTCTGAACTCGTCATTGGCGCCGGCCTTGCGCTTTCTTCTGGTGCTGACAGTGCCTGGCTTTTCCAAGAGCACAAGCGATTGGGAATGGAAGATGGCTATTTGAAGAGCCGGTCAGCCGTCGGATCGGTGACCTTGTTGTTTTCCATGACTTCAAGTGTGGTTGGACCGATACTGTTCTCGTGGCGCACCAGCCTACCGTTGTGGTTGAGTGTGGCGAGTTATATCGCAGCTGCTGGCGTGTTTTTACGTCTGCGTGTGCATGACCAGTTATCTTCGGAATCTTCTAAAGCCGATCAATCAACTCACGGAGCGCATAAACCGGGCACAGTTTTTCGCCGTATCGCAGGTGTAATAAGAAATCATCAGCTATTTGTTGCGCTTGCGCTCGCTTCGACGATAGTCATGATTGCGGTGTCAAATTTCTCGACGTATCTTGGGCCGTTCTTGAAGGAACAGGGTCTTGAAGTTCGAAACTTGGGAATCGTATTAGTGGTCGGGAAGATCGTCCAGTGGCTTGCTGTTCGAAATACTTATAGGCTCAAGCGTTCAACGGACCACGAGCGATTGCGTGTTCTCACTGTTGTTGGTTTAGCGATTCTTTTGTTGGTCGCAGTGAGTGTGACCACACCTTCGACTCCTTGGGTAGGTGCGGGGTCGTTTGTTTTGTTGTCTGGGTTGGCATCAGTTTTCTTTATCCTCATTGATGAACAAGTTAATCTGGTGATTTCTGACAAGTACCGGACAACAATGCTGTCCATCGTGGCGATGTTCGACGAGGCCGCGACGATCGCGGTAGATCCGGCGATCGGAGCTGTGTTGGACGCCCTTGGGTTCTCTCGAACATATCTCCTGCTTTCGGCTGTACTGTCGGTTAGTTTTTGTCTCGTTGTCGCCCTTGCCACGTATTCCACCCGTAACCTCTCTGATCGGAATGATCCGGCAGGGCACTAAGAGGTGTTCAAGCGGAACCACCTATTAATAAGTATTCAACCCTGGTCGATTACGATTTCTAGGAGCCTACAGTCAGCAGGTAACACCTCGTTACCTGTAAAGCTGGTAGCGATAGGTCTCGAATATTGTCGGAGCTAACCGGTAGGCTTGAGGTATGCGTCCTGTTACTGATATTGTGCGTCAAGAAGCACCATTCGAAGTTATCTCTGAATACACTCCGTCCGGCGATCAGCCCACCGCAATTGCGGAACTCGCTGAGCGGATTAACGCCGGGGAAAAAGATATCGTTTTGTTGGGCGCAACCGGAACTGGAAAATCAGCAACCACTGCATGGTTGATCGAACAAATACAGCGCCCCACACTCATCATCGAGCCAAACAAAACCCTCGCCGCCCAAATGGCTGCCGAATTCCGGGAATTGTTACCCAACAATGCCGTCGAGTACTTCGTTTCGTACTATGACTACTACCAGCCAGAAGCCTACGTGCCGCAAACTGATACGTTTATCGAAAAAGATTCCTCCATTAACGACGAAGTTGAGCGGCTGCGCCACTCGGCCACCAATTCGTTGATTACACGGCGCGATACCGTCGTGGTCGCTTCTGTTTCGTGTATCTATGGTTTGGGAACGCCGCAAGAATACGTTGATCGTATGGTGGACGTCCATGTTGGGCAAGAACTTGACCGTGATGCGTTACTTAAACAGTTCGTGACGATGCAGTATACGCGCAATGATATGGCGTTCACCCGTGGCACATTCCGGGTACGCGGCGATACTGTGGAGATCATTCCAGTTTATGAAGAACTCGCAATCCGGATCGAGTTCTTCGGCGATGAGATTGATTCCATCGCGTTGCTCCATCCGCTAACCGGCAATGTGGTACGCGAAACCGACCATGCTTATATTTTCCCTGCTTCTCACTATGTTGCTGGTGAAGAACGCATGAAGCGCGCAATAGCTTCCATCGAAGAAGAACTAGGGGAGCGGCTTACTGAGCTGCGTGATCAAAATAAGCTGCTCGAAGCCCAACGCCTTGAAATGCGTACCACCTACGATTTAGAGATGATGCGCAATATCGGAACGTGCTCGGGTATCGAGAATTATTCGAGGCATATTGATGGTCGTGGCCCAGGCACACCTCCGAATACCTTGCTCGATTATTTCCCGGAAGACTTCGTGCTGATTATTGATGAATCGCACGTGACGGTACCGCAAATTGGTGCCATGTACGAAGGGGATATGTCCCGCAAGCGCACCCTGGTTGATTTCGGATTCCGCTTGCCTTCTGCGATGGATAACCGGCCCTTAAAGTTTGCTGAGTTTCTCGAACGTATAGGTCAAACAGTTTATCTTTCGGCAACACCTGGTAAATACGAGATGGAATTATCAGATGGGTATGTGGAACAAATTATTCGACCTACCGGCCTAGTAGATCCAGAGATCATTGTTAAGCCAACAAAAGGCCAAATCGACGATCTGCTCGAACAAGTACGTGCCCGCGTCGATCGTGATGAACGCGTTCTGGTCACCACGTTAACCAAGAAAATGGCCGAAGACCTCACCGATTATCTTGCCGAACGCGGGGTCAAGGTTGAGTATTTGCATTCCGACGTCGATACCTTACGGCGCGTTGAACTGTTGCGTGAACTACGCATGGGCAAATTCGATGTATTAGTGGGCATCAACCTGTTGCGTGAGGGTTTGGATCTACCAGAAGTCTCACTTGTTGCGATCCTCGACGCCGATAAGCAGGGCTTCTTGCGCTCTACGACAGCACTCATTCAGACCATTGGACGTGCAGCTCGAAACGTATCCGGGCAAGTACATATGTACGCCGATTCGATAACACCAAATATGCGTGAGGCGATCGACGAAACCAACCGCCGTCGCGAAAAGCAGATAGCCTACAACACCGAACACGGCGTTGATCCCCAACCATTGCGCAAGAAGATCGCTGACGTGACTGACATGCTCGCCCGTGAAGATCTCGATACGAGCGAGCTACTTGACGGGGGTTACCGCAAAGAAAAGTCAGTTGCCGAACGATTACCTCAAGATGGCGCAGAGATAGAGCAGTTGTTAAGTGATTTGCGCGAACAGATGCATGTTGCTGCAGAACATTTACAGTTCGAGCTTGCAGCTCGGTTACGTGATGAAATCAATGATGTCAAACGCGAGTTACGTGCCATCAAACAAGCTCAATAGTGCTTGTCGCGAACTGAGCGCGATATCATAACGCCAGAGATGCTACCTTCTAGCTACCCTCGCGTAAGCTAGAAATAGCGAAGGGGAGTATTCCCACGAAATATCGGTTCGTCATCGCGGCTTCTAGCCCGGGCCGAGGCCACTACTCGATCAGAGATGGCGGGAAGAGACCTTCGGTCATGTTGTGTACCGAAAGGCTAACTTTGCTTAACATAATTTTTAATGCCGTAGCGCAGACCTCTACAACCGATGACGCGTCAATGGTTGTCCACTCATGGGAATGGGTTGTCCTTGGCATACTGGTTATCGCACTCATTCTTTTTGATCTTTTCGGACATGTGCGTAAAGCTCACGAGCCAACAATTGGGGAAGCCTCACGCTGGACCGGAGTTTATGTTTCGCTTGCTGTACTTTTCGGTATAGCAACCTACTTCCGTCACGGTGGCCGGTTCGCCACTGAATTTTTTGCCGGCTATATCACCGAGTATTCGCTGTCGCTCGATAATATCTTTGTTTTTATTATCATCATTGCGGCATTTAAGGTACCTCGGAAGTTCCAGCAAAAAGTGCTAATGTGGGGCATCATTATTGCCCTTGTGTTGCGATTTATCTTCATCATGATAGGCGCAGCTCTTGTTGAAAAATTCATCTGGGTATTCTTCGCTTTCGGTGTATGGATGATCTACACCGCAACCAAGCAGGTCTTGGACGGTTTGCAAGAAGCGCGTGACCGCAAAAATGGTGTTAAAGAAGATGATGAGTATAAACCGACTGCGCTGACCCGCTTCATTTCTCGGGTATTCCCTGTTACAGCTGGGTTCGTCGGCGATAAGCTATTCCACCGGGCACAAGGAAAGACCTATCTAACTCCGCTACTTATTTGCATTATCTCCATTGGTACGATCGACCTGCTGTTCGCACTTGATTCGATTCCAGCAATCTTTGGTTTGACGAAGGAGCCGTTCATCGTGTTCGCATCGAATGCGTTTGCGTTGCTTGGCTTGCGCCAACTGTTCTTCCTCGTTGATGGCCTGCTCGATCGCCTTATCTACTTGCACTACGGTTTGGCGGCAATCCTTGGATTCATCGGTTTGAAGCTTTTGCTCCACGCCTTCCACGGATACGATATGCTCACCGCAATCACCGAACCAACACCAGGTGTATCGGTAGGTATCATCTTAGGCATCATTATTGTGACTGTGGTGGCCTCTATTATTGGAGCGCGCAAACTTCGGACCGAACAATAAGGGGCGGATTCTAGGAGTGGTTGCAACAGTCGTTGTTGATTAGTTCGATTATTCGTTCGGTTGGCTTGTCCTAGTCTAGTGTTTTGCGGGGGCGGTCGTTGAATTCTTCGGTGTCTTTGGCTGTTTCAAACGCTGATGTGAGATGTGGTGAGCTCTATAAGGTTCATAGCTTCTGTTATCGGGTTTATTATTTGCTCGAACTTCACGGCTAATACTAAAAGGAGCACGACCCAGGCGTTGCGATATCTTCCGAATGCTCGCATTGTATTTGGCTATGTCAGCGATAATGATGCGTTCATCTTGGGAAAGGTAGCGACTGCTAAGAGGATTCGGCTTGTCCACGCCAAACACTACCAATCCGCACGTATGGCTTCGTTACGGCCCGTTGAACGATTCTTGCTGTTACGCCAAACTTTGCCACTACGTTGTGAAACACCCACAGCTTTCATGGCCTGAGTGAAATTCATTCCTTCGTTCAGTAGGCGTATGTAATGTCCACGTCTCGTAATACACATCACTGAACGCGTCAGGTACTACACCTGTTGGTATGCCCACAACACCTGAAAATTCCTTTCCTAAGTCCGGTGTTGCAACAATCGCTAGAATCCGCCTTCCACCGATATCCCCAAACATGGGGCAATCTCGCTAATTGCTTTCCATTGAGTACATGAACGATCATCGGCAAGACGGTCATTAACCATCCGCACCGCTTGATCCCTAAAATCTTGTGAATACTACTTCGGCATATCCTTATCTTCTCAAAACAGGAATGCCTAAAAGTGACAGCTTTAAGTTCATTCGCTCACAGTGAAGTTCACCCTAATCTTTGCCCTAGAAATAGTTAGTTCCAGTTCAGAATGCAATTCGAGGATAATCCTGCCCCAAAACTCATGACCGCCGGATTCCGAAAATGATAATAGGATTAGGTGGGGGCAACGATAGCTCTGGTAAACTGAAAAAGTTGATAATTATTAAGGCAGAATTTAGGAGTTTGTCGTTCCGATGACCATGTGATTTCCACTCAGTTTTACTGAGACGTATTCAAAAGTTTCTACGTTCTGGAGATCACTATGCCTTTAATTTATCTTGACACTATTTCTTTTTCTTACGGATCTCATCGTGTACTTGATCGTGTGAGTCTTGATGTTAGCGACTGCGAACGAGCTTTCTTGGTTGGCCCAAATGGTAGTGGTAAGACAACACTGCTCAAGATCATCCAGGGAGACCTTCAGCCAGATATGGGAGAGGTTGTTTCTGGTGCTTCGAGACAGTTCGTGCCACATCCTGATGACGTCGATGGTACAGTAGCGGACTACTTTGATGCAGCCTTGGCTCCGCTCAAAGAGTTGTCTATACGCTTTGACCAGATCATCACCTCCTTGGTTGATGGAGGACATGCGTTCGAATCAGAGTATGACCAGCTCCTGGCAGAAATGACAGCACGCGATGTTTGGTCTCTCGATGCTCGTACATCCGAAATGTTAGCTGGTCTAGGACTCGACGGAATCGGAATGTCGTCGAATCGAGATATAACTTCATTGTCTCAAGGACAGCGTGCACGGTTGCGGCTGGCAGCATTGCTTCTGCTACGTCCTGACGTTTTGATCCTTGATGAGCCGACGAATCATCTTGACATTGAGACTATCGATTTTCTAACTAAAGCTGTTAAGAACTGGCCTGGGCCGGTACTTATAGCTAGTCATGATAGAGCGTTTATTGAGGACGTTGCCACGGTCATTTATGACATGGATATTTCTGTGTGGAAAGAACTGGCAATAGCTGAAGGTATGGCCAATATTGAGGGGCTGGTGCGCAATGCGGGAAACTATTCGGACTACCTTGATGCAAAGGAAACTGCTAGAGAGAAGTACCATCAGATTCACGGCTATCAACAAGCTCAAAAACGTCATCTACGGCAACACCGCCGAGAGAGTATGAAGATCGCGTCCGGCGGGGATCGCGTGCAAGATCCACCGAACCGGATGGCGAAGAAATTTTTTGCTGATCGAGCTGCAGCTACGTCGGTTAAACGTACGCGGAACGACGACGAACGACTCCAACGCTTGGAGCAACGCGAAGTGCGCAAACCGCGAAACTACCAATTGGAATTCCCAGCCCGAGAAGGCCATCTGGGCGTGGGAGTTGCGGTCTCGGTAAGGCAAGCATCTGCGGTTGAACGCCTTGCGCCACTAGATCTCGACCTCTCGAGAGGGGAACATCTGCTGGTCACTGGAACAAACGGGTCTGGGAAAACCACACTTCTATCCTGGATCGCTATAGGTGAACCGCCTTCAGGTACAGCCGTGAGCGGCTTTGTGTCTCGGGACGGCTCTGTAGGTTTCGTGCCCCAGCGTCTGCCAATGGAAGGCGATCCCGGTTTAGAACATAATGTCTGGCGAAACGGTATCGGAAATCTTGGTAACGGGATCTTGCACCCATCGATGTGGTCAATTCCGATCTCACAGCTATCTGCTGGGAATCAGCGCCGTAAACAGATCGCGGTTGCTCTAGCAGGAAACCCTTCCGTGCTGATCATTGACGAGCCGACCAACTACCTTGATCTTGATACCATGCAGGCGCTGGAGTTAGCTCTCAGTAAATGGAACGGAACACTCGTCGTCGCAAGCCATGATCGCTGGTTGATCGAGCATTGGCAAGGACGTCGCATTCATCTTTAAACCTGCAAGTAGATGCGTGAAAGTCAAGGCCAATTATCATGGCAGTTGCGTCGAAGGAGACTCATGATGTACTAGACTGGTTGATAATTAACAAGGTTAACAAGTGAGGTGCAGCGTTGAGAGAGTCTCATATCATGGGTGGAAATAATGACGAGCGTGCCTCGTTTTGCTTCGTGTACGAGAAGAGATTCAATTAATATACGGTTTTCCTCATCAAGAGAGGCTGTTGGTTCGTCAGCGAAAATGACTGAGGATTGACGATATATTGATCGCGCAATCGCGACTCGACGTTGTTCACCTCCACTGAGCACTCGAGCTTTGTCATGAGCGCGTTCTGCTAGCCCTACTTTTTCAAGCGCTTCTAATCCAGCACGTTCAGACTCATGTCCTCCAAATAATGACTTTTTGAGTGTCACGTTGTAAAGAACGCTTTCGTCGTCGTCGATACCTGCATTTTGAATGACAAAAGAAGCCTGGTTACGCCAAAAAGCACTGATCTGGCGTCGGCTCCACTGGGTAGCCTCGGATCCATCGTAGAAGATAGAGCCACAGTGGGCAGGTATCAACAAGCCGAGAGTATTGAGCAGGGTAGTCTTTCCGCAACCACTCGGCCCAATAAGTCCCACAAGTTGTCCTTCACAGAACTCAAAGTTGATTCTCGATAGCAAGACGCGTTTTTCAACCCTGATTTCAAGATTTTCTGCTTTAAGTTTCATATCTCTAGTTCTTTCTTTGGCATACGCTCGCTAGCGCGATACGTGTTATCTGATAGCGAAGCACGATATCTATGGCAAGAAGAATCGCGCCGCATGCGGCGAGGAACAAGATTGGCATGTTCAAACTCATGGCGAAAGCGATTATTAAGGCGATCCCTATGCCAAGCCCAATGAACGCCATATCTAAAAGAATCCTAAAATGGACAAGCTGCCTAACGCTTGTCCCACCAATGTAACGAGGGAAAAAAGAACGCAAGCGCGCAGCGGCGTAAAGCTGCGCGCTAACGAACATACTAAATACAGCAGTGAAAAGTAACGCACCTATAGAAATCAGGCTCACATAATAGCCTAGTTGCTGATCTTGTGCATACACCGTGATCGAATCCGCAGTACTGTCACTTGTCAGGTTAAGACCCAGCGAGGACGCTCGTGATATTAGTTCCTGAGGATCGTGAAATACTACAGATCCGAGAGTAGCCAGACTCATGATGGTCTCTGCAGGGAACGCAGTCTTTAAGTTTGGAACGAGTATCACTAATGGGTTGGGGGCAAGGGAGAAAATCCCCTGATTCGCCACTGCGATAGTGGAACCATTATTTTGGCAAGTGAAAAAACGTAACTGTGGTTTTGCTTGTCGCTCAATTAGAGTTACGTCCGTGGCAAGGTCCCGTGCTTGCCGGGCTTGAGCAGTATCAGTTATTTCACTGAAATGACACCCAGCAGGAATCTTTTCTAGTTCATCTAAGCTGCTAGGAGTAACAATCACGATTGATTCGTAACTACTTGCAGACAACTTGCCGACATCTTCAGGTGAAACGTATTGTCTCCTAAACAAAGACACGTGATTCTTCGCTTCCAGCTCGGAAGTCAGCTGGGCAAATGGAATAATGAATGGATCATAGTCGCGCTGCTCGTCCACGATCCCGCCAAAGCTCGCTGAATAATATTCAGGCAAATGTGATGCTTGCCGAGCAGCCTCCTGATTCTCACCAGAAACTAAATAGGCTCGGTACACAATAGGTAGTGATGCGAGAGCAAGCACAATCGATATAGCAGACATCGTAGCTCCGACCCACGAAAACGTGGCTACTAGCGAGCGTCGCTCGACCCAGTCGCGAAGTCTGGGGAAAGTTACATAGGAAATAGCCGTTATCGCAATTGTCGTGGCGATCAGGGTACAGATAAAAAGTACTGTAAGCGGAAGTATCATCTGAAAAGCAGATCTACCGATGATAATCACAGTGAGAGCGAAGCTAACCAGTATTGTCGCACCCATCGGTATTAATACCAACGAAACCAGCGTAGTACTATCGCCGTTGACAATGTGAGTTTTTGTCTGTCCCGCACTCAAGCGTACGATTCGCGAATCAGCTCGAGTAGTAAACCAGCCAAAAATGGTAGCAACAACCAAGAAAACAGTTACTGCCAAAACAAGGATAATACCTTGATAAGCCAAGGGGAGGAAGTAAGTCTGGAAGACTGTGAAGTTCTCCCATGTGTGGATAGCGCCAACGTTATTAAGCCAGGTTTTCAAACTGGCAATTTGTGTGTCATTGCCTTTAACAGCGTAGATGCCGCTACGCGATTGAGATGGTTGCTCTGAAGCCGGATACAAAGTACCTGTCTTGTTCGGGCGGAAAAAGTTGACCTTCTGTGCGGTAGAAGGCTGGTTGGCAGCTCGGGAGGTAATGGTTACCTCCCGAGTGCCAACCGTTCCGGACAGTTGCAAGAGCTCCACGCCGGTTTTTTGACCGATTTGCGCTAAGCCCTCATCAATCTGTGATATTGATAGGGGTGAGTGTCGAAAGTTGATGTAGCCAACATCGTCACTGTCCATAGGTAACATATTTTCCAGTTGCACTGCACGCAAAAATGCTAAGCATACGATCACAACACCGAGGAAAACTCCAACCCCACGAACGAGACGACGCATCAAAACAACACCACCTTATATGCTAGCTAGCGGGTAACTGTGCTGCCGTTAGCACCAGCTTTGAATGTGACGGACGAACCAGGGGTGCGCCACAACCATGTCGATGCGGTCTTTCCTGCGCTTGCTTCGGCGCGTTCATACTTACCGGAAGACGTTCCTACTGAAGTCCAGTGTCCAGCAGTCCCGTGATAAAAACTGGTCGACGCGTTTCCAGTTGCGTAGTTCGTACCATATAGTACCAGTCACCACCAAGAATTGACTCTGCATATGCTACCGAACTACCAGTTAGCAAAAGCCCAGCGGTGAGTGCGATACTCGTCGCTACTTTTTTGTTCTCTTCTTCATTGAAGACTCCTAATAGTCACAAGCATGGAACTCCCATGCACGTCACATGATATATGTCTCACTTTATCTTGTCAATACTCCGATTGGTGACAAGGCGGATGAATCGTAAGGGAGCGATACTCGGCATGTCTATGAGGTTGAGAGGTTACGTTTCCTCGCTTCGCTCAGAAATGAACCAACGATATTCCAAAAGTGGTATCTCTTTGCTTTCTACTTTTAGCGACGGAGAATTAGGAGGGCTAGGCGAGACTTAGGTGGATAGAGTGATGCGGTATTCATGAGTGACTCCTAGATAGTTTGCGTGCGATAACCGCACACACCATCAACTGCAACTGGTGGAAGATAATCACCGGAATACCAATGGTTCCCACCATATTCGTGGGGAATAGGGCTTTGGCCATCGGCAGTCCGGTGGCCAAGGATTTCTTTGAACCGCACATGAGCGCGACTATACGTTCTGCTCGAGGTAGGCGCTGAGCACCAAACCAGGTGATGGCGAGCATTGCGATGAGCAGCGCGACGAGGACAGTTACCAACACCAGAAGGGAACCAGGTGTCACTACGGTCCACGCGCCATCAGCGGTCGCAGACAAAGTCGCTGAGAGTACTACGAGGATGATCGCTGCGGTATCGCTGCGTTTGGTGAGATGACGGCGGGCGCGAATCCAATCGCCACACCACGGTTGTAGGCATTGCCCGATGATGAACGGCAAGAGGAGCTTGGTGAGGACGGATGTAAAACCGCCGGTCGATGCCCCGGAAATATCCATGAATGCCATCACTAAGGCAGGGGTGATGAACATCCCGGCGATATTAGATACCGTCGCTGCCGCGATTGCGGAGGCAATATCTCCGCGGGCGATGGATACGAAAGTCACTGAGGACTGCACGGTTGACGGTAGAAGACCCAAGAACAAGATCCCCAAAGCAAAGTCGGGCCCGACGAGCGGTGTGACCAGTTGCGACAACCCCCAGCTTAGGAGGGGAAAAATGACGAATGTGGCGACGAGAATGAAGCCTTGAAGTCGAATATTGGTCAAGCCACGCAGGACTTCACGGGTGGATAGACGCATCCCGTAGAGCAGAAAAACAAGTGCGACTCCAGCGTCGGCACCACCTGAAAGAAACCGGAGTGTCCCGGGTGAAACCGGGACCATCAAGCCGACGATGAGGGCGGTGATGATCCCGGTAATCAGCAGGTCAAAGCGGGTAGCGTATCGTGAGATTACGCCCATGGCCCGTAAATAACAGTCCATTCGGCGACGTCGATATCACTGATAACACCGGCTTCATTGAACGGGTCGCGAGACAAGAGTTCACGGGCACCGTCAGCAGATTCCGCTTCGACGACGATGAGTGCGCGGCCACCGGAGATTGGGCCGGAAGCTTTAAGCGCACCTGTATCGAAGAGGGATTTGAGGAATTCGCGGTGGCGTGGACGCACCTGCGATGTTAGTTCGGTTTGGTCTGGATCGTACGTGTATATAACTGCAAATGTGTTCATGTGTCCTATTCTACGTTGTGCTGATGGAAAACTGGCATGGAAACGTGACGGAGCTGGTCGGTATGATCTAAGACGTGCATGAATCAATCCATATCCAAGGTGCAAGAGAACATAACCTACGTAATGTCACGCTCGATATTCCGCGTGACAAAATGGTGGTATTTACTGGGCTTTCCGGATCAGGAAAGTCGTCTTTGGCATTCGATACTATCTTTGCCGAGGGGCAACGCCGATATGTTGAGTCGTTATCGTCGTATGCGCGCCAGTTCTTAGGCCAGATGGATAAGCCGGCAGTGGACTTCATTGAAGGACTATCGCCAGCGGTCTCTATCGATCAGAAATCCACCAACCGTAACCCGCGTTCGACCGTGGGTACGATTACCGAAGTCTATGACTACTTGCGCTTGCTTTATGCACGTGCTGGAACGCAGTACTGTCCGGTCTGTAATGCGCTGATCGAGGCGCAGTCAGCAGAGCAGATCGTCAACCGGCTCCTCGAAGAAGAGGATAGGACCCGCCTACATATTCTGGCGCCCGTCGTTCGCGGCCGCAAGGGCGAACATCTCGAGTTACTTAAACAGTTGCAAACCGATGGCTATTCGCGTGCTCGTATTGACGGCACTGTTTACCGTCTTGATGAGGCACCTGCGTTAGCGAAAACCTACAAGCACGATATCGACGTCGTTGTTGACCGCCTCGCTATCCGGAACGGTATCCGTTCCCGGTTAAACGATTCGGTAGAAAATGCCCTGCGG
Source organism: Arcanobacterium phocisimile (assembly GCF_016904675.1). Classification (NCBI taxonomy): domain Bacteria; kingdom Bacillati; phylum Actinomycetota; class Actinomycetes; order Actinomycetales; family Actinomycetaceae; genus Arcanobacterium; species Arcanobacterium phocisimile. The sequence goes on along the minus strand of NZ_CP070228.1, from coordinate 1,008,983 downwards.
CTATCCAAAGGCGTTGTGGTGATCGAATATGTCGATCGCGAGACAGACGATCCTGAAAAAGAACGCCGTTTTTCCGAGCATCGTTCCTGCCCGAACGATCACCCGCTTGAACTTGAAGAAATTGAGCCACGCACATTCTCTTTCAACGCACCCTATGGTGCTTGCCCAGAATGCGATGGCATTGGATTTAAGTTGCAGGTCGATCCCGAACTTGTCATCCCTGACGAATCGCTATCGATTGAAGATGGCGCAATTCTGCCGTGGTCGGTGACCGCATCTGCAAGCGCCCGTGATTACTATCAACGTCAGCTCGCCAGCCTCGCCGAAGATATGGGCTTCAAGCTCACCACCCCGTGGAAGAAACTCCCCAAAGAAGTAAAAGAAGCGATCTTGCGGGGCCGGGATTTCAAAGTCAAAATGAAGTACCGTAACCGGTGGGGCCGGGAAAAGGTGTATTCCTCCGGCTTCGAAGGCGTGTTGAACTTCGTCAAGCGCAAGCACGATGAAACCGAATCAGACTGGTCGAAGGAACGTTACGCAGGTTTTATGCGTGAAGTCGCCTGTCCGGTCTGTGACGGCGCACGGTTGCGCCCCGAAGTCCTCGCAGTGCGCGTTGGCGAACTCAATATTGCGCAGCTGACCGACCTTCCGATCGGGGAAGCCCTCGAATACGTCACCCATATTGATCTCGATGAGCGCGGACGCAAAATTGCGCAGCAAGTGCTTCGCGAGATCATCGAACGGTTGACCTTCCTCGTCTCCGTTGGCCTGGACTACCTCACTCTCTCGCGCGCAGCCGGCACGCTCTCTGGTGGTGAAGCTCAACGTATTCGCCTCGCCACCCAGATCGGAGCCGGGCTTGTCGGCGTGCTCTATGTTCTCGACGAGCCTTCTATCGGACTCCATCAGCGAGATAATGAGAAACTCCTCGAAGCTCTCAACCGGTTGCGCGATCTGGGAAACACCCTCATCGTTGTCGAACACGACGAAGATACGATCCGCCAGGCAGACTGGCTGGTCGATATTGGTCCGGGAGCCGGAGAACACGGCGGAGAGATCGTCTTCTCTGGTAAGCCGGCCGATGTCGTTGATTCACCAAGGTCGATTACGGGCCAATACCTCACCGGAAAGCGTGCCATTGTGGTGCCTACCGAACGCCGCAAGATCGTCAAGAAGAACCAGATCACTGTTTCGGGAGCTACCGAAAACAATCTCGACAACGTCACCGTGAAATTCCCGATCGGAGTTTTCACAGCAGTGACCGGTGTTTCTGGCTCAGGAAAATCCTCTCTCGTGAACTCGATTTTGTACAAGGTGTTGGCGAACGAACTTAACCGTGCGCGTTCCTTGCCAGGCCGCCATAAGAAAGTCACCGGTTTGGAAGAACTCGATAAGGTCGTACACGTCGATCAGTCACCGATTGGGCGCTCGCCACGCTCGAATCCTGCTACATACACGGGCATGTGGGATCCGATCCGAAAGCTGTTCGCCGAAACGCAAGAAGCAAAGGTTCGCGGATACGGCCCGGGGCGTTTCTCCTTCAACGTCAAGGGCGGACGCTGCGAAGCTTGCTCTGGTGATGGCACGATTAAGATCGAGATGAACTTCTTGCCCGACGTCTACGTGCCATGCGAAGTTTGCCATGGTGCGCGCTATAACAGCGAAACTCTCCAAGTCCATTACAAAGGCAAGAACGTAGCCGAAGTTCTCGATATGACTATCTCCGAGGCTCGCGAATTCTTCGGTAATGTCCAGCGCATTGCGAAATACTTAGAGATGCTCGAACTCGTTGGTTTGGGATATATTCGGCTCGGCCAGCCGGCAACAACGCTTTCCGGCGGTGAGGCACAGCGCGTCAAACTCGCGTCCGAACTCCATCGTCGTTCTACCGGACGAACCGTTTACGTACTCGATGAACCCACCACCGGCCTACACTTTGAAGACGTTCGTAAACTGTTGAGCGTCCTACAATCACTCACCGATAAAGGAAATACAGTGATCGTCATCGAGCACAATCTCGACGTCATCAAATCCGCTGACTGGGTGATCGATCTGGGGCCTGAAGGTGGAAAGGGCGGCGGTCGCCTTATCGCCGAAGGCACCCCGGAAGATGTTGCACGCGTGGAAGAATCCCACACCGGGCGTTTCCTTAAGCCTATTCTTACGAGTGCAGGAACCCTCTAACCATGGCCGATCCGCAGAGTTATCGTCCTACCGATATTCCTGCAAATCCGGGAGTCTATCGGTTTATCGACGAGGAAGGTCGAGTTATTTACGTCGGTAAAGCATCGTCTTTGCGCAACCGGCTGAGTAACTATTTCCAAGATCCGGCACAACTGCATCCGCGTACCCGTGCAATGGTGTTTACCGCCGTCGACGTCAAATGGGTTGTGGTAGGTTCCGAGATCGAAGCGCTGACTCTCGAATACGCGTGGATTAAGGAATTCGCGCCGCGGTTCAACGTGATGTATCGCGACGATAAATCCTATCCGTACCTCACCATCACGATGAGCGAGCAATATCCGCGTGTGCTCGTTACCCGCAATGCTCACCGGCGCAAGGACAAGTACTACGGGCCGTATACGAAAGTGTGGGCGGTGCGCGAAGCGCTGGATTTGCTGTTGCGTGTTTTCCCGATGCGTTCGTGCACCAAAGGCGTGTTTAACGCTGCGCAACGCTCCGGCAGGCCATGTCTTAATGGTTATATCGACCGGTGTGCTGCGCCGTGCGTTGGCCGCGTCACTGACGAAGAACACCGCGCGATCGCCCGCGAAATGATTGCCTTCCTGGATAGCTCCGGCGAAGACCTTATTAAGGAAAAGACCGCGCAGATGAAGCAGGCGGCATTGGAGCAGGACTTTGAAAAAGCCGCCCGGTTGCGTGACGACGTCGCCGCATTGACGACTGTCGCTGAACGCAATTCAGTTGTGCTCGATCCGGATATCGACGCCGATATTTTCGGTTTGGAATTCGACGAGCTCGAAGCCTCAGTACAGGTGTTCTTCGTGCGCGGTGGCCGTATCCGCGGTCAGCGCGGCTGGGTTACCTCGGTTGAGGATCTCGGCGAGGCCGCCTTGTTGAACCAGTTGGTTTTGCAGGTCTACGGTGAATATGCACCGATGCCCACCACGAAGAAGCGTAGTCAAGCGCGCTCAGTAGACGACGTCGAACATACCGCAACCGATGCAATACCACGAGAAATCTGGCTACCAGCAATGCCTGAAGATAGTGAGACTTTAGAGACCTGGCTCAGCCAGTTGCGCGGAGCCCGCGTCAAGATTCGCGTCCCGCAGCGCGGCGCAAAAGCTCAGCTCGCTGAAACCGTACATACTAATGCGGTTCAAGCACTACAGCGCCATAAGATCCAGCGTGCCGGCGACATCACCGAACGCTCCCAAGCGCTCGAAGAGCTACGCGACGGCCTCGGCCTAGAACGCGCGCCGCTACGCATCGAATGTTACGACATCTCCCACACTCAAGGCACCCATCAGGTCGGCTCGATGGTCGTCTTTGAAGATGCTCGTGCAAAGAAGTCAGACTACCGCCACTTTATTGTTCGTGGGCCAGACGGCAACGGCGCACGAGACGATACCGCCGCCATGGATGAAGTGCTTCGCCGTCGTTTAGCGCGCCTGCAATCAGGTGCTGCCGCAGACGATGCTTCGGACGACGAGCCGAACGAGCTTCCCGAAACTGAAACAAGTAAACCACGAAAGTTTGCCTACAAACCTGACCTGATCGTCGTCGACGGCGGATTACCTCAGGTCAATGCTGCGCAGCGAGTAGTCGATGAGATGGGCGCCGACGTCACCATTATTGGGTTAGCGAAAAGGCTCGAAGAAATTTGGATACCGGGGGAGGAGTTCCCGGTGATCTTGTCGCGCTCGTCTCCAGCACTCCGGCTCTTGCAGTATTTGCGCGACGAGTCGCACCGGTTTGCCATCACCTTCCACCGCAAGAAGCGCTCCAAAGCAATGACTCGCTCGGCATTGGATGAGATCCCTGGCCTGGGCCCAGCGAAACAAAAGTCTTTGCTGAAGCATTTTGGTTCGCTGGCAAAAATTAAAGCGGCGACGCGCGAAGATTTACTGCAGGCACCTGGAATTGGCCCAGCACTTGCGGACGTACTTATCTCGCAACTAGCAAAACACAACGAATAACTGGCAGGATAGTGACATGGACAACATCAACGATACCGCGAATATTCCACTTGGCATTGTTATCGACGATGCCACAGCTCAGCTTCCTTCCCCGGAAATACCAGAGATTCTCATTATTACTGGTATGTCTGGAGCTGGCCGGTCAAAAGCCGCGGCAACCTTGGAAGATTTAGGTTGGTATGTTGTCGATAATCTTCCACCCAGGTTACTCTCTGCGCTTGCCGGTCTCGTTACGCCGACATCTGGAGTTCGCCGTCTTGCAGCGGTGGTCGATGTACGTTCTCAAGAGTTCTTTGAAGAGCTCGAAGACGTGATGGGCTCGTTACAAGAACACTCTGTGGACTACCGCATTTTGTTCTTAGACGCGTCAAATCAGGCGCTAGTTCAACGTTACGAGTCTGTGCGCCGTCCGCATCCGCTCCAAGGCGATGGTCGACTACTCGACGGTCTGATCCATGAACGCACGATCCTCGAACCATTACGCCGCCGAGCAGATACAGTCATTGATACCACCGATCTTTCGGTTCATGATTTGTCACGCAAGGTCCGCCAACTCGTTGCCTCAGTATCCGATACCGATCCACATCTGACTGTGATGAGTTTTGGTTTCAAATACGGTTTGCCGATGGATGCTGACCATGTGGCGGATGTACGTTTCCTTCCTAACCCTTACTGGGTAACTGAGTTGCGCAAACTCACTGGTAAAGATGCTCCGGTACGCGATTTCGTCTTAGGAATCGACGGGGCACAAGATTTCGGCGACAAATACGTTGACCTTATCCATCCGATCCTGGAAGGCTATACGCGCGAGCTCAAACCGTATGTCACGATTGCGATTGGCTGTACCGGTGGAAAACATCGGTCGGTTGCGATGACGGAATACGTTTCAGGTAAGTTACGCGAACTCGGACATTCAGTGCGGACGATCCACCGTGATTTAGGACGGGAATAATGGCATTTCGTAAGGACGTTGGGGCCCGTGGCCCACATGTCGTTGCTTTTGGTGGAGGGCACGGCTTGTATGCGACACTTTCTGCGCTACGCATTCTCACCCCGAATATTACTGCGGTCGTGACGGTTGCGGACGACGGGGGATCTTCGGGTCGAATACGCCAGGAGATGGATGTTTTACCGCCTGGTGATCTACGTATGGCGCTCGCTGCATTATGTGATGACGGTGATTGGGGTCAAACATGGCGTGATGTTTTGCAGTACCGTTTTGATTCAGACGGTCCGCTTGGCGGTCACGCCGTCGGAAATCTATTAATCGTTGCTATCTGGCGTCTCTTACATGACGAACTTGAAGGCCTCGATCTTGTGGGGAGACTGCTCGGTATTCATGGCCGGGTAGTTCCTATGTCAACCACCCCGTTGCAGATCGAGGCACAGGTTCTGACTGACGATGGTAGCTCACTAGTCATTAAGGGGCAAGGTGCAGTTGCTTCATCACGATCGTGTATTGAGCAACTGCACCTTATCCCGCAACAACCACCGGCCCATCCAGCAGCTATTGACGCAATCGCGGATGCTGACTGGGTAATTTTCGGTCCTGGTTCGTGGTTTACATCGATAATTCCACACCTCCTCGTGCCTGATTTACGGCATGCAATAGAACAGGCACCAGGTAACCGGGCGTTGGTATTAAATCTTGTTGAAGACGATGAGACTCCGCATCTCACTCCGGTGGAGTTGTTGCGCGTATTCAAGAAACATGCGCCAGGTCTACGAATCGACGTGGTTATTATTGACGAAGCCACCCAGTGTGATTACGCGGAATTAAAATCCGTTGCACACAGTATCGGTGCCGAAGTATTTGCCTATAATGTGGCACAAAAGGCTAATCCAGCAGTGCATGATCCCTTGTTTTTAGCTGCCGCATTTCGTGAAGTTATCGATAGTTTTAGCGGGTAGCTGTCAGAAGCGATTCCCAACTTGTAACATCGAAACAGTTGCCTAAACGGCGTAGAATGTCGGAAATTCTAGTTGAGTTTCTTGGAAGGAGTACAGATGCCAGCATTAACTACATCTGTCAAAGATGAGATCTGTAGCGTTTATCCCGCGAACTTATCTGCTATGGTCGCTGAACTTTCAACCATGTTCCGCTTTGCTGGAGGGTTGCAGATTAACGGGGGAATTGTTTCTCTACAAGCAGAGCTGACTCATCCGGGCGCCGCTCATCATCTTTCCGAGCTCGTGCGTAAAGTTTATTCTATTGAGCCAGATGTTGTTGCCATCAGCAATTCGATGCGACAAGGAAATATGTATCTCGTGCGCGTGATGAAAGATGGCGAACGGGTTGCGCGCCGGGCCGGCATTCTCGATGTTCGTGGCCGGCCTGTACGCGGTTTGGCTCCACAGATTGTTGGCGGGACCAAAGCGGATGCGGCAGCGGCATGGCGTGGCGCGTTCCTCGCCCGCGGTACGTTATTAGAACCGGGTCGTAATGCAGCGCTAGAGGTAACCTGTCCATCAATGGAAGCAGCTTACGCAATCGGCGGTTTAGCACGACGGCTCGATGTGTCATATCGTGCTCGCGAATCGCGTGGCGCTTTCCGTGCCGATATTCGTGAAGGCGACGCTATTTCCACAATGCTTGCACGTATGGGAGCAAACGATGCAGTCTTAAAATGGGAAGAGTTGCGTACTGAACGCGAGGTTCACGGCCAAGCAAACCGTTTAGCCAATTTTGACGATGCGAATATGCGTCGAAGTGCAGACGCAGCCATTATCGCTGTCATTCGCGTCAAACGTGCCTTTGAGATCCTCGGTGACGACATCCCCGATAACCTCCGTCAAGCAGGGGAGTACCGAATGAAATATCCTGAAGATTCGCTTAATCTTTTGGGAGAACGTCTTACTCCTCCAGCAACGAAGGACGCAGTTGCGGGGCGCCTACGCCGGTTGAATACTATGGCTGATAAACGAGCTGGCGAACTAGGTATTGCCACCACAATGGACGCCGTGCATGAGCAGACAGGTGTTGCTGATCGCACACTTTGAATCGGGTCGAAAGTCACTCTCTACGCGCATACCAGCGAAAAGTTTTTTCACAATTTCACCTACGCGCGTAGTCACCTAGACAACACCCCGGGGGTCGCTAGTAGAATAGGGACGGATCGAACGCTAGAACGTGAAATATTTAGGCGTTCGAGAGTCAGCGAGTGCAGCTCGCTGAAAAATCTACAATGTGCACGATTGTGCACAAGGAGGATACGCAGTGACTATTCGCGTTGCAATTAACGGTTTCGGCCGCATCGGCCGTAATTTTATCCGCGCAGCATACCAGCGTGGCGCAAACTTTGAGGTTGTTGCAGTCAACGACTTGACTGACAACAAGACCCTTGCCCACCTACTCAAGCGTGATTCGATTCTCGGCACCTGGGATCACGAAGTTTCCGCAGGCGAGGACTCAATCGTCGTTGATGGCCGTGAGATCAAGGCTTTCGCAGAGCGCAACCCAGCAGATCTCCCATGGGGCGATCTTGACATCGACATCGTAATTGAGTCCACAGGCTTCTTCACTGATGCTACCAAGGCACAGGCACACATCGAAGCTGGCGCTAAGAAGGTCATCATCTCCGCTCCAGCTAAGAACGAAGATGCTACCTTCGTCATGGGTGTTAACCACACCGATTACGATGCAGAAAAGCACAACATCATCTCCAACGCTTCTTGCACCACGAACTGCTTGGCACCAGTTGCTAAGGTTCTCCAGGAGAAGTTCGGCATTGTGAAGGGCTTGATGACCACCGTTCACGCATACACCGGTGATCAGCGCATCCTCGATGCTCCACACAGCGACCTCCGCCGTGCACGCGCAGCTGCTATCAACATCGTTCCTACCAAGACCGGTGCTGCTGCTGCTGTTGCTTTGGTTCTCCCAGAGCTCAAGGGCAAGTTCGACGGTTTCGCAATGCGCGTTCCAGTTCCAACCGGTTCCGCAGTTGACTTGACCTTCGAGTCCGAGAAGTCTGACGTCACCGTTGAAGAGATCAACGCTGCTATCAAGGAAGCCGCTGAAGGCGAACTCAAGGGTATCCTCGCATACTCCGAAGAGCCACTCGTCTCCACCGACATCGTTCACGATCCACACACCTCCATCTTTGACGCTGGTCTCACCAAGGTCATCGACGGCCAGGTTAAGATAATTTCTTGGTACGACAACGAGTGGGGTTACTCCAACGCACTCGTTTCCCTGACCGATCTCGTTGCTTCGAAGTTCTGAGTCTTCGCAACTTTGAGTAAGTGATAACTCACGGGCCCGGGCGTGCGTTTGCATGTCCGGGCCCGTAGTTTCATCAGCTATACTGAGATTGTTTAGATGCCACTGCCGGTATCTTTTATTTACACAGAAGGACACTAATGAGAACTATTGACACGCTCGGCGATCTCGCCGGCAAGAAAGTTTTTGTACGATCGGATTTTAATGTTCCGCTCGATGCTGACAAGAACATTACCGACGATGGCCGTATCCAGGCTGCACTTCCTACCATTAAGCGCCTCGTTGAAGCTGGTGCACGCGTGATTGTTGCAGCACACTTGGGCCGTCCAAAGGGTCAAGTTAACCCTGACTTCTCCTTGGCTCCAGTAGCAAAGCGCCTCGGCGAACTGCTCGGCAAGGATGTCGTGCTGGCATCTGACACCGTTGGTGAAGGTGCACAGGCTGCCACCGCTGATATGAACGATGGCGACGTCGTCCTTCTTGAGAACGTCCGTTTCGATGCCCGTGAAACCTCTAAGGTTGACGCCGAGCGCGAAGAGCTCGCTGCTGAATACGCAAAGCTCGCTGACGCATTCGTCTCCGATGGTTTCGGCGTCGTTCACCGCAAGCAGGCATCGGTTTACGATGTTGCTCAGGTTCTTCCTTCAGCTGCCGGTGAGCTCGTCTTCAAGGAAATCGCTTCACTTTCCAAGGCAACTGCTGAGCCAGAGCGCCCATACACCGTTATCCTCGGTGGCGCTAAGGTTTCGGACAAGCTCGGTGTTATCGCAAACCTTTTGGAGAAGGCAGATCGCCTGATCATTGGTGGCGGTATGGCATACACCTTCCTCAAGGCTAAGGGCTACGAAGTTGGTACCTCGCTTCTTGAAGAAGATCAGGTTGAGACTGCTAAGTCCTTCATTGATAAGGCAGCTGAGAAGGGCATCGAGTTCCTTTTGCCAATCGATACCGTCGTTGCCCCAGAGTTCAAGGCTGACGCTCCGGCAGAAGTTGTTGAAGCTAGCGCAATTCCAGCCAACAAGATGGGACTCGACATCGGTCCTAAGACCGTCGAGCTCTTCGCCAACGCAATTGCTTCGTCGAAGACTGTTGCTTGGAACGGCCCAATGGGCGTTTTCGAGTTCGAAGCATTCGCAAACGGCACTAAGGCTGTTGCTTCTGCTTTAGAATTAGCAGACGGCTTCACCATCGTTGGTGGCGGCGATTCCGCTGCTGCTGTTCGAATCCTCGGATTCGACGAAACAAAGTTTAACCATATTTCCACCGGCGGTGGCGCTTCCCTCGAATACCTCGAGGGCAAGGAGCTCCCTGGTATCGCAGTTTTGGAGGACTGATTACACATGGCACGTACACCAATTATGGCTGGTAACTGGAAGATGAACCTCGATCATCTCGAAGCTACCGCACTCGTACAGAAGCTCGGCTGGACTCTCAATGACCTCAAGCATGATTTCGATGCTGTTGAGTGTGTTGTTGTTCCACCATTCACCGATATCCGCTCTGTACAGACTCTTGTTGACGCTGAAGAGTTCAAGATCACCTACGGCGCACAGGATGTTTCCATCAACGACGAAGGTGCATTCACCGGCGAAATCTCCACCACCATGCTCGATAAGCTTGGCGTGAGCTACGTCGTCGTTGGCCACTCTGAGCGTCGTGAGTACCACGGTGAAACCAACGAGTTGATCGGCAAGAAGGCCAAGAAGGTCCTCGACGCTGGCATGACCCCAATCGTCTGCTGCGGCGAGGCTCTTGAGATCCGTAAGGAAGGCACTCACGTGTCTTACGTTCTCGGCCAGATCGAAGCAATGTTCGCTAACCTTACCGCTGCTGAAGTAGCTAAGCTCGTTATCGCTTACGAACCAATCTGGGCTATCGGCACCGGTGAGGTTGCAACTCCAGCTGACGCACAGGAAGTTTGCGGCGCTATTCGCGGCAAGATTGCTGAAATGTTCGATGCTCCAACCGCTGAAGCAGTACGCATTCAGTACGGTGGCTCGGTCAAGTCCTCCAACGTTGTTGAGATCATGGCACAGCCAGATGTTGACGGAGCTCTTGTTGGCGGCGCATCCCTCAAGGCAGAAGAATTCGCTAAGATCGTCACCTTTCAGCAGGCCTGATTAGTCGAGAGTGACGTTTTCGACATCCTTTCGTGACGAATTGCGCGGGTAAGAGCTTTCCTCTTGCCCGCGCAATCTTGTATGCTTTACCTAGTACTTATATCGTTAGAAAGAGTTCATATCGTGGCGATTCTCGAAATCATTATCACCGTCCTCCTAGTTATCTCTAGCTTGCTCCTTATCGGCAGCATCTTGTTGCACAAAGGCCGAGGCGGCGGTATCTCAGATATGTTCGGTGGCGGCATCTCAACTGCTATGCGTTCTTCTGGTGTCGCAGAGAAGAACCTCAACCGTATTACGGTTATTGTGGCACTCGTGTGGATCACTTGCGTTATTCTCCTTGGTCTGATCACAAAGGTGAATTTCTAAAACTGACTTACCACAGTTGTGGGGTGAGAATGGTTTGTCATTCTCACCCCACAACTATTTATAAGCCACATACTTACCGCGCTATCACACAACGCGCCGCATACTACAAGGGGAGAGGACACGTTCGTCCTCTCCCCGAATCAGTTCTTAGCTATAACTAGTAGCTCTTAGATTCGCGACAGCGACTCACGAGCAGCAGCAGCAACGTTCTCGCCGTTCATGCCGTACTCCTTGAGCAAGAAGTTACCGTTTGCCGAAGCACCATAGTGGTCGATGCCTACAGCCACGCCAGCATCTCCAATAATCGAGTGCCATCCGAAGGTCGAACCGGCTTCAACCGAAACACGAGCCTTAACGCTTGCTGGAATAACAGATTCACGGTAGTCAGCATCTTGATCGTTGAACCATTCGATACATGGCATGGAGACAACACGTGCGCCAATACCTTGCTCAGCCAGAATGGTTCGTGCCTCGAGCGCAACCGCAACTTCGGAACCGGTCGCGATCAGAACCACGTCGAGCTTTTCGACGTCAGCCAAAACGTATCCGCCACGAAGAACGCCAGCAGCGCTTGCCAGGGTACCACCGTGAGCTTCGCCCTCACCGCGTTCGAAGACTGGCAGGTTCTGGCGCGAAAGAATCAAACCAGCTGGGTTCGAATCGCGCTCCAAGATTCCACGCCAGGCGTAGACGGTTTCATTCGCGTCTGCTGGGCGAACCATATCGAACTCCGGAATAGCGCGGTAAGACCACAAGTGTTCGATCGGTTGGTGGGTTGGACCGTCTTCACCAACACCAACAGAGTCGTGGGTCCAGACGAAGATCGACGGCACATGCATCAATGCTGCTAAACGAACAGCCGGGCGCATGTAGTCAGAGAACACGAAGAAGGTTCCGCCATATGGGCGGGTTAGGCCGTGGAGCGAGATACCGTTGAGGATCGATCCCATAGCGTGCTCGCGGATACCGAAGTGAAGCGTACGTCCGTATTCGTGCCCGGCAAAAGCTACCGAGGATCGGCCCTGTGGCAAGAACGATGGTTCGCCGGCCATCGTCGTATTATTCGAACCGGCAAGATCGGCTGAGCCGCCCCAGAGTTCCGGAAGGACGTCCTTCAGTGCGGTAAGCACTTTTCCTGACGCGGCACGGGTAGCGATAGAGGTGCCAGCCTCGAAGGTCGGCAACTGCGTTTCCCAACCGGCAGGTAATTCGCGCTTTTGTAGGCGCTCCAATAGTGCGGCTTCATCTGGCGAGGAGGCCTGCCACTGTGCGAAGGCCGGATCCCACGTCGAGTGCGCATCAGCGGCACGCTTGCGAGCGTTCTCGCGTACGCCGTCGAGCACCTCGGCTGGCATCTGGAAGGTTTCTTCCGGATCGAGACCAAGAGCGAGTTTCAAGCCGCGGATTTCTTCCTCACCCAATGTCGAACCGTGGGATGCGCCCGTGTTCTGCTTAGTTGGGCTTGGCCAAGCGATGATGGTCGAAAGCTTAATAATTGAAGGGCGATCGGTGACCTGCTTTGCTGCTTCAATAGCAGCGTAGAGCGCATCGACGTCTTCAGCATATTCGCCCTTTTCCGCATCGCGCCATGCAACGTGCTGGGTGTGCCAACCATATGCTTCGTAACGGGCGAGGATGTCTTCACTCAAGGCGATGACGGTATCGTCTTCAATGGAGATCTGGTTGTCGTCAAAAATGACGATGAGGTTGCCAAGCTTTTGTGTGCCGGCCAAGGATGACGCCTCAGAGGTGACGCCTTCTTCGAGGTCACCTTCGCCACAGACCACGTATACGAAGTGGTCGAACGGGCTTTGGCCAGCTGGTGCCTGCGCATCGAACAAGCCGCGTTCGCGACGCGCCGCGATTGCCATACCGACAGCCGATGCTAAACCTTGACCCAGCGGGCCGGTTGTCATCTCTACACCTGGGGTCCAGCCGTATTCTGGGTGGCCTGGTGTTTGTGAGTGGTAGGTGCGCAGGGCTTTAAGATCGTCGAGTTCTAGGCCGTATCCGGAATAGAACAGCTGGGTGTAGAGAGTGAGCGAGGAGTGCCCGATGGAAAGCACGAACCGGTCGCGGCCCAGCCATTGCGGATCAGCTGGATCATGTCGCATGACTTTGTGGAACAGTAGGTAAGCGGCTGGGGCGAGGGAAATCGCTGTTCCGGGGTGCCCATTGCCTGCTTTTTGCACAGCGTCAGCAGCAAGCACACGACCGTATCGCACTGCCTGCTCATCTAAGTCTGTCCATGTAAGTGACGTCATCTGACTCATCTTTCTTCAGTGAATTAGTATTCAGTTATAAGAATATCTGTTTTCCGGTGTATGAGCGCATCATAAAGGCACGAATTTTGGAGGGATATATGACGTTTAGCAACCAGTTCCAGCGTGCAGCCGACGATTATTTAGCGCATTTAACAGTAGAACGGTCGCTATCGGACAATACTATTGCTGCTTACCGGCGCGACCTGACTCATTATCGCGAGCATCTAGAGCGTCGTGAAGTTTTAGATTTAGCATCGATCAGCGCGGAAGATAGCGCGTCTTTCGTGGATTATTTACGTGACGGTTCAACCGGAAAATCGATGGCGACGACGTCGGTAGCTCGCATGGTCACCGCGATGCGTCGCTTCCATGAGTTCCTCGTTGCAGAAGGGGTGACGCCAAACGATCCTAGCCACGATGTGCACCCACCGAAAATAGGCATGCGTTTGCCGAAAGCTATCCCGGTTTCGCAGATGCAACTCCTGCTCGATACGGCGGGTAAAGGGGAGGGCCCGATTGCCTTGCGCGATCTTGCACTCCTCGAAGTGCTTTATGGCACCGGCGCGCGTATTTCCGAAGCCGTAGGCTTAACCGCAGACGATATCGATTTCGATTCGGCCTCGATTCGGCTCTTCGGTAAGGGCCGCAAAGAACGCGTCTTGCCGCTGGGCCGTTACGCTCTTGAAGCTCTCGAAGCCTATCGGGTTCGTGGCCGTCCCTCGTTGCTGGCGCGTAGCGCGAAACCGTCGTCGTCGTTATTCCTCAACAAACGTGGAAATCCGCTGTCGCGGCAAAGCGCGTGGGGGATAATCCAAAGCATTGCCGACGAAGCGAATATCGCTCATATTTCGCCACATACGTTCCGACACTCATTTGCTACACATTTGCTCCAAGGCGGGGCAGATGTGCGTGTTGTTCAAGAAATGTTGGGGCATTCCTCGGTCACAACCACCCAGATTTACACGATGGTGACGCGCGAAACACTCAAAGAAGTTTATGCAACTGCCCATCCACGTGCGTGGCACGACTAAATATCCGGTAGATTAGTAGTGTGACTGCACAACAACCATCTTTGATTAATATCGGTTCGGAACAGGATTTCCCTCTTCCGTCAGAACTTCACGCCCATGGGCCAGCAAGAATCATTGCTATGTGTAACCAGAAGGGCGGTGTTGGTAAAACAACGACGTCAATTAACCTTGCCGCCGCACTCGCTGAGTACGGTCGGAAAGTTCTCATCGTCGATTTCGATCCGCAAGGCGCTGCTTCGGCAGGTCTGGGTGTTAATGCGATGGCGCTCGATCGCACGATCTACGACGAAATGGTGTCCACGAAACCGGACGTCACTCAGATTATTCATTCTACGTCGGTACCAAATCTGGATATCGTCCCGGCAAACATTGAGCTGTCAGCGGCCGAAATTCAGTTGATTAACGAAGTTGCCCGCGAACAGTCGCTGATGCGCGTATTGCGCCCGGTGATGGATACGTACGATGTGATCATCGTCGATTGCCAGCCGTCGCTTGGTTTGCTGACAGTCAATGCGCTCACCGCGGCACACGGCGTGATTATCCCACTCGAGGCGGAGTATTTCGCCATGCGTGGTGTGGCGTTGTTGGTCGATCAGATCGAGCGCGTCCAGGACCGCTTGAATCCGCGTCTACAGATCGACGGCGTTTTGCTGACGATGGTCGACACTCGTACCTTGCATGCTCGTGAAGTTATTTCGTTGATCAAGGAGCGCTTCGGCGATCGCGTTTTCGATACGATGATTGGACGTACCGTGAAATTCCCTGACGCAACGGTTGCTGCTGAGCCGATTACGTCATTTGCGCCCGGTCATGCCGGAGCTAAGGCCTACATGCGTTTGGCACGCGAATTGATTTCGCGCGGCGGTAGTGCCTAGTAGTTAGCGATGAGCGCCCCAGAGGATCTTTTTTCAAACGGGTCGAGTTTCGCCGTTAATCTCGACGTTTTCTCTGGCCCGTTTGAAGTTCTCTTATCGCTTATTTCTAAGCATCAACTCGACGTCACCGAAGTGGCTATTGCCCAGGTAACGGACGAGTTCATTGCGTTTATTCGTTCGCAAGATGATGCGGCGCTCGAACAGATGAGTGAGTTCGTGGTTGTTGCCGCCACACTTCTCGATATTAAGGCCGCCCGGCTGTTGCCGCGCGAGGCTGACGACGACGATGAATTGCTTGCGATCTTTGAAGCCCGCGATATTTTGTTTGCCAAGCTTTTGCAGTATCGCGCCTTTAAGAAGGTGGCGGTGGAGTTATCGCAGCGCATGAGTATGCAGTCGTTGAGTTATGCGCGCGATGTTCCGTTGGCGGAGGAGTTTCGCCAGATTCTTCCCGAGGTTCACCTGAACTTAGGTGCGGTTGATTTAGCGATTTTGGCGGCTTCGGCGTTGTTCCGCCGGCCCGATACGGTCACGATCGATCATATTCATGACCCGCTGGTTCCGGTTGATTCTCAGATCGCGTTGATGCGCGAACGTCTTATTATTGGTGACCGTCAGTCGTTCTCGCAGCTGTGTGCTGATGCGCGTAACGTACCAACGGTGGTTTCGCGTTTTTTGGCGGTTTTAGAGATGCTGCGTAATGGCGAGATTGAGATTGAGCAGGACGGCCCGTTGCAGCCGCTGGTCATCATTCGCATTTCGGAACTTAATGCGGTAGCGTGGGAGTCTAACGATCGCAGGGATGCAGAACGGAGAGATTATGAGTGACGAGAGTTTTCGTCGTGGTGCCCTTGAGGCCATTTTAATGGTGGTGTCTGAACCAGTTAGTTCTACTGCACTAGCCCAGGTTTTGGATTCTTCACCAGCAGAGATTAATCAGCTCTTAGAAACTATGGCATCTGACTATATGCATTCCGATCCACCGCGTGGTTTCCAGCTACGCAATATTGGTGGCGGATGGCGTTTTTATTCTGATCCGCGGTATGCCGATGTGGTTAGTGCGTTTGTTACTTCTGGCCAGTCTGGAAAGCTGTCGGTTCAGGCCTTAGAAACTCTTGCTGTGATTGCTTATCGTCAACCAGTTACTCGCGCTCAAATAGCTGCGATTCGCGGGGTTGATGTGGATTCTGTGGTGCGCACGTTGCAAACCCGGGGTCTGGTTCAACCGACAGGTACAACGGCTGATACGGGAGCTGTGTTGTATGAAACTACCAATCTGTTTTTAGAAAAAATGGGCATGAATTCCTTAGCGGATCTTGCTCCGCTGGCACCGTATTTGCCAGACGATGAAGAATTTAATGAAGTTGTAAAGGAGATGGCATGAGCCGCAAATCCCAGGATCTGTATGATCCAGAAGGTGAACGCCTACAAAAAGTACTCGCGCACGCAGGTGTTGCCTCGCGACGTGCTGCTGAAGATATGATTCAGGCTGGTCGGGTGAGTGTTGATGGGACGATTGTTCGTCAGCTGGGCATTCGCGTCGATCCGAAGTCTGCTGTTATTCACGTTGATGGTAATCGTGTCCAGCTCGATCAAGAGCTGATTACGGTTGCTCTCTACAAGCCACCGGGGGTTGTCTCGACGATGTCGGACGATCAGGGCCGTAAGACGTTGTCGGATTTCGTTGAGGATTATCCGCAGCGTTTAGTTCACGTTGGCCGTCTCGACGTCGATACTGAGGGTCTGATTTTGTTGTCGAACGACGGCGAACTCGTCCATCGTTTAACCCACCCGTCTTACGAGGTTCCTAAGACGTACATTGCTCGTGTTGAGGGCTCGGTCAGCCGTGGTTTGCAGAAGGTGATGGAGAAGGGTATTACGCTCGAGGATGGTCCAGTTAAGGCTGATCGTTTCATTGTGCGTGAGGTTGCCCGTAAGAATTCGATTATTGAGATCACGTTGCATTCTGGCCGTAACCGTATTGTGCGACGCATGATGGATGAGGTTGGCCATCCGGTGATGGAGCTTGTTCGTATGCAGTTCGGCAATATTGTTGCTGGCCATTTGAAGCCGGGGCAGGTTCGCCAGATTGCCGGTTCGGAGCTGGGTGCTTTGATGTCGATGGTGGGGATGTAAATGACTGGTTTACGTATTGCTATTGATGGTCCTTCGGGGTCTGGTAAGTCCACGGTTGCTCGCCGAGTTGCTCAAGAGTTAGGTCTTGGCTATCTGGATACTGGCGCAATGTATCGGGCTGCGACGTGGTGGGCGTTGCATACGAATGTTGATCTTGACGATCAGGATGCGGTTGAGGAAAGCGCAAAGCAGATGCCGTTAGAGGTTGTCCTTGATCCGCAGGCCCAGCGTTTTGTGTGCGACGGTGTTGATATCACTGCCGATATTCGTACCTCTGAACTGTCGAAAGTTGTTTCGAAGGTTGCGGTTAATATTCCGGTTCGTCACGAGATGCTTCGTCGTCAACGGGCGATTATCGAGTCTCAGGATGCTCTGGATTCGTATTCGAACGGGCGCGGTATTGTTGCCGAGGGTCGCGATATTACAACGGTTGTTGCGCCTGATGCTGATGTTCGGGTTTTGTTGACGGCCTCGGAGGAGGCTCGTTTGGCGCGCCGGGCGTTGGAGGTTCGGGGGAGTGCTGATGCTGACGCGTTAGCACAGACTCGTGATGAAGTTATTCGCCGTGATCGCGATGATTCGACAGTTTCGGAGTTTATGACTGCGCAAGATGGTGTTACCACGATTGATTCGTCGAATCTTTCGATTGACGAGGTCGTTGGGGCAATTATTCAGCTAGTGAAAGAGGTCCGCGCATGAGCGACGAGTACGTATTTGATGACGACTTCGACATCAACGCAACCTTCACTCCGATTGAGGAGGACGACGTCGAAGAGGCTCAGCAAGCCGACGTGATGCGTTCGTTCCTGGACGAGTATGATCTCGACGACGAAGACCAAGCACTGCTCGATGGCGAGATCGAATTCGCTCCTGTTACCCAGCAGTGGGGAAAGCCAGTTTTGGCGATCTTGGGCCGTCCTAACGTTGGTAAGTCGACGTTGGTGAACCGTATCGTCGGTAAGCGAGTAGCTGTTGTTCAAGACACCCCTGGCGTCACTCGTGATCGCGTCAAGTACGACGCTGAGTGGGCCGGTGTTGATTTCACGATTATGGATACTGGTGGTTGGGAAGCAGCCGTTGAAGGTATCGATAAGTCAGTTTCTGAATCTTCAGAGATGGCGATCAATGAAGCTGACGTTGTCATGCTTGTGGTCGATGCTTCGGTGGGTGCTACCGATACTGACGAACGCATGGTTCACCTTCTTCGTCGTAGTGGTAAACCGGTGATTCTTGCCGCGAACAAGGTTGATTCCCCACAGGGTGAATCTGACGCAGCCGCATTATGGAATTTGGGGTTGGGCGAACCGCACCCGATTTCTGCGTTGCATGGACGCGGTACTGGAGATTTACTCCATGCTGCTGTCAAAATGCTTCCTGAAGTCTCTGAAGTGGCACTTGCTCGCCCGGATCAAGGTCCGCGCCGAATTGCGCTAGTTGGCCGCCCGAACGTCGGTAAGTCGTCGTTGTTGAACAAGCTCGCTGGTAGTGAGCGTGTGGTGGTCAATGAGCTTGCTGGTACAACCCGCGACCCAGTCGACGAAATCATCGAGCTTGATGGGCAACTGTGGACGTTCGTCGATACCGCCGGTGTTCGCCGTCGTGTGCATTTGACGAAGGGCGCCGACTATTATGCGACTCTTCGTACTCAATCGGCGATCGAGAAGGCTGAGCTTGGCTTGGTTCTCATGGATGCGTCGGAGCCGATGGCAGAACAAGATATTCGCGTTGTCCAGCAGGTTATCGATGCTGGCCGTGCCGTCGTCGTCGTGATGAACAAGTGGGATATGGTCGACGAAGAGCGCCGCTTGGAAATCGATCGTGAATTCGAACGTGAACTTGTCCAGATTCAGTGGGCGGAGCGTGTGAATCTTTCGGCGCTCACCGGCTGGCATACCAACAGGTTGACGCGTGCGATGAATACCGCGCTTGAGTCGTGGGATACGCGTATTCCGACTGGTAAGTTGAACGCGTTTTTGGGGGAGCTGCAGGCAGCGAATCCACATCCGGTGCGTTCAGGCAAGCAGCCGCGCATCTTGTTTGCGACCCAGGTCGCTAATCGTCCGCCACGCTTCGTGCTGTTTACTTCCGGCTTCTTCGATCACGGCTACCGTCGTTTTATCGAAAACCGGTTACGCCGCGAGTTCGGATTCATTGGCTCGCCGGTAGAAATATCGGTTCGTCCTCGTCAAAAGCGAGCACGAAAGAAGTAGTCTTCCTGAGCTTTTTCGCATGGGTGTCATGATGTTGTCGAATATCATGGCACCCATGTCTTTTATCTTATTGCGCGTATTATTTGAGTTTCGTTGCATATTGGTATGATTATTCTTGCGCACGTTTCGTGTCTATTCGTCGTTTTGTTTGAGTCGATGGCTGTGTATGTATGTATGTTGAGAGGATATCTAGTGATCGTTAAACCGGCGAAGTTTGGTGAGGGGCTCGGGTTAGCACGGGGGCTCGTAGTGCTAGCATGCAGCGTGCGTTACGCAAGATGAGTAACGACCCTGCCGAAGAACGCGTCTTGTCCCAAGCGAAGATACTCGTACCTGTTGGTGGGTTAGGGTGTCTTTTGATGGGTCTTGAAGTGCCCCAGGTTTTGTTCCGTTTGAGTAGATGGGAAAATCTGGATTTTATCGAAAAGACTCGATCAGGTTGCCTAGAATCGTGTGGCTTGTCTTGTGAAGGACTGGAATCTTGACAAGAGGGTCCGTCGATACAAAATGCCTGTCAGATGGTCGTACCCAAGCTGGGCGTCTCGTAGCATACCACCAACCATGTCTTGCTCACGAAACAGCGCAATCGTCCTCGCAGTAAGCGAAAGAGAAATGACAACCACTCAAGCAGCGTAACACTTCGAAATCTTCAACATAGAAGGAGAGCTTGAGACTGTAAAGTTCGGGGATAACATCCGTATGACTGCACGAGTAGAGGGTTACGAACGGAAAAACGTTCTGTTCTATTTAGCACCGGTAGAGAACATCTACAAATGAGATAGCTTATCGCCCTTGGTTACTTTCATACAGGATTCTTACCCAGCGGTTTCAGTAAATGGGGAAATAGCGCAAACTGTGACGTATATGAACGAGGTTTGCGCTATTCCCCGAATCAGTGCACATTGACGCCTCAACGATGACCCACGATAGGAAAAGTGCCCTCAACAGAAAACGTGCCCCTCGATAAAACAAGCATGGCTGGCCATTTTGGCCAGCCAGCGGCCCAAAGCCCCAAAACACAGAAAATCCCCTGACATATGCGGACATATGTCAGGGGACTTCACTATGTCGGGCTAGCGGGATTTGAACCCACGACCCCTTGACCCCCAGTCAAGTGCGCTACCAAACTGCGCTATAGCCCGGTTACTTAAAAGCAACGTATCAAGATTACAACACCAGCCCACGTCGTGCCAATTCCGGTCTCGTTTTCCCTTCGTCTCACCTGCGAGATGAATTAGGTACCAAACCTTAAGAGGTGGAACAATAGAAGTATGAATACTGAAAATCTTTCTCGTTCCGAAGCCCAGGAGCGCGCCGCTGCGCTTGAGGTTATCAGCCACTCAATCGATCTTAATGTTGCCGAAGCTCCTGCAAACGGCGAAACATTCACAGTGACATCACGGATCGAGATTGACGTACACCAAACCATCGAAACATTCGTTGACTTCATCGGCGAAGAAGCCAAGCTCGAAGTCAATGGGGTAGAGGTCGATCCGCGCTTTGACGGCGCCCGCGTCAACCTCCCAGAACTTCAACCAGGCACCCACCATCTCACCGTCCATGGAACTGGTGTCTATTCGACAACTGGCGAAGGTCTTCACCGGTTCCGCGATCCAAAAGACGGCCAAACATACCTCTATACTCAGTTTGAGCCAGCAGATGCTCGACGTGTGTTCCCGAACTTTGAACAGCCAAATCTGAAAACACAGTTCCACATCTCCATCATTGCACCAGAATCGTGGACGATCCTCTCTAACAGCGTCGAAACCCGCCGCGAATCCATCGGAGCGAACTCGCTCGGCACCGAATGCGTCCAGGTGTTCTTCGCTCCAACGAAGCGTCAATCGACCTACCTCACAACCTTCATCGCCGGCCCATACGTTGGCTTCCACGACGTCGCACAAACCGCTCAAGGCCCGATCGATCTCGGTTTCTACTGCCGTGCAACCCTCGCTCAGCATTTCGACCTCGACGACATTGCCACCGTCACCAAGCAAGGCCTGCAAACATTCCCAGAAGCTTTCGGTTGCATCTACCCGTGGGGTAAGTACGATTCAGTGTTCGTGCCAGAATACAATCTTGGCGCAATGGAAAATCCAGGCTGTGTCACGTTCTCTGAAGACCACTACATTTACCGTGGCCTTTCCACTCGCGCACAGCGCGCGGGTCGCGCCAACACGATCCTGCATGAGATGTCGCACATGTGGTTTGGCGACTACACCACTCCAGTATGGTGGGATGACCTCTGGCTTAAGGAGTCCTTCGCTGAGTTCATGGGCGCGTGGAGTTCTGCAAAAGCAACCCAGTATACCGAAGCGTGGGTTGATTTCGCCGGCGCACGATTGAATTGGGCGTTGAGCACCGATCAACTTCCAACAACACATCCGATCGTTGCCGACATCCCAGATCTGGAAGCCGCCGACCAAGCCTTCGACGGCATCACCTACGCTAAAGGCGCCGCTGTTTTGCGTCAGCTCGTTGCGTTCGTTGGTGAAGAACAGTTCTTTGCCGGCGTACGTCAGTTCTTCGCCGACCATGCCTTCGCCAACGCAACCCTGACCGATCTGCTGTCAGCTCTCGAATCCTCGTCGGGCCGTGATCTCCACGAATGGTCCCAAGAATGGCTCCACACCACCGGTGTTTCGACAATCACCGTCGAGCGTGGCGACGACGGCGTTATCCTCACCCAAACCGGCACTGACTCAGTTTCCGGAAAGCCAATTCAGCGTCCACACCGCATCCGCGTCTCCGGTTTCGTTGCTACCAATGGAACCTTGGAACGCGTCGGTTCCTACGACGTCGACATCCGCGACACCGTCACCATTCCGTGGACTGAAATCGGTGGTTCCGATGTCGATCTGATCTTGCCCAATGATGATTCGTTGTCGTACGTCAAGGTCGCCTTCGATGCAGAATCCTTAGCCGCCGCGCTTACAAACGAGGTTGCTGAACCGCTGTCCCGTTCAGTGATTTCTGGTCAGCTGTGGCAAATGACCTACGACGGACTGCTCTCACCAACACAGTACGCTGAGTTCATCGCCCGTGAGCCATTGCTTTCCTCGGCATCCTTGCTGGCACAACGCACCCGTTCTGCACAGAATGCACTATGCAGCTTCACTAAACTTGCTGAGCGCGAAGCCGCACTCAACGAGTTCTTCGACGTCGTACTGCGTGCCCGCGAACTAGCTGAAGAGGGCAGTGATCCATACACTATCTGGACGCGCACCGTCGCCACTGTTGGCGCCTATCTACCACAGCGCGATGCCGATATCGCTGACGTTCTCGAACACACCTCCGACCAAGATCTGCGTTGGTCACTTCTGACCGCACGCGCGGCAGGCAACGCGGTTTCCGTAGCTGAACTTAACGCTGAACTCGAGCGTACTGGCACTGCGTCCGACGTCGTGGCCCACCTTAGCGCAACCACATCACTACCAGGCAACCGGAAGAATACGCTCGAACGCCTGCTCAATGATAAGCTTTCCAACGATCATCTATCGGCTATGATCGACGGTTTCACTCAGTACGTACACCGTGCTGAGGCGAACGAAGCCCTACCTGATTATTTCGCACGCATCGAAAACATTTGGGCAGCGCGCAGCCAAGAACTCGCTGAGCGCCTCATTTACGGTCTGTACCCATTCTCCGATCTCGAACCTGGTACGAAGCCATCTGAGAATGCCGATGTTCGAGCCGCAACACGCTGGTTGGACGAAAACCCACAGGCCCCTGCAGCGCTGCGCAAAATCATTCTCGACCAACGCGATTTCCATCTTCGCGCTTTGCGTAACCAAATGCGATAGAAATATCGCTGAGCGAATGAATCTTAAAACCAAACTGAGCTAAGATATGTTACATAATCGTGACATAAGGAGATGACAATGGGTATCGAATCCACCACCCCAGAACAGTGGCAAGATCCAACTGCTACATCGCGTTTTTCGGCTGTTTCAGCGCCAACAGACGCCGTCGTTTCCAGTCGCGGTCTCACATCAGAAGATGTGGCAACTATTAATGCGTTGCCTGATTCTTCCGCTTTACTTATTGCACTGAACGGGCCGAACGCCGGTGCACGTTTCCTGCTCAACGCAGATAGCGTTGTTGTCGGACGGCATACGAAGGCTGATATTTTCCTCGATGACGTCACTGTGTCGCGTAAGCACGCGGTTTTTGAGCGTGGGGCAGAGGGCTTCTCGGTACGCGATCTCAATTCGCTTAACGGCACCTACCTCAATATGGAGCAGGTAGAGTCTGCGATGTTACATGACGGCGATGAAGTGCGTATTGGTAAATATCAGCTCACTTACTACGGCGCGCCGAAGGTAGCTCAATGAGAGCAGCCCAACTCACCGAAACAGTTGAATATTCGACATGGCCTCATGATATTTCGCATGAAGGCACGCTCAAGATCGGGGAGGTACTCAGTCTTTTAAGTCAGGAGTTTCCTTTTCTTGCCGCTTCGAAGATTCGCTATTTCGAGTCCCAGGAACTGATTTTCCCGCAACGTACTGCGTCTAACCAACGTATGTTCTCGCTTGCCGACGTCGAACGCTTGCGCTTCATTTTGGTTGAGCAACGCGATCGCTATGTCGCACTTCCGCAAATTAAGGAAATGCTGCGCCAGCTAGACGCAGGGGAGTCCACCGCTGATCATCCAGGGCGCATGCGTGCCGTAGCCAGTGGGGAAGTGGCCAAGCCTTCGCCGGGCACACGCCTCCATATTGATGAGCTTGCCGCGCTCGTTGGTGCTTCATATGCTGATGTTGAGCGGCTTGTTGAAGCTAAGATTTTGACTCCGGATTCGCGTGGGCGTCTCACAGCTCAGGCAGTTGACATTGTTCGCTACGTACTCATGCTTGAAGATAAGGGTATGGATATCCGGCAATTGCGTGCGATACGCCACTCAGCTCATTCGCATGCAGCGCACGTTGTGTCCTTATTAGCTGCCGAACGTGCGAAGAACTCACCGCTAGCCAAAGAACGTGTTATCGCAGAATCTGGCGAGTTAGCGACGGTTTTGACGCATCTTTATCAGGCCTTATTGGTTGAAAATATCGACGTCGAACTACGCTAACCACAAAACTTAAAGTTGAACTTGAGACACGGCGTCGCAACACGCCGAAATTACTTCAAGAATGTCGTTGGAAAAATCGCTGCGGGGTAATAACCTAGAAGTAGAAACATTCCACTAGGAGGGTCCGTGACTGACGGTACTGCACACACCGTACACCCGCAGAGAGCACAACAGATGCTTTTTGGCGATACGCTGCCAGATCTCGATACTGAAACAGGTTACCGAGGCCCAGCTGTTTGCCGCGCCATTGGCATCACTTATCGCCAACTAGACCATTGGGCACGTACCGGGGTAGTTGAGCCATCGATTCAAAACGCACTCGGCTCAGGTTCACAGCGTCTATATTCGTTCCGAGATGTTCTTGTCCTGAAGATTGTCAAGCGTCTACTTGATACCGGCGTTTCTCTCCAGCAAATCCGAGTTGCTATCACCCAGCTTGCCGAATACGGTGTTGATGATCTCGCGTCAGTAACACTTATGTCTGATGGCGCGTCAGTTTACCTGTGTACGTCAAACGATGAAGTTATCGACCTTATCAACGGTGGTCAGGGAGTCTTCGGCATTGCACTCGGTAAAGTGTGGCGTGAAGTTGAAGGATCACTCAGCGAAATTCCAACCATGCGCATTCACGACGAAGTCGTTGACGAGCTTGCCGAGCGACGCAAAGCAAAAATCGCTTCAGCACAATAAACTTTTTCAATTTTGAGGCCCACACGTAGTGGGCCTCAAAATTTTGCGCAAGTGGATTCCACCAGAGTAGCGGAGGTGCCTACGGAGCCTGCAGTAGCGTCACTCTCAAATTGCTATCTCCATTTTCTATTATTTGACATAATGTACATTATCGGATTTGGGTTGATCTCATTTCCCCGCGCTACCAGGCGTTTCTTGGCACCACATTCGAATCCGATAAACTGTTATCAGTCATAAACGAAAGGAAATCTCATGGTAGAACGTTCTTTGCGCGGAATGAAAATTGGCGCAAACTCTCTCGAGTCAGATATCGGCGTTGCACTTGTTGAGCGTCATGAGGAAACATACCTGTGCGAACGTGGCCACAAGTTCACAATCACTCTCGCACTCGATGCTGACGTTCCAGCAACGTGGGAATGCAAGTGTGGCGCTGAAGCAAAATTGATTGGCGACCACGGCGAAGATGGCGAGGAGAAAGTCGTTAAGCCAGCTCGCACCCACTGGGACATGCTGCTCGAACGCCGTTCAGAGGAAGAACTTCAGGTTCTGCTTGACGAGCGTCTGGAACTGCTTCGTACTGGCCGACTTTACGTACGTCGTCATTCGTAAATACACCAGGACGAATCTGACATAATATTTATCGGCGTCGTTTGCTCTGCGAGCGGCGCCGATAAGCGTAAATAGACACAATAACACCAATAGCCGCGCACGCGTATCCCAGATACTCCCGGATATGTGCGGTACGCGTAGCAAACGTTACATGCGTATAGAGCGGAACCGATACCGTTGCACTATCCTGTTCTCCTACAGACGTTTGATAACGTACGACGCCATTGGCTTCAACTACCCCACTCACTCCTGTAGTCGAGACTTGGACAGCACTTCTACCGTGTTCCATCGCCCTAAACCGAGTCATCGCAAACTGTTGATAAGGTTCACCAGAATCCCCAAATGATGCATTATTGGTCGGGACAACAATAAGTCCAGATGGGCGCTCAACTCCGATAACACCATCCGATATGAGGCGATCATAGGCAACTTCGAAACAAATCGGCGTCGCAACCGCCACTTCCCCCCTGCCAGTGGGCACAATCAGTTGCGCAGGCCCAGTTCCCGGAAACATATCAACCGTGACTTGGCTGATAACTTCCGCGATCGACGCCGAAACATCACTCAAAGCCTCACGGAACGGAATATACTCGCCAAATGGCACGGGGTGTTGCTTTGAGTAACGTCCGATAATTTTGCCATCTATCCCCATAACTAAGTAATCGTTATACCGTCCCTCATCGGTATATTCTTGGGTCCCAAACATGATTGGCGTGTTTACTTCACCAACGAGCGATCGTAGTAAGTTTCCGCTTTCTTCATCGGTGCGCACATCACGATCAGAAGTCGATTCTGGAAGCACAATGAGATCAGCATGAGTGATCTGGCGAGCCTGCTCAACGTGATTGCTCGTAACCTGGAGTGCACGCTTCCACCCGTCCGGAATCGCAGTTTTCGTTGGCGAACCGCCTTGAACGACACCAATCGCGAATTGCCCAGTAGGCTTGCCACCGAGCGGTAAAATCAATGGGAAGATCGCCAAAGCACAAGCGAAGGCGACAGAGCTCATAGCAGTAAAGAATTTGCGGGGAAGGTAGAACAGTGCCTGGGCAAGAAGAATCGAAACAGCTACCGCAAACAAGCCAACGAGAAGCGTCGAACCTATCGGTGCTAGGCGTACAAGTGGTGAATCGTTCAGTGCGAAAGCTATCTTTCCCCACGGCATACCGCCAAACGGAATGCTAGCGCGAAGATGTTCGATACCCACCCACGAAATGCTCGCCCATAGCCACGCCCAAGTAGGCGTCAAGTATGATATCTGGGACCACATTGCGGCCAGTACCGCAATAAAGGATGCCTGGCTGAGTGCTAAGCCAACCAGCGCAAGCACAGATCCTGCTGCAGTGGCAGCCCACGCAGTGTGCGGAATAAAGAAAGCAAGCCCCCACAAGCCACCTAAGCCCATCGCCCGCATAACAGGCATACGGTAGACACTGAACCATAAGAAACTCATACCAACGGCAACTAACGGCCACCACGACAAAGGTGCGTGTGCTCCCCAGAAGGCTAGCCCTCCGCTTATTGCTAGTAGCAATCTCAAATATATCTGCACGTTACGCTCCACGATTTTTTGTGAAAAACAAGGCCCCCACTCGCGAACCTCGGACCGACCGGGGTCGTTTTCTATCGAACGCGAATGAGAGCCTTACTCACATCTAGTGGGTATACCGCCAAGCCTATCGACGATACATAAAGCCCTCAACCGATTATACTTGTCAAATTTTGGACACCCGTGTTTACCGCTTAACTTCGCGGTATGTGACATATGTCATCGACATATGGTGGGTAAGCATTTCAGTTCCAATCCCAGCGCCGGAGTAGTTCGCGAGCCTGGTATGCGCTCTCCCCCAACCAACTATCGGAGCCGATATCAACCAACTGGCCCAAGATATCAATTAAACGCCGGTTCGCATTCACAATATCGCCAACCGCTAGCCGTGATGAAGCAACCGCAGCTTCCAAATCAGCGCCACTGGCAAGCAACGTGAACGCCTCAATACCACCCGGAGTCGGAACACCAGTACGCACAATGCCAGCTGCCGATTCGCGAGCCACCAAGTCTTCCATATTCGCTTCGATACGCTCCCAAGCCGCCCGCAACTGCGGATCACGCGGACGTTGCGAAGCAAACCGGCGATCGCACAACAACGCCGAACATACGCCGGCGAACTTAGCCGGCGAAAGCTCAGCAAAAATCGGCTCCGACATGCACATGACAGTCAGCGCGTCAGCTTCGCTGTGGATACCTTTCAACAACGATCCACCCACACCAAGTTTGACCCTATCATCAACAAAACGTAGATAGCCCAAATTCTCCAACACACTCACCGTCGCATCAAACTCGCGAGCCACCGATCCTTCATAAGAATCGCGCAACTGCAACAGTTCGCGCTTGCGGTCCATCAACGTCATATACTCACTACCAGCACGGCGATGCTCGTAACGCTCCGGGCATGAATGCACTGGATGAGCTTCGAGTACAGGCGAGGTGCGCACCGCATGCCGATCCCACGAACGCTCCAAATCGGCGTCGAGATCCAGATCTACACGTTCGGCAACCCGATCCTCAATCAACTCCGCAATATCATTACGCACCTGACGGTCACGAACCGAGCGGCCAAACGGAATATCGAAAAAGCCAAGCTCGCGCAGCTGGGAGGACAAATCATCGCGGCGCACCCAAAACAGCTCACCATAAATATCAACCACGCGAATCTTGCGCTCCGAAATCGAAAGCACCACGCCATAATCAAGCTCGCCTCCACGCGCGAACGCATAGAGCATGCCGGTAACAACCGCATTCCATGAATCATCGATTTCCTGCTTGTAGGATTCCTTCGCACGACGTCGTTCCGCCTTCGACGCCCGGCCAGCAGCCTGGAGCAAATCCAGATACTCCGTAACCGAACCCAGTTCACACGAAGCATTCAACGTCTGCGAAATTCGCGCGATACGCCGATCAATACGCCCCAACTTAGCTTCGATCTGACCCAGATCCGCATTCTTTTGATACTGCGCAAACGACTGACCCATAATCGCCCGCGCCTGATCATAGGTGTAATAGCTCAGCAGATTCACCACCGTATTGTAGGACGGGAAAAATGCCGACATCAGCTGATCAACTTCGCCCGAGCCAATACGCAACAAATGATCGACATCTAGATCAGGGGTCGCAACCACAACCGCGTTGCCGTGGCTATCCTTGCCGCGCCGGCCCGCACGCCCAATCAGCTGCGTGTATTCCGTTGCCCCAATCGCAACGAAATCTTCACCGTTCCACTTGATTAAGTCTTCGATAATTACCGTACGCACCGGCATATCGACACCCAACGCCAACGTACCGGTCGCATAGACGAGCTTGAGCAACCCGGCATCCATGAGCTCCTCAGCAAGCTCCTTAATCGCCGGGAACATACCGGCGTGATGCGCCGCAAAACCACGCGAAAGTGCCTTAGCCCAAAATCCGAAACGGATCGTGCGCGCATCGGCCACACTCAACGACGCCGTGAGCGTCGCCAACCGTTGCCGAATCTGGTCACTTTCCGCCTTCGAGGTTAAGAAAACATCGGCATCGAGCAAGTCAGCCACCGCCTGGTCGCAGCCCTTACGCGAAAAAATAAAATGAATCGCTGGAAGCATTCCGCGCTCTTGCACCATGCGCAACACTTGACGACGGCGAGCAGCCGGCTTCCCCCGTCGTCGACGTCCCGCATCTTCGTTCGTCGCAGAACGCTGCGGCCGAAACGCTGCCCCGCCTTCGTCGTCAAAAAGCGGCACAATCGAACGCTTCGTTGCCACGAACTGCTCCAACGGAACCGGACGCACCATCGACGTCACAACCTCAGTAGTGCCACGCACCGAACGCAACCACGAGGTGAACTCGTCAATATTGGCAACCGTCGCCGAGAGCGACACCAGCCGCGCCGAACCCGGAAGCTGCAAAATAATTTCTTCCCACACCGGCCCACGGAACGGATCACCGAGGAAATGCACCTCATCCAAAACCACGTAACCAATGTCAGCAATCTCAGAGTCGCGCGTGAGCAACATGTTGCGAACAACTTCAGTGGTGACCACCAGAATCTGCGCCTCACGATTAATCACCACATCGCCCGTAACCAAACCGACGTACTCTTCGCCATAACGCGCCTGGAGATCTTTAAATTTCTGATTCGACAACGCCTTAATTGGCGCCGTATAGATACACCTGCTCGAGGAAGCTAACGCAAACTCCACCGCGCACTCAGCCACCACGGTTTTCCCTGAACCCGTTGGCGCACTGACGAAGACGTCGCGGCCCTTCCCCAGCGCCGTCATCGCATCAATCTGGAACTGATCTAACGTGATACCGCGAGCATCATACTGATCGATAATATGGTCAATAACAAGATCTAACACGCGATCATCCTTCTACACGTTCCACACGTGTGACAGTGTCCCCCAAACGGACTAACAACGAAAACAACCACTGGGTGGAGCGAATCGGAAGCTCAAAAATATCACAGCCATCGACGCTCCTCACCAGCACAGCATCTGGGACTTCCTCACTCACCCAACGTGCGCCTGGACCACACACCAAGCGAATCCGCTCACCCACAACGCCCGACTGCGCTTGTGCCGCAGAAGAAACCTTGCGCACCAGCCGAGCCGAAACCGGTGTTGAACCCAACCGCGCCTGGGTGATCCGATCAAACCGATACCGGCGCACGTCCCCTGACTCGTTTGCCGCAATCAACAAGGGATACGGAACATAGGTCAGCGTTACCGGCTGAACCTCGATCTCAGCGCGCTCTAGCTGTCCGGTCACATTCTTCCAATACTCAATCACTACCGAACGCTGCGAGGTCAATGCTGTACTGATAACATCAAGCACATCTACAGGCGCTTGGAGCTGAGGTGCTGGCCATAAAACAGACTCATATCCAGCCTGCGTCGTTGCCTCCACGATCCGTTGGCGGAACGCTGCTAACGCCTGCGTATCGTCGCGGTCTGCCGAGAGCATCGCAATATCGGTAGCTCCCAGCAACGACACAACTTCAGCCAAGGACAGCGTGGGCGCGCCGACGTCGTCAATTCCGGTAACGTAGATGAGCGAGTCAGCGGTGGGGTCTTCGTCGGCAATCCACACGTCGAACGGGGTATCAAAAAATGATCCGCTGACTAGTTCGATAGTAGCCAACTGTTGAATCTCATCGCGCATCACCTGCCAGGAGGTGCCGAAACGATGTGCCAACTCCCCCAGCGTCACCCCAGATTGAGACTGCAGAAACTCCACCATGGCGTGCTTACGAGATAAAGAAAGGTCACCGAAGCCCACTGAGCACCTCTTTCGCATGTTTGATTCGATGCGCAACTTCGTTGCTCAGCCATGCCGGAGCAACGATACAAGCATCATCACTGTGGAACAACACATCGTCAACAATGTCCCACCGGTCGGCTGCCACAAAACGCACAATAACTCCATCGTCGCGCATTTCAACTATCTGACCACGCCGAGCCAACGGCATTTGCGGGTCTGAAACAAAAACGTCGATATCGACCGGGGAAAGAGCCGAATCAGTATCGGAAACAGCAGGTAACGTCACCGGCTCATCGAGCAAGGAAACTTTTCCGCTTAGGCGTGAAAGTTTAAACGTACGAACATCTCCGCGAGCCGATTGCCCGTCGCGTTTTATCACCGCACCCACCATATAGAACGCACCAAAATGCACTTCAATCCGCCACGGCTCGACTAGATATTTAACTTCGTGACCCTGTTTGAGATACGTGAAAGTAATGCGGGTACGTTGCTCAAGAGCTTGCGCAATATCGACGACGTGATCGCCATGGGGAACTTTGAGTTTATAAGCGCTCATTTTATCGGTCACAATCCCCTGCCCTAATGCTTTCGTGGCAGCGTATTGCGCGAAAGCTTCAACGTTTGTCCGCCGCTTTGCCCCCAAAAGACGACGCAGGATTGTCACATCCAGATCTTCGAGATTAACAGCAATGCGTTGAGAAGTATCTACCCGATATTGATAGTCACTATCAACGGAAATGATAATCCCGGACTCGCGCACCGTCTGAATATCGCGTTCAATCAAGCGTTGCTGAGCAACTCCTTCATGCTCCCGATAGGCAGGAAGTTGCGCAATTTGTGCGAGAGTTGCTGGTTGACGAGACAGCAACGTGAGGAGAGTAAAACGACGTTCTTCAGCAGACGTAGGCATACTCTAACTCTAGTGCACTATGGTTAATATATGATGATGTACAGGCGAGGCAAGATTATTTCACTGCGACGCAGTTGGGGTCAGACTTGCGAATACAATGTTCTTCTGGACGATGGCCGTCAAGTACGTGCCCTTGGCTACGTTCCACTAGTTGGAAATCTCGACGTCGATGATGACGTTATCCTTTCCGGTTCGGCATTCGAACGCGGTTTAGGTACTGGCGGATACATGATGATTGTTATTGCGCCAAACAAACTGCCAGCAGATCCGCCATCCCAGCCTGGGCATATCGTAAAAGCTCGCTACACTCCGCAACAATACATGGTTCAAGGTGTTGACGAACAAGAGTCTGACTATCATGAGCTGCTTGCCGATGCTGAGTCAATTAATGGTATGCCAGTAATCGTTGCAGATCTGCATTCGGCGTTGCCCGCAATCGTTGCCGGTATCCGCGAAACGAACCCAGAACTGACAATTGCGTATGTCATGACTGATGGTGGTGCGCTGCCTGCTTGGTTCTCCATGGCCGGCGCTAAACTGACCGAATTAGGTCATATTCGCGGAACGATCACCTGTGGTCAGGCGTTTGGTGGCGAACTAGAAGCAGTGAATGTCCACAGTGCACTGTTAGCTGCGCGTCATGTGTGGCATGCCGATATTGCGATTGTGGCTCAAGGCCCTGGGAACTTGGGCACTGGTACGCGTTGGGGGTTCTCAGGTGTCGCATGCGGTGAAGCATTGAATGCGGTACATACGCTCGGTGGTCAACCAATTGCTTGCCTGCGACTATCAAATGCCGATATGCGCGGTCGTCATTTTGGGATTTCGCATCATTCACTACGGGTGCTACGCGATGTAGTCAAAGTAGGGTGCGATGTAGCAGTCCCGCAGATCTCTGACACACTTCATGGCTTAGTCAGTGAAACCTGGTTGACAGCAATGGATGACGATCTGCGCGAGCTAGCGACTTTCAAACTATGTACTACTCGCCTCGTCGAAATCGACAGGCTTTACGAGACGTTACAGAATTCACCAGTGCCGTTAAAAACGATGGGCCGCGGCTTAGATGAAGACGTGACGTCATTCATCGCAGCCGCAGCCGCTGGTAGGTTTGCTGCTCAACAGTTCTGATACAACTAAATGTTACTGAGCTTTCGCAGCTTCGTTAAGTTTGACGACTTCAGCAGTAAACGCACTCAGTGGCGGCACAGCCTTGTCTACAATTCCAGTGTTTGCAAGGAAAATGCTCATTTTTTCCCACAACTGTGGATCTTGGTAACCAAATTCTTCGCTTCCGGCATAGAGCTTGAGCGTGGCGTCGAAAACTTTCTCAGCAAGCGCACGCTGCTGTGGATCTGCCAAAGATGGTACATGCTCGGCGATAATATCCATCGCTGCTTGAGGATCGCTTTGTGAATCCTTCACACCCTTCTCAATCGCGCCTAAAACCTTTGCGTAAACTTTAGGGTTGAGGTTCGACTTTAAGGACCCAAGCCCGACACCAACGAGTGGCATCGTGCCCTTAACCATATTGATTTGTTCAACGTCAAGTCCGGCTTGTTCTAGCGCGATGAGGTCATTATTTTCAAAACCGATAATCGCATCGACTTCGTTTCCCATCAAGGCTGCCGTTTGGGTGTAACCAATATAGCTCGGGGTAATTTTGTCTTTGAGCTCGTAGCTATCTTCCATCGCTAAAAGAGCATAATAGTTTTCCCCGTATGGGCCAGGCAGTCCAATCTTCTTGCCGATAAGATCTGCAGGAGACGTTACGCCTGCACTGGTCGGCGTAATCAACGTTACTGGATACTTTTGGTACAGCGTAGCCCAATTAACGACGTCGAGACCTTGCGAACGCGCCTGCATCATTTCAGTGGCACCGGCGAACACAATGTCTTCAGCACCAGATTCAAGCGCACCAAATAGCGCTTCCTGGGCGCCGTGATGGCGTAGGGTGACATCCAAACCGGCCTCGTCGAAGTAGCCTTTCTCAAGAGCCACATAAAGTGGCCCGAATTGTACGTCGGGAATATAGGTTAAGCCGAGTGTGATTTTTTCGCGTTGTGGAGTATCTTCGGGAGTCTCCTGAGCACTATCGGTTTTAGTCGTTTGACCACAACCGGTGAGTAGTAGCGCAGTTAGTAACGCGGTACATAGGACAATTATTTTTTTCATGGTGCTTCCTTTACGAAACTATGGCCAGCACGCGGGTTTCTAACGCCCGCAATGCCAAGTACATGCCGATAGCCAATACTGCCAATATCGCAATGGTGGCAAACATGCCTGGAGCGTCATTGAGATGTTGTGCAGTTGTTAGTTCTATACCTAATCCGCGCTGACCACCTATGACTAGTTCTCCCACAACCGCACCTGTGATTGACAAAGTAAATCCGGTTCGTATGCCCGCCAGTATTGCCGGTAAGGCTAACGGGAATTCAATACTTTTCATCAGTCGCATGCCAGAGGCGCCATCAAGCCGAGCCGCATCAAGAATGTCAGGATCGACGTCACGCACGCCGACAGCAGTATTAATAATGATTGGGAAAATAACCATAAGTACACACAGGATGACAATTGGTGCCATCCCATACCCTACCCAGAGGACGAGTAGAGGTGCGAAAGCTACTGCAGGAATTGCCTGCGAAGCAGCTAGATAAGGTTCTAACGCAGCGCTAAACGGCTGGTAATGTGTGATGCCAAAGCCTACTGGGATGCCGATAAATGCTGCTATCAGAGAGCCGATGACCGCAATATGCAGAGTCTGCCAGGCTGAAGTGATCAAAAAGCCTTCATTCAAACCCCGAATGAGCCGCATAAGAACGCTGCCCGGGTCAGGCAATGCAAACGCGCTGACAAGCTCGAAATAACTGACACCAATCCACAACAGAATAAGTACAGCTGCGACTATCACTGGCGCAACGATTCTGCTGTGACGCATCTTCTTCCTTCCCCGTAGGCACCGGGGAAAACTTGGGTACACACAATGATGTCACCAAGCTGCTCCTACCATCCGGACTTTAACCGTCGGTTTGGGAATTTCACCCAATCAACCACTTGCGTGGGTCGCGGACTTTCACCGCCGGCTCAGACTTTCACTGACCCCGGAGCACGTGATACTCATTATCGCACTTTTGTCCAACAATCAAAAATTTTTATGCTCAGTGCTGATGTTTCGTTGCTAATTCACGCAACGCATCGATTTCGGCGTGTGTGTCTGGTGAGCGGTAAACTGCCGAGCCGGCAACAAAAGTATCTGCACCGGCACGCGCAGCCTGCTCAATCGTCGAGCGGGAAATACCGCCGTCGACCTGTACCCACACATCGAGTCCGGACTTCATGACGGCTTCGCGGGCCCGCTCAACTTTCGGCATCATCGTCTCAATAAACGACTGCCCACCAAAACCCGGCTCGACTGTCATAATAAGGATCATGTCGAACTCGTTGAGAATGTCAAGGTAGGGTTCGATTGCGGTTGCTGGCTTTACTGCAAGTCCAGCTCGTGCTCCCATCGCACGAAGTTCCCGCGCCAGCCGCATCGGAGCTTGCGCAGCTTCGGCATGGAAGGTTACTGAACGGGCACCTGCCTCAACAAATGAGGGCGCCCAACGGTCAGGGTCGGCGATCATCAAATGAGTATCAATCGGAATTGGCGAAACCCGGGAAATCGCTTCAACTACCGGCACCCCGAGGGTTAAGTTCGGGACAAAGTGATTATCCATAACGTCCACGTGGGCCCAATCGGCGTTGGAAATTTTCCCAAGCTCACGTTCAAGATTCGAAAAGTCGCTATTTAGAATAGACGGGCTGATGCGGATTCCCATAATTATCTCCGTATTACTCAGTTACTGATAAAGGCTTAGCGAGCAATGCCAAATACATGGCGTCCGAGTTGTGCAAATCAGGCCACAGTTGAAGTTCGCCGTTCACACCGGTAAGTGGTATACGCGATTGAGTCGATGCAATTGCCGGGGTGTCTAACCGAATAGCATCTGGATGTTTATCACCAAAAGCCTGAATAATCTCAGAGGTTTCCGGCAAATACGGAGAACACGTGGAATAGGCAAGGACGCCACCTGGGCGTAGCGCCTTCCAGCCAGCTTCCAAAAGTTCTGCTTGCAACTTAGCTAGATCGATGGCATCACCAGCTTCTTTACGCCAGCGGGCCTCCGGGCGGCGGCGCAACGCACCGATACCCGTACACGGAGCGTCGATCAAAATACGGGCATAGCCGTTTTCAGGAAGGATACCGACAGCCTCTTCCCCACCAAAATCTCGGGCATCACCTTGCCGCACGTCAACAAGATTACTCCACGGCTGAACCGAATCGATAACAAGATCAAGACGATGCGGATGGAGCTCATTAGCATGAATACGCGCTCCGCGTTCTTCAGCTATGCCGGCCAATGTGGCGGTTTTACCGCCCGGCCCGGCGCACATATCGAGCCACAGATCATCATCAGTTTCCAGTTGGGCAGCAGCAAGGGTTTGAGCAACGAGCTGTGAGCCTTCGTCTTGGACCCCGGCAAGTCGATCTTTGACTGCGAATACTCGATGCGGATCGCCGCCGTCGAGCAAGACGGCGTTCTCTACCAGATGACCTTCGCTGGAGTGCATATGTCCGCGTTCAATATCGGCACGTAACTCCTCAATGCTCAACCCGCGCGCAGCGAGTGCAACCGATGCTGGCGTATTATCTGAACGCAAGACGTTCAAAATATCCTTATGGGGGCGTCCGTGATATTGCAGTGCTTTATCCAATGCGCGAATAATCCACTGCGGATGTGAAAACCAGGTGGCGAGGAAGCTAACTGAATTAACTTTATTTCCGGAGTCTTGTTTCAACTGGGCTTGCCATTGAGGCAGCGAGCGTTCGCTGACACGGCGCAAGACAGCGTTCACCAAACCGGCGATACCTTGAGAAAGCTCGTTGCGTGCGATAACCACAGTTTCGTTGATTGCGGCGTGAGCTGGAGTTCCGAATTCGAGGAGCTGATGGGCCCCCATCCGCAACAAAACTTTGACTTCCGTATCAAGATCGTTCACGGAGCGACCGTTTGTGCAGTGGGCGATAATCGCATCCCACCGTCCCTGAAGCCGAAGCGTTCCGTAACATAAATTAGTTGCGTAGGCGGCGTCTTGCTTGTTCAGATGTGCGCGGCGGATTTCGCGCGGAAGCGCAAGGTTTGCGTAGGCACCGTTACGTTCGACATCCATCAGAACATCAAATACGACGAGTCGCGCATTATCCGAGGCACCTCGACCTGGTTTCCAGTTCGTTGGCCGTTGCGAGCTCACTGTTGGTTTCCTTCCAGATCAAATGACATGTTATCTGCGGCTAAACCGCGAGCCCATGCTGCAGCCTCCATGGTCTTCTTACCCGCCGGAGTGACGGTAGAGAGTTCGACTGCGGTGGTTGCGGTACCGACGAGCACTTTCTTTCCAGCAACAATTGTGCCGGCCGGAATTCCGGTAACATCACTGACCTTGACTGGGCCAAGCTTGATGCGTTGACCGTTGAAGAGCGCCCACGGCCCAGGTTCGGGGGTGTATCCGCGAATGCGAGAATCAATCATCGCACCATTCCAGGAAAAATCAATATAGGAATCACGGGTAGTAAGCTGCGGCGCTAAGGTGACGTCGCCCTCCTGCGGTTGGGCTTGTGCAGTCCCGGTTTCGAGTGCATTAAACACCCTAGCCAACTGTTGTGCTCCCGAATCGGAGAGTTGCTCGAGCAACTCCCCTGCCGTCTTCCCAGCAACCGGAACTTCTTCGACGTCGAACACCGGACCGGTATCCAAACCGGCTTCAATCTGGAAAACCGAGGTTCCGGTCATTTCATCTCCAGCGGCAACCGCGTACTGTACCGGCGCTGCTCCGCGCCACCGCGGAAGGAGTGAATAATGCAGATTGATCCAGCCATGCTTGGGCAACTCAAGAAGATTCTTTGGAATCAACAGGCCGTAAGCAACAACCGCAATAGCCTCTGGGGCAAGCTGAGTAAGTTGCTCTTCGATTTCCGGATCACGTAACGAACGCGGAGTCAGTACCGGCAGCCCTAGTTCTTCTGCAGTCTTATGTACTGGGGAGGCAGTGAGCACTTTCTTACGCCCGACTGGAGCCGGGGCTCTCGTCAAAACCGCGACAACCTCATGGTCTTTCATGAGGCGATGTAACGAAGGAACAGCTGTAGCTGGTGTACCAGCAAAAATAATACGCACGCTTGTAGTTTATCTTTCTTTTCGGTCTGGCTATAGACGTTAAACTGTTGTGTCCATCTTGATCTGCAATTTCCCCATACGTTGTACGGAAAAAATATGCTGGGCTTGTGAAATTATGCTCGTCATCAGTTCGCGAGCCGTGTTCGGGAAGGACAGATACAGCTCGGTCTCTTCTTCAGCATCATGTTCGAACGGCCCGATGACTCGCATCCCGGGGACGATCTCGCTAGCCCCCGCACTTAAGAGAGAGACTGGAGATTGTTCCGGAACCTCAAGCTGCGCTTCGCGTGCCAACGACTGCACGATTCCCAGATAGGAACGCAGGACCGCTCGAGTTCCGGCAATACGCACCCACACATTGACTGGAGGTAAACCCAGTTCCTGACGTTCACGAAGTGCTTTAAGCGCCCAGCCGTGCATATCCCAATGCTTGACAACCAAGGTTAAAGCGGGCGGAACGTCCCCAACAATCAACACCTGACCGCCTGCACTATGGGGCTGCACAGTTGCACAAATATGCGCCAACGCCCGCAAGAAATACACCTCAGTGTTAAGGTTTTCCGAACGCAACAAGAAACCGGCATCCAAAACAACCGCGGCAGCATACCGCTCTGGGCGTTTGGGTATCTGCCCAGGGGTAGCAATAATGATGGCGTTCTCGTCACCAGACGGAGAAATTTCAGTCTGGAAACCACCGATATGGATCGGTACTCCGCGAAACGCGCGGCCGATCTCCTGCGCAGTACGGTGGGAACCAATACGAACCGGTTTGAGTTGATGACCCCGGCAATGCTTACACGTAAAATGGTCAACCACAATGCCACACCGAGAACACTGTGCCGGCTTATCCGGTGCATAATACCCAAGCCGACCATCACACGTCGGGCAAGTAGCAATCTCCCGACATCGCACACATGCCACAACCGGGA
The DNA here is from genome assembly GCF_016904675.1 of Arcanobacterium phocisimile. Classification (NCBI taxonomy): domain Bacteria; kingdom Bacillati; phylum Actinomycetota; class Actinomycetes; order Actinomycetales; family Actinomycetaceae; genus Arcanobacterium; species Arcanobacterium phocisimile. The sequence continues at coordinate 969,867 of NZ_CP070228.1, read as the reverse complement.
TATAGCCACTGCGCGGAACCGTCACCAGCACATCGCCACGTTCAAGACCGGAACGGATAATAGTGAACACTGACGAAGGCATCCGCGACCACGGTTCACCTTCATAGGCTAACGACGCCGCTGTGACAACTTGCGCAAGCGCATGCTTATCGCGTGGATTGGCAGGCACAACAGCCCGCGCGTCATGTTGCGTATCGTAACTAAGTTCGACCGATGGGCCAAAGTTCAAACACACCATTGCACACTGGTCAATTACACTGCGTTCACGCAACAAATCACGCGCATGAATATATGGATTGCGTTGCTCGATGAGCGACTTGTGTTGATCATCGACAAGCAAAACAAGCCCTAGATTCTGCGCCGGCGCCCACGCCGCATGACGGGTGCCTACAATAACTCGACTATTGCCCGACTTAATATCTAAAAACTGCCGATAGCGCACATCGGGCGCATGCTCCGAAAGCAACAATGAAACCTGAACTCCCAGACGCCGCGTCAACTCTTGCGCATACGACTCAGCTTGTCGCACTGTAGGCACAACAAAAATCACGTTACGACCACTATGCATAGTCGCCTGAATCAACGACGACGAGAGCTCCAGAATCGAATCAATACTACGCACCTGGACAACTGCCCGCTCGCTGGCACCCGCACACAACTGCTCAACTAATTCTTTGCCACCGGCATACGGCTGCCACTGCGAAACCTCGGGACGCTCAATCGGCTGGTGCGACACTGCAGGCACTTCGAGAAACTCGCGTTCTGCTCGCGCATGGCGTTGCGGAATTGCCAATCGCAAACAGCTCGCCACCGTCGAACTCTGCCGGCAAGCGACCACCTGCGCCAGCTCATAAATCCGCTCATCCAACACCGGAATCGGCGAAACCACTCGCTGGATAGGTCGCAGCGTAGCGTGAAACGCCGTCGATTCCACACGCTCAACAATGAAACCCTGCACACGTTGCGAACCCAAATCAACCATAACCCGTGCCCCAACAGCAACGTCTGCAAACTTCTCCGGCACCTCGTAATCAAATAAGGAACCCATATGCATATGCGGAACGTCAACTACAATCCGAGCCACTGGAAGCGGCACAGCAGATTTCACCCGAGCCGAAACTGGTTCGATATTGAGTAACTGATCTTGGTGCGCATACTCCGGCAACGAGAAGAGTTCATTCATGCTACTAGTTAATCACCTCGGTCCTCCACAAAAGTACGAACAGCAGAAAACTCGTCTCAGTCAAGACCAGCGGCATGACGCAACTGTGCCACTCGATTCGTCTGCTCCCACGTAAACTCGTCGCGCTCGCGCCCAAAGTGACCGTAGTTCGACGTCAATGCATAAATCGGTCGCAAGAGATCCAAATCGCGAATAATCGCGCCTGGACGTAGATCAAATACTGAATTGACGGCATCAACGATCTTATTCTGGGCAATCTTATTCGTGCCAAACGTTTCGACGCGTACCGACACTGGACGTGCCTTACCGATCGCGTAGGCAACCTGAACTTCACACCGATCAGCCAACTGTGCCGCAACGACATTTTTTGCTACCCAACGCGCCGCATACGTGGCTGAACGATCCACCTTCGATGGATCCTTGCCAGAGAACGCGCCGCCACCATGGCGAGCCATACCACCATAAGTATCGACAATAATCTTGCGGCCCGTCACGCCTGCGTCGCCCATCGGTCCGCCAATTTCAAACCGACCAGACGGATTAACTAAGAACGTCACATCAGAATAGTCAACGTCGCCAGCGTACTGCTCGAGAACCGGGCGAATAACCTCAGCAACAATCTGTGCCTGCAACGACTCCAGCGTCACCTCAGGATCGTGTTGCGTGGAAACGACGACGGTGTCGATACTCACTGGCGTGACTCCATCGTAGTTAACTGTCACCTGGGTTTTGCCGTCTGGACGCAACCCAGACATGACGCCTTGCTGGCGTACATATGTCAAACGCTCAGCGAGCCGGTGTGCCAAGAAAATCGGTAGCGGCATCAACGTTTCAGTCTCATTGGAAGCATAACCGAACATTAAGCCCTGGTCGCCGGCACCTTGTTGATCGTCCTCATCGATCTTCTCTCCGCTACGAACTTCCAGCGAAACGTCGACTGAACCAGCAATATCTGATGACTGTTGACCGATCGAAACCGAAACCCCACACGAATTTCCGTCGAATCCGATCTGCGACGACGTGTAGCCAATTTCGGTCACAACCTTGCGCACAATATCGAGAATCTCAACATAGCCGTGCGTTGTGACTTCGCCAGCGACGTGGACTTGGCCGGTTGTCGCTAAAACTTCCACTGCAACGCGCGAGGAAGGATCCTGCTCGAGCATCGCGTCCAGAATCGAATCGGCGATCTTGTCGCACACCTTGTCTGGGTGGCCTTCTGTCACGGACTCGGAGGTGAAGGGCTGTAACGTCATGGATATTCCTTTTCCTAGATTTTGCTGCATTGCATGTGGTACATGACGGCTTATGCGTTCGTACACCACTGGTCAATCACGGAAACAATGCCGGTAGCCACCTGGCTTTTTGTCCCTGAATACTCTTTAATAATTTCGCCAGCGCCGGTGACAACGGAGACCGTAGTATCGACGTCGCCAAAGCCTGCACTGTTGCCAACCTGATTAACTACCAGCAGGTCGGCTCCTTTACGCTGAGCTTTTTGCTGCCCGTATTCCAAATATGTATGTGTTTCATCGCCGGTTTCTGCCGCAAATCCCACAACACACTGCGCGTTCTTCCGGCGGTTCGTTGCTAAATCGTGCAAGATATCGGGATTTTCTTCAAACGTAAGATCTAAGCCGCGGCCCCGTTTGATCTTCGTTGCCGAGCTCGCCACCCGAAAATCGCTAATCGCAGCCGCCATAATGACGACGTCGGCGCTCGCCGCTAACCGATCCATCTGTTCATATACATCACTAGCGCTGACCACATTGACGAATTCAATACCTGACAGGCAAGTATCGCGTACCTGCTCGGAAATATTGGCGCCAACAAGTTTGACGCGGTGGCCGGCACGCAGCGCAGCGTTCGCAAGTTCCACGCCCATAATCCCGGTGGAATGGTTAGCAATATAGCGAACTGGATCGATAGCCTCGTGGGTGCCACCTGCCGAAATAACCCAGGTTTTCCCTGTGGGTTCGCCAACGTATTGGCTGCGGTAGCCCTGAGTTTCCAAGATCTCGATTGCACGATCGGCAATCACTTCTGGCTCGCTCATGCGCCCCGCTCCGCTATCGGCACCGGTCAATTGGCCAACTTCTGGGCCGATGAGTTCCCATCCATGTTTTGTTAAAAGTTCAATATTGGCAACAGTAGCTGGATGTTCCCACATTTGGGTGTGCATTGCTGGGGCAATCAGGCGCGGACAGGTAGCCACCAAAGCCGAATTAGTTAAGAGATTATCGGCCAGGCCGTGCGCAAATTTCGCAATTGTATTAGCCGTTGCCGGCGCCACCACGAATAGATCAGCGCTCGCACCGGTATTGACATGGACGACGTCGGCAGCATCTTCCCACACCTCAACTCGTACCTGGTTACCAGAGATAGCTTCCCACGTCGTCTTCCCCACCATCTGCAGGGCAGAACGGGTAGGAACGACGGTGACATCAGCGCCCCACTGACGCAAGCGGCGCACTGCAGTCACTGCCTTGTAGGCCGCGATCCCACCAGTGACACCGAATAAAACACGAGGCTTGGCATGAGACAAGCCTCCCGGTTGGGAGGCTCGTCCAGTCGCGTTCAATGCCATAATTACTCGCGAGTAAACTTCAGCTTGTCTTCTGCGACTTCTTCCAAAGCGACAGAAAGCGGCTTATCTTCTGGAGCTGATGGTACGAGTGGACCAATGCTTGTAATATTGCCGTCACCTGAGTTGAGCTCTTGGCGGTAGGAATTAATCTGACGTGCACGAGCTGCACCAAAAACAGCCAACGTGTACTTCGAATCGACTTTTTCGAGCAAATCATCGATTGCTGGGGAAGTGATACCCTCAGGGTTGGCAGTGGTTCCAGACATGTGTACCTCTTCTATAAAGATATTCCTGTTTACTATACAGGAGCTTATTATACCGCGGACGAGCCCAGAATTTTTAGTAGAGATTCGGTGGCATTAGCCACTGTATCGTTGACGACGATGACATCGAATTCATCTTGGGCAGCTAACTCAACGCACGCTGTTTGCAAGCGACGTTCTTGTTCTTCTTCGCCTTCGGTTCCGCGCCCGCGCAGCCGATGTTCCAATTCGTCCCACGACGGTGGTGCAATAAAGATCTGCTGGGCTTCGGGCATTGCCTTACGTACTTGACGTGCCCCGTCAAGATCGACTTCTAAAATGACGTTGAATCCGCCAGCCATCGCTTCTTCAACTGGCTTGCGCGGAGTACCATAGCGGTGAATCTTGTGCACCACTGCCCACTCGAGCATGCCATCATTGGCCACCAGATCGTCAAATTCTTCCGGAGAAACAAAGTAATAGTGAACGCCATCAACCTCGCCCGGACGTGGTGGGCGTGTGGTAGCAGAAACCGAATACCACAGATGAGAATCGCGTTGTAATACTTCACTGAGCACAGTGCCCTTGCCGACTGCGGTCGGGCCACAGACGACGAATGCTTTACCTTGAGTTGTCATAGGTATTATCGTGCCAGAAGTTCAAACCTAACCAGAATACGGAGAACTTATATGTGATGGGAGACCCAGATTGATTAGCATCGCCAACGAACGCAGTCGGCTCCGAACAGCATCACAAACGAAGAACGGGTAGGAATCTCTTCCTACCCGTTCTTCCTCATACTCAGCTATTCAGCGCTACGTCCAGCAGTTTCAGTTGCTCGGATCTCAGCGATTCGGTTCAACACACCCATGGTGAAACCAACCGCTTTATCTGTTGAGAAATCCCGCACAAGGCTGGTGATTTCCTTGATAACAATTGCGATAGGAACATCCATGAACATCAACTCGGTGGCACCGATACGTAGCAAGCTACGATCAACAACACTCATACGTGCCAACGCCCACTGTGGCGAGGCAGCTTCGATCATCGAATCAACATCATCAGCCCATTCACAATAGGTACAAACGATCTGCTGCCCGTACTCTTTAATCGGCTGTTGTGCTGGAGATAGTTCCGAACGTATCTCCAGCAGTTCCGCTAACCCAATTTCCTCATGGCGCAGATCTGCTTCATAAAGAACGTCAAGAGCACGCTGACGTTGCAGTGAGCGACCCTTGCGTCCCTTTCGCTGCCGTTGTTGTGGAGTCTCTTCAGTACTCATCACGCGCGATTGATGTATTCGCCGGTGCGGGTATCAACCTTGATCTTCGTGCCCTGCTCTAGGAAGAGTGGGACCTGAAGCTCGTAGCCAGTCTCCACGGTTGCTGGCTTGGTACCAGAGTTGGAACGATCGCCCTGGAGTCCTGGCTCGGTGTAGGTCACTTCGAGAACTACCGATGCTGGTAGTTCGATGAAGAGGACTGCACCTTCGTGCATAGCAACGATAGCGTTAGAGTTCTCGAGCATGTAATTCTTGGCATCGCCAACAATCTCCGCACCTACTTGGAGCTGTTCGTAGTTATCGAGATCCATGAAGATAAAGTCGGTACCGTCATTGTAGAGGTACTGCATATCGCGACGATCGACGGTTGCTGTCTCAACCTTTACACCAGCATTGAAGGTTTTATCAACATTCTTGCCAGAGAGTACGTTCTTGAGCTTGGTACGGACGAAAGCTGGGCCCTTGCCTGGCTTGACGTGCTGGAATTCGACAACCTGCCATAGCTGGTTGTCAATCTTGAGCACCATTCCGTTCTTAAGGTCGTTTGTAGTTGCCACGTTAATCCAATCTGTAGCGTCAATGATTCCTTTTGGATTTTAACTGTTTTTTGCTTCTAACTTCGTGAAGCTGGGGGATTTATGAGCATAATTACGCCATCGGCCACATCGCAGGCCATATTTTCCCTCGATTCGTGGGTTGTATCGACCCTGTGATCGGCATGTTGATAGTAGAGCGGAAGGCGTTTTTCTAGTTGTGCTTTAAGTTCTTTACGCGGTAAGACAATATTGGTGACTCGCGGGCCGTAGAGCCCAAGTCGCGTCATGAGTGCGCTCACGCCCGCTTCGACTACGACAACAGTAAGATCGGCGTCGTTCTTCAACGTCACAAACTGCGCCACCACGTCGGGAATATCGACATAGTCTGCTGGTAGGGCGAGGATGAACAACGTTTGTGGTTCACGGCGAATGTCGTCGAACAAGTCGCGAACAATTGCGGCCGTGAGTTCAATTCGTTGCGCTGGTGCAACAGTGGTGAATAAATCAGCAACTGGCACCCCCAATGAGCAAGCCACAGCGTGGTCGACGTCTGCCGTTGTATAACCGCGCCGAGCATATTCAGCCAGGAGAGTTGACTTCCCGCTGCCATCTGGGCCAATGAGGATCAGAGCACTCATGGACGTATCACGCTCCACGCAAAATCAAGCATCTCGGTTGATGGGTCTGAAATAAATTTCATCGAATATTCTTCATCGACGACGACGAACCGGAGTTTCCCATCGCGCACTTTCTTATCAGTCAACATCGCTTCTTCAACTAGCTCACGTTTTTGCCCCGAGTACGTTGTGGGTAGCCCTAATCGCGTGAGCACCGCTCGATGCTGATCGATAGTATCTGCGGGGAGGTAGCCGGCTGCAACTGCTAACCCGGTGGCAAACAGACAGCCCACAGCCACAGCTTGGCCGTGACGCCACGAATAGTTTTCTACCAGCTCAATCGCATGCGCTAACGTATGACCATAGTTCAGCACTGCGCGCCGCGACGTTTCATGGAAATCACTGCCAACAACGTCGGCCTTGACACGTACTGCGCGGGTAATCAGTTCTGCAAAATCAAGCTTATCTTGCAAACTAATAGTGACAATCTGAGGATCTGAAATAAACCCGCACTTGATGATCTCCCCTAAGCCGCTACGAATCTCTTGTGAGGGCAACGTGGTTAACACATCTGTATCGCAAAAAACATGCGAGGGCGCCCAAAAACTCCCAACAAGATTCTTGCCATGACGAGTGTCGATACCGGTTTTCCCGCCAAGACCGGCATCAACCATGCCGAGCAACGTTGTTGGTACACACACGAAACGTACTCCGCGCATCCACGTCGACGCCATAAAACCGGCCACATCCGTCGTTGCACCACCGCCAATTGCAAGCACTACCCCGTCACGTCCGAAATGCTCTTCACCTGCTTTATCCCATAGTTGTTGAAGTACGTCGAACGTTTTCGCTGCCTCGCCATCGGGTAGTTCAACCGCAAACGATTCCAGCCCAGATTCTGCCAGCTTGGCTTGGATACGAGAGGCAAACTTGGTTACGTGCGGGCTATGAATTGTGAAGACTTTGCTCGCCGGATGAAGCGAACGAACAATATTTTGTACCAGATCACTACCGACGACGACGTCGTACGGCTTGGCACCGGCAACACTGGACACCGAACGAGACTTATGTAACGTGTGCATCACCTGATCTACGACGCTATGAATACCTCGCTCGTTTGAATAGACGATATCGGAGGCAACTTGATGGTAAAAGGCATCGCGCTCTGCGCGCAATTGACGCACGGTGTGGCGAATATCCAAGCCCAGGATCGGTCGCACCGTCCGGGAACGGGTGAGCCTGGAAACTAGAAGATCATCAGAGGCGTCAATAAAAACAACTCGTTGATCTGCCAAGAGATCACGAGTCCGGGAGTCGAGTAAGGCTCCCCCGCCGAGGGAAAGAATGCCGTCGGAATGTTCGATAGCCTGGCGGATCACTTGATGTTCTAGCTCGCGGAAATGCGCGACACCGTGGGTGGTAAAAATGTCAGCGATCGACATTCCTGCGTGCTGCACAATTAGACGATCCGAATCCAACGCCGGCACTGATAGTTTGCGCGCGACGAGCTTACCTACCGTGGTTTTTCCAACCCCCGGCATACCTACCAAAACAGCGCGGACACTCATCGTTCCAACCCTTTTGCTAACTGGGTAGCAATACGCTGTTGATAGGCTGAAAAATTCTGCACGAGATCACTCACGTTACTTGCCCATATCTGCGACGACACAGCACTCATCAAGGTCAAAGCCATCATCGATTCAGCGATAACCGCCGCTGGGACCACTGCAGTTGTGTCTGAGCGTTGATGTATGGCGGTTGCAGGATCTCCGGTTTCCAGATCGACAGTCTGTAGCGCATGCGGAACAGTGGAAATTGGTTTTAAACCGATGCGTGCAACGATCGGTTCACCATTGCTCATCCCGCCTTCAATGCCGCCCGCATGATTGGTAGAACGGATGTAGCCCGAATCGTCGTGATATATTTCGTCGTGGGCACGCGACCCGGGCCGTCGTGCACTGGCAAAACCGTCTCCGATCTCCACACCTTTGACCGACGGAATAGACATCAGCGCAGCCGATAGCTGAGTATCGAGACGTTCACTCCACACTGCGTAGTTTCCGACACCAATCGGTACATTCCATGCCAGAACTTCGACCACGCCGCCTAGCGTATCGCCGTCACGTTTCGCCGCATCGATCTCGGCAATAAATAGTGCTTGATCTTCAGGATCAAGACAACGAACGGGAGACGCCTCTACCACTGGTAGTTCCTCTGGAGTAAGTGTGTGCGGCTGCGCTGCCACTGAGCCAATCTCGATAACCCGACTGCCGATAACGACGCCGAAGACTTGGCGGAGCAGTTCTTTGGCCACATACCCCAGCGCCACTCTGGCCGCAGTCTCTCGAGCCGAAGCACGTTCGAGGACGTTGCGGGCATCGGAAAAATCGAATTTCAGCATGCCTGGAAAATCGGCGTGGCCAGGGCGTGGCCGAGTTAGCGGACGATTACGTGCTAATTCACGTGGGTCGCCTTGCCCGGAAACATATTGGAGTTCTTCGGGATCAACCTCATCTGGATTCATCACCAGCTCCCAATGCGCCCATTCGCTATTGTGTATTTCGATCGTGATCGGACTACCAAGCGTTTTTCCGTGGCGAAGGCCGGATAGAAACACACAACGATCTTGCTCGAAACGTTGCCGGGCCCCGCGGCCGTACCCCTCGCGCCGTCGACGTAATTCATGTTCCAAACTAGCCGTTGATAATTCAACACCAGCTGGGATGCCCTCAATCAACGCAATTAATGAACGGCCATGCGACTCACCCGCAGTACTCCATCGAATCATATAACTGATTGTGCCAAAGAAACGAAGTCTTTGCTCACCGACGTAATCCACGAACCACCCACTAAGTAGGGTCCGAAAGGTATAGTTGCGTGGCGATCCAGCCGTCGAATAACAAGCCCAACTAACGAAACAACGCCAGCAGCAACGATGGCAATAACCAATGCATCCAGTATGTGGGTGCCATGCCAGCACACCAAAGCGATGAGAAGCCGCACATCACCGACACCAAGCATCCGACCGCCAGTAAGCAATGAGGAAAGAATAAGCGGGACACAGATAAGCAATCCCCATAGCAGACTGCTGCCCCACGTTGTGAAATCGGAATGATATAGCCATACGCTATGCAGCAAAGCAATCACTATCGCCGTATTTGTCACCCATACAAGTAAAGTTTTCGTATAAGCGTCGATAATCGCATTCCAGATCAGTAACACATAAAATGCCACCGTTGTGAGGGCACTCAGTACGCTCATCGAATGAAGACTCACCACACCGGCAACCAGAGCACAGAATAATGTAACAAGCCGAATCCGCTGGCTATTGAGAACTTCCATACCAACAGATTGTAGCGAAACGCGGTTAAACGCCGAAGAAATTATCCACAGCTAACTGCAAATCCACAATGGGCACGTCACGTCCAGTAGCGACCACAATCAGTTCGCGTAGATACCGGGCAAGAAACATTCGATATGTGAGGTGTGGCTGGGCGCTTAAATAGGTACGCACAACGTAATCCGGCTGTGAAGCGCCACCATAAACCTGTGCGAAAATTTCCAGATCAGTATCGATCACTAAATCGCCAGGGTCTGGGTGGAATTTCCTTGGTACAACCGAGGTGACATCAGCACTCATACTGTGCGCGGCGGCAACTGCTGTGCCGGGACCGCCCACCGGCGGACTAACGACGACGATATTGCCCATGCCTAGTTCAACAGCGCTCGCGATAGCATGCGAAGCAAGAAAAGAACCACCAATGATGACCAACCTGCGAGGCTCCGCATTGATCGCACGGATCACTGGCGACAGCGCGCGCGAAGCAACCGAAAACCCAATCAACATTGAGGTAGCGCCTGTGACCTGGCGTACCACCAGGTCACAGGCTCCGATCAGCTTTGCCATACCGTCTACCAAAGTAACAGCGGATTGCGGTATGGGCGAGCTGATCATCCAGAACGAGGCTACCTCCTCGTTCGCAGAAATTGAGTCGAAGCTTTGGGAGTGGGCTTCGCCCAAGTCGTCAACGAACTTTTCGATAAGTGGAAAGTATTTATTTGCATCCAGAAGTAGGTGGCGAGCCACGTTCTAGTTTCCGTTCGTCTTTTCATTCTCGGCGTACCACTGACGCAAAATCTCAACATTCTTTGAATGCTCCTCGAGATTGTTAGAGAACAAAGTCTCTCCCGAATCAAGATTCACCGTCACAAAGAAAAGCCAATCTCCCGCTGGTGGATTTGCTGACGCTTCAATCACATCGAGGCTGGGGTTTGAAATTGGGAATGGCGGAAGGCCAGGGTACAAATAGGTGTTATACGGATTATCGTTCTGTAGTTCTTCTTCGCTCGGGATGCCACCGAATTTTCCAACGCCATACATCGTCGTCGAGTCCATCTGAAGTTTGCCGCCGACCTGATCAGTATTATTGAGGCGGTTTTCGATGACCCGTGCAACTTGGCCATAGTGTTCTGGCCAGTTAACTTCACGCTCGACAATCGAAGCAACCGTAAGAGTTCGTTGCCAATTTTCGCGTGGAAGCTTAATTTTCTCTAGCCCAGTGATGCGCTTTGAGACCATATCGGACAACACTTCGGTAACATCCGCATTCGGAGCTACGGTATACGTTGCTGGCGCTAACCAACCTTCAGCATTACCGTTAGCTTCAGCTGGCAACCCAAGCGCTTGGGCATCGTTGATGACAGCGGTAACTTCATCTAGTGGTACTTCCATGACGTTAGCGACTCGCTCAGCAATCTGTGCCTTGGCAAAACCTTCAGGAATCGTGATCTTTAGTTCTGCTTTTGTTGCAGGATCTAACAGAGCAGAAACCGCGCCTTGCCCAGACATCTTTAATTTAAGCCTATAGGCACCAGGCTGAATCGATGCTGAACGTGGATCAGATTTAAACGCATTGACAAATGCCGAAGACGACGCAACGACGTCAGCTTCTGCGAGGATATCTGCCATCGAAGTGCCAGTTGCGCCTTCGGGAATCTCCACGATAACTTCGCCACTACCTGGGCCTTCGTAGTCCGAGACCGCCTGTGAGCTGAAGACACTGTGTACATACGGTACAGCAACAACTGTTGCTGCAACTACGACAACACAAGTTATGAAAAGAACTAGTGCCGTTCGGATACGCTTCTTACGCCGGTAAGCGCGACGTGCTTTTGCTTTCCGGTATTGAGTGTTATTTAACTCAGTAAATACTTCTGACACCTAATTCTCCTGAATCGCAATGAGTTCTCCAGCAGGAGATCCCGTTGAGCGCTCGTGCGCGAGAGCACTTTCTAAAATGATACCTGCCGCAACCTGATCGATGACACTCCGATGTGTCTTCTCCTTGCGTCCTACATCGTGTAAAAGTTGATGAGCGCTGACAGTTGATAACCGTTCGTCAACCATTCTCACCGAAATTGGTGCAATTTTCTTAGCAATTCGGCGCGCCCACCGCCGAGCATTGGTTGCAGATTTGCCCTCTGAACCGTCCATGTTTCGAGGTAAACCAACGATAACCTCCAAAACATCGTAGGCACGGATGAGCTGAAGGACTGCCGAAAAGTCATCTATGCCTCGTCGGTAGGTTCCGACTGGCGTGGCGAGGATACCGTCGGAATCACTGCGCGCGATTCCGACGCGTACCTCACCTACATCTACTGCTATCCGAATACCTTGTCGCATAATCGAAAATTTCTGCCGGATTTAGCTCGCAGAGACTGCTGCAGTAATCGCGTCAAAAGCTGCCGGAATCTGGGAGACGTCGGTACCGCCACCTTGCGCAAGGTCCGGCTTTCCGCCGCCACCGCCGCCAAGAATCTTCGCGGCGACAGATACGAGTATTCCGGCCTTAATATTGCGCTCACGGGCGGATTCGTTGGTTGCGATGACAATTGTTGGACGACCTTTAGCGGTACCTGTCATAGCAACTACCGCCGGAGTCTGGCCAAGACGTTCACGAACATCCATCACTGCCAGACGAACGTCATCAGCTGAGGCAACGTCACCCAGATCGTGAGCGACAACCGAGATACCGTTAATATCAACGCGCTGTGAAACAACGTTACTCATCTGCGAAAGCATCTTTTCCTTTCGCAGTGACGCTATTTCTTTGTCAGCCTGCTTGAGACGCGAGAGCAAGGTATCAATATGTTCGGGGAGCTCTTCCATACGTACATGCGTCAAGGTCGAAAGCTGCGAAAGCAATGCGCGTTCACGAGCTCCAGCAGCATACGCACCAGCACCGACGAGTGCCTCGATACGTCGCACACCAGAACCGATGGAGGACTCCCCGAGAATACTAACTAATCCAAGAGCGCCCGACGTCCGCACATGAGTCCCCGCACAAAGTTCGCGTGACCAGTCTCCACCAATAGACACTACTCGAACATGGGAACCATACTTCTCACCGAACAGTGCCATCGCACCAGATGCTTTTGCTTCGTCGAGAGTCATAATTTGATCAGTGACATCGAGATTCTCTTGCAGACGATCGTTAACTCGGGACTCAATATCACGCATGACGGAGGTCGGAACCTGCTCTCCATGCCGGAAATCAAAACGCAACCGCGATGGCGAGTTCTCCGAACCGGCCTGCGTAGCTTGTTCGCCTAAGTACTCATGCAATGCCTTATGAACCATGTGAGTTGCCGTGTGTGCACGCGCAATTTGCTCGCGACGCTCTGCATTAATAGCTGAATACACACGATCATTCAGCGCGATAGAGCCTTCAGTAAGAGTGCCGCGGTGAACAAAAAGACCCTTAATCGGCATCTGAACATCAGTGATTTCAACGATTCCACCACCAGCAACAGTAATCGTGCCGTGGTCAGGTAGCTGACCACCTTGCTCGGCCCAGAACGGAGTCTGATCGAGTACGACATCAACGTGGGCAGGTGCCTGAACCGCTGGTACCGTAGCACCATCTTGCAGTAGGCCCACAACCTTGCCATCGGCAGAGTAGTCAGTGTAACCCAAGAAGTGAGTATCGCCACCTACGCTCTGAATTTCATGATAAACAGTTGCGTCAACATGGCCGGTCTTCTTTGCCTGTGCATCAGCTCGTGCACGATCCTTCTGTTCTTGCATCAATTGACGGAAACCAGACTCGTCAACCGCGATCCCCTTTTCGGCAGCCATTTCGAGCGTAAGATCAATCGGGAATCCATATGTATCGTGTAGGGTAAAAGCGGCGTCGCCAGGTAGTTGTGAACCTGCTGAAATTGCGTCAGCAGCAGCCTGCTCGAAAATCTGGGTTCCGGCGGTCAACGTACGACGGAATGCTTGTTCCTCAGCGTAGGCAATTTGGGAAATCTTGTCGAAGTCGGCTTCGAGAATCGGGTAGGATTCTTTCATTGCATCCTTGGTAACTGGAAGCAACTGTGGGTAGGCAAGATCAGAGTAACCAAGTAACCGAACTGAGCGCACTGCTCGGCGAATCAGGCGACGCAGAACGTAACCACGGCCATCGTTTCCAGGGCGAACGCCATCAGCAATAAGCATCATCGAAGAGCGAACGTGATCAGCAATCACACGCATCAAAACGTCGTCTTCTTCTTTTTCCCCGTAGGTCTTGCCAGTAATCTTCTCTACAGCCTGAATAACTGGGTAAACTTCATCGGTTTCATACATATTGTTCTTGCCCTGGAGCAAGTAGGCAATACGCTCAAGACCAGCGCCGGTATCGATCGCAGTTTGATCGAGTTCGCCGAGCAACGGGAAGTTCTTGCCTTCTCCCTCACCGCGGAGGTACTGATCAAAGACCAAGTTCCAAATTTCGAGGTAGCGATCGCCACCTGGATCTACATTGCCGCCAACTGCTTCTGGGCCGAACTCTGGGCCGCGATCGTAATGAATCTCTGCACATGGACCAGCTGGTCCAGGCTGGCCAGTAGACCAGAAAATCTGCTCCCGCGGAAGCTTGACAATATGATGCGGGTCGAGCCCGATGACCTTCGTCAGATGCTCGAACGTCACATCGTCCTGATCCCAAATAGTCACCCATAGACGATCTTTTTCAAGGCCATATCCGCCGTCGTCTATGCTCGAGGTAAGCAAACCGAAGGCCAAATCCATGGCGCCTTCTTTGAAGTAATCACCGAATGAGAAGTTTCCACACATTTGGAAAAACGTGCCGTGACGGGTGGTACGGCCAACGTTGTCAATATCGTTGGTACGGATACACTTTTGCACCGATGCGACGCGCGGGTACGGAGCTTTTTCGGTGCCGATGATATATGGCGTGAATGGCACCATTCCGGCAATCGTGAAAAGGATCGAGGGATCAGGAGAGATTAGCGGAACCGACTCAGCAATGTGGTGGTCATGCTTCGCGAAATAGTCCAGCCAACGTTTACGAATTTCGGCAGTGCGCATGGTGATTTTCCTTTAGACGACGATGCCGCTCGAACACGGCAGTACTAATAAGTAGTCTAGCTGGATGAGCCGGATTCTGGCAGACCTAGCTATGTGGTGGTGTACACGATATAAAAGCGCGCCATGGAAAGACCACGGCGCGCTTTTACAAGTTGCTTATCAGCGTGAGTAGAATTCGACGACCATCTGGACATCACAGGTGATCGGAACTTCAGCACGCTTCGGGCGGCGAATCAGTTCAAAGCGAAGCTTCTCAAGTTCTACCTTCAAGTACTCTGGCACTGCAGGAAGAACCGATGCATGCTGGCCTTGGGCCGCTGCCAAGAATTGCGCGGAGGCCTGGGAGCGTGGCTTAACCTGAACAACCTGACCTGGCTTTACGCGGAACGATGGGCGGTCAACAAGTTTGCCATCAACGAGAATGTGACGGTGCACAACAACCTGACGAGCCTGAGAAATGGTGCGAGCAAAACCAGCACGAAGAACGAGTGCATCAAGGCGCATTTCCAAGAGCTCAACAAGGTTCTCACCGGACATACCGTCAATACGACGAGCTTCGTCCCAGACCTTGCGAAGCTGAGCTTCACGAATGCCATACTGCGCACGTAGACGCTGCTTTTCCTTGAGACGAACCGAGTAATCGGATTCCTTGACGCGGCCACGACCGTGCTCACCTGGACGGTAAGGACGACGCTGCATGTAACGCTCAGCCTTAGGGGTAAGAGCGAGACCGAGTGCGCGCGACTGGCGCACAAGCTTACGGGAGCGATTTGCTGCCATAGTTATTTTCTCCTGTCGATAATTAGCGCTTAGCTTCCGCTAAGCGGGGCCACCATGATCGGCTAAGACCCCAGGGTGTTGCATAAATACAACCTGACTAGGATAGCATGCTCATTTGCCTAAAATCTTATTTATCCGTTGTAATCGGGACGTGATTTGCGACTCGTACCCTCGTGTTGTCGGTTCATAGTAGCGTTTGTCGCGCAATTCATCCGGTGCATACTGCTGTTGTGCAACACCAGAAACTTCGTCATGCGGATATATGTAGTCGGTGTCTTTACCGGTGCTGACTGCCGCAACACGTGAAGCGGTTACACTTTGGTCTCGCAAGTGCACCGGCACTGGGCCTATATTACCGGCACGAATATCCGCAATAGCAGCGTTAATAGCGAGATAGGCACGGTTAGACTTAGGTGCTGTTGCCAAATGGACAACAGCCTCTGCCAAAATAATACGAGCTTCTGGCATGCCCACTAACGCAACAGATTGAGCGGCCGCAGTGGCCGTCTGCAGGGCAGCTGGATCAGCCATTCCAATATCTTCAGCTGCACTAATCATTAATCGACGTGCAATAAATCGAGGATCTTCACCAGCTTCAAGCATGCGCGCTAGATAATGGATCGCAGCATCCACATCCGAACCTCGAATCGACTTAATGAAGGCCGAAACGACGTCATAATGTTGATCCCCATCACGGTCGTATCGAACCGAATAAACGTCTACCGCACGTTCAACGTCATCGATCGTTAGTTGTCTATTCCCGTTTGACGCCGTAGCTTCTAATATTGTCAGAGCTCGACGCGCATCGGCTCCAGCAAAACGAATGATCTGGTCCAACGCCTCATCTGTAATCGTGACATGCCCACCGAAACCACGCTCGTCGGAGAGAGCTCGTTCCAAAAGCAAACGAATATCGGTAGCACTCAGCGGATGCAGGGTTAATAACAAGGAACGCGATAACAACGGTGCGATAACCGAGAAGCTGGGATTCTCCGTCGTCGCCGCGACCAGAATAACCCAGCCGTTTTCCACGGCCGGTAGCAAAGCATCTTGCTGAGACTTTGAAAATCGGTGAACCTCGTCGATAAAAAGGACTGTTTGCTCGCCGTGCACAACGAGCGCATCACGAGCTTGCTCTATATGCGCACGGACTTGCTGAACGCCAGCTGATACCGCCGAAATCTCAACAAATCTCCGGCTTTCTTTGTGCGCAATAAGGTACGCCAGCGTGGTTTTTCCGATGCCTGGCGGACCCCAGAGAATCACTGAACTCGGCGCACCTCCTGCCTCCGGTTCTATCAGCCGGCGCAGGGGCTGACCATCGCCCAGGAGGTGCTGTTGCCCGATGACCTCACTTAAATCGCGCGGCCGCATACGTACTGCTAGCGGCGAAGCGGGCTGCGATTCAGTATAGTTTGACGACGTCTGAAAAAGATCCACGCGATTTAGTCTACTAGAGTATTCCGTCAGAACGGACTGGAACATTCCTCGCACAGCCTAAAACAGCGAGATACCAAACCTAGGCAGGGATACTATTCTGTGACAGAATAGTAGTATGTTTACTTGGCTAAGCCACAAAATACCTGCTCGCCCAAAAACTTTTATTCTGTTTTGGGCAGTACTTGCATTTCTCGGGATAAGCGGTGCTCTCGTTGGATTTGGACAGGGTAATCTTTTTGAACGCATGTCCTCCTCGGAATCTATGATTCCCGATTCTGAATCCGATATAGTTCTGCGCGCGACTGGAGCTGACGAGCGTGGCGAAAGTATTATCGTGCTCGTTGAAAACACTACTCCTGAAGAGATCTCCGTCGAATTGTCTGCTTTCCGAGAAAAGGTTCAAGCACTGCCCCATGTAGCATCCGTGAACGATCCGCAAAACGTAGATGAACGGTTCAAGCAAGAACTAGCGGCACAAATCGATATAGCAGTCGAACAAGCAATCAGTGACAACCAAGAATTCATCGATCAAGCTGCACAAGGTGCACTCCAATCAGCGGCACCTCTTCTCGAGCAGGCCCGCAGCACAGGTGGTCCCGAAGCTGAGTATGCTGCACGCGAGCAAATCATCGAACAAGCAACTACAGAAGCCCAAATGGCCATCGCGGAACAAGCACGCACACAGGCCCGACAAGCCACAATAGATGTGCCCAACCCGGCGAAAGCTTTTACCAACGGTAACTCATTTGTCCTTGTCACCCAACTTGATCCAGGACAGTTCCCACAGACAGTTGCCGACGTCAAGGATCACGTCACTAGCCTCTCTGATACGTTGAACGACGCAGATAACAATATTACGGTCTCTGCTGTATCGGCCACGCTTGCAACAAATGTTATTCTCGATCAGACCGCTGAAGACTTAGTCACTGGCGAGACTGTTGGATTGCCAATCGCATTGGTACTTCTGGTGGTTGTTTTCGGTGGTGCAATTGCTGCTGGCCTCCCCCTTGGGTCTGCCCTTATTTCTATTGCTATCGGACTTGGCGCAGTTTGGACGATCACTTTCATTACGAACGTCGATAATTTCATTCTTAATATCGTCACATTGATAGGCCTAGCTCTTTCGATCGATTACGGTTTACTTGTCGTTTCGCGGTATCGAGAAGAGATCGCAGAGTACACAAATGATCCAGATAGTCCAGAACTTAAGGAGCATATTGCTTACGCTATTCAAAAAACTATTACAACTGCTGGTCGTACAGTCGCGTTCTCAGCTTTGACGATTGCTCTGGCTATCTCTGGTCTGTTGTTCATGAACGCCCCGATGTTACGCATGATCGCAATCGGTGGCGTCATCGTCACGCTTCTGGCAGTAGCCACAGCGATTACGCTAGTGCCCGCTCTCATCGTTGTCAGCGGAAGAAAACTCGTTGCTCCTTCGGCGCTCTCACGCTTTACCCTTATGCGATTCCTTTTCGTCCGATTCGGTGATTCCGCATCAGATAAAGGAATATTCTCCCGCTTGGCCCGCTGGGTACAAAAGCGCCCCTGGCAAATTGTTGTGTCGACGTTGCTCCTACTGGGGATAATTGCAGCTCCGGTACTGGGCTTGACCTTGCGCTCAAACTTCACCGATTACTTGCCGCAAGATTCAGAAGAAAAGCACGTCATAGCCACTGTGGATAAGGACTTTCCAGCATTTTCGACACCTGAAATTTCGCTTCTTGCGCACGCAGATGTCTCCGATACCACTGCACTAGTTGAGCAGATTAAAGAGCTTCCCAGTATTACGGGTGCACGAGAACCGGTCGCCACTGACAATGGTGTAGTTATTGGATTTGACGTCGATACCGACGATGCAGTCAGCAAGGAGGTAACAGACCTTGTTTCCGAAATTCGCGGATTAGATGCCAGTTTCTCATTCGATGTTGGTGGCCCGGCAGCGCTTCAAATGGATTTCGCTTCCTCCATCGCGTCTGATACGCCAATCGCTTTGGGAATCGTCATTGCGTCTGTCGTTGTTTTGTTATTCTTTATGACGGGATCGATTATCGCACCACTAACGGCATTAGTTATTAATAGCTTATCTCTCCTAGCTGGACTAGGCGGTGCAGCCTTCCTCTTTAACCACGGTTTGTTCGGCTTGCCCCAAACAAGTGGCATTGAAACCTTCGTCGTGGCAACCGCGATTGCCTTCGGGTTTGGCCTTGCAATGGACTATGAAGTCTTCCTCCTCGCCCGCATTAAAGAGTATTGGGATCTTGGAGAATCAAACGATATGGCTGTCGAACACGGCTTACAACGCTCGGGCCGAATCATTACCTCCGCAGCAGCCATCATTATCGCAGTGTTCATCGGCTTCGTTTTCGGCGAACTCGTTGCGATCAAACAGATTGGAGTCGTCCTAGCAATCATTGTCGTCGTTGATGCGACTATCGTTCGTATGCTCTTAGTGCCAGCAATGATGACCATCCTTGGTAAGTGGAATTGGTGGGCACCACGTCCACTAAGAAAACTCTATAAGCGGTTTGCTATTCACCACTGAGCATTCAACTCAGTGAAAGGTTCACGCCTACCATGAGTTAACTCAGCACCGTGTTGCACGCCAATCTTGGAATATAGTTGGCGTGCAGCACTGTTCCATCCCCACATGCTGAAATAGACCATCGTGTTTGTGTGTAACAACTGATTTGTAGCTCCAACCATAATCGCTTGTGCATACCCTCTGCCCCGGTAGGCAGGGTTCGTTCCTAACCCGTGGAGATACGCCTTGTCACCATCTTTTTCGAAACCTAGGACACAGGCAATCCCTGAATCTTCTCGAATAATGAACCACGAAAGTTCTTCAAAATGTTCCAGTGCGTCACTAATGGGGTTCGCTTGTCGAAGGGCATCGTAGATCTCGTGGGAATAGCGTTGGAATAGTGACGATTTACAGTCTAGCAATTCCACGTTTTCGGTACCGTCAACATCACGCAAAGATGTTTCCGTATAATAAAAATCCCAGTCCCACCCGAAGGATGGACCGAAGTAATCACGGGTTTCTTCATCGAGTAGTGCTGGGATACTTTTCGGCATAGTGCTCAGATCGGGACGGTCAAACGACGCTTTAACATATGCAAGCTGATCAATCACAGCTGCGTCTTCACCGAAAATATCGAGACTTTTCTGTCCGTCGATATACCCGAGCATAACCTGAACTTCAGAACTGTCGAACTGATAAACCGGTTCGATGCCTGCCCAGCGGGGAGCAACTTCAACGTCCCAAAACACAGAATTGTTCTTTTTCGGCACTTCTATACCTTAACCAACGCAACAGTTCCTGAAACATATCTCTACTGAAAGTTAGCTGTATATTCTAGTAATGCGAAACGACTACAGTTCCCTTTGGAGCCCAATCGTATAGGGATTTCGCATCTGAAACAGAAACATTGACACATCCGTGAGAACCATATTCTCCCGCATCATATCCAAATGAGCGCCGCCAGGGAGCACCGTGTATCGCGAAATCACCTTGGAAATACATGATCCACGGAACGCCTGGGGTCTCGTACCGAGTTCCATCGACATTTGTTCCACGCATTGTCTGGCTTGGTGTCTTGTGCCAAATATTAAAAGTTCCGGTGATGGTCGGTGTCTCAGCTGCTCCGGCAATGAGCGGGATGGGACCTTTGACCGCAGTCGCGCCTTCGTAGCCCATGACGGTGAAGTTTGACAGGTTGACATCAATCCACTTCTCCCCTTCAGCTGCAAGATAAGCAAGATTCTCGGCACCAACAGCCACTAGGCGGTCTTCCCATTTTTCTTCTCCAGTGCTCACTTCCACCGTCTGCGACGTCGGAGCATTATTCAGGATATTAGTGGAAATAGTTGAAACGATTTGGTCGACATTTGTTAAATTCTGTGCCGGAACTGCTTGCGCGCCGACTCGAATGATGTCACCACGATCATTCTTATAACGGATGCCAACAACCTCTTCAGTAACCAAATCTTCAGAAATACTAGTCACCCACTGAGTGACTAAATCCTTATTGATCTGCGGTGCGTTGTCCACTATCGATACCCATGACGTTTTCGTTGCGCTGTCAGCAGTGATCGTCTCATCACCGACGACGATGCTCACCTCAGCGTCGCGAAGCTGGTTAACATGTGTAGCGAGTGCTTTCATCTCTTCACTCGGAGCTTGCGTCGGCAAAGCAGCTGTCTGCACTGAAACGTCAAGTGATTTTTGAGCTATTGCCAGCTCAGTGGCAACACGTTTTACTTCTGAGACTGGAACACCACGGCCATCGGTTCCGGGAATGACGACGAAATTGCCGTCTTGTTCTTCGATCCGAGCCGCTGTTGGCATCGAAGCTGATTCTTGTCCCTCAGTTAACGTTTGAGCGAACTCCTGAAGTTTTGCCTCATCCGGAAAGGAAACGGCTGGCTCAACTGCAGAATGGGAGAAAATTGACGTGAAGTAATCAAGCGCAGGTCGATGGGATGTCAGAACTCGCTTTGTCGTCTCTTCAACATCGAATTGAGCTCCCATGGTGGCTAAATCAGCGGTGACATTATTTACCCCCTCACCACTGATCGACGCATGCACAGAGTCGATATTCGAGGTTAACTCGGTTTTTATTTCAGTCTCACTCATGCCACCGACATCAAGGTGCCCTACATGTGCGTGAGGGAGGGCTCTGCCGGTAACAGCGAAGTATGCTACATAAGACATAAGCGCAATAATGATGGCGCCAGCTACACCGATAGATCCGAATACTGCCAACCGCTTTTTCGTCATCGCTTCCCCTGAGTCATATATTGAGCCACAGTATGTGGCGATAGCTCTGAAAAACTATCGCCACACACTGATACTTGAAAATGATACTACTTATTTTCTACGTTATCTTCGCTCGACGCAGATTCCTCAGTATCCTTTTTCTTCAGCTTGGCATCCACGCCAGCTTCCTTACGTTGCTGAGGCGTAATAGGTGCCGGCGCGTCAGTCATTGGGTCCCAGCCATTACCAATCTTCGGGAACGCGATAACGTCGCGAATTGATGGAGACTTGGTCAGCAGTGCCACGATACGATCCCAACCAAAGGCGATTCCGCCGTGTGGCGGTGCACCGAACTTGAAGGCATCAAGGAGGAATCCAAATTTCTCCTGTGCTTGTTCTTGGTCCAGGCCCATCACCTTAAAGACACGTTCTTGTACGTCACGACGGTGGATACGGATCGAACCGCCACCAATTTCGTTGCCGTTACAGACAATGTCATAGGCATATGCAAGCGCGTTTCCTGGGTCGTGGTCGAAGTTGTCTAACCATTCTGGCTTTGGCGAGGTGAATGCGTGATGTACTGCTGTCCATGCGCCATCAGCAACTGCGACATCACCTTCAGCTTCAGCAGCCTTGGTACTCTTGAATAGCGGCGCATCAACCACCCAAACGAACGCCCAATCATCTTCATTAATCAGTCCGCAACGCTTACCGATTTCCAGACGTGCCGCACCAAGTAGTTCACGAGATGCGGTTGGTTCTCCAGCTGCGAAGAAAATACAATCGCCTGCTACTGCACCGGTAGCTTCAAGCAGTCCTGCGCGTTCTTCATCGGAGATGTTCTTGGCAACCGGGCCACCGATCGTTCCATCTTCAGCAATCGTCACGTATGCGAGACCCTTGGCTCCGCGAGCCTTTGCCCACTCTTGCCACTTATCGAAAGTACGCCGAGGCTGAGAGGCGCCACCTGGCATAACAACCGCACCAACATAGTCATTTTGGAAAACCCGGAATGGTGTGTCCGCAAAGTACTCGGTGAGGTCAATAAGCGTTTGACCGAAACGCAAATCTGGCTTATCTGAACCGTAGTTCTCCATAGCATCTTTGTAGGTCATATGTGGAATTGGAGTTGTCAGATCGTAACCTATCAAAGCCCAGATCTCACGCAACACATCTTCAGCAACGGCCATAACGTCTTCTTGCTCCACGAAGCTCATTTCGACGTCGAGCTGGGTGAATTCTGGCTGACGGTCCGCACGGAAATCTTCATCGCGGTAGCACCGAGCAATCTGATAGTAGCGTTCCATACCCGCAACCATAAGAAGTTGCTTGAACAGCTGAGGCGATTGCGGCAAGGCGTACCATGACCCTGGGGAAAGACGTGCCGGAACGATAAAGTCACGCGCACCTTCCGGAGTCGAACGAATCAGTGTTGGTGTCTCAATTTCAACGAACTCATGGTTATCAAGAACACGGCGAGCTGCTTGCGAAACTTTCGCACGAAGACGAATTGCGTGCTGTTCGTGGGAACGACGAAGGTCAAGATAGCGGTACTTCAGACGGGTTTCTTCGTTGACTGAGCCAGAATCTTCTGCAGCATCAGAGACCTGGAATGGAAGCGGAGCTGACGGGTTCAATACTTCAACATCAGTTGCTTCGACTTCGATATCGCCGGTTGGAATAGCCGAGTTCGCATTACCTTCTGGGCGTTCGATGACGGTACCGGTGACTTTCAAAACATATTCGGAGCGAAGCTCGTGAGCCACTTCTGCACGAATCGTTACCTGTGCGATTCCAGAGGCGTCACGCAAATCAATAAAAGCAATACCGCCGTGATCTCGCCTGCGATCGACCCATCCGGTGAGTGTAACTGTCGAACCAATATCTTCCTTGCGCAGGGATCCTGCCATACGAGTGCGTAACACGCATTCCTCATTTCTCTTGAGTATAGAAATTCATCCGCGAGACGAGCGGACTACAGCACACCACGAGACGGGCAATGTGCACAAGAAACATTCTACGCCCGTCCATCTCACGAAATGGGTTGGCACGACGGGGAATATGTCACCATTTCATGACAGTCCGCTAGCCTATTGTTGGTGTTGTGACACTGGACATAACGCCAACTCCAGCTCAGGTATGCGAAGATAGCACTATGACCAGTGGACCCCTGTCTCAAAATACCGTACCCGTTTCGCGAAGCCTGGAACGATGGATTCTCATTCTTGCCGTTGTCTTCATCTCTCTGGCAGCCTTTCAAACGATGGCTGCCACAACCGCTATGCCTTACATAGTCGAAATCCTCGGCGGAAAACGCCTGTATGCATTAGCGGCTGGAATAGTTTTCGCAGCTCAACTAATGACCACAGCGCTGGCTGGACCATGGGTTGATGCGCGCGGTCCAAAACCTTCGTTTTTCACGGGCGCAACGCTGGCGATGCTAGGTTTAACAATTGCGGCGTTGGCACCAAATATTGAGTTCATTGTTCTTGGCCGCGCTCTCCAAGGATTGGGTTCTGGGCTCTTAGTCGTCCCACTCTACGTTTTGGTAGGGAATTTTATCTCTAAGGAGCGTCAGCCTCGATATTTCGCCGCCTTCGCTACTGCCTGGGTTATTCCGTCACTAGTCGGTCCATTCCTTGCAGGTCTACTAGTCGAGTATGCTTCATGGCGTTGGGTTTTTGGATTCACACCTATTGTTTTTATACTGATCGTGCCCTTAGCATGGACCCAATTCAAGCAACTTCCAGCTCACCAAAATCTTCAGCCGTTGCGGGCCCTCAATGTTTTTTACTTAGCATGTGGAGCCAGTATCGGTATTGCGGCACTTCTCGTCGCGTCTTCCAACAAAGGGCAGCCGGATTTAAAAACAATAGCTTTACTTGGAATCGGTATGATCCTCGTTTGTGCATTTGCACCGCTTTTGTTACCTGAAGGCACATTCAAAGCTCGTCGAGGAATGCCTTCAACAGTGCTCTTGCGCGGAGTCGCTAACGGTTCGTTGATGGCTGTTGAAATCTATTTGCCGCTGATCTTGAAAGAAATTCACGGGTGGTCCGCAACTCGAGCAGGTTTCGTTTTGACCATGTCGGCTATTTCTTGGGCGCTGGCCTCTCAGCTCCAGGGACGTATTGTCGATGAACGAAAGCGTGCACATATTCCATATCTTGGAATTGGCCTACAACTCGTCGGAACACTCGTTGTATTGCCGTCAGTACATCCATCAGTATCCGGCCTTGTTGTTCTTTTTGGTTGGTTTATTGCAGGGTTCGGAT
Source organism: Arcanobacterium phocisimile (assembly GCF_016904675.1). Taxonomy (NCBI): domain Bacteria; kingdom Bacillati; phylum Actinomycetota; class Actinomycetes; order Actinomycetales; family Actinomycetaceae; genus Arcanobacterium; species Arcanobacterium phocisimile. Next base: position 944,789 of record NZ_CP070228.1, on the reverse strand, counting down.
TAGGATACCTATACCCTGCCTTGACCGTGCATGCGTTAGCATTGACTCCGCTACAAAGACACGGTGAAGTTTCAGCCGCCTTGCAAATTGCCGATACGCTTGGTGCCGCTTTCCTCATCGGTATCGTTGGGATTGCCTATGCCATTTCATCAGGACTGGGGCACGCAGCTTTCGCAGTACCGATTCTTATCATCATCGTCATTTTGATCGGAGCGGTCATGCTCACAAACCGCCTCCAGCCGCAAGACGTGTGATAAAACACGGTAATTCATGTCACCGTCTTCTTCGACGAAATATCTGTCAGTTGGCACTAGAGTTGATTATGCGCAAGTCTTGCGCCAGGCCCGCTAGTGTTTGCATGGGGATAATTGCATGGGGATTTTCCGCGGGCTTTACCGATCTACGTTTGGAATTTCTACATGGCTAATGCCACTACTTTTGCCGATTTAAATTTGCCTTCAGATATCCTTGAAGCAGTTACCGATTTGGGATTCACAACGCCCACCGCAATCCAAGAACAAGCTATTCCGCTTCTTCTTGCCGGACAAGACGTTCTCGGCGTCGCCCAAACAGGCACCGGAAAGACGGCTGCTTTTGCTCTGCCGATGCTTGCCCACGTCGATGCGAAGAACCGCCACGTGCAGGCACTCGTCCTTGCTCCCACCCGCGAACTTGCGCTTCAAGGCGCTGAAGCGATCGAAACTTTCGCCGCACAAACTGGCGGGCTCGACGTCGTCGCCGTGTACGGCGGTTCTGCTTACGGTCCACAGCTCGGCGCATTGCGCGACGGTGCTCAAGTTGTTGTCGGTACACCTGGCCGTGTGATGGATATGATTGAGCGGGGCGCCCTTGATCTTTCCACAATCCGCTACTTCGTCTTGGATGAAGCTGACGAAATGCTTCGTATGGGCTTTGCCGAAGACGTCGAAAAAATTGCTTCCGATCTTCCTCAAGATCGAATCTCTGCTCTTTTCTCAGCAACGATGCCGAAACAAATTCGTCGCGTTGCCGAAACACACTTGAACAACCCAGCTGAAGTTCAGGTTTCTTCGCCCAGCTCAACAGTTTCCACGATCAATCAGACGTATGCTGTTGTCCCTACCCGTCACAAGATCGGTGCACTTGCCCGCGTGCTCGCAACAACCGAAGCTGCCGCAGCTCTCGTGTTCGTTCGAACTCGCGCAACCGCTGAAGATCTCGCGATTGAACTGACCACCCGCGGAGTTCAAGCTGCTGCACTTTCGGGCGATGTAGCTCAAAAAGATCGTGAAAAGCTCGTTGATCGTTTGCGTCACGGCTCGATTGACGTACTCGTCGCAACTGACGTCGCTGCACGTGGCCTCGACGTCGAACGTATCGGCTTGGTTGTTAATTTTGATATTCCTCGTGAAGTTGAAACCTACGTTCACCGTATCGGCCGTACCGGTCGTGCCGGACGCGAAGGTACTGCATTGGCATTCGTTACTCCAAAAGAAAAGCAGCGTTTGCGCCGGATCGAAAAAGTAACCCATGTGCAGATGAAACAGGTCGAACTACCGACTCCCGCCGAAGTTTCTGGTTTGCGCGCACGCAAGTTACTCGCCTCAGCTGTTGAACGTCACGCTGTTGGCCGCCTACATGTTTATGATGAAGTCATTGCGGAATTTATTGCGGCACAAGAAGATGCACAGCAAGACGGTATGGAACTGCTCAGTCTATCGGATCTCGTAGCTTCGCTATTAGCTTTGGGCGTTCGCGATCCAGGTCCACAGTCTAGCGATGAACCAGACCGTCTCACCGTGAATTTTGCTGCTGAAGACGAACGTCGTGGACGTCGTGATGATCGTGATGATCGTGGCGGTCGGCGCTCTGATCGTGGCGGTCGACGTTCCGATCGTGGTGGCTTCGATGAACCAGGCACAACATACCGCGTTGAGGTCGGCCGTCGTGATGGCGTAGCTCCAGGCGCAATCGTCGGTGCTATGACCAACGAAGGTGGACTTCGTGGTTCCCAGCTGGGCAAGATTGACATCTTCCCATCATTCTCTCTTGTCCACGTTGACACCGAACTCGACACTGCTACCCTGCGTCGCATTGGTCAAGCTCGTGTTTCAGGTCGCTCGCTCGATATCACGAAGGATTCCGGTCCTCGTGGTGGCCATCGTTCCTTCGATGACAACTCTGATGAATCTGGTCTGCGTAAGTATCGTGCTGATCGTAAATTCGGTGAAGATCGTCGTGCACAATCAGATCGCAAAGGCTCGTTCAAGCGCCAGCATCGCAAGGGCAGCTGGAAGTCGGACCGTCGTTCGTTCGGCGACTCCTACTAAGATTTAGCCGCGCTAAATACTAGAGTTTAACAGAAGAGCACGTCATCGCGACGTGCTCTTCTTTCATATCTAAAAATTCAACAATTGCGGCTGTCGTTCGTCTAGCTCTGAGTGCGTTGTAACTTGTCGAGATGCTCTTTGACCTGCTGATACTGCGCAATCGCTTCGTCTAGTGGCACGATAAGCTCATCGTGCATCTCTTCCTGGAATTTATTAACCAGCCGACGCTGGATACGTTTCTCGGTTCGTGCAGCACCGCGGCGAACTATGACTGCCGAAATACCTGAAAGCATCCACCCTAACGCGATTCCACAAACCGCAATGACAAGCGGAAGCGGGAAAATACCAACCATTGGAGGTTGAGTTACCCAGATACCAAGATTGATAGCGAAGGCACGCAACGCTATCCAGCCTAAGCCCACAATCACAGTTCCTAACAGGAGCCAGTGGATGAGATTCACAACACGCCACCATATAGGATGGCGATTAGCTTCAATGTCAGTGTGGGTACCAATGTAGTCGGCTCGCCGTACCAAATTAGCTACCGTGTTATCGGTATCTTTTACGATTTTCTGTGCCCACCGGGTTGGCATACCAGCCGTACGCCGTTCCACATAGCGTTGATACCCGTTAGCTGCTTCTTGCAAGGCCACCTCAGAGCGCGCTATACCGGTGACAGGTACAACATCTTCCGATACTTGTCCGGCACCTAGTCTGAAACGCTCCAACGGATCGACTTTAAGGCGACCTACCCAGCGCGTCAAAGGCCAGCGAGTCGCCTTCTTCGCACGATGGGTATAAGACTCACCAGCTAGCCGGGACAACACAAGTGCCCCGCCAGCGCGCAGTGCACTGGCAATAATTTTTTGTTCAGAACCAGTATCGTTGACCGGTTCTTGCGAAACATGAGAGCGGAAATCCTCAGAAATGCGATATGCGAGTGTCCGGATATCTGCAGCCAGCTTGTCGGTAGCAGCTTTCTTGGCTTGCGCAAAGGCGGAAATACGCGAACGTAATTCGTCGATCCCTTCACCTGTGGTTGCCGAAGTGAGCACAATAGGCGAATCAATCGAATTGCTGTGCAAGATTTGTGTTAACGACTCAATGACGTGTGTCCGGTCAGCCGGTGCCAGGCGGTCACTTTGGTTGAGCACTGTGAGCATAACATCGGAATGTTCACTCAAGTTGATCAAATATTCATCGTGGACCGAACTATCAGCATATTTTTGTGGATCGACAATCCATACAACCACATCAGCTTTTCCGATGATTTCGGCTGCTTGTTCGCGATTTGATGCCGATGTCGAATCAATATCTGGTAGATCTACAAGGACAAACGGTGCTGCGGTATGAAAAACATGTTCCAATCCGGTTCTTTCGTAGCGTTGGGCAATGTCCAACCACTGGGTGATAAGCGAATCGGAATCGATAGTTTGAGAAGAAATGGCGGTAGGCGCAGAGGTGGTGGGCCGGGTGGCCGCAACTTTTACCAAGTCTTCGCCAATGAGCGCATTGATCAACGAAGACTTCCCTGCCCCGGTAGGACCCGCAATAGCAACCACGGTCGTCTGTTCTGCAAACATCTGCCGTTGCGAAACCCGTTGCAATGTTTGGTCTGCTTCATCACGAACATGTGGAGCTAGATAATCACCAGCGACCGAAACTACCGACTGCAAGAGCTCGATGCTCTCTCTTATTGATTCGCTCATGCTCGCTCCAATCCGTGTGCCCGGCGTAACTGACGTCGCAAATCATCGATTTTTACGATGTGACTTTCTCCCAGTTCTAAGCCGTCTAGCATTTCTCGATAGGGTTTGAGGTCACGGCTAATAAACTCTGCGGCTCGTTCGCGCAACGACCCAGTTGCTTGCTTCGTCATTCGGCGCACCGCATCATCGCCAAAAACTGCTTCCAAAACACGTTGCGCAACAACTGCAGTTCCGCCTGCGACGGCAATTTCTCCGCCCGCTAAACCAGCAGTCGCAGAAAACACAGTAATCATTAAGGCCAATCCGATTGCGTTTACGCCTAAAGCCAAGAAACGGGCGGTCGCTTTCTTGCTTTCCCCTTCGGTAGAAACAAGCGCATATAACTCTTCTTGCCACTGTCGCACGAGCTCGCCTGCTTCGGCTCGACGTTGTTCGTGGTCACGCTCCTGTGGCGGAATAATCAAGGCACTGCGTTGCCAGGCAGTACGCACTTCGAGTGCGCTAGCTTCAGCTTGGGTGGCTAATAGTGTCTGTATACTTTCATCCAGCGCCTCAATAACTTGATGTTCATCGCCAGTCTGGCCGGTAAACCATGTAACTACACGGTCGCGGATACGCGATACGCCGTCTTCGAGAGCACGTGTCCAGGTACCGGTACCGATGACGTCTTGCCAGCGTGCAAGTACTTCACCACGAAGTACAACTCCGTCATCGAGTGCTTGATTAATCGCTGCCAGCGCTGCTTCTTTAGCATTATCAATATCCCACTGCAAAGCCCGCTGCGCAGATATCTGTTCATCGTAGGTTTCACAAACAACATTGAGTGTATCGCCCAGTTGCACTACGGCACCCGTGAGAGTTTGTCGCACGACAGCTACTCGGGAGGCAGAATCGACGCTCAGCCCGATGAGCCAATCGCGCAGTGAAGAAACATCGCCGTCACGGATAAAACCAAGCTCATCAAACTCCTGCTCGGAGATAACAAACAGTGGTGCACTCTGCAAACCCCGCTCGTTGAGTCGCCGTGCTAGATCTGGACGCACTTGCGCGCCTTGACCGGGCGGTACACGATTGAGAACCACACTAACAACAATATTTCGTTGTGCTGCTTCATCGAGTAGCGTCCACGGCACTGCATCCGCATAGCGAGCGGCGGTAGTGACAAAGACCCACAGGTCTGCCGCTGCTAAGAGTTGCGCAGCTAGTTCCCTGTTTTCTTGGGCGAATGAATCGATATCGGGGGAATCAAGTAGCGCAATACCGGCAGGCAACGCATCTGTGGTGTGAAGCGACAAATGCGTATGGGGCTCATCGCTTTCTTGCCCGCCACTGACGCGAACCAGTTCAGGTAAGATACGAGAATCGGAGAACCAATGCTCATCGGCTGGGTTGAACATCAGCATCGGTTGGCGAGTTGTTGGCCGCACTGCGGATGAACGCGCCACGTGTTCGCGCACCAAAGCATTAATCAGAGCTGATTTTCCTGATCCGGTTGAGCCACCGATCACTGCTAGTACAGGGGCGTCTAAGTTACGGTAGCGCGGGAGGATATAGTCGTCGAGTTGGTGAACGATATCATCTCGCGCATCGGCTCCTTCTTCGGCTTGACGAGTTGGCAACGGATAGGCGATCGTGGCTAATTCGCGTCGGATCTCATCGAGAATGGGGGCAATACGAGAAGGTATCGGTTCGCCGACCATATCTACTGTTCTCCTGCTTCCAAACGTGGGCGCATGTCAGCTTCAGCAGGTTGCCAAGTGTCCATATCGACTGCTGTTTGTTCTCCGGAGCGAATGTCTTTCACTTGTTCGCCGTCATCGGTGGAGAACCAGACGAATGGAATGCCGCGACGGTCAGCGTACTTAATTTGTTTACCGAATTTTGCCGACGTCGGCGAAACCTCGGTCGCGATCCCGCGCTTACGTAGCGCAAATGCGGTTTTCTCCGCGTGCGCACGTTCGGTTTCGTCATTAACCGCAACAAGAACTACAGTTGGAACTTTGCGTGTTGGAGCAACGACATTCTTGCCGATGATTCGCGCCAAAATACGCGACACACCGATTGACAGACCAACTCCTGGGAATGTGCGTTTGCCGTCGGAGACAAGCGAATCGTACCGGCCACCAGAGCACACTGAGCCGAGGTCTTCATGACCTTCCATCACCGATTCGTACACCGATCCGGTGTAGTAGTCCAAGCCACGAGCAATCTTCAGATCAGCGACGACCGATCCTGGAATAAGCGCATTGGCGCCTTCAACGAGCGCGACCAGCTCTTCAAGGCCTTCATCGAGGAGCTGAGAGTGAAGGTCAAAGCTAGCAATCTTATCGGCAAACGAAGCATCGGAACTGGTGATTTGTGCAAGTTCAAGGGTCAACCGAGCTTGATCTGGGGTTGCTTGTACGTCTCGTTCGAGCAGTTCAGTGACGACGGCCGGTCCCACTTTATCGAGTTTGTCAACGATACGTAGGGTTTGTTCGACGTCGGTCAATCCGATAGCTTCATAAAAACCCTGGGCAACTTTACGATTAGAAGCATGAATAGTTACCCGCGGAATAGGTAGCTTCGATAGCGCGTCAACCATCACCAGCGGGAGTTCGATCTCATGATGGAAGGCGAGAGTATCTTGACCGACAACATCGACATCAGCTTGAATGAACTCTCTAAATCGGCCGTCTTGCGGGCGTTCGCCACGCCAGACTTTCTGAATCTGATACCTGCGGAATGGGAAATCTAGGTGTCCCGCATTTTCTAAAACATACCGTGCGAGCGGGACGGTAAGATCGAAGTGCAAACCCAGTTCATCTTTGTCTTGGCCGGCCCCTGCTTGGAGGCGATGCAGAAGATAGATCTCCTTCGACGTCTCTCCCTTGGAAAGTAAACGGTCAACAGGTTCTACCGCACGAGTTTCGATCGAAGAAAACGCATGCAATTCGAATGTTTCACGTAGGGTATCGAGAACCTGTTGCTCAACAATACGACCGGCAGGAAGCCATTCAGGAAATCCAGATAAAGGTGCAATTTTAGCCATGCTTACTATTCTTCCACGTTTTGTTTTTCAACACAGAATTGAGGCTCACTCTGTGACTATTATTTTCCGCTCATTGCCGCTTGGATGTATGGCGAATGACGAATCTCGTGGAACATCATCGTGTGTGGTCCGTGGCCTGGGAAAATGAATGTTTCAGGTCGAATACTTTGCACGAGAAGACGCAAGGTTGATGCCATCTCATATTCGTCACCACCTGGCAGATCAGTGCGGCCGATGCCACCGTTAAAGATGACGTCGCCGCCCAACATAAAGATCTCTTTTCTTCCCGTTGGAAGCATGACAGCGTATGGGGTTTGCGTGATGTGGCCTTCGCAAATAAAAAGTGTTGAACCTTCGGTATGCCCTGGAGCAGGCAAGGCTCGCATGGCAAGGCCCGGTACCAATTCGACCCCCTGGGAGAGCATCGCTACAGGTAGCGCCTGTAAGTTGGCAGGTTTGACCCAATCTCCCCCACCAAGACGCTGTAAGGCGAGGTCTCGGCCCGCATCAGCTGGCATCGAAGCCAGGGGATCATCCATTCGATACATATCTGGTTGCGGGATAAACACCGGCTTTTCCCCGGCCACTTTCGCGCTATCCCACACATGATCCGGATGCCCATGCGTCAATAAAACGGCGCCTAAATCAAGCCCATTTTCGGCTAACGTTCGGGAAATCCACCCAGCGCTACCAGCTCCGGGATCTACTACTAACGCAACGCGAGCCTCATCGTCGGCCAAAATATACGCGTTAGCCTGCAAGAACGTCTGATCGTATCGCATAAATAACATATCTTAACCGTACCGGAATACGAGCAAAAACACCGTGATTAGGCGTAAACTAGAAACGCATCTGACAACGAGAACGGTCTACCCCGTCTAGAGGAGGGTCCTATGACTGAGAATAATCCAACCCCCACCCCACGTGCTGTTGCACACCCAAAGCCTGCTACTGCGCCAATCGCGCCAGTCGACGATAGCCAAGCAGCACACGCCGCTACATTTGGACGTGTAGATTCGGAACGTAACGTCTGGCTCAAAGAAGCAGATGGTAGTGAGCGAATCGTCGGTCAATATGCGGTTGATGGTTCTGAAAAGGAAGCAATGGACCTCTACGTTCGCCGCTTCTTAGACCTTCAGGCGCAAGTTGCCCTCCTTGAGACGCGTATTTCGCATATCTCTCCTGAAGAAGCGCGCCAATCGCTGAAAGCACTTCAAGAACAGCTCGTTGAGCCGGCAGTCATCGGCGATGTCGCAGCATTGAAAGAACGCGCAGCGAAACTTGAAATCCTTGCCGAAGAACGCAAGCAGATTGTTGCGGCCGAACGTAAAGCAGCAAAAGAGCAGGCACTTGCCGAACGCACAGCAATCGTCGAGCGAGCCGAAGAAATCGCCGATCAAAATCCGGCACAAACCCATTGGAAAAACTCCCGTCAAGAGCTCTCCGATCTTCTTGACGCATGGAAGAACGCCCAGCGTAACGGAGCACGAATTGATCGGCCTGCTGAGGAAGATCTGTGGAAGCGTTTTTCCTCAGCACGGACAAAGTTCGATCGTCACCGTCGTCAGTACTTCTCCGAACGGGACGCGGCTGTCAAGCAAACCGTGACACGCAAAGAAGAACTGATTGCAGAAGCCGAGGAACTCTCCACCTCTACCGAATGGGGCCCAACCGCAGCTCGTTATCGCGAACTCATGGACGCATGGAAGGCTGCCGGCCGATCAATCAAGAAGGAAGACGACCGTTTGTGGGAGCGATTCCGCACCGCACAGCAAGTCTTCTTCGACGCTCGTACAGCACATAACTCAGCGCTAGATGAAGAATTTGGTGCGAATCTCCAGGCGAAGCTAGCGCTACTCGAAGAAGCTGAAAAGCTCCTCCCGATTTCGGATGTCGAATATGCTAAAGAGCAGATTCGTTCGATCGGTGAGCGATGGGATGCTATCGGCCGAGTTCCACGTGGCGATGTAGCACGTACCGAAGGCCGTCTACGCGATATCGAACACGCGATTCGGGATGCTGAATCTGAGCTCTGGCGCAAGTCAGATCCTGAGAAGGAAGAGCGCACCAACGGAATGGCTGCTCAGCTCCAAGCTTTGATTGCTGAGCTTGAAATAGAAATCGCTCAGGCACAAGCTGCTGGGAACGAGAAAAAAGTCAAGGAATTGACCGCCTCGCTTGAGGCTCGTAAGACCTGGCTTGCAGCAGTCCTCGCTGAGTAAAAAGACAACAACGTCAGTAACGCACAGACTCACCGAGAATATCTCAGTGTAACTGGTAGAACTGTCACCCAGCTGGGGTAATCCACAGATGTGGATTACCCCAGCCGCCATTTTGTGGGCTGTGGTTAGCTATGGCTATGTACCCATTAATTATCAAACCACGAACATTAGCTGAAACCCATATGTGCCTGAGTTTGGGCAATGAAGGAAACCTGATTGAACTTGGCGGGTTAGGTTGGATACCAGCTGATTATGTTGCAACAATCGAACAGCGCGCTCGAATCGTGAATGCGCTATGCGGTTCAGACATCGTCATTACCCACGTCGGGGCATACTGGATCTATACCGGAATACCCACCGTAGAGCTCTCCCGCTCGCTCCATATCCGCAATTCTTCGATGACCTCAGCTAAGCGACATCCGCGTAACAATATTCCACCCGAAGACATCGCGATTATTTGTTCGACACAACTGACGACAAAAGAGCGCACGATCATCGACTTACTCCGTGACGATCTGGCTATTGGAATGGAGGCACTGTGCCTACTAATGCGCAGCGGAGCATCGTTTGATCACGTCCTACATATTGCCCAACGTCTGAAAAACAACCCCGGAATGCGCAACGTCCGTGAATTGCTCTACCAATTGCCCACAGATGTCATCGAAAATATTAATTCGCATCACGCTTCGGTTTAGGCATTTGCGAGGCGCGCAAAAGCCGACTGTGATCCTTCTTGTTGCCGGTAATTCGATAAGCATCGTAAACGCCCTCAATTTTGCGCAACTCACGCAAAACGCGTTCCAAATGATGTGGGTCTGCCATTTCGAAGGTAAAACTTGATTTCGCAACACGTTCCGATGACGTATTGATAGTTCCAGAAATCATATTCACATCGTGCTCAGACAATGCCCGAGTTATATCAGCGAGTAAGCCGCGACGATCAAGCGCTTCGATCTGAACCTGCACCAGATAAACGGCATCAGCTTGCGAATCCCAGGCGATATCAATGAACCTGTCAGGTTCGCGACGCAACGACTCAACGTTAGGACAATCTGACCGATGTACAGAAATACCGCTCCCCCGAGTTACAAAGCCAACGATTTCATCTGGTGGAACCGGTGTACAACATTTGGCCAGTTTTACTAAGACGTCTGTATCTTCAATCGAGGCAACAATAACTGCCGATGAACCAGCACCGTCAGCACGATGTTGAATACGTGTCGGTGTTACGGCCTCCGCTAGTGTCTCTTCAGCACCAGCATTGCCGCCTTGGGAAATAATCAGTCTACGCACCACCGATTCCGCTGAGACTGTGCCTTCGCCAATCGCAGAATACAAATCAGTGACATCTGAACGGTTCAGATCCTGAGCAACTGCCTTAAGCGTATCGTGGCTCATGAGCCTTTGGATCGGTTCATTACGACGCCGGATCGCTTTAGCAAGTTTCTCTTTTCCAATTTCAGCAGTTTCGTCTTTACGTGACCGAGAATACCATTGTTTGATCTTGGACCGGGCTCGAGCAGTCGCCACGAACTCACTCCATCCTTGCGATGGTGAAGCATCTTCGGATTTCGACGTAATGATTTCCACTGTGTCACCAGACTGAAGCTCGTGATCCAGCGTAACAAGTCGATCATTTACTTTTGCTCCCACAGTGCGGTAACCAACTTCTGTGTGTACTGCAAAAGCGAAATCAACTGGTGTTGAGCCAGCTGGGAGTTCTTTCACTTCGCCTGCGGGGGTAAAAACATAAACTTTATTGCGTGACATTTCATAACGCAAAGAATCGAGAAACTCCGACGGGTCGGCGGTGTCACGCTGCCAATCGACCAGTTGACGTAACCATTCGAGCTGGGTATCTTCCTTGCTCGTTGCCTCATTGGCTGACGAGGCATTCGGATTCTCTTTGTAACGCCAGTGCGCCGCAACACCGTATTCAGCACGCCGATGCATGTCGTGAGTACGGATCTGGATCTCAACTATCCGGCCTCCTGGGCCCATGACAGTGGTATGGATGGACTGGTAGAGATTGAATTTCGGTGAAGCGATATAGTCCTTAATTCGTCCTTGAATAGGAGTATATGCCGAGTTTGCAACGCCCAGGGCAGTGTAACAATCTTGAACTTCATCAACTAAGACACGCACGCCTACAAGATCATAGATGTCCTCAAAATCTCGACCACGCAAAATCATCTTTTGATAAATTGAGTAGTAATGTTTCGGACGTCCACTGATCGTACATTTAACATTGGCTTTTAACAATTCCCGCTTCAACGTTGCTTTGACGTCTTCGATGAACCGCTCGCGCTGCGGTGCCCGTTCGCGCACCATTCGTTCAATCTCGGAATACACTGCTGGATATAGAATCCGGAATGATAAATCTTCAAGTTCCCATTTGATAGAGTTCATTCCTAATCGATGCGCCAACGGTGCAAAGATCTCGAGAGTTTCGCGAGCTTTACGTTGAGCCGATGATTGGGAAACAAAACGCCAAGTGCGCGCGTTATGTAACCGATCGCCCAACTTGATCAGTAAAACACGAATGTCTTTCGCCATAGCAATGATCATTTTTCGCACGGTCTCCGAAGCTGCTGCTTCCCCATACTTAACCTTATCGAGCTTCGTAACACCGTCAACTAGGAGAGCAACAGTTGGTCCGAACTCGGCTGAAAGCTCTTCGAGTGTGTACTCAGTATCTTCTACCGTGTCATGCAATAAAGCTGCAACAATGGTATCTTCGTCTAAACCGAGCTCGCTAAGAATAGTCGCGACAGCGACAGGGTGCGTGATGTACGGTTCCCCGGATTTGCGATTGACTCCGCGGTGAAGCCGCTCGGCGACTTCATAAGCATGGATAATACGTGAGATGTCCATGTTTTTGATAGACTCCACGCTCATCATCGGCTCGAGAATCGTTGGGACAGTAATTTTCTTGCCCAGCCAAGAAAAACGCGAGCGTACTCGTGGCGTATGTGAGTGAGATGACATCCTCGAACCTCCTAAACCCTTGTAATATCCTATTCTAACTCATATTCATAGCTATCTTATTACTAAGATATGAAGATGCGAGGCAGTTGATCTGCCTCGCATCTTCATATCAGCAGACTGGCCGGAAGACGGAAAGTGAGCTGACAATAATGTGCCGATTAGTACTGCAGTACAGAATCGACCTCGACGCCTTCGCCAAGATAGTTTCGTCCCTGGAACTCGGTAAGTTCAATGAGTACGCACAGGCCGACCGGATCGCCACCAGCTTGGCGAATCAAATCGCACGCAGCACCGGCTGTTCCACCAGTGGCAAGAACATCGTCGAGCACAAGCACACGTTGCCCATCTTCGACGGTGAAAGGTTGCAGTTCCATACGCGCTGAGCCATATTCAAGATCGTAGTCAATTCCGACGACCGGTCCAGGCAGGCGACCGGCTTTGCGAACAGTTAGCATTCCTACGCCAAGCGCGACAGCCAATGGAGCTGCGAGGATGAAGCCACGTGATTCTAGACCAGCAACCGCATCTACCTTGCCACGGTACTTATCAGCGATCATGTCGATGAGCGCGGTAAAACCCTGAGGATCAGCAATCAGTGGGGTAATATCTCGGAAAAGAACACCACGTGCCGGAAAATCTTGGACTTCACGAACATGGGAACGGACGAGCTCAACAACGTCCTGTGGGAAAATATTTTCAGTGCTCAACGTTTCTTCCTCTTTTTCTGACGTTTTGGCTGTGCGCGGTGCCCTCGGTGACCACCGGCGATAACTTCTACTTGACCTAGTGTAGCTTGGTCTGATTCTTCTTGCTGGCCTTCATTAAGTAACTGCGCACGCCGACGTAAAACTTCATCCGTATGCTCGCGGATCTTGGGATTACGCATGGCAAGGAATACGGCCAATGGTGCTGCAATGATGAGAGAAGAAAGTGTTGACAATAGCATGCCAACGAACATCACTAGTGCAAGGTCCCGGAGAGTATCTGCACCAAGAATATATACGCCAATAAACAAGATGGCAGATACTGGAAGAAGACCGGTAATAGAGGTGTTCAGCGAACGAATCAGACTCTGATTCATTGCCTGATTAGCAGTTTCTTCGTATGTATAACGGTATTGCGAGGTGATATTTTCGGTATTCTCACGGACTTTATCAAAGACCACAACGGTGTCATACAACGAATAGCCCATAATAGTTAGCAAACCGATGACAGTTGCCGGAGTAATTTCAAATCCGGCCCACCAGTAAACTCCTAGGGTGATGATGAAGTCGTGGACCAATGCGCCATTGGCACCAACCGCAATCGCCCATGAACGGAAATAAATGGTAAGCACGAGGGATATGAGAACCATAAAGATAATCATTGCCCGAATAGCCTTGGAAAGGATATCTGCTCCCCATGATGGGCCAACGAAAGTGGACGTGACATCTGTAGCTTGAACCTGATACGCCGAAGCTAGTGCTTCACGAACTTCCTGCGTTTGCCGATCATCAAGCTTAACGGTTTGGACACGGATAGATGAAGATCCGAGGTTCGCAACGCGAGGGGCATCATCTTTCCCAACCGTTTTGATAACATCATACGCTGGCTGGTGCGACGTGTTTGCCGTTCCTGAAACAGTGAACTGTGATCCACCACGGAATTCAATGCCCGTATTCGGGGATTTGACAGCAAAAGCCAGAAGAGAAATCACCATGAGCACTAACGCTAGTAACAGCCATATCTTGCGGCGCCCGATGATGTTAACCGAAGAACGCCCGGTATAGAGGTCATTACCGACCTTATACATTGAAAACATCAGTTCTTTCCTTCCTGCACTGCTTTACGCTCGCGTCGTTCACGCGCTCGGCGCTGGGCTAGCGTTTCATGTTGGTCGACAAACCGAGCATCAGGATACTCATAGTCATGAAGCTCAACATCGTCACCAGCATTGCTTGAAGCTCGCACTTTACGGGTTTGCTTAGCCGGGACGGTACGGGTGTAGCCACGACCACGGTAGATCGGTGTTTGCTCAAGCTTTTGAGCATCGAGTCCAGATCCACGCTTACCTTCACCGAAGTACTGCGTCTTGCCAAGGTAGTGCATAACTGGATATGTGAACATCATGACGACGATAAGGTCGAGTACAGTCGTAACACCGAGTGTGAATGCGAATCCACGTACCGATCCCACCGTAAGGATGAAGAGAACCGATGCAGCAACCAAGTTGACGATGTCGGAAATAATAATTGTGCGGCGTGCTCGATCCCAACCGTGTTCGATACTGCTTCGAATCGTGCGACCGTCACGAATCTCATCTCGAATACGTTCAAAGTAGACAATAAAGGAATCGGCTGTCACGCCAACGGAGATGATAATACCGAGAACGCCAGCCATCGAGAGGCGATATCCCATAGTCCACGACAAGAAGGAAATCACAAACAATGAAAGGCCTGTGGAAACAAATATCGAAGCAATGGCGATTCCGCCAAGTGCGTGGTACTGCCACAACATATATAGGACAATGAATATAATGCCGAATAGCCCCGCTATAAGACCAGACTCAAGCTGCTCGGCACCCAGGGTTGCCGAGATCTGCTCTTCAGACTGTACCTCAAAGAATAACGGAAGCGAACCAAAATTTAGCTGATTTGCTAAGGTTGCAGCTTCTTTAGCCTTGAAAGAACCAGTGATTTGTGCCTGTCCACCAGTGATTGCGTTATCGGTCTTAGGAGCGGACACTGTCTGTCCATCGAGCACAATAGCAAATTGGTTTTGTGGCGATGGGAGCGTTGAAATTCGGCCAGTAACCTCAGCGAACTTCGCTGAGCCTTCCGAATCGAAATTCATATGGACCGCGAAACCGCCATCAGGCTGGCCCTGTTGGTTGACCGAAGGTCCAGAACTTGCGGAAGAAATGGTTGAGCCTTCGAGTTCAGATGGCCCCAAAATGAACTTCACACCGCGTTCGGGTTCACAAGACACCAAGGCTTTCTGTGGATCATCTCCGGTCGCAGCAATTGCTTGGTCTTTTGATCCACACTGTAGCGTCAGAGAATCGTAAATAGTCTGTTCGGTGATCCATGCCGGATCAGAAGCATTCGCCGGAGTAGTTAGCGGTTGATCAGAAAGCTCTCCGTCACCGTCAGCATCTGCAAGCTTCATCACCGATGCTGTGTATTCTTCATCGGTCATTGTTCCCGCATCGAGGCCCTCAGCCTTATCACCGAGTTGTTTAACGAGCTCTTCCTTGGTGATCGGATTAGGATCTGCGTAAGACAAGACTGGACGCATACGCAAAACCGCAGACGTTCGAACTAAATCAAGCGTTGCTTTATCTGGCTGACCAGGGAGGGCAACGATAATATTCGAGCCACCCTGCGCGGTGATTTCTGCTTCAGCTACACCCGAAGCGTCAACACGTTGTCGAATAATTTCGATTGCCTGCTTGACGTCCTCGTCAGTGACTTCAGATCCGTCTGTAGTTGACGGGGTGAGAATGATTTGCGTACCACCCTCCAGATCCAAAGCTAACTCGGGTAAGAATCTATTTTTCGGACCTGTCATGGTCCCAAAGCTCAAGGAAGCGAATAGTGCAATTATCATCACAAAAAGTGTGATAAGTCGGCCGATTGGCTTGCTTTCCTTGGTTCGTTCATCACGTGAATTCTGCACGCGTGTACTCCTTGGTGGTCTTTAAGAGTTCAGTGTGGTTACTTCCACGCTGAACCTTGGTTATCACTCGACTCTGGCTCTTCCTCAATGAATGTTTCGCTCTGCGAAGCTTCGTGAGATAGGTCTGAATCAGTGTCGTACGTTTCATCTTCATCAGCTGTGGCGAGTGGTATATCCATCTGCGACATAATTGCCGAGCGCATCCACACAGTTTCGTCACCGGACGGAGATTCCAATGTGACTGCATCTCCATCAATATCAACAATTCGTCCAAAGAAACCAGACGCAGTCACAACATTATTCCCAACGACGACCGCTTGGTCACGAAGTTCCTGTTGTTTTTGTTGCGCCTTGCGTGCAGATCTCGATGTGAACATCAAGAAGGCTAACATGACGATAATTATGATAATAAATTCCATAAAGCGCTGAGCTCATTTCGTGGTGGAGACACTATACAACGGTAATTGTACCCGCTTGCGCTCCCCATTCGCATAAGCCACTGCCATTTAGTACAACACCACACTATTGGACCCTAGGGAGCAGAAAACTCGCGGCACCATGAAATGTGGTGGAGCATCGCCGTCGCAACTGGAAACTCTTATCATCATTGAAACAGCGTATTTTCCGGTGGCGTGAGTCCCAGGTGTTCCCACGCCATCCGCGTGGCGATTCTGCCGCGTGGCGTCTTAGATATAAAACCTTGGCGCATTAAATATGGTTCAGCCACTGTCTCGATTGTTTCTGGTTCTTCACCAACTGATACCGCAAGAGTGGTTAACCCGACTGGCCCGCCATTAAAGCGCCGGCAGAGTGCTTCAAGAACTGCCCGGTCAAGCCTATCCAGGCCGCGTAGATCAACTTCGAAAACATCCAAAGCGGCTTGTGCAGCTGCCACATCGAGCAAGCCGGTTCCACGCACTTGGGCCCAATCTTGCACGCGTCGCAAAAGTCGATTAGCAATTCGTGGCGTACCCCGTGAGCGCGAGGCGATTTCGAGCGCGGCTTCTGCGGAAAGTTCTGCGTTGAGTTTACGGGCATTTCGTTCGACGATCGTTGCTAGCTCGTCATGCGTGTAGTAATCCAAATATGCTGTGAAGCCAAACCGATCACGCAGCGGGGCTGGAAGCATTCCGGCACGGGTGGTAGCACCCACCACAGTAAAAGGTGGCAACGCCAATGGAATAGATGTGGCGCCAGGACCTTTACCCACCATAACGTCCACTCGGAAATCCTCCATCGCCAGGTACAACATCTCTTCTGCAGTACGTGCCAGGCGGTGAATCTCATCGATAAACAGTACATCATTTTCTTGTAACGATGACAAGACAGCGGCTAGATCACCTGGATGCTGAATAGCTGGTCCTGAAGTTAAGCGCAGGGCGCCGCCAACTTCTGCGGCAATAATCATGGCGAGCGTAGTTTTACCGAGTCCAGGCGGGCCAGACAACAGCACATGATCTGGAGCTTTTCCACGTGCAATCGCGGCGTCTAAAACTAGAGAGAGCTGTTCGCGAACAACCAACTGGCCGACAAATTCTTCGAGGCGTTTTGGGCGCAAAGCGGCTTCTTGCGCACGCTCCGTATCCGATGCCTGATTGTCGGTGATATCGTTCCATTCCATCGATTATCTCCGTGATCCCAATATTCGTAGTGAAAGGCGCAAGAGCTGAGCGACAGAGGCGCCGGGTTCGACTACCATGGCTTCCTCAATTGCAGGCGCGGCTTCACGCTCTGCCCAGCCAAGATTGACAAGCGCATCGAGAACGTCGGCATTTGTAGCTGCTACTGGTGTGGAGTGCCCTGCCGGAACTGATCGCTGCGCGGGACCGAGCTTAGTCCCCAATTCAAGAATCATGCGCTGCGCACCCTTTTTCCCAATGCCCGACACTCGAGTGAGCACACTCTCATTCTTTGTAGCCACTGCATCGCGCAACTCATCCGGACTCAATGTTGCTAACACAGCTAACGCAGTTCTCGGACCGATGCCACTAACGCCCGTGATAATTTCGAAAACGTCACGTTCATCAGCGTCAGCAAATCCGTAAAGCGTAAGCGAATCTTCACGCACGATCAGTGTTGTAGCCACACTCGCTTCCGCACCGATACGCAAGCTGGCAAGCGTTGCGGGAGTAGCAAAAATCTGCATTCCAACTCCACTAACCTCGATCACTGCTGAGGCAGCAGCAATTGCGAGAACAGTTCCCCGTACATTAGCGATCACGTCAACACCCTTTCGAACATCTGTTTGAAGAGTCTATCACGAAGGCTTGACTGCACCATGTCGACGCGACATACGTTCTGCAGCTGCCCAAGCTTTTTGAGCTGGAGTCAAATCAGCACCTTCGGCGCGCGGCAACATTCCGGCACCGCCATGCTGAGAACGATCCACTTCAACGATCGCTTGAGCGCCGCCGCGCCAAGAATGGCAAATTGCTACTGCAATAGCGTCCGCAGCATCTTTCGGTCGAGGAAGCTTTTCAAGACCTAAGATCCGTTGTACCATCATCTGCACTTGAATTTTTTGCGCGCGACCGTTTCCGGTCACCGCTGCCTTGACCTCCGACGGCGAATGCATGCCGATCGGCAAACTAGCTTTCGCGGCAGCCAAGGAGACGATTCCGACGACTTGTGCGGTAGACATCACTGAACGCACATTGTCTTGTGCGAAAACGCGCTCAATTGCCACCACGTCAGGCCGATGGAGCTTAATGGTTTCTTCTACTTCGTTTGAAATGGCAAGTAACCGTTGGTGCGGCGCCATTTGCGGGTCCGTACGTGCCACACCAACGGATACTAAAGACAGTCTGCGCGCTGGCCCTGCATCGAGAACACAGATGCCACAACGCGTAAGTCCCGGATCAATACCGAGAATTCGCACTTAGTCTTCCTCAGCGAGAGCTGCTTCAACCTCAGGAGAAAGATCAAGGTTGGAGTAGACGTTTTGGATATCGTCAACATCATCGAGTGCGTCAATAAGCTTCATTAGCTTATTTGCCGTTTCTACATCAGTAATCGGCACTTTCATTGATGGTACAAACTGAACTTCAGCAGAGTTGTAGTCGATACCTTCAGCCTGCAACGCCTTACGAACTTCAACGACGTCGTTTGGCTCACTGATGACCTCAAAGACATCGCCTTCGTTCGTCACCTCTTCGGCGCCGGCTTCCAAAACGGCCATGAGGAGGTCGTCTTCAGAAATATCGCCATTGTTCGGAACTTCAACAACGCCCTTGCGGGAGAACATGTAGGAAACTGAACCCGGATCGGCAAGTGTTCCACCATTACGAGTCAAAGCCACGCGAACATCGGAAGCCGCACGGTTGCGGTTGTCAGTCAAACATTCGATCAAAATTGCTACGCCATTCGAGCCGTAGCCTTCGTACATGATGTTTTCGTAGTTAACGGCATCTGCACCTTCGCCTGATCCACGCTTAACTGCGCGATCGATGTTATCTGCAGGAACCGAGTTCTTCTTTGCCTTTTGAATTGCGTCATAAAGAGTTGGGTTTCCAGCAGGATCGCCGCCACCGGTACGTGCAGCAACTTCAATGTTCTTGATCAGGCGGGCAAACAACTTACCACGCTTTGCGTCGATCGCTGCCTTCTTATGCTTTGTGGTAGCCCACTTAGAGTGTCCTGACACGGATATCCCCTTCTGTTACGAAATCTACTTAGGCATTGTACAACCATTCAGTGGTTACCTAAAACCTCAACTACTATTCTTCAATAATCGTGTGGCATTTCCCGTCCCAGCCGTCTTTCCACCCGCGAACTAATTCAACGAGGTTTTGTGGATAGACCTGGATACCGGCGCGTTGTGCTTTATCTAGTTCGTCGATATCCCACCAGCGTTGTTCGTCGAGGACTTTACGTTCAAGCGCGGTCCAACCACTAGTTTTATCCGCTGCCAGCAGCTGTGCTTCAGAATCGGATACGTACAGCAGGAAGAATTCTTCGTCTTGTTTACGCGTTTTAGCAAGAAATCTAAAAGTTGTGTACCGCATGATGACCGGTCCGTGCAGACGTTTAATGGAGATCCTAAGACCAGTTTCTTCGAACAACTCGCGCACTGCAGCTTGCGTCGCTGTCTCTTCCCCCTCGCGTCCTCCGCCCGGAGTAAACCACCATTTAAGATGAGCGTTGTCGATGTCATGCCCTAGCGTTAAAAAGATTCGGTTGCGTGAGTCAAGGACTATTACTCGGGCAGCGCGACGATAGGGGTACCCTTCGTCGTTCAACGGCCACTCTTCAAATTCTTCGTTTACAACGCCCATATTTTCCCTATCGTGTCGTAAAGATTCGACGTAAACTCTCGATTTTGCTTAGTAAGGATTGCAGATATGCTTGTTCTGAATCACTAATCGTTGATTGACTTCGACTTAATCGATTAGTTTCATGACCGAGCTGGATAACAACTTGCTGGAATTGCCGCATTGCTTGTGCTCCTACACCTTCTGGCGCACCAAACTTGCGACTTTGATACTCTGCCCAGACTATGGCTTGCCGGCGATACTTCACCTGCTCAATCATTTTCGCCTCATGGCGTGCGACCAATCCACCACGCACGTAAGGTTCGAGACCGTCGACAACGGTTTGTTTTTCATAGAAACGCGCAAAAATAACAATAATCAACGCCACAACAGCCAACGGAACATTAGTGAGGATCTTGTATTTCGTATACGTCATCCCTTCCCAATTCAATGCGTCATTATTGATGAAATGGAAGAATCCCGCACTCAATAATGCTGGAACCAACCACCGCACAAGGGCCCAACGTTTATGTGAAAATTCCGCAAACCCAATAAAAAATCCGAAGAGCGCCGAGTAGGTGTCATGACTTAGCGGCCCGTCTAGGAAACGAACCGTGAAGACTTGGGCGAGAAAGTCATAGTTACGCACAAAATACAAAATATTTTCAGTAAAGCCAAAGCCGGCGCCTATCAAGGCACCATAGACAATTCCATCGATTGGACCATTAAAGTAGTGCCGAAAAGCGACATAAATCAGGATAATACCGAAACCTTTGACTACCTCTTCAGATAACGGCGAAACCCAGGACGCCGTGTACCGTGAGATATCATAGACAGTTGCTCCCTCATTAATTAACTGGGGAATTAGCCGCGAAGATGCGAAATCATTAATGAAGGCACCAATAACGACTGAGACACCCCCACCCCACAAAAATGCGAATCCATAAAGCCATAAAGGCTCTGGCTCCCAATAGTCGATAATCCACACCAGCATCAGCGTAAAGACTACCGGCACCAACGCCCAGACAGCTGACACAACGGCGGCAGATATTCCAGCTGGCTGAGCTAAGGCTGGCAGAATTTCGAGAAAAGAAATTCCTCCCAAAAAGCCTAAGAAAATAAGTTGTGTATAAAAACTTACGCCATGTTGGCGTGGCAGAATGTGACGATGAGTTTTACTCATCGTCAAGATCTATCGTTTGCGGCCATGAGGCATATCCGTGAATCCGAAACAGCCTAGCAAGTGGACTTTGCCGAATACGTCGCGCCCCTGCAACGTGAATGTTGTGGAATCTACGTGTTAACCGAACGGATTGGCGCGCACGGAGAAGTTTTGTCATGATGTCCTCATAGCCCACATGATCAGTTTCGTCTAGTTCATCAACGGTAAAGCGCAAGACTCGAGACAACTCAGATTCTAGAGCCAAACGATCAGGGCCTCCGTGATGAAGTAATATTATCGATGAATCGTCTAAACCATGCAGATTGATCTTATCAAGCCCATCATCGACAAGAATATAGCCAGCCGCATCGCCTGCCTCCTGGGCCGCACTATCAAGAACAACACTTCCAGCGAGGTCTAGGACGCCACTGTGCGCAACCTCTTGGGCTACGCGTGCGCGCGTATTTAACGCGTTCTCTAACGCAGCTCGAGAACGCAAAATATTTTTGTGCAAGGCATCAAGACGCCGCGCCTTCGTCGAAATCACGACGCCGGCGACGATAGCAATCACAACCAGGCTAGCCCCAACCGTATAAAACAACAACACCGTCATTCACCCACTTTCAGTGCAGCAGTTGCTAAGGCTGTTTCATAGACCGTAAGGATTTGGGAGGCGACCGTGCTCCAGTCGTAACGCCAAGCTGCTTTACTAGCCGCCTTTGCGCGTTCCCGACGAGCTGTCGGATCAGCTAACGCTTCAATAACTAGGTCCGCCAACGACGTCGGATTTTCATTTTCGAAATGCGCACCGTAACGTCCGTCGTCGAGCACTGCCCGGAATGCTGGAATATCTGAGGCAACAATTGATGCTTGTGCGCTCATTGCCTCCACCAAAATAATTCCAAACGATTCCCCACCGGTGTTTGGTGCCAAATAAATATCAGTACTACCTAAGAGCGCGGCTTTGTCTTCATCGGAAATCGGGCCAAGGAAGGTAACTGCCTCGCTATCGGAGCCAAACAAACTCTTTGCTTGGTCGATATCGCCTTTACCAGCGACGAATAACCGCACACCTGGATAAGCTTGCCGGATTTTGTCAAAGGCTTGTGCTACCACAGGTAGACCTTTACGAGGTTCGTCGAGGCGGCCGAGGAAACTGAGCGTCGGAGCCTGTTCGGTTCCGGTAAAGCGCGAATCTAACGAACGGTTGGCCATAGAATCGACATAAACACCGTTGGGAATCACCCAGGCATCAGCACCAAGATATTGCACTGCAGTGCGCCGGGCTTCTAGAGAAACCGCGATACGTGCTTGGAGCCTTTCTAGCATCGGAATCAAAAACGGGGAAGCAATTGACATTAACCGCGACCGGTCCATTGCGGTATGGAAGGTAGAAACAACCGGGCAATTTGCGCTCATCATGGCCAGCATCGAAACTGATGGCGTGAATGGTTCATGGACGTGGAGCACATCGAGTTCTTGCTCGCGCAGCCAGGCACGCACTTGGCGGTTGACTTTTGGGCCGAAGGACAGCCGAGCAACTGATCCGTTGTATTTGATAGGGATTGCGGCTCCTACCGGATAAACGAAGTCCTCTAGGCCATCTTGTCCGGGCTGGCGTTCAGAGGGCGCGATAACGCTCACGTGATGTCCGCGGCGAATAAGTTCTTGTGCCAGATCCCGAATATGGAACTGGACACCACCTGCAGTGTCCCAAGAATAACCACATGCGATTCCAATTTTCACTGCGACTCCCCTACTGTTTTTGCTAGCCTCTCGGGATCGAGATCGGCGACGAAGACCTTTTGCAGCATATGCCAGTGTGTCACATGCTTGGCACTCAGCGCAGACATTGTTTCAGCCCATTCGCGCATCATTCGTTGTACATCGGCGTTTCGCTCGGCAGTAGATGCCTCGGCGGATGCGTGGGGATAAATTGGATCGCCAACAATCACTTTGATTCCCCACGATGTTCCAGCTCGACGAACCCGTTGCCTGTCATTCTTGAAATTTTCTGCAATCGTGATCACTGGGAAGAGTGGGGTAGCCGCACGCAACGCTAAAATCGCTGGCCCCGGAGCAACACGTGCCGGAGAACCAAACAATCTGACTTCAACCCCACTAGCGCTCAGATCACGATCGCACAGCAACGGAACGAAACAGCGCACATTTTTCATATCGGCTGTGAGCTGGTCGATCACGTGTGCGCCTTTGACCGCATGGTAAATAACCATATCCAAATTACGACGCAGATTTAAGAATTGCTCTGCAACTTCTTCTGGTTCGAGCTTTTCGGCGATTGTGTGCACTGGCGCAAGGTTCCTCGTTGCCCATGCGCCTGCCAAATCCCAATTACCCATATGCATCAGCGCACCGGTACACGATCCAGTGGTTAGTGTTTGGCGGAGTGTTTCAATATTCTCAACTGAAACCCGAGCATCGATCTGCTCGGCGCTAAGGTATGGCAATCGAAACGCTTCATAGTAGTAGCGTAAGTAATGACGCATAGCCGTAGCCGAACGACGTCGTTGGGCCAATTTTCCGCTGAGCGGAAGCACGCGCTGGTAGTTCTTGCGTAGCTGACTCACACCAGAAATTCCAGACAGGCCGGCAACACTACCCACCGCAGAAAATGCCGTCCGTGCGACTGCCTCCGGCAGATTTCGAGCAGCAAAATCAATAAGTGAGAATATATGTTGCGGCTTCATCACTCACCGCGTTCTTGAAGTTGCTGACGCACATACAACATGCGTTGCAAAACCGTGACTGCTGCCAATAAGGCCAACGCCCACATACCGATAGCCATCACCCAATGGGGGGCTCCGACACCAACGGCTATTGTCACGATAGCCGCCATCACGAGGCGGTCTGCCCGCTCGGCGAAACCAATGGCTGCCGAGCAACCGATGCTTTCTGCTTTTGCTCGCGCGTATGGAACAACACTGCCAATTAACCCAGCCGCAATTGCACCTCCCATCACCCATGGCGCAACATCCGCCTGGCCGTGAAGATAACCCCAGATTGCGATCGATGCAAATACCGCCGCATCGGTGACTCGGTCAAGCGTTGAGTCCAGAAACGAACCCCATGCTGAGCTCGTTTTTGTCAGTCGCGCAATCTGCCCGTCAAGATTGTCGAACACTAGCACCACACCGGTAAGGACAACACCAGTGATAAGCATATTGTTTGGCAGGAAATATAGTGCGGAAAAGCACGAGAGGATAGTTCCTACCCAGGTCACAATATTGGCGCTAATGCCCAAGCGGACAAATAATCTAGCAACTGGACCAAAAACGAGCTGAGCAAATGGTCGACCACTGCGAGAAAGCATCGGATTCCCTACTGATTTGAATGGTTTCGGATATCTTCGACGATTCGAGCAACAGCATCATCTACTGCCACTCCGTTATCTTGCGAACCGTCACGCATACGGAAGGAGACAGCCCCTGCTTCCATATCTTCGCCACCGGCAATCAGTGTGAATGGAATCTTGTCTTTTGATGCGTTACGAATCTTCTTCGGGAAGCGATCGTCGGACTTATCGACTTCGACACGTACGCCATGAGCGCGTAACTTCTGTGCGACTGAATCGAGGTAATCGTTAAACGCATCGGCCACTGGTACACAACGCACCTGAACTGGGGCTAGCCAAACTGGGAAAGCACCGGCGTAATGTTCGGTGAGCACACCAAAGAACCGTTCGATCGATCCAAATAGGGCGCGGTGGATCATAACCGGGCGATGGCGTTCGCCGTCAGGACCTGTGTATTCCAGGTCAAAACGCTCTGGAAGGTTGAAATCAAGCTGGATTGTGGACATCTGCCAGGTGCGTCCCAACGCATCTTTAGCCTGAACGGAAATTTTTGGACCATAGAATGCTGCTCCTTCAGGATCAGGAACAAGTTCCAGACCGGAAGCCTCAGCAACTTCTTGGAGAGTACGAGTCGATTCTTCCCACACGTCGTCGTCACCGACGAACTTCTTCGGGTTCTTCGTCGACAACTCGAGATAGAAATCGTCGAGACCGTAATCTTTCAGTAGATCCAAAACGAAGGTCAACAATCGTGTGAGCTCATCCTTCATCTGGTCACGGGTGCAGTAAATATGCGCATCGTCTTGAGTGAAGCCACGTGCACGAGTCAAACCGTGAACCACGCCGGAAGCCTCGTTGCGGTACACTGTACCGAATTCGAAAAGTCGCAATGGCAATTCTCGATATGAACGGCCACGGGACTTGAAAATCAAATTGTGCATCGGGCAGTTCATCGGCTTGAGATAGTAATCAGCGCCTTGCTTAGTGATGTTACCGTCAGCATCGCGCTCTTCATCCATATGCATGGGTGGGTACATACCATCGGCATAAAAATCGAGGTGTCCTGAGACTTCGAACAAGTTTCCCTTAGTAATATGCGGGGTATTAACGAAGGAGTAATCGCCCTCGATATGCTTTTGTCGTGAGTAGTTTTCCATCTCCATACGGACAACCGCACCCTTGGGATGGAAAACAGCAAGACCAGAACCGATTTCGTCAGGGAAGGAGAACAGATCTAGCTCAGTGCCAAGCTTACGGTGATCGCGTCGCTCAGCTTCGGCAATACGTTCTTGGTATGCGCGCAATTCATCTTTCGACGGCCAAGCTGTGCCGTAAATACGCTGTAAGGAATCGTTGGCCTGGTCACCACGCCAGTACGCAGCAGACGAGCGAGTAAGGGCAAAGCCATTTCCGATGAGCTTCGTCGTTGGTAGATGAGGACCACGGCATAAATCAGTCCATACGACTTCACCGTTGCGACGGACGTTGTCGTACATAGTGAGTTCTGCGCCCCCAACCTCGATGGAAGCTCCCTCGGCAGCCTGATCGCTTTGTGCGTCGGTGCCACCTTTGAGCGCAATAAGCTCGAGTTTGTACGGCTGGTTTGCTAGTTCAACACGGGCTTCATCATCGCTAATCGGACGGCGAACAAACCGCTGACCTTCTTTCACAATGCGCATCATGTCTTTTTCGAGTTGCTTAAGTATCTCGGGGGTAACCGCAGCGATATTGCCGAAATCGTAGTAGAAACCGTCAGTGATGAACGGTCCGATGCCCAAGTTAACATCCGGGAAACGCTGTTGCACAGCTTGCGCTAAGACGTGGGTAGCCGAGTGGCGCAAGATGTTGAGACCATCTTCTTCACTAATATCAACACCGTCAACTGTTGCGCCGTCTGGAAGTGAGGTGAGATCAGTACTGAGGTCCTTCAACACTCCGTCTACACGCAGCGCGATAATCGAGCGCTGCTGAGAATAAAATTCGATCCCGCTCATCGCCGAGTCGAATTCGCGAATTTCACCATCAATATTGAGCTTCACTTGAGCCTCCTGAGTCTTCCGTTCACCATACGAGGGTGCTCGGCATTGTTGTATCTCCTCCAGTTTACGTCACTATCAAAAATGGTTCACTTATGACGGTAGTTGAAATAGAGATATTACTTACCTAGCGGCGGATACTTATCTCTACTACTCTGGTTCCATGGCATTGAGTGTTTTTGATTTGTTTTCAATCGGCATTGGTCCTTCGTCTTCGCATACGGTTGGTCCAATGCGTGCAGCAGTTGAGTTTTTAGAACTCCTGGGGGACGATCTCGCTAATGTTGCCCGCGTTCGGTGTACGCTCAACGGCTCCCTCGGTGCAACCGGTGTTGGCCACGGTACAGACCGTGCCGTCATGTTGGGTTTGATGGGAGAAATTCCGGAAAGCGTCAACCCGAAAGCGGTGGCGCCTGCGGTAGCTGATGTTCAAGTCACCGGCCATCTCAAGCTCGGTGGCGTTCATGAGATCCCTTTCTCTCACAACAATGACATTATTCTTGATGGTCTCAATGAACTGCCGGGACATCCAAACGGCATGCGGCTCGAAGCGTGGAACGACGCCGGTGAGTTGCTAGCCGAGCAAGTGTACTATTCCGTCGGTGGCGGCTTTATTGTTTCTGGCGACGTCTCCCCCGCTGATCCAGTCGTATGTGAAACAAACGATGTGCCATTCCCGTATGAAACAGGCGCGGAGCTGATGGATCATTGCGCACGCGAAGGTAAATCAATTGCCGAAATTGCATACGCAAATGAACTCTCGATGCACACTGCCGAAGAGACCGATAATGATTTGCGAGCCGTGTGGGAAGTGATGCAAGAATGCGTCCGCAACGGCGCTACCTCTGAAGGGCGCCTCCCTGGCGGCCTGCAGGTCCTGCGTCGTGCACCGGCGTTGTATCGCAAACTGACAAACGAAGCAACGACCGATCCGCTAAGCACGCTAGATTGGGTGAGCTTTTATGCGTTGGCCGTCAACGAAGAAAATGCGGCTGGTGGCCGTGTTGTTACCGCACCAACCAACGGAGCTGCCGGCATTATTCCAGCTGTTTTACATTACTATCGTGACTTTATTGACGGTGCGGATTGGGAAGGCGTAAAAACTTTCCTCCTCACTTCAGCAGCTATCGGCATGATTTTTAAGAACACCGCGTCGATCTCTGGAGCCGAAGTCGGTTGCCAGGGCGAAGTCGGGTCTGCTTGCTCCATGGCAGCTGCTGGATGTGCAGCTGTTATGGGTGGAACTCCTGCACAAGTGGAAAATGCAGCCGAAATCGCTATGGAACATAATCTTGGCCTGACGTGTGACCCAATCGGTGGATTAGTGCAGATTCCGTGTATCGAGCGTAACGCTATTGCTGCAGTCAAGGCCATCACTGCGGCTCGTACCGCCCTCAACGGGGATGGTTCGCACGTGGTCTCGTTGGACGACGTCATTGTCACTATGCGTGAAACCGGGCGCGACATGCAGGTGAAGTATAAGGAAACTGCACTGGGCGGCCTAGCCGTTCACGTAGGTGTATCCGTCAACGTTGTGGAGTGCTAGAGGCCAAGCCCATGAGTACAGTAGAGTTGCAAGTATAAGAAAAGCGAGGAGCAGAAACCTGTTCCTCGCTTTTTCGTGGGCGATACTGGGTTCGAACCAGTGACCTCTTCCGTGTCAAGGAAGCGCGCTACCACTGCGCCAATCGCCCATATTCAATAAAAATGGACTCACTATATGAGTCCTACCCTGCATTACTCCATAATGCATTCGAGCGGATGACGAGACTCGAACTCGCGACCCTCACCTTGGCAAGGTGATGCTCTACCAACTGAGCTACATCCGCAGTCAACCGTTAAGTGAAACTTAGCCGGTTCCGTGGGCGATACTGGGTTCGAACCAGTGACCTCTTCCGTGTCAAGGAAGCGCGCTACCACTGCGCCAATCGCCCTAGTATTTGAGGTGGGTACGGGATTCGAACCCGTGTATACGGCTTTGCAGGCCGCTGCCTCGCCTCTCGGCCAACCCACCACGTGGTAAGCAGTTACCTGCTCGGCCATCGAGCGGATGACGAGACTCGAACTCGCGACCCTCACCTTGGCAAGGTGATGCTCTACCAACTGAGCTACATCCGCTGGGCTGTCACAAACTCGTTTGCGACGCTCAATAAATATAGCCACTTTCAACCCTGCTTGTCCAATCACCAGAACATGACCTGCACCACGTGCGCCGCACTGGCATTTATAACCTTATCGTCGTATCCTCGATAAGAGAGTTTTCTCAGCGGGCGGTTAGCTCAGTGGTAGAGCGCTTCGTTCACACCGAAGAGGTCGCTGGTTCGAACCCAGTACCGCCCACTAGTAAATCCCGCGTTTTCTACGCGGGATTTACTATTTTCACGTCACACTGGTCTAGAATATACTCATATCTGCATCCACAAGTTTGCGATTCACCAGTGAAAGACGGTAGTCGATGTCTCACGTTTTTACTCCCCTTTTGTTTACAGTTTTACTTGCACTTCCAACAAGTCCTACTCTTGACCTTACGCTTGAACCGACACCATTATGGCCAGATCCCGACCCTGTCATAACGATAGAGCCGAGTGCGGACAATGAATCACCAGCGCAGATCGCCCCCGCCCCACAACAAGCTTCCATTTCCCGCATACCTCGAACCCTTGAGCGAGCCCACGAGATCTTTGATAACACCGGGGAGGTCAACGGAATTGTTGACCATCTTCCAGCAAATAGTTTCCGCCCCACAACGAATAGAAATCATGCGCTCTATACGCCTGCCTATATCTTTATTGCTTCAGTTCTTGGCCTTTTAGCGTTCCTCGGTATCCTCACTACCGCGCAATATCTCACTATGAGGCACCGGCCGATCTTTTTACCGAACACACCACACGAGTGAGCGGTAGACTAAGATAAAAGCACTTCGGTTGCATAAGGGAGAAAAAATGGAAGTATGGCCAGGAAAACCCTACCCACTTGGTGCCACCTACGACGGTACCGGCACTAATTTCGCGATTTTTTCATCCGTCGCTCAAGGTGTTGAACTGTGCCTCATAGACGACGATCTCAATGAAGAACGTATCGCTTTGGAAGAGGTGGACGCCTTCGTCTGGCACTGTTACATTCCCGGTATTCGTCCCGGTCAACGCTATGGATACCGTATTTCTGGCCCCTACGATCCCGAAAACGGCCATCGCTGTGACCCGTCAAAGATACTGCTAGATCCCTACGCCAAAGCAATTGATGGACAGGTAGAAAATCATCAAGCAAACTTCTCGTACGACTTCCACCAGCCGCAAAATCGCCACGAACAAGATTCTCTTGGGCACACGATGCTCTCGGTGGTTATAAACCCATACTTTGATTGGGGCCATGACCGTCCGCCAGCCCATGAGTACCACGAGTCAATCATCTACGAAGCCCACCTTAAAGGCATGACGATGACTCATCCAGACATCCCAGAAGAGCTTCGTGGCACCTATATGGGTATGGCACATCCAGCGATGGTTTCATACCTGAAAGAACTCGGAATCACCGCACTTGAACTGATGCCAGTTCATCAGTTCGTCAATGACACCTCGTTAATCGACAAAGGATTATCGAATTATTGGGGTTACAATACGATAGGATTTTTTGCCCCACAAAACACGTATGCCGCCGCCGGCACCCGCGGCGAGCAAGTTGATGAATTCAAATCTATGGTTAAGGCCTACCACGAAGCCAATATCGAAATCATCCTCGACGTCGTCTATAACCATACTGCCGAAGGTAACCACATGGGACCAACGCTCTCGTTTAGAGGTATTGATAACGCGTCCTATTACCGTTTAGTTCCCGAGGATAAGGCATCGTACTTCGACACGACTGGAACGGGTAATTCGCTTAATATGCGTTCCCCGCACTCCTTGCAGCTCATCATGGACTCACTACGATACTGGATTCTGGACATGCACGTCGACGGTTTCCGTTTCGATCTTGCCTCTACATTGGCTCGTGAGCTCCATGCTGTTGACAAGCTCTCGTCATTCTTCGATATCATCCAGCAGGATCCGGTGATTTCTCAGGTAAAACTTATTGCTGAACCCTGGGATATCGGCGAAAACGGCTATAACGTCGGAGAATTCCCCCCATTGTGGACTGAATGGAACGGTAAGTACCGCGATACGATTCGAGATTTCTGGCGCGGTGAGCCTTCCACCCTATCGGAATTTGCCTCCCGCATTTCCGGTTCATCAGATCTTTACGAACATTCGGGTCGACGTCCCTTTGCATCGATTAACTTTGTTACTGCTCACGATGGTTTCACCATGCGCGATCTAGTGACCTACAACGAAAAACATAACGAGGCTAATGGCGAAAACTCCATGGACGGAGAATCCCACAATCGTTCATGGAACTCCGGTGTTGAAGGTCCGACAAGTGAAACCTCTATCCGCGAGCTCCGCATTCAACAGATCAAAAATTTCTTGACAACGCTCCTTGTTTCCCAAGGAGTTCCAATGATTAGCCACGGCGATGAAATAGGGCGTACGCAGGGTGGAAACAATAATACCTACGCCCAAGATAATGAAATCGCATGGATGGATTGGGATCTCGACGACGAAGCTCTACGAATTCTTGATTTTGCCCGCGCTATAATCCATTTCCGCCGTGCCCACCCGACGCTTCGCCGTCGTCGTTTTTTCCTCGGCTCAGCATTTCACGGAGGCACCTCGGAACGCGGCGACATTTTGTGGTTACGTCACGATGGCGAACAGATGCAAGATGACGACTGGGACACCTGGTTTGCTCGCTCCGTCATGCTATGGCTCAACGGCAGTGGGATTCAGGAGCCTGGTATGCGAGGCGAAAAAATAGTCGATGACGATTTACTCATCGTTTTTAACGCCTCAGAAGAGGATCTAACGTTTACGGTTCCACAGTCTCAGCTTGTTCAGCCTTGGCAACTTTCATTCTCAACAGCCGAGCTTTTTGGTTCTGCTACCTCCCTCAAGCCAGGCGATACGTTCGATGTTCCCCAGCGCAGTGTTCAGATTTTCGTTCGCTCGTTGGCTCCGGAAGCTCAAGCTGATATCGCTCGTGTGGCGGCCAAAACCTCTGCTTTGCCGTTCTCATCGACTACCGTGGCGGAAAGTGTGTCTGACTCGCAAACTTTTCCCCAATGAGCTGATAGCTACTTCACGGTAACGGTCACGGGTTAGAATAACGGAGATAGTCCAAGGAGAATTCATGTCATCTAACTCAGTTCTGCGTTCGCATTCACATGTTCCATCTGCGGGTAAGCATCAGCCAGTAACAACTTACCGGCTCCAATTAACTCCAGATTTCACGTTTGATTCGCTCTGCGATGTGGTACCTTATTTGAAACAACTCGGAGTAACCGACGTTTTCTTCTCTCCGATTCTCCAAGCCGCACCTGGTTCAACGCATGGCTACGACGTCGTCGACCATGCAAAAATATCCGATGAGCTCGGCGGGCTAGCCGGTTTCACAAGAGCGTCGCAGGTTATCCACGACGCCGGCATGCATGTAGTGGTTGATATCGTTCCTAACCACATGGCTGTCCCCACACCGCTTTTTCATAACCGGGCGCTGTGGTCGGTCCTACGCGATGGCACCGAATCTGACTATGCTCATTGGTTCGATGTGGAGATTGCCGATGACGGCAATGGACTGCTTCTGCCAGTTTTGGGGCAACGAATTGGTCGAGTACTTGCTGAAGGAGAATTAGTACTAGACACCATGGTGGTTCCAGGTTTTGAAGCTGATGGGCCGATGGCAGTACTACGATATTACGACCATATTTTCCCAGTTCGTCCCGGTACGGAATCCTTACCACTTGCCGAATTGCTTGAAAGGCAATTCTACCGCTTAGCTTATTGGCGGGTAGCGAACGAAGAATTAAACTACCGACGTTTCTTCGACGTCGATACTCTTGCCGCGATCCGAGTTGAACGACCGGAAGTATTTCGTGCTTCCCATGCCCTCTTGTTGGATTTGATGGATCAAGGGCTTATTGATTCCTTCCGTATTGATCATCCCGATGGCCTCGCTGATCCACGAGAGTATTTCCGCCATCTACATGAAGCGACTGGCGGGGCATGGCTAGTTGCGGAGAAAATTCTTGTTGGTGATGAAGAGCTGCCCGATGATTGGCAATGCTCGGGAACAACTGGATACGACGCATTGCGCCGCGTACAAGGTTTATTTACCGAGTCCGGCGGAATCGGTCCGCTTACTCAGCTATATTCGGAGATTTCGCAGTCGACTGCCAGTGTGAAGACGACTGAGATTGCAGCAAAGCGCCAGATAGTTTCGACGTCGTTATATGCCGAGGTCCATCGGCTCAGCACTCTCATTGCACAAGTATGCCATGCCGATGTTAGATTGCGAGATCATACTTTCCGACGGATTTTCGATGTAGTCTGTGAACTTATCGTACATATGTCTCAGTACCGAGCCTACGTTGTTCCAGGTGAACGGCCGTCTGCCAACGACGAGCGTGTTCTGCGCGAGGCAGGCAATGAAGCCAGAACGTTCCTCGATGAAGATTCCCACGAAACTCTCGATATTGTCGTAGATATTTTGCTGGGCAACGAGATCGGTTCAGCCGGTCGCACACATGAAGATGGTCGTCTTGAAGCGATCGTGCGTTTCCAGCAAGTCTGTGGCGCGGTTATGGCAAAGGGCGTTGAAGATACGACTTTCTATCGCTACACAGCACTTGTCTCAGCAAACGAAGTTGGTGGGGATCCCCATCATATGGTTTGTAGCATGGATTCTTTCCACAGTTGGCAAACCTATATGCATCGAGCATGGCCCGTTTCTGGAATAGTGACCTCAACTCATGACACGAAGCGAGGCGAGGATGTGCGTGCCACTATTGCCGCGCTTACTCAATTCCCCGAAGAATGGAGCGCATTGGTTCATCGTCTACGGGCAATCGTTGAGCCTGAGCGACCTATCCAGCTTGATGGTCAATTCGAGAATCTTATCTGGCAAACAATAATTGGGACCTGGACTAGCGATGGTCCTATCAATACTGAGCGCCTTGATGCTTATCTCTTGAAAGCTGCCCGAGAACAAAAATCCTGGACGACGTGGACAGAGCAAGACAAGTCCGCTGAGAACGAGATGCTCGGCTACGCCCATGCCATTTGCGAAAATGCGCACGTGCGCCAATCACTAACGGATTTTTGGGCGAAGATTTTTCCTGCGGTGAGGGCAAATATCCTTGGCATGTGTGCTCTGCATTTCACCATCGTCGGCGTTCCTGACTTATATCAAGGCGAAGAAATCACTCAGAACTCACTTGTTGATCCAGATAATCGTCGACCGATAGATTTTCATGCGCTCCATGAAACTCTGCGTGATCTTGACGAACGTGGCCTTCCTAATAGCCCGGATCTCGATGACGAAAAACTCTGGCTGACGTCTCGGTTGACTCGGTTACGCGCCCAATACCCGCAGATGGCTTCTGCCCTCGTCGGATACCAGCCACTTCCTGTCTCTACCGGTCATGCCATTGCTTTTTCGCGAACTATCGACGATAAACCGTTCCTTATCACTGTCGCCATGAGATCGATCGGGTTGATGGACAACGCCGAGCACAACGTTGTCTTACCGGAGGGCGATTGGACAAATATTCTCACTGAGGAAACAGTTTCTGGCGGTACCCAACTACTTTCAGATATCACCGGGCGATTCCCCGTCGGCGTTTTTGTCAGGAAAGATTCATGATTATTTCTCTATGGGCACCTCACGCTTCACATGTAGATGCCGTTGTTGACGGTAGGAAACATCGTCTTATGGCAACTGACGATGATCACTGGTCGATCGACCTTGAGCCAGGTACTCGCTACCAGCTTCAACTTGATGGCGCTGATCTTCTCTTGCCAGATCCACGTTCGATGTGTCAGCCTGAAGGTGCGCATGGTCCAAGCGTCGTTGTTGATCCTGCGGATTTTACTTTTACCGCGCAGCAGTGGGACTGCCCAGACCTACGTGGAGCTGTATTCTATGAGCTCCATATTGGTACGTTTACCGCCGAGGGTACGTTCCGCGCAGCAATCGATAAGCTCGATGAACTGGTAGATCTTGGTATCGATGCCATCGAGTTAATGCCCATCAACCCGATTCCAGGCACCCGCGGCTGGGGATACGATTCGGTGTCAATCTTTGCACTCAACCACCACTATGGCACACCGGAGGATCTCGTAGCGCTCATCGATGCAGCGCACGATCGCGGTATCGCGATGTGTTTAGATGTTGTTTATAATCATTTTGGCCCAGATGGCAACTATCTTGCACAATTTGGCCCGTACTTTACTGGCAAACATCATACTCCATGGGGTGAAGCAGTTAATTTTGATAGTGTAAGAGCACCCCATGTGCGCCAATACTTCGTTGACAATGCGTTAATGTGGGTACGAGATTACCGATTTGATGCGCTACGCCTCGATGCTACGGATTTTTTCATTGACGAATCGCCCACCCATATCCTTGCTGAGCTCACAACTGCAATACACAATTACGCTGAACAAGCTGGCCGTCGTATCACTGTCATCGCAGAGAACAATTCCAATAATCCAGCAACGGTCTCGCCTGTGGACGCTAACGGCTGGGGAATGGACATGCAGTGGGTTGACGATGTGCACCATGCCATTCACGTGTGGCTCACGGGAGAAACCAATGCGTTTTACGTCGATCATGCCAGCCCTACCACGATGGAAAAAGCGTTAACAAATGGTTTTACGAGAACCGGTCAATACTCGATTTTCGAAGGTAAACCCCACGGACACCCATTGCCTGCCCATATTTCTGGCCATGCTTTCGTCGTTTCTGATGAGAACCACGACCAAGTAGGAAACCGGCTCGTTGGGGATCGCCCCTCACATTCCCTACCAATATCAGATATTGCTATCTCTCGTACTCTGATTCTGCTTTCGCCGTTCACCCCGATGCTTTTCATGGGCGAAGAGTGGGCTGCTTCTGCCCCGTTTATGTTCTTTACTGACCACGGCCCAGAAATCGGTCGGTACATCAAGGAAGGCCGCGAGAAGGAGTTTGAATCGTGGGATCTTGCATCTGTTTATAGCGAGAAGCAAACGATGGTTGATCCGCAAGATGAACAAGCATTCCTTCAATCAAAACTGAACTGGACGGAGGCAGTAACGGGCGAACATAAAGCAATTCGTGCTTTCGTTCGCGAGCTCATCAAATTACGTAAGTCACTACCTGATCTAGCTTCTGGAGATCGCTCTGCTACTAAGTGCGTCATAAGCGAGGATGGCTTATCGGGGTGGCTCAGGCGCGGTTCGGTTCTGATTGCCTTTGCCCGCCAAGCACACACACAACTCAAGATACCGACGTCGCTCAGCACAATTCACACAACATGGGGTCGGGTATCAGCACTAGATGACGTACTCACTTTCACCCAGCCTGGTGTGATTGTAGCTACCGTAACCGATTAGGCACGGCGTGGCTCCGTAATATTTCGCTCACCGACTACTAAAGTCTTGTATGTGGGAAACAACCAACCAACTCCAGAATTTATCAATGCCCTAGAATCACTCAAAGGGCATACTTTCCATTCTGGATTTCACGTCGTACAAATCCCACCGCCGACAAAAATTGCGCCGTGGGCAGTCGCCCTACAGGCGGAAATAAATGATTCGCCGACCCAAGATCCCGATTTTTTCCGCGGTAACGCGAAATTTGTTGTACTTCACGATCCTGCTGGCCAACCCGCATGGGATGGTACATTCCGTATAGTTATGCACGCCCAGGCTCCCATTGAGTCTGATTTAGGTGACGATCCGCTGTTAGGTGAAGTGGCATGGTCATGGCTTCCGGAGTCGTTAGCTGAAACTGGCGCACGGTTCCATTCCTTAAACGGTACGGTCACACGTGTTTTCAATGAAACTTTTGGTGGCCTGTATATCGATAGCTCGCGAATCGATCTGGAAGTACGCGCCTCGTGGACCCCAGATTCACAGTTCCTAGGCGAACATCTCCTTGCTTGGCAACGTTTCTGCATGAGTATGTCCGGTCTCCCACCGGAATCGACAGTTTCCCACATCTCCAGTCTTCCCCGAAGGATTGAACGAGTTTAATGACTTCTGAGAATCCCGATCTTCATTTTTTAGCTCAACCGCGCGATGGACTTCCCGATATCACTCACGAAAATATTGCCGAGGCTATTGATGCGTTACGTCACGGGACTGGACCATTCGCAGTCGATACTGAACGCGCGATGGGGATCAGATATTCGAATCGTGCTTATCTCGTGCAGGTTAAACGCGCCGGTGCCGGAATTTTCTTAATTGATCCAGTCGGTATCGAAGATCAGCTCAGTGATCTGGCATCGGTCATGGATGATGAATGGATTTTACATGCCGCTGACCAAGATTTGCCGAGCTTACGAGAATTAGGTTTAGAACCGGAGCGCGTTTTTGATACCGAACTGGCTGGGCTTATCCTCGGCTTTGACCGTGTTTCGTTACAAGCTATGATCGCAGATGAACTCGGTTTCGGACTGGCTAAAGAGCACTCTGATGCTGACTGGTCGCAGCGTCCCCTCGGTCCGGAATTGCGGGCCTATGCGGCACTTGACGTCGATCTTCTTCTCGAGCTGCGCCAGTCACTGATCGAAAAGCTGCACGAAGCACACCGGTGGGAATGGTTTGTGCAAGAGTGCAATGAGGTCCAATATCGGCTGCCCAATCCGCCGCATCCGCAACCGTGGCGGAAGGCAGTGAAGTATGCAAAACTTCCAGACCAGCGGGCACTTGGTATGCTACGTGAACTGTGGATAACACGAGATGAACTCGCCAAACACCGGGATCTGGCCCCTGGCAAGGTTCTACCGAATAAGTTGCTGGCTAATCTCGCCGCACGCAAACCACGTTCATTAGCGGACGTAAAGAATTCCTCACTTTTCCGTTCCCGTTCCCGTAGACGTGATGTTGAGATCTGGTGGGATGCCATTAATCGGGCATGGTCTCTACCCCAAGCGCAACTGCCTGAACGGCGTTTTCAGTATGCACGAGACCCGTTCCCGCCGGTACAACGTTGGGAAAAGCTTGATCCGCAGGCAGCTCAACGATGGTCTAAGCTCCGCCAAGCAGTACTTGATCATGCTGAAATGTTGGGTATTCGGCAAGAAGTTGTTCTCAAGCCGCGGATTCAAAAGCAACTTGCATGGGAAGGGTGGAATAGCGCCGACCAGCTGCGAGAGCGTCTCACTCAGTTCGGTGCTCGCCCGTGGCAAATTGAACAGGTTTCGCTAGCTCTCAGTTCGAAACGGGCAACTCGCTAAGTAGTCATCTGTTGCCGAATGCCAGTTAGCCAATCCTCGTACTTTCGTTCAAGGACGCTCAGGATGACTAGTTGTTGATAAGGGCCTGTACTGCAGCGACTACATCTGAAACAGTCATACCCTGCTGATGTAGTACTGCCCCACGCGATGCATGATGTAAAAATTCCTTGCCAATACCTAGTGTAGCCACCGGTGTATGAACCAGATTCTGGGCGAGTAACTGCTGTAGTCCCATTCCGACGCCTCCAGCAACAAGACCGTCTTCAAGCGTGATAGCACAGCGTGCTTGCGCACATATATTCACTAGTCCTTCGTTTGCCGGGATCGCCCATCGGGGATCGATAACCATAACTGGATAGTCGGTGAGTTGTTGGGCAGCCTCGACCATCGTGTGGGCCATCGGCCCATATCCAATAAGAACAATTGGCTGGCTTTCGCCTCCGTGCTCATGGACGATATCGAGATCACCAATCTTACGCACTGTCGGAAGTTCTTCTGGCAAGGAACCTTTGGGATAACGAACGATGGTCGGTGATGGTGTGGCGACCGCTTCTCGGAGGAGTTCACGCATCCGTTTTTCGTCGCGCGGTACAGCTACTTTTATGCCTGGAATCATCCCAGCAATAGCAAGATCCCACATACCGTTATGTGAGGCACCATCATCTCCGGTAACTCCAGATCGATCCAAACATATAGTCACTGGTTCGCCATGGAGAGAAATATCCATTAATAGTTGATCGTAGGCGCGATTCATAAACGTGGCGTAGAGCGCCACAACTGGATGCGACCCGCTGTATGCCAGGCCCGCTGCCATAGTGAGAGCTTGTTGTTCGGCGATTCCGACGTCGATAACACGATCGGGAAATTTCTTTTTCAATGGTCCTAAACCGACCGGTAAGAGCATGGCGGCGGTAATGCCGACCACCGCGGGATCAGCTTGAGCGATCTCAACGATCTCTTCGGCGAAAACCGATGTCCAGCCAAACCGTGAAGGCACAAGCGGTAGCCCGGTTTCCGGATGGATAGCTCCAACGGCATGGAAGCGGTCAGCTTCATGCTCCTCAGCGGGTTTATATCCTCTTCCTTTTTCGGTGATACAGTGAACGACAGCAGGACCACCATACTTGCGGGCCATCGTCAAAGCTTCTTCAAGTTGCTCGATATCGTGACCGTCTACCGGACCGAGATATTTCAAACCTAACGAGTCGAAAATACCAGCATCAACGAAGATGTCTTTAACTCCGCGTTTGAGGCCGCGTAACGCATCATAAGTGATCTGGCCAGCTAGCCCTGATTTCTGGAGGGTGTGTTTTCCCCATTCGAGTGCGCGTTCGTAGGAACGATTGACACGTACAGCGTCCATCTTGCGTACTGCATCGATACGACGCACCATTCCACCAACGGTAGGTGCATAGGAACGTCCGTTATCATTCAACACAATGACGACGGGGCGATCTGGATCTTCAGCGATGTTGTTGAGTGCTTCCCATGCCATTCCACCGGTCATCGCACCGTCTCCGATAATCGCTACGGCGTGAGCTTTACGATGGTCGCGTTGTATACCGCGGGCGATACCGTCGGCCCACGATAGTGCAGTAGAAGCGTGGGAATTTTCGACGACGTCGTGCACGGATTCTGCACGCGAGGGGTATCCTGATAGCCCATTTTCTTGGCGCAAATATTCGAAGTCATGTCGCCCGGTGAGGATTTTATGCACGTACGATTGGTGGCCGGTATCAAATATGAGGGAGTCTCGCGGGGAGGAAAACACTCGATGTAGTGCGATGCTGAGTTCAACAACTCCAAGATTTGGGCCGAGATGCCCACCAGTGCGCGCTACATTAGTGACCAAGAATGACCTGATTTCTGCTGCGAGAGCAGGCAGTTGACTTGGCTTTAATGCCTTAACATCTTCTGGTCCATTGATGGTATGTAAAATAGCCATTCGCCGGTAGCCTCCTTCATTCATACCCTCCTAGACTACCAGTGATAGACATTTCTTCCCTAGTCGTAGATATAAAGTTTACGCGCTATGTCCAGAGCACAGCTGGGCGGTACGCCGCGTGCGACAAACCACCCAGCTGCGGGTCAGGTTTATTTAGCGAGTGAGCGTAGGACGTATTGCAAGATTCCGCCGTGACGGAAATAGTTCGCTTCGCCTGGAGTATCTATGCGCACGACAGCATCGAATTCGACACGGCGCCCACCCTCTCCATGCGCAGTGACATGCACGGTAGTTGGGATACGTCCAGTGTTCAATTCAGTGATGCCGGTAATCTCGAATGTTTCGGTACCACTAAGCCCTAAAGAATCGGCACTTTGACCATCTGGGAATTGTAACGGTAGCACTCCCATTCCGATGAGGTTTGACCGGTGGATTCGCTCAAATGATTCGACTATCACGGCTTTCACACCTAACAGTGCAGTACCTTTGGCAGCCCAGTCTCGGGAGGATCCTGAACCGTACTCTTTTCCACCAAGTACCACCAGCGGGATACCAGCTTCTTGATAGGCCATGGAGGCATCGAAAATTGAGTCTGGTTTACCGGTGAGAAAATTGTATGTGTAGCCGCCTTCAACATCGTCAAGCAGTTGATTGCGCAAGCGGATATTGGCAAAGGTTC
Source organism: Arcanobacterium phocisimile (assembly GCF_016904675.1). Lineage (NCBI taxonomy): Bacteria > Bacillati > Actinomycetota > Actinomycetes > Actinomycetales > Actinomycetaceae > Arcanobacterium > Arcanobacterium phocisimile. The sequence goes on along the minus strand of NZ_CP070228.1, from coordinate 904,171 downwards.
CACGAATCATAACCTCGTGGTTTCCACGCCGCGACCCATAAGAGTTGAAATCACGTCGGTCTACTCCGTGCTCTGCTAAGTAACGTCCAGCTGGCGAATCTGGCTTAATTGCGCCTGCTGGGGAGATATGGTCAGTAGTTACCGAATCTCCAAGTTTGGCCAATACGCGGGCATGTGAAATATCAGTGACGGGTGTTAGTTCCATCGTCATGTCCTCGAAGAATGGTGCTTTGCGTACGTAGGTGGAATTTGGATCCCAGGTGAAAGTAGCACCTGTTGGCGTTTCGAGACTTTGCCAGCGCTCATCGCCAGCGAAGACATCCGCATACGAGGATACAAACATTTCTCGGTTGACTGAGTTGTCAATCGCTTCTTGGACTTCTTGCGGAGTTGGCCAAATATCGGCGAGGAACACGTCGTTCCTTTCTGGATCTTGTCCTAATGGTTCGGTCTGGAAATCAATATCCATGGTTCCGGCTAGCGCGTAGGCGATTACCAGAGGTGGAGAGGCCAGGTAGTTCATCTTAATGTCGGGGTTGATGCGCCCTTCAAAGTTTCGATTCCCTGACAGGACGGAGACTACCGCGAGGTCTGCTTCGTTGGCTTTTGCGGAAACTTCTTCTGGTAGCGGACCGGAGTTACCAATACATGTGGTGCATCCGTAACCAACCAAGTGGAATCCGAGTGCTTCAAGAGCTGGCCATAGGCCGGCCTTTTCATAATAGTCGGTGACTACTTGTGATCCGGGGGCCATCGAGGTTTTCACCCACGGCTTAGAGGTCAGTGACCGGGCAACCGCGTTTTTCGCAAGCAGGCCGGCTGCCATCATCACTGATGGGTTGGAGGTGTTAGTACATGAGGTAATCGAGGCAATAGCAACCGATCCATGGTCGATTGTCGTGTCTACTCCCTTGAGAGTTATCGGCGTTACCTTGTGTGGACGGTCCTGGCCTGGATCGTCGGTGTAGGCGGTGACGGCTTTTCGGAAGGCTTGCTTTGCGCCAGAGAGTTCGATGCGATCTTGTGGTCGTTTTGGTCCGGCGATAGATGGCACGACGGTGGACAGATCTAGTTCGAGGTATTCGGAATACTGCGCCTCGTTGTTCGGATCGTGCCAGAGACCTTGAGCCTTGCTATAGGCTTCGACTAACGCGATTTGTTCTGCGCTACGGCCGGTTAGCCGCAGGTAGTCAAGGGTGACGTCGTCGATGGGGAAAATAGCTGCGGTTGAGCCGAACTCTGGAGACATGTTGCCGATAGTCGCACGATTTGCGAGTGGTACAGCAGCGACGCCTTCACCGTAGAATTCCACAAATTTTCCGACGACGCCGTGCTGACGCAATTTGTCGGTGATAATAAGGACGACGTCGGTTGCCGTGGCTCCTGCCGGAATCTCGCCGGTAAGTTTGAAACCGACAACGCGTGGGATAAGCATCGATACGGGTTGTCCGAGCATGGCAGCTTCGGCTTCAATTCCGCCCACTCCCCAGCCGAGGACGCCGAGACCGTTGACCATCGTGGTATGCGAGTCGGTTCCAACACATGTGTCTGGATACGCAACAGTTTCTCCGTTGTTCTCGTTTGTCATGGTCACGCGCGACAAATGTTCAATATTGACCTGGTGGACAATTCCGGTTCCTGGCGGGACAACGGTGAAGTTATCGAAAGCTCCTTGCCCCCACCGTAAGAACTGATATCGTTCTTGATTGCGTCCATACTCGATATCCATATTGCGTTCAAGAGCGTTCTTTTGCCCGAAGACGTCGATTTGCACGGAGTGATCGATAACCATTTCAGCGGGATTGAGCGGATTAATCTTATCTGGATCTCCGCCTAACTGTGCCACAGTTTCACGCATCGTCGCCAAGTCGACGATACATGGCACTCCGGTAAAGTCTTGCATCACAACGCGAGCAGGCGTGAACTGAATTTCGTCTTTAGGCTGGGCAGTTGGATCCCACTGCGCTAACGCGTGAATATGTTGTGCCGTAACATTCTCGCCGTCTTCAGTACGCAACAGGTTTTCTGCAAGGACCTTGAGTGAATATGGCAGTTTTTCTAGACCTGGCACCGCATCTAACCGGTAGAGAGTATATTTTTTACCCGCTACCTCAAGGGATGATTGTGCGTGAAAGGTATCGAGACTCATACGTGCTCCTTTGGACTATCTTAATATCAAGATAGCAAGGTTTTTGGCGTTTGTCTCAAAAATCAGCAAAACCACAAGAGAATGTGTCCGCAAATCAATTCAAAAAGTCGTGTTCGGGTTAGATACCGACAGCTATCTGATCGACGCACCACCGACCAGCATAGTGCCCTACTTCATAGCAAACCGCTCATTGTGCCGCAATCATCGACATCGATACGTGTCGCTGCTGGAACCTTCGGTAACCCAGGCATCGTCAGAATATCGCCTGTGTACACCACAATAAACCCAGCACCCGCATTGACTTTAATATTTTTCACGCGAAAGGTGAAGTCACGCGGAGAACCCAATAATCGAGGATCATCGCTGAAGCTATACTGTGTCTTTGCCACGCAGATCGGCAAATGGGCCAGGCCCAATTCGTTTATCGTAGTAATCACACGTTGCGCTTTCGGTGCAATCTCTACCGAGCTGCCACCATAGACGCGGCGAACCAGCGACCGGATCTTATCCTCAACCGAATCAGTATCCGCGTACGCAAACGATACTTCCGACGGCAATTCACACAGCCGAATAACTTCGCGAGCCAACTCAGCACCGCCGGCACCGCCGCGCGCCCACACATCAGAACGGACACACGTGACGCCCCGTCGTGCACATTCCTCGATAACGAGCGCGATCTCCGCCTCAGTGTCCGTTGGGAAGAAGTTAAGCGCAACAACTGTTGGCAACTGATACACATCAATCATGTTCTCAACATGTTTGAGCAGGTTTGGCAAACCAGCGCGAACTGCTTCCACGTTTTCCTGATCCAGATCAGACTTGGCTACTCCCCCATGCATCTTCAACGCACGCACCGTCCCCACAACAACCGAACAGTTCGGGCGCGTACCGGTAATCCGGCACATGATATCGAGGAACTTCTCCGCACCCAGATCTGCACCAAAACCGGCTTCCGTCACTGTGTAGTCGCTCAAGCTGCGCGAGAGCTTCGTTGCCACAATCGAATTACAACCGTGCGCTATATTGGCAAATGGACCACCATGAACAATAGCTGGAGTATGCTCTAACGACTGCACCAAGTTCGGCTTTATCGCTTCTTTGAGCAATGCCGTCATCGCACCAACCGCGCCGAGATCGCGGGCTGTGACTGGGCGCTTATCATAGGTGTAGGCAACAATCATGTTGCCCAGTTTCTCTTTCAGGTCAGTGATTGAGGTAGCCAGGCAGAAAATAGCCATCACTTCACTAGCGACCGTGATCTCGAAACCGTCTTCGCGGCTCACGCCATCAAGAGCAGATCCCAGTCCATCAACAACATGGCGAAGCTGACGATCATTCATATCCACACAACGCTTGAGCACCACGCGCTTCGGATTGATCCCCAACTCGTTGCCCTGATAGATATGGTTATCGAGCATTGCTGCTAATAAATTATTGGCTGCGGAAATCGCATGGAAATCGCCAGTGAAGTGTAGATTGATATCTTCCATTGGAACTACTTGAGCGTATCCCCCACCACACGCGCCACCTTTGAGACCGAAAACTGGACCCAAGGATGGTTCGCGAAGCGCCATCGATACGTTCTTGCCGAGCTGATGCAGAGCATCTGCTAAGCCAACCGTCGTCGTCGTTTTGCCCTCACCAGCTGGAGTTGGCGACATCGCGGTGACAAGAACTAACTTGTTTCGCTCAATCTTCGATTCATCAATTACGGACAGATCGATCTTGGCCTTGCAGCGGCCATACGGATCGACGAGATCTGGAGCAATGCCTAGCCCGTCCGCAATTTCGGAAATCGGGGTGAGCTGGACCTGCTGAGCAATCTCAATATCGGATAACTGCGCCATAGTCTCGCTTTTCTCGTTAGTAAAATATGCAACAGCCGAAGCGAAGATCTGCATATCGTAGTCGCCTGGAACATTACGGTAGCAGCCGTCAGAGAAACGCTCTGCGTGACCCATCTTGCCAAAGACGCGGCCGTCGTCAGAAACCATTCCTTCAATCGCATGCAAGGAATTATTCGGGTTGAACGCGATCTCGTTGGTTGGCTCACCGTCAAGATTGACGTACTGGGTAGCAACATTGCGAGCATCAACAGCACCGACGATACGGCCCTCACCGTGCGAAATCGGAACCTGGAACACATCGCCTGGCGCAACGTTACGCAACCAAGGGCTCACAGAGTTCGAGACACGTACATGAACGATGGACGACTGGTGACGCTTAATCGAGTTGTACGTCAAGGTAGGCATGTCCGCAGCCGGTTCCATGATCTTGCCGTATGGCAACAGACCGAGCTTGATCAGCGCCTGGAATCCGTTACAAATACCGCCGATCAGGCCGCCACGTTCGTCAAGCAACTCAGTAATTGCCGACGAAACCTTCGCGTTGCGCATGAAGGAGGTGATGAACTTTGCCGAGCCATCGGGCTCGTCACCGCCGGAGAAGCCACCTGGGATGAACAGGATCTGGGACTTGCGCAGTTCGCTGGCACACCGATCGATGCTCTTTTCGATGTCTTCAACGGAGAGATTGTTGATCACCATGACTTCAGGTTCGGCGCCAGCGGCCTTCCATGCGGCAGCGGTCTCATACTCACAGTTCGTGCCTGGGAACACTGGGATGAGCACACGCGGACGGGCGACTGCTTCACCCGTGTAACGCGTGGTCTCGCCCGAACCGGTGATTGCGTGTGGCGCATCATCTTCAACACCAGCGTGTACTGGGTAAACTGGCTCAAGCGTTGCCTCATAGGCCTGCTGGATAGCAGCGAGGTCAATAACCTCTTCCCCGTGACGCAAGACGAACTCATCGCTGATCTCACCAAGGAGAACAGCGTCCTCAAGCTCGGTTGTCGCTTCACACAAGAAGCCACCTAGTACTGGCAAGAAGCTCAAGAGCGGATCGAAGCCGGAGGCAAACTCAACACCGCGGCGATTACCCAACGACATCTTCACCGCAGCTTCAGAAACAGAAGACCCGGTCAAGCTGTAAGCACTGACGATCTTGCCGTCGCGAATCAGCGAGGCAACCTTCGCGAAATACTCGCGGTTCATCTGTGTTGGCTCGATCAGGTAGAGCTTGTTGCCCGCCGTCTTGAACTCTGGCGAAATAACTGAATCAAGGGAGCCGAGGCTCACTGCGAATGACACCAGCGTTGGAATAACTTCGAGCGATTCGAAGGTACCGCTCATGGAGTCCTTACCGCCGATAGCAGCCACGTCCAAGTCAAGTTGAGCTTGGAAGGCGCCCATCAAGCTTGCCAATGGTAGTCCCCACTTTTCGCTGTCCTTCTTCAAGGATGGGAAATACTCCTGGAATGACAGGTGGACCTGGTCTGGATCGGCACCGGCAGCAATAATCTTCGCCACCGAATCGATCACTGCATCATAGGCACTACGGTACGGATCGTACTTGCTGATCTCCGGATTGAAACCGTAGGCCATCACCGAACACGTCGTCGTCTGCCCGGTCAGAACCGGCAACTTGTGAACCATAGCTTGGGTTGGCGTCTTCTGATACTTTCCACCCAACGGCATCAATACAGTATTGGCACCGATAGTGGAATCGAACTGCTGAATCAGGCCTTCTTTCGAGCAGTGGTTGAGGTCGGTCATGAGCTCGCGCACACCGCTACCCCAGTCAGTAACCGTCTTTGCCGGCACTTCTTGAGCTGGGCGAACAACGACGTCGATCGCTTTCGGAGCACCATTGGTGTCAAGGAAGGAGCGGTCGATGTGAACCACTTCTTGGCCCATGTAGGACATCGTCAAGACTGGTTCTGCGGTCACTTCTGCAACCACTGCTATAGCGACGTTTTCGGCATAACAATGCTCGCTGAGTACAGACAGATCGTGCGGATCGATGACGAGAGCCATGCGCTCTTGAGATTCACTGATCGCAATTTCGGTAGCGTTGAGGCCGTCGTACTTTTTGTAGACGCGGTCGAGATCGATGCGTAGGCCGTCTGCCAGCTCGCCGATGGCAACCGAGACGCCGCCGGCACCGAAGTCGTTACACTTCTTGATCAGCCGAGTGACCTCTGGGTTTCTCAACAGGCGTTGCAGCTTACGTTCCTCGAGAGCATTACCCTTTTGGACCTGTGCCCCACATTCACTCACGGACCGTACATCGTGCGAGCGTGATGAACCTGTTGCGCCACCAATACCATCGCGGCCGGTAGCGCCACCGATGAGGACGATCAGGTCTCCAGCTTCCGGCTTCGAACGCTGAATGTCGGAATGCTTGACTGCACCGAGAACCGCGCCGATTTCCAGACGCTTAACAGCATAGGACGGATCATAGAATTCGTCGATGAACGAAGTTGCCAGACCGATCTGGTTACCGTAGGAGGAGTAGCCGTCAGCTGCAACCTTGGCGATCTTACGCTGTGGCAACTTCCCCGGCAGGGTCTCATCCAAGGTTTGCAGAGGATCCCCAGCGCCTGTCACACGCATGGCTGCGTAGACATACGCACGACCAGATAATGGATCGCGGATTGCACCACCAATACAGGTAGCTGCGCCACCAAACGGTTCGATTTCAGTTGGGTGGTTGTGGGTTTCGTTCTTGAACAGCAACAGCCACTTTTCGGTTTCGCCGTCGACGTCGACGTCGACCTTGATGGTGCAGGCGTTGATTTCGTCGCTGATATCGAGCTGTTTGAGCTTACCTTCGGCACGCAAATGCTTCATCGCCATCGTTGCGATGTTCATCAGCGTCACCGGCTTGTTGGGGTTAATCCCGGCTTTGATAGCCAGATAGGATTCGTAGGTTTGTGCTACGCGCTCATCTTCAATGGTGACCTCTTCGAGTGCGGTATTGAAGGTGGTGTGGCGGCAGTGATCGGACCAGTAGGTATCAATAACTTTCAGTTCGGTTTCGGTTGGGTTGCGGTCCAGGCCAGCAAAGTACTCTTGTACCATCGTCAGATCTGCAAGGTCCATCGCAGCCGCAGTATCTACCAGGTACTGGGCCAGTTCCTCACGCGACATCGAAATAAAGTTCTCGACCTCAGGAATGAGCTGAGCTGGCGTGGTGTTCAATGCCAGGGATTGTGGCAACTCAAGGGACACTTCGTGCGAATCAACTGGGTTGATGAGATAGGCTTTGATCTTGGCAAGCTCTGCATCCGTAATGTCGCCGCTAATGACGTAGACACAGGCATAGCTCACGCGTGGCTTTTCCACCTGAGCCATCATCTGGATACACACAGCCGCACTATCTGCACGCTGATCGAATTGGCCTGGCAGATAGCTCACTGCAAACACGTGATCGTTGGGGCCAAGTTCAAGTTCGGTGAAATAGTTATCGACTGGTGGCTGCGCGAAAACATTCGTGATCGCCTGGGCAAAGACTTCCGGGGTCATATTTTCACAGTCGTAGCGGTTGATGATCCGCACGCCTCTGACTGACGCTATGTTTAAGAAGGTGTGGATATGCTCGACAAGACCCTCAGCTGCCGGATTCTTACCTGGCTGTGCTTCGACGTAGATTCTAGAAATCATGGTGTGCCTCAATTTCCCGGGCGGTGGTTCCAATATCAGTACGGTAGTGGCTGTGAGCGAATGAAACTTGGCTCACGTGCTCATAGGCGGAGTCGATCGCCGCGTTTAATGAGTCGCCAAAGCCCAGGATGTTCAAGACGCGACCAGATGAGCTTTCGAGTTCGCCATCCTCGTTGCGCTTTACCCCGGCAAAGACGAGGTAGTTTTCGACGTCGGACTCATACGAAATAACGTTGCCTTTAATGGGGTTTTCTGGGTATCCTTCGCACGCCATAACAACGCAGGTTGCGTGAGTATCGGCGAAGTCGACGTCGACGTCCTCAAGGCGGCCAGCGCTGGTAGCGATAAAGATATCGAGAAGGTTGGAGTTCAACAGCGGCAACACAACTTGGGTTTCTGGATCGCCAAAGCGTGCGTTGTATTCGATAACCTGCACACCCTTATCCGTCAGCATCAAACCGAAGTAGAGGCAGCCACGGAAATCCAAACCGTCAGCCATCAAACCAGCTAAGGTTGGGCGCATAATCGTGCGCTCGAATTCTTCAGCCACCGCCGGAGTAAACACTGGGTTTGGCGCAATACAGCCCATACCACCAGTGTTGGGACCACGATCGTTATCGAAGATCTTCTTGTGGTCCATGCTCGAAATCATCGGCTTAATGGTTTTGCCGTCGCAGAACGCCAAAACTGAAATCTCTGGACCAGATAAAAACTCTTCAATGATCACGGCAGCCGAGCTCGTACCAAACTTCAAATCAACCATGAAGTTCTCAAGAACCTCTTCAGCCTGAGCCATATCTGGGACGATCACAACGCCCTTGCCTAACGCGAGGCCGTCTGCTTTGATAACCAGAGGATAGGAGGCTTGGCGAACATACGAACGTGCTTCTTCGACGTCGGTAAACTCTGCATAGCTCGCAGTAGGAATACCATGTTTGACCATGAATTCCTTCGCGAAACGCTTCGAGCCTTCCAACATAGCCCCGCATTGACGCGGTCCGAAACAGGCGATTCCGGCGTCTTCAAGGGCGTCAACCAATCCGAGAACCAGCGGATCGTCTGGCGCAACCACACACAGGTCAATGCTGTTAGCCGTACAAAAATCGACAATAGCTGGAATATCAGTTGCTGCGATATCGGGATGGATCGTCGCAAATGTCATGGCGTCGTTACCCGGAACCGCATCAAGGACAATATCTGGATTATCCACGATAAGTTTTTTCGCGATGGCGTATTCGCGGCCACCACTGCCAATAATACAAACTTTCATGCCAGGCCTTTCTCAGTGATGGAAGAGTCGGACACCGTTGCACACCATAACGACATTGTGCGCATTACATTCGTCGATAACCGCATCGTCGCGGATTGAGCCACCAGGCTGTACCACGTAGGACACCCCGCTCTTGACCGCGCGCTTGATGTTGTCTGAGAAAGGGAAGAACGCATCCGAAGCCAAGCTCACGCCAGAGAAGGTTGCCAAGAATTCCTTCTTGTCTTCGGCGGTCAACGGCTGCGGACGCTCAGTGAAGTAGTTTTCCCACACGCCGGGCGCACACACGTCTTCTTCGTTTTGGTTGATGTAGCTATCGATGACGTTGTCGCGGTTAGCCCGGCCCAAATCGTCATGGAACTGCAGACCAAGAACGCGTGGATGCTGGCGAAGGAACCAGGTATCTGCCTTGTCTCCAGCTAACCGAGTACAGTGAATACGCGACTGCTGTCCCGCACCAACACCGATCGCTTGGCCCTGATAGGAGTAGCACACCGAATTGGACTGGGTGTACTTCAACGTGATCAAGCCGATCAACAGATCCTGCTTGTTTTCCAAAGACAGTTCAGTATTTGTGGTCACGATATTTTTCAGCAGCGACTCATCGATTGTGAGATCGTTGCGGTGCTGGGTGAAGGTAATACCGAAGACGTCCTTGTGCTCGAGCTCTGCTGGCTCATAGGTCGGATCAATCTGCAAAACGGTGTAGTTACCGTTGCGCTTGGCGCACAGAATCTCTAACGCTTCTGGCTCGTAGCCAGGGGCGATGACGCCGTCGGAGACCTCACGCTTGAGGCAGCGAGCAGTAACCACGTCACATACTTCGCTCAAGGCCACAAAGTCACCGAAGGAGCACATGCGATCGGTGCCACGCGCGCGAACATAGGCACCAGCGAGCGCAGAGTCATCGAGGCCTTCGATGTCTTCGACGAAGGAAATCTTCTTCAACACGTCTGGAAGTGGACGGCCAATCGCAGCTGACGTCGGTGAGACGTGCTTGAAGGAGGTGGCAGCTGGCATCCCAGTAGCTTCCTTCAACTCACGAACGAGCTGCCAACCGTTAAGCGCATCAAGAAGATTAATGTAGCCTGCTTTTCCATTCAGGACGGTTAAAGGCAACTCTTGTCCATCGTTGATCGAGATGCTTGCTGGTTTCTGATGTGGGTTGTTGCCGTATTTGAGCTCTAACTGCTTCATGCCACGTCCTCGTGCTTGTTGAACAGTGAAATATTGACAATCTCGTGTGACTCTAGATCAAGAGTGGCCTCGAGCAAGGAGACTTTAAATTCAGGATTGATCGCGTCCCAGATTTTCTTTCCGAGTCCATCTTCGTGAGCGAAAGCTACCGGTTCGCCGGTGAAGCTCGGTAGCGGCGTGCCATCTTCGCGGTAGGTGTGAATGCAATGACCAATGCCTGCAATGTATGGATACTGGAAGTCAAAGTGTACCGAGGACTCTCCGGTGGCATCCGCAGCTTTAATAATGTTCATCTCGTATCCTTCAGGCTGGGCCACGAGAGAAATGCGTGGGGTGAAGTTCGGTGCGTCCGGCTCGCATTCGCCTCCCTCCAGCGACTCCGACGGGAGCAAACCAGCCGTCAAGCCCTGGTAGATCGTTTCGGTTTGATCGCCGTTGGTAAAAACGTGAGTGCTACCGAAGTAACGATAGATCGGGTAGATAATCAAGCGTGGATCTTCAACCTTGGACACATCGAACGCTTGAGTGCGAACCACCTCGCCGTCGTCGACGAAGATACGGTTCTGGCTATTAGCGCTACGGCCCATAATGAAGTAAACAATTGTTGCAGTCTTCGCATCCGGTGCTACTGAAAGTACCAGGGTTCGGCCAGGATACGACTTGCTCCCAAGGTATGAAACGATGGAGTTATCTGTCATCACGATTACCTACAATTTCTTTTGATAGACGCTCAATTACGCGTGGATAAATAACATGTTCTACATGTGTCAGCACCCGTTGCTGAACATCTTCAGCACGGTCAATGCCCTCGATCCGCACTGTTTCTTGTTCGAGGATTTCCCCGCCATCACATACCTCATTGACGTAGTGGACAGTTGCTCCCGAAATTTTTACCCCGGCCGCAAGCGCAGCCTCATGGACTTTCAGTCCATAAAAGCCTTCGCCAGCAAATGCGGGGATGAGCGAAGGATGAATATTGACGATGCGGCGTGGATAACGCGAAACAAAGCTTTCACTCAGGATGGACATGTATCCGGCCAACACAATGAGATCGATCCGGTGATCATCAATGACGTTGCTCAACGCAGCATCAAACTCCTCGCGCGACGCATAATCACGCGAACGAACCACAGCAGTAGGGATTCCTGCGAGCCGTGCACGCTGAAGTCCATGGGCCGAATTGTTGCTACTGACAACGAGTTCAACGCGACCATGCTCAAGTGAACCATCTGAGATCGCATCAAGAATCGCTTGAAGGTTGCTGCCATTCCCCGAAAGCAGAACCGCGATCCGCGCTGTTGTAAATCCCATCGCCACACCTCACACGAGTTCGACGAGTGTGTGCGAACGAGTGACGCGACCAAGAACATATGCGTGCTCGCCGTGCTCGGCCAAAATACTGAGCACCTGGTCAACATTGGCCGGATCGACGATGCACGTCATGCCCACACCCATGTTGAACGTGTTGAACATGTCGCGGTTAGAGATCTGGCCAGTTTGCTGAATCAACGAGAAAATCGGCAAGACGTCGACGTCGTCACGCTTGATAACGACTCCGTGCTCGGCTGGTAAGGACCGCGGAATATTTTCGTAGAAACCACCTCCGGTGATATGCGCCAGGGACTTCACGAGCTTCTTGTTGAGCAACTCTGCGACTGACTTGACGTAGATCTTCGTTGGCGTCAGTAAGACGTCGCCCAGACGCTGCCCGTCGAGCTCGTCGTAGGTTTCTTCGAGCACAGCGACATCATTGATATTAAAGATTTTACGGACCAAGGAGAACCCGTTGGAGTGGACGCCAGAGCTGGCAATGCCGATCACGACGTCGTCTTCACGAACGGTGTTCTTGTTCAAGAGCGCAGCTTGATCAACGATTCCATTGCAGAATCCCGCCAAATCGTATTCGTCTTTCGGATAGAAGCCAGGCATTTCCGCTGTTTCGCCACCCACGAGCGGGATTCCAGCCTGTACACAGCCGTCAGTAATCCCCTTGACGATCTGCTCAATCTTGGCAGGATTATTCTTGCCACACGCAATATAGTCCAGGAAGTTGATGGGCACTCCCCCAACGCACAAGACGTCGTTGACACACATCGCTACGCAATCAATACCGACCGTATCGTGACGGTCAAGTAAGAAAGCAAGCTTAAGTTTCGTTCCCACTCCGTCCGTGGCCGAAACCAACAACGGTTGCGTCATATCAGCAACATTAAGTGGCAACAAGCCGCCAAAACCTAGGTGATCAAAACGTCCCTGCTCACCCATGGTGTTCTTAATGTGCTTGTGGATTCGTGCAACAACTTCGTAGCCGGCTTCAATATCAACTCCGGCATTCTTGTAGCTTTCCGATTGTGAATCACGCATGACTTATTCTTTTCCGCTCCAACAATAGGTACACAAACTATTCGGGTTGAGTCCAATAGCTTCAACAATGCCTTCAAGAGACTGAAACTCGACACTGTCAAAATTGAACTGTTCAGCTAATACCTCGCGCAAGCGTTTACCACGTTCGGTGTGCTGGTCGGCATATTCTTCAATATGTTCAAGCCCTTCCGGACCTTCGAGTTGCTGAATAATGCGTCGCGTAATCAGATCGTTTTCGCTTGTACTGACCGAGAAGTTCAAGAACTTACAGGTGTACATCATTGGCGGGCAAGCAGAACGCATATGCACTTCTTGTGCACCGTTCTCTTTTAAGAATTCCACCGTCTCCCGAAGCTGGGTACCGCGAACAATCGAATCGTCAACAAACAAAATGTTTTTCGCATTGATGAGCTCCTTGATAGGTACCTGTTTCATCTTCGCAATCTCGTTGCGCGATCCTTGCAGATGTGGCAAGAAACTACGCGACCAGGTTGGCGTGTACTTGATATAACAACGTGCGAATTTAACTTTTGATTCGAACGCGTACCCCATCGCGTGTGGAGTGCCAGAGTCAGGCACTCCACACACGTAGTCGAGGCGCTCAAAGAGGGTCTGATCTGTTTCGTTCTTGGCAAGGATCTCACCGTTGCGGTTACGCATGATTTCAACATTGACGTTTTCATAGGTCGATGTTGGGTATCCGTAATAGTTCCACAAGAACGAGCAGATCTTCATTTCTTCGCGCGGCGGTATGAGTTGCTCTACTCCTTGCGGGGTGACCTTTGCGACCTCATGCGGACCAAGCTCACTGACATAGCGATATCCAAGTTTCTCGAAAGAGAACGATTCGAAACTCACTGCGTGTCCGTCGTCGTCACGACCGATAATCATTGGTAGCCGTCCGTGCTTGTCACGGCCAACGATCAATGAACCGTCCGCAAGCAAAATCGCGAGATTACACGATCCTTCGATCTTCGACTGAGCGTAAACTATGCCTTCTTCGAAAGAATCTTTCATATTAATCAGAGCTGAAAGTATTTCGGTTGGATTAATTCTCCCCTGACTATGTGCATTAAACAGCACACCTTTTTCACGTAGTAATTCGCCACGTAGCTGCGCACTGTTAGTAATCGCACCAACAAAACAGATTGCATACGTCCCTAGGTGAGATGAAATGATTAACGGAGAAGGTGCATCATCAGCTATACACCCGATGCCTGATTGTCCGCGTGAGCCTTGGAGGAAGTTCGCAAAACGCGACCGAAACGAATCTCGTTGAATGTTGTGGATTTCGCGCTGGAATCCCATTTCCGAATCCCACACCACCAAACCAGCCCGATAGTTCCCTAAATGGCTGTGGTAATCCGTGCCAAAAAAGATATCCTCTTGAACATCCTTGGCTGACGTGAGAGCAAACAGACCGCCCATTTAAATGACCTTACTTTGCGGCAAAGAAAAGCTTGTTGAGCTCCAACGGCTCGACGTAAACGCCGTCCTTGTATACCCGCATGTTGCCAGAAGCGATTTCATCGATAAGGATTACTTCGCCATCTTTGTCGTAGCCAAACTCGAATTTAATGTCGTAGAGGTCCAATCCGCGATCATTCATTTCGTCGGCAACTACACGGGTGATTCGCTGCGTCATCTCCTTAACAGCATCGTATTGTTCGGCAGTCATCACACCGAGGACTTCGAGGGCATCCTTAGTGACGAGTGGATCGCCTTTTGCATCGTTCTTAAAAGTCATCTCAACGTATGCTGGCAGATCTGCGCCGAGTTCAACGTATTCAGAGTAACGACGGTGGAAGCTACCAACGGCTTTGTAGCGGCAGATAACCTCCAGTCCTTTACCAAAGGTCGTGGCCGGAATGACTTCCATTGTAGTCTCGTCAAAGTTGGTAGAAACGAAGTGGGTCTTGATGCCTTTCTGTTGCAAGATCTCAAAGAACAAGGTGGTCATCTTCAAGTTAATCGCACCGACGCCGTCGATGGTCAGACCTATGGAGTTCTCGCCTGGATCAAAGACTCCATCCTTACCGGTGACATCGTCTTTGAACTTCAGTTCATAGTTGCCATTTTCGAGCGCGAAAACGTTCTTGGTCTTGCCTGAATATACGAGTGTTTTAGCCATCATTATTCCTTCATGATTGGGTTATTACTTGGTTGAATATATGGTGGAAATTGTCATATTTTTCGCTAAAACATTATGAGAATCAGCCCTACGCTGTTCCGTTAGCATTTGAGCGATATGTTCATCACTGACAGCCAAAATCTGGCAGGCAAGAATTGCAGCATTCTTTGCTCCGTCAATGGCTACTGTGGCCACCGGGATACCTGGAGGCATCTGAACGGTGGACAATAGCGCATCCATGCCATCAAGGGTTTTTGAGGTGCATGGAATTCCGATAACAGGCAACACGGTGTTCGCTGCAAGAACGCCCGCGAGGTGAGCGGCCATTCCAGCCGCTGCGATGATGACACCATAACCGTTGTCTTTTGCATGTCGAGCAAACGATAGGGCTTCATCAGGGGTTCGATGAGCCGAAAAAACGTTAACCGTAAATTCGACTCCGGATTGTTGTAGATAGTGAATTGCTTTTTCGATAACCGGCAGATCGCTGTCACTTCCCATGACGATGCCAATTTTTTTCACTTTTCCTCCACAAACAAAAAATGGGTACATCTCAATAACGAAATGTACCCAGACGGACGATAATCATAACCTTGGCTTCACGTTGTTAATTCAACTCGAACCGCCAGTCACCAAGGTCGTTTTGGTAGCTTCACTCTAACAGCAAAAATCTCCGATCGTCCACCACGAAACAGCATTGTTCCACTATATGAACACTTCAATCTCAAAACCATTCCACAATACAAGACAGATTGTTATGTTTTGACGATTAAATGTCCCCATATGTCGCAGGACTGAATCTAACGACTCATCCCCATCGCACGTTTGATGAAGTGGTCGAACACAACAGTCGGCAAAATTGCTTTTGCGAGTAGTACCGGTTTAGCTCCACTCACCGCATAGCGAATCTTTGGTTTGTCTCCACTAATGGCATGAACAATCGCATTTGCTGTAAGTTCTGGACCATCAGCTGATTCATATCCGCGGGAAAATGAAGTCTTGAAAGCCTCAACCTTAGACATATAGTCAGCATGGTGATCAACACTATCGACAACTTCCAAGGCGCGCTCAAGAAA
This sequence comes from Arcanobacterium phocisimile, assembly GCF_016904675.1. Classification (NCBI taxonomy): domain Bacteria; kingdom Bacillati; phylum Actinomycetota; class Actinomycetes; order Actinomycetales; family Actinomycetaceae; genus Arcanobacterium; species Arcanobacterium phocisimile. The sequence goes on along the minus strand of NZ_CP070228.1, from coordinate 888,477 downwards.
CTCCGTTTGCACTGGACCTGGTTCGATTATCGAGACACGGATTCCAAAATCACGCACTTCGTTGCGTAGCGAATCACTCAATGCTTCAACCGCATGCTTCGACGATGAATACCAGCCACCCATGGGCAAAGCAACTTTGCCAACTACTGAAGCAACATTAACAATACGCCCGTCGCCAGCCGCACGCATATATGGCAAAACTTCTTTCGTAACGCGCACAAGTCCGAAAACATTGACGTCAAACTGTCGCTGCGCTTCAGATAAGCTCACGCTCTCCAACATGCCAAAGCCGCCATAGCCAGCATTATTCACAAGACCATAGATGCTACCTTCATTGTCAATGATGGTTTTAATACCAGCAGTTACATCATCCTGCGACGTGACGTCCATCTTCAGTAGCTTCGCACCGAGTTCCTCGAGTTTAGCCATCCGTTCGACGCGTCGCGCTGCAGCATAGACCACGTATCCCCTGCTCAGTAGCTTTTCTACCGCTACTTCACCAAATCCGGAACTTGCACCGGTGACCAGTACTACTTTGTGTGCCATAAAATGCATCCACCATTTCTTCGTCAGATAGCTCAACCTTACGGGGCAAAGACCCGAGTTATGGGATAGTTATGCCAGCGACGTAACAACCTCAAGATGGTGAGTGTGCGGGAAGATATCGAATCCGTTCATCGACTGTACTTTGCGGCCAGCTTTCAGCATTGCCGCGACATCGCGAGCAGCCGAAGCTGGATCACAAGAAACTAACACGATTGACCGCGCATCGCTCGAAGCGATGTTGGTGGCTAGCTCTACCCCGAGTCCATTGCGTGGTGGATCGGCTACGATCACATCCGCGGTGCCCACCGGCAGATCATCCTTAATCTGCTCGGCACGAGCAGTTGCCCACTTCATACCACCCAGATTCTTTAGTGCATCTGCCACTGCACGCGAGGAGCCCTCAATGCCTAAGAGCTTGCCGGTAGAGCCAGTGGCCTTCGCCAATGGTACCGAGAAAAGACCAGCACCAGAAAAAAGTTCGAGAACTGAATCACCGTGCTGAACATTTGCATGTGACAACACTTCGCGTTGCAAAACACCTGGAGCACGGAAATGAACCTGCCAAAACCCGTCAGCAGCAACATGATAATCGAAAAATTCGCTGTGACTAGCAACGGTTTCTAGTATGTCATTATCCGCACGTCGCCCAGGTGCGGAGTACGCCTTGCCGTCACTAATTGCGATGTTTTCACCGGTCGAAGGAGCAACAAAACGCACCCGCTTACCTGGCTTAAATGTACGGTCCCAATCGAGCTCAAAAATCATTTCTTCTAAGTCAGGTACAACAATCGGCAATTCCGATATCGGCACGATATCGTGCGATTGCTCGCGGTGCATACCGAAACCCTGTGGAAGTTTTACCAAATCCGCGCGAGTGCGTGTGTGCCATCCGTCGGTTGCATCTACTGCCGAAATCTCTGGCGATATGTTTACCTCAGCAAGATGTTCAGTTATCTCACTTCCGCCGACCCTGCGGATAGCAGAAGTGAGGACATTGGTTTTTAGTTGTCGTTGATATGACAGCTCAGCATGTGAGAAGTCTGCAGCGCCAGTGACGAGCGCCGAACCTTCCATCCATGCCACTGGGACGCGATAGGGACTTGGAACGACGACGTCGGCAACTACTCCCCGAGCCCACTTTGAGCGCTCTTTTGTCAGTTCGACATCGACGGTCTCACCAGGCAAAGCTCCGCGGACAAACACAACCCGGTTATCATCGCGACCAACGCCGAGCCCGCCGTGGGCAATATCGGTAATTTCAATCCTGAGTGTAGACATCGTCTGACCCGCCTCCATAATTTTCTTCATAACTGTCATCGACGTTCCAGGTAGAGACATCAATACGGTATGGTACCTCAGTAACCATAACACCCGGCTCAAGTTTTAATTCCGAGATAATTTTAGGCGTTGAATGCCGAACATAGAAGCGGTCCCACCAGCCAGTCTCCAAAACCTGCGGAATAAAAACCTGAATAACATCGTGCGGGTGGAACTTCCGTAACGCCCGCACATGTTCGATAAAGGGCCCACGCACAGCTCCACGCGGAGTACCTAAAATAGTCAACGACACGGGAATTCGCGAGGCACTCCACTGGTCTCGCGTACGGCGAGTAAGCGCCGAATCAACGTCGATCAATACCGCAGATAGTGAAGACAATCTCGTTGCGCGCGCCCACGAAACAGCTTTCAAAGCTGGTTGATTGCACCGTTCGATGAGTACAAGACCGTGAACACGGGTCGGCAAGCTACTGGATGTGCCATCCATTCCAACTGCTAAAGCATCAGAACGCCGATTTTGCCCCCGCCGATGAGCCCACAAAAACACCCCTGGCACGATCAGCAGTAAGACCGACGATAAACTCCACTCAGGATGAATCCACGAGATGAGAATCAGTGTCGAAAAAACTACCAAGCCATAGGCAATGAAGATCCATTGCACAATATGTGCTGCTGAACGTTCACTAGCATTCGTAGAGTCGTTAAGAATCGAACGCGACCGATAAATCATTGCAATCGACGTCATCAGCATAATCGCGCAGAGAATAAAAATCGTCACAGTAGCCAAAGCTCGGGTTGAGTCCAAAACCACAGTCGCCGTCGTGGCCAAAAACCCGATAACAAGGACGATAGCTTTGCGTGGACGGACTGCGTCGCGAGCAGCTAACCGACGCGGCAACAACGAATCTATAGCTAGATCACGAATCAATCGAGGTAACTGCCGATAGGCGACATAACTTGCAGCCAAACCTACTAGACTCACCAATACTGCCATAACAACAGTTCCATAAAATCCAAATAACGCGGTAGCAATTGGTATGGCTGGAACTGATAGACGCCGCCCAGGTAGATATAAAACAACAGCGAAATACAGCGTCAGCGAAATTAAAAAGAACGCAGGAATAAAGGTCCGTAAATGGGTGCGCAAACCAACTCTGCGCTGTTCGGCAGGGACCATAACTCGCTCAGACATAATCACCAGTAAGCCAGATGGAAATAGCGCTCCCAATGCGCTATCGACTCTGGGGAAATAATGGCTAATCACGGGTGCCGAGGTGAAAGCTTCATTACGTGCCTCGTTAATGGCGTCAAAGTCGAATAGGCCGAAGGCCTCTTGCAATAAACCCGCAACCAGTACCACAATCAATCCGCCGATGCCGATGTAGGTTAACCAGCGAACCATTGTCACTGGAGTCTGCAAGCGAGCATAGAGACTTGGAACAGCCAAAAGCGCAATGGCTACTGGAGGCAACCAGATCGACCACACGCCCTGACCAATAATTGCTACTACACCAATTGTGAGCAGATCGACACCCATCATAATCAATAATGCATACGCCAAAATCTTTGCCGCAGCGACCACAATGCCAGCCCATCCACCAATATAGGTATGGGCAATTTGGTGCAAAGATCTGCGCGGGACCACCACGGTCAGTAAGTGCAATGCATACAGTGTTACTCCAAAACCGGCCAATCCTAAAGAAAAAACAAGAGAAATCTCTGATCCCGTGATTGCCGACGAAGCAGACCGTAGAATGAGCATAGGAGTCGTCAAGACTGCTAACCCGATCAAGGTGATCGACGCAGTCTGCGAAATAGCTAAAGAACTCGTGTTACTTTGTTTCATCACACACAAGGTTACGCGCAAACACAAAGTAAGGTGGCGTTCTCATCGTGCATTTTGTCATTATGGGCTGCGGCAGAGTCGGATCGACTTTAGCTGTGAGTTTAGAAAAACGCGGACATTCAGTGGCGATTATTGATGCTAATTCAGATTCTTTCCGCAGGCTACCGTCTGATTTTGACGGCCAGCAGGTTACTGGTCTCGGATTTGATCGAGACGCTCTCCGGCAAGCTGGTATTGAGGATGCACATGGATTCGCTGCTGTTTCCTCGGGCGATAACTCAAATATTATTGCAGCTCGGGTGGTACGTGACACCTTCGGAGTAAAGAACGTCGTTGCGCGGATTTATGACTCTGAGCGTGCCGGGATCTTCAACAGACTTGGAATCGATACTGTGACTCCGGTAACTTGGAGTGCTGATCAGATGCTTCGTGAATTGATTGCGCACGGGCCACATGTTGAGCATACGGATTCACGTTACGGGGTTACTCTTGTTTGGGTTGATATTGACGAGTCTTGGTATGGCATGGACGTTGCTAACATTCAACGTATTACTGATTCACGAGTAGCTTATATCGGGCGCAACAACGAAGCGTTATTCCCGCAACCAGACACGATACTGCAAGACGGCGATGACTTATGGCTTTTGGTATCGCAACAACGTACTCACGCTGTTCAACGAATTATGAATCATGAAGTTCAGGAGGAACATCGATGAAAGTTCTCATTGGCGGCGCAGGTTCAGTTGGCCGTTCTATTGCTCGTGAACTCGCCAGTCGTGGTCATGCCATATATATCGTTGATCGATCACCGCAGGCTATGCGGGTGGCGAGCGTGCCCGCAGCTGATTGGATCCTCGGTGATGTTTGTGAACTCGATACTTTAGGCCACGTGGGCATGAGTGACACTGATATTGTGGTAGCGGCCACTGGCGATGACAAAGCAAATCTCGTACTGTCATTGCTCGCAAAAACTGAATTTGGTATTCCGCGGGTTATCGCACGAGTCAATAACCCAGCCAATGAATGGCTTTTTGACGAGTCTTGGGGTGTGGATGTGGCAGTGTCTACGCCACGAATCATGACGAATTTGATTGAAGACGCGGTTGGTGACGGTACCTTTGCTCGTAAGCTTGACTTCATTGAAACTCAAGCTTCAATGTATCAAGGGCAGATCGCTCAAGATGCACCTATCGTCGGAACAATGGTAGGCGATCTGGTTTTACCACCCGATTACCTCTTAGTGGCAGTATTGCGCGACGGTACTGCATTAGTTGCTGACGACGATCTGACATTCGACGTCGCTGATCAGCTCGTGATTATCAGCAACGTAGAAGATGATTCGACGTTAGACGAGCTCAACAACTTGATTTCTACTCAACCACTGCTGGATCCACAATCGGATCGAGTTGACGAATCATAAGCCAGGAGAGCCAGGCAACTAACGCGAATAGTGGGATTCCCATGCCGAGTTTCGCAATTCCTAACGCGTTTGTTGCTCCGGAAAAATAAAGAGGTAATTGTACCGCCGCCCGTAACGCGAACAAGCCAGCCCACATCCACGTAACGCTATAGTAGCGACGTAAAGTCGGGCGATGCTTTCGCCATAAGGTACCTTGGCCACGGATAGCACCAATCAACACACCTAATAACGGCCAACGCACAAGGATGGACGTTAATAAAGCTCCCAAATATGCCACATTAACAATAAGCCCCCACACGAAAAAGTCTGCTGCCTGGCCGGTCCGCCAAGCCATGACCGCTGAAATTACAACAGCTCCAAGCCCACCCACAGCAGGTGAAGGATCTATTCGTGAAATCAGGCGTCCAACTATAGCCACCACTGCAGCCGCTATTGACACCCCGGCAGCGATTTCTATTCCGTGGAAAACTGCGTAAATGATAAGAAATACAAGCGTAGGAAAAACAGATTCGCAAATTCCGCGTACCCCACCTATCGCCGCCATGGCGTCGAATTCGGTGGCAGTAATGGCAGACAGTGCGGTTTTCTTTTCAGGCATCATGGCCCCTCACAATCGTGTAGATCGGGTTATATATACATGGCACACCACGGCGCTTAACTACTGCACCTTGCACTTTCATCACCTGACCAATATCGATGCAATTCACCGTGCGCCGAGACTGGAAAACAAGCTGTAAAGCTGTGCCCTCGACGTCAACTGTGACAGTGACTTCCGGACGCGATTGGTAGCCCGGATAGGTCATTGCCGTGACGATACCCGTGACACTCAAAATTCGGTTCTGCACTATACTTCGCGACCGTTGGAGATGTGCGGCACATGCAGTTCGAGGAGTTCACGTGGCGGATGCGGAGTGTTGCCACGAACCACAACTACCTTCTTTGCGATTTCCAATAGCTGGGCTGCTTTGGCGTCATCTGAGCCTGCGCGACCATAAAGAGTGATACGCAAAAGCCAACGCGGTCCATCAACCCCGAGGAATCGATGTGGTGCCAAACGCTGGGACTGCGGTACTGGGACTTGGGCCCGGAGCTCTTTTCCGAAATCACCTTCAACCTCAGTGGACGAGCCCCCCTGCTGGGCAATAGATGTGATCATGTCTAATCGCACATCGTGCCATATTCCAGTTGAACGTGGAGCGGCAAAGACTTGCAGTTGCATTGCAGAATCATCGATCAAATAAACAACGCCAAGGACAGTCTTCTTCTGTTGATCTACCGAGAACTGAATCTTCGCTTCCGGAACAGCGGGAATCCATAGCGAACCAGCGTCGAGTAAATCGCCTTGGGCTAGGTGATCTGCGTGATCAAACGGCCCGGTCAGAACATTAGACGACTCACTGTCTGTGAATGGATCCGTATCCGCTACCGTCTTCGTCTTTCGAGAGAACCAACCCATTTCTCAGTCTCCTTGGCATGAAGTTAAAAGTAAGAAAAAACTCGCCGAAAATTTCGGCGAGTCTATTCTATCAGGGCTTAGGAAGCACACTCTGTACATACGGGCAAACCGTTTTCTTCGTATGCCAATTGAGACCTGTGGTGTACGAGGAAGCAACTCGAGCACGTGAACTCATCATCCTGTGGCGGGACCACAGCAACAGATAGTTCAACATTGGATAGGTCGGCTCCCGGTAGCTCAAAGCCCTCAGCAGCTTCAGTTTCGTCTTCGTCCACTGAGTTTGATTGGTGATCTGAGCGGCGCGCACCTAATTGCTCAAGGGAGTCTTCCTTGAGTTCCTCGTCTTGCTTGCGAGGGGCGTCGTAATCAGTTGCCATGAATCGTTTGTCCTAACGTGAATTTGCGCGTTCTTTCCCCCATGTTGTACCACTTCCAGAATGATTTAACAAGAGGAAAGCCATACGAATTTTTCTGGGGTTGTGGTGGGTTTGCCAACACACCGCCATTTATCCGACATAAAACTATCAAATAATGGCACTCTTATAGATGTATGAGGAGGACGAATGATCGAGCTTGAACTATTGGGGGTACATCCCGATGGTAACCAACTGTCCCTAAATGACGCTGACGGAAACCGCTATATTTTGCCAATTACTGACTCCCTACGCGCGGCTTTGCGTAAGGACACCACAGTACCACCCCGGTCTGACGAAGAACCACAACCTATTTCGCCGCGAGAAATACAAGCTCATATTCGTGCCGGAATGTCTATTGCGGAGGTCAGTGAGCTCTCGGCTCTACCAGCGTCGCAGATCTCAACATTTGCCCACCCAATTTTTGCTGAACGCGAATATACCGCACAGCGAGCCCGGAGCTTCCGCCAGAGCGGAGAAGCTGGCAGTATGACGATCGAAGAAATTGTTATTTCGCGTCTGATCCCACGTGGAGTATTGTCCACTGACATTACTTGGGATGCCACACGTTCTTCAGGAAATCCGTGGGTGCTCTCAGCTCGTTATACGATTTCAGAGACTGAACATCATGCATCATGGATCATCAACATGCGTTCTCATTCTGTTGAGGCGACGAATGATGAAGCATTGTGGCTTACAGAAACTCAAATTCCGGCACCTACGTCTCCGTGGCGCCCACTTAACACTCCCGTGGTGGAAACGAGTGCGGACGGATCACAACAGGCCCCATCAGCACCGAAGGTAACCGCGATGGACGCCCAGCCGGCATCAGCTGGTACGCCTTCCATTGATGACATGCTAGCTTCGCTTGATTCGCAACGTGGGAAAGCACGCCAAATGCCCGGCGAAGATTTTATTGAGGGTGCGCATCCAGCTGCTTCTGACAGTCAAGCAACCCGTGATGCAACCGTGCTAGAACTTCCTAAGCGTCCTTCGCCTGTTGAATCCCCGGACGAAATTGGTTCTTCAGGAACTGCACCTACTGCTGATTCAACCGAGGAAGGCGCCCTCCCCTTAGGGAAGAAAGCACTTGAGCACACCAAATCCCCGAAGCGCCGGCGTAATCGCCCATCGATGCCGTCCTGGGATGAGATTGTTTTCGGCTCGCCTAAAGAATGAATAATTCTCAAAATCGAATGAATACATGGCTCTAGCTTAGAGTGACGGACGGGCTAGTCGTGTACTCCATCTAGCCGCAGCGTGCCCGGAGAAATCTCAGAAGCATGCGCACTACGCGCTGTCATGGCTCGCATATGGTGATACCGACACAAGACTTCATAGCCAACGACTTCATCTTGCTTCGTATCGCCAACTACCACCTGCTCACCTTCAGTGACCATAAAGCCATTGATTGTACGCGCATTGTGCGTTGCACGTTTGCCACACCAGCACAGTGCCTCAACTTGGAGTCGCTCTACTCGATCAGCCAATTCCAACATACGGGCCGAGCCAGGGAAAAGCCGGGTGAGGAAATCGGTAGTAATTCCAAAACCCCAGACACTAATCTCCATCTCATCGACGATCCGGGCAAGTTGGTCAACTTGGTTGCGCGAATAAAACTGCACTTCGTCGCAAATGATAAAATCTACCCGCTCGCCTGCTTGGCGAGCTTGGACGACAACGTGCCAGAAATTAGTGGTCGGAGTTACTTCGATAGCGTCAGTTTCAAGGCCAAGCCGAGATGACAGTTTTCCTACACCAGCTCGGTCATTCATCGCAAAAATAATGCCAACTAACCCACGCTGCTGATAGTTATAGGCCGTTTGTAGCGCCAAAGTAGACTTACCGCAATCCATCGTGCCAGAAAAGAACACGAGTTCAGCCATCAGATAACCTCCACAATAAGCGGGATAGACATTTCATTCTCCGTTAACGAGCCATGGACTCCGATCAATCCAATAGCTGTACTCGACTGTACCCGGGAATCAACATAGACGTGAGTCCCACGCGCGAAAACAATAACATCACCAATTGTTTGCCGGGTAAAATCCCGAGTCTGCCCGATGAGGCCGGAATCAATCAGCTCATCTTTAGATACTATCCATGCCTGATCTCCAACATGGTTACGCCAGCGATCAAGAACGTCCTGCGGTTGCGGAGTATACAGATGGACTGCGCGAGGTTCGCCAGCAACGACGTCGACCCCCTTATTTAAGACAGGCATTTGTGCAATATCAAAACGTTCCGTGACATCAATCATACCGTGGTCTGCGGTAATAACCAGCAAGGTTCCGTTCGGAAGCAGACGACGCAACAAGGAAATCCCAGCGTCGAAGATTTCTAACTGCCCAATCCACGCATCTGAACACCACCCGTTCTTGTGCCCAGCTGCATCGATCTCACCCCAATACACATAGGCGCACCGAGCATTTGACGCCAACGAACACGCAGCTAGCTGCATACGTTCCTCAAGCGTTTGCCCGTATAGTGCCCGTGCTCCACGCAACGCCGCATAAGAAAGTCCCGATCCTTGGAACTTCTTCGGTTGGATAGTGACCGCTTCGTTTGCATAGTCACCTAAATCTTCAAAGAGCGTCGGTTGAGTTTGCCAGTGCTCCACTCGAGTGCCACTATCTGGCCATTTGATCAGCGAAAAACTCCGATCCGTATGCGGAACCCGTAACGAATAGCCAGTCATCGCCGTCATTCCTGGGCGTAACCCGGTGCCAAACGACGTAATTCCGGCCGCCGTCGTTGAGGGAACAACCGTAGTGATCGGTTCGCCAATTCCCATCGAACGTAACGCCGGCGCGTGTCCCAACCGGTCGGCAAGATTATAGAAACCCAAGCCGTCAACCATCACTACACATACCCGTGGCGCTGACGGCAGATTCAGCGCGGCTCGTGCATCAGTGTCAGGGCGCAAGCCGACTGCGTCTAGCGCCGCTGGCAGCACCTGGTCTAGGCGTGCCGCACCAGGCAATGTAGCACCAGGAAAGATAGTCATCAACGCTGTCCTAAAATCGAAACTAACGTACGCACAAAATCCACTCCTTGCGCGAAGTATTGGCCGTCGTGGCGTTCATCCAGAAACATCTGGAAATCCTCGTTGGTTGTCACACCAACATACCCGTGATCGTTCGTACAGGCAGGATCATCGCACGCCGCGGGCTGTAAATCCTGGGTAAACGCCGAACCCCACCGCAACCGCAACGTTAAAGAGTTAAGTTCCCCAGCATGATCGCCCTCCAGATGACGTCGTTTGACAACATGGTATTCCTTGATGGAATCAAAACCAATAGCTTGCAAGGTAGTCACTAACTCCCCCGCGCTACTCATCTCGTAACTGGTATCGGTGTACATCAGTACAAGCCGACGGGGCGTTGCAAGGAAAACGACGATCCGTTCATAGACCGAATCTGCGTCGAAAATCGTTTCCGGACGTACATAAAACGCCCAGATTTCTTCATCGCCAAGCAACTCAACAACGTCGTCTACAACAAACGACCCTGGTGGCACAAAAACCTGCAGGGCGTTGAGGAACTCACTCCGTCGATCGTTATTCATCAGTTATATTGTTCCACTCGCAAGCGCCTATAGCCATCTGGGTTGCCTTTATCACCAGATTTTATGTGTGTGCCACAATCATAAACCCCCATATTCTTGGGATAATAGAACAATGGTAGCTACGCGAAACGAAAACATTACCGATATTGATGTCTCAGCTGAGATGCGGAATTCTTTCCTGGAATACTCCTACTCAGTAATTTATTCGCGCGCACTACCAGATGCTCGGGATGGCCTCAAACCCGTCCAGCGTCGCATCTTGTTCCAAATGGATCAGATGGGGTTGAAACCTGACCGTGGTCACGTGAAATCTTCACGTGTTGTGGGCGATGTGATGGGCCGTCTGCATCCGCACGGAGATTCGGCGATTTATGATGCCATGGTTCGCTTGGCACAAGACTTTTCATTGCGTCTTCCCTTTGTTGACGGTCACGGTAACTTCGGTTCGCCCGACGATGGTCCGGCAGCACCACGTTACACCGAAGTCCGTATGGCCCCTGCTGCGTTGGCGATGACGGCATCACTGGGTGAAGACGTCGTGGACATGATCTCCAACTATGACAACACCTACATGGAACCTGAAGTACTTCCAGCTGCTATTCCGAGTCTGCTAGTTAACGGATCTTCCGGAATTGCCGTTGGTATGGCTACTAACATGGCACCGCACAATTTAGTTGAAGTGATCGCCGGCGCTCGGTTCTTGCTAGAAAAGCCAGAAGCTAGTCTTGATGAATTGATGCGCTATATTCCCGGACCAGATCTTCCCGAAGGCGGCAAGATTGTGGGCTTGGAAGGTATTCGCCAGGCTTACGAAACTGGTCGAGGTATTTTCCGTACCCGTGCCACTGCACATATTGAAAATATTACGCCACGCAAAAAGGGCATTATTTTCACTGAGCTCCCCTATCTCACCGGCCCGGAAAAGATCATTGAAAAAATCAAGGACGGGGTCTCATCGAAGAAGCTTCAAGGTATTTCAGGAGTACAAAACCTCACCGATCGACATCACGGTACTCGCTTGGTGGTTGAGGTTAAGAACGCGTTCAATCCGGAAGCTGTGCTGGCTGCGCTCTACCAGCACACACCGTTGGAAGAATCCTTCGGCATCAACAATGTTGCCCTGGTTGACGGTCAGCCTCGAACCATGGGATTGAAAGAAATTCTCGAAGTCTTTTTAACGCATCGACGCAATGTTACCCGACGTCGATGTGAGTTCCGCTTGCGTAAGGCACAAGACCGCCTGCACCTTGTTGGAGGTTTGTTGATTGCTATCGTCGATATCGACGAGGTTATCGCGGTTATTCGTTCTTCGGAAGATTCTGCCACTGCTGCTTCGCGTTTGATGAGTATTTTCGACCTCTCTCAAGCTCAAGCCGATTATATTCTCGAACTGCGATTGCGCAGGCTCACAAAATTCTCCCAAATCGAACTAGAATCTGAACGCGATTCACTTAACGAAACCATTACTGAGCTCACCGACATTTTGCGTTCAGATGAGCGTATGCGCATGCTCATCTCTACTGAGCTGGCCGATGTAGCACGCGAATATGGCACGCCGCGTCGCACAGTGCTCCTCGAAGCTGACGCAGTTGCCCAGCCGAATAAAAACAACGGGCCGAAGCTAAAGATTACGGATGATCCGTGTCGGGTAATCCTTTCGGCTACTGGACGTATCGCACGCATTGTCGATGGTGAACCGATACGCCGTGAAGGTCCGCGAGCAGCACACGATGCCATTGGCGCAATCGTCGAAACCACAAATCTCAGTGATATCGGAGTTGTCACCAGCGCAGGCAACGTTCACCGGCTCAACGTCGTCGACGTTCCGGCAATCCCCGATACCCAAAATGCGCCAAGTTTATCGGCTGGTACATTATTGAGCGAACTGTTGTTGCTGGCTAAAGATGAAACGCCACTCATGATTATTAGTCTCAAAGAACAAGAGCGCGTCTTGACCTTAGCCACTGCGGCCGGAAAGATTAAACGAGTCGTGCTAGATCCACCGAATAAGAGCCAATTTGACGTTATGACGTTAATGGACAATGACCGCATCGTCGGAGCCAATATTTCCGGCGATAGTGATGTGCTCGTTCTTGTCACCTCAGATGGTCAACTGTTACGTTTTGATGCTTCAGCAGTACGCCCACAAGGTCGAGCTGGCCAAGGTGTGGCAGGAATGCGGGTCAGCGATGGAGCATCGGTTATTGCACTAGGTGTTGTTCCAGCAGACGATCTTGCTGCACACGGTGTGGTCACCATTGCTGGTTCTTCGCAAGCTTTGCCCGGGACTGTAGCAGGAAGTGCAAAAATCACTCCACTAGACCGCTACCCTGCTAAGGGCCGCGGCACTGGAGGTGTTCGCGCACAACGATTCCTCCGCGGTGAAGATATTCTCAGCCACGCATGGATTGGGCAACTTCCTGCGCGAGCGGTAACTGTTGAAGGTAAACCAGTTGAACTACCTGAGATTGATGAACGACGCGATGCTTCCGGTAGTCCCTTGGTAGATATCGTCAGCGCGATTGGGTGACTGACTCTATGCCTGGCAAATAATGGTATGGAATAGTTCTCAGAATCAGAGGTTCAGTGCCATAACGTGGGTACGGCCGAGTTCAACAAAATCGTTAACGTCGAAAATATCAGCAAATGGTGTTCCTTGCGGATCATAAACCGCAACATCTGCCACAACTGCCGGATATCCAGCGACATGAAAATTCTGCAACGCAGTATAGACTAATGCTGAACCGACACCTGAATCTCTCCACTGGGGTACAACAACGACCTCATCGATGTAGGCATCGGCAGTTTCTTGCCCATCGATGACACTGGTGAAAACTGAAGCAAGAAGATAGCCCACGACGCGGGGGCGGTCACCAAACGTATCATAGGCAACCAGACACCATTCACGGTCCAAATGTGCCAAACTTGCAGTCCAAGAATCTACCGAGTGGACGTCAAATAATGGCGATTCTGCGACCGTTGCGTTATGTATTCGGCGGATATCATCGATGTGTCCATCACCTAGTGGATGTATCTTGACGTATTCTGAGATGTCCGGCAACTGGTAAGTCGACTGAGTTCTCCCCCGGACTTGAACAAACGTCGCTTGGCGGGTAAAACCACGGGCGAGAGCTAATTGACTGAAGTTTTGGTAATCAGACTCGATATATAGCAAGGCTCGGGGCGAAAGAGAAGCGAGGTTTTGCGCGATATCTCGCGCGACCCGGATCTGGCGTTCAAGAAGTTCAGCTCCCAAACCCTGAGAACGCCAGTGTGGTAAGACGCCACCCGACAATGTAATAGTGGAATCTCCGCTACCAATCTGCGGAGCACGGGCAAGACCGAACGCTATCAAGGTTTGACCGTCCCAAGCCCCTTGTGCTTTCCAGACATGCGAATCATCAAAATACGTCATGATTTCAGATTCGGCAGTTCGGATCGGAGCCTCGTCGAAGTCCTCAATCGCAGAAATTAACTTAACTAACAAGGGCAAATGACTGCTGTGGAGTTCCGTCCAAGTCCAGTTTTTTGAATTTTTCATGAGATATCCATTGAATAAACGATCTCACGCATAGCCAATGTAAAACCGTAATTGAGCAAAGAAGCTGGAATCTTTCCGCTCCTGCTAACCACTGGAGCTCCTACAAACTTAATATTTTCTTCGTAAGCTGGACCCAAGACGCTGAGGATCAGATCAGTTCCGACACCCTGATGGCGGAGGTTTTGTTCAATGCCGTAATAATAGATACGCAATGTTGACGTCTCTGGGACACGCTCTGCTAGCGTATACCCCACAAGTTGATTTTCTTTGATAAGCAGCGAAGAGAAAACCTGATCTGCACGCATAAGTTTTGCTTGCCAAGCACTACCCGACAATGGCTGATAACGCTCTAAAGCCAAAATAAGACGGTTATGGAGGCGGCGGAGTTCGGTATTAACCTCGGGGGTATAAGGAATAAGAGAAAAGCCCTGTTCTGCAAGCCGAGCTCGAGCACGTTTACTGAGCTCGACATGTAAACTGTGAGTCGGTGTCGATACGTGACTAATATAGCTGATAGGCGAGTAACCACCAGCTGCCAGCAACCGCCGCCTACCAGTGTTGTTTTCGCACGATAAAGCTCGGATCGATACTGGAAGTTCGGATGGATAGTGTGCGAGAAGCTGGCGTGCCCGATCGTCTTGCCATTCTAGAAGTGAACGGCCGATTCCGCGCCCCACCCATTCTGGGCGAACTACTGCAGAGACCTCAGCTTGTAATTCCGAAAGTGGTTTGACGTTAACGCGCACCCACGCAACCGCTTGAAGTTTGTTCTGCCCATCCCAGCCGCTGAGCAGATCAGACGATTGCGACTGCGAAAGAAATTCGTCGAACCACAATTGCACAGTCCGTGGCGATACAGGCAAAATACCCAATGGAGAATCATGGGAGCTTTCCATCAAATCTACTACTGCAGGTAGATCTTGAGCCTCCAGAGCACGCCACGTCAGCCCCAGATGAGTCCCTGGGACTCGGACAACTTCTGGAGCATCTATACGTTCAGAAAATGACCTACTCCGTAGTGGTGGCATTGCAGAAGAGTGCATAACTGTTATTCTAGCTTCTCAGGCGTCTATCTGGTCACGTGAAATATGCGAAGCACCTTCAACAATGAACTCTTTACGTGGAGCGACTTCTGAACCCATCAATAATTCGAAGGTTTCCTCTGCGTAGCGCAGGGCTGCTTCGTCTGCCATGGAGATTCGACGCAACGACCGATGTTCTGGATCCATCGTCGTTTCGGCCAACTGGTCGGCATCCATCTCGCCCAGACCTTTATAACGTTGGATAGGTTCTTTGTAGCTTCGCTTTGACCGTTCGAGTTTGGTAAGTTCTTGACGCAACTGAGCATCTGAATAGGTATAGATGTATTCACCTTTACGCCTTCCTTGCCCAGACACCTCGATACGGTGTAAAGGAGGCACTGCAGCGTAGACACGTCCTGCTTCAACGAGCGGACGCATGTATCGGAAGAAGAGTGTTAAAAGAAGGGTACGTATGTGTGCACCATCAACATCGGCATCAGTCATAAAAATGATCTTGCCATACCGTGCAGCTTCCAAATCGAAAGTACGACCTGATCCAGCACCAATGACTTGGATGATCGACGAAACTTCTTGGTTCTTCAAGATGTCGGCCGGAGAAGCTTTCTGTACATTCAAGATTTTTCCACGAATCGGAAGTAATGCCTGGAATTCTGAATTTCGTGCCAATTTCGCAGTTCCAAGTGCCGAATCTCCCTCAACGATAAACAACTCCGAACGTTCAACATCTTCAGAACGACAATCAGCAAGTTTCGCGGGCAATGAGGATGTCTCTAACGCGTTTTTACGACGCGAGATCTCTTTTTGAGTGCGAGCGGCTACCCGAGCCCGCATCTCGGCAACAACTTTCTCCAACAGACGCGAATTCTCGGTTTTTTGGTCTCGCTTAGTCGAAGCGAGGATGGCACTCAGCTCAGTTTCAACAACTTTGGCAACGATCCCACGGATAGGTGCAGTGCCAAGAATTTCTTTGGTTTGTCCCTCGAATTGAGGCTCTGGGAAACGCACTGCCACCACTGCACTAAGGCCGGCAAGAATATCGTCTTTTTCGATACGTGCATCCCGTGAGGTCACCTTGAGCTGTCGTGTCTTTTGCTCGATGGCATTACGCACGACTTTGACGAGCCCCTGCTCAAAGCCTGCCACATGACTTCCACCCTTAGGAGTTGCGATAATATTGACGAACGACTCTTCAATCGTGTCGTAACCACTTCCCCACCGGAGTGCAATATCTACACCACATACGCGTTCAACCTCAGAAGACGTCAAATGTCCACTCTTTTTATCCAAAACTTGGATTGTCTCAGTGAAAGAGCCTTCTCCAGTCAAGTGCATTGTTGAGGTCACGGCTGGATCAGTTGCTAGGAATTCTACGAAATCGACCACTCCGCCATCGTAAGTGAATTCTTCTTCAACTGGTTCTTCGCCACGGACATCCCTAATACGAACCGTTAACCCGGGCACCAAGAACGCTTTTTCGCGTACACGTTCAACAAGCGATTCGTAGGAGAATTGAGAATCTGCTGGAAAGATTTGCGGATCATACCAATACCGAACGCGAGTACCAGTCTCTTTTTTGCCGGCTTTACCGGTAACTCGCAGACTTGATTCGCTAGTAGCCGGCATAAACTTTGCTTGCGCACTCGGTTCGCCATCGTCCTTAAAGGTTCCGGATTCGCCACGTTGGAAGGAAATTTCATGCGTTTTGCCGTGCCGTTTGACTGTCACGTCAAGGCGCTGAGATAATGCATTAACTACGGATGCGCCCACCCCGTGCAGACCACCGGATGCAGAGTATGATCCACCGCCGAACTTGCCGCCAGCGTGGAGCTTGGTATAGACCACTTCGACACCAGACATGCCAGTTCCGGGAACTTCATCAACTGGGATACCACGCCCATTGTCAATAACTTCAACGGATTTATCCGGGTATAACGTTATCGAAATCTGGTCTGCATACCCTTCTGTGGCCTCATCAACAGCATTATCGATAATCTCCCACGCACAATGCATAAGACCACGCGAATCAGTCGATCCGATGTACATTCCTGGGCGCTTGCGTACGGCTTCTAACCCCTCGAGGATGGAGAGGTGACGAGCTGTGTATTCTTCTTTGGTCTGTGGCACGTTAGCTATCTTAGCTGTTCTTCCTTGAAGAAGAGGATAGGGCACGTGCGAATTATCTCGCACGTGCCCTATCCTTATGTCTCTATTACTTGGCTAATGTTTGTGTTTCATCGACGATGGACACAGCAACCTCATTGAGTTTCGCACTGTACTTGCGCCCGTGATGTGCACAAAACATCAGTTGGCCTGATTCAAGATCGACACGAACGTATGCTTGTGCACCGCACGCATCACAGCGATCAGCAGCTGTCAAGGTAGGGCACATTGTTTCTTCAGTCATTGTTGTCATGTCCCCAATAGTGCCATGTTTCTCGACATAAGTCAGTACTCGGAGCGCGACTTTCGCGTCAGGCAAAATCGCCGTAGTCTGGAACTATGTGCTAGCGGGCATGGGGAGAAGGAGTTCGGTATGAAGTATGCTGTTATCGACGTGGAAACTACCGGTCTGGATCCACAACAGAACCGTGTCATTGATATAGGTATTGTCTTACTCGATGCAAATTTCGCTCAAGAATCTTTTTTCACTTCTCTAGTCAATCCCCAAATGCCGGTTACAGCTACCGACATCCACCGCATTTGCGATGCTGACGTCACTTCAGCACCCGCTTTTACGTGGCTTATTCCCCAGGTTGTTCAATTGCTTGATCAGCGCATCATTGTAGCTCACAATGCTCCTTTTGATCTGCGTTTTCTCAATGCAGAGAGTGCTCGTAGTGGTCAGCCATTAAATCTGGAGCGTCATCACGCCGTATGTACTATGGATCAGTCTCGAATTTATTGTCCGGAAGGATCACACTCGTTGGGTGCGCTAGCCAGCCGATTAGGCATCGAAACTCCTGTCTTGCATCGTGCTTTACCCGATGCACTTATCTGTGCTGAGTTATTCCGTCATTATGTCAACGCTGAGTCTCAGGGCGAACTATTTGCACAGCATGCAATTAATCGGCATGGAGATGTAGTGTATCCATGCGAATGGGAGCGGGCACGCCCATGGCACGCCCGCTCCCATTCGTAAATGATCGAGATTAATCTAAATAGTCACGCAACACTTGAGAGCGCGACGGGTGGCGAAGTTTAGACATCGTCTTAGACTCAATTTGTCGGATACGTTCACGAGTAACGCCATAAACCTTGCCAATTTCGTCAAGGGTCTTTGGCTGACCGTCGGTCAGACCAAAGCGCATCGAAACCACACCTGCTTCACGTTCCGATAACGTATCAAGTACTTGGTGAAGTTGCTCTTGCAAAAGCGTAAAGCCTACGGCATCAGCTGGAACAACAGCTTCAGAATCCTCGATTAAATCACCAAATTCTGAGTCCCCATCTTCGCCCAGTGGAGTGTGGAGCGAAATAGGTTCACGACCATACTTTTGAACTTCCACAACTTTATCCTCAGTCATATCAAGTTCGTGAGCAAGTTCTTCAACAGTCGGTTCTCGTCCGAGATCTTGGAGCATTTGGCGTTGAACACGGGCAAGTTTGTTAATAACTTCAACCATGTGGACAGGAATACGTATGGTACGTGCTTGATCAGCCATAGCACGAGTGATCGCCTGGCGGATCCACCAAGTTGCATAGGTGGAAAACTTATACCCTTTGGCATAATCGAACTTCTCGACCGCACGTACCAGACCAAGATTACCTTCCTGGATAAGATCAAGGAAAAGCATACCGCGACCGGTGTAACGCTTTGCGAGGGAAACGACCAGACGCAGATTTGCCTCGAGAAGGTGATTCTTCGCTTTATGCCCATCACGCGAAATAATTTCTAACTCACGGCGCTTACGCGTATCTTCGATAGTAGTGGTATCGAGGATATGTTGTGCAAACAGACCAGCTTCGATGCGCTTTGCGAGCTCAACTTCTTCCTCAGCGTTCAGCAACGCTACCTTACCGATTTGCTTAAGGTAGTCCTTAACTGGATCGGCCGTCGCGCCGGCAACATGAACACGCTGGACTGGTTCATCTGTATCATCTGAGTCGCGGACGATGAAGGCACCAGAACGCTTCGACGTTGTCTCAGCTTCTGCTTCAGTATCATCCGCGCTCTCGTCAGATTCTTCCTCTAAATCTTCATCAGATTCATCGTCAGCATCATCATCCGAAACATCGAGATCGACATCGATTTCGACTTCTTCTTCATCAAGCGTGTCAGGTTCATCTGGCGAAGTAAGGGATTCGTCATCTTCTACGATCTCGTCGTCTTCACTTCCATCTTTAGCTGCTTTGACGACCGGTGTAGCAGTTTTCGCAGAAGCTTTCGTCGCTGATGCTTTCTTATTTTTTGGCTCCTCAACAGAAGTTTCTGCTTGGACACCAGCGGAAGCTACATGTTCGACAATCGCCTCAATATAGGCAGCCTTGACAGCTTTGGCAGGCAATGATAAACCAAGGTTTGAAGCGATTTTTTTCAGTTCTGGAACCCGATGCTTAGCAAGCTCCGTAGCATCAGAATACGCTTGGAGATTCTCAGAGGAACGGGAAGAAACAGTCACGTGGCACCTTTCATGTGGAGGCAAAGCCCAATAAGCCCTTTAATTATAGCGTGATTAGGATTTATAATTCGCATCCAGGACACTATTGAAACGTAAAAAGTCTTCACTTTATTCCCTCCTGACCGTCAAGTTACGGACATTTGCCTCCAAAATCCGGTTTTGGAAACGTATTTTCAACATCAACGACGTTCGATGCCCAATAAGTCACAATTTCTCCACAACGCCAAATGTTAACCTTCGAGTGCCCATGGCGGCAGTATTCCTCCCTCCAGAATCGCCTCTATTAATTGAGATAACCGATAACTTGGATCAGATTCACGAGCTAGCTCGGTTGCTTGCCGAGCTAGCGTGACTTGCCCGACCCACCAATATAGATAGGCAAGAGTCGCATATGCGCAGGCAGAATCTTCAGCTGAGAAACTCGCGCAGGCGTTTAATACAGTAATAGTTTTTCGGGTGCGAACAACTAATTCTTCGGACATCGGAGTGGTGCGCATCAGTTGGTAGCAGTCGGCCCAGGCGACATCATCGTTGAACGGAACTCCCGAAATCGCCCACAGTAAAACCCTATCTCGAGTGTGTGAATCGTGGAGTGTGCCATTAAGTTTTCCGATACGGCTATGACCGCCCAAAGTTTCCGTGACCTGATTGGGTAGGAGGCTATCGGCGGAACTCGCCACCTTTTTCATCGTATTTGCCCATAACAGCATCCCGTTTGCCGCAAGACTGCCAGAGGCTACTTCTTGCTCGATCTCAATACTTCGCTTTCTGCGATTGAAGGACACTCGCTGCCATATCCCTTCTATCGGATTGGACTCGCCCCAGGTCCCTGGAGCACAGTCAAACCCGCGCTTCACTGATTCAGATAATGAATTGAGTTCTCCTAACACGATCGTGTCATTGTGAACTTGAGTTTCAGCAATCTCAGTCCACTGACAGTTGTCTGTTACCAATAACGTTGGCTTAAGCTTTCGATAGGCCGGTAGATGTTGCAGTGACTCTTTAACCTGTGTGTATATTTGCGCGATTAACCGAGTTTCCGCAGCATACTCGACGTCGGGTGTTCGCGCATTTTCAAGTGAATTCTTGATGTACCAACACATAACAAGCTCATCAGGTTCGGTATCGACAACAAATTCGCTCACCTTTTCACGTATTCGCGCTTGGTCATCACACACCGTTAAATCAACACGCACGACTGCCCGTATCTGGCTAGCCTCGTTGACAGTGCGCAGTGTACAAACATACAGGATATTGCGTGGTGGTAGCAGTTGTTCCCCGACGACATCGCGAGCGTAGTAGAGACAATCTTGAAGCTGGGTTATAACATATGGTTTCATGTCATCTAGTCAATCAATGCTCACCGGTCAGTTTCTTTCACACAACGCAAGTTGTGGATAGCACGCAACGCGAGCTTATCTGTGGACAACCCGGTATCCTTGACTGCGTGAACACTTCCCAATTTCGCTCTGCCGTCTCTGCCCGTCTACTCGAGCTCTTGAACTCGATTCCAGCATTTACTGATTCCGACCGAGCACGATCGCTTTACGAAGAATTTGTCAATCCTGCACGCGCGCTAAGTGCGGGCGGAAAACGTACACGAGCTCTGTTTGTTGCGGGTGGATTTCAAGCAGTACTCCCCCACTCGTCTGACTTTCCGCTCCACGTTGCAGTGGCAGCTGAACTTTACCAAGCTTCAGCCCTGGTACATGACGATATTATCGACGCAGCCGATACTCGCCGTGGCATACCTGCCACACATAAACTATTTTCTCAGTTACATACTCAAGCACTATCACGCGGTAGTTCCGAGGTTTTTGGTGAGCATGCGGCACTTTTACTGGGTGACTATTTACTGTCTTTAGCCGGTGAAGAATTCGCTCGTCAAGACGCCCCCGACGCTTATTTCCGCTCAGCGTCTGCTTTTTTCGCGTCCATGACCGCCGAAACAGCGTTTGGACAATACATGGATATGCGGGCTGAGTTTACCGAGATTGACAACGACGCCGAACGCGCGCTCAACGACGCCTTCTTAGTTTTGGTCCATAAATCGGCGCGTTATTCGGTGGAGCTACCGATTCTCCTCGGTGCTACTCTTGCTGGGGCAGATAAGGCGATGCTTCACCAACTTGGCACCTTTGCGCGACCGCTGGGAGAAGCTTTCCAGCTTCGCGATGACGAATTGGGAATCTTTGGCGATCCAGCTATTACTGGGAAGCCCGCTGGAACTGATTTTTCCGAAGGGAAGAGAACAGTATTGTTGGCTTTGACCCGTCAGATGTGTACCGATTCGCAAAGATCCTTTATCGATTCACATCTTGGGAAGACTTTATCCGACGACGAAGTAGACCAAGTCAAAGATATCATCATCTCATCTGGCGCTTACGAAGCGCACGAAGAACTCATCGACATTCGTGAACAAAGCGCTCACGAGCGCCTACCTTCACAATCATCCATTCTTACCGAGTTGGCAGATACTTTACATCGTCGTACCGCCTAGAGTTTCAGGGCATTCCCGCAAGGTTCTGCCCCGGATCTCAAATTGCATTAGCAACAATGAGCACATAAAGAGTGGTTGTCTCTCCCTGCGGAACGAGACAACCACTCTTTACGATAAAATCACTAAAACGCGAGCATCAAGATTGCGCGTCGAACTGCATGGATGTTGCCCGCATGCAACGCATCAAACGGAGTCATTCCCAGTTCATCATTGTGGGCAGTTAACCAAGCCAAAGCCTCTTCATTATCGAAACCGGCATCATGAAGCGATGTGAGAGTTCCAGGAAGCGACGGAAGTAGCGTTGCACCAATTTCATCGAACACTAATTGCTGGCGATGAACCGCCCACGCATGATTCTCGCCACGACGCACTGCCAGCATCTGATTATCTGAAATCGCAGAGCGAATATCGCGCTGGCGTACATCAAGCAACTCGGCAACCTCAGGTATAGAAAGCCACATATTGCCACCATTGTCATTAATCATCAGGCGATTATACCGCACACTTACTCAAGACAGGTGGAAACACGCCGTAAAATGAACTAGTCTCAATTATAACAATTTCATCAACTACACCATCTGTAACATCAGCAACTGACGTAACAGCCCTTGGAGGACATATGGCCACGTGGAAGTCGCGTTCAAACGCCGCTCTCGCCACAGCAACTGCTGTAACTTTGATTGCACCAACTGCCGCATCTGCAACTCAGCACCCACACAATTCTCTACAGCAAGCTCCGCTCCATACAACCCCTTCTCATCCTTCGTTGATGATGAGCTACCAAGTGCGCCCTGGAGATACCGTTTGGGGAATCTCTCAACGCACGGGAGTTTCAATCGCTGAAATCATACGTATCAATAGTCTTGATTCCACTGCCCTCATCCGGGTTGGACAACGTCTTCAACTCCCCGTCCGAACACCAGTAATACGCGATATTGCGCCTGCATCTACACCCGCACCCACTCCTGCACCGCAAGTGAGCACTTCGACTTATATAGTCCAGTCCGGCGATACCCTCGGCCTAATCGCTGCACGCTACAATACCACCGTCGCAGCAATCGCAGCAGCCAACGCAATCGCCAATCCAAACATCATCTTCCCTGGCCAGGAACTTACAATCGGCACCGCTACCGCAAGCCCAGCGCCGGCACCCGCTCCAGCACCCGCTCCAGCACCAGCGCCTGCATCTACACCCGCACCCACTCCTGCACCGCAAGTGAGCACTTCGACTTATATAGTCCAGTCCGGCGATACCCTCGGCCTAATCGCTGCACGCTACAATACCACCGTCGCAGCAATCGTAGCAGCCAACGCAATCGCCAATCCAAACATCATCTTCCCTGGCCAGGAACTTACAATCGGCACCGCTACCGCAAGCCCAGCGCCGGCACCCGCTCCAGCACCAGTGCCTGCCCCTACAAAGCGACTCGTGGAAAACAACTTCCCGGGATACACCTACGCTGACGACGTCGTCGACGCGGCAAACGAGAATAAGAACACCCTTATCAACCAAGATCTGCCGTCACGGGCACAAATGCAACAGATGGTCCGTGAAACAGCTGTGCAAATGGGCGTCGATCCACGATTAGCCCTTGCACACGCCTACAACGAATCTGGTTTCGATGCCAGCGCTGTCTCCCCAGCCAACGCAATCGGGGTTATGCAAGTCATCCCATCATCGGGTCAGTGGGCAGGAACCCTCGTAGGACGCGAACTGAACCTGCTAGATCCGCATGACAACGTCGTGGCAGGAATTGCGATCATCCGCTACTTACACCAACATGCAGACGATTTCGACCAGGCAGTAGCTGGCTACTATCAAGGTCTAGGTGGAGTCCAAAAATACGGAATGCGCCCAGATACTGTGCAGTATGTCGCTAAGATTAAAGCCGCAATGCAACGATTCTAAGAGTATTGCCACACCGACACGCAAAAGCCGACCACCCACGTGGTCGGCTTTTGCCTATATCCTAAACATGTGAACTCAGATCCACTGCTCAACGCCGCAATTGACGGCCGCTACGTTATCATCTCCCGCCTAGCGCGAGGAGGAATGGCTAGCGTCTACCATGCGCACGATACGCGCCTTGAACGTGACGTTGCAGTGAAGATCATTCACTCTCACCTTGCCGAACAACCCGACTTCGTCGAACGGTTTATTCGCGAAGCGCGCTCTGCGGCGAAACTCTCGAGTCCCCACGTGGTTAACGTCTATGATCAAGGTGTAGCACATACCCCAATTGGCGAACTTCCTTACCTCGTCATGCAGTTAATCACTGGTCCAGATTTGAGATCGCAACTCGCACAGCACGGTTCGCTACCCCTGGGAATGGCACTAACAATAACCCGGCAAGTCCTCCAAGCACTTGCCGTCGCACACCAAGCCGATGTTATTCACCGCGATGTGAAACCAGAAAATATCTTGCTAGACAAGCCGCTTGATATCAACGCAGTACTCGACAAGCCTGTAATCAATGCACAGGTGGCAGATTTTGGTCTAGCACGAGCCGCTTCAAGCGCCACTCAAACAGCAACAGTCCTTGGAACCGTTGCGTACGTGGCTCCAGAACTTGTTACAAACGGTAGCGCCGGACCAACCGCAGACATTTATGCCGTCGGCATCATGCTCTACGAGCTCATCGCTGGCACCTTGCCATACAACGGTGAAACCCCAGTAGCTATCGCCTATCAGCATGTCAATGGTGATATCCCATACTTGACTGAACTTGCCGATTGGATGCCAGCACATATCGATTCTCTGATTCGATTGTTCACTGCAAAGGACCCCTACAAGCGCCCGCGCGATGCCTTTGCTGCACTCGACGCGCTCGATGACATCATCCGATCCACTCCCGAAGATATCGCGATTCGCCGCGTGCCTGTCTTCCCCCAGTCCCCTGCAGCCACCCCACCTACCGCAACGCAGCAAATCACGAGCCAAAACTTTACCCCAGCTGCGACCACGGGCACACAACGGATCGAGACGCTTCCGCAAGCAAGCGACACAGCTACACTGCCGAAGAAGGCACAGCTGAAACCGCAACCTACGCTCCCGGAACGGAAAAAGCGACGTCTGTGGCCTATCATCTTGTTCCTAATCCTGCTGGTCGCTTCGATTGCTAGCACAACAGGCTGGTACTTCCTCTATGGTCCAGGCATGCGCATTACGATCGCTGACGTCCAAAACTTAACTGCTATCGAAGCCACAGAAAAACTTCAAGAACAAGGTTTTACTATTTCTACTGTTCGCGAATTTTCCGACACTGTCGAAAAAGATCACGTGATATCGACGTCGCCGAAAGGCGGCAGTAGTATTCATCCAGACTCTGTCATCACAGTGACAATATCCAATGGTATTCGGTACCTCACTGTACCTACAGTGGCAGGAAAGACCGCCGAAGAAGCCCGCGAACTGCTGACTGCTACTGGGTTTAACAAGATAAGTGAAATCACAGATTATTCAGACACAGTTGAGAAAGGCACTGTCATCTCACAGAGCCCCGAAGCTGACGCGTCCATTCCGCATAACACTGAAGTTTCGTACACTGTTTCCCAAGGACGTGCTCCAGTAACGATCCCAGATCTAGCAACGTTGACCCGAGCAGATGCGGAAGAAAAGCTCAGCTCTACCGGACTCACTCCAGTAATCACTGAAGAATATTCGGATACCGTTCCTGAAGGCCAAGTGATCTCGCAAAGTCCACAGGCCAATAGTGCAGGCTTACGGTTGGACGAAGTAAACATCGTTATCTCAAAAGGTCCAGAACTCATTGAAGTTCCCAACGTCGTCGGACAACAAAGCGGATCAGCCACTACTCGGTTAAAAAATGCAGGTTTCAACGTTCAAGTCGAAAAAATACTTGGAGGTTTTTTCGGTACTGTGCGCCTTCAAGACCCGGAAGCTGGGACTATGATCAAACCTGGAAGCACAATTAAAATTAGCGTCGTTTAGCCAGTAACTGCCCAGTCGCAAAAGCAACATCGAAAAGTTGCCGTGGGTTGAGACGCGGATCGACTAAAGCTTCATCAAGCATGTGTTCGAGTTCTGGACTCTGCGGGCTATCTGCCACCTCAGTGAGGTTCTCACCAGAAAACTCGATGTGCAACCCAGCTGGATCTACGGCTTCATCCGCGCAGATATCGAAAAACTCACTGATTTCCTCAAGAATATCGGTGAGGAAACGCGTCTTGCGACCAGCAACCTCTAACGTATTACCATGCATAGGATCAATAATCCACGCTACTGGCCGGCCATCTTCTTTGCCGGCGCGTAAGAGCTGTGGAAGTACCCGACGGATATGTCCTGCTCCCATACGTGGAATAAAGCTCAACCGTCCCGGGGTACCTTCCGGATTAAGTGTGTCGATCAACCGGTGAATATCCTTCGGTTGTGCCTGAGGCCCGAGCTTAACGCCAATCGGATTGTGGACCTGTTGCGCATACACTAATTGCGGACTCGATGCATAGCGGGTTCGTTCCCCGATCCACAACATATGCGCGCCACGATTGTACCCAGCAGTATCTGTCATTGCTTGTTCAAAATACGGCAGTAGCGATTCGTGCGAAATATAGATGCGTTGAGAGTATATATCGTTGTGCTCAGCGACTAAGCTCGCGAAGTCTCGATATTGTTTAGTCTGGTTCCCAGTGGTGTTCCATTCGAGCGCATTTATTGACGAAATAAAAAATGACTTTTCGAGGTCTGTAATATAGCTATAGGCGGTTGATGCGCTTTCTACTGCACGCACGAGCCGTTGCGGATCCGCAGTACGCGCTTGGGCGGTAAATACGTGAGAGTTGATAGCGTCACCACGATAGGAGGGCAGTGTTAGATCACCGTGTTTTTCATATACGTGGCTTCGTGGTTTGGAATATTGGCCGGCAATCCGCCCAATCGTCACGACCGGCGTATTGCCCAAATTATGGGCGATAAATGCTGCCTGGAGCAGTGAACCAATTTTAGCTCGCACATGTGAGCGGGTAGCGTCTGAAAAACGTTCTGCGCAATCACCGCCTTGAATAACGAAGGCCTGTCCGTAGCCCGCTTGTCCTAACGACATAGTGAGGTTGTCGACGTCGGCGCGTTGGACAATTGGTGGCAGATTACGGATATGGTTCAACGACATATCTACCTGTTCTTGGTCTGGGTAGACCGGTAGGTATGTTTGTGGAATATCCGGGTTAACCATAGGTATAGATCGACGCTCCGTCTCGTGCATACTCAAAATAGATGGTGGCCAGCCTGTTGTTGACACGAGGCCGGCCACCGCGAATGCCCTACTTACTTAGCAGGCTTCGGCTCCCACTCCTGGCCGATAGCGTCCATGACTTCATGGAACCATGGCTGGGAAACATCAAATGCCTTGTGTCCAGCAATACGCTTGAAATCGATTGCCTTCAAAGTGTCGTTGTCTTCTTCATCGTGGCCGATAACACCGGAGACGCCTTCTTGAGCAGACTTAACAGCCAACTCAACCATGGACTCGATAAGTTCGAGATCTTTTGGATTAGACGCAGCCGAGCGTGAGAAGTAACCAGACTTCTGAACCATGACCTTTTCTGCACCGATGATCTTTGCGAACTGGTTGGCGAACCATTGGCCTGGGTTGATGGTGTCGAGCTTGACGTGACCGAATGGGTCACGCTCAACTTCGATGCCATCTTCGAGCATTTCTTCGATGATTTCTTCCACGCCAGCACCTTCAGAAAGGAAGATGTTGACGTTACCCTGCTCGTCCATGATCTTGCGCAAACGCGAACCTTCTACATCGAGATCGAAGGTAATTTCTGGAATATACATTGCGTGGACATCCCAGCGTTCCTTGGACAGACCAGCTGATGGAACCCACTCTTGGCCCTCGAGCCACTCGCGGTAGTACTGGGTAGCCTGAGCTGTGAGATAACCACATGCACGACCCATAATTTCGTGAATGATGAGCATACGCGGGTTAGAGCGGTGTTCACCGATAACGTTCTGTGCAAACTTTGATGCTTCTTCAGCTGCGGTGTAGGCACCGAGGGACTGGCGGATTGGAACGATATCGTTATCGATGGTCTTTGGCAGGCCAACGACAGTTAATTCGTAGTCGTTTTCGTGCAAGTATGCTGCGAGATCAGCAGCGGTGGTGTTGGTGTCGTCGCCACCGATAGTGTGCAAGACGTCAACGCCGTCCTTGCGCAACTGCTCTGCTGCAACTTCGAGTGCGTTTTCACCTGGCTTGATCAGACCACGATCGACAAGGTTCTGGGAGTTGGTGAGCTTAACACGGGAGTTGCCGATTGGCGAGCCACCGAAGTTCTTCAAGGTTGCAGCGTTGGCACGTGCTTCGTCGTCGAAAACAACGTAGTTTCCGGTGAGCAGGCCATGGTAGCCGTACTGGTAACCGATGATTTCGGCTTCTGGCAGTTCCTTGGTGTAGTGCTCAATTAGGCCGCCGACTGCGGTGGACAAACATGGTGCAAAACCACCTGCGGTAAGAATTGCTACGCGACGGATAGACATCCGTATCCTTCCTCTCATGTGTGATGCGGGTTAGTCCCGCTTCTCCATCTCCTAGTCTACCGGTTGTAAGCTAGGACTATGGCACGTGAAGATAATGATTTGGGCAACCTTTCGAACTGGGATGCTGACGCAGAGTGGGAGAATATTATTTCGCTCGACCCGACGCAGCGATATGCTGGTCCGCGCGATTGGCATCCTACGGACGACGACGGCGAATTTCATCCACACGATTTACCTCCCGCGTTGCCAGTTGCACAGGGTACTTTTCCTCGAATAGCGTTCGCTCTATGGGCCACCTGTGGCTTGTTCGTTGCGCTTTTCCTCGCTGGTTTCTATGACGTGATCGCGTTAGGCGAGGGTATGTGGCTGCTTACTGCTACTGCTGCTTTCGCATGTGCGGTGGGAGCGATCATCCTACATTCGCCGCGTGAAAACGATTTTGACGACGACGGTGCGCGGCTTTAGTGTCAGCATTTTATGGTGGAGGCTCAGTTTAACATTTTTGTATGAAAAACATCCGTTCAGTTCCCCCAGGGCGACGGTTAGATACCGAAGTTGTCCCGATTCATCGCCGTGGCCAGTCACCTATTGAGCCACAGCAGTTGGCGTTTGACGATTTAGGGCTGTCCTTAGAACAGGCGACGTTCCTCGTCGTCGATGTTGAAACTACTGGAGAAAAGCCTGGGTTACACTCCTTGACCGAAATCGGTGCGGTTAAGGTGCGTGGCGGTGAAGTGATCGGCGAATTTGGCACACTAGTTAATCCTGGGATACCTATTCCAGCTTTTATTTCTCGGTTGACTGGAATATCAACTGCCATGGTCACAACTGCCCCATCGTTGGCTGAAGTTATGCTGGCGTTTATCGAGTTTATCGGTCATGATTCGGAGCTTATCTACGTTGCTCATAACGCACGCTTTGATATCGGGCAGCTCACCGGTGCCGCACAAGCTGTAGGGCTGGAGTTCCCGCAACGACGAACAGTTGATACTGTTAAGCTTTCTCGTCGTGTATTTACTCGCGATGAAGTACCTAACTACAAGCTTTCCTCGCTCGCACGGTTGGTAGGGGCAACAACTACACCGACCCACCGCGCATTGGACGATGCACGTGCCACCGTCGATGTCCTTCATGCTGTCTTATCTCGGCTCGGTCCATTGGGTGTAACTCATGTCGATGATTTGATGACTGCTCACTCGGGGGTTCCCAGCAAACGTAGGAAAAAAATCTCATTGGCTGATGGTCTACCTCGAGGTAGCGGCGTCTATCAGTTCGTCGGCCCCAATGATGAAATTCTCTATATCGGAGTTTCAGGGAACGTTTATAAACGAGTTCGCAGTTATTTCACAGCTGCTGAGAAAAGACGACGCATAGGTGAGATGGTCGATCTAGCTGAGCGGGTAGAAGCAATTGAAACAGCTACCTTGATTGAAGCTGAGATTCTTGAAATTCGATTGATTCGTGAGATCCGGCCACGTTACAACAAGCGATCAAAACCGCGATCGAGATATTGGCTTCGGCTCACACAAGAACCCCATCCGCGGTTAACCATCACAAAGGTAGTATTGCGTGAACACGTAGATCACGTGCTTGGCCCCTTCACTCGCTTCGCACATGCTAAGCAAGCGAAAGAACTCATCGAAAGCGTGTCCGGGTTACGCACGTGCAGTCAAACGTTGCCAGCTGTCGCTGACGGGCGTCTACCCTGTCATATGGCAGAGTTGAATCTTTGTGATGCGCCTTGTGTTACCGGAATTGAACAGAGGCAAGCTTGTCGAGCAGCCGCCCACGCCATTTCAGGCAATCTAGATGTTATCTATTCAGCCACGCAAGAAAGAATGGCTAAACTGTCCCAGCTCGAACGGTTCGAAGCCGCCCTAGCCGAGCGTGAACGGTTGTATGCCCTGGTCAATGGCGCAGTAGCAGGAGCAATCTGTCTTCCGCTCGTACATGCTGGCAGGATCATAGCGGCAGCTCCAAGCGACGAAAAAAGCGCTAGTTGGGAAGTAATAGTGATCGATCATGGCCGGTTCGTGCAGTCAATGGTTGTCGCAGCTGATATTCAGGTACACCGATTTGCCGAAGAGTTCATGGCTACTCACCCGTTAAGCGTGCTTCCGGAACGTCCATTTGAATCAGTATCTACCGATGAACTGCGCTGTCTTTCTCGATGGCTTTGGCGCGACGGCGTCCGAATCGTCGTCGCCAGTAAACCAGATGCATTATCAACTCCGCTTGACCACGCGCAAAAAATCAAACTTCCCACAATTCCTGGTTTCGACGAAGGAATTATGGGAAGCCTAGAACATCTTGATTGATTGATTACCCCTGGGAGGATAATCCTGACTCGCTGATATTCCTTGACAACAGTTGGCGCGAAAGCACCGAAAAATTAACTGAGGATATCATGCACGGCACGTGAGAGTGCTGCAGAATCAACTGGATATGGAAGAATCGCTTGCGGTGTAGCCACCCTAGCTAGCCACTCGTCCTGAGGACGAGCAATGAGCACAATGTACGGAGTTTCTGGGTTGATTTCGTCGCGAACCATTTTACCCAAACCGATACCGCCGAGCTTAGGCGTTTCCGCATCAAGAATGAGGAGGTTGAAAGGCTCGTTGGCTTCCTCGGCTTCCTTAATTTTCAGAATAGTGCCATCGGGGGTCGCACCTTCCATCCAGTCGATAGCAACTCCAGTGCCTGGGACTGTACGGCCTACACTCCGCATGACAGACTCACGAACATCGCTATTGTCTGAGTAGACCAAAACTTTTACTCGCGAATCCATCTCAACCTCCGAATAGATAAACATCACTAAACGATATTTAGTCTACGTCCTTTCAGTTCATAGAACGACTTGACACACATGGTCCACCGCACAGACATGCTGTCCAGCGCGTTCACTGTCAGTAATAAACACTGCCAACTCTACCAAAATGAAGCATAATGGAATCACAAGATGGACTTTAGTCCCGAATCAACGATCATCGGAGGTCGACATGACACTTTACACCCTTCCAGAGCTACCTTATGACTATGCTGCATTAGAGCCACATATTTCCGGTAAGATCATGGAGCTTCACCACGACAAGCATCATGCTGCGTATGTTGCCGGTGTTAATGCGGCACACGAAAACCTCGCAGCTGCTCGGGAAGCAGGCGACCTTTCGAAGATCAACCAGTTCTCCAAGGATCTAGCTTTCAACCTTGGTGGACACACCAACCACTCCATCTTCTGGAAGAACCTCTCCCCGAACGGTGGCGGCGAACCAGAGGGCGAACTACTCGAAGCAATCAAGGATTCATTCGGCTCTTTCGAAGCTTTTAAGAAGCACTTTACTGCTGCAGCAACAGGCATTCAGGGATCTGGCTGGGCTGTTCTTGCTTTCGATACTCTTTCCGGCAAGCTCACCATTTTCCAGCTCTTCGATCAGCAGGGCAATATCCCACCTGTGACGATCCCACTGTTCATAGTTGATATGTGGGAGCACGCGTTCTACCTCGATTACCTCAATGTGAAGGCTGACTACGTCAACGCAATCTGGAACCTCGCCAACTGGGAAGATGTCGCTTCCCGTTTACGCGAAGCACAAGAAAACGCTTCTAAGCTTATTCTTGGCTAAGATATCGGATCATCCCTACGGCCTTTTCTTTACAAACACTAACGTGTAAGAAAGAAAAGGCCGAAACGATCTTCAGATAAAAGGTGTGGCGCTCAGATCGATTCGATCTGAGCGCCACACCTTTTATTATCGCGTGTAACTGACAACCGATAAACGGATCTTAATCAATCCCAAGAACGTCAACTACCACGGCAAATCCGGGTTGGTCCCCACTACCAGCTTGCCCGCTAGCTGGAGCCATAATCAAGACTCGCGATCCTACTGGGATACCAGTGAGACCATCAAAGATTGATCCACCTCCGATTGTAGAGCGAATTGGACCTGCTTCACCGTAGCTTACTTCGGGCTTAGAGTTATCTATTGGAGAAAGAGCATATTGAATGTAAACGCCAGTTCCTTCACCACCGATTTCCGGACCAGCACCGCGCGCAATGACAGTAGTTGTCACCTCGGTAGGATTTGGCGTTCCCTCTTTCACCGCAATCGAGATAGGCTCGCCGAGATTACCGGTAATCTCAACAGGCAATGAGGCAAGATCTGCCTCGAGCGTAGCATTTGGATCCCCGGCTTGGTTGGCACCATAAGCATCAACAATCTCAACATAGAATGCGATAGTATCGTCGGCACCAATACCAGCTTGTGCATTCCCCCCACTTGGACCGTAGCCCATATCAGCTGGAATCGAGAGAATGACCTTGGCACCAGGCTTTAACCCGGCAAGACCCTTCGTCCAGCCCGGGATAACTTGTTGCAATGAGAATCCAGTTGCTTTGCCCCGCGCGAAGGACGAATCGAAAGCACTCTCTTCTCCCCATACTTGACCAACATAGTTTGCCACAACAAAATCTGTTTCCTCGATGTCACGGCCTTCACCGCCATCAATGACATCTTTCTGTAGGCCTTCGGGTGGATTAGAGTCCGGAAACACTAGACGGGTCTTGACACCATCAAGTTTCACAGTCGGCATTTGGGTGCCTGGAGCCGAATCCTTAGCACTAGTAGTTTCACTCTTTGAACCATGAGCAGTATCAGATGCGGCATCCGCTGAGCAACCAGCTAAACCGATAGCTACCACCGCACATACTGCTAGAATTGAACGCTTCATTACATACTCCTTTAAGGCAACTGGAACCTTGTCCATGGCAGCCTTATTAACTCAGTGGAATGACTCACCACATGCACATGAGCCTTGCGCATTCGGATTATCGATCGTGAATCCCTGACGCTCAATCGAATCAGCAAAATCAATTGTTGCACCATCGAGATATGGGACTGACATACGGTCGACGACAACTTCAACACCATCAAAATCTCGAAGAGCATCGCCATCGAGCAAACGCTCGTCAAAATACAATTGATACATCAATCCAGAACAGCCACCGGGTTGCACAGCGACGCGTAAACGAAGATCATCACGACCTTCTTGTTCTAAAAGCGACTTAACTTTTGCAGCAGCCACGTCAGTAAGACTAACGGCGTGCGTTGCAACTTCACTCATCTTTTCCTCCAATTAAAGATAGACATGGTTAAGGTTATCGGCTCAAGCTCATGGATTCCACTAATACGCTATGAGCTATACGTCCCATCCCCACGTCGAAGCTAACCGCGAAAAAATATTCACAATATCGTCATGGTAGAAGTCGTGTTCTGCGCGCTCGGATTGCAACTTATACATACCATTGAGACCCAAACGCGCAAGTTCACCGCGCAACAGCTCAGTACGCGAAACCACTAAGATTGCCGGATTTCCTTCTTCTTGGGATCGATCAGTCATCGTGCTCAAACCACTGGGCACATGTAACTCAACAGCGTTAGTCACATAGACATATAAATCTGAAGGCGTTTCTGGAAACACCAGATGTGAACCCATCGTGCTCAAGCGCGCACGCAGTAAAACAAAAAGAAGTCCTAAACCGCCCCCAACACCGTCAAACTCGTAACGACGAAACGGTTTCGAGGCGAAGGATAGATCCCACCGGGCACGAATCCTCTCGAGCTTATGCACATACCCGGAGGTTTGTTGCAGAAAATCTTGCGCCAAAACAGGATCTAGCCCGGCATTTTGCCAGGTATGAGCCAGTCCATCGAAACCCGCCAGTGCCTGGCCGAAAGGATACGAAACCACAATATGCAACGGTCCGATCCGGTGGCGAGCCTGCTCGATTGCTTGTACAACTAGCTGTTCGTCGCTGTCCCACGACAGCTCTATGCCACTCAGTTCGCTCAGTAAGCCGAGTCCAACATCGGATCCAGCCATTAACGCTGGCAGATGGATACGTATCTGTGTCAGTCCCAGCTCCAACGCGCGCATGATGTCGTGAGCAAGAAAAGCTGACGAACCGCGTGGATCGCTATGTTCATCCCATGTCGCTGCCTCAGCTAGATCAAGAAGCCCACAGCGGTCCGTTTCGGAGACCCAGAATATTCGTCGCGGTCCGAGAGCCTCACAATATTCATTCGCAACAGCATCTTTGTGTTCTTGTTGGAAAACTCTTGATAAGCCTGTTCCTACGTGTGCTACCGGCACACCATCTGAGGCAATGATGACGTCGATGTCGTCTGCGGGGCGCGCTTTTTTCCAGCCAGTGACGGCCGCACTGGCCACAGCGTCCGGTTCACAACCGGCAAGCGCTGTGGCCACTAATGCGATACGCATTTACTCTCCAAGCCGTGTCAACAATAGTGCTTCAGCGGCAATAGCATTGCGGAAATCACCGATATGAAGTGATTCGTTGGCTGAATGAGCACGGGTGTCTGGATCTTCGATTCCAGTGACAAGAATTTGTGCTTGTGGGAAGGCCTCAGCTAGGTCAGCAATGAACGGAATTGATCCGCCCTGACCGATGTCTACTGAGTCAATGCCACCCCAGGCTTCTTTGAGCGCCCAGCGGGCAATATCTGTTACTTCGCTGGATTCGCCGGCGAGGAATGCAGAGCCGGCCTCAGCCACGGAAATCTCAATCTGGGCGCCGAATGGGACGTGGTCACGAAGATGCTGAGCAAGTGCTTCGCCAGCTTCAAGCGCATCTTGACCTGGTGCTACACGCATGGAAATAAGCATATCTACTGATGGAATAATCGTATTGGACGCAATATCGACCGGGGTGATATCCATACCGATCACCGAGATCGATGGCTTAGTCCACAACCGGGACGTGATCGAACCAGATCCGGCAAGTTGGACCCCGTCAAGCATTCCTGCATCGCGACGGAAATCTGCTTCTGGATAATCGACATCGGTTGTGTCTTGTTGAAGCAAGCCGGCGACGGCGATGTTACCTTCGTCGTCGTGCAAAGTGGAGATAAGACGAGAAGCAACGACGACGGCGTCGAGAACTGGACCGCCGAAGAAACCGGAGTGCAGTGCGTGGTCAAGAACGGAGACTTTGACATCGAGTCGCACTACCCCGCGCAGTGACGTCGTTAAAGACGGAACGCCAACGTTCCAGTTTGACGAATCAGCAACGACGATGACGTCTGCTTCAAGCTGGTCGCGGTATATTTGTAAGAAGTCTGCGAATGTGGGCGAACCGATTTCTTCTTCGCCCTCAATAAAGAGTCGAATTCCAACTCCAGGATCAGCGGCCTCAATCGCAGCTAGATGCACGAGCACCCCCGCTTTATCGTCGGCAGTTCCGCGTCCGTAAAGGCGACCATCTTTTTCAGTCGCTACGAATGGCTCAGATTCCCATTCGGCTTCATCGCCAACTGGCTGCACATCGTGGTGTGCATAGAGAAGTATTGTAGGTTTTCCTGGCTCTGCCGGACGCGAAGCGAGGATCGCTGGACGGCCGACTAGGCCAGATTCGGTTTCCAGCTTAATGATCTGGGCTTCAAGACCAAGGTCTTTTACTCGTTGCGCAATCCACTGTGCTGAATCGTCCATCTTGGACTGATCGAAAGCGGCTGCTGAAATCGATGGGATTGCGACAAATTCTTTGAGTTCTTTGAGAACGTTAGGCATCGCGTCATCGACGCGGGAAGTAATATTTTGGATATCCATACCTCTAGCCTACCGCCTACAAGCGGAAACCCGGTAAAGTAGCTGATGGTATTTCATTTAGTGTGAAGGATTTTATTCGTGTTTGGTCAAAAGAAAGACTCCACTCCAGCAACACCTGAAGTTGGTGTCGTGCCACAGGAAAAAGGCTACACGCCGCCTAAGGGCACGCCTACTCCGAAGCGCAAAGAGGCGCAGAAGGCTCGGCGCCGTCCAATTGTGGCGTCGACGTCGGCGCTGACGAAGGAAGAAAAGCGCAAGTTGCGTGCCGAAAACCGCGCCAAGAGTAACGAGTTATATTACCGTCAACAAACGGCAATGCGTACGGGTGATGAAAAGAATATGCCGCCAGCTCACCGCGGTCGCGTACGTCGATGGGGTCGTGACTATATTGATGCTTCAGCTCCGTGGGGTCAATGGTTTATGCCGTTGGTTATTCCACTTCTGTTACTTGCAGTATTTATGTCTTACTGGCCACAGGTAGCATTTCTTGCCATCGTTGGCCTATACGCCGTCTTTATTGTGATGGTTATTCAACTCGCTTGGATCGTACGCAAAGCGAAGATTCTCGCCACCTATAAGTTCGGTGCCGACGAGATCCCTTCCGGTTTCTCCATGCAAATGTTCTCGCGCGGAATGTATATGCCACGCTGGCGTCTACCTTCCCCACAAGTCAAACGCGGCGAATTCCCTACAGGTGGGAGCAAGGAAGACTATCGCGCGGCTAAAGCTGCACGAAAATCTGCATAAGTTTTTCTAGAGAACGTGATCATTCGTTCGCACTCAAGAGTCAGTCCAGCATGGCAACATGCTGGACTGACTCTTATGATAGAGGTATGACTAAATATCAATTTGTATCTGAACTCGATCTGCACTCGAACATTGTTCTTGCAGTTACCAAGAAAGATGGCGCTCTTTCCGTCGTATCCCCAGTCGATGAGAAGCTCGCAGAAGGCGTGGAACTTGCGCTGACCACTCTCGATTTTTCTGCCAAGCCGCTCTCGACACTCACTGTCGTCAACCCGCTTGATTCATCCAAGGTTGTTGTAGCCGTCGGTCTGTGCACCGAGCACGCAACCGAATCCCTGCGCCACATGGCTGGCGTAGCCACCCGCACTGCTGCTGGCCGCGATGAGATGGCGATCTGTTTCCCACATGAAACAGCCGAACAAGCTGGCGCCATTATTGAAGGTGCTGGCCTAGGAGCCTACGTCTTCGACGCTTACAAGAAGCCGGCGAAGTCCCCTGTTGCTTTGATCAATGTTGTTTCTTCCTTCGGTTCTGACGACGTCTTCAATCGCGCTTTGGTGCTGTCGAACGCCGTCAACGCCGTTCGTGATTTGGAAAACACCACGCCTAACTTCCTCAACCCAGTGACCTTCGCTGAAGAGGCAGAGAAGGTTGCTCTCGAGGTTGGCCTCTCGGTCAAGATTTTTGATGAGAAGGCTCTTGAAGCTGAGAAGCTCAACGGTCTTTTGCAGGTTGGCCGCGGTTCGGCTTCTGCTCCACGCCTTGTTCGCGTGGAATACAACCCAGCAGATGCTGAAGGTTTCACCGCTTTGGTTGGTAAGGGCATCACCTTCGATACCGGTGGTTACAGCCTCAAGCCATCCACTGCTATCACCGAAATGAAGACTGACATGACCGGTGCTGCTACCGTACTTCATGCAGTGGTGGCTGCTGCTAAGCTTGGCGTGAAGCGCCGCGTTGTGGCCTGGCTGTGCTTGGCCGAAAACATGGTTTCGGGTACCGCTGGCCGCCCAGACGACGTGATCGTCTACCGCAACGGTATTTCGGTAGAGATTAACAATACCGACGCCGAAGGCCGCCTAGTTATGGCTGACGGCCTGATTATGGGTTGCGAAGAAAACCCAGACGAGATCATCGATATTGCTACCTTGACTGGTGCCCAGATGGTTGCCTTGGGTAACCGCACAACCGGCATTATGGGAACCGATGAGGTTCGCGACGCAGTGGTTGCAGCTGCAAGACGCGCTGGCGAGCCTGCTTGGGGCATGCCGCTTCCTGCTGAACTGCGTTCTTCGCTCGATTCTGAATGCGCTGATATGAAGAACTCTGGTTCGCGTTTCGGCGGCATGCTCGTTGCTGGCTTGTTCTTGAAGGAATTCGTTGGTAAGACGCCATGGGCACACATCGATATTGCTGGCCCATCGTTCAACCGCGAAGGTGAGTGGGGCTACCAGCCAAAGGGCGCAACTGGAGTTATGCTCCGCACCCTTGTTGAGCACCTCGCTCGCTGACCACTAAATCGTTCACTCTTAGCTCCCTAGCTTGGAGGACCAGCTGCCGGGGCACGGAGTTTTCCATGCCCCGGCATTCGTTTCGGGTGGCGCGTTCACATAATTCGCGCGCACTCGCTTCCTTGTTGGATGAACTCTCGATATACAACGACGAGGGGCTAACTTTAGCCCCTCGTCTGAGTTTTGTCAGGCTCGATGACGGGCCTGGTGGAAGTATCAGAACTTCACGTAGCCAGCCTGCTTGAGTCCTTCGAACGCAACATGTGCTGACGACTTCGCAACGACGTCGAGTTCCTCGTGAAAAGAGACTGACTGATCATCTGGCTTGCCGCACAGATCAGAGATTGCACGAATTGATACGAATGGGATACCAAATGCATGAGCAACCTGGGATGCAGCATGCGACTCCATATCAGCGGTGACTACTGCAGGGAATGCTTCGCGACGATCTTCAACATTCACTTCGGTAATGAAGGCGTCTGAGGAGAGCATCTGACCAAAGCGTACCGTCATATTGTCTTTTTCAGCTTCTTTGGCAACGGTTTCGAGCGCCGTGATCATCTTCTGATCCCCAGTGAATATTTCTGGCTGGCCAGGAACCTGGCCGCGGACGTAACCAAATACGGTGCCGTCAGCGCCGCCGTTGGTGTATTCGGTACCAACAACAACCTGGCCGACGCGCGAATCAGCAGCCATGCCCCCTGCCGAACCGATGGCAACGATGACTTCTGGCTGGTAGTGAGCCAAGGTCCAGGATAGAACGGAAGCGTCGGCGGTCATACCAATGCCGGTAACAACCATAAGCACATCGACGTCGTCTTTCTTTGCACGGTAGAGCTTACCTACTGGCGACTCGATCTCTTCTGGGTTGTAGTCAGCGACTTCTTCCAAAAATGGAGCCATTTCTTCATCCATGGCGGAAACGACGAGTGCATCAACTTTCGCCATATGACCCTTCTCCTTCATTGGTTCTAGGTGCTCGCCCGATTTATCTGCCGAGGTGGAAGAGCAAGCCGAGAGCGCCATTCCAGCGACAGCAAACATTGCCATAGCCTTTGCGTAAAACGAGCGGGTACGTGAGATTTTCATTTTTCTCCATTTCAGGATTGGGTTGTCCTTTGCGGGAGTCTCTATTGTGTAGAGAAAATCGTAGACTTGACCAGCCCAATCTCACATAATGGATACACGTGAACCATAATGTGAACACCTAGAGATGTG
The DNA here is from genome assembly GCF_016904675.1 of Arcanobacterium phocisimile. Lineage (NCBI taxonomy): Bacteria > Bacillati > Actinomycetota > Actinomycetes > Actinomycetales > Actinomycetaceae > Arcanobacterium > Arcanobacterium phocisimile. Next base: position 848,644 of record NZ_CP070228.1, on the reverse strand, counting down.
AGTGTACGTGACAATACTTCAGTTAAGCATTACCTCCGGTTAGATCCCGGGTTTTTCACCGTCCACTCACGCATCGACCGAGGATAGCCAGTTTGAGCTACATCATAAAGTGGCACAGCTAACTGCTCACACAATTCTTTTGCAGCCGAAAGATCAGGGACTTTACGCCGGGTCCACTCACCGTCATAGGCAACCAAGACGATCGACGTCGGATTACGTGGGGTCGCCTCTTCAAAATACGCTTCCACACCCTGCCGAGTCCGCACAAAATCCGATAGATATGCGAACGTTTCACCACGAGCTTGTTTCGCCGCCGAACGCGCTGACTTACCAAAAAACCAAACCATGTCCTCTATTGTATGCAAGAGAAGGCGCACTTGTATGCACTAATTCATCACAGCCCATTCCATAACGGTGCGCTTCCGCCCCACAGCGTTTCTCCACTGCGAAAACCTCACACGTAACATTCATTACGTAATTAACTCGCGTATTAATGAGCAATATCTCGTCCGAAGTGGGACAATATACCTAAGGGACTGGGCTCACCAGCGCCCAAACGGCAACTCGAGGGAGAGGTAAGTGTCAGAGACTAAAGAATACGACGTCGTCGTTCTCGGTGCAGGTTCAGGCGGTTACGCAACAGCAATGCGAGCCGCACAACTTGGTCTATCCGTCGCACTTGTAGAGGGCGATAAGGTAGGCGGTACTTGTCTACATCGCGGATGTATTCCAACGAAAGCACTCCTCCATGTAGCAGAAGTCGCAGATGAAGTACGCGACGGAGCTCATATTGGACTTAAGAGCAGCTTCGATGGCATCGACATGAACGCTCTAAATTCGTACAAGAATGGCGTCATTGAGAGGATGTACAAAGGCCTGACCGGCCTTATCGACACTCGTGGAGTCGAGACAGTTCATGGTTGGGGGCGACTCGTCGCCCAAGATACGGTTGAAGTAAATGGACGCCGACTTAAAGGCAAGAACATCGTTCTAGCCTCCGGCTCGTATTCCAAGACCATCGGCCAAACGATCACTGATCGAGTCATCACTTCCGAGCAAGCTCTCCAGCTTGACTATGTTCCAAACTCTGTCGTGGTTCTCGGCGGTGGTGTTATTGGCGTTGAATTCGCTTCCGTATGGGCCTCATTCGGCACGGATGTGACCATTATTGAAGGCCTCGATCGACTCGTCCCAAACGAGGATCCAGCCATCTCGAAGATGCTCGAGCGCCAGTTCCGCAAGCGTAAAATTACGTTCAAGACTAAGACGATGTTCGATCGCGTTGAAGAAGATGCCAACGGTGTACATGTATTCACTCAAGACGGCAAGCAATTCGACGCTGATCTCTTACTGATCGCTATTGGGCGTGGCCCAGCCACCCAGAATTTGGGCTACGAACAACACGGCATAAAACTCGAACGTGACTTCGTGATAACCAATGAACGCCTTCACACCGGAGTCGGTAATATTTATGCAGTTGGCGACATCGTTCCAGGCCCGCAGCTTGCTCACCGTGGCTTCCTCCACGGCATCTTCGTCGCTGAAGAAATCGCAGGCATGAATCCGAAGGCTATTGACGAGAATCTCATTCCAAAGGTTACTTATTGTGACCCAGAGATCTCATCGGTAGGTTTGACCCAACCTCAAGCGGAAGAGAAGTACGGCAAAGAAAACGTCGAAGTTGCCGAATTCAACCTTGCTGGCAACGGTAAGTCGCAAATGCTCGGTACCACTGGTTTCGTCAAGCTCGTTCGCGAAAAAGACGGACCAATTGTAGGTTTCCACGCAATTGGTGCCCGCATGGGCGAGCAGATCGGCGAAGGCGAGCTTATGGTCGCATGGGAAGCCTTCCCAGAAGACTTCGAAGGTCTTATCCATGCCCATCCAACTCAAAACGAATCTCTTGGTGAGGCCATTTTAGCGCTGTCTGGCAAACCACTTCACACACACAACTGAGACAGGGAGTTTCACATGTCTGAAGAAATTAAGATGCCCGCACTGGGCGAATCTGTCAACGAAGGAACAGTTACCACCTGGCTCAAGCAAGTGGGTGAATACGTTGAAGTTGATGAACCTATCGTTGAAGTATCCACTGATAAAGTAGACACCGAAGTTCCGGCACCTGCATCTGGAACTCTCGAAAGAATTGTGGTTAACGAGGACGAAACTGTCGATGTCGGCACCGTTTTGGGCTACATTGGTGATGGTTCTGGCGTGGATGCTCCAGCCCAACAAGCACCGGCAGAAAACGACGGTTCTGGCGAAGGCTCCGAGCCTCTTCCACAAGCACAGGCAGAAGCTCAGGCTCCACACCGTGAAAATCCAGCTCCGGCTGGTGGCTCTGGCGACGGCGTCAACGTCGTCATGCCAGCTCTTGGCGAGTCCGTTAACGAAGGAACTGTGACCACCTGGCTCAAGCAGGTCGGCGACACCGTCGAAGCAGATGAGCCAATTGTCGAAGTCTCCACGGACAAGGTCGATACCGAAGTTCCAGCACCTGCCGCTGGCGTACTCTCACAGATTGTTGTTCAAGAAGACGAAACCGTCGAAGTTGGTACCATCCTTGCTGTCATCGGTGGTGAGAGTAGTTCACCAGCTGCTGCCTCAGCTCCAGTAGCGCAGGCAGCACCTCAGGAAGAAACTGCTCCGGCAGCTCCAGCACCTGCCACCCCAGCTCCAGCAACTGCCACCCCAGCTCCGGCACCTGCTACCCCAGCTCCGGCACCAGTTGCCACAACTCCAGAAGATGGAAAGTCATCCTACGTCACTCCGATCGTCCGCAAGCTCGCGAAGGATCTCGGCGTCGACCTCGAATCTGTCACCGGAACCGGTGTCGGAAACCGTATTCGCCGTCAAGACGTAGAAGCCGCGGCTGAAGCCGCTAAGCAAGCTGCCGTTGCTCCAGCACCTACGGCTGCTCCAGCAGCTCCGGCCGCAAGCGGTTCAGTGAAGTCTGCAATCGCTTCAAAGGCTCAGGAAGCTGCTTCAAAGCGCGGTACACGCCAGAAGATGACTGGTCTGCGCAAAACCATCGCTAAGCGCATGATCGAGTCCCTCGAAACCTCCGCACAGTTGACCACTGTGATGGAAGTTGATGTCACTAAGATCGTTAAGCTACGTGCAGCTGCCAAAGATGGTTTCTTGGCACGCGAAGGCGTCAAGCTCACCTTCTTGCCATTCTTCATCCAAGCGGCAACTGAAGCGCTCAAGGCACATCCGATTATCAACTCTTCGGTAGAAAGCAACGAGATTGTCTACCACAATGTGGAGCATGTCGGCATTGCAGTTGACACACCAAAGGGCCTGTTCGTTCCAGTCATTAAGAATGCTGGCGATCTCAACATCGCTGGTATTTCGAAGGCTGTTGGCGATCTCGCAGCACGTACCCGTGACGGCAAGATCGGTTCCGACGAACTCTCCGGCTCCACCTTCACTATTACCAACACTGGTTCGATTGGCGCTCTCTTCGATACGCCAATCATCAACCAACCAAACGTGGCGATCATGGGTACCGGAGCTATCTTTAAGGCTCCTGCAGTAGTCAAGGACGAAGACGGAAACGAAGTTATTTCCATCCGCTCCAAGTGCTACCTGTCCATCTCTTACGATCACCGCATCGTCGACGGCGCAGATGCTTCTCGCTACCTGCGTGATGTCAAGATGCGTCTCGAAGAAGCAGATTTCGCTGGGGAACTTGGTCTGTAACCAAAACAAATAACCTCATCTAGTGTGGTGGGACCGCTCTCGGGCTGTCCCACCACACTTATATCTACCTGCCTAGCATGATGTTGAAAATACTCTGCCCGGCACGACTCGCAGAATGCATAGTACCTACAACAGTCGTAAGATGGCACATAACTGGACGGTAAACATATAATCAATATTTCATATATCGATCGGAGCGGCGTGAGTAGTTTTTCAAGTTATCGCCAACTTCCCAAACTAACCGGATACGGCTATCTCCTCATTTCATTAATTGGCCGTTTTCCAACGTCAATGACAATTATTGGAGTCCTCACCTTAGTCACGGCAGTAACAGGCTCCGTCGCCACAGCATCGTTAGCGTCTGCGGGATTGGCCATCGCAACCGGCATCGCTGGCCCAACAATTGGGCGCCTGACCGACAATTACGGTCAACGCCTACCGCTACTAGTGATCGCTCCGGTTAACATTATCGCGTTGCTGACACTGACGTTGATACTCACCAAAACCACCCCAATATGGGTTGTTATCTGCCTCGCGGTTTTTGTCGGTGCCACAACCATTCCACTAGGTGCTTTGGCGCGTGTACGTTGGTATCCGGTGACACATGGTCGCCATGAACTCGGTGCAGCGTTGTCCTGGGAATCAGTTGCTGACGAAATGGGATTCGTCTTCGGTCCAGCCTTAGTTGGAGTTATCGCCTCGGCTTTTAATCCACAGGCCGCACTGATCCTCGCGGCATTAATCGTTGCTACGTGTGTTATCCCCTTTGCTCTCTCACCCTATTCTGTCGGTCCGGCTTCACATGGTGACGGCAAAAAAGCTCCATCAATCGCCAAAGTTCTTGCCGCGGTTCGCACCCCGTTATTAGCGATGCTTGCTTTAGGCATGTTTTTCGGCGCGGCACAAACCTCCGTTACCGCATTTTCCCAACAACAAGGTACTGCTAGTCATGCGGGAATCATTTACGCAATGATGGGGTTAGGCGCGGCCATCACCGCCCTTGGCTCAGTGATTCTCCCCGATTGGATGACATACTCGATGCGCATCGTGCTCGGCGGATCTGGCCTAGCTCTCGGCTCCGTTTTCTGTTCCATTGTGCCGTCTCCTATATATTTGGCAGTTGCAGTTTTTCTCACCGGCCTTGCGATCGGTCCAGCATCAGTAGCGATCTTTACGCTAGCTGGCACGCGCGCACCACGCGGCGGCGATGCCGTTGCCGTGACCGCTCTTGGTTCAGTTAACGTCCTTGGCGTGGCAACGTCAGCCTCGGTCACCGGGCAAATAGTTGAATATTCCGCCTCTTATGGCTTCTATGTGTGCGCACTTGCCGGTATTCTTATCGCCGTTGCCACCTTGGTATCTGACCGAAACAAATTGTGCGCTTAGAGCATTGGAGCTTTTGGCGTTACTGACGTAAAATCGGCACTAGTTCCATACGTGAAAAACAAAAGGATAGTCATGGCAAAAGAGCGTAAAGAAGCAAAGATGAAGAAGCCAAAGAAGAAGCGCTGGTATTCCTATCTTGGTGAAGCGTACAGCATCTCCAAGGAAACCTACTCGTGGACTCCGTTCGCCATCTTTGGTCCCCTTATCGGTGGTATTGCGCTTGGAGTTATCCTGGGTATGGTCACCGGTCGATGGATTTTGTGGCCGATTCTCTTCACGTTGCTCGCCATCACACTCTCGCTCTACATTCTGGTTGAATTAGTCAAGCGTGCGTCATACGCCAAGATTAACGGTATTCCGGGAGCATCAGCTGCTGTGCTTGGGCAGATCAAACGTGGCTGGATCATTCCAGAAGAACCGGTGCGGTTCAACGCCCGCACACAAGATATGGTCTTCCGTGCTATTGGCCGTCCGGGCGTCGTCCTTATTACCGATGGCGATAAGGGACGTTCTGCGAAACTTGCCAATGAGGAACGTCAGTCCTTGCGCCGAGTTATTCCGAACGTACCAGTTCATATCATTTCTGTGGGCGACGGCGAAGGGCAAGTTCCGCTCCTGAAGCTTCAGCGGGCCATGCGCAAATTGCCCAAACAACTCACTAATCAGGAAGTTCAAGCTGTCTTCCAGCGTTTGGATGCAGTGAAAACAAATCCGATCGGCATTCCCAAGGGTGTCGATCCGTACAAGGCCCGTCCTGATCGCCGTGGCATGCGTGGCCGGTAAATAAAATACGTGTCTCACAATGTGGGGGTAGTTGCACATCGTAGCTACCCCCACATTACACTTATATGTGACCCCTATTTGCTGATGCAGGAAGGACTTTTCTGATGTTCACATCGTCAGCTCAAGCTAAAGATTTTATCCGCCACGAAGGTGTTGAATTTATTGATGTTCGTTTTTGCGATCTGCCTGGGATGATGCAGCATTTCACTATCCCAGTCGATACATTCGAACCGGAATCCCTTGATGAGGGCATCATGTTCGATGGCTCATCGATACGCGGGTTCACTGAGATTCACGAGTCTGACATGAAGCTGGTCCCTGATCTTAGCTCCGCATTCATCGATCCTTTCCGCATTGCGAAAACCCTTGTGATTAACCACTTCGTCGTCGATCCGTTCACAAACGAGTCCTACGATCGCGATCCGCGCATCATTGCTCAACGTGCCGAAGACTATGTACGATCAACTGGTATCGCAGACACCGTCTATATCGGAGCAGAAGCAGAATTCTTCATTTTTGACGATATTCGCTACCAAAACACTCCACAGCATTCGTTCTATTCCGTCGATTCTGCTGAAGCTTTCTGGAACACTGGCCGTGACGAAAATGGCCACAATCTCGGTTATAAGACCGAACAGAAGGCTGGATACTTCCCGGTTAGCCCGCACGATCAGATGGCTGATTTGCGTGACACGATGACGAAACTCTGCCAACAGGTCGGTTTGAAGATTGAACGAGCTCATCACGAAGTTGGCTCTGGTGGTCAGCAAGAGATCAACTACAAATTCGATACGCTTCTCGCTGCCGCAGACGACTTGATGAAATTTAAATACGTTATCAAAAATGCCGCAATCGAATCTGGCAAGACTGCTACCTTCATGCCAAAACCACTCTTTGGCGATAACGGTTCGGGTATGCATTGCCACCAATCGTTGTGGAAGAACGGCGAACCGCTCTTCTTCGACGAACGCGGTTATGGCGGACTATCCGATGTGGCACGCTGGTATATCGGCGGTCTGCTCGAACATGCTCCATCACTTTTGGCCTTCACCAACCCGTCGGTTAATTCCTTCCACCGATTAGTCCCAGGTTTTGAGGCTCCAGTTAATCTTGTGTATTCGGCACGTAACCGTTCGGCATGTATCCGTATTCCGGTTTCTGGTGGGACTTCAGCCAAAGCAAAGCGCATCGAGTATCGTACTCCGGATCCATCAGCTAATCCATACCTTGCTTTTGCTGCGCAGGTCATGGCCGGTATCGACGGTATTAAGCGCCGAATTGAACCGGCGGCACCGATCGATAAAGATCTTTACGAGCTTCCACCGGAAGAACACGCCCAGATCCCACAACTGCCGGCAACTCTCGATGAGGCACTGCGCGCACTCGAAGCTGACCACGACTACCTCACCGAAGGTGGCGTGTTCAGCGAAGATATTATTGCTACCTGGATCGATTACAAGATGAAAATGGAAATCGAGCCGTTGCGTCAGCGTCCTCATCCATACGAGTACCAGCTGTATTACGGCTTGTAAATATGCATCCAACGCTGGGCGTGATACCCAGTATCTAAAGTTCCCTCCACCACGGCGATGCCAGTGTTGTGGAGGTGAACTTTACGCATTTCCTCAGTAATTCCTTGGGCTCGCACCCCAAGCCAATAGGTGATAATTGCAGCGTGGGCAAAGATCACTGGACGCTGCGCACCCGATTCTTCGATTTCGCGCACGACAGCATCGAATCGGTCAACTGTTTCGCGGCCGGTATCAGCCCCACCCAGACGCAAATCTAACTCGCCAGCGATCCAGGCACGCATCGTGCCGATGTATTCGCGCATTGCGGATTCTTTAGTTGCGCCTTCCAGCGAACCTGCGGCGATTTCGCGCAATCCGGGGCGCACCACCGGTTCGATACCTAGCCGGGTAGCTAACGGTGTTGCGGTCTGTTCGGTGCGCAACGTATCAGATCGCCAGATAGCATCTGGCTCGTAGGTTAAAAGATCAGCGACGACGTCGTTCGCCTGACTCCAGCCTAGTTCAGTTAGTGAGGCGCCTGGAATGACGGTATCAATTGCTCCGCGTTCGTTTGAGTATGTTTGTCCGTGCCGTACCAAAATTAGTTTCATTTTCTTCTCCTACGCGTAGCAATTGGCGTTTCATTCATTATCTTCGCCGTAAAAATATTTTTCCATAACGGCTCGCGCTCGTCGCGATGAGCGTAAATATGACTCGGCTATCTCGTGACTCGCACTAGGCGGTTTGCCTTCAAGTGCGGCGAACAACTGCAAAAGAGCTGGGTCATCTGGCACCAGCTCGAGCGCAGATCCAGATTTCCCGGTAGCTAGCACGTTGAGATCGCGTATCGTGTGGGCTGTCATCCAGGAGTCTTGTAAAATTTGGGCATCGTCGTCGGCGATTATGCCGGTTTCTACGGCTGCGGTGAGTGCCCTCAAGGTCGATTGGCTCCGTAGCTCGCCCTGTTGGCCAGCGTGTTGTAGTTGGCATAACTGTATCGTCCATTCAACATCGGTCATGCCGCCACGACCGAGTTTGAGGTGGCGGGTGGGATCGGCGCCGCGTGGGAGTCGTTCGCGTTCCATTCGGATTTTGAGCATTTGTATGTCTCGAACTTGTTCGTCAGTAAGCCCAAGTTCGGGGTAGCGAATAGGATTGATGCTTTCGAGCCATTGTTGGGCCAGCTCCTCATCTCCGGCACAGTATCGGGCACGCAGGAGAGCTTGTTGTTCCCACGTTTGGGCCCAACGCTGATAGTAGGTTTGGTAGGACGATAGCGAGCGGGTGATCGCGCCTTGTTTACCTTCAGGGCGAAGTTTGGTGTCAGCCTCCACTGCGGGTTCGCGACCGGCTACTTTGAGTAGCTGGAGAGTTTGACTGGCGACGTGTTGTGCTTCGCGGAACGCTGTTTCGTCGTCAACCCCAGGGTGTGGGGCGTAGACGAAGAGTAGGTCGGCGTCAGAGGCGTAGCCGACTTCTCTTCCGCCGAGGCTTCCCATGGCGATCACACAGTGGCGCGCGTGTTGGTTGGTTTCGCTGAGGGCTCCGTTGAGGGCTGCGGTGATGGCAATGTCTGATGCGTCGCTCAGTGCTCGGTGGACGTCTGGTAGGGAAACAAGATTGAGGGTTTGTCCGAGTGCCATGCGTAGCATTTCTCGACGTCGTAGGTATCTGCCGGCGAGGGCTTTGTCTGAGGCTGTTTTGCGTCGGCTCACGAGTGCCGCTAGTTCGGTATCGAGCTCGTTGCGCGATTGCGGACATAGCTGTTGATCGTCATCGAGCCACGTAATGGCATCCGGCAACGATGGTAACAGCCTGGCGACGTATCGTGAGGTGGCCAGGACGTGTGCCAGTCGGGGTGCAACAAGCGCACTATCGCGTAATAATCGCATATACCATGAGGTTGTTCCTAGCCGTTGGGACACGTCACAGAACGCGTTGAGTCCGTGGTCTGGTTCGACTGCTTCGGCCATCCAGCCGAGCATCGCGGGTAGCACGTGGCGTTGGATTGTTGCGGTGCGTGAAAGACCGGTGGTGAGGGCTGATATGTTTCGCAATGCAAGGTCGGTGTTTTTGAATCCAATTGCAGCAAGGCGTTCGCGAGCGGCGTGTTCGTCGAGTACGACGTTGTCCGGGTCAAGGGAGGCGAGGGATGGTAGCAGCGGATGATAGAAGATTGCGGTGTGTAGTTGGCGCACGTCACGGCGGATTTCTTGCCAGCGACTTTCAAGCTCTACGGCGTTCATCCCTAGCGTGGTGGCAATGGCTTGTAAGTGTTCGACGGCGGGCACATCGTGGGTTCGCCGTAATCGTTGCAACTGGATACGGTGTTCGAGGGTGCGTAAGAACCGGTAGTGTCGGTCGAGTTTGTGTCCGGCTTCGCGTCCAATATAGCCGGCTTCGCTCAGTTGGTTGATGGCCTCGATCGTGCCGGGTGCGCGCACAGATTGATCGGTTCGGCCGTGGACGAGTTGGAGGAGTTGGATGGTGAATTCGATATCGCGCAGTCCCCCGGCACCGAGTTTGAGTTGCCGGTCTGCTTTGGCTCGTGGGATCTGGGATAGGACGCGTTCGCGCATTCGGCGTACCTCGTCGACGAAGCCTTCATGGTTGGCGACGCTCCACACGAGTGGGGTGACAAAATCAAGGTAGCGTTGCCCGAGATCCTGGTTTCCGGCGATAGGCCGGGCTTTGAGGAGGGCTTGAAACTCCCAGGGTTGTGCCCAACGTTCATAGTAGGCCTGGTGGGAGGCCAACGTACGCACCATCGGGCCGTTCTTCCCTTCGGGGCGTAGGTTGGCGTCAAGTTCCCACAACGGCGGGATCTGACCGCGAGCGCTCACTGCACGGGTCATCCAGGCTGTGATCGCGGTACCGATACGAACGGTGTCGGCTTCGGTCACGTCCTTTGTTGCTGGTTCGGCGATATAGATGACGTCGACGTCGGAGATATAGTTCAGTTCTTGCGCGCCGGTTTTCCCCATGGCAATTATCGAAAACTCAACCTTGCTTGCTTCAGGTAGCCAGTGTTGTGCCCCGGTGAGGGCATGTTGGAGAACTTCTCCAGCAAGTCCAGCAAGCATGCGAGAAATATCGTAGACGCCGTCGATTGGTTTTTCTTGGGTGAGGTCGTGGCTGGCAATGGTGATGAGCCGGCGATAGTAGGCCAACCGCAAGGCGTCAACGTATTCGGTTTCGTCTTGTGCTTCCACTGCGCTGATGTGGGGTGCGTAGGGCGTATCGATATCGTCTTCGAGGGCGCTGAGCAGCTGGGGGTGGACGATGAGGATGTCGGCGAGAGTGGAGGAGAATCCGAGGATTGCTCCCAGACGCTGACAGGAGTGTGGATTGTTGATGATCCGGTCGAACAGGTGGGTGTGTTCGGGCCTAAGTCCCTCACCCAGGCGTTCATATGCGACTTGGGCTTGACCTGGGTTTGCCGCATATTCGAATAGATGTGGATTATCCGCCATGATTTTCAGTATTGGATGCTACGTTCGAAGGCGGTTACTTGCTGGCGGTAGGCATCCCATTCCCACAGCTTGTTGCGCAGGAAGTAGTCGAAGGCGTCTTCGCCAAGGGTGGCTGCGATGAGTTCTGATTTTTGGGCGAGTTTGATGGCTGAGTGTAGGGAGGATGGGAGTTCTTCGATTCCCATAATGTGGCGTTCGCGAGCGCTGAGTGCGTTGATGTTGGTATCGATTGATTCGGGCACATCGTAGCCGTTTTCGATTCCGGCTAGGCCGGCGTTGAGTATGACAGCAAAGGCTAGATAGGGGTTGACTGCGGAGTCCAGTGCCCGATATTCGATGCGGGCGCTGTGACCTTCGGTTGATGTAAAGCTAGGAACTCGGATAAGGGCGCTACGATTGTTCCTCCCCCAAGCAATATATGCGGGAGCTTCGTCGCCTGCCCATAGGCGTTTATAGGAGTTGACGTGTTGGTTGGTTACAGCTGATATTTCGCGTGAGTGGCGAAGGATACCGGCTACGAATTTCATTCCGATGTCGGAGAGTTTGTAGTCGTTGAGCGGATCGTAGAAGGCATTAGTTTCGCCTTCGAAGAGGGACATGTGGATATGTAAGCCGTTGCCGGGTTGGTCAATGAGTGGTTTGGGCATAAAGGAAGCCTCGACGCCTTGGGTGATGGCCACATGTTCCACAACAGTTCGTAGGCTCATAAGGTTGTCGGCCATGGTTAGTGCGTCTGATACCCGTAGATCGATTTCATTTTGTCCAGGCCCGGCTTCGTGGTGGGAGAATTCGACGGGAATTCCCATATGTTCGAGTTCGGTGACTGCTTGGGCGCGGAAACTTTGAGCTACTGGGCGCGAGACGTGGTCAAAATACGAACCGTTATCGATGGGAATAGGATCGCCGTTAGGATGGGTTTGACGTTGGAATAAATAGAATTCGACTTCCGGGTGGACATGGAAGGTGAATCCGGCTTTGGCTGCGCGTTCGAGTGCTCGGCGGAGAACTCCGCGCGGGTCGGAACGTGCCGGCTGGTTATCTGGGGTGTGGATATCGCAGAACATGCGTGCACATGGTTCGCCTGATTCGTCCCAGGGCAAGATGTGAAACGTCGATGCGTCGGGTTTGATGACCATATCGGCTTCATGAACGCGCGAGAGGCCTTCGATGGCAGATCCGTCGAAGCCGATACCGGAGTTGAAGGCGTTTTCGAGTTCTGCTGGCGGGATGGCAACTGATTTGAGGGTTCCGGAGACGTCGGTGAACCATAGTCGAATGAAACGTACGTTGTGTTCTTCAACCGCTGCGATGACGTGTTCTTGTTGGGTATCCATACCTGCCTCTTCCGGTATTCGTGTCTGCTTTTATTGTGCCACATGAGAGTGTGCTACCAGTTATAGAACTTAAGGAAAGATGCACTAGAATAAGATCTGCAAAAGAAAGGTTTATGCAATGACAATCAAGCGTGTACGAGCCCATCATTTAGCTCAAATGAAAGCCGCGGGCACTCCGATCACTATGCTCACGTCGTATGATGCGATCACTACTCGTATTTTCGATGAAGCTGGAACAGATATGTTGCTCGTTGGTGATTCGTATGCCAACGTCATGCTCGGGTTTGATTCAACCACTCAGGTCGGTATCGAAGAAATGGTCTTAGCTACCGGCGCTGTTGCTCGGGTAGCCAAACGTGCATTCGTGGTTGCCGATTTACCTTTCGGATCTTATGAGACCTCGCCTGCTGATGCGGTGGCTAATGCGGTGAAACTTATTCGTGCCGGAGCTTCAGCGGTCAAGTTAGAAGGTGGGGTGCGGATGGCACCGACTATTGAGGCTATTGTGCGTGCAGGTATTAACGTTGTGGCACATATCGGCTACACTCCACAATCAGAAAATGCGCTGGGCGGGCCACGTGTACAAGGCCGTGGCGATGGCGCTGATCAGGTGCGCAAGGACGCGGTTGCTGTTGCCGAAGCTGGCGCTATCGCCGTCGTTCTCGAACTCGTTCCGGCACCTATCGCTACCGAAATTACCCAAGATCTTGCAATTCCTACTATTGGTATCGGTGCCGGTGAACACACTGATGGCCAGGTTTTAGTATGGACAGATATGGCTGGCATGACCAACTGGCAGCCGTCATTCGTGAAGGTTTTTGGTGAAGTTGGCCAAGAGTTGAAGAAGGCCGCTGAAGCCTATAATACGGCTGTGCGCGCCCGTACCTTCCCTGACGATCAGCATCGTTTCGATCAGTAATCTCCCTATCGGCCGTAACTGTAAAACATTATCGGCGTTACGCAAACCTTTGTCCGAATAACGACTAGAATTGTAGATATGCAAGCTCACACATTAGTCCCAGGTACCCTCTCCCCTAAACGTCATGTTCCAGCAGAGATTGAACGTCCAGAATATCTGTTCCATGATGGTCCAGAAGTAGTCACAGCCTCGGATGTTAAAGACGCCGAGACCATCGAACGCATCCGCATCTCCTCCCAGATCGCCGCCGATGCGCTTTATCTAGCTGGGGCTGCAGTGCGCCCGGGCGTGACGACAGATGAACTTGATCGTATTGCGCACGAATACATGTGCGATATGGGCGCATACCCATCTTGCTTGGACTATATGGGTTTCCCGAAATCGATTTGTACCTCAATTAATGAAGTAATCTGCCATGGTATCCCCGATTCTACAGAGTTACGTGAAGGCGATATTATCAACCTCGATGTCACCGCTTACAAAAATGGTGTCCACGGTGATACCAACGCGATGTTCTATGCCGGTGACGTCGATCAAGAATCCCGTGATTTGTGCGAACGCACCTACACTGCGATGATGCGCGGTATTCGAGCTATCAAACCGGGCCGCAAAATAAACGTTATTGGGCGAGTGATTGAATCGTATGCAAAACGGTTCAACTACGGCGATGTAGAAGATTTTACTGGCCATGGCGTCGGTGAAGCTTTCCACTCTGGCCTCATCGTTCCGCATTATGATGCAGCTCCTCAATTTGATGATGAAATCCAAGTCGGCATGGTCTTCACCGTCGAACCTATGCTGACTCTTGGAACCCAACGTTGGGATCAGTGGGATGATGGTTGGACTGTTGTCACTGCTGACCGTAAGCGTACCGCGCAATGGGAGCACACCGTCGTCGTCACAGATTCCGGTGCGGAGATTTTAACGTTGCCTACCCAGGGGCAAACCTCCCCAGCAATGCCGCAGTAACTGCGCAAAGCACCTAATTTTTGTTCTAGTGTTCAAAGGAGAAACAATGACTACCCACATCTCTGATATTGCTATCGGCGTCGATATTGGCGGCTCAGGCATTAAAGGCTCGATAGTTAATACTGCCACTGGCGAGTTCGTCGGCGAAGAAAAGCGCATCCCGACTCCCGAATTAGCTCAGCCGGAAGTCATTGCAGATATCGTCTCCCAGATCGTTGAGTCGTTCGAGGTTGGCCCAGAAGTCCCAGTCGGCGTCACCTTTCCTGCTCCCATTGTCAACGGCGTGTGCCCGCTGGTGGCTAATTTGAGCCAAGATTTCGTTAACAGGAACGTCGAAGAGCTGATGTCTGAACATGTTGGCCGTCCAGTCGTTGTCCTTAACGACGCCGATGCCGCAGGTTTAGCCGAAGCTGAGTTTGGTGCTGCGCATGGCCAAGATGGAACCACCATCGTCTTGACTCTGGGCACTGGTATTGGGTCGGCTCTAGTTCGCGACGGTATCTTGGTACCGAACACCGAAATGGGCCATTTTTTACTCCCTAACGGACTCAAAGCTGAAAAGTGGGCGGCGTCCTCGATCCGTACAAAAGAAAACCTCTCCTTGGAGCAGTGGGCTGAGCGCCTACAAGACGTACTCGATATGGTAGAGATGTTCTTCTCCCCTGACACCATCATTTTAGGTGGTGGTATCTCTACTCGGTTCCCGGAGTTTTCACCGTTCTTAACCACACGGGCACGGCTTGAATCAGCTCGCTTGTTCAACACTGCCGGTATCGCTGGCGCAGCGTTAGTGGCAGCTCAACAGCAAGCGTAAGGTCAGTAGTCTCTGCCCTCACGGGTCACAAGCGCCCGGCAGTACGACTATCGCTTATAAGACGATTGTGGGTAGCAAGTTTCGACTTGCTACCCACTGTCATATCTATAAGAGAAACGAATGAGCCGGCCGATACGCCGGGTTTTGTCCGCTTGAAAACAAGCGTGGCGACCATCCATCTAGGCTTATCGTTACCGATAAGCTCAAGCAACCTACCCGCATGCTCGACGGGACGCCTCAACGCACGCTGCTCGGTCTTGCTCTCGGTGGGGTTTACCATGCCACAACGATCACTCGTTGCGCGGTGAGCTCTTACCTCACCCTTTCACCCTTACCGCGTTGCCGCGGCGGTTTACTTTCTGTGGCACTGGCCTGCGGGTCACCCCGAGTGGATGTTATCCACCACCGTTCCCTGTAGAGCCCGGACGTTCCTCGGGAGCTTGGCGCTCACGCGGCCGCCTAGCCGACTCATTCGCATCTGCATCTTACCGCAGGTTTGCTTAAACTGGGTACGTGCTTATTCTATTACCGCCCTCCGAGGGCAAAACACAGCCCACTAGCGGTCCGTCTTTAGACCTGCAATCCTTGAGCTTCCCGCAGTTTTCTGACACTCGTCGCCAACTCATCAACGAGTTGATAGCCGTATCACAACGCGATGATGCGCTAAAGATTTTAAAAGTTGGCAACCGGCTCGAACATGAGGTTCGCCGGCAAAGCGCCCTGTGGGATTTACCCTGCGCTCGAGCATCAGAGATTTATACCGGTGTTCTGTTCCATGCGTTAGACTTCGCGAGCGCCACAGCCGACGATATGACACGCGCCGATAACCATATTCTGATTTTTTCTGGTCTTTTCGGGCTCACTCGCCCTTCTGATCTGATTCCGGCCTACCGGCTCGCTATGGGCTCTGCGCTACCTGATGCGGGAAACACAAAAACGTTATGGAAGCAGGCATTGAAAAATACCGAGTTTGCAGGGCAAGAGCTGGTGATTGATGCGCGTTCTGGTGCCTACCGGGTGTGGGATCCGCCGCGCGAGGCCGAGCATGTACTCATTAACGCGGTCCGGATCAAGAACGGCGAACGTAAAGTCGTATCGCATAACGCCAAGCATTACCGTGGCTTGCTTGCTGGGGCACTTATTCGTTCTGCGACTGTTGTTGACGACGCTGAAGAACTCGCCGAGTTTGCGCATACGTTGGTCGACGATGGGGTGATCACCGGCGTCGAACTTGATCCGCCAGGAAAGACGCGCACCCTTACGCTAGTGGAAAATCTGGATCGCGGATGACGATACAGCCGTAGTCGTCGCTGATATGGAAAGTATCGGGATCTGCTTGCCGGATTTGGCTCACTTCAATCGGCGAAAGCTCTACTCCGCCGCTAGTGGTTCCGTTGGAGTGTAGCGCGATCACTGTCAATCCTCCATTGGCCACTGCATGTTCGTAGGCGCGCTTGAGTGGTTGGGCAAGTGGCCCGTAGATAGAGTCTCGACGAATCTGGACGTCGTTTCGTTGACGTTCGATATCGTCCACATCGGCTTCTAACGTGGCACGTTTATCAACGAGTTGGGCGTTGAGGTTGGTTTGTCGCTCGCGCGCATCGTTTAACTGCGCTTCAAGAGTTTCGATGTTTTCTAGGATTTCGTATTCATGACTCTCGTGTTCGTCGAGCTGGGCACGGTTGGTTTCTACCTCGCTTTGAAGCGTGAGTAGTTGGCGTGAGTCCATTCCAGTTCCGGCATTCAACCGATTTTCTTTTTCGACGACGACGGCGCGGGCACGATCACTTAGTTCACTCGCTTTTTCAAGAGCAGATTGTCGCGCGACGAGGGCTTCTTCGACTTCGACAATTTCTCGCCCAACGGCTGCGATAAGATTCATGATTTGCCCTACTTCTTCGCGCAACGGGTGACGAATATTGTCACGATTGAGCCGGGCGATAAGGGAGTCTAGTTCGACGACATCGAGGAGTGCGAGCTGGTCGGCGCGGGATGCTTGGTACATAGTGTGTTCCTTTGGAGTATGGGTCAAAGCCGTAGCGTCCACGGGTCGGTGACGAGGGTGGATATATAGGTCTCGACGTCGCGCTTGACGGTGATTGCGCGTTCCATCGCTGGGAGTACTGGCCATTCGGAAGCGAAGTGGGTCAGGCCGATAAGTGCGCATCCTCCGCCCCATAAATGATCGGTTGCTGGATGGTGGCGCAGATCGGCACAAATATAGACGTCTGCACCCGCTTCGTTTGCGGTGTGCAGGAAGGAATCGCCAGATCCTGGCGAGAGAGCGACGGTGCGCACAATTTTTTCAGGGTCTCCCCCGACTAAAACTCCCGGTTCGGTGTGTGGGAGTAACCCATGGAGACGCTGAGCTAATTCGTAGACTGACATCGTCATTGGAAGTTCTCCCACCCGTCCAATCCCTAATTTTGGCTGGTTAGGGTTAGGTGACAGTGGGCGCATGTTTTCTAACTGCAAGAGACTGCCAAGCGCGACAGCAGATCCGGTTGGTGCTGCGTCAGCGTTGGTGTGTGCGGCATAAAGCGCAATATCGTTTTTGATCAGCTTGTGAACCCACGAACCTTTCGCCGTCGTCGCAGCTACCGTGGAGGTGCCTCGTAAGTAGAGCGGATGGTGAGTGATGAGCATGTCTGCACCACGTTCAAGGGCTTCGGTAACTGTGGCTTCACACGGATCTACAGCGAATCCGATTTTTGAGACTTTAGCCTGCGGATCACCGGCAACAAGGCCAACCCGATCCCATTCTTCGGCGAGGCGTACCGGAAACGCATCTTCCATAACGGACATAACATCTGCAACAGTGATCGACATAACTCCACATTATCCTATAGTGCGAAGGATATAAAAGATGGCAGAGCTACGAAACGTTTTCGTAGCTCTGCCAGTTGTCTCATACTTGATTAGTCGGGCCTGTGCCCCTTGATGACCATTCCCATGATTCGTAGGTTAAACGCCGCAAATCGTGGTAGCTGGCGGAACACACTTTTACGGAAGTTTAAGACCTTTTTATTTGGCAGTGGCGCTTTGGAGACATCGTGTATTGGTTGTGCCGAGAGGCTCTTATCTGGTGTTTCATTCATTTCTATCACTCCGGAATCAGTGGCCAGCCGAATTTAGCTTTAGCTTTGTAGATGAATAAATAGTGGAGCATGAGTTTCACCCAATGCCCATGCAAACCGATCTCACCTTTGGTGTGTTTGAGATCGCGGCCGGTTGGGTAACGATCGAAGTTTGGCACGATAGGACGTTGAGTCATCGCCGCTGCTGTTCCTTTAAATAGCCCGGTTCCAGCCGAGGCGACACATGCGGCACCCATGTCTGCCATTGAAGCATGCTCTGCCGGAGCATTCGGGTTCTTCAATCGTTTTGAAATGGTGATAGCAACCGCTTTACCCATAGCTCCCGATGGCATTCCGGTTCGCGGCGGCGCCGGGGCAATGACGGTACCGTTTGGCGTAGTACGTGGACGGGAGAGTTGATGCGGGGGCGCAAATGCGATTCCAATAGCAAAGATGTTGTCGTATCCGGGCACTTCGTAGGTTGACGGCCAATCTGTTGCTTGCCATTCTTCATATAGTTTCTTAGTGTAGTCTGCGTCGACTTTCATAAAACCGTTGGGCATAAAGAGCTCATCGGTTATATCTTCGCCGTTTCGCCCGTAAGCTTTGAGCCCTGCACCACCAAATGGCGGAAGCAACATAGCAAAATCGTACCGGAGTTCGTGTCGCTTGCCGTAGTACATGTGCCGTGCCCAGTTCCGATAACGAGAGTTTGGCGTTGTCCGGCACGCATTTTGTCAATGACTTTCGCAAGCTCCTTTGCTGCGTGATCTGCGTGACTGGCAGTACATACCGAGACTGTGTTACCTGCTTCTGGACCAAGCCCTTCGGTGGCGCTAAAGTTGAGTTTGAGTCCGGTGGCGTTGATGACGTAATCGTAATAGATTTCTTCTCGCTGCCCACGACGTTGTGCTGAGGTATGTTCAACGACGACGTAGGGCCTACTGTCATCTCCAGCTCCGTCAGGGTGTAGCTCCGTTGCTCGCGCCTGGGTGAGTTCGATTTTTTGTTTCTGATATACCTTGGCAAGGGGGAACACAACTTTGGATTTTGGCATATCGCCAGTGCCTACCCAAATATTGGACGGGATCCAATTCCAATGGGAATTAGGGGTGACAACATGAATTGTGTGTTTCTTTCCCACAAGACGTTTGAGATGGAGCGCGGCAGTGTGCCCCGAAACGCCAGCGCCAAGTACAACGATCTTCGCCATTTTTACCTCCATTGACAAGTGTTGTATTGGTCACTATCCACCACGCAACCATAATCACGTTTCGTAAACAGGTATTGCTAGGATAGGCCCCTCCCCGCTCAGCCCCATTGCGCTCAACGCTGATAATGTCGCGAAACTACCCTTTTATAGCCCACACGTCGTAGTCTAGAAATTGTCAAGAGCACTTTCAACACTCTCATGGAAACTATTTTCTATTGCTCTACCAACGGGAAATAGCAATTTTCATTATTAGTTGACATTTAAACTGTTTTCTATTAAACTAATTCTTGTCGGTTCGGGAGAACACTTCCGAGCTAAGAAACGATTACATTCTCACCTAAGGAGAAAACAATGACCGCTCTCAAAGACCTCAACGGTAAGTTCATCATCGACGCAGCACACTCCCGCCTCGGCTTCGTAGCACGCCACGCTATGGTCACCAAGGTTCGCGGTAACTTCGGCGAGTTCGAAGGCTACGCAGAAGGCGACGCCTCGGCACCAGAAAACGGCGTCGTTGACGTCACTATCAAGGCTGATTCCATCAACACCGGCAACGAGATGCGCGATAATCATCTCCGCTCCGATGATTTCTTCGGTTCAGACACCTACCCAACCATTACCTTCCGCTCTACCGATATCAAGGTAGTCGACGAGGAAACAGTTGAAATTACTGGCGACTTCACCATTCGTGGAACCACCAAGTCCATCACCATTCCATTCGAATTCGGTGGCGCAATTACCGATCACGAAGGCAAGCTTCGCATTGGTTTCGAAGGTGCAACCGACATCTCCCGCAAGGACTTCGGCATCACCTGGAACGGCGCTCTCGAAGCAGGCGGCGTTATGGTTTCTGACAAGATCAAGCTCGAGCTCGAACTCGCTTTGGTCAAGGAAGCCTGAGTTCGCAACTTCTCAACTTCGATAACGACGCCGGTGGGGCGCCTGATCAGGTGCCTCACCTGTTGTCTATCTGTTTCCTGAAAGGCTATTTACTATGACTATGCAGTTCGGCGTATTTTCCGTCTCTGATATTACAACTGATCCCACAAATGGCAAGACTCCCACTGAGCATGAACGCATCAAGGCCTCAGTAGAGATCGCTCAGCACGTAGAAGATGCCGGACTCGACGTCTACGCCATCGGTGAGCACCACAACCCACCATTCTTCTCTTCGTCTCCGACCACTCTTTTGGGCTACATTGCAGCCTCAACGAAGAAGATCACTCTTTCTACGGCAACCACGTTGATCACCACGAATGACCCAGTGAAGATTGCCGAAGATTATGCCATGCTCCAGCATCTTGCTGATGGCCGTTTGGATTTGATGATGGGCCGCGGAAACACCGGCCCGGTCTACCCTTGGTTCGGTCAAGACATTCGTCAAGGCATTCCGCTCGCTGTAGAAAACTACAGTTTGCTTCGCCAACTGTGGGACAACTACGAAGTTAACTGGGAAGGTAAGTTCCGCACCCCGTTGCGCGGCTTCACCTCTACCCCACGTCCACTCGACGATGTTGCACCATTCGTCTGGCACGGTTCGATCCGCTCCCCAGAAATCGCAGAACTCGCCGCATACTACGGCGATGGTTTCTTCCATAACAACATCTTCTGGCCAATGAGCCACACCAAGCGCATGATCCAGCTTTACCGCCAGCGCTACGCACACTACGGTCACGGCACCGCAGAACAGGCCATCGTTGGCTTGGGCGGCCAGTTCTACATGGCGAAGGATTCGCAGACTGCTAAGCGCGAATTCCGTCCATACTTCGACAACGCACCGGTTTACGGCCACGGCCCGACGATGGAAGAATTTACCTCCCAGACTCCACTCACCGTTGGTTCGCCACAAGAAGTTATCGATCGTACCCTCGGTTTCCGTGAGCACGTTGGTGACTACCAGCGTCAGCTCTTCCTCATCGACCACGCTGGTTTGCCACTAGCTAAGGTTCATGAGCAGATCGACTACCTCGGCGAAATCGTTCCAGTGCTTCGTAAAGAGTTTGACGCTATGCGTAAGCCTGGTGTTCCTGATGCGCCAACGCACGCTGCTCGCGTTGCAGCCCGTGGTCCAATCAAGCTTGACAACGAAGGTCGCGCACTTGTCGACGACGTCACCGGCGGTTCGTTCTACGAACAGCAGGCAGACGACGAGGCTGCGGTTCGTCATGCAGACAACCTCATCAACCTGAACAAGTAAGAAGGTGAGCGCTGTGAAGATTGTTGTCGTCTCGGCGTCGTTGTCAGAGTCATCTGCAACAAGTACACTCGGACGGAAACTTGCACACGCAACTGTGAACGCAGCAAAGGATGCAACATTTTCTGTGATTGAGTTGCGCAGTTTTGCAGCCGCGATTACAAATGCTGCTTTGACAGGTTTTCCATCACCAGAGCTTGAGTTAGCGTTTAACGATCTAGCCCGAGCAGATGCTGTCATCGCGGTAACGCCAGCCTACAATGCGTCGTATTCTGGACTGTTCAAGTTATTCTTTGATGTGCTTCCCGAAGACACACTGAAGGGTAAACCGCTGGCTATTGGTGTCACTGGTGGAACACCGCGTCACTCCTTGGTCACCGAACATGCTGTTCGTCCACTGTTTACCTATCTGCACGCTATCATCGCCCCTACTGCCGTCTATGCAGCAACTGAGGACTTCGGTGTAGCAGCAAAAGACTCTGATGGTCGCGGTGGTGCGACGCTGGAGCGTCGTATCGCTAAGACGGGCACTGAGCTTGCTCAGCTCGCCCAGGCCTTTGCTCAACCTAAGAAGGATCATGACTCCGGTGAGAACGCCGACGCAACAGCTTTGTTCGCCGACTTCGTACCGTTTGATCAGATGTAACGTGTAACTAAAGATGTAGAAAGTGGCTGGTGATATCACCAGCCACTTTCTACTACCTCCACGTGCGGCAGATAAACCGGCTCTTCGCATTTTAGCGGGGTTAGGGGAAGATTGTGTTGAGGAGTCGCCAGTTGGGTTTGCTGGCGTAGAGTAGTGCGTGGGTGCGGTAGTTTTCGAAGTTGGTGAATCCGAATCCGATGCGTTTGATACGTTTGATGAGGTTGTTCATTGCTTCGGTGATGGAGTTAGATAGACGGGCGTGGTGGTAGGCCAGGATTTGGGGTTGCCATCGTTTGAGGGTGCGTCCTAGCTGGTTTACTTCATCGGGCATTGCAGGGCTGGTGCATGTTTGTATGAGTTCTTCGAGCATGATGGTTGCATTGTCAGGGCGGGTTTGTTGATAGAACTGGCGTAAGCGTTCTTTTATTCGGTAGGTGATAGCTACTTCAGCATCCGGGTCACCCAGGGCGAGCATGCTTTGTATACGCTGGCAGGCTGGTGGGGATAGTTTTTCATTACCCAAAGTTAACAGACGCCGGATCGGATATAAGGGATCGTTTTTATGTCCGCGCCGTCCCAGGGTTTGATTTTGTACGCGTCTGCGCACGTTAACTTAAGCCCGGTTCAAAAAATAGCGGTTTTCTTCTATTTTATTAAAAAGCATTATTTGGTCAGTCGCAAGTATTTTGGCCAGGAAGTGAAGAAATCGCTTGTCAAGTTGATCAAACATCAAATTCTTGACTAGAGGGGATATCGATTCGAGAGGTAGGACAGGTTGCATGCACTGCGAAAGACGTGACCGCTCAGAACACGCGGATGCCCCGGAAAACCGAGAACTACGTAACACGAACGAGTTTTTGAATGCGCCTTTCATCATGGAGCTCGGCATCCAACTCCCGAAATGACGTTTTCACCGGCAAGTGCCGTGATCGTTTCACAGTCAGGTTCATCTGCTCGACATACAACAATGAACTTTGGGAAAGCTTCCTTTCTTCATGAGGCTAGCTGGGCGCGAAACGACGCCCCCTCGAAACGTGCCCCCATAGACATTGAGCTGGTCGCGATCATTCTTGAGACACAGGCCGAGAACCAGGGCGTCTATCGGGCAGGTAAAACGTAGACTTTGGCTCGCTTTACCCCACCATCGACTGACCGCTGACGGGGAGCAAACCCGCAGGCTCATGAGCCTCACTGGCGTAAGTACCAAGATAGGGAATATCTGATCACCGCACACAAAGTCGAGAGTATCGATTCTCGCCTCGGGTGTAGACCTATGCCATTTCATAGCCAAGGCTCCAAATCGATTGCGAGTCCCTAACATCCCCTCCGTACAATCACGGAAGGCATTGTCTATGCAACCTTCACACCCAACGCGTTCCCCTTCTATCTACAACACCTGGCGGACACTATCAGACTCAATTACCACCGAAGCATTACGGCTATAAGCCATCTGGAACGCCCCCTCAACAACGGATCTTGATCATCATAGTGGACACCAATATCGCCATGTATCCGTGATCGACCACCAGTACATGTTGATGCTGAGAATATAGAAACCGCCACCAGCGTCGATAATAGCTACGACAACCCGTTGGCAGGAAACGTCAACAGCCCCACAAGAACGATATCACCAACACCCGCTGGTAAGCTGATATTCTCGAGGTTGAGGTAGCTACATTCGAATGGGTGAACGGTGGAATACCAAGCGCCTCCGCCAGGCCCTGAACTACCGCACGTCACAAGAAGTTGAAATCTAATATTGGTAGTAGCACCAGCTATCAATGCCAAAAGAAATCAGGGTAAACACCTAGAGAGAAAGACCGGACCATTTTATAGCACAAGTCACTTAATCTCGTATCTTTTATCAATAGTTGCCGATTTTAATCAGAAAAGAACATGGATGCTAACAATGGATATATAGTTTAAGCTTATTAAGACATTAGTCATTTATTAACATAATAACTAATATCAGATACATTGCCGCTGTTAATCCCTTCACATAAAAGAATCGAGGTAATTATACTCAGAAATGCGCGCGGGTCAGAATGGAATAAGTGGGACTTACACGTACATGTACCCTTCACTAAGTTAAATAACGGCTACCGCTCACAGTGTAATTCCGAAGAAGAATGTTTCGAGATTTTTGCACGTATTTTGGAAGAATCCGATGTTCAAGCTTTCGGGCTAACAGACTATTTCTCTGCCGAAACTCAAATCCGCTTCATCGAATATTTCAGAAAAAAGTACCCACAGTCCCCTAAGTTATTACTCATTAATGTCGAGCTCCGCCTCGCAGAAAGTGTAAACAAAAAATCAGAGCAAATAGATTATCACTTAATCTTTAGCAACACTGTCACCCCTAAGGAACTTCGGGACTTTCTACACAACTTAAGAACTGAAACTACCGACCACAATGGACGCAAAAAGAACTGTTCGGAACTTAGCGCTACCGATTTTGAATCTGTCACAGTGACCCGCGGTTCTATTCAAGAAGCATTTGAACGAACTTTCGGCCCAAAACCTAATCATACCGACCGCGTGATCTATTGCTCGCCCATAAACGGAAACGGCATCCGCGCTCAAACTGGCAATATGCGTAAAGCGCAGCTCTCAGATGAAGTAGATAAGTTCAGTGATGCCTTTTTTGGAAATTCAAAAAGTTCCGAACATTTTTTGCGTAGCGACCGGTATGAAGACAAGAATCAAATTTCCGCTGCCAAACCAGTATTCTCCGGAAGTGACGCTCACAACTTTGAAGATCTAGAACGATGGACTGGAAGGTCGATCTCTGGCTCTGATAATGATAAAATTACTACTTGGATCAAAGCAGACCTGAGTTTTGCAGGACTTCAACAAGCACTAATCGAACCAGCCGAGCGCGTACGACTACAAGATATCAAACCTGACAGCAAACCGTCCTATCAAGTTATTTCACATGTAACATTCCACGATCAAAAGTCTTTTCCTGAAAGAATCGATTTCAACCCAAACCTTAACTCGATCATCGGTAGTCGGTCATCTGGCAAGTCTTCACTTTTAGCATATATTTCACATGCCATCGATCCAGAAGTGACTGAACAACTGCTTTCAGAGACTACAAACGGTCCCGCTGCTGGAATATCATGGAATTCTCCAGAGGCTAGCGTAGGGTGCGTCGTCCACTGGGCCAATGGAGAGACTTCCGATAAATCCGAAGCAAATGGAACCATACACAAGGGAAAAGTCATTTATATTCCTCAAAGCTCTTTGTATCGATTGAGTGAAAATCCGCAGAAAATTACCGATAAAATCCGCCCCATCTTGTTCAGAATAGATCCTGAACTTAAAAACGCACACGACCTTTTAGAAAGCGGTCTCACTGACACTAATGAAAAACTGAAAACTCAGATTGAGAAATGGTTTTATAACCAAGATGAAATTATTAGTAACGCTGACGACATTAAAGACGTCGGCGATCAGAATGCTATCAATGCTGAAATTCAAAAAATCAACGATGAAATAACCTCTAAACTGCAAGAAAGCACGCTTTCAGCAGTTGACCAAGATCGCCTAGACGCGCTACTGGAGGAGCTTAGCTCATTAGATAAGCAAATAGCCACAGACACTGACATTTTAGATACCTTCAAAAAGTACTGTTTGTTTACTGAAGACAATGATGACCCAAAAATTATCGATAACGCATTGTCGGTAACAATCGAAACTAATCCCCCTGTTGCAAATCTCCCTCTGACACTACAAGAAAGCGTCAAAAATGAAATTTCCAGCATGATGACCATACTGCGAGCCAAGATCGAACAGCTAATATTAGACCAGGCACACTCCACAGCTACTTGCCGCAAGAATAACATATCTAAGCTGAAACAACTCCGTAACGACAATGAATCACTCTTGAAAAAGCAAGAATCGAATGCCTTACTGGGAGAACTAAATGCAAAAAAGCGCGCACAAGTCGATAAGCTAGAAAAACTTAAAAAACTCGATTCCGCTAGAAAACAACTTCACACTACTCAAAAGAACTTAGAAGAAGATATCAGAGAAAGTCTTGAACAACGGAAGAAGCTTCTGTCCGATTTTGAGCAAAATTTTAATTCGAAACGTCGTAGCCTGGACGCTCTTGAGTTTGGTATCGAGACTGATTTCAGCCCAGAAGAAGTTGCGCGCATCTCTGAACTTGTTAATCGTCGCAAAAAGAACGATTTCAGTTCTCCTGAAGACGGTATTAACATTAAGAAGTGTCAAGATGAGCCCATATCGCTTCTCAATATGATCCAAAAAGGGAAGTTAGTCCCCAAAGGCACAACAGGTGAAACAGAGCTCGGTCAAAAGATTCTATCTACAGCTCCTTCCGTCCGCTTTACAGCAGCTCTGGACAGTGACACAATTGGTGGTTTTTCTCGTTCGTCAATGACACCTGGCAAGCAGGCACTATTCGCACTAACACTCATTATGAATGAAAACCAAAGCCCGTGGCCACTTCTGATAGACCAGCCAGAAGACGACCTCGACAGTCGTTCAATATATGAAGCAATTGTTCCATATATTCAAGCACGTAAGCGCGAACGGCAGATTTTGATGGTGACCCATAATGCTAACTTAGCCATCGGAGCAGATTCAGAAAACGTCATCGTAGCTAATCGCCATGGCATTGACCGGAAAAATCCGAACAATAGAACCTTCAATTACATTACTGGCCCACTAGAGCATTCGGAATCAAAAAATCTCTCATGTAACACTATTTTAGAATCTGCAGGCATTCGCGAGCATGCTTGCGAGATTCTGGATGGTGGAAAAGAAGCATTTGAGAAGCGCAAGCACAAGTATCAGATCAAGAACTGACTTGTCACCAGTGAAGGTGTCGGTTGTTCTCAGAAAACATTTGTTTTCTGAGAACAACCGACACTCGCATTTAGGATTCAAGGCCTAAAACGTGCCAGTGGAATCATCCCTGGTTGTTACAGCGAGTATCTATTCTCGCCTGCAGTTCAGTGGACTGGTGCGCATCCCACCTACTATTCGTTGAGTGTTCTACCACTAGATACATTCAGTGATTTGTTCGTCGATGACCGCTCTTTGTATGATCCGTGCTAACGTGGCGGGTAATTCAGTAGGCAGGTTACATCACCACAACACGGCCTTAACCTGACGACCAAGGTTCATGCCCCGGTGAACACGTCGGAATGACAGTAACTGGGCGTTAATCACGCCTGTTACTGTTTTGATAAGCCCTGAAGCTGGTAGTTGCGCGATGGTGGGTTTGTTGGCTGGACGATCTCGGCATGGTTGCTTTCCCCTGTCTATTCCAATGATCCGGGGGGTGTTGTCACCGGGATCGGACAGACACACTCGTGATTGTTCATCAGGGGCGTGGCACTGGAATATGATGCCTGTCGCAGGCGTGGGTGTAAGACGGATGTGTTTACCTGTTAAAGCTAACAACTAGTCTACTGGTTTTATTCTTGAAAGCCAGACAGGCAATGACACCGGCAAATTTCGATATCTGGCTTAGCATCGACGCAGGACAAGACTGATCACTGAGCAACCGCCATTAATCGTAGTGGCGATCAAGCCTATTCACATTCACTTCCCCAATAATGAAGAAAAAACTCCGACACATTTATGATGAGCTTGCCAGCCTTGGCCGAATACTTGTTGTGGTAGATCAGTCAGCAACAATTCGGCGCGCTGGCTGTGGCAGTGGCCCAAGCAATTGGGGATACAGGTCGCGTACTTACCTAGTTTGACGATGCGACCAATCGCGGATCTATACCCAGGGATAAGCTAAAACTAACCAGCGCGATGCGTTCATCATCGCTCAAGCAGCTCCCACGATCCCCCACTTCACATGGTTGATGAAGATGAAGCCGAGCTGGGGATGCTCACTGGATAAGGTGATCTCGCCCAACACATCACCCAGACCAGGAACCGTATCCGGGGCTTGTTTACTCAGATTCACCCCCGGTATACAACGCGTAATCGGACCACGCCTAGACCATCAAGCAACTGCTAGCCATGCTACAAACCTGGCCAGTACCAGACCAATTGAAGAAAGCTGGCCATGCTCGTATTGGTGCCAAACTAAAGAAAAACGGGGCTCGGCGTTGGCAAGCTCCGGCAGACGAAAACCGTGACGCTCTAGCCACACAAACAGTGACCGTGACCGGTACGAACGCAGCCGCTATTGTTATCGCGCACCTTGCAACAACGCTCAATGAACTCTACCGCCAACGAGTCGCCATGAAAAACCCAGATCGAGGCACTGGTGAGCGACCACCCTCTTCACTCGGTCCTCACCTCCATGCCAGGAGTTGGGATCTGGACCAGTGCTGTCATCATCGGACGAACTAGCAGGTAAATAATTTGCTTCTGCCACACACCTTGCCTCGTATGCCGGACTGACACCCGCAACTCGTCAATCAGGAACATCAATGAAATCTGAAACCGTGTCCCACACGGGCAACAAACGCCTCAAACAAACCCTGTTCCTCTCCGCTTTTACCTCCCTGCGATCAGATTCGACCTCACGACGCTACTACGACAAGAAACGCCTGGCTGAAAAAACGCCATAACCAAGCCATCATCGCACTCGCACACAAACCTCTAGCAGTCATCTTCACCATGACCCGAGACGAGACTTTCTACAAAACCCGACCCGTCAAACTAGCTGCCTAGGCTTGACAAAAGAGATAAGGGCCTCTCGCATACATGCGTAAAACCTTCAAACGCCGATCCTTAGCCTTCCGCCCCATAACAGTCCTTTCACATGAGAACTGTCCAGCTACAAAGGCTCACGCCAATTTTACACAAATTGGATTACAGTATAGTGATCTACTCATTGGCTGAGCATGGAAGAACTTCTTAATAAGTGTTAGTGCGCAAGTCACGATACCCAGGTGAAGGATTTCGCGAATCTCACTTAATATTGTATTTGTCCAATGATATACTTTAAGTATGTATACGATCGATAAGATCGTGCAAAATTCTTCTTGCAGAAACTGCACTTTTAATATAATATGCGAAATGTGACACAGTGTCGTGTCACATTTAGTTTGCCGGTTAGTATTCAAAGGAGACAACTATGTACCGCAAACCCACTATCACCAAAATTGGCAACTTCAAAGACGTAACTAACGGTGCAGGCAGGGCCCGCGAGAAGGATCTGCTGGGATTCTCTGCCCTTATCGTTATTCACTGGCCTTGGCTCTAAAGTAGTCCAGCTGGATACTATTGCCTACCTTTCGAAGAAATTCTTCGAAAGGTAGGCAATGGCTTCGGTGTCTGGTAGGAAAGAGCTGAAGTATTTTCCTACCAGACACCTTACAAAGATTGATGGTGAACGCTTGATGAAACTCCACATTCGCGAAAATGCGACCGTAGAGGTGTGTCTCCCTCAGTGGCAGAGTTGTAATAAAAAGAACTCGACAATCTATGAAATTCCTTATCTTGAGCCAGGACATTACCTTTCGGTGGTCGCGGGTTCAGATTATTGTTGGTACATTTTCGCGCAAGGTCAAAGCACCATTGCTGACTATGCTCTGAAATGCACACGATTGTCCGACTTACGTGAGCATCCCGATAGTCAAGATGCAACGATACTCTACATCAATTCAGACGGAACTTGGACAGCTCAAGCGGATCGTTTTGGATTTTACCCTCTATACTATATGGAAAATGACAGAACATCTCGAAACAGGACGAAGCTCTGGTTTGACCTCCAGCAGGCGGGTGCGGAAATTCGCCAACCGTCACAAGAATATTGTGCGATTTTTCTTGCGGGTTTAAATCAAACATTCCCATTCGACACCCACACTATGTGGCAGGACTTGCTATGTTTACCGCCAGGCTACAAAATTTGTGGTGACGTTCATGGGGCGCTTCACTTCGAACGTTGTACAGTTTCACCTGAAGCAAACGTACATATTAGCGACCTAACAGAGATTTTTTCTCACCAAGTCTCCGAGCGTGCAGATTTCCTACGTCAGCTTTCTCCCCGTATTTCTTGCGACCTCTCAGGAGGGCTAGACTCATCATATACTGCAGTCACAATGGCTCAAAGAACCAAGTACTTACAAACCGTATTTTTAGACAACGGCATAGCTAATATATCTGATGCCGATTGGGCACGTCACATAGCAAAAAATATCGGTAGCGACCACAAAACTATTGACTATGTATCAAACTCGAATGTACTAAGTCAGCCGGAATCCACGATCAGTTCCCAAATGAAATTTGGCTTTGATGAATCATTCCGTTACATCACCCTCGCACCGCGCTTAGCTAATATGTGCGAGAGCTTCGGCGCTTCATTGCACCTGAATGGGCATGGAGGAGACGAATTAGTTGGTCCAAATTCAGCGATGGCGTGGTCATATTACAGAAGCCCCCACTCGCCATATGTACAACGTTTTCGCAATGCACTGGGTTTTGCGAAAGCTAACAAGTTCCCCATATCGCAATTCATAAAGACTATTCGTAGCGAGGGTACTTTACATGAAGAACTTGCAACAGGCATAAAAATTCTCCCTGAGCAATACAACGTCAGTGATAAGTATGATTCGAGTTGGATTCCTGCAGTGACACTTCCGCCATTTTGCAATGACTCGCTTAGGCCATTCCTTAATCAGCTTTCACATGACCTAGCCACAAAGTTCACTGAACCATATGCGCCAGATAGATCACAGCACCGCATTGCTGAGGACGTAATTGCACACGTCCGCCTACTTCGTGCCTTGAACATGATGGACATGCCTGCCAGGTGCACATTCGCTTCACTGTTCCTTTCACCACAAGTAATTTCTCAAGCCATGTCCCTCCGGATTGAGGATCGTTTTATGGCGCGTACCATAAAACCGCTACTTTATCGCACTTGGCCACAAAACCTTTCAAGTGATGTATTTCGTCGGCATGATAAGGGAGAGTACTCAGCAGCAACTTTCGACGAATTTCATTCTGAAAAGTCAAGAATTCGAAGTCTGCTTGGGCCTTCCTCCATTCTGAGCGATATGGGTCTGCTAGATAATCAACTAGTTACGCACACTATAGACGGATTTAGTGCAGACGGCTTCAGTTTAGATGCTCTAATCCGCGCGGCATCACTTGAGTCTTGGCTGTCAGAAAGGTGATTCATATGTACAAAAAAACTAAAGGAGTCTCTTGGAATCATGTCGAAGACGGCATGATCATTCTTCTTGATTCTTCAGGAGAGTATCTTCACCTAGACACTGCGACATGTGATTTTGTTAATTCCCTTGTAGCAGGTCAAACTCTTACAGAGTACGTCAAGAATATCGCGGAAACCTACCCAGAAGAAGAAATAGCTCAAATCCAAATGGACTATTCAATGATTCTGAATACATTACTTGAGCAGGGAATTTTGGAGGCTAGCAAGTGAGTTCACCGGTCTACATGGAAGAACGAGTCAAACTGAATGTGAAGGAAACTCTTATAACGAAACTGGCAACAATCAGCGCATTCTGGCTCGTAAAACTCAAACCGAACCAGTTACTGCGAGTCTTGACTAGAGTGTCCGTGCGAAAAGGGGAAGCAACATACGCACAAGCTCAGCATCTTCGTAACGCGATAAACAGCGTAAGCCCGCGCTGTGCTGGCAATGGGTGCCTTCAACGGTCAGTCGCTATGATGCTACTTGCACGTTTCTATTCGTTACCCCTGGTTTGGCGCACTGGTTTTCGAGTTAATCCTTTTATTGCTCACGCATGGGTGGAATTCGATAACCAACCTGTTGGAGAAAAACTTGACTTATCTAAGTTTATGATTAGTTTACAAACTGGAGGAATTCGTGATTGAATTTCAAGATGTCTGTAAGACATTCGGGAACACTCGAGTGCTTGATGGACTATCGTTTACCGTCCCTAGGGGCTCAATTGTTAGCCTTGTAGGCCCGAATGGTTCGGGTAAATCGACACTATTACGCATTCTCCTAAATTTGGAGAAAGCGACTTCGGGTGAAGCTATTATCGGTGGAAAGCCATACGCTGAGTTCTCCAAAGACAGTGAAGTCGGCGTTTCCTTAGACACTATGATTCCACACCCATCTCGGCGCGCAATTGATCAACTGTGTTGGATTGCTGCTGCGAAGGGTATCGACAAGCAGTCATGTGTGGAGAAGCTTGAGTATGTTGGGTTGGCTGGTGCTGAACGTAGGCGGATTAAAGCATATTCACTTGGAATGAAGCAGCGACTTCGAATCGCTAGTGCGTTACTCGGCGATCCTGATGTACTCGTTTTGGACGAACCTGTCAATGGCTTGGATCCGGAAGGAATCCGGTGGCTTCGTGATTTCCTTACGAAGTTCTCGAGTGAGGGAAAGACTATTCTCATTACGAGCCATTTGATGAACGAGCTCGAGCAGCTAGCAACCGATTTCGTATTTCTCCACAAAGGGAAAATCGTCGAGCAAGTTTCTCGGGACCAACTCAAAGAGCAGTACTTGTCTCTTGAGCAGGCATACTTCACATTAAATCACGCCGAAAATTAGGAGTGACTTGTGAAACCAATTAAATCAGAGTTCATTCGTTTCTGGAGTATGACAGAGGCGTATTTGGCTATGCTTCCTGTTGCAATACTCAGCCTCGTATTTTCTGTAATTAATATCGGTGTGATCAACGCAGTACTCGTTGGAGACTTGGAATCGCAACAGTTGGATCCCTCGTTGGCGAGCAAACCTCTCGCAACGCTACTCAGCGAAGGGTATCTTGGACCGGTGTATCAATCCGCAGTGATTTTCATACCTCTTGCCGTGGCGTATCTGGCTAACTTGGAATATATTCATGGTGATCACGAAGAAGCCATTTTGATTCCAGGAAGTCTTATGGCGCGAAGAATTGGCACTATTGCATGCATGGGTTTATGGTCAATCCTGACCACGTTATGTGCAGCGATAATTAACTTTGCTGTTTGTCTAATTCTTCTCGACCCCGCAGGGCAATCCCAGGTGTCGGTTGTGGATGCATTTGCGGTATGTTTGCGAGTATTTGTATTTTCCCTTCTCTTTACCACGCTCGCATTGGCTATTTCAGCTATCACTCAACGACTTTTCACCTCGATCATTATCCTAATTGGCTTATTCATGGTGTCACTCGCAGGAGTGTTCATGCGCCTACTTCCACCTCTGCACAACGCGCTTCCATTGATTGGCGGAAAGTCGTTTGCCTTTTACGACCCAGCGCAGGGGCCTTTCAGTGTAGTAGCCTCATTCTGGTTACTAATTGCATGGATGATCATCCCTGCTCTTGTGTACCTGTTTGTGGCCGGTTTGCGTAGGCGGTGAGCATGAGAGGCGTAGCAACGTATTTCACGGCTTTTCGAACCCTGCCGTCAGGTTTAGCTGCTTTGGTTTTTCCGTTACTGACTGTTCCAGTTTTCAAAATACTTGTTGTTCTGGGTGCAGAGATTAATGGTTCTGTCGTATCTGGTTCGGCAAGTTCCCAGTTGTCAATGTTGGGGAGTCTTGTCCTGCTTTGCAGTGCGTGGATAGCTGGAGTTTTATTGAATCACTATGATGTAGAAATTAATAAATTGATGATGCGCTCCCACACTGTAAATGGGCTCGTAACCCATTTATTGCTAGGCATTATATGGTTTGCGGGTACGCTATTGTTACTGGCAGTCTTCGACATTGGCGTTTTCAAGGAACTCGACGGCTGGTCAGTAGCTATTGCGTTAACAGAAGTTATGCTATTGTCCCTGCTCGGATGTGCCATCGGATTTGCTTTCAAAAGTGGCGTTTTTAGTGTCAGCTTCATAATTCTGTATTCGCTCCTTCTAGCACCTGCTATCTATCGGTTGATTCCTGCAATTACCGAACGGGGAATAGCACCTCGACTGGCTGAGATTTCAAACGGGCAGGAAGGTTCGCTACCACTCCTGTTTGATATTGTGTATTTCACGCTACTGATCGCGGCATTTCTGGGTATTTACTTTTTGGGCGATAAACTGTATGTGGGGAATAAAGATGGACACAAAAGATAAGACTGCTGAGAACATTTACAACCCTTGGAAACAGATTGCAGCTGAACTTAAGCCTCATTTATTAGCATTGATACTAGCCATCATTATTGGCATCACAGTTGCAACTATTTCGCTTATCCAACCCACACTCATTGGAAATATTGTCAACAGCGCGAGTGCTAGTCTTGACTGGAAACTAGTGTCGTTTTTCATTTCGGGTCTGGCAGCGGTCGCCATATTGAGTGCATTTGAACAATACGTTCTTGAAAAAATAAGTGAAACAATGGTATTTCGGATTAGAAATGACTTAGCTTATCGTGCTCTTGGCGCAGATCTTGCATCAGTCCAATCTGTCCAATCCGGGAATTTAACATCTGCACTTGGTTCCGATACATCACAATTAAGAGGGATCCTTAGCCAGGGAGTTGTTGAACTCATAGTTCAATCTCTAACACTGATTGGAGCTCTTGTTATGATGCTTTACACCGATTGGGTTTTATTCACAGTTGTTGTTTTTGCCGTAGTGGTATTACTTCTATCTGGTGTCATTCTTGGTTCACGAACTCGCCCCGCAGCTGAAGATGTACAGACCAATGTTGCGCTTATGTCGGAAAGCTTCGCACGCGTGCTATCAGGCATTCGCACCGTTAAAGCATTTCGAGCCGAACCCATCTTCCTTGCGACTATTCACAATTCCGCTGACGCCGCTCGACGAAGTGGCCTGAAAGTTGCAAAGCTAAAAGCTATAGTAGCTGGATTCACTCAATCAGCTATTCAAATTTTACTCTTTGTGGTTATAGGCTTCGGGGCGATTCGAGTGTCTGCCGGCCTACTTACTGTAGGAGAACTCACCTCTTTTATCATGTACGTGATGTTGGTCTTCACTCCTGCTGCAATGCTAGGAGGAGTGGTCGCGTCAATTTCTGAAGGTATCGGGGCGTATTCCCGTATTGCTAAATTCCGTACATGGACTCAAGAGAATAGCGGTAATGATATAATTTCCTCGGAACACTATGATTCGTGCGCTCCCGCGATCCAATTCAAAGATGTGTCTTTGACATACGAGAAGCTACAAGATGTGGATAATAGCATGACTCAATGGGCTCTTAAAGACATTTCGCTTTCCATACCTCAAGGATCATTTGTTGCATTTGTTGGCCAGTCAGGCGCAGGAAAATCGAGTATATTTAACATCTTAGAACGCTTTTATTTGCCTACGCATGGTGAAGCTTTTGTATACGGACAAAACATAGAAAGAACTTTGCCCGATCAAATTCGAGCAAACTTTGCCTTTGTCGATCAGTCAGCGCCAGTATTTGCTGGAACAATTCATGACAATCTCAGTTTTGTTAATTCTGAAGCGAGCAATAATGACTTAGTCCAAGCGCTCATATCAGCAGAACTATCCATAAATGGTAAAATCCCAGACCTAGATTACGAAGTTGGCGAAGGTGGTGCAGGGCTTTCTGGCGGCGAACGACAACGGCTTGCACTCGCACGAGCGTTCCTTTCAAAGGCGCCTATAATCCTGCTTGATGAGGCCACTTCGAACCTAGACTCCATCACAGAACAAGCGGTTCACTCGTCAATTTTCGCGCTCAGAGGCGAAAGGACAGTTATAGCAATTGCTCACCGACTATCAACTGTTAAGAGTGCCGATATGATCTATGTGCTGAATCAAGGGAAGATAGTGGCACAAGGGACGCATACCGAGCTTATGACGAACTCCCCAATCTATCAGAAACTTGTAAAGAGTCAGCAGCTTACACAATAAGGGATCGTCTAGTGCACTTCATGAAGTCGTCCATGTACTACGTATGCTTGTATGGGAGTTAGTTTAAATTACGTATATACTTGCCCACCCACCCTGCTACGTCTGTGTAAGGCACTCCGCGTTATGTTCCACGGCGCCCACCTTGATTTGATTTATTCCCCGCTTTGGGTGTTACTTGTGAAATTCAGCCTCAAGCTCACTTGGCACGCTATAGCCCACACTTGTGCATAAATCAGTTCGTCTCCATCAGCGCCCTCGCCGTGTTCAGCCAACGCGTTGCTATACGAGTCGCCAACCCTCCAGGTCGATGCAAGCTGTAACACCGGTAAGTTACTTGTTGTAAATAATCCTGACATACTGCAAACCTGCAGATCCTCAAAGCGAGTCAGGTCTGTGGTTGCCTTGCCATACACGTGAAGTGCCCCGGGTTTTGTTCCTAGGCACGTGCCTTGATTTCTATTATTTCATGGCCGGTGTTGCCGTTCCAAAACTCCTGTTCAACCTCAGCCGGTGTACGGTAGCCCAAGCTCTGGTGAAGTCGTGACTCGTTCCACCACGAAACCCATTCAAACGTCGCGATTTCAACGTCAACCACGTCCGCCCATGACCGCCTATGAATCAGCTCATTCTTGTAAGAACCGTTGACGTTCTCAGCCAAAGCATTGTCATCCGAATCGCCAACCGTCCCTGTCGAGGCAGTAATCCCATGCTCGGCAAGACGCTCATTGTAAACAATGGACACATACTGCGAGCCGTGGTCGCAATGGTGAATCAGCCTCGGTTGTTTTCTTCGCACATACGATCGCCTGATTGAGCGCCTGCAACGGCAACGCTTTACGTTCGCATTGAATCAGATAGCGCCCACCCGACAATCCGTCGGGAGAACACATCGGTCACAAAAGCGGTGTAGAGAAAACCCCTTACGGGTACGGACATAGGTAATGTCAGCCACCCACAACCGATTCGGCCTCGGAGCTCGAAATTCACGTTTCACCAAGTCCGGGCGAGTATCTAGCACCCGAGGTTTGCGAGTTCTCACAAGCGACCTGGCCTTTACCTTTACCGCTGACTCTAGCAAGGCGCATCAAACGAGCGGTTTGCTCACGACCAATATCTTTTCCCCTCACGGTCCAACGCGTGCCACATCTTACGAATCGGGTAGACATTGTAGTTACTTTCATGAACCTCAACGATATGCTCTATCAGAGCAGCATCACGCAGGCTACGAGCACTCACACCACGGGATTTTGATTGACGATAGCCACAAACCACCAACACGGTGAGTGTTTAACGTCGTGCAGATGAACTGAGTAGAGAAACGATTTCGATACTCATCAATGAACCGAATCATTTCCGACGTTTCGGGGCCAGTTCCGACGCGAAAAAAGCCGACGCTGCTTTCAACAACTCATTAGTATCACAAAGCTCCTGATTTTCACGGCGTAGCCTCGCATTTTCGACTTCCAAGTCCTGTGGGCATGCGTTCAAGAACGCGCCCCTTCCACGGCGAGCTACCTGAGTCCATTGCCGAGCAGTGTGCCAAGAAACACCTAGTTTCGGTGCCACAATCTTGCACGCTTCTTGCAAGGAAACATTCTCCGCCACAATACGGTCTTCTACCAAGCGGACGACACGATCCTTCGCATCCTGATCAAATTTCTTTGGCATAGTCCAGATTATCCCATCTACTCAAACGGAACAAAACCTGGGGCACTTCAGTCCAACAACGGCATGAACCCAACTTACCGGGCTTAAGTTAACGTGCGCAGACGCGTACAAAATCAAACCCTGGGACGGCGCGGACATAAAAACGATCCCTTATATCCGATCCGGCGTCTGTTAACTTTGGGTAATGAAAAACTGGGTTATAGGACAAAAGTTATTGATTTTGGGTTAGTAGTCGTTGCGGTAGGGTGTGTGGGTGTGGAGTTCGTTCCAGTCAAGGCCGTTGCCCCAGCGATGGTTGTTGTGGTGGGCTCGGTGTCGGGCTGCGGCTTGCTGGTAAGCGCGCATGATGTCCGTGTTGGTGGGCATGATACGCAGGATTTCGGCTGGGTTGGCAGGGTTCTCGGTGTGTAGGTAGCACCACCATGACACTGCACGGATCCGGTGATCGATACTCATACCCCGATGACGGCGCAGCAGTTCACGTAAAGGCGAGTTGATACCTCCCTCGATCTGGTTATTCATCGCTGGTAGAGAACCGATTATTTCTCCGTCATCGTAAAGATCGGGATTGAGAAACGTGAACAAATGGCCACTATCGACCAGCCTAGACAGACTATTGCCAGCCTTGACGAGCCGCTCGTGTTTATCGACTAGTTTTCCTTTCTCGTTACGGGTTTTCTCGGCCAGGAACCCAGCCCAACGGTGACGCCAAGCATAGAAGCTATCGATCCATACGTGCGCGTGTGCGGGAGTTTTCACATGCAATAGATCAACACCGATCCGGTAGAGCTGTCTGCCACATTCAGTTCGTGAGCGTGTGGTCGTGTAGCGTTTGACCTGTTGATAGGCGTGGAACGTGCAGCGTTGGACACGCGTGGAGGGCCACAATTGTGCCCGAGCTGTTGTGAAACCTGTGCCCCCGTCAGCCACGACCATACCGGGTGGTGGGATTTTCGCGAGCAGGTCCAGCCAGGCTTGGGTCGATTCACGTCTGGCCACATGCCAGGCAATCACATATTCGGGGCTGCAGGCGATCAGAATGACAGCATCGCGGCCTAAATGGATACCATCAACATGAATCACGCGGTGGGCTTGCCCATCGGGTTCGCATATCGGCCAGATCTCCCACAACACAGCGCTCTTGCGTCGGAAGGTCCGGCCCTGTCCAGGAAGTTCTCGCTGCGTGGTTTTCCCAGTCAGAACGTCTAAGAACGCACGCAAATCCCGCGAAGTGACGTCGTTATGCCAACGCGAGGTTACCTTGCATGAGCGGCAGATCCAGCGTTGGTGGCCGCATTTGTCTTTACCGTTTTTGACCATGCCTTCACCACAAGTAGGGCAGTGTTTCTTGTTCGATCTCATACCCACTAGTATGCAACCGACTTTCACCACAATTTTTCCCTGCTATCACGCGGATAACTGGCAACAAAATCAATAACTATTGTCCAACCAAAAACTCGAGTCGAAACGAGTTTCTTTCCAGAAAACCCCACCCTAGCAACGAAAAACAGCAAAACCATCAATAACAATTGTCCGCTAGCCCGAAAAACTATCCCCACCAGCCTGCCAGCGTATACAAAGCATGCTCGCCCTGGGTGACCCGGATGCTGAAGTAGCTATCACCTACCGAATAAAAGAACGCTTACGCCAGTTCTATCAACAAACCCGCCCTGACAATGCAACCATCATGCTCGAAGAACTCATACAAACATGCACCAGCCCTGCAATGCCCGATGAAGTAAACCAGCTAGGACGCACCCTCAAACGATGGCAACCCCAAATCCTGGCCTACCACCACGCCCGTCTATCTAACTCCATCACCGAAGCAATGAACAACCTCATCAAACGTATCAAACGCATCGGATTCGGATTCACCAACTTCGAAAACTACCGCACCCACGCACTACTCTACGCCAGCAAACCCAACTGGCGACTCCTCAACACAATCTTCCCCTAACCCCGCTAAAATGCGAAGAGCCCTCAATGTCCTATAGCCCCAAAGCCGCCTATGAGCCCCACGTGCGGCGCATGCCCGCCGCGCGAAAATACAAAAATAGCCAAGTGAAAACTCAATACTTTGAGTAAATCACTTGGCTATTTCCGAGAGTGGACCCTACCGGGCTCGAACCGATGACACACGCGGTGTAAACGCGTTGCTCTACCAACTGAGCTAAGAGTCCGAGAGATATCTTAGCCCGAATATGACCCTATGTCAAAACCGAAATCAGCGAGAACGCGAAACTGTGACGCGGTACGCAGTCCAGTGCTTGCCAACACCCATCGAGCGAGTCACCGACATGCCGGCAGTTTTGGCGGCATCATTGACATCATCGACTGGTACGTGCAGATCTTCACGAGGAGCTGGCACAACAAGCCAGACAACTGCCAGATCAGAATCGAGCGACGCAGCGGCATCGACAAGATAATCAGTAAGATCATCAACGTCACCATCGTCCGAACGCCACCAGGCAAGAACGCCATCGGCTACGCCACGATAATCTTCATCTTCAAGTTCGTTTCCAGTGGCAGCTTCAATTTCCTCGCGTAGTTCGAAAACGACGTCGTCGTCATACCCAAACTCTTGGACGACAGCCCCTTGACCGAAACCGTAAGCCTCGTGTGCAGTAGACCCGGACACCGGACCTTCCTTTCATGTAACGGCGATAAGCCATGCATCAACATACAGGTGTATGTTCATTAAATATTCTAGGCAACTGTTGACCATTCGTGCATCTCCACACACAAATACCTAAACGAATAACGCCCGTTGAAGGAAACTCGAAAATTCGTGAGCGTTCTCCCATGAACTGTTTTCGGTTACATCTAGGACTGAATGCCTATTTCGCGGTAGATTAGTAGTAGCGCATCGGAGCACAAGATCACAAGGATGTCTATTGCGAAGATGCAAGATAACAAACTAGCGAGGGAGATGACGTGAGCTCACAACCCACACGGCCACTACTGAACGGCCTCTTTAACCGTATTCCAGATATCGATCCTGAAGAGACTCAAGAATGGCTTGATTCACTCGAAGGCTTGATTGACGAAAAAGGCGGGCCACGAACCCGTTACTTGTTGATGGAAATGGAACGTCACGCGCGAACCCGCGGAATCCAGTTCCCTCGCAACATCGTCACCCCATACGTTAACACCATCGCAGCTGAAGATGAGCCTTTCTATCCCGGCGATGAGAAACTCGAGCGCGAATTCCGTCGCTGGACCCGCTGGAACGCCGCAGTGCAAGTCACTCGTCAGCAACGTGCAGGCATCGGCGTCGGCGGCCATATTTCTTCTTACGCGGCTCAAGCTACACTTTACGAAGTTGGCCAGAACTGGTTCTTCCGCGGCAAGAACGCCCCCGGTGGCGGCGATCATATCTTCTTCCAAGGTCACTCCTCCCCTGGCAACTATGCCCGCGCATACCTCGAAGGCCGTCTTACCGAAGCTGATCTCGATTCCTTCCGACAGCAGGCTTCACGCCAATCTGGAGGTCGCGGCCTGCCATCGTATCCACACCCACGCCAAATGGATGACTTCTGGGAGTACCCAACTGTCTCGCTCGGTTTGGGGCCAATCTCGGCGATCTACCAAGCATGGTATAACCGCTACCTCGAAGGCCGCGGATTAAAAGATACGTCCAACCAGCACGTGTGGGCCTTCATGGGCGACGGCGAAATGGACGAAGTCGAATCACGCGGTGTTCTGCATCTAGCTGCCTCCCAGCAGCTCGATAACCTCACCTTCGTCGTCAACTGTAACTTGCAGCGTCTAGACGGCCCAGTGCGCGGTAACGGCAAGATCATTCAGGAACTCGAAGCTTCCTTCAAGGGCGCTGGCTGGAACGTTATCAAGGTCATTTGGGGCCGTGAGTGGGATGAGCTCCTGGCCGCGGATAAGGATAACGCGCTCGTCAACATCATGAACGACACCCTCGACGGCGACTACCAGACCTTCAAGGCGAACGACGGTGGCTACATTCGTGAGCACTTCTTCGGTCGCGATCCGCGCACCAAGGCAATGGTTGCCGACTGGTCTGATGAAAAGATCTGGAAGCTCAAGCGCGGTGGCCACGATTACCGTAAGGTCTACGCAGCATACAAGGCAGCAACTGAGCACAAGGGCGCCCCAACAGTTATCTTGGCACACACCGTCAAGGGCTACGTGCTCGGCTCGAACTTTGCGGGCCGCAACTCCACCCACCAGATGAAGAAACTGAACTCCGACGATCTGAAGTTGTTGCGCGATACGCTACACCTCGATATCCCCGACTCCCAGCTTGACGATCCATACAACGCTCCGTACTACAAGCCAGATGAAAACCATCCAGCTATGCAGTACATGCAAGAGCGTCGCCGTCAGCTTGGCGGATACCTTCCAGAACGCCGCGTTCAATTCCACGGCATTGAGATGCCAAAGGACAAAGCCTTTGACGGGATCCGTGCCGGTTCAGGTAAGCAGAAGGTCGCTACCACGATGGCCTTCGTGCGTATGCTCAAGGATCTGTTACGTGATAAGGAATTTGGTAAGCGCTTAGTTCCCATCATCCCGGACGAAGCTCGCACCTTCGGTTTGGATGCGATCTTCCCATCCGCAAAGATCTTCAACATCCAAGGCCAGAACTACACCGCAGTTGATTCTGAAATGTTGCTGTCCTACAAGGAATCTGACTCCGGCCAGATCTTGCACACCGGTATTACCGAAGCTGGATCAGCTGCTGCGTTCACCGCTGTGGGCACATCCTATGCAACCCACAATGTGCCAATGATTCCGGTCTACATCTTCTACTCGATGTTCGGTTTCCAGCGCACAGGTGATCAGTTCTGGGCTGCAGCCGACCAGCTCACCCGTGGCTTCATCATGGGTGCAACCGCTGGCCGCACCACACTCACCGGTGAAGGCTTGCAGCACTTGGACGGTCACTCACACGTCTTGGCTTCCACTAACCCAGCAATGGTTCAATACGATCCAGCATACGCCTACGAGATCAGCCACATCGTCAAGGATGGTATCAAGCGTATGTACGGTGATGGCTCCGACGGCCGTGACCAGAACGTCATGTACTACATCACTATCTACAACGAGCCAATCCACCAGCCGGCAGAACCAGAAAACCTCGACGTTGAAGGCCTGCTCAAGGGTATCTACAAACTTGACGAAGGCGAAGGCGAAGGCCCTGAAGTACAGCTCTTCTCCTCCGGCGTGGGTGTTCCATGGATCCGCGAAGCGCGTGAAATGCTCCGCAACGACTGGGGCGTAAAGGCCACAACGTGGTCCGTTACATCCTTCTACGAGCTGCGTAAGGACGGCTTGGCTGTTGATGAACACAACTACCTCCATCCAGAAGAGGCTCCACGAGAGGCGTACTTGACTTCCGTATTGAAGAATACCAACGGCCCGGTAATCGCCACCTCGGATTTCGAAAAGCAAGTCCAAGATTCCATCCGCCCATGGGTACCAACCGACTACTATGTCCTCGGTGCTAACGGCTACGGTCTTTCGGATATGCGTGCAGCAGCACGTCGCGAATTCAAGATTGATTCTGCTTCGGTTGTTGTTCGTGCACTCCAAGCTCTCGCTGACCGAGGTGAAATCGATCGCTCTGTGGTCAAGCAGGCTATCGACAAGTACGATCTGTTCAATCCAAACGCTGGAACTTCCGGCATGTCGGACCCGAACGAAGTAGCGTAAGCGACTTTCACTATTGCGGGAGGGGCAATCAGCTAACAGCTGATTGCCCCTCCGTAGTTTTAGCATGCCCCACATCCGCGAACAGAGTAGCCTAAGAAAAGATAGTTGAAAGTAGGAGGACTCGTGACGCTCGTTCGATTGGTATGGCGATACCTGCACGATAAGAAACGACTTCTGGCATTAATCGTTGTACTACAATTTAGTCAAGTCTTGTTGAGCCTTTTACTGCCCAATCTCAACGCCCGCATCATCGATAATGGCATCATCGTCGGAGATACTTCCTATATTTGGCGTACCGGACTGCTGATGCTCGGAGTCTCGCTCGCGCAAATCACATGTATCGTGGGTGCCATGTATGTTGGTGCCCGTACTGCCATGAATTTAGGTCGCGAACTGCGTTCAGACGCTTTTCGCCACGTCCAAGGGTTCGCAGCCACAGAACAACACAAATTCGGCGCCTCGACCCTCATCACGCGTGCCACCAATGACATTACACAAATACAAAGTATCGTACTGAACTCCTTCGCGATCCTGATCATGGCTCCGCTTTTAGGCATCGGCGGAATCGTTATGGCAGTTCTCGAAGATGCACAACTGTCGTTATTGCTTCTCGTTGTGGTTCCGCTCTTATCGATTCTTATCATCGGAACAATGAAGGCCATGATCTCCCGATCGGTGCTTCAACAACAGCGTATCGATCGAATTAATACACTATTGCGTGAGCAACTGATTGGAGTCCGGGTTATCCGTGCTTTCACTCAAGAACAAGCCGTTGCAAAAAAGTTCGACCGAGCAAATCGGGATCTACGTGACGTCTGGCTACAGATAGGTCTGCTCTGGGCCTTCCTCATGCCAACTGCGCAACTCGTCGTCGGCGTTTCCTCAGTAGGTGTGGTCTGGTTCGGAGGCCAACGTATTGCTGAGGGCTTGATGAATGTTGGCGCGTTGACTGCCTACATCTCATATCTGATGATGATTATGGGCGCGGTGTTGATGTCGGGCTTTATGGTGATGATGTTCCCGCGTGGCCAGGTATCCGCCGGGCGCCTACAGGAAATTTTTGATACGAAGTCGTCGATCGCCTCACCTACCCAGCCACTTCTCTTCCCTCACCGCCCTCGCACCTACCAGCTACGCGAGGTCTCTTTGCAATATCCCGGTGCCGAACGAGCAGTCCTCAACGAGATCAACGTTGAACTGCGCCCAGGAAGAACCGTCGCGCTTATCGGTTCAACTGGTTCTGGAAAATCCTCAATCTTACGACTCTTGCCCAGACTCATGGATCCAAGTGCTGGCACAATCTTCGTCAACGACGTCGATATTCGCGATCTTGACCTAGAAAAGTTACGTTCGACCATTGCATTCGTTCCACAAAAATCCTTCCTATTTTCGGGAACCATCGCAACCAACGTCGCTGGTGTTGGCCGTGGTAACACTGATATTGATGTCGAACGCGTCAAACAAGCGTTGCGCGCGGCACAAGCCTGGGAGTTTATCTGCGAACTAGACGATACGATCGATGCCCCGGTGGAATCAGGCGGAGTGAACTTCTCTGGCGGGCAACGCCAACGCCTAGCTATCGCCCGCGCAATATACCGCTGCCTACCTGATGCTGAGGGCAACCGATCGGCTGATCTCATCGTCTTCGATGATTCTTTCTCCGCGCTCGATAATGCTACCGACGCGCAACTACGCGATGCCCTGCCGTCATATATTGGCGATGTCGCAGTTTTGATAGTCGGCCAGCGCGTATCGACGATCCGCAATGCCGACATCATCCACGTCCTCGATGAAGGAGAGATC
The DNA here is from genome assembly GCF_016904675.1 of Arcanobacterium phocisimile. Classification (NCBI taxonomy): domain Bacteria; kingdom Bacillati; phylum Actinomycetota; class Actinomycetes; order Actinomycetales; family Actinomycetaceae; genus Arcanobacterium; species Arcanobacterium phocisimile. Next base: position 803,720 of record NZ_CP070228.1, on the reverse strand, counting down.
GTAGGATCTGGCACACATGCCGAACTACTCACCCACAACTCCACCTACCAAGAGATTGTGGCATCTCAGATGAGCGAAGAGGAGGCGAAGTAATGGCACAACGTGGATCCTTAGACGATACCACCCGCGATATGAAGGGCTCTTTGATGCGCTTGGCGCGATTATTCCGGCCTGAGCGTGCTCGGATCATCGGCGTCGTCTTTCTAACACTCGTCGGCACAATCGCCATGCTCATGACACCGAAGCTCTTAGGCGATGCCACAAATATTGTGGTCGATGGCGTAGCACGCGACGGTGTTGACTTCACCAAGCTCGGCAATCTCGCTCTGTTCATCATCGGCCTATACGCCTTGCATGCTGTCGCCAATATTTCTGGAGGCGCTCTGGCACGCATATCAGTACAAAACCTCGGCTCTCGACTGCGTCGCGATGCTCAAGAAAAAATCGATCGCCTCCCGCTCGCCTACGTCGACCAACAAGCTCGCGGCGATCTGCTCTCGCGCGTGACGAACGATATTGATAATATCGTCCAAACCCTCATGCAGACCCTGGGGCAAACGATCTACGCCATCTATATGGTCATTGGCGTCCTGAGCATGATGTTCTATCTTTCGTGGTCGCTCGCACTGTGGTCCCTCTTCGTGGTACCTATCGGTATGTTTGCGGTGGCGAAAATTCTTAAACGATCAAAACCGGCCTTCCGTGAACAGTGGAAGCGCACCGGCGATGTCTCTGCAATCGTCGAGCAGACGTTCACCGGGCACGACGTGGTAGCCGTCTACGGTATGGAAGCCGATATTAATGAATCCTTTGATGAGGCGAACGAGAAACTCTTCAACGCCGGTTTCCGTGGCTTTTTCTTATCGATGCTCGCCCAGCCCATCATGGGCTTGGTATCGAACCTATCGTTCGTGGTCATCGCCGTCGTCGGTGGGCTACAAGTCATTAACGGATCCCTATCAATTGGCGGCATTCAAGCATTTATCCAATATTCTCGCCAGCTGAACAATCCAGTTGCGATGATCGCGTCGGTAGCAAATATGTTGCAGTCATCGGCCGCTTCCGGTGAGCGACTATTCGATTTTCTTGACACCCCTGATGTTCCGGCCGACGCCGATGCTGCCCTCCCACCGTTCAGTGGCGGGGGCACGATCCAATTTGAGAATGTGGAGTTTGGCTACGAGCCTGGAAAGGCAGTAATCAAGGGACTTAATCTTGACGTTGCGCGTGGTTCTCAAGTCGCAATTGTGGGACCGACCGGGGCAGGGAAAACAACATTGGTTAACCTGTTGATGCGGTTTTACGAAATCGATTCGGGTTCGATCCGGATTGACGACGTCGACATCCGCGAATATTCGCGCCAATCACTGCGGTCACGTACCGGTATGGTTTTGCAAGATACCTGGCTATTTGATGGAACCATCGAAGAAAATATCGCCTTTGGTGCCCAAACAGCCACGCACGACGACGTCGTTAAAGCGGCGAAAGCAACCGGCGTCGACCACCTTATCCGTCAACTACCCAACGGCTACAACACTCATATTGATGACGAAGATGGCAATCTTTCCACGGGCGAAAAACAGTTAATCACGATTGCGCGCGCATACCTGTCAGATCCCGATATTTTGATCTTGGACGAAGCCACATCTTCAGTTGATACCCGAACTGAAATGTTAGTGCAACGAGCTATGGGTGAGTTGCGTGCAGGGCGAACCTCGTTCGTGATCGCGCATCGACTCTCAACAATTCGCGATGCAGATCTCATTCTGGTAATGGTGGACGGCAATGTTGTGGAGCAAGGTAACCATGAAGAGCTCATGCGCGCTGGCGGGGCTTACTATGACCTCTACCAGGCCCAGTTCACAGGCTCCCAAGAAGCTGAGTGAGTTCGTCTATCGTACGCACATGTCGCCAAGCATGGGCATGCTCTGCGGCGCTACCTTCTCCCCAGTCCACAAGGATGGTACGAATACCGTGGACCGCTGCCCCGTCGGTGTCAAAATTACGGTCACCAACCATCACCACGTCATCCCGTAGATCACGCTGAGACCAGTCGGTTCCTAGTGGCAGAACCGGGCAACGCTGAGCTGCGTCGAGCACTCCAGTGTTTTCAAGTAGGTTCAAAGCTCGTTCAACGACTTGATGTTTGTGCGAGCGGCCGATGGCAGTATCGGCACCTGCAATTACATCAAAGAACTGATCGATCTGGGTTAATTTGAGGATTTTACGGGCAGGTTCTTCGCCTTTCGAAGTGGCAGTAGCAGTAGCTAGCCCTAAAGCCTTCACATCAGCTAGCAACTTCGCAATCCCGTCGAAAAGCGGAGTTGTCTCCACGATAAGGGCATAACGTTGACGATACTCTTCGATATAGTCATCGATCTGGTTAACCGCCACGCCGAGATCCAGGAAGGTCTCTTCCAATGGCGGACCAACATACCGTGAAAATGCTTCGTCTGGCATATTTATTCCGGCTCGACTTCGCATAACATCTGCCATAGTGCGTTTAATCAGCGGAGCCGAATCCGTTAGCGTCCCGTCGACATCGAAAAGTACGGCGCGCAGCATACCAACCATGAAACCTTTATTCTCTTTCTCCCTAGTCAAACATCGACGTATCGCCGGCACCTTGCCGAGCAACCGTGGTACCGCCGTCGCTCATATCGATCACCGTTGTTGGACCAGCTTCACCAACAGGTCCTTCAATGACGACGTCGAGGGCATTTCCTAAAACGTCAGCGATTTCCCAACCTTGATCCATCGGTTCTTCGTCCCCAGGCAAAATAAGCGTCGACGATAGGAGTGGCTCACCGAGGGTTTCAACAATCGCTTGGGTAATCTTATGGTCTGGAATACGCACACCTACCGTTGCTTTCTTTGGGTTAAGAGTCATCCGTGGCACTTCTTTTGTGCCTTTTAGGATGAAGGTATACGGCCCAGGCGTCAATGACTTCACAAGACGGAAAACGGCATTATCGACAATGACCAACTGCCCAAGTTGAGCAAAGCTATGGCACAGCAAGGTGAAATGATGCTTATCGCCAACTTGGCGAATGCGACGAATGCGCTCTAAACCACCCTTGTTGCCCATGGTACATGCGATCGCATATCCAGAATCAGTAGGAAGAGCAATGACTTCTCCGCGCCGTAACCGATCAACAACCTTGTCGATCAGACGTTGTTGTGGATCTTGCGGATGGATATCAACATACCATGCCATCTGGTATACGCCTTCTTTCGAATGCTAAAGCAGTTGCGCTAGTTCTTCTTTAATATCAAGTACGTCGTGATCGTGAGCAAAACGTTCATCTAAATAACTTATGAAACGTTGCGCATCACTGAGCTTTCCACTAGCTATCGCAGCCTTCGTCAACGCAACACCGACGCCGACAATATGTTCTTGTGGATTCCATCTTCCCATTCCGATCTGCATCGCCGTATCAGGGTATCCGGCTGCCACCAGTAAAGAGATGCCTTGCTCTAGCGCAAGGCCTGTCTCTTCACGACCCGCCGCAACTTCGATTTGATGAACAGCTGCTTCGGCGTCGTCCTTGATCGAAAGACGCGCCAGCTGAATCAGCGGATACCATGCCCGCGAATCAGAAGCGAGATCCTCTGATAGCGCCCATAAAACAAGCTTAATCGGAGTCTCGTGTGGTGGTTCTTCGTCAGCAGTAAGAGGATCGACGGTTGGATGTGATTGTCCCAGCGCCCAAATTATCGAGATAAGTTCCTCAAATGCTTCGCGATCGTTGGGATCTGCGGCTAACGCGACGCGCAACTCTCCTGCACGGTCGACGAGCGGAGATGATTCATCTGCTAGTTGCTGAATGAGATCTATAAAAGCCATACCTACAGCCTATAGTATTTAAGTAGCACGTAAGGGTTTATCTGGGAGAAAAATGAACAATACTGAAGCAAAAGATTTAGCACTGGCGCAAATTCGGGTCGCATTACATGAAATTGCACCAGAAATTCCAGATGATGAGATTGTTCCAGATGCGCAACTACGCACTGAACTACGGCTCGATGAGGTAAGCATCTGGGCTCTGGTAACCAATGCGGAAATGCTATCAAAGAAACATGTGGCTGACTCCCAGATTCCACAACTGCTCACGGTAGCGGATTTGATCGAGCTTATTGCAGACGAACCGCGTCACGTGCCTGAGGAGGAGACACGCGACGTAGCGTCAGCTGCAGCTGATCTCGCCTCGCTGTTTAACCAGCGATAATCTCGCCTAGCCTACGCGGTGTAGCCAGCGTACTGGAGCACCGGCACCAGCATAGCGGAACACTTCAAGTTCTTCGTCCCATGCGGTCCCCAATGCAATATCGAGCATTCGGCGAATCTCTACGGGATCGTCCCCGGCTTGTTCAAGAGCCGCGCGTACCCGGTTTTCTGGGACAACGACGTTGCCCAACAAATCAGTTTGAGCATAGAAAATACCGAGCCCCGGCGTGCATGACCAGCGTCCACCATCAGAAATTGGTGATGCTTCTTCAGTAATTTCAAATCTTAAATGCTCCCAGCCGCCAAGTGCTGAGGCGATAGCTGCCCCCATGCCGACTTCACCAGTCCACAGGACCTCGCCACGATTCATCGATGGCACTGCAGGCTGCGCGGTCCATTCAAAATGGACGGGGTATCCAAGTATGCTTCCGACCGCCCATTCAACATGCGGTTGAACAGCCGGCGTAACAGAGTGGATAAATATGACACCACGAGTAGTGTATTTTTTCTTCACCGTGACCTCCTCATGTAGGTGAAATTCCCCGTAACACCTATATTGAGATCACTCGCTATTTACACTATGCCATACTTTGACTAGGTTACGCTATCGTTCATCTCACTTATGAGCTTGCGGCAAAACTTGAGCAAATATATCGCGCACGGTTGGCGCAGTGAACGCGAACCCAGCCTCAAGTAGCACCTGCGGATAGACTCGCTGGGAAGCTAAAACTGTCTCCCCAACGGCATTTGGAAAAAGCTTTGCCAACGGTCCCAGCGGAGCACGCAAGACTGCTGGACGATCAAGATGCTGTGCCAGCAACTTATTCCACTGTTCATTACGTATCGGTTCTGGACAGGCCATATTCACCGGCCCATGGACAGTATCATGGCTAACGAGGTAAAGAGCCGCACGAGCATAATCGACAATTGATATCGTTGACATCCACATCTGACCATCCGAAAGCTGTGCTCCCAACCCCAAACGGTAAAGGTTCTTGAGCATGCCCAGCAATCCCCCCTCGGCTCCCATCACCAGACTCGTGCGTAGTTGGACACTCCGGACACCAAATTCTTCTTCGCACCGCTGAGCTGCTTGCTCCCACTCCTGGCAAAGATCTGCAAGGAACCCAGAGCCAGGCGCATCTCCTTCGGTCAATACGGCATCGCCCGAATCAGAACCATAGACGCCAATGGCGCTTCCTGAAATAAAGCAACGCGGTCGCTGCCGAGATGGAAGCCTGCCGATTGCATCGACGATGGTATTAACAGAGTCAATTCGAGAGTCTCGCAGGACTTCCTTATATTCGTCTGTCCACACCTTTCCAATCAGCGGTGCACCATTCAAACACACGACGCCAGCGCTTCGCACTAAAACCGATTCATCGAGCTTGCCCTCTCCTGGCAACCACAATATATCTTCGCAATGCGCCGGACGCTCCTGTGGATATGAACGAACGAGACGGATGACATCGTAGCCCACATGAATCGCTGCTTTCACAAGCATCGCGCCAATAAAACCAGTAGCACCCGCAAGAACAAGGGTTGGTCGTTGTTTACTCATACCAACAAGTCTACCAACGTATCACATACATCTTCGCCCGTTTACTAAATTCCAAATCTACCACTGACCATGTTTGTCTAGACTTTTACAAAATCAATTTCATACCCAAGCCATTGTAAATACCGCGTTTTTCGCCAACCGTCAGGTAGGATAAAACCCGTGACAATCGACTACCCGACGGAGAAAAAGTGAAAGAGACCGTTCAGCGCCCTTACCCCATCTCGCGTTATATGACGGCATGGGCAATTCACGCCTTTACTATGACGGGGGTTATCTGGGTAATCCTTGCCACCCGCGCCTTAATGGTGAGCGATTACAAAATGATGTGGCTTTGGCTTGGAGTCGCGCTCATTGTCGATGCTGCTGATGGACCGATGGCTCGCAAGGTGAAAATCACTGAGGTCATCCCCTGGTTCTCGGGTGTGATGATGGACAACATCGTCGATTACATGAGCTGGACCATGGTCCCAGTAATTTTCATGGCGCAGGTCTTGCCATTTGGCGGTGAAATATTGAGCATCATTGCTGCTGCGATGGCTGCGATGTCATCAATGTTCTGCTATGCCAACACCCGTATGAAATCCTCCGATTGGTATTTTGTTGGGTTCCCGGCTGCCTGGAATGTGGTTAGTGTAATTTTGTGGTTGTTTGGCACCAACGCTATCTTCAACTGGATAGTTGTCCTCGTATTCTCACTTCTTGCTCTCATACCGTGGAAGTGGGTACACCCATTCCGTGTGAAGCACCTTCGCGTTCTCAATGCGGTCGCAGCTATCGTCTGGGTTGCATCTACGGCAGTTTGGGTCGGGTTCTATCCGCAAGCCCCGTGGCTCGTTGTTATCCCGTGGTGGATTGCTGGTTTATGGCTGATGGTTGTTGGGGGCATTCGTACGTGGCGTGACCGGCCTGATCCGGAGGCGCTCGCCGAAAAGTAAATCCTTGTGTAGCGACGTTTTAAGAGGGTTGTGGTTAGTTACTTCCACAGCCCTCTTTCCTGTCTATAGAAGGGTTAAAGGTCAAAAAGTGTGTCTGGGTCGGGCGTGTCGGGGTTATTCTCGGTAGCGTCCGGCCCAGCCTTTTCTTATCCAGATACCGTCTTCCCATGGTGCGTGTTGGTTGTATGCGGTATCGAAGGTTGGGGTGCCGTGTGGAGTTGGTGGTGCTGGTTGTTCCGTTTGTTTTTCCTGGTTGTCGTGTTGCGGGGTAATCAGTTGTGTTGGGTCGGCGGGAAACTTACGTTTTCGTGTTCAGATACCATTCGGCTGGTCGGCAGGCGTGAGCGATACTTAGCCCGCGGTGTTGGGACAAGAGCCGTTTGATTGCGGCGTTGACTGTCCCTTCAAGTGGCGATGTTGTTTGGGTTTGTGGGTTTACTGTCAGTGGTTTGAGGCAGGTAAAGAGTGTGTTGTTTTTGATCATTGCTCGGTACATGCCTCGTACTGATCGTAAGTTTCGGTGAGTCCACCACCAACGGCGTTGGTCAGTGATTGATGTGGGGCGTGGGCCAAGGTAGGAACGTTCTTTGCCCATGTCGTGCCAGAGAGTTTCCCATTGGGTGTATTGGACTAGCCATGAGGATGCCTGGGTTGGAGTTGATATGTTCATCAACGTTTTTGTGAGCTGGAGAATCTCGATACCTGCTCGTGTTCGTGGGCGGGTAGTTATGAGTTGGATAACGCGTTGATAGATGTGGAAAAAGCACCGTTGTATGGGACGGGTTTGGCCATGTTTGTTTGATTGCTTGAGCACACGCACGGCGTCCGTCAGTGATGATGATATCGGGTTGGGCTAGGTGTGATAGTAGCGCGGTGTAGGCGGCTGTATTTTCACGCATAGCCCATTGCCAAGCAACAACATGTCTCCCGTTATAGACCACGAGTAAACACCATGAAGCGAAGTAGGTGCCATCGACCATGAGGGTTTGATATACCTCGCCAGTGGGTTGGGGATGTGGGACAGGGACATTCCAACACCATTGGTGGCTACGGCGTTGGGAACGAGTTATGGTGCGTTCTTTACGCGAACTATTACCCAGTATCGAAGTTGATGAAGCTTTTCATTTGAGCTTCTTTGGTCAGTCCTTGTCGGTGAGCTGTTGAAGACGCACCACAGGAATTACAGCGGTAACGTGTTTTACCCGCCGAGGTCTTACCATTCTTTTTCAGCTCACCACTGCATATATCACAACGTCGTTGGTCTACGTTATCGTCTGTGTTCCACTATTGACGTTCTTGCCACTTTTATTGGCACTCCTCGTTCACAACAAAATTCCTGGTATCGGATTCTTCCGAACCACGTTCTACTTCCCAGTAATCGCATCAGCTGTTGTGGTTGCTATCGTATGGGAATTCCTCTTCTCTGGTTCAGGTACTATCAACGAGGGCCTGCGCTTTTTCGGTTTAATTGATCGCCCGATCGAGTTCCTGTCAGATCGCTGGTTACTTATCGGCTGTGCTATCGGCCTAACCGTCTGGAAGGGCTTGGGCTACTACATGGTGGTCTACCTTGCTGCGCTCGGTAATGTTGGCCGTGATCTTCATGAAGCAGCCTCCTTGGATGGCGCTGGCCGCTGGCGCCGATTCTGGTCTGTCACCTTTCCGGGTGTTCGTGGCCCTATGTTGCTCGTTGCGGTTCTTATTTGCGTAGCCGCAATGCGAGTCTTTACTGAACTTTATATTCTCTCTGCCGGCTCGGGCGGCCCTGGCGGCCGTGCTATGAAGTATCGTAATGCTTATCCGGTCCAGTGGTAAGGGCTTGAACGTCCAAGTCGGATACGCTTCAGCTATCTCGGTCATCTTGTTCCTACTCACACTCTTCCCACTCCTTATCGTGGGTCTATCAAATAACAAAGATATGCTCCGTGAAGCGCTCTCCTCCTGGCGTAACCGCCGAGCCAACAAGAGTGTAGCAAAGAAGAACACGAAGCAGACCGCTAACCTGGCCGCTCAAGCAAATATCACTGAGGGAGTGCGATCATGAGTAAAGTAGCTGACATGGTCCGTCACGACCGTCCGTACCGCGCCAAGGGTTCTTCTGACATCATGAAGCCGTCACTAGCAGGCTTAATTGTTAAATATTTGATGCTCTTTGCCGTTTTCTGCATCATGGTGTTTCCTTTCTTTTGGCAACTCTCCACCTCATTCAAGGGTGCTAGCGAGAACATCTACGACTTCCCACCAACGATGATTCCAGCTGAGCCCACTTGGGATAATTACAAGGAAGTTTTCCGTACCATTCCAGTTTTGAACTACGCATGGCATTCCTTGCTTGTTGGTGTAGGCACGGTAATCTCTAACGTCATCTTTGCAACGTTAGGTGGGTATGCTCTAGGCTGCTTGAAGTTCAAGGGCAAGGCGATCATCATCGCGATCTTCTTCTCTACCCTACTTCTTCCCGGCGAAGTCACCCTCACCAGCCAGTATTTGACCATCAAGTCAATCGGTTTAGCAAATACTTTATGGGGCGTATTCCTCCCTGGCGCTATCGCTGCCATTAACGTTCTGTTGGTTTCCGCGACATGATCTCCGTGGTAGCACTCTTTTCCTTCATTGCCGCTTGGGACGACTTCCTTTGGCCACTGGTTGTGCTCTCGGATCCAAAGAATTACACGCTCACTGTTGGTATGCAGTACCTGAATTCTAACTTCTCCGCTAATCCGCGTGTGATCGCAGCAGGTACGATGATTGCGTTGATCCCGATCATCATCTTATTTGCCGCCCTCCAGAAGCAGTTCTTCAAGGGTGTTGAAGAAGGTGGCGTCAAGCAGTAATGGGCACCCGGCCTAACACCGCAATTGTGCCGGAAACTGTTGTCATCATATCCGATTCGGCTTTCAGCCATGAGGCACACCGGTTAGCCACTGAATTCGGTGACCGCGGCATTACTGCAATACTTGACGACGCTGCAATACTTCACGACGCCGCAAAACCCAACAGCTCGATCACTATCGATAGCTTCACAGATGCGGCTAAGGCTGCGCGTGTGAACAGCACTAGCCCCGAAACCTGCGCTATCGTTTTGCGTGCGCACACGCAGGCTATGCACCCCACAGAAGCCGTCCAGATCGACGTCGGCGAAACAACTATCGTCATATCATCTGCCAGCCCCCTAGGTATTTTCCGTGGCACCCGGCATCTGCTTGCCACCTACGATAAACACGGTTCGCTTCCGAGTGAATCGATCCGCATGTATCCGTTGGTTGGCGAACGCGGTATCCATATTGATGCAGGGCGAAAGTATTTTGATGCCCAGTGGATGAAGGATCTGATCCGCGAAGCAGCCAATCTTGGGTTGAATACGATCCAGTGGCACTTTTCTGAAAATGAGGGGTTCCGGTTAGAATCCTTGGCGTTTCCGCAGATCGTTTCTCAGGAACATATTACTCGCGCCCAAGCACGCGACATCCTTGCTTTAGCACGCGATCTGCATATTGATATTATTCCGTCCTTAGATATGCCGGGGCATTTACGGCAAGCCTTGGCTGCCTTTCCACAGTTACAACTGCCACCGGCTAATCTTGCGGCTGATGCGCAACCGTTAGCGATTCCAGATACTGGCCATGCTCTGAATATTACGTTGCCTGAGGCTTTGGACTTTGCGCGGGCACTCATCGATGATTTTGCTGATTTATTCGCTGATTGTCCATCATGGCATCTAGACGGGGATGAATTTGTTGATTTTGCGTGAATATCGGAATATCCGCTGTTAGCGCAAGCCGCCCAGCGTCGTTTTGGTCCAGATGCGAATGCTTTTGATCTGCTCACCGATTTCGTTAACCAGATCAGTGCGCACGTGAAGTCTCGCGGTTTCATTCCGCGGGTGTGGAATGACGGTATGTTGCGCGCACATGTGGTGCCTCTTGATCCAGACGTGATTTTAACGTGGTGGACTAATTGGCATGTACAAATGCGCCCTCTGGCATCGGCGCTGGAGGCTGATTATCGGGTGGTTAACTTCAATGATTCGTTGTTGTATTACGTGCTAGGTGAGAATGCCGGATACCGTTACCCAACTGCGGAGCGGTTGGCAGCTGCCGGCTGGCACCCTGGTCTTTTTCCGCAGTTACCGGCGAAGCTAACAGACTGCGTTAACTAGGAGCTTCAGCCTTCTGCTGGGCACTACCCTGATTCGCTCGTGGGGGCGTTCTTCTCAATTTGGTCTGATCAACCTGATGCGCAAACAGCTGCTGAGGTTGCGGCTGGTATTCGCGGCCCGTTTACTGAATTTGCTGCCCGCTGTTGGCATACGGAATTGGTTGACAAGTAACTACTTCAGGTGCGGCACTATGGTGCCCTTGACGCAGCGGTAGCGTTAGATACAAAAATACTCCCGGAAAGTTAGGAACTCGTTTGAGTCTAACTCCCGGGAGTATTTTACTGTAGCCTTGCGGCTAGCTGTGTGTTGGGTTAGGCCTTACGACGGCGTAGCATCGCTGCGCCAGCAAGTGCTGCAAGGAGCGCAGTTCCAGCTAGGCCAGCAATTCCAACACCGGTTTTTGCTAGACCAGTTGATGGTGTTTCTACCGGCTTAGGCTGGGTTGGCTTAGGATCACTTGGCTTAGGATCACTTGGCTTTGGCTCTTGTGGCGTCGCGTGTGGCGTTGCCGGGGTGAGCTTCAAAGCTGGGATTACAACCTTTCCAGGCTTTTGTGGTTGAGGTTCTTCCATCTGTGCATCAGCTTCAGTGACCTTGATGTTCACTGCCAACTTTTCCGTTTCGCCGTTGAGGTGTGTGACAACAACGTGGAATACGTAGCTCTTAATTTCTACGAATTCTGATGGCTTAACGGTAATAGCGCCGGTCTTTTCATCTACGGTTACCCAGCTTGGCATATCTGCACCCGGAGCGAATGTAACTCCGCGTGGTAGGGCGCGTTCCTTGCCGAACAAGGTTGCAGTGAGTTTAACTGTGGCACTCTTGAGTTGCTGGAGTGTGGTATCAGCGTAGGAAAGCTTCCATAGCTGGGACTTGAGCTCAGGTGCGTCGCCAGCCTTGGCAACCTTGACCATCACTGGAACTTCAGTCTTTGCACCGTCAGCTTGTGTAACCGTCACCATGTAGTTGTAGGTTTCAGCTGGAACATACTCATCGGTGGTTGCGGTAATTACACCAGTCTTGGCATCTACGGTGATCCAGTCAGGCATCTTTGCATCGCGAGTGAAAGATACATCAGCTGGAGCTGAGCTCTTCTTACCATCGAGCGTTACCTTAAGCTCAACGCTCTCAGTTTCACCCTGAGTCACAGCAAGATCATCATAAGAGAACTTGTATGCAGGCTTTTCAGGTGCTGGAGCCGGTGGCTGAGGAGCCGGAGCCACAGGCTTGGCAACAATCTTGATGTTCACATCACCTTGAGCAATTAGCCTACCATTATTGGTTGCGTTAACACGGACATTAAATTGGCCGATTGCTGCATCAGTTGCTGGGGCTACTGCAATAACACCAGTCTTTGAGTCAAGAGTAATCGCTGGATGGGGTGAGTCACCCTCAAATGCGTAAACAGTAGTGTTAGGTGCCGTTTGATCCTTGCCATTGTACTTAATCTTAGGAGTAAGCGTCTGAGTTTCCCCTTGGCGCACTTCTACATCGGCCGGAGTGTAGCCGATATCCCAAGGAGTATCGACGAATACACCGACAGATACTTCGTCGGAAGATCCATCCTCATATGTCACCATAACGAAAATATTGTACAGACGTGTTGCGACACCCGGTTCTGGTGCTACCGTAATCTCACCTTTATCATTGATACGGGCATGCATGACAGCTGAGGTTTTTTCACCGACAATAGCGTACTGTACCCCTCGGGGTGCTGCAGTCTTTACGCCCTTCGCATCCGTAAACTCTGGTGCAGCAAGAGTTTTTGCTGCACCAGTGTCCACTTTATCACCGGTGAATGCCGGCTGATACATATCCTTCTGAGGAGTTGATGGCACTTTTGGAGCCGTTTCCTTGGCAGCGATCGTAATCGTCACGGTACCACGAGCAATAACCGATCCAGTAGTTGCTGTTACCTTTACGACATATGTTTTAAGTTCAGCATTATCAGTGGCATTTACCGCGATATTGCCATTCGTTGGGTCAATTGAAATCACATCATTATTGGATGATCCACTCTCAATTGCGAACACAGTAGTCGTCGGAGTATTTTTCGGAGCACCATCTAGCTGAAGTTGAGGAGTAAGCGTCCGAGTTTCTCCCTGAAGCACTTCCACATTTGCTGGAGTGTAAACAATATCCCATAACGCTGTGACATTAACAGTGAAATTCGCAAAATCAGAAGTTCCGTCTGCATATGTTACCGTCACGAACACGTTATAGAAGTCTGCATTGAGATTAGCATCTGGCGCTACCGTGATCACACCCTGACCATCAATACGAGCATGGAGACGAGAGTCTGTTTTTTCATCAATGGAGTACTGCACTCCTGCAGGTGCATCAATCGGCCGTTTGTTAGCATCCTCGAACGTTGGGGCGTTAAGCGTAACTGTTTCTCCGCGTTCTACGCCAGCACCAATGAAGTTAGGCTTATACGCGTCAGCCATCTTCGCTGGAGCCGTATCTACAGCCGGTTGAATTGGCGCTGACTGACTTGGTTCAGCACCACCTTGCACATCTGCATGGGCAAAGCGTGGCACTAACAAACCACCGCCCAAAGTCATCAAAACGAGCGCTGCGGCTGTTAAGAAAGCCCAGACTCGTTGTGTTCGTTCAATAACCATCACTCTTCCTCAGTATCAAATTAGGGTAAAGCATTCCACCGAGCAGTGCTTCGCTTTACATACTCAATTCTTAAATCGATTCACCGATTCTTGAAATTTGAATGAATTCTCAATTCCTAAAAATGATAACGCAAAACGCCACCGAAAATAAACCCAAAAATAGCAATCAGTGATATATACCAAACAAAGATCTGAAAATACCGAAAGTCCTTACTATACGTTTCACCAAACCTGCATATCCCTAGGGAAAACTCGTAGTTTAACGTTAGTCCAGCAACTACACTTCGCGAACAATCCTGCCCGCATCCATAACACACACCCGGTCAGCAACCGCGTCGGCTTCCATCCGATCATGGGTAACAAAAATCGCCGTCATTTTCGCTTGAACCAGAATATCGCGTAAATCCCCCGCCAAACGTTCGCGCAAATCCTTATCGAGAGCCGAAAGCGGCTCATCTAACAACAACACATGCGGGCTAGGAGCAAGCGAACGCGCCAACGCAATACGCTGGGCCTGCCCGCCAGAAAGCGTTGCCACATCCCGATCCCCATAGCCAGATAAGCCAACTAAATCCATCATCTCCCGCACACGCTCATCACGCTGAGAACCACCAACCCCAGCCATCTCCAAAGCATACGAAATATTGCGGGCAACACTACGATGAGCAAATAACTGACCATCTTGAAACACCATGCCGATATTACGCTGATGAGTAGGGATACCAGCCATATCTTTCCACCCACCACAATACTGCCGCTATCGATCGGCTCTAACCCAGCAACAGCGCGCAACACCGTCGATTTGCCCGAACCAGAAGCCCCATGCAAACCCACAACCTCACCATGTGCAATCTCAAGGTTCACATCACGTAACGCCTGGAAACCATTAGGGTAGCTCAGATTCACATCAGACATCGAAATCGTACTCATTTTCTTACCCCTCACTAACAGTCGAATTGTTGCGCTGTTGCGCGTTAGTGCTCGTAACCATTTCAACACAGAGCATCACCACAGCCGTGATCGCACATAACACCACAGTGCCCGCATAACCCATCCCCTGATCGGCAGCGCCCGCTCGCCCAACCAACTGATAAATCATTACCGGCAGCGTAGGTTCGCGTTGTAATACCAAAAATGATGTAGCCGAAAACTCACCGATACTGATCGCAAACGCAAAACCACTCGCAACCCCCAGTGCACGCAACAATACTGGGCCTTCCACAGTGAAAAAAGCCCGCCACGGCGGTGCACCAAGCGTGAGGGCTGGCCGATATAGCGCTCGATTAACCCGCTGCAACATCGGAACCATCGTACGAATAAGGATCGGTAAACATACCAAAGATTGAGCCAACGGAAGCAACAATTGCGAATCAGCAATGACGTTCAACGGGCCACCCAAAGCCACCAACATGCCAAAACCCAAGGTGACTGAAGAAATTCCCACCGGGAAAATAAAAATACCATCATACATATTGTGGATCGTTTCCCAACGGTCTGCATGATGCCGGAACTTCCGGGTAACCAGTAATGACACCGCGCCGCCAATAACCACCGCAATCACCGTAGCGTAAAGCGCCGATTGCAGCGAATTCCCAATCGTCGTGGCAATAGCAAAATCAACTGATCGAGCAGCCCCAGGAATAAATAAATCAGTGTAGTAAGCGAACGTAAACTCACCATTGCGCCGCAATGACCGCAACACCCCCTGCCGGATCGGCAACACAATAAGCACAAAAATAAAGACGATCAAGGCATATAATAATAGCCGTTGGCGGGCAGATATCGGCCGTGGCGCAGCAACAAAACGCGAATACCGATCCACCACCACCCCAGATTTGCTCCACCGCTGGGAAATCACCAACGCAATAATAACGATCACCGCTTGGATCAATGACAAAATCGCGGCAGCACCCAAATTCAAAAACTGCGACGTTTGCCGATAAATTTCAGTTTCTAACGTGCGCGTACGAGTAGAGCCAAGCACCATCACCAACGAATAGGACGTAGCGCAATACAAAAACACCAACATTGCTGCCGAATAAACAGCCCCAGATAATCGCGGCCACGTAACCGAAGTAAAAACGCGCACCGGCGAAGCACCCAAAGTTCGGGCAGCATCCTCATAATTAGGGTTCAGATTCGCCCAAGCCACCCCCACCGTACGAGCAATCACCGAGATGTTAAAAAACATCATCGCCAAAATAATCACAACCGGCGATCCAGCCACATTAAGGAAACTCAGCAAACTGAAGTGCCCCGGGTTTTGTTCCTAGGTATGTGCTTTGATTTCTATTATTTTCTTGGCCGGTGTTGTCGTTCCAAAACTCCTGTTCAACCTCAGCCGGTGTACGGTAGCCCAAGCTCTGGTCAAGCCCTGACTCGTTCGGCCACGAAACCCATTCAAACGCCCGCGATTTCAACATCAAACCACGCCCCGCCCCATGACCACCTATGAATGAATCAGCTCATTCTTGAAATGAACCGTTGACGTTCTCAGCCAAAGCATTGTCATCCGAATCGCCAACCGTCCCTGGTCGAGGTAAGTAATCCCATGCTCGGCAAGACGCTCATTGTCAACAATGGACACATACTGCGAGCCGCGGGTTGCAATGGTGAATCAGCCCAGTTGTTTTCTTCGCACATACGATCGCCTGATAGTATGCCTGCAACAGTAACGCTTTACGTTCGCATTGAACCGACCAGCGCCCACCCGATAAATCCGTCCGTAGAGAACACATCGGTCACAAAAGCGGTGTAGAGAAAACCCCTTACGGGTACGGACATAGGTAATGTCACCCCACCCACAACCGATTCGGCCTCGAAAGCTCGACATTCACGTCACGCCAAGTCTAGGCGAGTATCTCACCCCTTGAGGTTTACGAGTTCTCACAAGCAAGCGGCCCTTACCTTTACCACTAACTCCAGCAAGGCGCATCAAACGAGCGGTATGCTTCACGACCAATATATTTTCCCCTCACGGCCCAACGCCGACCGCATCTTAACCAATCCCGTAGACATTGTAGTTACCTTCATAAATCTCAACGATATGTCCTATCGGCAGCAGCATCACGCAGGCTACGAGCACTCACACCACGGGATTTTGATTGACGATAGCCACAAACCACCAACACGGTCAGTGTTTAACGTCGTGCAGATGAACTGAGTAGAGAAACGATTTCGATACTCATCAATGACCCGAATCATTTACCAATGTTTCGGGGCCAGTTCCAACGTTAAAAGCCGACGCTGCTTATCTGAACTCATGAGTATCACAAAGCTCCTGATTCTCACGGCGTAGCCGCGCATTTTCGACTTCCAAGTCCTCCGGCAAGCGTTCAAGAACGCGCCCCTTCCACGGCGAGCTACCTGAGTCCATTGCCGAGCAGTGTGCCAAGAAACACCTAGTTTCGGTGCCACAATCTTGCACGCTTCTTGCAAGGAAACATTCTCCGCCACAATACGGTCTTCTACCAAGCGGACGACACGATCCTTCGCATCCTGATCAAATTCCTTTGGCATAGTCCAGACTATGCCCATCTACTCAAACGGAACAAAACCTGGGGCACTTCAAACTTGGGCCTAACTTATGCGGGACGTCAGAAAAGCAGGGTTATAGGACAAAAGTTATTGATTTTGGGTTAGTAGTCGTTGCGGTAGGGTGTGTGGGTGTGGAGTTCGTTCCAGTCAAGGCCGTTGCCCCAGCGATGGTTGTTGTGGTGGGCTCGGTGTCGGGCTGCGGCTTGCTGGTAAGCGCGCATGATGTCCGTGTTGGTGGGCATGATACGCAGGATTTCGGCTGGGTTGGCAGGGTTCTCGGTGTGTAGGTAGCACCACCATGACACTGCACGGATCCGGTGATCGATACTCATACCCCGATGACGGCGCAGCAGTTCACGTAAAGGCGAGTTGATACCTCCCTCGATCTGGTTATTCATCGCTGGTAGAGAACCGATTATTTCTCCGTCATCGTAAAGATCGGGATTGAGAAACGTGAACAAATGGCCACTATCGACCAGCCTAGACAGACTATTGCCAGCCTTGACGAGCCGCTCGTGTTTATCGACTAGTTTTCCTTTCTCGTTACGGGTTTTCTCGGCCAGGAACCCAGCCCAACGGTGACGCCAAGCATAGAAGCTATCGATCCATACGTGCGCGTGTGCGGGAGTTTTCACATGCAATAGATCAACACCGATCCGGTAGAGCTGTCTGCCACATTCAGTTCGTGAGCGTGTGGTCGTGTAGCGTTTGACCTGTTGATAGGCGTGGAACGTGCAGCGTTGGACACGCGTGGAGGGCCACAATTGTGCCCGAGCTGTTGTGAAACCTGTGCCCCCGTCAGCCACGACCATACCGGGTGGTGGGATTTTCGCGAGCAGGTCCAGCCAGGCTTGGGTCGATTCACGTCTGGCCACATGCCAGGCAATCACATATTCGGGGCTGCAGGCGATCAGAATGACAGCATCGCGGCCTAAATGGATACCATCAACATGGATCACGCGGTGGGCTTGCCCATCGGGTTCGCATATCGGCCAGATCTCCCACAACACAGCGCTCTTGCGTCGGAAGGTCCGGCCCTGTCCAGGAAGTTCTCGCTGCGTGGTTTTCCCAGTCAGAACCTCTAAGAACGCACGCAAATCCCGCGAAGTGACGTCGTTATGCCAACGCGAGGTTACCTTGCATGAGCGGCAGATCCAGCGTTGGTGGCCGCATTTGTCTTTACCGTTTTTGACCATGCCTTCACCACAAGTAGGGCAGTGTTTCTTGTTCGATCTCATACCCACTAGTATGCAACCGACTTTCACTACAATTTTTCCCTGCTATCACGCGGATAACTGGCAACAAAATCAATAACTATTGTCCAACCAAAAACTCGAGTCGAAACGAGTTTCTTTCCAGAAAACCCCACCCTAGCAACGAAAAACGGCAAAACCATCAATAACAATTGTCCGCTAGCCCGAAAAGCAACGTGGGGCTTTACGACGGTGGATATAGTAGCACTGGCCTGTAGTACTATCGTCCAGCAAATGTTTTCGCCGAGCTATTTTGGGCATAAAAAATGCGCACCCCGTTGTGCGCCTTCTTATGAGCATTGCTCTATTCACCATGTGCGAGAGTCGATTGCGAAATCGATATCCTTCGCACGTGCTTCGACGATGAGTGCATTCGCTGTCTCGCGGGTGCGGAATAGGTTCTTGAACTTCTTCATTTAGTTTCACCCCCTGCTTTTCTTCTTGATTTGCATGACAACTATAACTCTACGCCACGAGGGTCTTTTTTCCTACTCCTTGAGTTCGAATGTGAGGTAGGGATCGATATTCGAGCTGGTAATTGTGCCCGGCACAACATTCCCCTTTATTCAGGGCGATCTGAGCCATTCAAAGCGACTCTTCGCATTTTAGCGGGGTGTTGTGAAGATGGTGAAGAGAGTTCATGCTTAGAGTGTGAGCAAAAAACCTGAAACTATCTTCACCAGTTCTGATCCTAACGTAATCGTGGCTCGTTTACTGAGTTTAAAAGATGTTGTGCCTGTGGCTTATCATCGTCACGGACCACACCAATCAATCGAGATCGAGCAAGATCTTGATACCGTGCTATGTCCTCGATGCAAGGTACGGGCACGAGTCAAGGATAGACCACGAGTTCCTTATATCGATCTGCCCGTTTACGGACGCCCCATGGGTCTGATCTGGCGTAAACACCGCTGGTATTGTCCTAGCAATGATTGTGCTATGGGTTCATGGACTAGCCAGGACAAACGCATTGCTAGTAGACACTCTCGGTTAACGACCAGGGCAGCTAAACGGACGACCAAGCAAGTAGGAATGGGACGAACAATAAGTAAAGTCGCTGGCGAGCTGGGCTGTGATTGGCACACGATTAACCATACCGTGACCGTCTACGGGCAGGCCTTACTTGATGCTGATCGTAAACGTTTATCTCAAACTCCTGCGATTGGTCTTGACGAGACACGTTTCGTTCGTCTTAAACAAACGCCCTACCCAATATGTGACCACGCTACGCGATATAACCAACCACCAGACCATTGATATTATTCCAAACCGTAGCTATGTTGAGGTTGCCCGTTTCCTTCACCGCTTCCCTACCTATTGGAAACAAAAAATCAGCTATGCCCCACTCGATATGAGCCCGACCTACCGGGCTGTTTTCAACACGATCACACCGCACGCTACCCAAGTTGCTGACCACTTCCACGTCATCACATTAACTAACCAAGCCCTTGATCGTGTACGCCGGCGTGTTCAACAACAAACACTTGGACACCGCGGACGAAAAACCAACCCGCTCTACCGTATAAGACGCCAACTTGTCTACGGACAAAAACTCACCGATAAAACACAACATCGGATCGAATCACTCTTACGCCTAGGAGAGCCCTATGGTGAAGTAGCTATCGCTTACCGTGTCAAAGACACGCCTACGAAATTTCTACACCCGACATCACCACCACTCAAACCATGCTTGATCAACTCATCAACCACACCAGCCAAGACTTCATACCCCAAGAAATCCAACAACTTAGCCGAACACTCAAAAACTGGTATCACCAGATCCTGGCCTACCACCACGCCCGCCTATCGAACTCGATCACCGAAGCCATGAACAACCTCATCAAACGCATCAAAAGAATCGGCTACAGATTTACCAACTTCACCAACTACCACACCAGATGCCTCCGCTACACCAGCAAACCCAACTAGCGACTCCTCAACACAATCTACCCCACACCCCACCAAAATCCGAAGAGCCGCTATTCAAAGCTGGGCTAAGTTAGAGAGATTTTGTATATCGCTCTGACATCACTGATGGGCGAAGAACGACTTTCGAACCTACGATTTATCTACTGGGAAATAGAATGAGACCCGGTCAAATGACCGGGTCTCATTCCTTTGCTCCCGCAGCTGGACTCGAACCAGCAACCCTTCGATTAACAGTCGAATGCTCTGCCATTGAGCTATGCGGGAAGGCGACTCCAAAAACTATAGACGGTGACGGAGAAGGATGCAAATTCAAATTCGCATTTTTCTACGTTTTGTAAGCGCCATCACAAAATCGCCTGTTCCTACAGTCGATCGGCAACGCTAGCTAACCATGCCGACCATATCGCGCAACTCTATCTCTAAACCGTTTATTGCCTGCAAATCCGCCGATGTAGGTTCCCTGTCAACAATGATTTGAACGAAAAGGGTCTCATCAGAGCGTCTACGCACTTGCCCTCGGGCGACACCGCCTGAAGGTAAATCTGCAAACCCTTGACAGACAATTGATCGCTCAACTCGCTCATGAATCATCGTCAGTAGGTAATCATTTGCATCGTCATCGAGTGTGATTTTCAACGCCTCGACTCCTGGTTCGACGAATGTCAGTGTCAGGAGGCGTGCTTCATCGTCCCAGGAGGCTGTTTCAAACTCATACCATTCGTATGTCTGACGGCTGCCGTCATTTTCGATGATCGCCATTTCAGTGGCCCAGGCGGCTATCCAGCGCTCTGTTTGTCCAGCGATCTTCGTGGCAGTGGCTGGTCTTTTTCCGAGGCTGTTCTTGAGCTTCTCAGGATATTTTTTCTTTCCTAGCACAGTTGTTCTCCCAAAATCTCTATAGCGATGCTACTCCCCTGCTCCACTTCACTCGACGTCGAGTGGGCAAAGTTTTGACCAGCAATTATTCCCAGAACAAGAAGGATCAGCCCTGCTATCAAGGCGAGGAAGAAGTATTTTTTCTGCGCGGCTTTGAGCGTTGCCAGTTCGTCCTCAGATAGACCTGTTCCGGTGTTCACATCTTTTTCTTGCGAATTTTCATTTAGTTTCACACTGGTAGTCTAGCGTGTTCTGTAAGTGAGGACTGCTCGAGCTTCTCGTACTGTGAACTCCCGCCCAGTACTTTGTGTATAACCAGTTCCGGGCACCTGGATCCACGTTCCTGACGGTAATCGAACTACTGCCGACCAGGCCACGACTACTGTTGGTCGATAGGTACCTTGTTGGTGATACGGGTGTCGAATCTGCCCATCAGGCCACCCTCGGCCTCCAGTGGAAGTTATCTGCTCTTCGCCATCGCCAAACTGCCAATGATACGACTGCGGAGTAATTTTGATGGGAATTTCTTGTTCAGCAACTGTGAGCATAGTTGTGTGCTCAACTGCTGTACTTGAGAAATAGGTGTCTTTGTTTATAAGGATCGACGTGGTTTCTGGCTGTATATGGAATTCACCGGCATCAATAATTGTGGAGGCTTGGTCTTGAAACGCTGTTGAAATAGCCTCTAAGGTTAGGGATTGGTTCATATCTGCGGCACATATTTCTTCGCGTCTTGATTCAAGCTCGCCGAGATTTCCTATTCCCCATCCAACAGGCACGGTTCCAGGTACAGGAATACCCGCACAAAAGTCGCTTATCGTATAGCGCGGCGGTACAAATGTTGGCGCCGAGAGATCTGGTGGGAGCACCTCATCTGAGTCGTTTCTCGTATAACTATTAATCGGCACGACCATACCCACCTCAACAATGTTATCGGTCACTGATGATCCCCAACGGTCGCCCTCGGTCATAGCAGGAGTGTCGGCACTAAAAGTTCCAGTCAGAGCAAGAAAGAAGAAAAAACTATTCATTATTTTCTGCAGCTTTTCCGATTTGGAAATTTTTAACAGTCCATTGAGAATCTTTGCTCACGATCAGCAGAACTCTATTTTCATGGTTAGGAACAACTTTTTCGCCAGTCGACAAGTGCTCAACTACACCAGTGCGTTCCACGCTAAATTCCACTTGAAAGAGGGTTTCACCTTCATTCGCTACCCGTAGCAGCGGATTCTTCAGTTCCAGATCCCCATCGATCCACGCTCCGGACTTATTGCGTTCACGCGCAGCGTCGAGAGTCTCTTGACAGAATTTGCACTCAGGAGACGAGTAGCGCTGCCAAAATGACGTATCACCAGTCTTCAACATGTACGGATACACCTGCACAAAATGTTGAGCGACTGCCACAGCATCGGCACGGTTATCACCAGTCAACACCGGATCAACCGGTGGGTCCACAATAGGACGTTGAGGGATTGCTCGTTCCCCGCCTGACTCGCTGTTCTCTAATACTGTCGCTTCTTGTGAACTTAACGCCTCCATAGGCCGATCTGCCGGCTCACTTTTAGCCGTACATGCGCTAAGAAGTACTATCGAAGCGATGAAAATACCTGCCCATCGGTAAACCATTTGAGAAAAGTCTGTGCTGCTCATAGCGTAAATCTAACAACCTTTTCCTATACGCGAAAAAAGTTTTCCACAGCTCAAAAGGTTCTCGGTACACCGACGAAAAATCCTCTAGTAGTCAAACAAACTACTAGAGGATTTTACATTGTGCCCCCGGCAGGACTTGAACCCGCGACCAAAGAATTATGAGTTCCCTGCTCTAACCAGCTGAGCTACAGGGGCAACGGACACTATCGTACCGAAAACTTACACGCCGGCATAATTGACAACCGTAAAACTACACACATCACACGCCGTTAACCGAATCATACGCACGTCGGGCCGTTTCTAATTTCATGAGCATTTCAAACAAGTACTCCTGCTGTGGAGAATCCGCACTTAACGTGTTCATTTCCCGGCGCACATCAGCAATCTGTTGGGTAATCCCCTGCCGGATAAGGGAAACAATAATTCCACGCACGTAACGCCACGACTCTTCACCATCTCGTTCTGGTAAAGGCTCAACCGTAAGCTGACGAATAGCACCGCGAACAACGTCGTCAGCATGTAACTCTACTTCCTCAACGAACCACGAACTTGCACGAATCGAAGCAGTGTTCTTATCCATACCGCCAGCAGTCAGTTCACGGAACTTTGCGTCGTAAGCGCCAACCCCACCAGCGGCCATTAGCGCATCAAAAATACTTTGATGGATCGGGATGCGGAAGGTGCGCGACGGAATACGATCCGCATGCGCTCCCAACGCAAGTCCAGGCAATTGCAGCATTACTTCAAGTGCCTGGCGTTCAACCAACGCTATCGGGTCACGTAGCGCATCGCGCGGTTGTAAAACCGGGCGCGAATACTCTTCTTCAACTTGTTGAATTTGGACCGGCAATCGCGAATTTCTCCCCGCCCGGCGCACACTGTCACGAACCAGTGCCTCATCCATACCAAGCCAACCAGCGAGCTGGCGAGAATACTCCGACTGTAAGACGCGATCTCGGATATGTGCCACCACCGGAGCAGCCGCAGAAAGCCCAGCAGCTCGGCCCTCAACCGTGTTCAATGGAAGCTGATTAAGCATTGAACGAATAGCAAATTCAAATAGCGGACGACGATCGTCGATCAATTGCCTTACCGCTGCATCGCCCCCAGCCATCCGTAAATCACACGGGTCCATGCCATCTGCCGAAACAGCAACGAAGGTTTGTGCCGCAAAACTTTGATCTTCTTGGAAAGCACGCAACGCGGCCTTCTGACCCGCGGCATCGCCGTCGAAAGTGAAAATAACTTCACCGCCAAAAGCACGACCGTTACTCATCATCACACCAGCTGCTGGATTAGCAGAATCGCCCATCAACCGTCGCACAATCTTCACATGTTCACTACCAAAAGCAGTACCACAGGTAGCCACCGCGTTAGTCACCCCAGCAAGATGGGCAGCCATCACATCCGTATAGCCTTCGACGACGACAATAGCACGTTGCTCAGCAATTGACTTTTTCGCTACATCCAGCCCGTAAAGTACTCCAGATTTTTTATATATCATCGTTTCTGGAGTATTGAGGTATTTCGGCCCCTGATCAGAGTCGAAAAGTTTACGTGCACCAAACCCGATCGGGTCACCTGTAATGGACCGTATTGGCCACATGACTCGGCCTCGAAACCGATCGTAGAGTCCACGAGTTTTCTGCGTGGCAAGGCCTGACGCCAAGATCTCTTTATCATTAAACCCGCGACGGCGAAGCTCGGTTAGTACACCGTCCCACGAATCCGGAGAATACCCGACGCGGAAATCAGCGATAGCTTGCGGACTGAATCCGCGTGCTTCCAGCATGTCACGAGCTGGTTTCCCGGCTTCAGTCGCCAATTGCTGAATATAGAATTCTTCGGCGACTCGATGGGCATCGATTAGTCGCGAGCGCGTCACATCGCGTGGGCCGCGTTCTTCTCGCTCACCGTATGCACTTTCCTCATATTCGATTGTTACTCCGGCTTTACGGGCGAGGAGTTCTATTGCTTCAACGAAGGAAACATGTTCGATGCGTTCGATAAAAGAGATGGCATCTCCGCCTTCGCCACATCCAAAGCAGTGCCACCGGTTGACGTGCGGGCGCACGTGGAAAGACGGCGTCTTCTCATCGTGGAATGGGCACAACCCTTTCATTGAGCCGACTCCAGCGGTTTTGAGCGTAACGTATTCGCCAACAATATCTTCGATGCGCGTCTTGTCACGCACATCGTCAATCACTGATCGTTTTATCATCCCGCCCATGGTTCTATATTAGCCGGCAGTGTCAAATGATAACACCCCTCTGAGTTATGCTCTTGCAAAACATCTTTTCAAAGCTCGTTTGATACAGGTCTCATCGTCTAAGGCACCGATCGAGAAAATCTGGTTAGAATATTTCTATGGGTTTTTTCGATTTTCTTTATCCAGAAGGGCGTTCGCCTCAACTCACCACTGCGCAGGCATATAAGGAATATCAAGCTGGTGCTCGCCTAATCGATATTCGCGACCTCATTGACTGGAATAAAGGGCATATAGCAGGTAGCGAGCATATTCCACAAGCGCGTTTGCTTCGCCCGTCGTCTGGATTGGACAAAACTCAACGTCTGATACTGGTGTGTTCTGATGGGCAACAATCGCTACACACCGCATATCGCATGCAAAATGCAGGTTACGATGCGATTTCGATCCATGGTGGCTTAGCTAGCTGGAAGAGTTCTGGATTGCCGTTTTCATAGTAGTTCTTCTCCCGATCCATCTCGACGTCGTCGGTTGTTTATTTTGGCCGCAAGCATGCTATAAAGCATATGCGTACAAGACTTATAAAAGGATGGTGACTCGAGCGTCAATACTGGGGTCACCATCCTTTTACCACGTAGTATTACTTCTTCTGAACATACTTGAGAGAATCAAGTGTGACCGCAGCCAAAATAATGATTCCTTCGAATACGAACTGAAGATTGGTGTCAATACCGAGAATAGTCAACGAGTAGGTCAGACCGGTAAAGATCATCACACCGGTAACCACACCAGAAATCTTTCCAATACCACCGGTGAAGGAAACTCCACCGACCACACAGGCAGCAATAGCATCCATATCCCAACCCTGGCCGTAGGCGGCCGAACCGGAACCGAACATACGTGCTGCTTCAAGCCACGATCCGAAGCCGTAGAGGATACCGGCAAGGATGAAGGCTCCCATGGTCACCTTGAAAACAGAAATACCCGAAACGGCTGCTGCTTCAGGGTTACCTCCAACTGCGTAGAGGTTCTTCCCGAAGGTAGTCTTGTTCCAAATGAACCAGACCACGATGGTTGCTGCGATTGCCCACAGAATAATGGTTGGGAATCCGGAAACATTTGGCACGATCATCTTTGGAATATCGGATTCGATTGCACCGAAGCTAACACCCTTGGTTGCGTAGGTAACCAAACCGAAGATGATCAGCATATTTGCCATAGTGGAGACGAATGGGTGCATCTTGAATCGCGCGGTAAAGAATCCGGCGATCATGGTGAAGATCGTCGTTGCGATAATACAAGCGATCAATGCCAGCACAACACGACCACCAATCGGGATGCCGGTGAAGTCAAAGGCATGACCAAAGACGCTACCGGTATTCGGCCCCTTGTGCATAACTACTGTTGCAATAACCATGCCCATACCGACCATACGTCCGATAGACAAGTCTGTACCAGTAAGCAAGATCAATCCGGCAACACCCAAGGCTAAGAACATACGTGGGGAAGCCTGTTGCAAAATGTTCAGAACATTCTGCGTGGTGAGCAGGTCAACGCCCTTCGTCATCGGAGCCAAAATCGCCATTGCGATAAAGATTAAAATGATAACGATGTACAAGCCGTTCTTCAGCAGGAACTGGCGACGGTTGAAGGAGTAACGGTAGTTTTCCCACTTCTGCGCCAGGGACTGCTTAACTGTAAAGTTCGAATTACGCAGTAAGTCGATCATGTGGTACTTTTCTGCAACTGCTGCGTGGCGGCGATCTTTCGCAGCCTGCAAGCTGTGTTGCATAGATACCTTGGCGTCATATTGCTTATTTTTGTAAACGACTTCTTCGTCTTTAAGCTCTTGTGAAACGTCAGCTCCATCGCTCTGCTTCAGTTGAGCAACGGCTTCTTCGTGCTCCTGCTTAACTTCGTCTAAACGCCGTTGATACTCTTCTCGCGCCTGCTTCTTTTCTTCTTCAACGCTTGCTTCAACCTTGCTCAAATACTGCTTGTCAAAGTTCTCTTCAATATACTTTTCGGCTTTCGCGATTAGTTCATTGATGCGCGGACGATGAGCGGACTGCACCTTCTTAGCTTCTGCTAACTCTTTTTCATCCTGACGACGCAATTGTTCGCGCTCTTCTTTCGAGAGCGTGCGATCTGCTTTCATGTTGCGCAACTCATGCTGAAGGCGGGTAGCCTTGGTGGTTCCGTCTTCGCGCAAGGCATCAATCTCAGCTTGAATCGTGCCAACATATTCTTTGATTGGCGCGAGAAGCTGTTCTTCCTTCTCATAGGTGAGGATGGTCATTAAACTTCCCTTTCTTACAAATACTTTGCGCTGAGCCGGAGAAGCTCTTCTTGGTTAGTATCTTTAGTTTCAACAATGCCGGCGAGACGGCCGGCCGACATAACACCGATGCGGTTGGTAATGCCAAGAATTTCTGGCATCTCGGAGCTCACGAGGAGTACGGTCTTTCCACGCTTAGCCATCTGGATGATCAGTTCATAGATTTCATATTTTGCACCGACGTCGATACCACGGGTCGGCTCATCCATCATGAAAACTTTCGGTTCCCGCTCAAGCCACCGACCGAAAATAACCTTCTGCTGGTTACCACCAGAAAGCGCGGAAATAAGCTCTTCTGGGCCGGTAGTCTTCGTGTGCATCGTACGAATCTCAGACACCGTCGCAGCTTGCATACGCCGGTCAGAAAGAGCCACGTTCTTCTTATATGCTGGCAGGTTCGCAATCGTTGTATTGAAGGTCAAATCACCTTTCAAAAATAGACCGTCCGCTTTGCGCTCTTCAGTGATAAGCGCGAATCCGGAATCGATTGCTTCACGTGGTTTGTTAAAGTTCATGAGCTTGCCACGGTAGTAGACACGCCCAGTTGCACGGGTTCGGACACCGAAAATTGTTTCAAGGAGCTCAGTTCGTCCCGCCCCCACAAGACCATAGAGACCAAAAATTTCGCCTTCACGGACATCAAAAGACACGTCTTTAATGTAGGGAGCAAACTTAGTCGAAAGATGACTGATCGAGAGAATCGGTTCACCCGGAGTGTTATCTACTTCTGGGTAACGATTATCGAGTGAGCGCCCCACCATAGCGGTGATGAGCTCGTTCATGTTCGTCTTATCGGTATCCTTCGTCATCACTAGCTTACCGTCACGCAGCACTGAAACTTGATCGCAAATTTCGAAGATTTCATCCATCTTGTGCGAAATGTAAACCAAAGATATACCGTTGTCCCGCAACTTGCGCATCATTTCAAACAGCTTACGCACTTCCGGTTCAGTCAACGACGACGTAGGCTCGTCCAGTACAATAACTTGCGACTTATACGAAATAGCTTTAGCAATTTCACACATTTGGCGTTGCGACACTGACATTTTCCGCATTGGCTGAGTGAGGTTAACCGTCATTCCCAACTGCCGGAAAAGGTCAGCTGCTTCGCGCCGCATACGTGTTTCATCAATGGTTCCCAAGCTTGTTTTTGGGTAACGGCCTAGAAAGAGATTATCAACGACGGAACGCTCCAGTGCCTGGTTGAGCTCCTGGTGGACCATCGCAATTCCGTTTTCCAGAGCTTCCTTAGGTCCAGCGAAGGCAACTGGATGTCCATCGAGTGTAATTTCGCCTTCGTCTTTTTGGTACGTGCCAAAAAGACATTTCATCATTGTTGACTTGCCGGCGCCGTTTTCCCCCATCAAGCCAATGATTGATCCGCGTTTCACATCGAAATCGATATGGTCTAAGACTCGGTTACGACCAAACGATTTTGACATTCCCCGAATCGTCAAAACTAAATCTTCAGTGGTGTGTGTCATGAGATCTTTCCTCTTTAGAATGGGGTAATCGAAGCCGATGTTCGATTACCCCATTCTTTTATTTTCAGCTATTAAAACGACGGCTGAAAATTACTGGTTGAGAAGCGAGGTGTAGGACGAAGCGTTATCGGTCTTCACCATGTTGATCGCAAATGCATCATACGATCCTGGGTTACCTAGACGGTTGGTGATGTTGGATTCGGTCTGTCCGTCTCCACCGATGTACTCAACATCGAGGTTGAGGAGCTTGTCGTACTTCTGAAGAAGTGGCTGGTAGGTTGAACCGAGGAAGTTATCCGCCGAGTTGTAAATGTCAAGCCATACCTTCTTGGTGTCAGCGGTAACCTGGTTGCTCACTGGCTTGTAGGTAACGGTTGAGTCGAGGAAGTCTTGGTAGTTATCTGCACCTACTGCAACGTTCAATGCATAGAAGGAACGCTCGTCTTCTACATACTTGAAGTCCTTATCGGACAAGACGTTTCCAGCTTCGTCAGCCTTGGAAATGCCTTCCATGACATCCTTGCCGTCAAGCGCATTACGTAAAACGCGCAAGGTGAGGTATGCCTGAACGTCTGCGTGCTGGGAAATGGTACCGCCGTATCCATCAGCGATAGCTGCAACGGCGTCAGAATTTGCATCGTAGCCGAAAGTTGGAACCTTGGAAGCCTTCGCCCACTTATTGAACATTGCCATGCCCATACCATCGTTATTCGAGATGACAAGGTCGATATCATCGCCGAACTTACCGCTCCATGCTGTGATGGTATCGCCAGCTGTACCTGCATCCCAGGTTGCGCCGGCACCGGTCTTCATTTCCTTAGAAGCAAGCTCAACTACTTTGAAGCTTCCAAGTTCGCCTTCCTTAACCGCCTGTGCATTGGTTTCGGTAGGATCGGAAAGGATAGCTCCACCTTCTTCAACTGCGGTACCAAGTGCTTTACGAACACCTCGGGTGCGAGCAATCGAGTCATTATGGCCTACGTCGCCAATAGCAAGAACATAACCGATCTTGCCATCACCATTACGGTCAACTGTGTCCTTGTGAGCCTCGATATATTCCGCAACCATTTGGCCTTGGAGCTCAGCACCTTGGGATGCATCGAATCCGACGTAGTAGGTGTTGTCATTAAAGCTCAACGCGTCCATATCAAGATCTCCGGTTGAGGAGTTAGATGGTTGACGGTTGAACCAAACGAGTGGCTTTTGGTTATTTGCTGCACTTGAAGTTTCTGATGATGACGACGTAGCGTCTCCACCCGAGCAAGCTGCAAGCGCCATCAGCGATCCTAGGGATACAGCTACGACTTTGGTCATATTCTTCATTGCGAATCCTCTTCTAAGTCTTCATTGACAAACTGGCTTACCACGGACATCATCGTTGATGGGCTTCGCCAGACATCAGAAAGAATACACGGAAAATAATGCGACCTGCAACACATAGATCAATGGCGTAACATTCCACAAAAACGCGCATGCCATACCCTAGCCGACTGATCGGTCAAGGAAGCTATCTGGTCAATAATCACGCGAAGTTTTGCATCCTCATCCGGAGCTTGTTTCCACAGTTGGGCGAACATTGGTTCAAGGCGTTCCAGCGGATCTTCCACAAGCGCATCCATTAAGTCGAACAGCAACGAACGTTGCTCGAAATATGGCGCTTCGAGCTCCCGTGGTGCCATAACATAATGCACCGCTATCCCCTTAATAAACATTATTTCCAAAGCCGTATCGGTTGGAACAATGACGTCTCCGTCATACCTGCCCAGCGGATCAGAATACCGTTCTCGAGTCGCAGAGGTGACAGAGGAAACGAACCGGCCAATCAAATCGGACGTGTAATCTTTTAACCGGGCAATATCCCGTTGCGATCCTTGATAATCCACTGGGCGTGCAGCCATCTGTAACACTCGTCGCCCAGCCGCTGCTAAGTCATCAGCACTACACGCGGGTTTGTACCACGAAAGTGTCGAGTCAACAATCGCCGTTAGCTCAGATTCGTTCGAAGCCGATATCCGCTTCGGATCGATATAACCAGAAAAAATACCGTCTTCCAAA
The DNA here is from genome assembly GCF_016904675.1 of Arcanobacterium phocisimile. NCBI lineage: Bacteria > Bacillati > Actinomycetota > Actinomycetes > Actinomycetales > Actinomycetaceae > Arcanobacterium > Arcanobacterium phocisimile. The sequence continues at coordinate 772,885 of NZ_CP070228.1, read as the reverse complement.
TCATGCACAGAATAAGCAATATCGTCAGCCAGATCCATCATCTGCGCCTCAGCAGACCGCGAGCGTCCATGATCCTCATGTGCCCATAAGAAAGCAGGAACATCGTCGTCGTATGCACCAAACTTCGGCGAAGCATTGCCCGCCGGACCAGTGAAACGCGTCCACGGATACTTCACCGTAGCGTCCACGATCGCCCGGGTAAGATTTAACCCTGCGGGCGTACCATCACTGTGAAAACGTTTAGGTTCCAAACGGGTAAGAATACGTAGCGTCTGAGCGTTACCTTCAAAACCACCGAAAGACTGTGCAAGCTCGTCTAATGCTTTTTCACCGTTATGCCCAAACGGTGGATGTCCAAGATCATGGCACAAACAAGCCGTCTCTACGATATCTTGGTCAGCACCAAGATTCTTCGCCAACGAACGACCAACCTGTGCGACTTCCAGAGAATGGGTCAAGCGAGTGCGGATAAAATCATCTGATTCCGGCCCCATAACTTGGGTTTTCGCACCCAACCTACGCAACGCAGCTGAATGCAGCACTCGAGCACGATCACGTTCAAAATCAGTACGTGACGTACTCTTAATCCCTTCACTCAACCACCGTTGTGTATCTTGCGAGGCGTAACTGTAGCTCATAATCTTGCTATATCTTTCACTATCTCAAAAACTGAGTGTCGTCTCAACCACCAGACGTATTAACTTCTGCTTCATGAATTTTTGCTTGCTGGAGCTCAGAAAGCTCGTGCGAATCCAACCAGAATTCTGGAAGATGCGGGCGCTTTGCTCCACCGGCTCTGCCCCGTGGTCCGCCAGCGGCTTCTGGGAACGGTTGATCAAGATCTAACGTATCGAGTAGTTCCCTAAGCTGTTCAACTGATTCGATCAGACCTAGCTGATGGCGCATCTGCCCACCAACAGAAAAACCGCGCAAATACCAGCCCACATGTTTGCGAAGCTCACGCATAGCCCGGTGTTCATCAGCGAAATGGTCGACGGATAATTGAGCATGCCGGACAATAATATCGGCAACTTCTCGCAAATCAGGACGATACCGTTCCTGACTACCGTATGCTGCGGCAACAAGGTCAAAGAATAGCCACGGGCGCCCCTGGCATCCACGGCCAACGCTCACACCGTCAGCACCTGTTTGCCTAAGCATACGGGCCGCGTCATCAGCTTCAAAAATATCCCCATTACCAAAAACTGGTAACTGTGATAGCGACTTCAGTTCTTCGATATACTCCCAACGCGCCTGCCCAGAATAGTGTTGCTCGGTTGTGCGTGCATGGAGCGTCAATGCGGAAATTCCCGCGTCCGCACTCATCTGGGCTACGTCGCGGAAGGTGGTGTGATCGTCGTCGATACCAATCCGGAACTTTGCGCTCACCGGCACTACATGGGAGCGCCCAGCTTCGCGCGATGCCTGCTCAGCAGCTTCCACAGCGCCAGAAACAATATCGGAGAATAACTGATGCTTCCACGGTAGCGCTGAACCACCGCCCTTGCGGGTGACTTTGGGGACCGGGCATCCAAAATTTAGATCGATATGGTCAGCACGGTCCTCGCGTACCAAAATATCGACAGCTTGCGCGATAGTTCTTGGTTCAACACCATAGAGCTGAATCGACCTAACCGGATCGAGTGGATCTGGTTTGATCATCGTCATCGTTTCTGGACTGCGCTCGATCAGTGCCCGCGAGGTGATCATTTCACAAACATATAGGCCTGCTTGAGAAACACTCCCGCCACTATCAACTTTATCATTGAGTTCTACTCCAGCAGCACGCGCGCCCGCTTCACCAAATTCACGACACAACTGCCGAAACGGCGGATTGGTTACGCCTGCCATCGGGGCAAGAATAATCGGTGCCTCAAGTGATACGTCGCCAATGTGAACACTCATTCGTCAGTATTCTCTTTCGTGGTTGTCGGCGCTACCGGTGCGAAAATCGTGGCAATCGCAGTCGTCATTGGGATTGCAAGAACCAGACCGACGGAAGCTACCAGGGTGCGGACGATTTCTTCAGTAACCTGCCCGATCATCAAGAAATCGACAAATCCGCGATCTACTAACGTCGCACTCATCAGCAGCGGCAACGCCGAACCGACGTAGGCGAAAGCGAGGGTATAGACAGTTGAGGCAATATGGTCACGGCCAATAATCATTGCCTGCCGGAAGATTTTACGACGCCGGGCCGCTGGGTTGGCAGCATGTAATTCCCACACGGTCGACACCTGGGTGATTGTCACATCATTTAGCGCACCCAGACCGGCAAGAATCATGCCACACAGCAAGATCTGATCCATACGTAGATAGCCTAGTTGGCTATACAGCCCAACTGATTCTTCTCCGTAAGTGCCCGTTAAGTTAATTGAATCGATAGAAATCCACGCTACGACTCCGGTAATCAACAGGCCACCCAGGGTGCCAAGAATCGCAGTTGTGGTACGAATCGAGATTCCGTGTGCTAAATAGATAGACGTGAACATCATCGATACCGCGCCGATAATTACCACCATAATCGGTGATTTTCCGGCCATTAAGGCCGGCAACATGAATGCTGCAACAACAGCTAGCGAGACTCCTAAGCCAAGAACCGCTGCCAGCCCTTTTCCGCGCGCCACAATGAGCACAACAAGAATATAAAGAGTAATCAGAATCCAAACCGGAACAGCACGGACGAAATCGACGAATATGTATGGAGTATCCGTTTCAATAAGTCCCGGTGAAAAAATAGCGTTAATGCGATCGCCAACGTCAAGGCCGTTGTGGACGTACTCGTAAGGGACGTGCACGCCAACTTCCACCCCGTCAATTTTCATCTTTACAGGGGTCTGACGATTCTCATCTGTTTGCCCGATAAAACTAATCTCGCCGATCACTTTTTCTGTACCGGGAGCAAATTCCGCACGCGATGCGATAGCAGTAGATCCCGAACCGCCCAAAGTTCCCGTAGTCGGCCAGAATATGAATAGGCCAAGCATCGTAAGTAGGGCGATGGGTATCACGACGCACGCCAACGCAAAACGCACGCGACGGCGATCCTCCGGTGTAAGAGTTAAAGTACCGGAGTGAGAATGTGTGTGGTTGGTGAAGGAAGGACCTTCACCAACCACTGAATCATTAGCATCCAACAAGTTTACCTGCAAGATAAGATTCAACTTCTGCCAATGGAATACGGATTTGTTCCATGGAGTCACGATCTCGGATCGTTACCGAGTGATCCTCAAGAGAATCGAAGTCGACCGTGACGCAGAACGGAGTTCCGATTTCATCCTGGCGGCGATAGCGACGACCAACAGCGCCGGCGTCGTCAAAATCGACATTCCAGTGGCGGCGTAACTTTGCCGCAAGTTCGCGAGCCATTGGCGACAAGTCAGCAGAACGCGACAATGGCAAAACAGCAACCTTGACTGGGGCCAAACGTGGATCGAGCTTGAGAAGAACTCGCTTATCAACCCCACCCTTAGTGTTTGGTGCTTCGTCCTCCGTGTAAGCCTCGGTCAGGAAGGCCATCAGGGAACGAGTCAAACCTGCGGAAGGTTCGATAACGTATGGCGTGTAACGGTCGCCTGAAGCCTGATCGAAGTACTCCAGTTTCTTACCAGAAGCCTCCGAGTGGGAAGAAAGATCGAAGTCGGTACGGTTAGCGATACCTTCAAGTTCTCCCCAATCCGATCCTTGGAATCCGAATCGGTATTCGATATCCACTGTGCGCTTGGAGTAATGCGAGAGCTTCTCTTGCGGGTGCTCGTAGAGTCGGAGGTTACCACGGGAAATTCCAAGATCTTCATACCATGAGAGGCGAGCATCGATCCATGACTGGTGCCATTCTTCGTCGTCACCAGGCTTAACGAAGTATTCGATTTCCATCTGCTCGAATTCACGGGTACGGAAAATGAAGTTTCCTGGTGTGATTTCGTTGCGGAACGACTTTCCGACCTGGCCGATACCAAACGGTGGCTTTTTACGAGAAGCAGTAACAACGTTGAGGAAGTTAACGAAAATTCCTTGAGCGGTCTCAGGACGCAAGTAGTGTAGGCCTTCTTCGTTATCGACTGGACCAAGGAAGGTTTTCAGGAGACCGGAGAATGGCTTTGAGTCCGTCCATTGACCACGTGTTCCGCAGTTAGGGCAAGCGATGTCGGTCATAGAGACATCGGATTCGGCGATGCCTTTCTTTTCTGCATGCTGTTCGATGAGATCATCTTCGCGCAAGCGCTTATGGCAGTGCTGGCATTCGATAAGCGGATCAGAGAAGGTTGCGACGTGGCCGGAAGCTACCCATACTTCACGAGGAAGAATGATGGAGGAATCTAGTCCAACCATATCTTCACGAGCAGTCACATTAGCCTTCCACCATTGACGCTTGATGTTTTCTTTAAGTTCGACTCCCAATGGGCCGTAATCCCATGCAGATCGGGTTCCACCGTAGATTTCTCCGGAGGGAAAGACGAATCCGCGTCGTTTTGCAAGTGAAATAACGTTATCGAGTCGCGATGGGGCCTGCTTGGCCATGCGGCTGCTCCTTTCAAGTGTCTGCATCTGGATGATGCAGTGGGTATCTGTCCTTTCATTCTACGTCCCCACCAGATGAATCTCTCGTTTGAGTTGGTGTCACGGGAGTTTTCTCCACGTTAAAGCCACCACACTTCACGAATTCCGCACGCTACTGGTGACAATCGTTCTCATTTACGGTTACATGAAGATATGACACAAAATAACTTCCGAGTATCGACTCTCGCAAAATTTATCGCCCTGACTAGCGCTAGCGCTTTGGCGCTCATTGGTTGTTCAACTGACGCTTCTGAGAAAGCGACGACGGCGGATGGCAAGATTTCTGTCACCACCAGTTTTTATCCGCTAACATACCTTGTATCTGAAGTTGGTGGCGAGCACGTCAGCATTACTGACCTCACCCCACCGGGAGCCGATGCTCACGGCGTTGAACTCTCCCCTAAAGAAATTTCAGATATGCAAAAATCTGATATTGTCTTTTACCTTGCAAAGCTTTCGCCGGCAATTGACGATGCCGTTGCTTCAGCAGATGCAAACGCAATTAACATCGGCGAGTCAGTTCATTTACTAACAAATGAAGAAACTGGCGGTGAAGCTCATCATCATGAGCATGAGTCGGATGCTGATCACGACGAACATGCCGACCACGATCACGAAGCAGATCACGATGAACACGCCGACCACGATCACGACCACGAAGCAGATCACGACGAACACGCCGACCACGACCACGACCACGAAGCAGATCACGACGAACACGCCGACCACGACCACGAAGGACATGACCACGGCATCTACGACCCACATTTCTGGACCGACCCTGAGCGCATGGCTGAGGCTGCAGACGCAATTGCAACCACGCTAAGTGAAAAAGACCCAGCAAACGCTGAGGACTACAAGGCCAACACTAAGGCTCTCATCACTAAGCTCACTGACCTAGACCAGAAATTCGACACCGCCTTCAGCGCAACCTGCGAAACAAAGTCATTTGTTGTAACACACGCAGCTTTCGGATATCTCGCACACGAATACGGTCTCAAGCAGATTGGCGTTGCCGGAATTGATCCAGAATTCGAACCGTCCCCAGCTCGAATTGCAGAGATTAAGAAACTGGTTGAAACCGAGAAAATCAATACTATCTTTACCCCAACTAATGGTGAAGAGAAGGTAGCCCAGACTGTCGCTAAGGAAACCGGCGCACAATTCGCTGTCCTCGACGTCGCCGCAACCCGGGGTGAAGATTCCGCTGACTACATTTCCATTATGGAAAAGAATCTTCAATCTCTCACAAACTCCATGAGGTGTGTAAAGTAACCCCATGACTCAACCAGCTGTTAGCATCCAAGGACTGCATGTAAAACTCGGCGGAGTGCCGATTCTGCACGGTATCGACCTCACCATCGACGCCGGTAAAACCGTAGCAATCTTGGGGGCTAACGGTTCTGGTAAGTCAACGTTAATCAAAGCAATTGTTGGGGCAATCCCCTGCTCGGCTGGCAGAATCTCGTTATTTGGCCAACCGTTGGGACGTAAAACTCCATGGCAACGGGTTGGCTATGCCCCACAACGTGTTGCACAAGCCTCTACAGTTCCTGCCTCCGCCTTAGAAACCGTTCTTTCCGGTTTCGTCCACGGCTGGCATTTCTGGCTACCTGGGGGAGCCAAAACGAAAGCCCTGCAAGCTCTCCGCACTGTAGGGCTAGAGCACCGCGCCGACGAGTCGGTTCAAACATTTTCCGGTGGGCAACAACAACGAGTACTGATCGCGCGAGCTCTCGTGCGCGAACCAGATCTACTTATTCTCGATGAACCGTTTGCCGGTATCGATTCCCAATCTCGCGAACAGATCACGACGACGCTTACCGACTTGCGTAATTCTGGGACCACTATCGTCATGGTGCTACACGATATTTATAATCTTGGTTCCATTATTGATCAGGTTCATGAAGTATCACAAGGATGCCTACTTTCCGCGGAAAAAACACGATCTTTGACGGAACATCTTAGCCCGCTAGCATGCGAATGCGAGGATACTCATGCTTGAACTGCTCTCTTCTCCCCTGATGGTCCGTGCCCTGATCGTAGCGGTACTTGTTGGTCTAACTGCCCCCGTCGTCGGCACTTATCTTGTTCAACGTCGACTAACACTTCTCGGTGACGGCATCGGCCATATCGCACTAACCGGCGTCGCGCTAGGGTGGCTGGCGGCCAACGCAGCGCAAGCTACTAATCGTGATGCTTGGGCTGTTCCCGGTGCCATCATCGCCTCCGTTGTAGGCGCTTTACTGATCGAATGGATGCGCAACCGAGGTAACTCCTCAGCAGACGTTGCCCTAGCTCTCGTCTTTTATGGGGGTATCGCAGGTGGTGTGATTCTTATCGGAATCGCTGGCGGAACGACGTCGAACCTCACATCATACTTATTCGGCTCGATTTCTACCGTGACTGAAATCGACGTCTGGCTTACCGGCTTACTCTCAATCATTATCCTCGGTATCGGGCTCGGCTTACGTCCAGCGCTGTTCGTTTTGTGCCAAGATGAAGAACATGCACGCGCCTCAGGTCTGCCTACCGTGTTTCTCTCAGCGTTAATTGCGGTCACAGCGGCCCTTACTGTTTCGGTCGCAATGCGAGTTGTGGGCGCGCTACTCGTGTCTGCTTTAATGATCATCCCGGTTGCGATCTCACATATGGTAACTCGCTCTTTTCGTTCTACGATGCATCTAGCGATGCTCATCGGTGTTGTCGTCGCAACTTCTGGACTAATCACCACCTATTATCAGCCTTGGTCCCCCGGTGCAACAATCGTTTTGTACGCTGTTAGCCTTTACCTTCTTGTCGCAATTTTTCGTCCAGTTATACTAGGGTTACTAGGCAAGCAATATCGTGCCCGACGATAATACGTTTCGGGTACTGTACGAGCGATAATAAGGGGAACCAGTGCAACGCATGACGAAGCAGCGCGAAGCTATTTGGGAGCTGTTACGGACGGAAAATAACTTTCTCTCCGCACAAGAGGTCCATGATCTTCTCGAAAACTCTGGTGAATCTATTGGTTTAGCAACCGTCTATCGCAATCTCCAAGCGCTAGCAACCAATGGTTATGTTGATGTTTTACGTCTTGAAAACTCCGAAACTCAACTTTTCCGCTTCTGTGGCGAAGCTGTTCATCACCACCATATGGTATGCCGCTCATGTGGGAAGACCATCGAGATCTCTGGCGCAAATATCGAGAAATGGGCGGATGGAGTTGCCGCCGAACACGGATTTACTCGGGTATCCCATTCTTTCGAAATATTTGGCCTGTGCGCCGAATGCTCCGCAAATGAAGCTTAAGATATGAGCGATTTAGTTTCGATTATTTCGAATTTTATGTCCGAAGGACCATTCCTTGCAGTTTTCCTTTTCCTGTGCGTGGTTATTTTCTTCCGAGCACAAGGAACTTACTGGTTGGGCCGTTATATCACGCGTGTTGTTCAACGCACTGTAACAACGCCAGGATCCACCGCTGAATCTTCGTCACGCTTTGCTCGCTGGCTCGCGAGCGAACGCGTTCAAAACGGAGTCCATAGTGTACAACGACGGGGTTGGCCCGTCGTCACGCTCTCGTTCCTCACAGTAGGTTTCCAAACGATTGCTAACATGGCTGCTGGAATTTTGCGAATGCCTTGGCCACTATATACCGCTGCGATGATTCCAGGTGGCCTTGCCTGGGCTGCAATCTATTCAACTATTGGCTGGGCCGTGTGGAAAGCCACAGTGGCATCAGCAACCTACTCATGGTGGGGACCACTAATCATGATTAGTTTGCTCGGACTCTACGGAGTCTTTTTCCTTCGCCGCAAACGCGCTGGTGATGACATCATAAAGGCAGAAAATCCGTCCAATTCAGGAGAATAATATGGTTGAAGAATTCCCAGTCCGCCTCCCTATCCAATTGGGACAGTTTGTCAAACTAGCCGGGCTCGCAGAAACCGGCGGCCAAGCTCGCGAGATCATTATCGATGAGCTTGTTTACGTCAACGGTGAGCTCAACACTCACCGATCGTCAAAGCTCAACGACGGAGACCTTGTCGAAGTGCACTACCCTGACCAAAAGCCACTGCGTGCTCGGGTGGTTGAAGCGTAACATATCTGGCTCTCATTCCAGACGAATGACAGTGTGCGCAGGTATCTCGTCGATACCTGCGCACACTCATTTCTGTCTGGTTAAGGGAGGGCCACGGTTGTTACTAGTTCTCCTATTGGTCCATCATTAGTGCGTTCTTCCCCAGCAAGACACGCAAACTAGAAAGCAATGCAGGATTGACTTGGACCGCATAGGAATCATGAAGCTGGACAACAGTGGTCTTCCCCATCTGCCGAACGTGCACTCGAATCGGAGCTTTGCCAGGATGCTGAGCTAAGGTATCGGCAAGTTTACGCATCATCTGTTGAGTAAGCATGCGTTCCGGGATCTGAATATCCAGCGGTGAATCTTCGGCAATACCAGCTAACTGCGGAACTTTCATATCCATCGCGTTTAGCTGTACCCCACTGTCACGAACCGACATGCGAGCCTTGATCGTGACCACGGAATCTGGGATTAAAAACTGTGAGACCGACTGGTAAGTAGCCGGGAAGAAATTCACTTCAATGGAGCCAGTGAAATCCTCGATAGTTGCGGTAGCCCACGTCTTTCCATTCTTTTGCGAAATACGAGTTTGGACGGCCGTAATCAAACCCGCAACAGTCACAATATGTCCATCTACCGGGTTCTCATCGTTTTGGATACCCAAAATGGTGTGGTCAGCAGCCCGATCAAGAAACGCTTCCAATCCCGACAATGGATGATCAGAAACATAAAGTCCGAGCATATCTCGTTCAATATTAAGCTTTTCTTTCTTGTCCCATTCCGGAAGATCTGGAACTTCAACGTTGAACGATTGTGCAATCGGATTGTCTTCCCCGAGACCGCCAAAAAGATCGAATTGCCCGCCTGCCTCGTTACGTTTAACTGGCAAAACTGCTTCGATAGCTTCTTCGTGGATGGCTACAAGAGCACGCCTGGAGTACCCCAACGAGTCAAAGGCGCCAGCCTTGATCAAGCACTCAATCCCACGTTTGTTCAATACCGAAGCCGGAACTTTATCGAGGAAGTCTTGGAAGGAAGTGAAAACTCCCTTCTCTTGTCGCGTCTGGATAATGCCTTCAACGACGTTCTTGCCAACATTGCGAACCGAGCTCAAACCGACTCGGACTTCGTCGCCCACTGCAGAATACACATCCATTGACTTATTAACGTCTGGAACATTGACACGAATGCCCATACGGCGAGTGTCAGCAAGGTAGGTTGCTACTTTCGTCTTGTTGTTTTGATTTGAGGTCAGTAACGCTGCCATATATTCACTTGGATAGTGTGCTTTAAGATAAGCCGTTTGGTAGGTTACTAATGCGTATGCTTCCGAATGGGACTTGTTAAACGCATATTGAGCGAATGGCACAAGAATATCCCACAGAGTATTAATCGCGTTATCAGAATATCCATGATCGCGCATGCCTTGGGCAAAGCCTTTGAACTGCTGTTGCAGCACGTCAGCTTTCTTTTTTCCCATTGCCTTACGCAAAATATCTGCTTGTCCTAAGGAGAAACCAGCAAGCTTCTGCGCAATACGCATAACTTGCTCTTGGAAGACAATCAAGCCGTGCGTTGAACCTAAAATATCTTCAAGGGCTTCGGCTAACTCCGGATGGATAGGAGTCTTTTCTTGCAGACCGTTCTTACGTAGAGCGTAATTAGTATGCGAATTCGCACCCATCGGACCTGGACGATAAAGCGCTGAAACTGCCGAAATATCGCCGAACATATCGGGCTTCATCTGTTTGAGCAACTGGCGCATACCCGGAGAATCTAGCTGGAAAATACCCAAGGTTTCAGCGCGACCTAACAGCTCGTACGTTTCCTTATCATCGAGCGGGATAGCATCAATATCCGGAGCTTGTTTGCCATTGTTACGAATATTTGCCAACGCACCTTCGATAACAGTCAAGTTGGACAATCCGAGGAAGTCCATCTTCACCAGACCCAATTCTTCACATTGCGGATATTCAAATTGGGTAATAATCGCCCCGTCCTGAAGACGTTTCATCACCGGAATAACATCAGTTAACGGCGTGGAAGACATGATAACTGCACACGCGTGAACGCCGGTCTGACGAGTCATTCCCTCCAAACCAAGCGCGAATTCAAAGACACGTTTAGCCTCCGCGTTACCATCCACAAATTCGCGGAATTCATCTGCTTCGTTGTAGCGAGCCGCCTGCTGATTGTATATATCTTTAACCGCAATCGATTTGCCCTGAACATCAGGCGGCAAAGCTTTCGTTAACTGGTCACCCATCTGGAATGGCATACCTAAAACTCGGGCGGCATCCTTCAACGCTTGCTTCGTTTTAATGGTTCCATATGTAACGACCTGCGCCACTTTATCAGTTCCGTACTTTTCTTCAACGTAACGGATAACTTCATCGCGACGACGATCGTCGAAGTCGACGTCGATATCAGGAAGCGAGACACGCTCGGGGTTTAAGAATCGTTCGAACAGCAAGTCGTGCTTAATCGGATCGAGTTGAGTAATCTCAAGCGCGTAAGCCACCATCGACCCAGCGCCTGAACCACGACCAGGACCCACTCGAATACCGTGTTCTTTCGCCCACTTAATATAATCGGAAACAACCAGGAAGTATCCTGGAAATCCCATCGAGGTGATAACGCCAACCTCATAATCGGCACGTTCTCGTACATGTTGCGGAATACTGCCGTTATAGCGCTTCATCAAACCAGCTTCTACCTGGTTAATGAACCACGACGTCTCATCTTCCCCCGGTGGCACTGGGAAAGCCGGCATGTAGCTAATGCCATCCGCAGTAGTTTGGAACGAAACGTTGCATCGTTCAGCGATAAGCAACGTGTTCTCAACCGCTTCTGGAAGATCTTCAAACTGGCGCCACATCTCCTCCGAAGACTTGATGTAGTAGCCATCCCCGTCGAATTTGAAACGATCGGGATCCATAAGTGTCGAACCGGAATTAATACACAACATGGCGTCTTGAATATCGCGATCTTCGCGTTTGACATAATGCGAATCGTTGGTCGCAATCAACGGAGCACCGATAATACGAGCAATTTTGATCAAGTCTTTTTGCACTCGGCGTTCAATCTCTAGGCCGTGATCCATCACCTCAACGAAGAAGTTATCTTTGCCGAAAATATCTTGTAATTCACCAGCAGCTTTAAGCGCCTCGTCCCAATGGCCTAACCGCAGGCGGGTCTGAATTTCTCCTGAAGGACACCCGGCAGTACCAATCAAACCATCATGATAGGTTTCAAGTAGCTCACGATCCATACGCGGCCACTTGCCCATTTGCCCCTCGAGTGACGCAAGAGAGTTCATCCGGAACAAGTTATGCATACCGGTATTGTTCTCCGACAGAAGGGTCATATGGGTGTATGCACCACGAGCTGAAACATCATCTGAACGTTGTGCCTCAGTACCCCACAACTGACGGGTCTGATCGAACCGCGACGTACCTGGCGTCATATATGCTTCAAGACCAATAATAGGCTTAATCCCAGCCGCCGTAGCCGCCTTATACATTTCATACGCACCAAACAAGTAACCATGATCCGTAATCGCAACGGCGGGCTGTTCGAGGCGAGCAACTTCTGCCACTAGTTTATTAATCTTCGCCGCTCCATCAAGCAACGAATAATCCGTATGAACATGCAAGTGCGCAAAGTTTTTTCCAGCCATGGCTATAGTCTAATGACTGCGTCCCACACATGTCTGGTGTCTAGGTCACGTAGATTCTCACATGCTCGATAACTTGACCGACATATCTTGATGCTCGATACCCGCGTCAAGATAGATCTCATCACTCACCGGTTGATATCCAAGCCGGCGATAAAAATCTATTGCTGTGAGCTGCGCCGACAAGAAAATCTCCACACCCTCATCGCCGGCAAAAATTTCGCGCGCAATCTCATGCAACTCAGCCATCACGCGTGCGCCAATACCCATTTTGCGTGCCTCACGGCGCACCGCAATCCGGCCGATATGAACATGTCCATCGTCATCGGCGAAAACCCGCCCAGTTCCAGCCGCCTCGCCCTCCCCAACTAAACGTACAACCACATGGTATGTACCTGGTGCAGTATCGCGCTCATCATACTCAAGTTCGAACGGAACATGTTGCTCGTCGACAAAAACTTCCCGACGCAACTGATAGGCCGCAGTTAAATCACTATTCCACAAAAGACGTTGAACATCCATTACAGTAAACCTGCACGCATCATGTCCAACGATTTTTGCAAGTCCTGCGGATAGTGCGATTCAACCTCTAGGTAATGTCCCGTCCGAGGATGATCAAAACCCAACCGCACTGCATGCAACCATTGACGCTCAAGCCCTACACGAGCAGACAGACGAGGATCAGCTCCATACATATCATCACCCACACACGGATGTTTCAACGCACTCATATGAACACGAATTTGGTGGGTGCGCCCAGTTTCAAGATGAACCTCAAGCAGGCTCGCTCCGGCCATCGCTTCAAGGGTGTCATAGTGTGTCACCGATGGCTTGCCGTCTGCTCGTACATTCATTCGCCATTGATGGCGATGATCACGCCCAATAGGAGCCTCTACCGTACCATTCATCGGGTCTGGATGGCCTTGGACAAGAGCGTGATAAATCTTGGTGACAGTACGATCTCGGAACGCCCGCTTCAAAACCGTATACGCCAGCTCTGACTTAGCGACAACCATCGCTCCAGTAGTACCTACGTCGAGCCGGTGCACAATTCCCATACGTTCTTGTGGCCCCGACGTCGTTAGCCTCACTCCCGCGGCAAGCAACGCACCTAATACATTCGGACCTTCAAAATTTTGCGAGGCGTGCGCAGCAACACCAGCGGGTTTATCGACGACGATAATATCTTCGTCTTCATACAACACACCCATGCCATCAACTGGGGTAGGCTGCGGTTCGAGACTCGCCGGTTGCGGAAGACTTACCGAGACCAATGCTCCAGCTGCAACTCGCTCAGACTTTCCAGGAACATGGCCATCAATGTGGACCTCGCCTCCCGCAATAAGCTCTGCAATTTGCGAGCGCGAAATCCCTGTCATTTTAGCTAGAACAACATCGATACGTTCGCCAGCAAAACCATCAGGAATGAAATATGTATGTGTCACGGCTTCTCCTCTGAGATGGTTTGAACCGTATGCGTCGTGGCATTGGGCGAACTGGGACTAAGTAGCTCATATATACCCCATACGGCAAAGCCAGCAACGAGCGCTATATCTGCAACATTGCCAATGAACCAATCTGAGTATTGAATAAAATCAACAACATGGCCTTGTGGGAAACCTGGATCGCGAAAGAGACGATCAATCAGATTCCCGATCGCGCCACCCCAAACTAGCGCAGCGGAAACGAGAACGACGCGAGAGCTTACCGACCGCAAGAAAAATGGAAAAGCGACGACGAAGGCCGTTGCTATGAGCGTAAATACCCACGTAGCGTTATCTAAGAATGAGAAAGCCGCACCCGGGTTATGTACCAGATGTAGGCTCAACCAATCGCCCAAGATAGGGAGAGTCCTGCCATCATTGAGAGCCAAAAGAGCCCAATGTTTAGATAATTGATCAATGATAACGGTAACGGTTGCAATGGCTAGGAGTATGAGATTCTTTTTCGTCACCTAGTGATTGTAGCAAAACTCCTGCGCAAGCAACGAGAAAGGGACCGACACTAACCGAGTGCCGGCCCCTTGAAACTCATATGCGACTACTGCTGGCTTGAGTCGACGTTGTGCAACAACGACTCCAAGTAGCTCTTCAAGCGTGTACGGTAGTCACGCTCGAAGTCACGAAGTTCAGCGATCTTGCGTTCGATGAGCGAACGCTCTTCTTCGAGCTTAGCCAAGGTACGGTTGTGAATATCCTCAGCTTCAGTGACGATACGTACCTTCTCGGCTTCACCTTCAGAAATCAATCGAGCATTCTCAGCCTTGCCGTCAGCAACAAACTGATCGTGCAGTTGCTTAGCCATTGCCAAAACGGATGCTGCTTCAACTGCTTCATTGTCAGTTGGCACAGGGGCCAATGATGTTGTGGATGTAGCATCGGTTGGAGCACTAGCCGATGCCTGTGGCTGGGAAGTACCCTGCGCATTTTCGAGTTCAGTGACCCGAGCCTCTGCACGTGCTAGCTTCTCCTGTAACTCTGCCTTTTCAGCAGTAAGCTTCGCAATAGTCTCAGCGACTTCATCCAGGAAGAAATCGACATCATCCTGATCATAGCCATCTGTGATGGATGCGGGCTCCTTGAACTGCTTGTTTACGACATCTTGTTCAGAAAGCTGAGCCATTTTTCACCTCGTTATAATTCTTGTACTCCGAATTGAGTACCTACCAGCATAGATTACTAGAGGATTGGCTTGAACGGGTAATTAAAGGCGAATTTTATCTAGGAGAAGGCGAAATAAAACACTTTTACCATAAGCTACTAGCATCTTATAGGATTAAGTACCCAAAGGAGCTAAAGTGCCGTAGCAAGTGCAATAGCGATGTTTTGTATCACCCGCACTGCGATGAAAACCACGATGAACCCGAGATCCAATGCAATCCCGCCCAAACGTAACGGAGGGATGTACCGATTGACCAAACGTAACGGCGGGTCAGTCAAAAAGTACACAGCATTGAAAACCACAACAAAGGCACTATCCGGATGCCAATCTCGCGTGAGGGATAACGTCAGGTCAACAATCACGCGTGCGAAAAGTACGAACGTGTAAAGACTGCAAAGCCAAATAACGGCGATAAAGAGATATGACATTATCACCCGAAGTTATGCGGTTCTTCAGCACCCATAGAATCAAGCTTAACTGCCTGAGGAGTTAGTAGGAAGACGTCCTCAGAAATCCGCGAAAATGCACCTTCAAGACCGAATACGAGACCGAGCGCAAAATCGACGATTCGTTTACGGTCTTCATTGGTCGCGTCAGAAAGATTCAAAATCACTGGAAGCCCATGTCGGTACTCCGTTGCAAAATCTTTCACATCCTTGAAGTCGGTTACCCAAACCGTAACGATCCGAGCGACCTCAGGAACTGCTGGAATCGAATGCAATGGGGCCACTGGAGCCTCATCCTCGAAATACTCCTCCTCTGGGTACTGATCGTATTGCTCGTAATCAACCTCATCTTCGTAAGGTGTAGCTTTTGCTGCGATTCGATCAAAAATTCCCATTGCACTCTCCTTTGGTCCTACTGTCATTAAACTATGCGCAAATCGCTGAAAAACCTAGTACATTGCGAGCGTGTCGTGCGGAATCAGCGAAATAATTCCAGCGAAGCGACCAGTGGGCCCAGATAACTGGGTGGCACGACGGTGGGAATAGTAGAGGGTAGATTCATAAGTACACTGATTGCTGATGTGAACAGATACTCCTCGTTCTTGCAATTGATGGATCCCACCGAGCGCAATATCAAGCCCCGGGCTCCCCCACCGGGTTACAGATCTCACTGCAGTGGGCATCTGTTGCGCGAGCTCTGCACCCACTTCATAGCATGCCTTACAGATATGCGGTCCAAACCAAACAGATATGTCATTAGTGTGTGAACCTCTAGCCAAAAACATGTCCACTGCCTTTCCCACAATCTCTTTTTCCATTCCAGCTCTGCCCATGTGTACAGCAGCAATTCGAGAACCTGTGCGGTCGGCTAAGAGGACAGGGACACAATCGGCAACCATAACAGCGAGTGCTAAACCTGTTTCGGGCACATCTCTACGCTCGAGAATAATCCCGTCTGCTTGTCCGACAGTAAGAAAACCATACGGATCTGTCGGTAAAATATCTGGATCCTGTGGGATGACCGACGCAACGTGCGCTCCATGGACTTGTTCCATCCACACAATCGGAACTCCGGTTCGCTTTTCCAAAAGTTTTCGATTCTGGACTACATTATCGGGGCGGTCACCAACATGAAAACCGAGATTCGCAGACGCGTAGAGCTTCTTAGACACGCCCCCTTCAACTGTCGTGAAGAAATGCGATATTCCAAAATTGCGATCATCAGCCATCAACTATTCCCTTGCTAGTACGTGATGCCAATGACAATATACAGCAGAGGCTGCAATGCGCCGAGCATTGCAGCCTCTGGATTGGACGTGGAATCGATCTTAATTACCGTTGACGAGGAAATCAGGAATGTCGAGGTCTGGTCGACGGTTAAACTTCTCATCTTCCAAAGTTGGCGGGACGTCCAAGGAGGTTGGTTGTTGCGGGGCTGGTTGAACTGGCACCACTGGAACATCTGGTGCAGGAGCTACTGGGGTACTCGCCTGCGGAGCAGGCTGACTTGGCTGCGAAGCAGGTTCAGCACTATGCGATGCTGGGTCAGCAATCACGTGCTTAGCACGGCTTTCATGACGCGCTTCACCTGGAGTGTGCTTCTTGGTTTGGGCGAGCAAATAATCGTTTTCCTGATCAAATCCAGCCGCAATAACAGTGAGGCGAACTTCGTCGCCAACGTTGTCATCGAACGTAACACCGAAGATGATGTTCGCATCGTCTGCGACCGATTCCTTGATCAGATCTGATGCCTGAGCTAATTCGTTCAAGCCGAAGCTCTCGGAAACTGTATAAGCGAGCAAAACACCGCGTGCACCATCGATGCGCGCTTCGAGCAGTGGCGATGATATTGCCATTTCAGCAGCACGCATTGCGCGATCTTCACCGGTAGCCACACCAATACCCATCAGCGCAGTACCAGCATCCTTCATGATTGCCTTCACATCCGCGAAGTCGAGGTTCACGAGACCCGGCTTGGTGATGAGATCTGAAATTCCTTGAACACCAGAGCGTAGGACTTGGTCTGCTAGACGATATGCCTCAATAACGGAAAGTGATTCCTCAGAAATCTGTAATAGGCGATCATTTGGGATGACGATTAGCGTATCGACTGCTTCACGTAGAGCTGCAATACCAGCATCGGCATTATTAGCACGCTGGCGACCTTCGAAGGTGAATGGGCGTGTGACTACGCCAATCGTCAAAATATCAAGGTCGCGTGCTATTTGCGCGACAACTGGCGCTGCGCCGGTTCCTGTACCGCCACCTTCGCCTGCTGTCACGAATACCATGTCAGCATCTTTAAGGGTTTCTTTGATTGTATCGGCGTTCTCTTCAGCAGCACGGCGACCGACCGTTGGATCTGCGCCGGCACCTAGACCGTTAGAGATATCGCGACCAATATCGAGTTTTGTCTCAGCTTCTGACTTAGCAAGACTCTGGTTGTCAGTGTTAACTGCAACGAAATCGACGCCAACCAGGCCGTCTTGAACCATGCGATCAACCGCGTTGACGCCGCCACCACCAACACCAACAACTTTGATGTTTGCATTGCTACTAAACATTTCTCTCGTTTCCCTTCGAAACCCTCAAGTGGAACTTGAAGTTTTATTCGTCCAACCTCGCGCAAAAGGTAGAGAAATATGGTGGCAGTTGCAAGAGTTTCCGGGGCGTGTTGCGAAATTGCTAACTAGTTACCGGAGCATTCGGTGCAGAAACATCAATTCTTGACACCGGCTGATTGACTAAGACCGCCAAAATACCAGCTTTTTGCTCATTATGTTCTGCCTGTCCCCACACAACGTTCCGCCCGTCACTCAAGGTTAGCGATATGAGCATATTGCGATCGATTGAAATCTGTCCGACAATCGCTCGCAGAGCCTCATTGAGCGAATTGAGTACTGTGGTCATCGAGTCCATGGCGATTTCTTGATCTAATTCTTCGGGGAGCTCACCAATCTTGATAAGTGAAGCCACACGATCTTGCGGCACCGCAATCCGTGTTCCATCCTGCGCAATCGCCTGACATTGCTCGCCGCTAACAACACATGCTACCGCCACACGTTCGACGACGTTGAAAACCAGCTTGTTTGGGAACTGATACTCCGAGGAAATCTTCGCTATTTCTGGGAGTACCTGGGAGACTTCTGCTTGGAGCTTCTGATCATCAAAAAGCAAGATTTGTTCCCCGTTATGTGCCCGCAGTACATCAGCTAATCGCGCACGATCGACGATCGATTCAGCAGACAGACCGCGAATATCCGTATCTTGAAACGAGTATGTCATAATCGACGAGAAGAAAATAAGCCAGATCAACACTGTGCTAGCAATTATCGAGCCAGAGAAAATCGCAAATCGCTTGAACTGAATACGACGCTGTTCCGCGCGCCGTTCGAGACGTCGTTGGCTGAGTTCAATCGGCTCGTCTGCACGATCAACTAAATCATGATCATTTTGGACAGATATCTCCAGATAGCCGGCTTCCTCGGTGGTGTCGCCATAATTATACGATTCATCCGACTCATCGATGTCTAAATCCGCAAAATCCTGAGGGTCAACCGGAGCAGTAGGAACGTAGTCTTGCGTATAATCTGGCAGATCACGCGCCGACGTTTCACCCCCAGAGGTTCGTTCGACGACCGCACTCGGATCGAGCGGCATAGGCTTGCGCGGTTTTCGTGGTGTCCTCATGAGTTCAACTCATCGATGATTACTGCAGCCATACGTGTGATATTACCGGCTCCCATTGTCAAGATGACATCTCCAGGTTTGGCACGTTGAGCTATAAGGCGTGCCGCTACTGACATATCCGGTTCATAGCTCGCCTTGGAAGAGAGCTCCACGATGGCATCACCTTCGACACCGTCAGTAGGGACTTCTCGTGCTGCATACACGCTGGTGACGATCACGTCATCAGCAAGGTCAAGTGCCTGTGCAAAAGCTGAGGCGAAGTTTTTGGTGCGCGAATACAAATGTGGCTGGAAAATGACGTGCACCCGCTCAGAAGTAATAGATCGTGCAGTATGCAAGGTCGCTTCAACTTCTGTCGGGTGATGAGCGTAGTCGTCTATCACTCGGATGCCGTCAACCTCTCCACGCACTTCGAAGCGGCGCCCGGTCCCTCGGAAGGATTCCAAAGCGTGTCCACATGCTTGAGGCTCATAACCGAGATCACAACATGCCAACCACGCACCAACTGCATTAAGTCCCATATGCTCCCCGGGAACAGGGAGAACAAAATTCACTGTCTGAGAAGCACGCTGTGCACCTATTTGAGTTTTACCCCTGTAGTTGGTGTCGAAAATTACCAGAGTGTGATCGCCGGGATAGGGACGGGTTCCGTAGGTGGCAACACGTCTGCCCGCTTCACGAGCGATATCTGCAAGCCAGCGAGCCCCTGGATCATCGGTGCAGCAAATCAATAAACCGCCTGGCACAATCTTATTGGCGAAATCAACAAAGGCTTGCTGAAACTTTTCGGTGCTTCCATAGTGGTCTAAGTGATCGGGTTCCACATTGGTCACTACCGCGATACGCGGAGAATAGTTCAAAAATGAGCCGTCGGATTCATCGGCTTCGGCTACCATGGCCGATCCAATACCCAAGTATCCTCCTGGTTGAGCGCCGGCCAAATGACCCCCAATAGCACGGGAAGGATCGGCTCCTAGTTCACCTAGCGCAACAGCGATCATTGCTGAGGTAGACGTCTTTCCGTGCGCACCGGCAACAGCGATAAAATCGCGATCTCCGGCAGCATAGGCAAGAGCTTGGGAACGATGCCAGATTTCTTGGCCGCGTTCGACAGCGATTATCATTTCGGGGTTATCTGGCTTGATGGCGCTTGAGCGTACAACGACCGCATCTGAAGGCACGTTGAGCGCATTATGCCCAACCGACGTCGCTACACCAAGCTCACGCAGTTGTTCCAAGACAACCGATTCTTCCCGGTCCGATCCCGATACAGTATGCCCTTCGGCGGTTAACAAACGAGCGACGACGTTCATCCCCGCTCCGCCGACTCCAATAAGATGAAACTTCATCATTCACCTGCAATTTCAATCGCGAACTGAGCCAACTTCGTCGCCGCATCTGAAGGAGCGACACTGCGCGCCTGCTGACTCATGTGTTGGCGCCGATCAGTTTCTAACAACGCTGGCACATGCTCACGCACCCACTCAGGAGTGAAATCACTGTTGTCAACGAGTACTCCTCCGCCTACATCGACCACATCTTTTGCATTTTTTGCCTGCTCGCCATTGCCAATGGGAAGCGGCACAAAAACTGTGGGGATGCCAAGGCTTGAAGCTTCTGAGACCATGCCCGCCCCAGAGCGTGCGATCAGTACATCTGCAAGAGCATAGACTTCTTCCATATCTGTCACATAGTCGACAACAACATAATCTGGGTTGTCCCCTACTGAGTCACGTACAGGCCGGTCTTTTTCTTTTCCGGTGATATGCAGTACCTGGGCCTGCAGATCAGGACCTGCTTCTTGCATGGTTTCGTTAAGTTTGACAGCACCGAGCGAACCGCCAGAAACGACGACGATGGGCCGCTGGGGGTCTAATCCAAAGCGTTGAGCTGCGACTTGACGACGGCGAAGTCGCGACGAATCATCAGAATTTGCAAGTTCCGAAATTGCGGAACGCAACGGCAACCCGACAGTGACCGTAACGCCTTTCTTTGCCCGGAGCGGCGTGGACGGGAACGTGAGCGCCACAACACGCGCATGCTGGGCACCTAACTTGTTAGCCATACCGGGAACCGCATTTGCCTCATGGACAATAATCGGAATTCCTTCTTTCACTGCCGCGCGATACAGGGGCGACGAAGCATACCCGCCAAATCCAATCACACAAGATGCTTGAGTGTCCCGCAGTATTTTCCTGCCTTGGCGCACTGCACGCAAAAAACGCCATGGAAATGTCACCATGTTGGTGTTGATACGACGCGGAAAAGGAGCCCGCTCTACTAATTCCAGGTCGAAGCGAGCTGCCGGAATGAGATCGTTTTCCAAGCCCCCGGTAGTTCCGACTGCAGTAATGCGGGCCTCAGGAACAGCCGAACGAATTGCCGACGCGGTTGCAATCAAAGGATTGACGTGACCGGCTGTACCGCCACCACACAACACAACACTTAAAGTCATTACTTCCTCCGAATAAGTGCTCGAGCTTGGCGTACAAGACCACGTCGGGCAGTAAACGATTCTTTCACGCCCGGAACATCAAACGCGGTTGCGGCCACAACACCTAACATCCATACGGTAGCCATCATAGACGAACCACCCATTGAAACGAACGGCAACGGCACACCGAACACTGGTAGTAATCCAGCCACAACCCACATATTTGCAAATGCTTGACCACACAGCCATAGTGCTGCACCAACTGCCAATAACTGTGCATAGCGATCATAGTGGTTCATAGCAATGCGCAACAGTGCCCAGCCAAGAGCTAGGAAAAGCAAAATGATCGTCACTACACCAATTAATCCCAACTCTTCGCCAATAACAGCGAAAATAAAATCGGTGTGAGCTTCTGCCAAATCCCGCCATTTCTCTTTCCCAGCACCGATACCGGCACCAGTAACACCACCAGAGCCGAACGCAAATAATGCATAGTCAGACTGGGTGGGTGTGATTGTTCCTGGTAGCGTAAACAGATTCGCAAGATAATCACCCACACGGTACAAGCGTGAGGGACGGATGACAACCAAAATAGTTGCCGCAAAGCCGAACAGGAATGCTGGTGGGACTAGCTGACGTGCGCGCATGCCAGAAAGCCAAAACATTCCGCCACCAATAAGCACGAACACCAGGCCCGTACCCACGTCACCGCCCATCACAACGACGCCGATAGAAATTCCGAATCCGAGTGCCGGGATGATGATCGTTTTATAGCTTTGAATTTCTGCCAACGATAAGCGAGCGAGCATCATAGCTAACCATATGATGAGCGCCAGTTTGAGAAACTCCGAAGGCTGGACGGCAGCGCCGCCGATACGCAACCAGTTGTTGTTTCCTGCCACGCCGTCACCGTCTTGGAGCAAAACTAATGTTTGCAAGAAAATACCTAGGAAGAGCAAAAGTGGTGAAAAACGTTTGACGAATCGGAACGGGACTATGGCAAGCACAATAGCACCCACGATACCGAGCACAGCAAAGACTGACTGACGCAAAGCTACGGAGAATAACTGCGTCGTCGGGTCGTTAGCAACTGCTGAAATTGATGATGGCGCGGTAGCGGAAAACACCATAAAAACGCCAATAGCAATGAGCATCAATGCCGAAGCTACCATCAATAGCAATGAGTGCAGAATGACATTGCGCCGAGCAAGATCCGCGTCCTCAAGATCGTGTGCTGGCCGGTGTGTCGTCATTAGTCCTCCTCGCCAACAGTCACAAGCTCTTCAACGGCCTGCGCAAACTTATCTCCGCGTTCGCCGTAACTGAAAAATTGATCTTGCGAGGCAGACGCAGGAGCTAGAAGAACAGTTTGCCCTGGCTGTGCAAGGTGGTATGCCTGTGCCACAGCTTCCATCATAGGGTGTTCCACATGAGCGTCTATATATGTTACTGGGATATTGAGCTGGTCTAAGGCGGCACGCCACGGCGATTGATCTACGCCGATGACGACAACCCCGGCTAGTCGGTTTGCTATGCGGGTAACCAGATCGTCAAATGTCGCACCTTTTGCGAGACCACCAGCGATCCAGACGGTGCTTTTCGGATCTTGAGCGAGTAGGGAGGCTTGTGCCGCATGGGCGTTCGTAGCTTTCGAATCGTCAATAAACCGAACCCCGTTATGTTCAGCCACAAGTTCAATTCGATGCGCGCCGGGATGGAAATTGCGTAAACCTTGCGCAATCGCCGGAGCCGGGGTGCCTACAGATCGTGCTAGGGCACTCGCAGCTAATGCATCTTTAACTATATGGACAGGGAGATCGTATCCAGGTGGCGCTAAGTGGGCAAGATCGTCAATCGTAAAAAGCTCTGTAGCGTTGGCATGCGCCTGACGAACAAACGCTCGATCTACTGCAACCTCTTCAACAAAGCCAAGTTCTCCGCGCGAAGGAATACCAAGTGAAACACCGATCGCACGCGCACCTTCGGTAACGTCTGCATTATCAACCATACCTTGTACCACCCGATCTCCTATTGGATATACACAGGCAATATGGGTACGTTCGTAAATGGAGGCTTTTGCACCAGCATACTCGGCGCGGCTGGCATGCCATTCGAGGTGGTCGTCAGCGAGGTTGAGCACAACGGCCGACGTCGGTTCCATCGAATAGGTTGCAGCTAATTGGAAAGAAGATAGTTCCAAGGCGAACACTTCAGGTGCTTGATCACTGAGATCCGATACTGCAGTAACCGCTGGCGTGCCAACATTGCCCACCGCAAGAGCGCGTTTCCCCCCGGCGTTAAGCATAGCTTCGAGCATGGAGACCGTTGTTGTTTTACCGTTTGTTCCAGTGATACACAACCATGGTGAGAACTGGCCGTCTTCATCACACGAGCGCAGATGCCAAGCCAATTCAATCTCGGACCACACTGGCACCCCTGCTGCACGCAAGGCCTGCCATTCAGGGCCAGTTTGCCGGAAGCCAGGCGCAATCACCACGAGTTCTGGTTCCCAAGCAAGGAGCCGAGCAAGCAACGTCGCGGGCTCGTCAGAGGCGAAAGACTCTTCAATCCGGGCAGAAGTTATCTGTAAAATCGCCTTTTGCGAGCTGTCCCAGATACTCAAACGTGCAGAAGTATGCTCCGTGAGGGCATCAATGCATGCACGTCCGGAAACCCCCACACCAAGAATCGCAATCTTTTTATTATCGAAAAACTGAGCTTCTGGAATATGCCGCTTCACTGTTGAGCCAACCATTCAGCATAAAATAAAAACATTCCAGCGGAGATGAACAAACCTTGGATTAGCCAGAAGCGTACTACGATAGTGACTTCTTTCCAACCTTTCAGCTCGAAATGGTGATGCAACGGAGCCATGCGGAAAACTCGTTTACCCGTCATTTTAAAAACGCCGATCTGAATAACGTCGGAGATAACGATAACGACGAACAGACCACCAAGTAAAACAGCGAGAACTTCGGTACGCGTCAAAATTGATACCCCAGCAAAAGCGCCACCGAGAGCTAGCGAACCAGTGTCACCCATGAAAATCGCTGCAGGTGAGGTGTTGTGCCATAAGAATCCAAAACAAGCACCAACGATGGCTGCACAAATAATGGCGATTTCGCGCGGATCGCGCACATCGTAACAGCCAGTGTTCGTCGCTACAATCGACTCACACGGCTGATAATACTGCCAGATCCCAACGATCGTGTATGCACCAAACGCCAGCATAGAAGCACCGGCGGCCAAGCCATCCAAGCCGTCTGTAAGATTGACTCCATTTGACCATGCACTAATGAGGAAATTTGCCCATAGTACGAAGAGGACAACGCCGAGGATTGACCCCCAGGCGGCAAGATTAATCGGAGTATCGCGGACAAAGGAGATAGCTGTCGAACCCGGAGTGCGGTGTGCCTCATTCGGGAATTGCAAGGAAAGCACCGCGAACGTGATGCCCACGGTTCCCAGACCGAGCATTTTTGCGCGGGGAGTCAAACCAAGCGATCGTTCTTTTCGGACCTTAATAAAGTCGTCCATAAAACCGACAGCACCCATTCCAAGCATCAAGCCGAGCAACAAGTATCCGGTGATGGTCGGGATGCGCTGAGTAGCGATATTTGCAATCGCCCAACCTACAATGGTTGCGGCAATGATGACGACACCACCCATCGTCGGAGTACCACGCTTGACGAGATGGGTTGTTGGCCCGTCTTCACGAATAAATTGACCATACGAACGTCGTTCAAGGACCCTGATTAAGAACGGGGTACCTAGCAACGCAATGATCAGCGCTGTTCCAAGTGCTATAAGAATCGCGAGCATTTAGCGATCTATCTCCTTTAAAGCATCTGCGAGGCGCCATACCCCAGAACCATGTGAACCTTTTATTAAGACTACGTCGTCAGCGAGCATAAGAGTATTAAGCAACTCTATACCTTCGCTCACACTAGGTAGTTCATATACATGCACTCCGCCTTCACGGGCCTGCGTGATAGTTGGTTCCATTCCAGAACCAATCCCGATAAGGATGTCGATCCCTAGATCGGCCACGATTCGACCGACTTCGTGGTGCTCAAGTACTGACGACTCCCCCAGTTCAAGCATTTGGCCAAGCACAGCAATAGTGCGTTTGCCCCGCCCTAGATGAGCTAAGGCCCGCAAACCGGCACGCATTGAATCCGGGTTTGCATTATAAGAATCATCAATGATTGTGACTTTGTCACGATCCCACACATCCATCCGGTGCGGACTTCCAGCATGGGTGTGGGAGAGAATATGGGCGCATTGGTCAACTGTTGATCCCAAAAGAATCGCAACGCTTGCTGCAGCCAAAGCGTTTGCCACATGATGTTCGCCAACCAAACCGAGTTCGACTGCCGCTTGTTGGGTGCCATAATGGAGAACAAAAGAAGCATGACCGGTATCGGATGTGTGTATATCGGAAGCCCACACGCCTTCGGTATAAGCTCCCGAAGCGGAGAAAAAGAGAACCTCACCGTGGGCTTTGTGTACCATGTGGCGTACTCGTTCGTCGTCGTAGTTCAAAACGACGACGCCGCCGGCGCGAGTTCCACGAACGAGCTCTGACTTGGCAAGAGCAATGTTGTCGATTCCACCAAATTCACCGACGTGGGCTCGCCCCACCGCTAAAACTACAGAAATGTCTGGTTGTACGATGCCAGTCAGGTAATCGATATTACCGATATGGTCCGCACCCATTTCCACAACCAGGGTGGCAGTTTCTTTCGTGGCTTGGAGGACAGTTAACGGCAAGCCCAGCTCGTTGTTGAACGAGCCTGGCGGGGCAACCACTGGCCCGCGGGCTGCAAGTAACTGCGCTAGCAGATCTTTCGTCGTTGTTTTCCCTACTGAACCGGTGACACCAACGACGCGAAAATCAGGTGCCCCACCAGCACGCAATGCTGCTGCTTGGTCGTGTGCCAATAACCCCAAAGCACGAATCGGATCATCAACTGTCACCAGTGCCTGCGGGTCAGCACCACTGGCTATCGCTTGTTGCGGATTGGCTGTTAAAACACCTGCCGCGCCGGCTTCAATAGCCGCGTGCGCGAATCGGTTTCCATCCACCCGCTCTCCAGCGATAGCAACGAACAAATCACCGGCACTGATACGACGATTATCAGTCGACACTCCGTTCACTTCACGCACTGCCATATCGGCAGGTGCTGTGAGGCACCCTTTAACACTATGTGCTACCTGCTGTAAGGAGACGGTAATCATCTACTGGCCTTTCGCTGAGAGAGTCCGGCACGAGCAACCTCACGATCGTCGATTTCAATCAGAGTACCGTTGACGTCTTGGAAACGTTCGTGCCCTCGTCCAGCAATCAGTATAGTATCTGCTGGTTGTGCGCCCACAATTGTCTCTACGATTGCGGTGCGCCGATCCGGTATTTCCTGCCATGTAAAGCCGTCTGGGATCCCGGCAATAAGATCTTGGCGAATTTGGGCTGGATCCTCACTGTGTGGATCGTCATCTGTAACTATTAATACGTCAGCAAGTTCAGCAACAACGCGAGCCATTGCGGGGCGTTTCGAGACGTCACGGTCGCCTGCCGAACCAGTAATCACAATAAGTTTTCCGCTGGTTGATGAGCGAAGCGCAGTCATTGCCTTAGCAAGCGCATCCTCGTTGTGGGCAAAATCGACCACCACCCGCGGCTCCTGGCCAATGATTTCCATCCGGCCAGGCACTATTGTGTTCACTCCACCGGTTTGTTGGAGTGCCCGCTCGATGCTCTCTAACGAATGCCCTCCACAGGCGACCATTGCGACCGCCAATGCCGCGTTGGCAATATTGAACTCCCCAGATAGCGACGACGTGGTGTGCACACGTTCTCCATTCGGCGCAACCAACGTAAATGCTTGTCCATCACGATCTGTCAGGTGCCAAGCATCAGCGTTGATTTCGTTGATATAAAGCGCCTCGAGATGTATGCGATCGCGCCCGACGATACGTCTACCCCATTCACTGTCGGTAATAACGACGCCAGTTTTTGCATATTTTTCCGTGAAAAGTTCAGCTTTGGCCTCAAAATATTCAACCAAAGTGTGATGAAAGTCCAGATGATCTTGTGTCAGGTTTGTAAATCCAGCAACCGTATATTGCACTGGATCAATTCTTCCTTGCGCGATGGCATGAGAAGAGACCTCCATAACAAGGCTCGTTCCGCCTTGTTCGACCAGTGTTGCCAACATTGCCTGCAAATCCGCTGGCTGTGGAGTTGTGAGTGTAGCTGGAACCTCGACGCCAGCTATCTGCACCGAAACCGTACCGATAAGACCGGTTGTTTCGCCGAGCGCACGTAGGATGTGGTCAATCATAAAAGCGGTCGTGGTTTTACCGTTGGTCCCGGTAACCGCGTACGTTGTCAGGTGTTGTGCTGGATTGCCATAGATGACCGCTGCTAGTTTGCCAACATTAGCGGTGACATGCGGATCTATCACTAACGGGATATCGGCGCTAATCAGTTCAGCTCCAGCAGGATCAGTGATAATAGCGTGCGCACCGGCTGCCGCCGCCGCATCCCCATAACGGGCGCCATGAACGTGTTGCCCTGGCAACGCAAAGAAAAGATCACCAGGGAGCACGTGGCGGTTATCAGCAGTTGCTCCGGTCAGAAGAATATCTGCGTACTGGGGGTCGCAATCAGGCACTACCTGGCCTAAGCTGACCGGGCTAACATGTTGAGGACGTATCATTGCATCTCGCTTAGAGTCCATGGATATTTCATAAGAGGTTCACTTGAGGGGGCTACGCCTAACAGGCGCATCGCAAATTTCCCAATATCGGCAAATACTGGGGCTGCGGTAACCGAACCATAACCGGGGCCTGAAGGATTATACATAACCACGGCGATAGCTACTTGTGGTTTCTCCGCAGGCACCAATCCTACGAAGGTACCCACACGTTTAGTCAAGTTTCCGTTTTCATCTGGAACTTCCGCAGTACCAGTTTTTCCGGCAACGTTATATCCCGGTATTCGCGCTAATTCACCGGTTGAATCGCTACGGGTGACGCCTTGGAGGATACTATTTGCTGCACGAGCTGCTTCTGGAGAAACAACTTGTTCGGATGCACCAATCACGGTTGGTTCAAAAACTCCGTTCCCGTCGTAGACACCATCGACGATATGTAACGGGACGCGCACCCCATCATTTCCTACGATGGAGATCATCTGTCCGAGTTGGACGGTTGATGCTGCCCATGACTGGCCGATCATCGTGGTATATCGTGTTCGATCATCCCATTCGGCGTCGGACTTCAGGAAACCATCTACTTCGCCAGGCAGTTCGATACCGGTTTTATGGCCAATTCCGAATTTTTGGAGCATGCCGTACCGATAGTTATCGTCAACCAAGTCACCTATCTGAATGAGACCGGTGTTGTAGGATTTCCCAATGATACCTGCAACCGTCATTGTTTCAGTCGCATGGGGGTCATTATCCGAAAATTCTTGACCGTTGGGCATGGTGATGCGATCTGGGACGACGAAAGTCGACGTTGGTGAAATAGCACCTGTTTCCAATGCGCTAGATAGGGTGATAATTTTTCCGGTCGATCCCGGCTCAACAACTGCCTGGACAGCTCGAGAATTCCAATCTCCTGGTTTCACTTCAGCCAAGTTTGACGGATCTGGCGTTGAAGAGTCGCCTAAAGCCAAAATACGCCCAGTACCGATTTCGATAGCAACAGCAGCTCCCCACTCGGCGTTTGTACGCTTGACAGCAGAATCGAGGGCTTCTTGTGTAGCTAGCTGCAAATCACGATTAATAGTGAGTTGCACTTTACCGCCATCAACAGCAGGTACTTCTTTCTTCGGGGCTTGTGGGAAGACCGTACCCCATGGCCCTACTTCAACTGATAGCTCACCGTTTTCACCACTTAACAAACTGTTGTAACTAGCTTCGATACCAGCGCGACCAGCAACGGTGTCGTCGTCAGCGGTGACACCTGTGTACCCGAGAATATTTCCACCCACATATCCGTTGGGATAAAAACGTTGCATATAACGCTCTGGATAGATGCCATGAATCCCCAAGGCTGAGATATCTCGCCAGGTATCCGGTGAAACATCACGCTTAACAAGGGTCCACTGATTTTTTTCTTCACCGCCGAGGAATATACCGGCAAGTTCTGCTTGATCCATATCCAAGATTGGAGCAACTTTTTTTGCAGCCGCCGCCGCTCCCGTTCCAACGAGATTATTATCATCGTCGTATTCGTTAAAGCTCGCAATTTCCAGCTGATTGACGCGAATATTGTAGCGTTCAACTGATGTTGCCAGGATATTTCCTTTGCCATCAACAATATCGCCGCGCTTGGCTTCTAGCATGATGGATTGCGTACGCAGCTGCCGAGCAGTCTGCGCTAACTGTGGTGCACTGAGTACTTGTAGTTGGAAAAGACGGAGGAACAATAGTAAGGCGACGATCAACACGACGACTATCGTGAACGATAGTCGCTTGTTAGTAAATTTCCGGCCAGCAACTCCGCCACCCCGCCCTTGGCCCATCCCGGCGCGATAGTTGTCAATGAGTCGCTGGGTAAGGGAGACCGAGTCGTTTTCTATACGGTCATCCACCTTGACCCTCCTGACTAACTTAATCGTTGCGAACTTGTGGTGTGGAAACTAAACCTGCCTCTACATCGATATATAGCATATCGGCTGCTGGCACCATTCCCAGACTTTCAGCGGCGTTTCGAAGGTGATTCGGAGACGTGTTAATAATAACTTCGCTCTTTAACGTTGCTGCACGGGCCGAAATCTCATTGTTTTCAACAGCAATATCTTTTAGCTCATAAGCACCCGCCACCATAAGGGTATTCAGATAAAACGCTGCGGCCAACGCTCCTAAAAACAAGGTTGCACAAATGACGACGGTGCCAATGAACCCACGAGCAGTGGCCGGTGTAGGCACTACTTGCAGACCTGGAGTGTCAATGACCGGACGCGAGGACTGCGAAAAGTTAAGCTTTCGTGCTTGCGATAGGGCACTCATGAGGCACTTCCTTGACGACGATATGGCTGGCTAATATGGGACGGGGTAGGGCGAAGACGTTCAACTGCTCGTAGACGTACGGACGCTGAGCGTGGGTTCTGCTCTTGTTCGTGCCTGTCAGCCTTCTGCGCTCCGCGCGTCAAACTCTTGAGATATGGGGCATGATCATCAAGCTCTATCGGTAGTCCTGGTGGCGAGGTAGACACCAAACCGGTATTCAACGCATCTTTAACGATTCGATCTTCCAGCGATTGGTATGACTCAATAGCTAAGCGCCCGCCAACCCTTATTGCTTCGATGGCTCGTGGAACCGCTGCCTCAAGGACGGCAAGCTCATTGTTGACTGCAATGCGTAAAGCTTGGAAAGTTCGCTTTGACGGGTTTCCACCTTTGCGACGAGCTGGGGCTGGGATTGTTTCTCGCACGAGATCAGCCAACTGACCGGTACGCTCGATAGGTTGCATTTCACGTTGCCTGATGATCTCCCGTGCAATCGGCGAAGCGAATTTTTCCTCACCATACACTCGTAAGACCCGAGTGAGTTCTGCGTGCGAAAGTTCGGCGAGCAATTGAGCTGCCGTCTCGCCGCGAGAGGTATCCATCCGCATATCAAGCGGAGCATCATGCGAGTAGGAAAAACCACGATCGGTTTCATCTAATTGTAAAGAAGAAACTCCCAGGTCCATCAAGATAGCATCAACCTGACCGTCATGCCCGAATTGTGCCGCGACTTGATCGACGTCGTCATAGGTGGTGTGAACTGCAGTAAAACGCTCACCAAACTGACTCAAACGTTCACTAGCTAGAGAGATCGCTTGCGCGTCACGATCAATACCTACCACCTTGAGCTTTGGAAAAGCAGTTAAGAACGCTTCGGAGTGGCCTCCCATACCCAACGTACAATCGATGAGCACTGCTTCATCCTGAAGTGCCGGCGTTAACAAATCAATAATCGGTTGCAGTAAAACAGGAACGTGTAATGCGTTGTTGTGCGCACTTAATGACATAACACATTCCTTCCTTTTGAGTCAGATACTTGTGTGCATTAGTGGTCCCCCGCCAATTGCCTGAAATTGGGGAAGTATCTCAGGAGAATTGGAGAAGGGCCACTAACTCACATCAGAAGATTCCAGGGATGAGCTCTTCTTCGCGATCAGCAAATTCGTCTTCGCTTGTTGCAAGGAAGGACTCCCAGGCTTGGGCGTCCCAAATTTCAACATGGTCACCAGATCCAATGACAGCGAGGTCACGCTCCAATCCTGCATAACCGCGTAACGCGGCAGGTAAGGTAATGCGACCTTGCTTATCAGGAACCTGATCATTAGCTCCAGAGAGAAACACTCGCGTGTACGTACGTGCTTCTTTCGATGTCATCGGAGCCTGACGCAACCGTTCCAAGATGTTTTCGAATTCTGCGAAAGGGAAAACATATAGACAGTGCTCTTGACCGCGGGTGACAACGAGACCATTTGCCAATTGATCACGAAATTTTGCCGGGAGGATCAAACGCCCCTTGTCGTCGAGCCGTGGCTCATAGGTGCCAAGAAACATTTTTCACCCCCTTTTCTTCCATTGGCTCCACTTTACCCCAAAACCCACCACTTATGTTACCGAAACGCAAAATCACTCCGATTTTTGATTGGATTTTAGAGGAAAAATAAGTGGAGTGAAAAACGTTATAGATATTACATTTGTCCCTTTAGCGAATAAGAAATGACGAAAATAAGCATGACTGAGCGCTAGACAAAGCGATAGTGGGGCAAAGTGGAGCACTGCGCACACACAACAAAAAGCAGTGAGAGCTGGAACATGACGTTCCAGCTCTCACTGCATAACTTGTTATTTCGCGTTCACATAGTTGCTACCCGCAAATGGCTAGGGTCCGCTTTATCGGCCGCCTTCTTCACGGCGTTGCTCGAAAGCACGCTTTTGACGTTCCATAAAACTTTCCACTGTGGGTGGAGCTGCCTTCGCAGGCCTTCTCCCAGGTTCAGCCGAAACTCGGGACATTCCACCAAGGATGTACATCAGACCAAACCACACAATGACCGCTCCAACAACACCAATAATAATCATTTCAGTAGCAACACCAGTTGCAACTACACCTAAACCCGCCACTGCTGCGATGAGACCAAGAACCACGTGTCGGACGGATAGTGCCAGGCGCGTTTGTTCGACATCATCCGACGCCAGCGATGTGGCCAACTGCGGATCTTCGCCTTTTAATTGCGCTTCAAGCTGTTCCAACATATTGCGCTCGTAGTCTGATAGAGCCATGAATGGTTCCCTCCTTCGACGGTTATACCCTCACAATACCCGAACTGAGCTAAGTATCAAATAGCGAAGCATCAATTAACAGGCGGTTGGCGACGTTCCGTTTCAAGCAAAGACCCATGCTGTAAAATTTCGCCGCCAAACTTTTGCCTAATCTCATCCATCGTCTCTTCCGCACGCGAGCGCCGGCCGTCATCATCCAACGCCAACTGGACTCCTTGTGCCGAACGTGAAAGTTGCCCTACTCGCACTCCTAACAATCGAATCCCCATACCTGACGCAGGGAGCTGGTCAAAGAGGTTTCGCGCCGCATCATAGATATCGGCACCGGTGTTTGTTGGGGCACCGAGGGTAACTGAACGGGTAATAGTAGAGAAATCGGTGTATCGAACTTTAATCGAGACAGTACGTCCGAAAAACTCGTTCGCTCGTAACCGCCGGGCAACATCATGGGCTTGATCTAACATCATTTTCCACGCAGCTGGCGGATCATCAATAGGATCGAAGAATGTGTGCTCTTTCGAGATAGATTTTTCTTCGCGGTAGGGCTGGACTCGCCTCTCATCTCTCCCGATTGCTAAATCGTAAATATGGTTCCCGTGCGCTTGACCGAGAATTGCCACTAGTCGTGGCCGACCGAGAGCAACAATATCTGCTACGTCGACAATACCTTTTTTCTCAAGCGTTTCACGGGTCTTATCCCCTACTCCCCACAGTGCTCCTACAGGCAGCGCATGTAAGAAATCTGTTGTGCGTTCTTGCGGGATTAAAAGTAGCCCGTCGGGTTTGGCATGGGCGGAAGCAACCTTGGCGACGTGTTTGGTGCTGGCGATTCCGATGGATGCAGCCAACCCTTCGGTTGAGCGGATATGTTCGCGGATACGTTGGGCAATCTGCATTGGAGTTCCGAATAGTTTTCGTGCACCGGCGACGTCGAGAAAGGCTTCGTCGACGGAGAGCTGTTCGACGAGCGGAGTTATGGAGCGTAAGTAGTCCATAATACGGCGTGAAACTTCGGAGTACTTGTGGTGTTGAGCGGGCAAAATGATCAGCTGTGGGCAACACCTCCGAGCTTGGGCAACCGGCATTGCCGAGTTCACGCCGAAGGTACGTGCTTCGTATGACGCTGCAGAGATAACGCCGCGTTCTTGCCCACCAACTGCGACAGGTTTTCCCACAAGTTCGGGGCGTTCAAGTAATTCGACGGCGACGAAGAAGGCGTCCATATCCATGTGGAGAATTGGGGTATGAGAATCATCGTCACCCCAAAATCGCCGAGCGGCTGTTGAGCGGGGTGCGCGCGACATCGTGTCTCCTTCATCGTTTCTTCACTATCTTTAGCGTAGCGTGGCTCACCCCGATATGCTATGGGGATGGCTCGAAGAACACGGATTGACACTTTCGACACTGCTAGTTCAACAATACGTATCGATACACGTGAGAATCTTCGCACGCTGTTTATCGATGACGCCGAATCGTCAGCTATCGATTTATCGGATCCTACCCACCTCGAGTTCGAATATATGCAACATATTCGAGTGGCGGTCGATGCAAGTTTCCCGGGTAATGGTGGCCTGCGCGTATTGCATTTAGGTGGGGCTGGTTGTGCGCTCGCCCGTTGTTTTGCCGCGTTGCGTCCGCGTTCACGTCAGTTAGCTATTGAAATCGATCCGGAGCTGGCAACGATTGCTCGCGCCCATTTCGATCTGCCTGCTTCGCCAGCGCTTCGGATCCGCACCCAAGATGCGCGAACTACCCTGGATACAAATTCGGGGAAATGGCAGGTGATTGTGCGCGATACGTTTATGGACGGGGTTATCCCCCAGCATATGGCAACCGTGGAAGCTTATATACAAGCTGCTCGATTGCTTGCCGAGGACGGGATCTACTGCGTCAATATCGCAGATCGGCAGATACTGCCCTCGCTATATCGCGAGGTTGGTGCAGCTAGTGGGTCCTTCGCTCATCTGGCCGCTATTACCGATCCAGCGATTATGAAGAAACGCCGCTATGGCAACGTCATACTGTTAGCTTCACACAGCCCGATCGCACACGATGATATCAACCGTGCGTTACGCAAATTACCGATGCCAGCCCAGGTTGTCTCCGGGGAAAGTCTCCTGCGGCAAAGTAACGGATACACGCCGCTGACAGATCAAGGCATAGGCTGGCCTAGTTCTCCGGATCCTGCTTCCGATTAAATAGCTGCGCTAACGAATTCTTCAGATGCGTACGTAGATCGTGAACGTCGCCGTCTTTCGACTTGGTCTTTGCTACCGGCTCTGGCTCTGATTTCGCGCCTTCGAGCGGGTTGGAGTTTTGCATTGCAAGAAACTTTTCCACGACCGCGCCGATTTCTTCCGACGTCGGCAACGGACCGGCGTCGTCATGGGCCGTGACGAACCCTTCTTCAGACGAATCGTAGCCGGTCTCGAACTGTTCAACCATGGCAGAGAACTGCGAATCCTGTTCAGCTATTGCCGCTAGCTCAACACTTTGCTGGTCTTCATGCTGTTCGAGATCGCCCAGTGGAA
The DNA here is from genome assembly GCF_016904675.1 of Arcanobacterium phocisimile. Lineage (NCBI taxonomy): Bacteria > Bacillati > Actinomycetota > Actinomycetes > Actinomycetales > Actinomycetaceae > Arcanobacterium > Arcanobacterium phocisimile. The sequence continues at coordinate 737,512 of NZ_CP070228.1, read as the reverse complement.
TTGTTGGCCCGCCCAAAGCCGCAAGCTGGCGGACCACCGCGAGCGCGCCTGAAAAGAATGGCATATCCGAACGTGACATATACAGCGGAACGCGTACTCGGATGTTTGTTGCAGCGTGCCCTGACTGCCCTAGATGAAACTCAAGATAGTCAGCTAACGACGCTGGGTGGCTAGCTTGTCCATAAACCACGTCAGAGTTCTCTACCTTCTGTGTGGTGCGAATGAGCATATCGGCTGCTCGAGTGTGCGGAACTGGAGCTGGCATGCCGTGGATCGAAAAGACTTTCTCTACGCCGAAACGCTCGATAATCTCAATGATATCTGCCGTTAACCGAGGCCAATGGAAATCTGGTTCAGTTCCATGCAAGAACAAGAACGATTCGCCACGGACGTCAGTGACTAAATCGAGTTCCATGCTTGGCTCAGCACTTGAGGCAAGTTGGCCGTCAACATAGGTCACGATCGGTCGCTGAGCTCGGTAGTCGTAGAGCGGATCGGAATCGAAGGACAGCACCTCAACTGAATCTAAAAGATCTATACAGGCGTTCACGGCCTGCCCGATAGCACCGGGATCGACAAGGTGATCGACAAGACCGATAACAAGAGTTGGAACTTTGAGTTCTCCAAGTTGTTCTGGGTATATCGCGTAATTCGTCATCTCTCCCCCTGGCAAGCTATTGTATGCCTCTACCTTAAATCATGGAGGGCTTCGATGTCTGTATTGAATAATGAGAACCACATTTCATGATCTGCACTTAGCTATGCTTTCATCCGTGAAATAGGGAATAATTATGGAACTCAGTTTCTCAAGCGAAGGGCATAAGTGATGGCTGAAACCTCAGAACAGAATGCACAATCCAGGGCGATTGCTGAAGAACAAGAGTTCGTTTCTTATGCTTACCAAGCACTCGATAAGCAACGCCAGTACTACGATGAGCAACTGAGGAAAGTACGTGCGCAAGGCGGGCGCGGCACCCCGGGCCAAGTCTCTGAACGCGATTCGTTCGCTACACATTACGAGGACAATCTTGCTCGACTACGCAATGTCGAAAATCGATTGGTTTTAGGCCGTCTCGATTCTCAAGACGGCGCAGTCCACCATATCGGTCGCACCACATTACGCGATGTGAATAATGATATTGTGCTCACAGACTGGCGCGCTCCCCAATCAGAGCCATTTTATCAAGCAACCGCCGCACATCCGGGCAATGTTCGCCGTCGTCGACATATCCAAACAAGGCTACGTGAGGTGATTGGCGTCGAAGACGAACTCTTAACTGATTCCGGTGAACAATCAGACGACCTTAACCTCACTGGTGAAGGCGCACTGTTCGCAGCAATGAGTAAAGCCCGCGACGGACGTATGGGCGATATTGTCGCCACAATACAAACAGAACAAGACCGTATTATCCGCTCTGACATTAACGGAATTATGGTTGTCCAAGGCGGTCCAGGAACTGGGAAAACCGCAGTAGCATTGCACCGTGCGGCCTACTTGCTCTATACCTATCGTGAACGTCTGGCCCGGTCTGGAGTGTTGATCATTGGCCCGTCGCCAATTTTCTTGCGATACATTGATCAGGTTCTACCCGCATTGGGTGAATCCGACGTAGTTTCGACGACGGTGGAGGATCTACTCCCCGGCGTGCGCGTAACAGCACACGAGGACGCTCGCGTAGCCGAGCTGAAAGGGGACCGACGTTGGGTAACGTTTGCCGAACGCGCCATCACACGGATCGTGGAAAAACCACGTCGTAGCACTGCCTCGATCACCGTCAATGGCAAGAAACTCCATCTCACACCGAAGATGGTTGAAGCTGCCCAACGCCGGGCCCGGCGAAGCCAAAAAGCACACAACCAGGCACGCGAGGTGTATGCGAAATATTTGGTGGAACGGCTGGCTGAACAGTTAGCCGATGCGTTAGAGATCGACTTGTCGAATAACGACTTCCTCTATGGCGATATTGTGGAATCGATTGATGCCCGTCGGGAAATTAATCTTCATTGGCTACCTTCTTCAGCAACCACGCTCCTAACGCGTATCTATCACTATCCTGAGTTACTGGCACGAATCGCACCGGAGCTGACCGAAGAAGAACGTCAGTTGTTGCGCCGGGACCGTAACTCCGGGTTCACCCGCGCCGACATTCCCATTCTTGATGAACTAGCTGAGCATCTTGGCGAGTTCAGTTCGGATGCGGAACTCGCCCAAGAACGTGCCGTGAACGAACAACGTCGTCGTCACGATTCCTATGTGTCTGAAACCATGGATGCAATGGGTTTAGGCGAAGGCATTGTCAACGCCGGAGATGTCGCTGATCGTCTTTACGGCGATCGCTCAGCTGACTCGCTTGCGGATCGAGCCGCCGCCGACCGCGCATGGACCTACGGGCATGTTGTGGTTGACGAAGCTCAAGAACTATCTGATATGCAGTGGCGGATGATTGCTCGACGCAATCCAGCACGCTCGATGACTATCGTCGGGGACGTCGACCAGCGCCCTGACGGTGCTCCAGCAGGCGGATGGAAGCAAGCTCTCGGAGCCCTCGGTGAGTTCACCCGGATTGACGAACTGACGATGTCCTACCGCACCCCATCGTCGTTGCTAGAGCGAGCCGCGAACGTTATGACGCATATCGGCCATCCCGTTCGCCCTATCAGAGCCGTCCGGGATCTACCTGATACCTACGGCTACGACGAAACAACAGCAGAACAGCTCAACGACACGCTGGTCAAACGCATCGCCGTTGAATCAGCTCGTTTGGATGCTGAATATGGCACCAACCACGGGACTTTGGCGGTGATAGTCCCAACTAGCATGCGTTCAACTGCCGGTTCTGCTATCACCAACCATCCTGATCTCGCTCAATGGTCCATTGACTCGTCAGGCACCGACGTCAGCCAACGTATCCACGTCATGACCGCCCGTCAATCGAAAGGCCTTGAGTTCGACACGATAGTCCTAGTCAATCCATTGTCTCTTGGCGACGAGGGCCCGGGCGATCTGTATGTCGCCATGACGCGAGCAACACGAAGAATGGCTGTGGTTTCTGATGCCCACCTGCCTGAAGCGTTGCGCTAAACACACATAAAAATAGAACTTCACACACAACTTACGGTCTGGTAAGTTTACAGATGAAAGTAGTTCGTTATCCACTCACAACCACATTGAAGGAGCACGGATATGACAACCCCGCCGCGTGGCACAGAACACTACCCTGAAGGTGTCAGCACCACAGTCTCGATTCCAGATTTCACTATGGAACAGATGCTTGTTGAGGCCATTGCGGATTTTCCGAAGAGAGTTGCAATTGATTTTCTTGGTCGTGAATGGACATACGAGGAAATCGGCGCAGATGTTCAGCGTGCGATTACTGTTTTGAAAATGTGTGGCGTACGCGAGGGCGACGTCGTTTCAGTTATTCAACCCAACTGCCCGCAGCATTTCACTGCTTTCTATGCCATTATCGCTTTAGGAGCCACGGTTGCGGAACATAATCCGCTAGCACCTGTCGCGCAACTCAACCGGGAGATTGACCTTGTTGGCTCTAAAGTTGTCATTGCCTGGGAACAGACTATCGAAAAAATGCTTGCCGACGGCGATTTCCGCGGACGGACTTACCTATCAGTCAATCTTGTTAAATCTTTACCTACCAAATCGCAGCTACTGTTGAAGCTACCGATTAAGGCAGCTCGCGAGCAACGTGCAAAACTACGAGGAAAAGTACCTGCGGGCGTACACTCGTGGGACAATCAAGTTCGTTATGCCGATCCTTCGGATATCGCTAGTGCATCACATGTCACGCAAGATGCGATCGCAGTTTTACTACAAACTGGTGGAACAACTGGCGTTTCAAAAGCGGTTAAACTTTCGCATCGCAACATTATTGCAAACGCGAAGCAAAACGAAATGTGGCTCAATGGATTTAAACGTGGCGATGAGACGGTAGCTGCTATTTTGCCGTTCTTCCATGCGTTCGGCCTTCAACTATCGTTGAGCTTATGCGTCAATTCTGCGACAACGATTGTGATGACGCCTTCCTTTGATGTCGATATTCTACTCGCTGGGCATGCCCGCCATCCGATTACTTTCTTCGGTGGTGTCCCGCCAATGTATAAGAAGATTTTGGACGCGCTGGATTCGGGCAAAAAGGCCGATCTTTCGACGATTCGCTTCTCAGTTTCTGGCGCAATGGCATTAGACCCCCAACTAGCCACACGCTGGGAGAAAGCCACAGGGGGCTATCTCATCGAAGGTTACGGCATGAGTGAAGCATCCCCGGTTATTGCAGCTTCCCCGGTTGCTCCGACACGGCGACCCTCCACTTTAGGCGTTCCATTTCCAGGTACCGAAGTCAAAATAGTTGATCCAGATGACCCTTCCCGCGAGTTCACCGAGGACGGTCAAGTCGGTGAGATTTGCGCTCGTGGACCGCAGGTTTTCCAAGGTTACTTAGGCAACGATGAAGAAACCGCCTACGCACTGCTAGAGGGGGGCTGGCTTCGCACTGGCGATCTCGGGAAGTGGGATAACGGTTTCATTGTGATGGCTGACCGGCGGAAGGAAATGATCATCAATGGTGGCTTTAACGTCTACCCATCACAAGTTGAAGAGGCCGTCCGCCAAATGCCGGGCGTCGTTGACGTAGCCGTAGTAGGAATGCCTACTGACTCATTTTCGGAATCCGTTGTCGCAGCTCTCGTGCTGGAACCGGGTTCGAAGGTTGATTTGGAAGCTGTTCGTAGGTGGACTGAAGACAAACTTTCGCATTACGCAATGCCGAAGTCGATTGCCATTCTCGATGAGCTGCCGCGATCGCAGATCGGTAAAGTGATGCGTCGCTCGGTCCGGGAAAAACTAGCTTCGTTCGAGTTGAGTTCGGGTCAGTGGCGGGAGAAGATTTCCGAAGTTTCGGCATCTGCATCTTCGATGGTTGATGACTATCTGGCAAGTCTGCGCGATCGTACTGAGGCTTCTCGTGAAGATTGGAAGGTGTGGACGGAGCAAAATGCTGAGAAATTTGAGGCTTTCCGTGCACGCATGGCCGATCAGCTCTCTCAGCTATCGGATCGGTCACAGATCGAAAAAGAGCTCGAAGTATCTGCAACCCAGTCCGGTCTTTCGATCGAGAACTTCAAGATGTGGTTAGCGCAGCAACGTGAGGGCATTGACGGATTTTTCGCTTCAAAAGGAACAACAACACAGAGCGAGAAACCTGCACCAGCTGATGAGCCGGAACACGACCGCAATACCGAAGCAGACGGTTCAACAGATGATTCTTCAGATGGTCCGACCAACAAGTAGCTGACGTGCTGACGAAGTATCTATGAGTGTGGCCCAGATAGTTATCTGGGGCCACACTCATACTATTAATGACTAAACTGTGTCAGAAACTTGGACCATCTGAGACATTGGCAAAACTAAGTCGGATACAATCATTGCGCTTCTGCACGTAAATCGGCTATTGCCTCTTCGAAATCTTCGAGTGAGTCGAAGTTGGAATATACTGAGGCGAATCGAAGATAAGCAATTCGATCGAGGTTCCGCAGAGGATCAAGAATTTCGCGACCGATATCGTGTGCTTCGATTTGAGCGAGCCCCTGGGCACGGATGCTTTCTTCGACCTGTTGAGCCAGTACTGCCAACTGATCGTCAGTAACCGGCCTGCCTTGGCAGGCCTTTCCAACACCTGAGACGATCTTTTCACGTGAGAATGACTCTGAGGTTCCCGAGCGTTTCACAACCATCAGTGTTGCAGATTCAGACGTTGAAAAACGCCGTTTACAGTTGGGGCACTCACGACGGCGACGAATGATCATTCCGTCATCCGACGTTCGGGTATCTATGACGCGCGAATCAGCGTATCTGCAGAAAGGACAATGCATACAACAAGATTATCGCGATATTGCAAAGTTTTACAGTTTAAGAGACACCTTAGTATTGCGGAAGAACGATTTCTTGACCTGGAATGATTCGCTCACCCTCAATAGCGTTGAGAGCATAAATATCTGCCACTACTTGATCGGTTTCGATCGGTGCTTGCATTGACGAAGCGATGGACATAACTGTATCGCCTGGTTGGACCACGCGAACCGCTCCGGCACTGGGGAAAAGGCCGAGTGCTCCAACGACTAACACGCCAGCGATAACCGAACTTGCCATTAATCCAAGGAATCCCGCTACTGCTTTGAAATGCAATGAGACTATAACTTCCTTCAACTGCTGCCATCCCGATACGAGGTTACTGGCTAAGTCAGAACGGACGACCTCTTCTCGCTGATCTACAGAGCACTGACCTTGTTGGAGCCGCCATACGGCTCCAACTGCCCCGGCTGAACTAGCCGAAGGCGCTGTAGGTACAGCATAAAGCGCAGGAGCTCCGCTCGTACGGGGATGATCCGGACACACAAGACGAGGTTGACGAACAGCGGCCGATGTGGAGCGCAACTGATCAGCGCGCACAACTTTTAATTGCGGCTTCTTGACAGGCTGAGCACCAGCATTAACGGCTTCATAATTACGGATATCTGCTACCGACATGTTAGCCCCCTCGTTTTCCTATTCGAACATCTGTTCTAAGTGTAACGGATGTTCGAACGCTTGTCTAGAACACATGTTCGAACGCGTCCGAACATGTGTTTGATTCTTTCTTCCACCTGCATTAGGCTTGATATCAGTTAATCAACGAGCTCCCACACATTTTGATGTACACCCCCTATCGAGATGTCGTTAAAGCTCACCGCCAACACCAGCCAGCCGTACGTAGAATTGAGCCTGATATGCCACTGCCCTCATCACTTAGCGCCAGGCAACTCGCTATCGTTCAGGCCATGCGCGACCTGACTGCGCAACGTGGCTATTCACCCACAGTTCGTGAAATCGGTGAATATGTTGGTTTGAAATCGTCATCGTCGGTTAAGCACCAAATCGATGTTCTTATTAAAGCCGGTATCCTCACGTCCGATCGCGGCAGATCACGCACTTTGGAAATCACCGAACTCGGCATGCGGTTAGATACCGAAACTGGCACATTCAGTGGTTCCATTCTCGAAACTGGTTCTGGATCTACCCCGCGTACTCACCAAGTGTCTGATCCAACTAATTCGTTCTCCGAGCGCCAAACGGATATTGCGTCACCTTTCTCTGAACACAATACTGTCGCTGTTCCACTCGTTGGCCGGATTGCCGCCGGTGCACCAATTCTTGCCGAACAGCACGTCGAAGATACCTTCCCACTCCCCCGTCAGCTAACTGGATCGGGCGAACTCTTCATGCTCCAAGTCAGCGGGGATTCAATGATTGATGCAGCGATCTGTGATGGCGATTGGGTGGTTGTGCGCCGTCAGCCCAACGCTGAGCAAGGCGAAATCGTCGCTGCCATGATCGATGGCGAAGCAACCGTTAAAGTTTTGTCGCGTACAGATGGGCACCAGTGGCTACTCCCGCGCAACCCAGACTACGCACCTATCCCAGCAGATGATGCGCAAATTATTGGCCGCATCGTCACTGTGCTGCGTGCACTATAACAGTCGGAGACGCGCGCTATAAGGCCCGGCTACACTGGCTATTAAACCCGGCCACGCACCACGTTACACCTAGCGAACGCGTACAACCAACGCTCACGCAAACAACGGCCGCGCTCATCAGTCTTTTTTAGCGAGACGTTGTAACACCTCACGCACAATCATCGGATCCACCGTCGGCCACATTCGTGGCATTGAAGCAAGAAGAAAACCCGCATATCGCTTAGTTTTCAATCGCGGATCCAACACCGCTACTACCCCACGGTCAGAAGAACGACGCAATAACCGGCCAGCGCCCTGTGCCAACAACAACGCAGCTTGAGTCGCAGTAATGCTCATAAAACCACTACCGCCTGCTTGTTCCACCGCTTCCGTACGTGCCTGAGTCAACGGATCGTTAGGCCGCGGAAACGGAATCCTATCAATAATCACCAACCGGCACGTCCGGCCCGGAACATCAACACCTTGCCACAACGATAACGTGCCAAACAAGCATGCTCGCTCGTCGCCTGCAAAGCTAGCCACCAACGTCGACAGCTGATCTTCACCCTGCACAAAAATCGGAAGATCAACTCGCTCACGCACATACTCCGCCGCACGCACTGCCGCAGCCCGCGAAGTAAACAAACCCAGCGCCCCGCCGTCGGAAGCCAGAATCAACTCCGTAATCTCTTGCAACTGCTCGTCGCCATATCCCTCTTTACCAGGAATCGGCATATGCGCTGCAATATACAACACACCTTGCTTTTCCGGAGTGAACGGACTACCAACATCGACGCCCTCCCACGGGCCCTGGCTCGGGAACGACAGTCCAGCGCGACTCGCCATCGCATCGAATGAGCCGCCGATCTTCAACGTCGCCGATGTCAAAATCGTTGGCTGGTCTTCAAACAAATTATCAGCCAACGAATGCGCAACATCCAACGGCGCGATATACAGCGCAGACGTACCATCGCCATATTCGGCCTTCCACACCACCAGCTGATCGTTGCCAACCGCGTCACCCAACAAATCGCTGCACAGGTCATGGAGTTCACTCACTCGCGAGCGCAAAATATACTTCGCCGTTGCTTGCTCTTCGTTCAGATTCGATAACCCTGCAATATCCTCACCGGCCACCTGCAAACGGCCCGCGATTCGGGCAATAACGTCGAGTAGCTCTTGAGAAAGTTCAGTTAACCGCCCCTCTGGCAGCTCGGCAAGCAGTTCACTGAGCTCGTCCGTACAATCATCGAGTCCGGCATCATCCAAACCACTTCGTCGCATGAGACGTGCCACCGCCGCAATCTCATATTTGGAAAGCATACGCGTAAGCTGGGACGTCACTCGATCGGCAAGGTCATGAGCCTCGTCAACGATATATGCGTGGGCTTCAGGTAAAACAGGGAAACCAGTAGCAGCAACACCTAACATGGCATGGTTGGTGACGATCACTTGCGCGTCATCAGCCTTTTCCCGGGCAAGATACGGGAAGCAGCTTTGCCGCACAGGACATTTATCGCCGATACATTCGCGTTTAGGAACAGATACTTGTGCCCATGCCCGATCGGACACACCCGGCACCAAATCGTCACGATCGCCAGTGTCGGTGCTCATCGCCCATTCGCGCGCACGCATGACTTCTTCGCCGGTTGCAGTTGCCCCCACCTCGCCTTCGGCGCGCGACAGCAGTGTTCCTTCTTCCGGATATCCGCCAGTGGCTTTCCGCAAGCACACATAGTTGTGCCAGCCTTTAAGTAACGCTACTTCAACGTGTGTGCCGAGTTCTTTATGGATGACGTCTTTGACACGCGGCGCATCGTTGAGCATAATCTGGCGTTGGAGGGCCAAGGTTGCAGTGGAGATAATCGCTCGTTTGCCACTGGTTGCCGCCCACTGTAGCACCGGCACAAGATACCCGAAGGATTTACCAGTTCCGGTTCCCGCCTGAACTAGGAGGTGGCCTTGACTTTCCAGGGCTTCTGCGACCCGGTGAGCCATCTCGATTTGCCCTTCGCGTGCGCTACCACCAACCGATTCGACGACGCCGGAGAGTAGCCCTTCAAGGTCACTCACGTGGCATCAGTCCAGCCTCGTGTAATAAGCCGACGATTTCTTCAGTGACGTGCGCGTTGATGTGGGTGCCGTCCTCGGCGAATGTTTCAGCGAAAATTTCGCCGTCGTCGTGGATACGCGAAACGATGTCACCGCGTGAAAATGGCACGGTGACGTCGATTAAAATTTCTGGATGTGGCAGGAGCTGATCGATACGTTCGTTGAGTTCATCGATCCCCTCTCCGGTGACGGCCGAGACGAGAACAGATTTTGGGTATCGGCTACGTAACGTGGCAACATCGATGGGGTCTGCGAGGTCAGCCTTGGACAAGACGATAAGTTCGCGAACTGTATCAGCTCCGGGCACATCTGCTAAAACGGCGCGCACTGCCTGGATTTGGCTGACCGGATCGTGGTGGGAGGCATCGACGACGTGAAGCAAGAGATCTGCTGAACCAACTTCTTCAAGTGTGGAACGGAAAGCTTCGACGAGCTGGGTAGGCAAGTTCCGTACGAAGCCGACTGTATCGGTGAGGGTGTATTCGCGCCCGTCACGGGTTTGGGTACGTCGAACTGTAGGATCAAGGGTGGCAAACAGGGCGTTTTCTACCAGCACCCCGGCACCGGTGAGGGTGTTAAGCAACGAGGATTTTCCGGCGTTTGTATAACCGACAACGACGACGGCGGGCACGGAGTTTTTGGTACGTGAGGCACGCCGGGTGACACGTGCCGGTTCCATCGCTTTGATATCGGCACGTAGTTTCGCCATGCGGGTACGGATTCGGCGCCGATCCATTTCGAGCTGAGTTTCACCTGGTCCACGTGATCCGATACCAGCACCGCCTGCCACTCGCCCTCCGGCCTGGCGGGACATCGATTCACCCCATCCGCGTAGACGCGGCAAGAGGTATTCCAGCTGAGCAAGTTCGACTTGGGCTTTGCCTTCTTTTGATTTCGCGTGCTGGGCAAAGATGTCGAGGATAAGTGCGGTACGGTCAATGACTTTAACATTGACAACGTCTTCTAATGCGCGACGTTGGGAGGGAGCTAGTTCTGAATCAACGATGACGGTGTCCGCTCCGGTACTTTCGACGATAGCGGCGAGTTCTTTCGCTTTTCCAGAGCCGAGGTAGGTGGCCGGGTCTGGCAGTTGGCGTTTTTGGATCAAGCCATCAAGGACGGTCGAGCCGGCGGTTTCTGCCAGTGCAGCTAGTTCGCGTAGCGAGTCTTGGGCGCCTTCATAGGGCCCTTCTCGCCACAGGCCAACAAGTATGACGCGTTCGAGCCGTAGCTGGCGGTATTCGACGTCGACCTTGTCGTCGCGTTCGGTGGCCAAGCTGGTAACTCGGCGGAGTGAGGAGCGTTCTTCACGTTCGAAGGACTCGCCTGCCCACTGGCCGTCATAGGCTGGGTTTTCTTGAAGCGCGGTTCCTTCATAGGAACTCAGATCGACGTGTGCGCCGTTGGACGTGTCATTTTCGTGTTGTGTTGGCTGTGCTGCCTTTGGTTCAGAAATTGAAATCTCCTTTTGTAAAAATACGTATTCTTCATTATCTCACTTTCTGCCGGTGTACACAGCATGGACATCTATTCTTCGGCAACGTATCGTTGGATGGGTGAACGATCATTACTTTTCTGATTCTCCGCTTAGTGCTTCTGATCCGCGTACCCGTTCGTATTCAGCGTTGGGGCGCGAATGGTCTGCAACAACTGATGGCGGTGTTTTTTCCCCTTCTGGTTTGGATAAGGGCACGGCGGTTTTACTTCACAAGGTTCCGCTGGTCGAACTTGATGCGGGCGCGCTGGTTGCCGATATTGGTTGTGGCTGGGGTCCGATTACGCTGGGTCTGGCCTATAGCTATCCGCAGGCGCGGGTTGTGGCGTGTGACGTCAATGAGCGTGCACTGGATTTGACTGCACACAATGCTGCTGAGCAGGGTTTTTCAAACGTCGAGGTGAAGCTGGCTGATGAGCTTTCGGCTCAGTTGGATGCGGAGATTGCGGCTGGTCGACATGAAGGTATCGACTTGTTGTGGTCCAATCCGCCAATCAGGATCGGTAAGGCGGCGTTGCACGAGTTATTGCTGACATGGTTGGATAAGTTGTCCCCTACCGGCCAAGCGTTTTTGGTGGTTCAGAAGAATCTTGGTGCTGATCCGTTAGCGAATTGGCTCAACGAGCAGGGCTTCCCAACCGAAAAACTGGGTTCAGCGAAGGGCTTTAGAGTCCTGCACGTGCGTTCTCGATCAAACTAACAGCTTCGTGCGTGGCGCGGTCGAGGTGTTCGGGAGAGATATCTATCCAGTTGATCCGAGGATCTGGCCGGAACCAGGTGCGCTGTTTTTTCGCTAGGCGTCGCGTAAAGAATGCGACTTCTTCGGCAGCTTGTTCGATACTGATTTTCTTATCGACGACGTCGATTGCTTGCGCATACCCGGTTGCTTTGGATGCTGTGGGACTTTCGCGCAAACCGTGGTCAATAAGGACCAGAGTTTCTTCGACGAGGCCGTCATCAAACATGTTTCGTGCACGCTCAGCGATGGCCTGATCAAGTTGGGCTCGTTCGCGCCGCACACCGAGATGGATCGTATGTTGGTAGTGGCTGGTATGCCGCGGGAAGACCGGCGTATAGGATTTTCCGGTTAGCCGGACGACTTCTAATGCACGTATAACACGGCGGGGGTTTGCAAGATTAATGGTCTGCGCCGAAACCGGGTCTTTTTCAGTAAGTTCGGCTATCAGCGGCTCTAGCCCACGGGTTTCAGCGATTGATTCAAGCTCAGCACGAATCTCCGGATCGGTTCCAGGGAATTGGAGTTCATCAAGCAGGGCACTGACATACAGTCCTGATCCGCCAACAACGAGTGGTATTTTGCCGCGTTGTTGGATCTGCGCAATATTTTCCCGCGCATGTTCTTGATAGGCGGCAACGGACGCGGCTTGCGAGATCTCGAGGACGTCAAGCTGATGATGTTTGATTCCTTGGCGTTCTTCGCGGGTTATCTTTGCAGTTCCGATATCCATGCCTCGATAGAGTTGCATGGCGTCTGCGGAAATGATCTCAACTTTTTCGGGGCCGCCGAGCGCATAGGCGAGGCGGATAGACAGCGCAGTTTTTCCAGATGCTGTTGGCCCGACAAGAGCAATAACCGGCGATGACATGTGTTAGTTCTTTCGGACTAGGATACCTGGAATGCCGAGTGAAACTGGCGCACGTCCAGCGGCTTCTTCAGCGAGCTGTGCTTTGCGGCGTTCACCGGATTCGTAGGCGTCTCCCGCACGTGTTGGACGTACTTCAAACAATCCGCCGTCGAGTGCGGAATCGGCGACGAGGTGCGAGGGTGCCGCATGGGTGACGATTGCCGACACCATATCCCCTGGGCGCGGCTGGGGGGCAAGTTCGTTGGGCAATGCAATATGGACGAGGCGGTTATCTGCCGCACGGCCGGTTATACGTGCCGTGGCGGCATCCTTTCGGCCTTCGCCACTAGCGATGAGCACATCAACCCGTTGGCCGACGAGTTTCTCATTTTCTTCAAGCGTGATCCGCTTTTGTAGCTCGTGGAGGCGCTGGTAGCGTTCGGAGGCTACTTCGGCCGGAACCTGGTTGTCCATATCAGCTGCCGGAGTACCTGGGCGCGGTGAGTAGAGGAAGGTGAATGCTGAAGCGAAACGAGATTTTTCGACGATATCGAGGGTCGCTTGGAAATCTTCTTCAGTTTCGCCTGGGAAGCCAACAATAATATCGGTGGTAATGGCAGCATGCGGGATACGCTCACGAACCCGATCGAGAATACCAAGGAATTTCGCCGAGCGATATGAACGACGCATTGCCCGCAAGACGGCGTCTGAACCCGATTGTAACGGCATGTGCAGCGACGGCATAACATTTGGTGTTTCTGCCATGGCGTCGATGACATCGTCAGTGAATGCTGCCGGATGTGGCGAAGTGAAGCGCACACGCTCTAGCCCTTCAATATCTCCACAAGCGCGCAGCAACTTGGCGAACGCTCCGCGATCGCCAAAACCTACGCCATAGGAGTTGACGTTTTGACCCAGGAGGGTAACTTCGATCGCTCCTTGAGAAACGACTGCCTCAATTTCGGACAAGATTTCGCCTGGTCTACGGTCACGTTCTTTTCCGCGCAAATGCGGCACGATGCAGAAGGTGCAGGTGTTGTTACATCCTACTGAGATGGAAACCCAACCGGCATATGCGGATTCGCGGTGGGTTGGTAGCGTGGACGGAAAGACCTTTAAGGATTCTTCAATTTCCACTGCAGCTTTTTTATTGTGCCGAGCGCGTTCAAGAAGTGCTGGTAAAACATCGAGGTTGTGGGTTCCGAGGACAACATCCACCCACGGTGCCCGCTCAACGATACCTTCGCGCAATTGTTGCGCTAGGCATCCGCCAACTGCGATTTGCATTCCCGGGCGGGAATCTTTAACTGCTTTAAGCTGACCGAGATGTCCAAACAGCTTATTCGCAGCGTTTTCGCGCACCGAACAGGTATTAATGACGAGAATATCGGCTCCTTGATCACCGGCTTCGGTGGCACGAGCAGCCTTTTCGGGTACGAGCTCGACGGGCACTACCCCCGCATCATCTAATAAGCCGGCTAGTCGTTCAGAATCGTGTACGTTCATCTGGCACCCTAAAGTGCGTACCGCATACGTTTTGAGTTCTGAACTACCTTGTGTGTTAGTCATCGATTGCCTATCCATCTCGTATGTCCTACAACCGGCCAGTCTAGTAGAGGTGGTTGTTGCCTGGCACCTCGAGGCATATGCGATTTTAGACGCACTATGCTTCGTCTTGGAGAGATTCCAGCGCCTGATTGAGAGCCTGGCTGATATGGCTCGGACTAAATCCGCGCCGGGCGAGTGCGCCATATAATCGCCGCTTGATAACGTGGGGCTCAAGCCCGCGCATCGTGCGGATCTTGCGTATCGCAAAATCTTGCGCCGCTTGGCGTTCATCTTCCCCATCGATCTGTTCTAACGCGGCTTGGGCTATTTCCGGATCGATTCCTTTGCGTGACAGCTCTTGTTGTAGCCCCCGCCGAGAGATTGTTTTTTCCGCGAATTTCGATCGCACAAACATCATGGCGAAACGTTCATCATTGACCAGGTTGGCAGCAATAAAAGCATCCAGCGTCGATTCGATAATCTGTGGTGGGACGAGATTGCGTTCCATCGATTGACGCAGTTGTGCCACCGAACGTTCCATCATTCCTAGTTGCCGGTAACAGAGATCTTTTGCGTACTGGATCCACTCTTCTTCACTACGTGCTTGCGCGCGTTCTTTCTTCCGCTGAGCAATCTCACTCGCAGACCGATACTTGCGTTTAGCAGATCGCTCCTCAGCATCTTCAGCGTAATTCACCATGATTTCACCACTAACAGTTAGGGTAGCTATCTTCCCAGACAACTACCCTAACTATCGCTTACAGCTCTGGAGCTTCTTCTGGTTCTTCAATCGGTGTGCCATCTTTATTGATGCCAATCGAAGCGAGAACTTTACGTTCGATCTCTTCAGAAATTTCTGGATTATCTAGTAGGAATTGGCGAGCCTTTTCCTTACCCTGACCCAGCTGATCGCCTTCATAGGTGTACCAGGAGCCTGAACGACGAACGATTCCAGTATCAACAGCGAGATCGATAATGCCTCCTTCGGTGGAAATACCCTTACCGTAGAGGATATCGAACTCAGCCTGCTTGAATGGTGGCGCCATCTTATTCTTGACGACTTTGACGCGGGTGCGGTTACCAACCGGGTTCGAGCCTTCCTTCAACGTTTCAATGCGGCGTACATCCAAGCGCACTGAAGCATAGAACTTCAACGCCTTACCGCCAGTAGTTGTTTCTGGGTTACCGTAGAAAACACCGATCTTTTCACGCAACTGGTTAATGAAAATTGCGGTAGTTCCCGCAGCAGAAAGTGCACCGGTGAGTTTACGCAATGCTTGCGACATCAAACGAGCCTGCAAACCGACGTGTGAATCACCCATCTCGCCTTCGATTTCAGCCTTCGGCACGAGGGCAGCAACGGAATCGATAACGATAATATCTAACGCTCCCGAACGGATCAGCATATCGGCAATCTCTAGCGCCTGCTCTCCAGTATCTGGCTGAGAGACGATCAGCGCATCGGTATCAACGCCGAGCTTACGGGCATATTCTGGATCTAAAGCATGCTCAGCATCCACGAAGGCGGCAATACCTCCCATTTTCTGAGCGTTTGCCACGGCATGCAACGCCACGGTGGTTTTTCCAGAAGATTCAGGTCCATAAATTTCTACCACGCGACCACGAGGCAAGCCACCGATGCCAAGCGCCACATCCAGCGCCAAAGAACCAGTAGGAATAACTGCGACGCGTTGTGGCGGAGCATCACCCAACCGCATAGCTGAGCCTTTCCCAAACTGTCGATCGATTTGGCCGAGGGCAGTTTCGAGCGCCTTGGTACGCGCTTCCTTATCTTTTGCAGCCATAAAGCTTCCTCACATCCGTGATAGTAATGAATGAACAGAACAGGTCCTTTACACGAGACCTCTCCCCGAGTACCTCATGAGAACAGCTTATGCCCGACCTCCGACATAAAACGTTGGCGCCTAAACATTCGGTGGAAAGGACGTACCTCCAACGTGTTCCGTGGACAACCTTATCCGAACACTTGTTCGATTTCCACCCGACATTCATAGATTTCACCCGACACCCATGAGCCACATATTCCTTGAAAAACAAGAAGAATGGGCGACTAAAAGTCGCCCATTCTTCTTCATCCATCGAGACTCACATCTCGTGGATGAATCTTATGTAAGTAATCAAATCTTTCTGGAAGATCCATACTCCTGCGCAATGCGCTCCACACTATCTGCGGATCCATATGGTCTTCTAAAGCCTGTTGCGCAGTCCGTGAACCCAGCTCTGGTATCACCAGATCGTTAACTAATCCATGCCCTAATCCAGGCGGAAAAGCTCGCTCAACACACTGCCAGAACTCCGTATGCTTCATTACTAGCCACGCATAGCAGCCAATTCAGCACGCACGATCGATTCTGGAACAGAATCCGGAATACGTGGCTTGCGCATCATTGGCGGGATGCGACCTTCAGCAACATCGATGCGATCTGCAACAAGGCGAAGTACGTGGCTCATTGGCACGTTGAGCGCCATAGAGATCGACTGTAGCAATTCAGAGGACGCTTCCTTCTGGCCGCGTTCGACTTCCGAAAGGTAGCCAAGTGAGACTCGGGCATCAGAGGACACTTCACGAAGTGTGCGTCCTTGACGCTGACGGTACTCACGAAGGACTTCGCCCAATTCACGACGGAACAGGACAGTTTCGCGGGTGGTGTCATTCATAGTCATCTTTATTCAACCTCTTCTTGCCAAGCTATTTCAGCTCTTGGCATTAGCTTTCATCAATAAGCTCAACGCCTCTTGATGTAGATATCTTCCCAAGTGAACCTGTGAATTGCCTGAATAGCTCCTGCACAAGCTCTCAAACACATTCAATTTCCGCTAGAAGCCGGGACAAACTCGCTATCACTGTACGATACCTCACATCGGATCGGTCGCCGTCAAAATCGTACACGAATCCTTGCGCATCTCCTCCACGCCGCCACAGTCCAATCCACACGTGACCTGCCGGATGCCCATCAGCTGGACCCGGACCAGCTACTCCGGTTGTTGCCAAAGCTGCATCCACATCAAACAACTTCCCAACGCCAGCGGCCATCTGCTTGGCCACTTCACGGTCAACCGGGCCGAAGTCCGCTAGACGTTGCGCATCAACACCTAACACATGCGCTTTGGTATCCGTAGCGTAAGTAACTGCTCCCCCACGAAAAACGCGAGAAGCTCCCGGTACAGAGACAAGCGTAGAAGCTAATTGTCCACCTGTCAGGGATTCAGCAACCGCTATTGTTAAACCCTTTTCGGCACAACGTTCTAATAACTGGTGAGCTAAATCGTCTTGGTACTCAACCATGAAAATCACTCCGCTTCAGGCTGTGAACTAATCTTTCGCGCTTCGACGATGTATTCCACTGCGCTGCTAATGGCAAAGACCAACGCGATGCCCATTAGTGCATAGGACGCAGTAACTAGCAAATCAGCTATTGTCAGAGGTAGAAAGGTATGCCATGGCAAAATCAAGCCAGCAATACCAAATGATTGAGCGACCATCTTAATCTTGCCGCCCATACCCGCAGCCATAACCTTCTTCTTCACCATAAACATACGCATGAGGGTGATACCTAGTTCGCGCACGATGAAGATGATGGTCATCCACCACCATAGTCGCCCATGCCATGACAAAAGCAAAAGCCCAGAAATAATGAGCGCCTTGTCGGCGATAGAATCTGCGAGTTTTCCGAAGTTAGTCACCATATTGTATTTACGAGCATAGTGACCATCGAGTTTGTCGGTAAAAGCAGCGATCGCAAAAATTCCCCACGCCAACCAGCGGCGCGGATCAGTATCTTCGATAAAGGACACGACAAATACCGGCACAAGTGCCAATCGGATAACCGTGAGCACGTTGGCGATATTGAGATTAGAGATACGCTTTTCTTTCACACTACTATCATAGAGGTTTTATTACCAAAGTGTAACTAACGCACCGGCAGGCTTTCAGCGACCAGTGAGTTGCCACGCATCCTCGCCCGATTCACCTTCGTCGTCAAGCTCGTCGTCATACCAATTTTGCGCAACCGGCATTTCGCTGGTTGCTTCTAACGGGTCAGTTTCGTAGCGATTCGTAGACATCACGACGGTACCTTCGTCAGCGTTGGCATACTCTTCGGTGTTCACGATCTGCGTTGCCTCAGCGTTCACGTCACCGTCGACGATTTCCCCATTAGCAATATCCTCAATCGCCGGATCGTCCTTCGGCGCCGAAAGATCGACGTCTTCGCCCTTAATGAGTGCGATGACATCGTCGAGTTGATCTGGGGTGACCAGCACATCGCGTGCTTTTCCGCCGGTTCCCGGCCCAACGATTTCGCGCGATTCGAGCAGGTCCATCATGCGGCCAGCTTTAGCAAACCCGATACGCAGCTTTCGTTGAAGCATAGAGGTTGAGCCGAACTGGGTATTAACAACGAGTTCTGCGGCTTGGAGCAAGACGTCGAGGTCGTCACCGATTTCGTCGTCGACCTTCTTCACTTCACCGGGCTTCGGAATGACATCGTCACGATACGACGGCTGCATTTGTGCCTTGACGTGCTTGACGGTGGCGCCGATTTCTTCTTCGTCCACCCAAGCGCCTTGCACACGCATAGGCTTCATCGAGCCTGCTGGTGCGAAGAGCGCATCACCCATACCGATGAGTTTCTCGGCACCCACCGAGTCGAGAATTGTACGTGAATCGGTTGCCGACGACGTCGAGAACGCCAAACGTGACGGAACATTCGCCTTGATCAGGCCGGTAACGACGTCGACGGATGGCCGCTGGGTTGCCAAAACCAAGTGGATTCCAGCAGCCCGCGCCAACTGAGTAATACGCTGAATGGAGGCTTCCACGTCACGCGGAGCGACCATCATCAGGTCAGCTAATTCGTCAACGACGACGAGCAGGTAGGGATACGGTTGAAGATTGCGCTGCGATCCCTCGTGTGCGGTAACTCGCCCTTCGTTAACTGCCGCATTGAAATCGTCGATGTGCTTAAAGCCGTAAGCAGCCAAGTCATCGTAGCGTTGGTCCATCTCACGCACCACCCATTCGAGCGCTTCAGCAGCCTTCTTCGGGTTAGTGATAATCGGGGTGATTAAGTGTGGGATGCCAGCATAGATTGTTAGTTCAACGCGCTTCGGATCGACCAGAATCATGCGTACCTGCTCTGGGGTGGCACGCACCATAATAGAGGTGATCATCGAGTTGATGAACGAAGATTTACCGGCACCGGTTGCACCAGCAACCAGCAAGTGAGGCATCTTTGACAGATTTGCAACCACATACTGCCCGCCAACGTTTTTACCAACGCCCACGACAAGTGGATGGGTTTGCTTACGTGCCACTGAAGATCGTAGGACGTCGCCGAGGAGAACAGTTTCGCGGTCCGCGTTCGGAATCTCAATACCGACGGCGGACTTGCCTGGGATCGGCGACAAAATACGGACATCGGAGGATGCTACAGCGTAGGCAATGTTCTTCGACAGCGACTCGATTTTGTCGACCTTCACACCAGGTCCGAGCTCAACTTCGTACTGGGTAACTGTTGGGCCCCGCGAGAATCCGGTAACTTCGGCGTCGACCGAAAATTCGGAGAAGACGCGGGTGAGGGATTCGACAACCTTGTCGTTAACCTCCGAACGCTCCAGGTGTGGTGGTCCTTGTTTGAGCATCTCCATTGACGGCAAGGTGTAGGTGATATTCGAGGCAAGTTCGAGCTGCTCGATACGTTCCGGCAATGGTTCTGGCTTGGGCGCTTTGCGTTCTGGTTCGCTCGCAGTTTTTGCTGGAACCGGGGCGACTGGAGCTGGCCGGGAGGCTGGCTTTGGCTCAACAGGCTGCGGTTTTTGCGCTTTAGCAGGTTGCAGGATTTGGGTAGCGTCGGCTGCCTTCGCCTTCTTTCGTGGGCGACGCAGACGTGAAACTGGTTCTTCGTCATCGATTTCTTCTGGGTGATCGAACGGAACCGACGGCGTGTGCTCTGGCTCGAATTCGGTACGTTCGGCACGTTTGTTCGACACCCAATCCATAATGTCTTTGACGGAGGTGCCGGTGGCGTACAGCAGTGCATACATGATGAGGAAGACTAACGATGGAATCGCGCCCCATACTGACAGTAGTTTCGCTAATCCAGTTCCCACCAGGAAGCCGATCAACCCGCCGGCTGCCTCGATTGCTGCAAATCCGTCGGTGACCATAGGTTGCCCCATAAAGATATGGATCATGCCGGTTACCGCGACCACGATCAGTGCGATACCTACAAGGAAGCGTGGCGTGGAATCGGCACGCGAGCGCCAGAAGAGTTTAACGATAATGCCGAGGAGGACGATAGGTACAAGGACAGACAGCACGCCAACGAAGCCTGCTGTTGCATGGTGTATTACTGGGCCGATAACGCCAGCTAGTCCGAACCATTCGCGTAATGCGACGATGATGGTCAGACCAATCAGTATGAAAAGCCGGCCACCGTTTCCACCGAGGATACGATCCGATGCGCTCAGCGCCGGAGCTTCTGGTTCGGCTTTGGCGCGTGCGGGTTTCTTCGGTTTACGTGATGAACTCTCGGCTGATTCAGACCGTGCCACTATGTTTCCTCCTCTTTGCTATGCGATGGGCATAGCTGTTAGTTAGCCTAGGACGTTTCCGAAAATAGTTCATTAGTGGCGCGCCGGATGGTCGATGATTGCGACCCAGATCGCTCCCATGCATTACGCTAAAGGTATGGCTTTTATTGTTTCTTCGCCCAACGATATTGTTCGCGGCGCTCTCGAAAAATTTGGTTCCGATGTTCAGATCGTTGATTGGGATATTCGCGGTCCGGCACCGGTGAAGAAAATCGACATGGTTGTTACGCCGTTGATTAGTGGGAATCCAGAATACCAGTATCTTGACGACGTCGAGTTCACCTATATGCAGTGCTCGACTCTCGGATACGAGGCGGTTCTCCCCCATCTTTCGGCTCACCATGTTTTGGCTAACGCGAAAACTGTTCACGAAACATCGACGGCGGAGTTGACGCTTGCGCTCACCCTTGCGATGCAGCGCCAAGTTCCACGTTCGGTGCGCTCCCAGGCTGCCGGGAATTGGGATACATTCTATTCGCATGGTTTAGCTGATCAGCGTGTTGTGCTGGTGGGGGTAGGCGGCGTCGGAACAGCGATTGCTCAGCGTTTGGCGCCGTTCGAGGTTGATCTGGTGCGTGTTGGTCGTAGTGAACGTGACGACGCCGATGGTCATATTTTCGCTACATCGCAGCTTCCGCAATTGTTACCGGACGCCGATATTGTTATTTTGATTGTTCCAGCAACCAACGAGACGCGCGGCATGGTTGACGACAAGTTCTTGAGCTTGTTGAAGGATGACGCGTTGGTTGTGAACATGGCTCGCGGCGTGATTGTCGATACGGATGCAATGGTGAAGCATGCTGACCGGTTACGCTTCGCGTTCGACGTCGTTGATCCGGAACCGCTACCAGCTACTCACCCGCTCTATGCTCACCCTAACGTGCTTATCTCAGCACACAATGGCGGATATTCCGAGGCTTTAGCACCACGCCTCGAGCGGTTAATTGAACGCCAAGTTCGCCACCTGCTCGCTGGTGAGGAACTCGAAAACATTATTCGACGTTAATGCTCATGGTCATACTATTGGTCACATTGACGACACTGTGCGGCATCAGCGCAGTCATGTGGTTATGGACGTACCGTTTGCTACGCAAAACACGGCAACAAAACGCCACTCTACAGCAGCGCGTCTTATCCAACCTTGTTTCCCCAGCATATCTTTCTCACGAAATCCGAACTCCATTGACAGTTATCAAAGGCGCCTCAGAGATCCTGACGACTGGGGATTTGGGACCAATCAGTTCCGTCCAAAGACAATTCCTGAATACCATAGCTGAAAATTCAGCAACGGCCTGCGCTCTAGCAGAGGATTTTCTAGTACTGTTTCGTATGGAAAAATCGCTCGCCACTGTGGATCTAGTAAAGATCGACCTTCGGCAACTCATCCGCGAGGCAGTTCACGAATTCCGAATTATGCACCCGTGCGATATTCGCCTTGATAACCACGGAGCACCAATTTTTGTCGAAGCAGATCCACGCATGTTGAAACAGGTCGTATGGAATTTACTAACAAATTCCATACGACACGGTGGCAAGAATGTACAAACTTTTATTCGCGTCTCTTCCGACGATGGAATTGCTCTTGTCGTTGTCGAAGACAACGGAAAAGGTATTACAGCTCGTCCATCTTCGCCTCAAGCCTCCCCGTCAGCCCTAGAAGTACATGACGATTTACCGCAGGCCGGTTCTGGAATAGGAATGAAAGTCGTAGACCATATCATTGCTGCGCATCGCGGAAGGCTGATTATTGATACTGTACTTGGCAGTGGAACCCAAGTACTTATTCAGCTCCCGATTCACGGGACACACAGCTTTTTCTGCTAGAACGGAAGAAATAGTATGAACGTTGTCCTTGTTGTCGATGATGAACCTCAAATTCGCGCCATTATCGGATTCGTTGTTGAATCAACCGGGCGGGAATGGATAGGCGCGCAAAGCGCAGAAGAAGCACAAGAAATATTGAAAATTCACAATGTTGAACTCGTATTGCTTGATGTCATGTTACCAGGATCAAGTGGAATCGAGTTATGCCGTTCTATCCGGAAGAGCTCCACACCAGTTATCCTTTTATCGGCTCTGGGCGAGGAAGAGGACCGTATCCGAGGCTTGGAGGCCGGAGCAGACGATTATATCGTTAAACCATTCTCACCGCCTGAAGTCGGCTTGCGCATTGAGGCGATTCTACGGAGACGTGGTGAAACTTCGTGGAGCGAGGCCGAAGGCATCCGAATTGATTCAGACACCGGTGAATTGAGTTTTGCCGGATCGACGACGGTGTTGCCGGCGATGGAGTCTCGCGTCTTGGAGCAACTCTTGCATAATAACAATCGCACGGTGAGTTTCCATGATCTGTTGCTTCACGTATGGAATACGGATGAGAGTGTGGGTGGGCGTGAAATGGTGCGGATTACGGTGCATCGGTTGCGTGCGCATTTGAAGGCTCTTGGGGTACGGGAGAATCTGATTGAGACGGTGCGCGGAACGGGCTATCGGGTGCGTCAGCAGTCAACTACATGATTTAATGTTCACTTCACATAACATAAAGATATATATTGTTATGTATTAAGAACATTATAGAAGATGAAAGAAATGGGGAGCTCATGAAAAGTAATGACTTTGTTACTCGTCAGAATCTCCTAGAATTCGGTAAACACCTCCGCAACTGGCAAATTTGTTTCAAGCGAGTTTACCTATGATTCAGAATGGCTTCATCGCAGAGATTCTTACGCAATTAGTCCAGATCTACCGCTCACTAATAAAACTCTGCCATTTTTCGGAAACCCGTCCTTACCTGGTGCAATTGATGATGCAGGACCAGATTCTTGGGGCAAAAACTTATTCGCATCCAGCAAGGTCCTCAAGAGCTATCTATTTTTGATTATATAAGCCTTGTAGACGATAGAAGCCGGATGGGAAACCTACGGTTTTTCAGCAATGGTGAGTTACTTGCAGAGCACACTTCTCTTCTCCCAACAGAAAATGACGTTCTTTCTATTGCAGGTAAGGCTCAAAATCTCACTCATCTTAGCGAAGAAGATATTTCACATATTGCTTTCGCAGGATCGTCTCTCGGTGGCGCGCGTCCCAAAATTAACGTAATTGATTCACTTTCGGGCTGAGCTTGGTCAAATTTTCATATAAATCAGATGATGATGACGTTGAAGCGTGGGAAGCTGTTGCACTCTCATGTGCACGTGATGCAGGACTGCCTGTTCCAGAATTCCGCCTTGTTCGGATTGACACCTATGGTTCAGCATTGATCGCTAAAAGGTTTGATCGAATTGGAGACGAACGGATCGGATATATTTCCGCCACCTAGCTTCTTCATCTTCACAATCTTTCTCAACCATATTCCTTCGAAATGCTGGCGAGCTATATGGATTCTTTCTGTGTCTCTCCCTGTGAAGATAAGACGTCCCTTTTTGATCGGATCGCTCTATCAATCATTTTGAATAATGTTGATGACCACATGCGAAACTATGGTTTCATTCGCAATGATAAAGGATGGAGTTTGGCTCCACTTTTCGATGTCTCGCCAGATTTTCGTTCTCAAAGGATTGCAGGAACACCCATTCTTCATAACAGCACAGGTTTTCAACGTAATAAGAAAGAACTAATCCAAGCCGCCCATTGTTTTGGCCTTACAGCTTAACAAGCAGCCGGACATTATTCCCAAATTCAAGAAGCTTGTTCTGCGTTTAAAGATTATGCAAACACCTATAACATCGCAGAAATTGATGGCAATATCCTCGTCAAAAATATCGAACAACAATTAAACGAATAACACGCGGAGCCTTGAACACGTGCTAGCACGACCCTAGGATAGCTGGTCTCCTAATAATTCCTGATATGAGGGTTCGTGCATGAGTTGTTCGTGAGTACCTTGTGCACATATCTGGCCATTTTCGAGTAGGATTATATGGTCTGCCATCAAGATGGACGTCAATCGATGTGCGATGACGATCGTTGTTCGGTTGTTTCGTAGAGTCCTGACATTGTGAGCGATACTCGATTCTAGGATCGGATCGATATTTGCTAGGGGTTCGTCGAGTATGAGCATCTCCGGATTGCGCAAGAAGGCGCGGGCAATACCGATACGTTGGCGTTCTCCTCCAGATAGTGTTGTCCCACGGTCGCCAATGTGAGCGTCTAAACCGCCAAGTTGGGTGACTAAATGATCGATGTGGGCAGCACGAAGGGATTCCCATATCTCCTCATCGGAGGCGTTCGGAGCGGCTAATGCGAGATTATGCCGTACAGTTCCGGCGAATATATGGCAATCTTGCGGAACGAGCGCGAGTTGTTTCCGGTAGTCATCAGGACCATACGATCGTAGGTTGGTTCCATTAAACCTGAGTTCGCCGTGTTGCGGGTCTAAGAATCGCATGACTAGGTTGGCGAACGTCGTTTTTCCGGCACCGGATCGCCCCACCAGAGCTATTGTCTGGTTTGGCTTTGCAACAAGACTGACGCCGTTGACAACAGGTTCGTTTGCGTAGGAGAAAACGACGTTCTCGCTGACTAACGTTCCTTCTTCATGTTCTCGCGTGAGTGATTGCATCTCTATAGCAGCAGGTATTGGATCTGGAGCAGCGATGATAGTGTTAATACGTTCTGCGCAGGCGCCAATTTCTCCAATTCGTCCCATCATGGCAACGAACGTCATTGTTGGCATCACACACATATTTGCCGTAACGATGGCGATTGGCAATATTTGTCCATCACTATGCCCATCAAGAACGCGGCCAGTGAGGATGATCAGAATGATGGTTGTCCCTACTGCAGTGATGACCGAGGCAAATGTACTTTCCCAGGTTCTGCGCAGCATTTGGCGAGCGTATATATGTTGGACTCTATCGGCGATTTCTCCGATGTGTGCATGCTGATGCTCGGTCATTCCCAAAGAACGTAATTCGCGTTGTCCTTGGATGGAATCAAGCACAGTTGCTCGTAAATCCACGAGCCCGGATCGTAAAATCTTCCCTTGCTGGCGTTGAATCGGCATAAGAAGTAATGGAAAAACTACCATCAGGGCAATCGGAATGATCATGACAAGAGCGAGAGGTCCGATAAGCACGTATAAAATGGATATAAGAATGCTTGGAGTTACCACCGCGCAGACAGCTGTGGAGGCGGTGTGGGCGTAAAACCATTCAAGTTTTTCTGCATCGTCCATGGCTGCCGATGCGATATCTGCCGTGCGGCGTCCGTGAAGGCCTAAAGGCGCAATGCGGCTAATAGCAGCATATATATGGCGCCTGAGTGTGTGAAGAATCCGGTAGGCAACTTCATGGGACCACCACACTTCACATAGGGTTGCTACGGCCTGCGTAAGAACCAAAGTCCCCAAGAGAGCCACAAAACCAGTGAGTTCTGCGTGCGTATCGAGGAGAAAAGACGTGGAAATCCACACTGATGTTATCCCCGCGCCAACGACTGCTAATTGCGCTAGCATCGTGACGATCGTGGATGCTATAAAAAGTGGGAGACATTCGTGTAACCGCACCATCAGTTGCACGATATTGTTCATGGTGTTCTTCATATCTGCTACTGTCTTTTCTGCATTTCAAGGAGGCGCGACCATGCTGATTCTGGATCTTGAGCTAAGAGATGTGCATTACCAGAACACGCCAGCTCTCCATGAGCCATCACGATAATGTGATCCGCTTTCGCGGCAGTATCAATTCTGTGCGTTACGAGTATCAAGGTCAGATCAGGACGAGCCGTTCTTATTCCGGTAAGGAGTAGTTCTTCCGTATGCGTATCAAGTGCAGATGTGGATTCATCCAAGATCAACACGTCAGTGTTCCGGATGAGTGCTCGCGCAATCGCAAGACGTTGCTTTTGTCCACCTGATAGATTCGTTGCATGTTCGTTTATAAACAGATCCAACACATGATTGTGCGAACAGGTGTCCTCCATTTCCATCTGCAACATATCTGCCTGGGCTAGCCGAAGCGCACTAATCATGTCGTCGTCGTTCGCGTCCGGTTTAGCCATGTGGAGAATTTCTCGCACAGTTCCTGGGAAAATAAGTGGATCTTGAGGAACTAACGTCACTAACTGAGATATATCAATATCTGCAGGGTTGTTCTCTCCCACCAGTACAGAGCCTGATTCTGGCTGATCGAACCCCATAAGTAATCCGAGTGCCGTGGATTTTCCTGAACCTGATGATCCTACTAAGGCAGTCGTTTGCTTTTCTGCAATGGTGAGGTTGAGGCAAGGAAGCGTTGGAGTATCGGACCCCACATACGTGTAAGTTACGTTCTGAAACGTGATAGTCAAAGGCACGTCCTTGTGAGTTTCTGGCTCTTTTTTACAGTTTTCTGTGGCGGACATAGATAAGATGCTGTTCATCGACGGCAATGCAGAAATGCCAAAGAATGCCTCATGCCAGGATGCTGACAGTTGGTTGAACGGCCGGAACATCTCAACCGATACCAAGGTCACTGTAAATACGTCGCCAATTTTAAGGCTCCCCGACCGAACCTGAATAAAAGCAATGATCAATGCTACAGCAGGCCCTAGGCCTTTCATTAACGTACTGAGCCCCGTCTCCCCTAAAGAAAGACGTAACTGCCCGAGCGTCGTCGCCAATAAATCACGTGACTGACGCTCAAGTCGTTCTCCGTACGCACCCGCTGCGCCAAAAGATTTCAAGGTAGTCATACCGAACATCGCGTCAATAAAATCTGCGTTCAATTCTTCGTAAGCTGCCCAGTGAGATTGACCTCGCTCCGCTAAAGCTTTGTCCCATAGTCGAGGAATAGCCACCACAGCAATCCCACACGTCAATAACACAACGGAAATTAACGGCGATATCATCGCAAGCCCAAATGCGAGCCCTATTGCTGTTACTACTGTAACAACCAGCTGGGTAAAATATTTAATAAAGTAGGTTTCAACCGCTTCAACGCCATCTGTTATCACAGATTGAACAACGCCCGCCCTATCAAGCCCAATTCGCATCGGCCCTTGTTGCTCAACTTTATTCAACAATGTTTGACGAAGATTGCGCTTCACGATTAACCCGGCACGGTTCTGTGCAAGCTGCCCAACAACATCTATCAGTGGGCGAATCAGAAGTAACACTGACACGATACACACGAACCAGATGATTCGCGTTGTATCTCTTTCGCCTAGTAACTCTACGAATAGGCGCGCATTAACTAGCGCTGTTATGACGTATATACAGGAAACGACGAGGCCGATCACGATACACGGGAGCAAGAGAATCACACGTAAACCTGCTGATCGAATAACCATCATTTGTTGAGTGAACATGCGTTATTACTTTCTTTGTGAGATGAGCCTGCTCATGCATGCGGCATCGGAAATAGATTTATCTCAGCATCCGTCAAGGCACGTTCTCGCCATCCAAGTTCTACCGCTTCACGCGCCACGACACCTTGCCCTAGATACGGGAACGCAGCCGGAGAGTTCCCAACTGAACCCGGGACAAGAGCACGTACCACCCTCAAACCACACGAAGCTACATCAGGGGACGTGATATCAACGATTATGACGCGCTTCCCTCGAGCTTCAATTTTTTCTACATAGGAAGCAAGAGAATTGTCTTTTAGGTGAGGAACACTATTGGCCTGACGCGTTGCTGGGCGATCAATCAAATGTGCAACACGCCGTACAGCACGTGGATCCAGAAATACTTCTTGTTGTACGAGTAAATCGTCAACATCTTTCATATCTTGGCGGAAGTCATCCAGATAGCACCGATCGCCGCGCCATTTTTTATAGGATCTGCCAGGCAAGAAGCCTTCTGCAATAGCTTTCCAATGGACTCCCTCTGGATTTAAGAGATCAAGGGCACCTTCTTGCAACGTTAACGCCTCGCTCCATGCTTTTAACGCAGCATCATCTATCGTTGAACGACACGAGAAACCAACATGTACCAATTGGTGTGAATCATTATGAACGATTCCAGCTGCTACAGGCACATCAAACGTGTTATCAAGATGGACCAAGGAAGGGCGCAGAATATCTTGTGAACTCTCAAATAGCTGGCATTGTCCTGGCGCTAATTCAATACTCGGAAGAGCCTGTGCATTAAGCCACCACACCATCGTGGCATGGCGTTCCAAGATCTCGCTGACTCCTGAACGCGTAGCTTGTTCTATTGTTTCGCCTGCCGCAACTCCTGCAAAAGCTGGAAAGTTCACGCGAGGTTCATGGTGGTACTGATTCGTATACCAGTTGACATACACAAGAGAGGCAGGAACAAAAACGGGAGAATCCGAACCATAATAACGGCCTTCTACCCATGAAACTGGCAAATCATGAGAGAATTTTTCAAAAGGAAAGCCTGGTTCCGCATATTGTTGTTCAGAAAACAATACTAATTCTGAAGGATCAAGAACAGGGTAGCCACGTCGAAGAAGGCTATCGTAACTTCCATGAATAACTGGGAGAAGATCAATAAGATTCGAACAGTATCGCTCTACAGACTCCCCGATTGCGGACTTCATGTTATATTCAATTTTTTTCTTTCGTTCCGAACCAGCACAAGTATCAGAAATAAGCGTGGAACCTTGACAGAATACCGTATTGGCATACCCC
Source organism: Arcanobacterium phocisimile (assembly GCF_016904675.1). Lineage (NCBI taxonomy): Bacteria > Bacillati > Actinomycetota > Actinomycetes > Actinomycetales > Actinomycetaceae > Arcanobacterium > Arcanobacterium phocisimile. Next base: position 708,073 of record NZ_CP070228.1, on the reverse strand, counting down.
GCTACCCGAGCCAAGTCGGTGACTCTAGCTTGTGTTGTGTGAAGAGTTTTAGGCATCGAAGGAGAATAACGGACCTCATTCAACTCTCTAACTATGCCGAATTTTGAGTCTACCAGGTATGTTGGTGGGTGTATCTGAATTTGTTTTGAGGGTCCGTTAATAAAGGAACACTGCAGTACTGCACGCACATCTAGCTGACCATCTAACCCAATTTCCCAGACAGTATCGAGTGGAGATACTCCTTCTTTGTTTTCTACGTCTTTCTTAATTAGTCCCCTTACCAGATGTGCAAGCATTTCCATTGCAGGATGAGCAGAGATTAAACGACTGAGGAAGTTTCCCCATAACGCTGGTTGTAACTCTGCCAAATAAACTTCTTTATTGATAGCGTTTCCCCATGATCGTTTCATACAATCAGAAAAACGTGCACCTTTCCCATCTTGAACAACTGGGCCAAACAAGAATGATCTCGCAGCATAGTCAACCACTGCCCAGGTTATATCTAAAACTTCTAAAGCCCTCACTTCATCAGCAAACAGCTGACGCGACCCAGGGCCTCTACATATAAGTAGAAATCCTCCTCGAATAACTTCATACGAGCACTCTCGGATGGTTTTAGAAGAATACTGGGCCTTGACCCCCTCATTATGTAATATTGCCACCAAGCGTGTCCCAACAGGTTCATAACCACATACAAGAACCTCAACGCCGCTTTCGCCTTGGTGTACATGACAGTCATTTTCAGCAATAACTGCTTCATTGCAAGGACGTTCAATTGGAAGCACAGATCCATGCTTAAGAAGCATCTTTTTGAGAGGGACACCCAAACAATCAAGATCTTGACATTCTTCAGCACGTTTGATTTCCTCAATAACGGAATACGTGTTAGCAGTCACAATTATCTTGGCATCATCTACACAGTGGATCAAAGTACGTCCTTCAGAAAGGTGACGAGCCTCAAGACATAACGAAAACATCTTCTCTTACCATCCGATTTTCAATACACACTATTGAAAATGTGGAAGGCGATAGATTTCCTACCACCTTCCATATCACCCATTTTTGCTATGCCCACGCAAAGGTTGGCGTGACTTGAGCGTGATGGCAATGCGGAACAGTAATCTGATCCGTAATAGTTTCGTCTACCTCAATGATTTCAATATCGGACATAATGTTCTCCTCTTTGACGAACATCCTTTTCACTACAGGATAGCCAGGTTAGGCTAACCTAAGTCGATTCTAACCATCCAACACTTTTTTCACAAGAACCAAATTTCCCCAACTAAGGTTATCGACACAGTAAAAATGAATTGTTCCAAGGTCTTGAACTTAGGTAAACCTAATTATATATTTTTGTCCATGCACACTCGATTCCCTTCCTTGATGGAGTATATAGATCTACAACAACATAATGAAAACGCTCAAAGAGCTACGTTGGAGACATTCTCGGACCCCGCATCCCGCTTTAAAGGGAAGATGAGCCAAATTAATGGATGCGCACATATTCAAGGCACACAAAAATGTTATTTAACGTCCGCGATCTCAAATGAGAATTCTATCTATATCGGACACTACGATGCCGCTTGTGCAATAGTTTTCTCTTCAAAAGGTTCAGCTAAGGCACTAGTTACCGGATTCGATCTCCCAGCGGGGAACCGAATAGATGTTCTAAGTTACACAGCAAAAAACATATTATTCCAAACATCTTCCTTTATCGACCCTGGAAAAATATGGAGTGTGGATTACCCCTCAGGGAAAGTCAAGCTTCTAGGATCCCTATCTACCCTTGTTCCCAATCAAGGATTGCACTATCGTCGACTTTCTTCTTTTTCAGTTGATGGCACCAAAATCCCAATCGATTGCTATGGTTCATTCGATCAACCTCGGCCAACAATAATACACATATATGGAGGTTTTGGAATTAACAATGACCCTTTTTTCTCCTTCCCTATTTATGCTTTATGGCTAGCTCAAGGAGGCAATATCGTCCTTGTCCGCAGTCGTGGCGGAAGAGAGTTTGGTCCAGCATGGCATACCGCTGGACAACGATCAGGACGATCTCTCGTTAGGAAAGACGTTGAAAATAGCGTAAGGACACTCATCCAAGAAAACATATGTAATGCAGATACAACTTTCCTTCATGGTATGTCACATGGCGCGCTTCTTACAGCAATAACAGCGCTACATGCTCCTGATCTCGTAAAAAATATTATCTGTCAAGTTCCTATAACCAATACCAAGTCTTTATTAGAGAATAAATTTGGTTCTTCCTGGATAACAGAATATGGAAATCCAGAGAGTGCTGACTGGGATAGGTTCATGGCATCCGAGGATCCAATCTTTTTTTATCCTCGACACAGTCTCCCCTCAGACTCAACATGCTATATCTCTGGCTATGTTAATGACCAAACAACACCAATAGTTCATTCGGACCAGTTGGCTCAAAAACTGGCAGAAATGGGATCTCAAGTTACATACAAACGATATAATGTCCCTGGTGACCATCACGGCGCTAAAAATAAAGATACCCGCATAAAACACACATATGAGTTATGGGCTTACCTTGAGAAAACGACGTCACGCCGTTTTCATAACAATATTTAGGGAAACTATGCTCCTCACAAGAAAATCACGCCTATTAATCACCCTTGTCACCGCAATAATTCTCAGTGTCAGCCTGATCCTTGCCATCATGATCGGGGCAAGCGATATCTCAATCAGCTCTACTGTGGACGGAATTTTCTACGCCTTCGGCACGTCGGATAGTTCACCTACAGACGTCGATTTACAGATCATCATCGAAATACGAATTCCGCGCGCGCTCCTCGGAGCAACTATCGGCGCGGGGCTCGCTATCTGCGGGCTCATAACTCAATCTCTTTTACGCAATCCTCTTGGCGATCCATATATTTTAGGTATCTCTTCTGGCGCGTCCGCCGGAGCTGCGCTCGTTATCGTCGTGGGAGCTTCGAACACGTTGTTGGCTTCATTAGGAGTCACTCTGGGCGCCTTCTTTGGAGCTTTAATCGCAATCGCCGCGGTTTCGTTTCTTGCCACGGCTGGTGGTGGCGCTTCCCCTACCCGAATTATTTTTGCGGGAATGGCAGTCAGCTATCTGTTTTCCGCCCTCACCAGCCTCATTGCTATTTTGGCGAAGAATGCTGCAGGAACGAAGTCGGTTATGTTCTGGACGCTTGGTTCACTTGGTTCAGCTTCGTGGAACGACGTCGGGATCGCATCGATCACCACAAGCATCGCGTTCATTCTGTTCTTTGTTTTTGGACGACGAATCGACGTGTTAAATCTTGGCGACGATTCAGCTCGAGCGTTAGGCACACACCCAGCGTTTTATCGAAATCTTTTATTTATCATCGTTGCATTTACTATCGCGGTGCTCGTGTCCTTAACCGGCGCAATAGGTTTCATCGGACTTGTGGTTCCACATCTTGCCAAGCTACTGGTTGGAGAGATGACTCGTTGCGCACTTCCACTCACTGCCTTGCTTGGTGCCATTCTGGTTGTCAACGCAGACATCTGTACACGAATTATGCTGCGCCCCGCAGAACTTCCTATTGGAATTCTGACCGCCATCGTTGGGACTCCTATGCTCATGGTCCTTATCAAAAAATATGCCTCATAACTATCAAAGGAATACCTTATGAAAACTAGCAGAAAACTTGTATCGGGAATATGCGTGCTAGCTCTAGTTGGAGCTTTGGGCGCGTGTTCCACTCCTTCTGGAAAAGCAGAAGCTTCAGATTCTATTGCCTACGATTCTCCGGTAGTAGTGAAGAACTGTGGGCAAGAGACCACACTAACCAGGATTCCAACAAAAGTAGTCTCTATGGGAGTCACTGGTTTGGCGTATCTTCTTGCCGCAGGAGGCGAGAACAATGTTATTGGGCGTGCCAACGAATGGGGCGAACAAGCAGCATCATGGATGGGAAAGCGCGCGGATTCCATTCCCGTTATCACAGATGACGCACTTTCGATCGAAGGGCTTATGAGTGTAAAGCCAGACTTGGTGTACGGCGGAGGCTTCGATTCAGCTGGCCTCTCCCCTTCGAGTGTTGCCGATAAGGGAATTCCCGCGATTGTTGATTCTTCAGAATGCCACTATTTCTACCCAGACCAAACCCCTGATGAATCTTTCACAACTATTCTTCGTGAGATCACCCAGCTTGGAAGAATACTGGGAACCGAAGATGCCGCACAAAAAACTGTACAAGATCTTCAGACTCGCATCGCAGAAATCAAAAACGAACAACCCGGTCATGGAGAACGAGTCTCCTATGCCTACTACTTCGGCGAAGACGATGGCTTGTTTAGTTACGGAGAACAAGGTGTCATTGGTGATATCAACAAAACACTTGGCATCCATTCGGCAATCGATCCGAACTACCATCCACACCAAGGCCCGCTCGCACCCGAAGTATTCGTGAAATCTGATCCAGATATGATCATCATTCTGACGGGCATGGGCGGTGCAACCAAAGAAAGCACGCTCAAACGGCTTGAAAAGATTCCAGGATATGGCGATATGAAAGCAGTTAAAAATAACCGGATCTACTATGCGGAATCTGCGATGGCCTACGCCTCCCCTAGTGCCATTTACGGAACTATCGATCTTGCCCAACAGCTCAAGAAATAACACTCATGTCTGATTTCCCTCTCTCAGTACGAAACGCTTCCATCAGCTTCGGAGAACGAACAGTTCTTAACCACGTTTCTTTCAATGTTTTACCTAACCGAATTTTGGGGATTGCGGGCCCCAATGGTTCTGGTAAAACCACGTTGTTACGGTCACTCTTCGGTGCACAACCATTACACGAGGGGGAAATCAGACTATTCGATGTGCCTCTTAAAAAGCTCAAGCCTTCGCAGATTTCGACCCAGTTAGCTGTTGTTTCTCAATTCGAATATGACGCAAGCCGTATGAGAGTGTGGGATCTTGTTATGCTTGGCCGTGCCCCGCATCGCAAAGACATGCAAGGATACAGCAAAGTTGACGTGACACATGCGCAGCGTGCGCTGTCATTAGTCGGCATGTCCGACGCGAAGGATCGTTATCTCCACTCTTTATCGGGAGGTGAACGGCAGCGTGTGCTCATTGCGCGTGCACTCGCCCAAGACTGCCCGTGTATTGTGCTTGACGAACCCACGAATCATCTAGATATCACGTATCAGCATCAGATCCTGGCTCTCATACGTGAGCTATCAACAACCGCAGTTATCGTACTTCACGATCTCAACCTTGTCTCTCGATATTGCGATGACGTTATCGTGTTAAAAGACGGAAAGGTCGCCTGCTACGGGACGCCATCCGATGTACTCACGCCCTCAACCATCAGAGAAACATATGATATCGATACGTTAGAGGTCCGCGATTCTGGAATGAAACAATTTATCTTTCGTGGCTAAATATTCGTGCATGTAACACATCTGTAACGATCTGTAACAGAAAATGCTCCCTAAAAAGGCATCATATGTGAGACTGTGGAATCATCACAATGATGTGATTTATGCAAAGGAGCAACCAATGTCATCGTTGACTAAAAAATCGTTTACACTAGTCTCCGTGCTCACTTTAGGAGCCGTTTCGCTAACTGGATGTGCAGTTGACGAAGGTAAACAAGCAGAAGGTAGTGGAAGCCTGACAGTCGCTTGCGGCGCACTCGATCAGCTATGCCAAAAGTGGACCGAAACATTCCAAGAAAAAACTGGTATTCCAACTAAATTTGTCCGTCTTTCGTCAGGTGAAACAGTAGCTCGTCTCACCGCCACCAAAGGGAATCCAGAATTTGATATCTGGCACGGAGGCCCAGCAGACGGATTCGGCGCCGCAAATGAAGAAGATTTGTTAGAGCCTTATAAGTCACCAGAAGCTGAAAAGATTCCGGCGAAGTACAAGGATGAAAAAGGCACATGGACCGGAGTTTATATCGGCGTGCTCGGCTTCTGCTCTAACCAGAAACAACTTGCTAAGCTCGGTTTGCCCGCTCCAGAGTCATGGGACGACCTGCTCAAACCAGAACTGGCTCAACAAGTCGAATCTGCCCACCCATCAACCTCGGGTACCGCCTACACCACACTCTGGGCACAAAACCTCCGACTAGGAGGCGAAGATGCAGCTATCGATTACATGAAGAAACTCTCTGGAAACATTCTCCAATACACAAAGTCTGGTACTGCGCCCGGCCAAGCAGCTGGACGTGGCGAGGTAACTACCGGAATTTCATTCATTCATGACTGCGCTCTCTATAAAGAACAAGGCATGAGCGACATGGTTATCACTACACCTAAGGATGGAACCGGATACGAAGTCGGTGGCGTAGCAATCATCAAAGGCACCAAGAATCTTGACCTAGCGAAAAAGTATGTTGATTTTGCTATCTCGCCTGAAGCACAGAACATTGGACCTGAGGTTGGTTCCTACCAGGCACACACTCATCCAGATGCCAAAGACGATCCTCGTATCACCAAGCTTGACGAAGTCAACCTACTCACTTGGGACTTCGCCGAAGCTGGCGCAAAGCGAGCTGAACTAACAAAACGGTTCGATAACGAAGTCGTCGCGCCACCGTCGAAATAAGTTGTCACACGAATAGGGAGCGACAAAAATCATGAGCACTGCACCAATAGTTGGAGCGGTTCCGCCACAGCCAGGCACAGATACAACTGCTACTGCGCGGGAAATCCGACGCACCATTCAGAACAAACGTAAACACGGACGAGACGTGCCAACGCTAATCATTACCATCGTCGTCGTCTCTATTCTGTTACTCCTCACAGTGTTCCCGCTAATCCGCGTCTTCTCAGAGGCACTCGGCGAACGCGGCCTTGAAGTATTAACGTCTATGGTTTCCGATCCTTACCCTCGGCAAATCATCGTCAATACTCTCATTCTCGGGGTTGTGGTCGGATTAGCGGGAACGCTCATCGGGTTCCTGTTGGCGTTTGCACACGTTCGCCTTGACTTCAAAGGCAAGAAACTTCTCAATCTACTAGCACTCATCCCGATTGTTGCGCCACCATTTGCAGTTGCAACCGCAGTCATTACTCTTTTGGGACGCAACGGCATCATCACCAACGGGTTACTGGGCCTAGATAATTTCAATATCTACGGTTTAAAAGGCATGGCCTTAGTACTCACGCTTTCTTTCTTCCCAGTTTCCTATATGAATTTCCGTGGGTTATTGTCCACTCTCGATCCTTCGTTAGAAGAAGCCGCAGCGGATTTGGGAGCAAGCAAATGGAACATTTTCACACGCATTACCCTGCCACTCATGTTGCCTGGTTTTGCAGCATCGTTCTTGTTGTTGTTTGTTGAAGCAATCGCAGATCTGGCAAACCCACTAGTGATCGGTGGCGATTTTACTGTGCTTTCGTCCCGGGCATATATCGCGTTCACCGGCGAATACGACATTCCTGCTGGTGCTGCCTACTCCCTCATTTTACTCGTACCATCTCTGTTGGTATTTATTATCCAGCAGTACTGGGTTGGACGAAAGAACACTGTGACTGTTACCGGAAAACCAGCCGGTAAGAAGAAGCTCATCACAGATAATTCTTGGCGGATTCCAATCCTCGCCGCCGTCGGGCTCGTTGTGGCAGTCATTATTACTCTGTATGTCACCGTTATTATTGGATCCTTCGTCAACATTTTAGGTGTTGATAATACCTGGACATTGGATAACTACCGTTACGTCCTATCCGGCATCGGCAACGAAGCAATCCTCGATACCACCGTGATGGCGCTCATCGCAACGCCTATCGCTGCTTTCCTTTCTATGATCATCGCATGGCTGGTAGTAAGAAAACTCAAGCATGGGCGCGGAATTGTTGATTTTATCGGCATGCTCGGTCTGGCGGTACCCGGTACTGTAGTCGGCTTGGGATACGCTATTTCGTTTAATAACCCAGTCATTTTTGGTGGCCGTATGTGGCTTCCGGCTCTTGGTGGCGGTGCGGCACTCTTCGGTGGAGCAATTGCCATCATTATGGTCTACGTCATCCGTTCGGTGCCCTCCGGCCAGCGAACAGCAATCGCCACCTTGCAACAAATATCGCCATCTATCGAAGAAGCCTCCGCATCCCTTGGCGCTGATTCGTTCAAAACCTTCCGCAAAGTCACATTGCCGCTGATTAAGCCGGCACTCGCGGCTGGTTTGATCTACGCGTTCGCGCGGGCCATGACAACCCTCTCCCCCGTGATTTTCTTGGCCACTCCAGATGTTCAGATTATGACGAAGAAAATTTTGGCAGAAGTTGATGCTGGCCGATTCGGAAACGCGTTCGCGTTTTCAATGGTGTTGTTCTTGATCGTCATTGTAGTAATCGGAATTATCGAACTGATTCTTGGCGATGGTTGGACAAAGTTGAAGAAAAAGCTACCTAACAGTAGCCACAAATAATAGTCAATTCATACTGAACGTGCACGAACCTAGGAAAGAAACCTCTCATGAATAAGACAACAACTTCCCCAACAGGCCCGCAAGGACGCGTGGTTCTACGAGATATTATCAAAGAATTCCCTACCGATCATGGCGTTTTCCGCGCTGTCGATGATGTGAATATTGAGATTGAGCCGGGCGAGTTTTTAACTCTACTTGGGCCTTCTGGCTGTGGAAAGACAACAACACTACGCATGGTTGCCGGTTTCGAAACACCATCCTCTGGCGTTATCGAACTCGATGGCAAGGACATCGTGGCAGTGACACCGGAAAAGCGGCCGATGACTATGGTGTTCCAATCTTATGCGCTCTTCCCTCATCTGACAGTCCGCGAGAATATCGAATATGGCTTAAAGATCAAGAAAATGAAGCGCGCTGAGATGGACTCTGCTGTGGATGCAGTGTTGGCATCGATGAGTTTGACGGGTTTGCAAGACCGCGCTCCTTCTCAGCTTTCTGGTGGCCAACAACAGCGCGTGGCGTTAGCCCGAGCAATCGTCATGCAACCGAAAGTATTGTTATTCGATGAACCGCTCTCTAACCTGGATGCCAAGCTCCGTGAACGCATGCGTATGGAATTACGGCAGATGCAACGCCGGCTGGGGATCACCTCGCTGTATGTGACCCACGATCAGTCTGAAGCTATGACCTTGTCAGATCGGGTGTTAGTGATGAACAACGGCCGAATCGAGCAGGTGGCATCTCCCGAAGAAATCTACCGCCACCCTGCTACCGTGTTTGTTGCTGATTTCATTGGACGAGCAAACTTCTTGCCTTGTGACGTTCTGGAGCGAGGCAGTGGTCAAGTGCGGGTGAATGTGTTGCAAGCGGAGTTAGCAGTTCCGGCGCATAGTTCAGTAGCCGGTAGCGATGAAACAGTTGTCCTCGTCCGCCCAGAATCGATGCGCCTCGTAGGACTTGCCGATAGCGATCCACGCGCAATCGTTGGCCGCACGGTTCGCGTATTATCTAGCGTGTTCTTCGGTGACCATGTTGAATACGAGGTAGAAAGCGAATCCGGCACGATCGTTGTGATTGAATCCGATCCGAATATCGACAAGATCGCTGCCGAAGGTGATTGGGCGAGAATCTCCTTCGATCCGCGTAAAGCGTGGGCGTTGCCAGCAGCTTGATGCTTAGAATTACCTCTCCACTGGTGGCCGGGTTCTGAGATTTTTCAGAACCCGGCCACCTCTATGGCGCCTCTTGTACATCCAGTTTGCATTTCCAGCCAAAAACCCGCAGAAATCACCAGTTTCATACCGAAAATGCAAACTGAATGCACACGGTACCGGTTACTTGGGCTATAGGCCAGCAACGGTTTTCACAATAATGACAAATGGTAAAATAAATTAGAATATGATGAGGTGACTTTTCCATGAAAAATCCTCATAAATGCCCAAAGTGCGGCAGTAATGAACTTGGCAAGGTCCCCGGAAGCGCAAGGGCCTACGGCGTAGGAAACAATATAGTAGTAGGTTTGACTTATTTTTCCGCAGTTTTAGTCGATAGATATGTCTGTTGTAGTTGCGGCTTTTCCGAGGAATGGATCAATCAAGCGGGCATTCAGAAGCTAAAGAAAAAATACCTATAATAGTATTAATCTCAGTATAAAAAACTTTTGCGTCGTTCACATTTTTCTCACGACTCATACGAAGAAGGTTGGGAGCATCGGTAAATGTTCCCAACCTTCAAAACCATTAGCCTAACAGCTTTCGAGCTTACCCTCAGGCTTCGATCACCGTTGGAATGATCATCGGTGAACGGCGAAGCGACTTGGCAGCCCAGCGGCCTAGTACGCGACGCATAGCTTGCTGCATGTGATAGGTTGTTGCGCCTTCGGAAGCGATTGCTTCTTCGAGGGCTTCAGTGACCTTGGGCAAGATATTGTCAAAGACTGAATCGTCTTCTGCCATTCCACGAGCTTGAATATGTGGGCCAGCAATAATCGAACGCTTCTGCCCATCAACCACAGCAAAGACGGCGATGAAGCCTTCCTCGCCGAGCGTCAAACGATCGGTGAGTTCAGCTTCGGTGATTTCACCAACCGAAGATCCGTCAACGTAGACGTGGCCGCATGGCACTTCGCCAACGATGGCACATTTACCGTCGTGCATGTCAACAACCGAGCCGTCCTCTGTAAGTAAAACGTTTGCAGCTGGAACACCGGTCTTGACTGCAATAGCACCGTTCGCTACCAGGTGGCGTGGTTCGCCGTGTACTGGCATGACGAACTCTGGTTCGACGATGTTGTAACAGTACATCAACTCTCCTTGCGCAGAGTGGCCCGAAACGTGGACTTTCGCGTTTCCTTGGTGGACGACGCGGGCACCGAGTTTCGTTAACCCGTTAATCAGCCGGAAAACCGAGTTTTCGTTGCCCGGGATCATCGAAGATGCGAAAATGACGGTGTCATTCGGTCCGACTGTAATCGACTTGTGGCTACCGCTAGCAATACGAGAGAGGACAGCCATCGGTTCGCCCTGGGAACCGGTGGACATATAGACGAGTTGTTCTGGAGCAACTGAATGTGCGTTCTTCAAATCAATGAGCACGTTATCGGGGACATCGAGATATCCGAGTTCTTCAGCGATCCCCATGTTGCGCACCATCGAACGCCCCACGAAACACACCTTGCGGTTAAATTTCGCGGCAGCATTCAGCACTTGCTGGACGCGGTGTACGTGCGAAGCGAAGGATGCAACGACGATTTGGCCGGCTGCTTGTGCGAAAACGTTTTCTAGTACTGGCCCAATTTCGCCTTCAGATCGCACGAATCCGGGCACTTCAGCATTCGTGGAATCAACCATAAACAGGTCAATTCCTTCATCAGCGAGACGAGCAAACGTACGCAGGTCAGTGATGCGACCATCGAGTGGTAACTGGTCCATCTTAAAATCGCCGGTGTGTAAAATCGTGCCGGCTACTGAGCGGATAGCTACTGCAAGCGCATCCGGAATCGAATGGTTGACCGCGACGAATTCACATTCAAATGGACCGATTTGTTCGACATCGCCTTCTTGAACAACCATCACATACGGCTTGATGCGATGTTCGGCAAGTTTGGCTTCAATGAGCGCAATAGTCAGTTCCGAGCCAATGATCGGGATATCATTTCGCAACCGCAAAAGGTAGGGAACCGCACCGATGTGGTCCTCGTGACCGTGGGTGAGAATGATGGCTTCGACGTCGTCCATCCGGTCTCGAATATAGTCAAAGTCTGGAAGGATAAGATCCACGCCGGGCTGAGATTCTTCTGGGAAAAGAACGCCGCAGTCGACGATGAGGATCCGCCCGTTGAGTTCGAAGACGGTCATATTTCGGCCGATTTCGCCAATTCCGCCGAGCGGGACTATGCGTACGGTATCTGGTTGGAGTTTTGGAGGCAATAATTCATTCACACTTCCAGTATCTCACGTTTACGAACACAATAGGAACGGTATTGGGATCGATTCGCTTTCTCCTGTCAAGATTGCAAGAATGGGTGCGTGAGTAGCGATAAATTATCTGTACGTCCCGCAATTGTGTCCGATGCGTTAGCTATTGGGCAGATCCAGTCTGAAGCGATGTTGGAGGCGATCAGTGCCGGCATGGGTTCTAGCCCTGGCGTGTCTACCCGCATGATGCTCGACGTCGGTTCGTTGGCTTCAGTGTGGACCGATACGTTATCGCGCCCAGCGATCCCCGGCTATCACGTTCTGGTTGCAGATGCGAATGAAACCGTAGAAGGTTTCGCAGTACTCGCACCAGCAGATCCGGTGATTCTCGACGGCGATGACCCGAATGGTTTCGACGAGGAAACCGGTCATAAGCGCGTGGCTTTCGAGATCCAGGCGTTTGATGTGCCTTCACGTTTTGCTACGCAGCAGCACGACGCACGGATGCTTGCCGCGATGACCGATATCGCAAAAGACGCCGGCGCTACCGAAATACATATCTGGGTTATTGCAGGCCACGACAAGATGACCAATCTGCTCACCCAAACCGGGTTTAGAGCTCGCCCATTGCGCCGCGTGGCCAACGTCGACGGCGGCGAAGTCGCTGAATTCTTGTGGTGGGCACTGCTCTAACGCCGCGGCCACCACGTTGTTGGCGTCAGTGTTGACGTCAGTGGGTCTTTTCTGGCCCAGCAATCACTAGCGAGTGTGGCTGTAGAAGAATCTCCGACGCTAGCTGTTGCACATCTGTAGCACTCACGTGACGTGACTTCTCCAGTGAGCTCTCAATAGAAGTAATATTTCCATGAAAAATTTCTGACTGGCCCAGCCTAGAGCGCCTAAAACCATTCGATTCGGCAGAAAACACGAGCTGTGCACGTCGCTGGTTAAACGCCGTCAGCATCTCTTGCTGGCTAACCCCACCAGTGGCAATATCTTCTAAACATTGAGTCATAATCGCCGCAACGTCCTCAGCGTGGTCTGGCTGGCATTGCGCTTCGAGCAAGAACAGTCCGCCTTCTGCAGAAGTCATCTGCCACGCATACGTTGAATACGCCAAGCCGCGCTTTTCGCGAACCTCTTGGAATAGCCGCGAGGACGGGCCACCACCGAGAATCAACTCGAGAGCCATCGCGGTGTATTCCCGCTTGTCCCCGATCTTCAAACCGGGCCATCCCATCGCTACCGCAGTCTGCCGGCCTGGACGTTCCAAACGCACATGTTGGCTGGTCGTCGAATAACTAATATCCGAGACTCGGCGTCGTCCAGCTGGCATCGCACCGTCGTCAAGCTTCCAGCCACCGCCAAGCAGCAGAGCCTGAACCAGCTCGCAAAAATCTTGATGATCGACGTCGCCCACCGCAGTGAAAATGATTTCGTGCGGCTGATAGTTCGCCGTGTAATGCTCAAGCATGTGCGAATGCTTCAGCCCAGCAACCGTCTCTGGCGTACCGCCAACCGGACGGGCTAACGGATGATCCCCCATCACCAACGGAAGCAAAGCATGTTCGGCGACGTCGGTGACGTCGTCTTCCGAGGCAGCTAACTCTTCGAGAATAACGCCACGTTCGGTCTCCATCTCCCCTTCGTCGAGCACTGACCGGGTGAGCATGTCGATAAGAAGCTCCATAAGCTGCGGCAAATCTGCAGCAAACACACGCCCATAATACGAGGTGTATTGCCGGGCTGTGGCCGCGTTCAAAGTGCCGCCTAAAAAATCGCCGAGTGCCGAAATGTCGGCCGCGCTCTGAGTGTCAGTTCCCTTAAACAACATGTGTTCGAGGAAGTGGGTAGAACCTTCATGGCCTGGCTTTTCGTCACGCGAACCGGCACTGACCCAAAAACCTGCAGAAACTGAACGCTGGCCGGGGACTTTCTCAGTCAACACCCGCACACCGCCAGGCAGAATCGTGCGTTGCCCAACGATGCCGTCCTCAACGAAGGTCAGCGTCTGATAGGTATCCATCGGCAGGTTGATGGTTTCGAAGGTCATGTATTCCTCCTCGTGCGACAAGACAGCCATCAGTTGAAAGCATCCGATGGCACTTGTCATATCCTACTGCATTATTTCAATTAGCGACGTTGTAAGTCAGACCGGTGAAATATGGGGTTGTGGCATACGTACCGAGATGACCGCGATGCCAACCGCACAGACCGTCACGAGCAGGTTGAACACCAGTAAGCTCGTCATAGATGCGTATTCTAGAATCGAGCCGCCAGCTAGGGAGGCCAACACTGTTGAGGCTGGCATCATACTCGTCATAAATGCCTGACCGGTGTTTTGGTCTGCCTCTTCTATATAGATGCCAGTGTAGTAGACCGAGGCGGCCGCAAGAATCGCGAAGCTACACATCTGCGTCAGCTGAGTGACGTAAAGCATCGGGATAGTGCTCGTAGCAAGATACATCAACGCGCGAACCACATAGCCAAAACTGGCCACAAGCATCAGATTCTTCATCGCAAAATAGCGCATTAACACAGAAAACCCGAACAGCACCGGGATTTCGACTGCCGCCTGCAACGCAAGCGCACTGCCTAAGTTGGTACTATCCCCACCGAGAGACTGGACAACCTGCAAGAGGTAAATGCTCAGGAGATTGTGGGAAAAATACATTAGGAGTACTGCGAAAAGCATCATAGAAAACGTCGGGTATTTACGCAAAAAACTCAATGTATTCACCCGCGAACGTTCCTGGTGATGTTCGGTGTTGTCGCGGTCGATCGTGTAATACGGCATGAGGAGCGTCATGCCGATTAAGAGCGCGGATGTGCCGGCACCAAAAACCGGTATGATTCGTGGACCAGAGCTTTGCGCAACACTGCCGATCACGAAAGCCATCATGGCGAATGCGGCCGATCCAGCTCCGCGTGCCACCCCGAAGTTGATAAAAATCCCCCGGGTCGAATAGTGATAGTGCGCAGTGTTGATAAACGGAGCGATAAGGTTTCCAACAAAATAGAGCGCCCCGAGTAAGAACACGTTGACGAGCCGGTTCGGGATCGCAATCATTACTACACACACCACGAAATAGGCGACGGTCAACGCCAACACCATACGTTTCCAAGTTAAGGCTTCCACATGGTCGCTGAGGTTACCCAACATGGGTTGGGCGAGGAAGGTTGCCCCGCAAAAGATCGCGGTGGCGATGCCGATCTGCACATCAGCTAACCCCATGGCCTGCAGGTAGAGAGAAATAAAGCCGACACATACGCAAAAGACCATCCAGTAGCAGGCCTGAAGCATGACATATTTTATGTTGGTCACGCGAGGGTTCACGTTCTCCCTTTCAGTGGAAGTGGACGATAGCTAGCAACATGTCTGTTACTAGCTATCGTCCACTTATTTATCGAGTATCGCTACTCAACGTGAGTCTATTTACTCAACGTGTGCTGATCACTCAGCTGATTGAGCGGTTTCGTTGTTCTCGCCAGACTCTTCACCCTTGCGGGTGCGACGACGTGGACGGCGCTCGCGGCGTTCGCCACGGTCACGGCGTTCGCCGTTGTCGGAGTTCTCGCCGCGCTCTGCACGCTTTGCCTTGAACTCTTCTTCGGCGGCCTTCTCAGCTTCGAGCTGTTCTTCGGTGAGAACGGCGTGCAAGGAAAGCTTTCCACGCTGATCGATTTCAGCGAGTTCGACTTCGACCTTGTCGCCCACGTTGAGAACATCTTCGACGTTCTCAACGCGCTTGCCACCAACGAGGCGGCGGATCTGCGAGATGTGAAGCAGGCCGTCCTTGCCTGGTGCCAAGGAGATGAATGCACCGAAGGTGGTTGTCTTAACGACGGTTCCAACGAAGCGTTCGCCAACTTCTGGCATGGTTGGGTTTGCGATCTGGTTGATGGTTTGGCGAGCTGCCTCAGCCGATGTTCCATTGGTTGCACCAATGAAGACAGTTCCATCTTCTTCGATCGAGATGTCTGCGCCAGTATCTTCTTGGATCTGGTTGATCATCTTGCCTTTAGGTCCGATGACTTCGCCGATCTTGTCAACTGGGATCTTCACGGAAATGATGCGTGGAGCAGTTTGAGCCATTTCTTCTGGTTCTGGAACTGCTTCTTCGATCAGGTCGAGGATTGCTTGGCGAGCATCGTGTGCTTGGCTTAATGCCGCCCCCAATACTTCTGCTGGGATACCGTCGAGCTTGGTATCAAGCTGAAGCGCGGTGACAAAGTCACGAGTACCAGCAACCTTGAAGTCCATATCGCCCAGAGCATCTTCGGCACCGAGGATGTCTGTCAAGGCAACGTAACGCTGTTCGCCGTCGATCTCGCCTGAGACAAGACCCATAGCGATACCGGCAACTGCTGCGCGCAGTGGAACACCGGCGTTCATCAACGAAATAGTTGATGCACATACTGAGCCCATCGAGGTTGAACCGTTTGAACCGAGTGCTTCGGAGACTTGACGGATAGCGTATGGGAATTCATCACGCGATGGCAAAACTGGCACGAGGGCGCGCTCTGCGAGCATACCGTGGCCGATTTCGCGGCGCTTTGGTGTGCCTACGCGGCCGGTTTCACCGGTTGAGTATGGTGGGAAGTTATAGTGATGGATATAGCGCTTGGAGGTAACCGGGGAAAGGTTATCCATTTGCTGTTCCATCTTGAGCATGTTCAGCGTGGTGACACCCATGATCTGGGTTTCGCCGCGCTGGAAGAGTGCCGAACCGTGAACTCGTGGCAAAATACCAGATTCTGCGGTGATGGTACGGATTTCAACCGGGGTACGGCCGTCCATGCGCTCACCGGTGGTCAATACGCGTTCACGCATTGCCTTCTTCCAGTGTGCGTTGACTGCCAATGACAGAGCTTGTTCACGCTCTGGGAATTCCTCGGTGAGGGATTCGACGATTTTGGCGGTGAGCTCATTGAGAGCGTCATCGCGTTCGTGCTTATCAACAATGCCCCACAGCTCTTCGAAACGGTTGCCGAGCTTGCCTGCAACTGCTTCGTATTCTGCATCTTCATAGGATGGGAAGAGTGGGTATTCTTCGGTTGGCTTTGCTGCCTGTGCGGCGAGCTCTGCCTGTGCTTCACACAGTACGCGAATGAAGGTCTTTGCGGCGTCGAGGCCTTCAGCAACAACGCTTTCGGTTGGCTTGACGCCACCCTTAGCGATGTTCTCGATGGCGTTTTCGCCACCTTCTGCTTCAACCATCATGATGGCGACGTCGTCGCCTACGATACGGCCGGCAACAACCATGGTGAAGGTTGCGCGTGGCATTTCTGACCAGCGTGGGAATGCTACCCATTGGCCGTCAATAAGTGAGATACGAACGCCACCGATGGGGCCAGAGAATGGCAAACCGGACAGCTGAGTGGACATCGACGCAGCGTTGATGGCTACGACGTCGTATGCATCATCTGGGTGAATGGTGAGGATGGTTGCCACAACCTGGACTTCGTTACGCAGGCCCTTAACGAAGGCTGGGCGTAATGGACGGTCGATCAGGCGAGCAGCCAAGATAGCGTCGGTGGTTGGACGGCCTTCGCGGCGGAAGAACGATCCTGGGATGCGACCGGCAGCGTATGAGCGCTCTTCGACATCCACGGTAAGTGGGAAGAAATCGAAGTGTTCTTTTGGCTGGCTGGAAACAGCGGTTGCCGAAAGAACGGTGGTTTCATCATCTAAGTATGCGACTGCACAACCTGCAGCCTGGCGTGCCAATAGGCCTGTTTCGAAACGAATGGTTCGAGTGCCAAATGATCCGTTATCAATAACGGCTTCAGCAAATTTTACGTCTGGACCCTCCATGGGATCTCCTTTACGGTTATCGCCCGGGTGCGGTCATCGATTCTCATGAACGGGCGGGCTAGCTTTCGCTAGTTTCCGTTCACCACAACCGAGGACCGAACCTCGCGGGCAGCTTCTTTATCTTCGATGCGTACCGACGAGGTACGCGGTTTTCCGTAGGCGCTTAGCGCCGTGCATAACACTGGACGCATTATGCATATTGACGACGACGGGCCGCCAGTTACGTAATCTATACTACGCGATTACATGCCTTTATGTTGTGAAAGGCGCACATTAAACTTATCGGCCCGAACCGTGGGCGGCCGGGCCGATAAGTTTGACGTCAGCGGCGTAGGCCGAGACGGGAGATCAATGAACGGTAACGCTCGATGTCTTCTGCGGCGAGGTAGCCGAGGAGGCGCTTGCGCTTACCGATAAGAAGCATCAGACCACGACGTGAGTGGTGATCATGCTTGTGAGTACGGAAATGCTCTGTCAATTCCTTGATACGGGCAGACAGAAGTGCAACCTGGACCTCCGGAGAACCGGTGTCGCCCTCGTGGGTTGCGTATTCCTTGATGATCTCGTTCTTACGCTCTGCAGATAGAGCCATACGATCACTCCTTTTATCCTTGTTGCACGGAGCCCGAGGCTTGTTCTCTCGAGCGATGACACTCCGTGGCCGATCCAACGGCTGTTCGATTCTACCACGGGTGGGCCCCATGCCCGAATTGGGTGCTGTGAGATTGGGTACCTCACCGAACGCGGGAGTGTTCGGTATCCTTACGCAGGAGCCTCAGATAGCGATACAACCACTGCACAGCGAGCACCATGCTCAGTCCAGCGAGGACAAGATACTCGCCTGGCACGTTGAACTCAGCACCGGCAAATGTAGTGGACCAGGCGAGAATAACACTCCCCCAAGCCACTCCACATGCTACAGCAAGTATCACTACCCCAATCACGGCAATACTTCGCGATAATTTCGCCCCACTATGTGCAGCCACGTGTGCTAATAATCCAACGAGAATGAGCAACCAAACAATGAACTCTGAAACGAACATTGAATTGTTTCCGGTATCCATCGTTAAGAACCGCCAGACCCCGACAAACGTAAAAATACTAGACGAGGCAACAGCTTCATTGCGTAAATACTGGCTCATAATGAGACCACCGCCTTTCAATCATGATTAACTGAAATATATTAAGACCAAGTCTAGCACTAGCACCTAACACGCAAAACAGAATTCGCCAGAAATTTCAAACGTTCTAGTACCTTACAATTTCAGCCTATCGGTACGAATGATTCACGTGAATATCCACGCGTATTACTCAGATTGCTGTCACTGAATCCGGATCAACTCTGCCTGCTAACGGCACCGATAGCACATCTGCAGCAGTTCGCAGATCGTCATCCATCTGGCATAGCAATCCATCAAGCTCATCAAAACTCATCATCGGACGCACATAGTCAATAAAGTCGATCGCAACCTCTTCCCCATACAGGTTCAGGTCACTACGCCCAAGCACATGAGCTTCCACCGTGCGCTCTACCCCATCAAAATGCGGATTCGTACCAATCGAAATAGCAGCCGGCAAATGCTCAGTCGCTTTCGTCTCTGGAACAGTACGCACCAGCCAACCGGCATACACGCCGTCGGCCGGAATTTCGCCAACACCTACGCCTGGCAAGTTCGCCGTCGGGAATCCTAACTGCCGGCCACGCTTAAACCCATGCTGGACTATTCCACGGATCCGATGAGGACGGCCCAACACTTCCGCAGCTTGGCGTACGTCTCCAACACGCAACAAATCTCGCACCCACGTCGACGACCATCGGCGGCCATCATCTAAATTGCATACGTCATCAACAATGACAGTTTCTAATCCAATAGCCGTTCCGAAGGTGCGCAACAACTGACCATCGCCGGTGTTTTGCCGGCCAAAATGAATATCTTCACCCGCCACAATAACCGACGCGTGAAGCATGCCTACAAGCTGGGACTCGATAAATTCTTCCGGTGCCTGGTTTGCATACTCCAACGTGTAATACTGGACGAAAACCGCATCGATACCAGCAGCCTCAAGGCGCTCTAATCGGTCAGGAAGTGAGGTAATCAGCGGCATCGGGGCGTCAGGATTGTGCACGATGCGCGGGTGGGGATCGAAGGTTAAAGCAATTGCTTTTAAGCCTCGTTCACGCGCTTGCTTCACCGTTTCTTGTACCACGACTTGATGGCCTTTGTGTACGCCATCAAAAATTCCAATAGTAACAACGGTAGAGCCGATATCGGCCGGGATATCGGAACTTTTATGCCATATCTGCATTCGTTAGATTCCACGCAATCCTAGTTGGGTGCGCCCTTGCGATACGTCGTCAGGTGCGCCGGCTGGCGTGTTTTCGGTACGCACACCGTGGTGGCGTCCTTTTCCACCGCAGCCGCAACCGCCCTTGCCGTGGTCGCGCCCGCCGTGACCCTGCTTGCCATGACCGTTTGCTCCGTGGCCGTGGCCGCCGCAACCGCAGCCGCGCTTTTCTTCTGTTGCTACCTCAACCGTTTGGGTTTCGGTAGCTTCTGCCTTTTTGCCGCCGCAACCGCAGCCCTTTTTCTCTTCAGTCATGGGCACCATCATAATACGGCCGGCGCACAATCGGTTAGATGGTTCTCCAACGGCGATATGCCACCGCAAATATGGTTATAGCGCAAACCTTGTTCATATACGCCGAGGTTTGCGCTATTGCCCCACTTACTGCACATGAGGACCGGCCACACGCACCGCCCCACATAGTCTCTAGTTCGAACGCACCGCAATCGCCGGATGAATCATTGACGCTCGTGCCGCCGGGTATGCCGAAGCAACAACGCCTACCGCAGCACCCAGCACCGGTCCGAGCATGATCCATCCAATATTCAGTAACGCAGTCCATCCGCTAACTGCTGAAACGCCAACGATAATAACCGACGCCACTGCACTTCCCACGAGTCCGCCGAGTGCTCCGGTCACGGCACCTTCAACCCAAAACACTGCCGCAACTCGCCCGCGCGAACTCCCCAATGCTCGCCGCACTCCGATCTCAGTTGTGCGAGCGGTGACTGAAACAATCATGGAGTTAGCAATGAGCAAGACGGTCAGCACAATCAGGAACGCCCCTACCCATGCGGCTTGTTGAGCTAATTGCCCGGAAACGTTTTCTCGAATGCTCTCAACTGAAACGACTTGCGAGACTGAGAGTTTTTCGGGCTGGTTTGGCATAAGCGCTAGCCGTGCAACGTTTGATACTTGGGAGCCGGCACCAATTTTGGTGCGGATAAGAATATCGGTTTGTTTGTCTCCACCGGCGAGGTGAAAGGCTGTTTTCAACGGGAGGACGATGTGGTTTTCCAGTGTTTCACCGGGGAGGAATCCGGCTACGGAATAGGCTAGTCCGTCAACTAATACTTTGAGCCCTCGGGTATCGGAAGTTACTGGTATATCAAGTTTTTCTGCCGCGCTTTCGCCAAGGAAAACGACATCGTATGCTTGGTCAAGCATCCAGGCTTGTGTGGGCTTGTCTACGTTGGCCGCATCGAGATATGACGCTTCGGCACCGATAATGCTGATGGTATTGATCTCATCGTGGGTTATCGGATGGGTAATGGTCGGATGGATGGCGTCTAGGAGGTTTGACCGTCGCCCGACGGCTGCTACCGTATCGATTTTGAGGAGTCGTTCTTTTGCATCGGCGGGGTAGAAATATGTTTCGACTTTTTGCCCGTCAGGGCCGCGAGACGCTCTATCTGCATCGCCTCCTGGCCCGTCACCAGTCCCATCGGCTTTCGTCAGTAGGATTTGGTCAATGGTTGAGGCGGCGATGTCTGCGTCTACTTGGTGGGCAGCATTTTGCGAAATACCTACCGACGCTAGTAGAGCTCCGGTGCTTAATGCTACGGCCGCCATCATGAGGATGGTTCGCGCCATCCGGGCGCGCAGTTCGATCGCTACGTCGGCGAGGAGGTCGGCGATAGCGGCGCGTCGTTGTCGTATTTTGTGACCGATGTTGTATTTACTCATAGATTTTGCCGTCCTTTAGGTGCAGGACGCGTTGTGCCCACGATGCGAGGCGATCATCGTGGGTGATGACGACGACGGCGACT
This sequence comes from Arcanobacterium phocisimile, assembly GCF_016904675.1. NCBI lineage: Bacteria > Bacillati > Actinomycetota > Actinomycetes > Actinomycetales > Actinomycetaceae > Arcanobacterium > Arcanobacterium phocisimile. The sequence continues at coordinate 686,310 of NZ_CP070228.1, read as the reverse complement.
CCGTTGGCTGCTTGCTGGTCGAAGAGGTCGAGTACGGTTTTGGCGTTGACGGAGTCGAGGTTTCCGGTGGGCTCGTCGGCGAGGAGGACTCTGGGGTGGGTGATGATGGCGCGCGCGATTGCGAGGCGTTGCTTTTCTCCGCCGGAAAGTAGCCTGGAGAGGGAATTTTTCCGCTCTGTTAGTCCAACATTTGCTAATGCTTCGTCGACGACGGTTTCGCGCTGTGCCGGATCAATCCCTGAGATCGCGAGTTTGATATCGAGATTTTCGCGTACGGTTCGATGCCCTAGTACGTGATAGTCCTGAAATACGAATCCCAATACTTCGGCTCGGAGCCGATCGCGTTTTCGGGCGCTGAGTTTTGTTGTCAGGTGCCCGTCGAGCTCGTATTCGCCGGAGGTTGCTTCGTCAAGTAGTCCCATAATGTTGAGCAGTGTGGATTTTCCTGCTCCTGAGTATCCGACGATTGCTACGCGTTCTCCTGCTTCGACGTCGAGGTCAACGCCGTGTAGTACGGGCACCGGTGGTTGTACATCATAGGTTTTGCGGATGTTGCGCAGTTTGAGTACGCTCATTGGCCTATGACCACGGTGTCGCCGGCTTGGATGTTGTCGCTGGTGATGAGGGCGAATCCGTCGAAGGTTCGTCCTACACTGACTTCTATTTTCGCTGTTCCTTCTGGTTTGATTGCTGGGTCTTTCTTTAACACGTAGGTTGTGCCGGTATCTTCGCGTAGTGCGCTGAGCGGAACAGTGAGTCCGGAGACGGCTTGCCGTTCGGTGTTTGCGATGGAGAGGATGATTTCTTGCCCGTCGGTGTATCCTTCGCCGGGTAGGTCCACGCTAACATCGTGCCCGGGCAGTTGTGCGGCGGGGTTGTTCACATCGGCGTCTTTGAACTCACTGATTGCGTTGACGGTGGCTTGTTGTTTTTCGGTTGAGCCGACGGCGCTCAGTTCAACGTTTGCTCCGACGCTGAAGAGGTTTTTGTCTCCGACGCCGACGCGGGCGACTGCGATCGCTTTCCCACTTCGGAGTTTCGCAAGTGGTGTTTCTGCACTGATTTTAGTGTTCAGTGGCGCTATCTCGATAATGGTTGCAGAGCCTTGGGTGAGGGAGAATATTTCGTTTGCTTTTATTGTTGGGAGGTTGAGTTTTTTCGGTGCTTGGGTAGCTGATGGCGCTGGGGGGTTAGGCGGTGTTGACGTTGCGCCTTGATCTGCCGGATTGCTCTGTGGTTCTTGTGCTTGGCTTTGCACTGCGGCTGGTTGTGCCTCTGGTTCTTTGGGTGGTTCGGGCAACACTGCCCCAACGCGCTTATATAGTTCCTTCATAGCGTTTGCGGTGAGCGGTCCATATTCGCCATCGACAACGCCACGGTATAGTCCGAGTCGTACCAGAGCACGTTGTAGTTCGCGAACATCGGCGCCGGTGTCTCCGGTTTTAATATCGCGATACATATCAAAGGGAAGATCGAGTGCAATAACTGGCCTGCCAGATACTTGGGCGAGAAGTTGCCCGGAGGAGATTGTTTCGCCTGGCGAGCGTGGTGTGGCAGTGACGATTGCTTGTCCACCTTCACCGGCTGCAACTGTGACCGGGAAGGTTGAGCCTAGTTGTACGCTTCCCTTAATTTCTATCGGCTCAGCGGGGAATTCCCGTTCTTCGACTTGGGCGGTTATTTCTGGTTTATGTTGTGCGTTGGCGATTGCTTCATCATTTCCTGAACGCACAAATCGTCCCAGCAAGAATGCACCAATAAGTACCGCTATGGCTATGATGATGGTGACGATGATCCATGCGTAGCGTTTTTTATTCGTTTGCTGCGGTTCTTCATTGTGCATCAGTATGCTTTTCCTTTTGATACTTGAAATTACACGAGTTATTCTAAGTGCTTTTATTTAATTGGTAGTTCAAATAGTTCGGGGTGTTCTTGTATATATTGTTTTGCTTCTGCTACTCGTTCATCAATCAACGCACGCTGCGCGATCAGCTCCTTGGCATACTTCTTCACAATCGGAGCCTGCAAATCAGCCCACACCTGCGCCAACCGCGGCGTCGCATCAGTTTCTTCTTGACACTGCGCCGCCTTCAACGCAAGCGCAATACTCTCCTCAGTCGGATCAACAAAACCATCAACACCTTCCACAAACCCAGGCGCTTCAGAATTCATCTGCAACCCTTGCTTATCAAAACACGCCTCCAACTCACCCGCAATCTCCTGCGCCCGCGGATCATCAAACAACCTCATACGCGTCTCAGCAAACTCATTCTTCCACGGACCCGAACCACTAACCTCTCTCACATCAAACTTCTTCAACATTGGATATGAATCGCATGCTTCACTCATCTTCGCCTCAGCCTTCTCCAGCATTTTTCCGTTCGAATCTGACCGGCTCGTCCAACCAGCTTTAATTTCCGCGCTTTGCGCGCTCAATCCACGATTAGCGATCGGCGTTTTCGAAGTCTCAACCCGGGTAAACCCAAACTGCGCAGCCATATCCTTATTCCACGGACCAAACTCACTAAACACCGGCGGATTAACCGGCATAAATATCTCTGGCGGGAAGCCAGTCCACGCCACCCCATCTAACTTCGTACGCGTGCACTCCGCCATTGCCACCGAGCCCGCAGACAGCAAATAGGCTTGATCTTCGCTGGAAAGCGTATACCTATGGACTGGAAGTTCGATAATCCATGAATCACGATCAACCTTCGCCGAAACATCTACCCCAACTGGCGAGACAGAATCATCCGCCGCAACGGCGGAAGCAGAATCATCCACCTCGCCAGCTGAAGTATCAGGAGAACACGCTCCACTCAAAAACAAAACACTTGACAGCGCAATCATCGAAATTACATGTTTTTTCACAGAACTATTCTCCTGCTACTACTCTCGATCAATTAGCCACAAATATAGGTAATCCGGCTTATACGATTAGCCCAATTCTCATGAGCATATGGACCCGTTCCTGCTCCATCACCCAAAGAAGAATCCCGGTAATTGGTTCCTACTATTCTTTCACTATATAAAGTGAAATAACTTCCTGAACTAGCCCACGTGTTATCATAAAATCGCGTAGCCCAACACGATGCGCCATTTGCGGCAGCAGAATTTCCTCGATTATTAATACTTGGATGTACTGGGGATGAATTATCATAATTTTCTCCCCTAATCTGAGTATAATAACTACCGGTCCACACACAAGACGCGCTAGGAGGACAGTTACTTCCCACAGCCTCAGCAACAGGAATCGTGGCGACAAAACCTGTTGCACCGAGAGCTAAAACAGCTACCATGGAACTTAGAACTTTCCTGATTTTCATTGTATTCTCCTTTGAACACTGTTATTTGCAAGCATTATCACTTACTACGTGCTGAATACCCCAAAACAATATCGGTCCCCAATCAGTGAGCCGGAGGTTCCAAGAACTCAGGATGTTCTTGCATATACTGTTTTGCTTCTGCTACCCGCTCGTCAATCAACTCACGCTGGGCTATCAACTCTTTGGCATACTTCTTCACAATCGGAGCCTGCAAATCAGCCCACACCTGCGCCAACCGCGGCGTCGCATTAGTTTCTTCTTGACACTCCACAGCCTTCAAAGCAAGAGCAATACTCTCTGAAGTCGGGTTACGTTGTGGGCTAACTCCTTCTACATATCCGGGAACGCCCTCAATTGGTTTAAGCCCCTTACTTATGAAACATTGAGCCAATTCTTCCACAACTGCTTTACCGCGACTATCCTCGAAAATTTGATCGCGAGTATCAGCCAGTAATTTTGTCCATGGACCCTGCACATCGAGTTCTTTTAACTGAAATCTCTTAACTTGGGGATACGAATCACACGTTTCATGCATAAGCTCTATGTCTCGCTCTGAAAACGTAGCATTGCTCTGCATCCCTTTTCTTTCTCGATCACGTTGTTCTTTGCTCTTAGCCACAAGATCGCGACCATTGATCGGTACATCTGAGAATTCGGCTGACGAAAAACCATATTGCTGTGCCATTTCTTCAACCCACGGCCCAAATTCCATAAAAACATGCGGGTTAACACCCTTGAGGGCTTCCGGCAATGTTGCAGTCCATGCAACGTCTTGCATATTCTCACGTGTACACTCGGCAAGTCCAAAAGATTCTGCAGAAACAAGGATAATGCGCTGTTCATCCGTCATCGTGTAACGATCCCATGGCAACGTTACCGTCCATAACTCTTTATCAACTTCCGCGCTCAGATTCAGACCCATGCTGGAAGACGCAGATGAGTCTACATCTGCCCCAGGATCAACAGAAGAACATGCACCTACTGTCGCCAAAAGCAATACACAGCAACTTTGCCGAAAAACAGAACGAACCACATTCCTTCCTTTCCATTTCCACCTTCACGCTGCGGTACTAGTCACAACCACTGCCACCAAATTCAACCCACCCAATCCGATTAGCCCAATTTTCATGAGAATACGCACCATACCCAGCTCCGTTATACAAATTAGGATCGCGATAGTTATACCCTGCTAGAGTTTGACTAAAAAGATAAATATACTTACCAAACGGCCCTCGATCTTCATCGAAAAATCGAGTTAGTCCACATGTCCCACCATTCGCAGCGATAGATTCCGAATTATTATTCATTGCAGGATAAACCGCTGAACTTGGATCTTCGTTAGTAGCCCGCCAGCCGTCATACGAGTCTGACTCCATAAACATGCTTTTCCGCGTGGACAAAACGGATTTCCAGCACTAGCTGTCGGAACTATGGTAATAAAACTGGTGGCACCGAGAGCCAAAACAGCTACCATGGAACTTAAAACTTTCTTGATATTCATCATTGTTCTCCTTTGAACATGGTTCAATAGTAAGCAGTACCACTTACCACTTAAAGGATAAAACGCCCCCTAAAAAAATCAACCACTCCCGCTACATCACTGAGCCGGTAGTTCAAGTAGCTCAGGGTGTTCTTGAATATATTGTTTAGCTTCTGCTACTCGCTCATCGATCAACTGGCGCTGCGCTATCAACTCTTTGGCATACTTCTTCACAATCGGAGCCTGCAAATCAGCCCACACCTGCGCCAACCGCGGCGTCGCATCAGTTTCTTCTTGACACTGCGCCGCCTTCAACGCAAGAGCAATACTCTCCTCAGTCGGATCAATAAAACCATTAACACCTTCCACAAATCCAGGAATTTCAGAGCTCATCTTCATCCCCTGCTTATCAAAACACGCCTCCAACTCACCCACAATCTCCTGCGCCCGCGGATCATCAAACAACAGCATACGCGTCTCGCCAAGCTCATCAACCCATGGAGCTGATGGAGCTATCTTTTCCCGGTTGAATTTTTCGACCGCGGGATACTCGTCACATTCCTTACGCATCAATTCCATATCTGCTTCAGAAAACAAGCTATTCGCATCAAACCCACGGCGAAGTTTTAGAATTTCTGTTTCTGTTGGTGGCTTAATATCTCGGCCGACGATTGGATCATTAGATAGATAAGGTGATGAAAACCCATATTGTTGCGCCATCGCTTTTCGCCACGGACCAAATTCTGAATAGACATGTGGATTTACTTGGCTAATGAAATCCGCATTAGTACCGGTCCATTGCTTTGCCATATTCTTCTCTCGGGTGCATTGTGCTAGTGCCATTGAACTGGCAGAGAGTAAAATATTTTTCTCTTCGTCCGAAATAAGGTAACGATTCCAAGGCAACGTCACTGTCCATGACTCTTTATCAACTTCCGCACTAAGATTCAGACCCATGCTAGAAGATTCAGACGAGTCTACGTCTACCCCAGAATCAACAGAAGAACAGGCGCTCACAACCATCATGAGAGAAACAAGGAATACTCCATATTTCTTAATGAACATACTTAAACCCCCTATCCTCACCATCTTCGTTCGAAACGCAGACAACTCACGACTCTATATCCGTGATGAAGAGACCGACTGCACATAAGAACTAGTCCGTTTTAACGTAAACATCGGGATGTTCTTGTATGTATTGCTTCGCATCTGCAACGAGAGCATCGATCTTTTGGCGGCCCGAAACAAATTCATTCGGATATTTCTTTATAATGTCGGCTTGTTTCTCCGCTAAAATCTCAGCAAGCTTCGGTGTAGCATCGAATTTCTCCTGGCATTGAGCTACTTTCAGTGCTATATCTATCTCTTCTTTAGCAGGATAAGGATTATTCTTTTTACGCCGAAAATCGAAGTTCTCAACTCCCCCAAACCCTTCCTCTGCCATTTTCAAACCCTCGGATTCGAAACAACTAGCAACGTCGTTATAAATTTGGCGAGCCGCATCGTCGTCAAATAGCTTGGCTCGCGCCTGATTAATCTCATCCCACCACGGCGCAATAACTAACTCGTAAGGGTTTTTGAACTTTTGAATATCTGGATCATTCTCGCACGAAGCAACTGCTTTTTCGAAAACATCCGTAGGGATCGCCCCTCGATCTTTGTAAACTTTCGCAACTACTTCTCTGGAAATAGGTGTGCGAACATCAGAACGCCCTGCAATAGGAATACGAGCAGTCGCAGGAACATCAAAACCAAATTGCTGCGCCATACCTACTCGCCACACGCCAAATTCCGAGAAAACAGGAGGATTCATCGTATTTAAGCCAGAAAGAGGAGGTAAATCTACCCAAATTTGATCAGGCGCATATTTCTTGTAGCACGTCATACTGGCTCCCATATACGCCGAAGAAATTATATCTTCTTCATCTCGAGAAATACCAAAACGATCTGCCGGCAAAGTAATCATCCATGAGTCACGATCGATATCTGGCTTCAAGTTCAACCAGTAACATCAACATCGTCCACTAAACTTTGCGGTGGAGACGGTTCTTCGCTACAGGCGCTTAGGATACTGCCGGTCAACATCATGGCAACTACAACTCGCGAAAACTGTCGCATATTTTCCTCCCGAAAATTTCTCACCGTTGAGCTTTTCATCTCCACATATTAACGAAAAAGAGCTCTTTGTAAAAGCATTTTCCTGCGTGTTCAAAGATGCATCAAAGCTACCTGATAGTTGACACAACCGCCTATATTATTTTCCCTATCATCAAGTTGGGTGGCGCTCAATTATGCTCAACACGGAGCTGATCTCCCACAAACTACTGCAGTAAATATGGTCATAACGCAAACTGCGTCCATATATGACGAGGTTTGCGCTATAACCCGAATCAGTACACACTGCTCAGAAAGAACGGGCCGGAGCCTGTGGGACTTAGCAGTAACCCGCAACCTCGGCAGTAGCCCGCAACCCTGCCGCGCCTGACAGCAGTGCACAAACAACGCCTAGATCCGAATCTGCAAATCCGGTTTCAACTGTTTGGAGCGCGGCGAAACGATAGCAACCGCCTGCTCACCTAAGAATGCACATGCCGGCCATTTATTTGCGCCCGCAATACGTTCCGGATCACGCCGCTCAATAAAGAGACCGCGCCCGAGACGTTCAGCTTCCTGGGCCGTCACCGAAATCCGGGAGAACGTCTGAGCACACACAGCATCAATGCCCACGATCGGCAACGACTGCTCGCCCACTATCAGCTCACGCAAGGCCTCGACCGTATACGCATCCCCAATATCCCACTTGCCAACCTGGGTGCGGCGCAACATCGTCAAATGCGCACCCACCCCCAGTTTTTCACCAAGATCGCGAGCCAACGCACGAATATAGGTTCCCGAAGAAACTGCCACACTCACATCGAACGTCAACACCGGGAAGCTCAACCCGTCCATCTGGTGCGTTTGTGCAACAACATCGCTGGTACGGTCAAAACTGTGGATCGTTACTGACTGTGCAGCAAGCTCCACATCATGCCCGTCACGAACCAGATCATGGGCGCGCTTGCCACCGATCTTCTTCGCCGAGACTGTTGCCGGAACCTGCTGAATTGGGCCCGTAAGTTCAGCCATCACACTATCAATATCTGCTGCCGTAATCTGACCAACGCGGGCGCTCTGCTCGGCACTTGGCACTATCGCAGTACCGTCAGCATCATCCGAATCCGTACCAACACCAATAACAATGCGTGCAAGATAGGTTTTATCTGCACCGGTAAGATACTGGACGAGTTTCGTGGCCCGCCCAAACGCTACCGTCAATAACCCGGTAGCCATCGGATCAAGAGTGCCGGTGTGCCCGACTTTACGAGTCGCACCCAACCGGCGCATCGCACCCACAATATCGTGCGAGGTCACACCTTGCGGTTTGTCAATCAAAATTAACCCATCGGCAGCTTCATGTCCACCACGCGGCAGATCGCCCCACGGCATTATGCGCCGGGGGCGATCTGGCATCTGTTTACGATTTCGCGCCACTACTGTGCTGAATCCTCGACAGGTTCGTCCTGCTCGTCGTCTTCTGGACGACGGTAGGGATCAGGATCCCCCGCATACTGTGCTTCTTCAGCCATCTTGCGGATCTGCTCATCACGATACCGGGCAGCAACCAGCAAGTCTTCAATAGACTTTGCTGACTCTGGCAGGGCGTCGAGATGGAAAGCCAACGATGGAGTCAAGCGCAATCCGAGTTGCTTTCCAACATTGGAGCGAATAACTCCAGTGGCGGAACGCAATGCGGCTGCGGTGTTCTTCGCATCGTGCTCGTCACCGAAAACGGTGTAGAACACGTCAGCATGCTGGAGATCTCCAGTAACTCGCACATCAGTAATTGTCACCATGCCCAGACGCGGATCCTTGATCTGCTTATCGAGCATGGAGGCAACTACTTGCTGAATACGTTCAGCAACTTTAGCTGCTCGTGGATTAACCATGTTTCCTCACTTCGCGTGTTGTCACGTAACGATCAGTCGCGTGGCTTTTCACGCATCTCGTACGTTTCGATGATGTCGCCTTCGGCGATGTCCTTGTAGCCGAGGGTGATACCACACTCGTAGCCTTCGCGAACTTCGGTCACATCATCTTTTTCACGACGCAACGATACGATCTCGAGGTTCTCAGCAATCGTCTTTCCGTTGCGGATCAGGCGCGCCTTGTGACCACGACGGATCGAACCGGAGCGAACGATCGAACCAGCGATAAGACCGGCCTTACCGGACTTAAATACCTGGCGAATCTCAGCAGTTGCCACTTGGACTTCTTCATAGATCGGCTTGAGCTTGCCCTTCATAGCAGCTTCAACTTCGTCGATCGCAGCGTAGATGACCGAGTAGAACTTCATCTCCACGCCTTCAGCATCAGCCAATTCAGTTACTCGCTCTGCTGGGCGAACGTTGAAGCCGATAATGATTGCGTTGTCAACGGTTGCCAAATCGACGTCAGACTGCGTAATCGCGCCGACACCGCGATGGATAACGTTGAGTTGGACTTCGTCGCCACCGATCTCGATATCAAGCAAGGATGCTTCGAGTGCTTCAACCGAACCAGAGGAGTCTCCCTTGATAATGAGGTTGAGGTTTTCGATCTTGCCTTCTTCGATAGCGGCGTTGAGGTCCTCAAGCGAGACGCGCTTGCGGCGCTTAGCCAAGGTAGCTGCACGCTTAGCAGCCTCACGACGTTCGGCAATTTGACGGGCAGTACGATCATCTTCAGCGACGATGAGTTGATCGCCTGCACCTGGAACCGACGTCAAACCGAGAACCTGGACCGGACGTGCCGGACCGGCTTCATCGAGACGGTTTCCATGCTCGTCAATCATGGCACGCACACGACCGTATGCGGTACCAACAACGATCGGATCACCGATACGCAACGTTCCTTCTTGAACGAGCGCAGTAATAACCGAACCGCGACCCTGATCGAGCTTTGCTTCAATCGCTACACCACGAGCCGGCTTATCTGGGTTCGCCGTTGGCGTTACCAAAATATCGGAGGTGGTCAACACGGTTTCAAGCAATGCTGGAATGTTGATCTGCTGCTTTGCCGAAATATCGACGAACGCGACGTCACCGCCGTATTCTTCTGCAACCAAGTTGTATTCGGTGAGCTGGGCACGAACCTTGTCTGGGTTTGCCCCATCAACATCGATCTTGTTCACAGCGACGACGATCGGCACGTTTGCTGCCTGTGCGTGGTTAATTGCTTCAACGGTTTGCGGCATGACGCCGTCGTTTGCGGCAACAACCAAAATGGCAACGTCAGTGATGTCAGCACCACGGGCACGCATCTGCGTGAAGGCTTCGTGACCTGGGGTGTCAATGAAGGTGATGGCGCGTTCGCCGTCTTCAACCTTGACGTGGGTCTGGTATGCACCGATGGACTGGGTAATGCCACCGGCTTCGCCTTCGACGACGTCGGCGTTACGGATCGCGTCGAGGAGCTTGGTTTTACCGTGGTCGACGTGGCCCATAACGGTCACGACTGGTGGACGTGGCACCCGATCTTCTTCAGATTCGTCAGCGTGCTCGGCGTCGATATCAATATCGAAGGATTCGAGGATTTCACGATCCTCATCCTCTGCGCTCATGATCTTGATGTCGTAACCAAGTTCGGCACCAAGGAGTGCGAAGGTATCTTCGTCCAAGGACTGATTAGCTGTTGCCATCTCGCCCATACGGAACAAGACAGTAACCAATGCTGCTGGATCTGCTTCGATACGTTCTGCGAAGTCAGCTAGGGATGCACCGGCGCGTACACGAACCACAGTGGAACCATCGCCACGTGGAATCTGGACGCCCTGGAGCATCGGTGATTGCTGCTCTTCCCACTCTTGACGCTTTGCCCGCTTGGACTTGCGGTTGCCACGGCCGCCACCTTGGCGTCCGAATGCACCTGCAGTTGAACCGCCGCGTGCTTTTCCACCCGAACGGGTGAAACCGGGACGTCCGCCGCCGAAGCCGCCGTTGCCGCCGCCGCTATTACCACCGCGACCGCGACCGCCGCCGCGTGCTGGTGTTGGTGCCGGCATCTGCTCTGGCATCATGTTTGGACTTGGACGGTTACCTGATCCGCGCTGTGGGCGTGGTGCGCCTTCAGTGCGTGGAGCGCGACCTGGAGCGCCTTGGGCTTGACCGCCACGGCCGCCGCCTTGAGGCTTGTTTCCGAAGGAAGCACCGTTTGGACGTGGGCCTCGGCCACCGCCTTGGCCATTACGGCCACCCATTCCCTGCTTTGGTGCAAATGGTGAATTTCCTGGGCGCGGTGCTCCTGGACGTGGTGCGCCTGGGCGCGGTCCACGACCTGCGCTTGGACGCGGTGGAGCCGACTCACGAGCAGCTTCCGCAGAAGCATGTGCTGACCCTGGGGTTACGCCACGGCCAGCTGGACGCGGAGTTGCGCCTGACTTTGATGCAGGCTTGGCTGCGGCTGGAGTCTTTGGTGTAGCAGACTTAGCATCTCCAGCTGGCTTCTTTGCAGCTGGCTTGGATGCAGGCTTTGCAGCTGGCTTGGCACCAGGCTTTGCTGCTGGTGTAGTTGCAGCTGTTTTAGCTGTTGCCTTCTTGACCACTGGTTGTGGTTCGGAAGGAGCTGGCACTGCTGGCTTTTCGGCTTCAGCTGGTTTCGCACTCTCAGCAGATTCTGCTGGGGCGACCTTTGACTTAGCAGCTGGCTTCTTTTTAGTAGCCTTCTTGGAATCGACCTCTTCTGGGTGCGATTCAAAATATTCACGTGCTTTTCGCACGACTGGTGCCTCGATAGACGAGGACGCAGATTTGACGAATTCGCCTTCTGACGTTAGTACTTCAAGCAACTTCTTGCTTGTCACACCAATCTCTTTAGCAAGTTCATGGACGCGGACCTTAGCCACATTTCTCCTTATGTCTTGGCCCGCGCAATCTGTGCGTCAGGCCCCTGTTTGGCAGCTCATCGCTGGGTACTCATCGGGTGCCCATCGGCTCTCTACCCGCTTTCATTGGGTTATTCGCACGAAATCGTGCTGATCGAACAAAATTACTAGCAGAGGGCTCAAGTTCATCAGATACGCGCACTGGGCGACGAAACGCCCGCGCAAACTGAGAGGTTTTGATTGCCTGTGCTATGCATTCGGAACGCGGATGGATCCACGCTCCACGCCCTGGCATCGTCGCGTGGGGATCGGGTTGAACACAACCCTCACTATCAGCAACAACGCGCAAAAGCTCGTTCCTGTAAGCCTTTTGCCGGCAACCAACGCATGTACGAATCATGATCTGCCCCTGCGGAGCGACCATCTTCTCACCGATTGTTGGTATTGACATAGACATACGTAATCTATTGTACTGCACATACCCCATATCGCTAAACGAATCGGGCCGTGCCACTGCACACAGTGTGCTGGCACGGCCCGGAACGCTCAGAATAATCAGCGATTATGGTAGCTGTTAAGGCTTATTCAGATTCCTTACGGATATCAATCGACCAACCGGTCAGTTTCGCAGCAAGACGCACATTCTGCGCTTCCTTACCAATAGCCAACGACGCCTGATCATCAGGGACCACTGCACGCGCTTGACGCAAATCATAGTTAAGAATCTCAACCTCAGTAACCTTCGCCGGCGAAAGTGCTGCTGCAATGAAGACCGCAATATCGTCGTCGTAATCAACAACATCAATCTTTTCGCCATGAAGCTCTTGGGTTACCGCGCGAACACGCTGGCCGTTGTGACCAATCAACGCGCCCTTAGCCCCAACCGTATCGTCATTACTCCACACCGCAACCTTCGTACGGTGGCCAGCCTCACGAGCCAACGAAACAATCTCGACAGTGCCATCTGCGATCTCTGGAACTTCAGTCTCGAACAACTGGCGAACGAAATCTGGATGGGAACGTGACAAGCGAATAGATGCGCCCTTAGTACCGACAGAAATATCGAGGATCAGCGCACGAATCAAATCACCATGCTTGAAATGTTCCGAAGCGACCTGCTCATCAGACCGCAACAAGCCACGGTTTTCGCCAAGCTCAACAAAAATATCTCGCGAAAGCGGATTAGAACCAATGTTGCCTTCAACAACACCGGAAATAAGTTCGCCCTTCTTACCTTGGAAAGTACCCAGAACGCGCTCAGTTTCAGCATCACGCAGACGCTGAGCAATAATCGAACGGGCAGTCGAAGTAGCAATACGACCAAAATCATTCGGCGTATCATCGAACTCCCCGATGACTTCATCGTTCTCATCAACTTCTGGAGCCCACACAGTGACCTTGCCAGTTGTGCGATCAAGCTCCACGCGAGCTCCACGCACTGCGCCCGGAACCCGGTTATAGGCGTGCACGAGGGCTTCTTCAATAGCATTGAGCAGAACATTAAGGTCAATACCTAACTCCGATTCAACAATTCGGAGTTCATTCATCGATAGTTCCATTAGTTCTCTCCCTCAGCCCGATTCAATTCAATAACAACGTGAGCACGTGCAACGTCTGCAACAGCAATTGTACCCGGATCACCATCGAGAGTGATGATGCCATCGGCAACATCTACCACACGTTGGATAAACTTCACCGAATCCTGACGCTGGAATTCAACCTTCCGGCCAATCGCACGGGAAAAATGACGCTCCTCGGAAAGTTCACGAGTAGCACCCGGCGTCGATACTTCAAGGGTATAGGCGCCACGCACCGGATCGTGCTCGTCAAGCACAGCGGAAATCGCACGCGAAACATCCGTAAGCTGCGTGGAATCTACACCGCCAGGACCTGCAGGTAAATCTACAGTCACTCGCACCACAGTATGCTTTCCAGCACCCACGACACGTACGGTTTCCAGCCATAGGCCAGCATCCTTCACGACCGGATCAAGAAGTTGCGCGATATGCGCCGAAACATTGTCTACCATAAGCTCAAGAGTACCGGTTTCCACCTAGGCATGCCATGATACCTAGAAAAATCACGTTCTTTGTCATACCTTGTCGCCGGTTCGCCCACTCGCAGGTGAACCTATGGCACAGTAGAGCTATGACCGATACACCGCATATTCGATCTCGTTTCGCATCGTGGCTCTTGTTCGTTTCTATCGCCATTACTGCTTGCGCCATTTTCGTTCTGACACTGGTTGTTATGGGAACCCGGCTTGAAAATCAGTCCGTGGCACCTAAACCGCCAAGTGCAAGCGAAATCGAACGGCAAGACATTGCCGTGAGCATCGCGCAAACGCGTGCAACTGCGCAAGAACTACAAGCAGCCAACCAAGACCCGGCACTGCAACCACTCTTAGGCGAGCTCGTATCGGCATCTGAAACCTGGCTAGATCACGTCGGTGGCGTATGGATTCCGTGGCCACAAGGCGCACCAGAAGGATATGAGAATCCCGAGCTTGACTTGTCCGCACCTGAGGTGAGCATCTCCGCCTTGCAAAGCCAGCTCGCGGCTATCTCGGACAAACTCTCGGCTGCTACCGACGTCGATCCGGAGCTGTCGTTATCAATCGCAACGAGTGCCCGCACCTTCGCTGCCCATTTTGCACCTGCGGCAGAGCGTGCGCAGGTCTGCTCCTCCCCCGATATTTCTGTGTTGGCTAGCGCAGTAAATTCGGCTCCGGCCATTGTCACTTTTGATACTGCCCGCCAATGGCTCGAGCATGACGCTGCGTTGCGCGAACCTGAAAATCGCGGCGACGAGGAATACAAGATCACTCTTCTGACCGAGCTAACCAACAGTGCGCTCGATAGTGGCGGAAAGGACGCGCGCCATCCGATAGCTCCGCTTCCACAAACCGAAGATACGGATTCGGCGGTCAGCTCGTTGGTAGAACATGAGCTTTTGAGCCACGCAGCGCAACTCGATCAGCCACAGCGCACTGCAACTGTTGCGTTGCTCTGTACGTTAAACACGCAAGCTTCGGTTGCCGGTTTACCGGGCGCGGAATAGGCGCGGTCAGCACGACACCAGCCAACGCCCAGCGCGGCCGACGCCTAGGGCCGCCACTCTAAGCCAAACAGACCCGTTAAACATGTTTGTGGGGAGCTACCGTTATCGGTAGCTCCCCACGATCATAGGCGTTATCATCCATGCACAACGACGCGCATGCGCCTAACAGACTACTGAGCGTTGGCCATCACTTCATCGAGCTTTGCCATTGCTTCTTCGACAGGAACTTCGAAGCTCTCGCCACTACGGCGATCACGAACTTCAACCTTGCCGTCCTTCAAACCGCGACCAACCACGATAGCGAACGGAACACCGATGAGTTCGTAGTCAGCAAACTTCACGCCAGCCGAAACCTTCACGCGGTCATCGTAAAGAACTTCAAGGCCACGATCAGAAACCTGCTGAGCGAAATCTGCAGCAGTGCCGAAGATATCTTCGCCCTTACCGGTAGCAATCACGTGAACCTGAGCTGGAGCCAAGTGGCGTGGCCACTTCAAACCGAGATCGTCAGAATTGAGCTCGGCAAGCGCCGCCATCACACGCGAAACACCAATACCGTAAGAGCCCATTGTCACCACGGAAGTCTTGCCGTTTTGATCCAAGACGGTCAGACCGAGAGCCTCAGCGTACTTGCGACCCAGCTGGAAGATGTGGCCGATTTCGATACCGCGTTCGATGGTGAGCGGACCAGAACCATCTGGCGCTTCATCACCTTCGCGAACTTCAACAGCTTCGATAGTGCCATCAGCTTCAAAGTCACGGCCATAAACCAAATCGAAAACGTGTTCATCGACCGCGTTCGCACCAGAAATCCAGCGCGAACCACGAGCAATATGCGGATCGAGTAAGTAGCGTACCGAGCCAGAAATCTCACCCTCATCAGTGACTTGACGGTTAGCAGAATTCGGGCCGATCACCTGTGGGCCGATGTAGCCAGCAACGAGTTCTGGATGCTTGGCTAAATCTTCTGGCATAGCCATCTCAACTTCAGCTGGGGAAACACTAGCTTCCACACGCTTCAAATCGACTTCGCGATCACCTGGAACACCCAAAACAACAACTTCGCGTTCGCCATCTGGATGTACGAAAGCCACGACAACGTTCTTCAACGTATCGGTTGCCTCCCATGGGCGATCGGCACGTGGCGCAACCTCGTTGGCCATCTCGACGAGCGAAGCAATCGTGGTAGCACCTGGTGTTGGCACAACATGTGACTGTGGGACGTCCGAGAAATCCTGCTCTGACTGGGGTGGAGTGGTTACAGCTTCAGTATTTGCTGCGTATCCACCGGCAGACATCACGAAGGTATCTTCACCGATAGCGCACGGAGCGAGGAACTCTTCCGAGCGCGAACCGCCCATCGCTCCCGACTGCGCAGAACAAATAACGAACGGAACGCCCAGACGCTCAAAAATCCGCTGATATGCGCTACGCATGGTTTCATAGGAACGATCCAGACCGGCGTCGTCAATATCAAAAGAGTAGGCGTCCTTCATGATAAATTCGCGGGTACGAATAATACCTGCACGCGGACGCGCCTCGTCACGATACTTGTGCTGGATCTGGTACAGCGACACTGGAAGATCCTTGTACGAGGAGTACATGTCCTTCACCGCGAGCGTGAACATTTCTTCGTGGGTAGGCGCCAGCAAGTAATCGTTATCGCGGCGATCCTTCAACCGGAAGAGGTTCGGGCCGTATTCTTCCCAGCGGTTTGTTGCCTCGTAAGGCTCGCGTGGGAGCAGGGCTGGGAAGTGCATCTCCTGGGAGCCAGCAGCATCCATTTCTTCGCGGACTACGGCTTCGACTTTGCGAAGGACTTTAAGCCCGAGTGGCAGCCAGGTGTAGATTCCTGGTGCGGCGCGACGTACGTATCCGGCACGCACGAGGAGTTTATGCGAACGGACCTCTGCGTCGGCCGGATCGTCGCGGAGGGTTCGGACAAAGAGTTCAGACATTTTCAACACGTTACTAGTTTAACCTTTTCCGCGCCTTGACCCTATTCGCCTCCGTTACTGGGGCGTGGCGTTGGCAACATCTGATACGCATTGGCTCAGTTAAGTCCGTGTTCGACGTCGGTTTTCCGCCCTGCGTGGGCAGTCTTCCACCCACACGGACGGTTTAGAGCATCACGGTTGCATATTCGCCGACGACGTCGAAGCCCGCTTTTTCGTAGGAACGTATTGCCGCGTAGTTGTAGTCGTTCACATAGAGCGAGACTGTCGGTGCGATGGTCGCCGCAGCGAAACGCGCCACGCTCACCATTGCCGGAGCAGCAATTCCGCGGCCACGCAAATCCGGATGAACCCACACTCCCTGGATCTGAGCAACCCCACCAGCTAACGCCCCAATATCGGCTTTAAACTCAACATACGGGTATCCTGCCTGGGTGCCCATACGAACAAACGTATGACCATTACGCACCAGCGAATGCACCCGATGCTCATAGCCCGGACCGTAAGCGGTCGGATCATAGCCGACCTCTTCAATAAACATCGCCACAGAGGCTGGCATCACTAACGCTCCTTCACCCAAATGCGCTTGCCGCACATCCGGATCCGGCACGCACTGCCCCGCCCCGCTCCACACCATCGACAACTGATGCGGGCGAATATCGCGCGGTTCGGGATACCAGCGCGCAATACGCTCCCACAAGCCAAGAACTTGGTCTGCTGGCCCAACAATCGAGTTTGCCTGCCGTCCGTGGCGCACAATATAGCGCGCCAAAAGATCCAGCCCGGCTTCATCGAAACCAATCGGAACAATGTTGGCACCAACATGGCACACGGCGCTCAGCTCTGGCCCAAGATCGCTGGTGACCATGTGGGTCATGCGCGGCGCCTCAGTTTCCACCGGAACGCGCGCCAACACCGAAGCTACCGGATCGCGCGAAAGAAAATCGCGAACTTGGCCCAAGTCCGCCGATCCTAGCCGGCGGACACGAGGCTCGCGCCGTAACAGCCAACGCATGTCACACGATCACTTCAGGTGATGCGTCCGCATCCTCTTTCAATCCGAGTTCTTGCGCAACAATGCGAGCACGCGCAATAAGAGTTGGCACAATATCTGCTTCTGGAACAGTATCGACAACCTCACCACGCACAAAGATCTGCCCCTTGCCGTTACCTGAAGCAACACCCAGGTCAGCTTCACGAGCCTCACCTGGACCGTTAACAACACAACCCATCACAGCTACTCGCAGCGGGAAGGAAATATCCTTCAAGCCTTCGGAAACCTGCTCGGCCAACGTGTAAACATCAACTTGTGCACGGCCACACGATGGGCAAGAAACAATCTCGAGCTTCTTCGGGCGCAAATTCATCGAACGCAAAATCGCTTCGCCAACCTTGACCTCTTCGACCGGTGGCGCAGAAAGCGAGACCCGAATCGTATCGCCAATACCTTGGGCAAGCAACGCACCGAAAGCCACCGAAGACTTAATCGTTCCCTGGAAGGCGGGGCCAGCTTCGGTCACACCGAGGTGTAACGGCCAATCCCCGGCCTCGGAGAGCAACTCATAAGCGCGAACCATCGTCACTGGATCGTGGTGCTTAACCGAAATAGCGAAATCATAGAATCCGGCATCTTCAAACAACCGAGCTTCATTCACTGCCGACTCCACGAGAGCCTCCGGAGTAGCTTTACCGTACTTTTGCAGTAGACGCGGATCGAGGGAACCGGCATTGATACCGATACGCATTGCGGTACCGTTGGCGTTCGCAGCAGCCGCAATCTCCGGGATTTTATCGTCAAACTTTTTGATGTTTCCCGGATTCACACGCACACCACAGCCGGCATCGATAGCTGCAAAAACGTAGCGTGGCTGGAAATGGATATCGGCAACCACTGGGATTTGCGACTTCGTTGTGATGATTGGCAACGCTTCGGCATCTTTATCCGTTGGGCAAGCCACACGCACAATATCGCAACCAGCAGTTGTTAATTCTGCAATCTGCTGCAAGGTTGCGCCGATGTCGTGGGTTTTCGTCGTCGTCATTGATTGAACCGAGACCGGAGCATCACCGCCGACGAAAACATCGCCCACGCGGATCTTATGCGTCTTCCGGCGCGGAGAAAGTACGGGAGCTGGTTCTTTTACTGTTGGTATTCCTAAAGCAACTGGCGTATTCACGATCAGTATTATTCCACTCTTATTCAGTTCTCACACGATGGGATTAACAATATCTACCACAATAAGCAAAACAGTCATGAAAACAAAGAACATAATCATGGCATAGCTCACCGGCAAAAGCCGGGCAGTATCGAACGCTCCAGGATCGGGTTTCCCTTGAGCAAATGCGATTTTCCGGCGGGTACCTTCAATGATTGACCCAAGAATGTGGCCACCATCGAGAGGGAGTAATGGGATGAGGTTGAAGATGAACAAGGTCATGTTCAGCCCTGCGAGTAGCATGGTTAAATCGGCAAGCCGATCAAGGAACCCATAGTTTTGTGCCTGTGCGGCACTGATGGATCCAGCCACGTCGGCAATCCCGACGAGTCCCACAACCGAGTCTGGGCTACGCTTTTCGCCTGTGACCAGCGTCGATGCAGCATCCCAAAGTTTCACCGGTAGCTGGGCAAGAATCTTTGTTGTTCCGACCGCCATCTGCCAGGCTTGGCGTGGCACATCGGCTAGCTGGCCGGAGCGTCGCTCAATAATCGGGCCGATTCCCACATAAGGCCGCGTGACTGTACTTCCAGAGCCGTCAGTGGTTTCGCGCATCACCGGGGTCACCTGGAGGGTTTCTTTCTTCCCCGCACGTTCGACGACGACGTCGGTTGGTTCGGTTCCGCCATCAGCGATCGCCTGCTGGATTTGCGGCCAGGACTCCACTGGGGTCGAGCCCCACATGGTGATCGTATCGCCTGGTTTAATGACGTCGCGCGCCGGCGCCGGCGTACATGAAAGCGAAGAGTCGACGCAGTCCGCAACTTGCGCAATCGTCGTCGACGCATGCGGCAATCCGATTCCTAGCGTCACTGCGGCAAGTAGCACAACGCTGATAATCAGGTTTGTGAATGGGCCGCCAAACATAACGATCAGCTTCAGGCGGGCGGGTAACCGCCAAAACGCACCAGGTTGCGCCGGATCGTCAAATTCTTCAGCTGATTGGAGGCGAGCTTCTTGAGCTAGCGTGAGCGAACCGTCAGCCTTTGTCGTTACTGTACTAGGTCCAGCCGGCGGCAACATGCCTGCAATGGAAACGAATCCGCCCAGCGGGATCGCTTTGATTCCCCATTCGGTTCCGCCTTTATGCGTCGACCACACGGTCGGACCAAATCCCACAAAGTATCGGCTCACTTTGGCACCGAACTTTTTCGCCGGAATCAAATGACCTAACTCGTGGATCGCTACCGACAAGACGAGACCCACAACCATAAAAAGTATTCCAGGAAGCATAGCTAATTTTCGTCCTTAGTTTGCGCGACGAGCCATCAGCTCGTGGGCACGTTCGCGGGCACGACGTTCGATATCAAGTACAGTTTCGACGTCGTTACCGTTCGGAAAATCTATCGTTTCTATGACGTCACGTACCGTGTCAATAATGCCCAAATACGGCAACTTTCCAGCCAAAAACGCCGCAACGCATTCTTCATTTGCTGCGTTGAGTACAGCTGGGTGCAGGCTGGAAGCCGCCACCGCACTTTGTGCCAGGCGCACGGCTGGGAAGACGTCGTGGTCGAGGGGTTCAAATGTCCACGCCACCGGCTGATCCCACGCGTTCGCGCGAGCAACATCCGGCAACCGGTTCGGCCAGGAAATACCGAGCGCGATCGGTAGCCGCATATCTGGCGGCGATGCTTGGGCAAGAGTCGAACCGTCACGGAACTCCACCATCGAATGAATGATGGATTGCGGATGGACAACCGGAACAATATCGGTTGGGTCAACGTCGAACAGGTAGGCAGCTTCAATGAGCTCCAGGCCTTTGTTCATCAACGTCGAGGAGTTAATCGTGACCACCGGCCCCATTGACCACGTCGGATGGTTCAACGCCTGCTCGGCGGTGACGTTACCTAAATCGCTGCGGCTCATACCGCGGAATGGGCCGCCGGACGCGGTAAGGATAATACGTGAGACTTCACTCGTGCCATCCACTACTGGCGAGGTTAAACCTTTGCGGTGCCGCCCCGAACGCAAGGCCTGCGCAATAGCGGAATGTTCGGAATCTACCGGCACTATCTGGCCGGGCCACACCATCGCGTCAGCGATAAGCCCACCGCCAACCACGAGAGATTCTTTGTTTGCTAAAGCGAGCGTCGCACCAGAATGCAGTGCGGCGAGCGTGGGCAACAGCCCAACCGATCCGGTCATGCCGTTAACGACGACGTCAGAATCAGTGATGCTACGCCCGGAGCCTAGCCCTGCCAGCTCAGACATTGCCTGTTCACCGCCAACCAGGTGCGGCATAGGTTGTTCGCTATAGCGATCTTCCCAGATCCGGCTGAACTCGGCGAGTTTTTCCTCAACCGCAATCCCCACAACTACAGGTTGGAACACCGCGGCTTGCTCAGCTAAAAGTTCTAGCTGACTGCCACCGGCACCAAGCGCACGAACCCGGAATTGGTCACGATGGCGTGAAATAACATCAAGCGTCTGGGTACCAATAGAACCGGTAGACCCAAGAACAATCACATCACGCATTATTCAACACTCATCAGTACTGACACAACCCGATCAAGGAAGACATCCACTACGCCTTCATCATAGGCACTTTCACCCTTTGCCTGCGAGAACGTCGTGTTCCGAACCTCAACGGACGTTAACGGTTCAGCCTTGTCGAAGAACGCAATAACGCGTTCGATGAGCTGATCTACTTCGGTCACCGAGTAGCCGTGCGTGTCCGGATGAGCGAACCGTTGGCCTTGCGGGCGACGCAATCGCGGATACAAGCTGGTAGCTCGATCATAGATTGTGCGCACCCACTCTTCTTCGCCCTTGTCACGCACACAGTTAGCGCGACGGCGTTGTACGAACGCCTGCTCGAGACGGTCAAGTGCCGCATCAACAAGCTGAGCATGGTAGCCGTTGCGTACCCATGGGAAAGACACATCGCGCACAGTCGCTTCAGAAAAATCGTTAGCTTCTTCGCCACTCATATCGTAGGCATCTTTAGCCCGGGCAAAAAACGAATCCACGTCGGCCGGACTGTATCCAGAATGTAGCCAACCAACCCGTGAGAAAGTATCACTCATCGTCGTTATCTCCATTATGCGAAGCAGCAATTGCTGCCAGTGTTGAATCAAAATCTTGAGGTTCGCTACGGTGCGCATCGATACGTGCGTCTACCGCAGCTTGGGCTTTTGCTGCGCGCCGAGAAACATGCTCACGATCCACAACCTCGGCCGCCAACTGACCACAGGCACCATCGATATCGGAACCGCGAGTGTCGCGAATCGTCGTCGAAATTCCAGCGCGTGACAATGTTTTAACAAACGTATCAGTAGCGTGGGCAGTTGAGGCAGTCCAAATCGAACCAGGTGTAGGGTTCAACGGAATCGGATTAATATGCACCCAGCCGCGACCGCGCGAATTAAGCTCAGCAGCTAGCAGTTCGGCACGCCACTCGTGGTCGTTCATATCTTTAATTAACGCATACTCAATCGAGACGCGGCGCCCAGTGCGCACGAAATAGCGTCGCGCAGCATCCAATAATTCACCAACTTTATAGCGAGAATTAATCGGGATGAGATCGTCACGCAATTCGTCGTCAGGAGCATGCAACGACACAGCCAACGTCACTGGCAGGCCTTCGTCAGCAAGCTTGTTGATGACCGGCACCATGCCCACAGTCGAAACTGTGACATTGCGTGCCGACATGCCAAAACCTTCAGGAGCTGGATCAATCATACGATGGAGCGCATCGCGTACTGCTGGATAGTTAGCCAACGGCTCACCCATCCCCATAAACACGACGTTTGACACGCGAACCGGTTCGCCGAAAACACCATCAGCAGCTGCTTGGCGGGCATAGCGCAACTGTTCGATAATCTCAGCAGTAGTGAGGTTACGCGTCAATCCCGCCTGGCCGGTGGCACAAAATGGGCACGCCATGCCACAACCCGCTTGGGAAGAAATACATAACGTAGCTCGGTCCGGGTACTTCATCAAAACGGACTCAACTACTGCCCCATCGAACAGTTTCCACAGAGTTTTGATCGTTTTACCTTGATCGGCGACTTGGTCGCGAACTTTAGTGATCAGGGGCGGCAACAGCATATCAACGAGTTTCTCACGTTGGGCTTGCGGCAGATCACTCATCTGCAACGGATCGATGCAGTTATGTTCAAAATAATGCTTGGACAACTGATCTGCACGGAACTGCGGATATCCCAGATCAGCAACTAACTCGCGGCGCTCGGTGCGCGACAGATCAGCTAGATGGCGCGGGGGTTTGCCATGTCGTTGAGCAGTGAATGACAGCGACGGGCGCGGCCCCTGCTCTACTCGAGGCAAAACCTGTTTCGTTTTCTTCATTCCAGTCCTTCACAACCACGTCACAATGCGTCTGGCTAGTTTAATCCGAATCCGTAGGTAAGAATAACGTAGAGAATCGGCGCGCAAAACAACAACGAATCTACCCTATCGAGCACACCGCCGTGACCTGGGAAGATAGATCCCATATCTTTAACGCCAAGATCACGTTTGAGCAACGATTCCGAAAAATCCCCGGCGGTTGCAAAGATGGGGATCGTTAGCCCAATAATCACTGCCGCATACCAGGGCAATCCGAGACCGAGCCACACGGTGACAAGCGCAGCAAGTAACGCACCAATTGTGGAGCCGATATATCCTTCCCACGATTTTTTGGGCGAAATCGACGGCGCGATCGGATGTTTGCCGAAATTAATACCGGCAAGCCAACCACCCGTATCGGAAGCGACCGGAAGCAGAACGAAGGCAATAACGGCAAAAGCGCCCTGCGATAGGGCAGCTAGCGCCACGGCGAACATGGAAAAAATACCGATCCATGCCAGTGCAAAAACACCAGCGATCCCGTCAGTTAAAACATGATCTTCTGCCATATAGGTACGCCACAACATCGCAACGCCAGCGGCGAAGAAGAACACAATGAGTCCATCGCGCAATCCGCCCGACCACGTCGCTAGCATCATGCCAACTCCGCCAATGATCAACGGAATGAAAGGTATACGGATATTACGTGCTAAGAACGCTCCCGCAATCTCCCATATACCTACGACCAAAAAAGCAATCGCAAGCGCCACAAAGATTTCCATCTTGTAGGCCAAGGATAGACCGACCAAGCCCAACAATCCCAGACCGGTAGCTACTGCTGCCGGAACGTTCCGTCCCGCACGCGATGTCACCTCCTGTGGTGGACGTGGCGGATGCGGTACGAGACGGCTTAAAAACGTAGCGTTTTTTGTTGGGCTTGGACTGGTCAAAATCAGATCTCCATTAATTCCTTTTCCTTAGCTTCAAGAAGAGCATCGATCTTGTCGACGTACTTCTTGGTAAGGGTTTCGAGTTCTTTTTCAGCGCGCTCGACATCGTCTTCACCGGCATCGCCGTCCTTCTTGATCTTGTCAAGAGTTTCCTTTGCCTTGCGGCGGATAGCGCGGATCGAAATGCGGGCGTCTTCGCCCTTGGTCTTCGCCAATTTGACGTATTCACGGCGGCGCTCTTCAGTCAAAGCTGGAAGGTTAATCCGCAACACTTGACCGTCGTCAGTTGGGTTGAGGCCCAGATCTGATTCTTGAATTGCGCGCTCAATATCCTTCATTGCGGAACGATCGTACGGAGAGATGAGAACGGTGCGTGCTTCTGGAACAGACACAGTTGCCAGCTGCTGGAGCGGGGTTGGTGCTCCGTAGTAGTCTACGACCAGCGAGGTAAAGAGTTCTGGGTTTGCTCGACCCGAGCGGATCTTGGAAAAGTCATTGTGGGCGACGTCGATCGCCTTACCCATCTTCTCTTCAGCTTCGAGCAGTGTTTCGTCAATCATTGTTGTTCCTCAATTGTTGGGGGTTGTTGTCACTAGGGTACCGATCTTTTCGCCGCGGAGTGCACGAGACACGTTTCCTGGTGTACCCATTCCAAAAACGCGCATAGTCATGCCATTATCTTGACACAGCGAGAATGCTGCTGCGTCAACGACTTTCAGGTGGTCACGCAAAGCTTGCTCGTAGGTGAGTTCTTCTAACATGACAGCTTGTGGATCCTTGCGTGGATCAGCAGTGTAGACGCCGTCTACTCCGTTCTTACCTACCAGCAATTCGTTGCAGCGAAGTTCAAGCGCACGTTGGGCGGAGACGGTATCGGTGGAGAAGTATGGCATTCCGGCACCAGCGCCAAAAATAACGACGCGGCCCTTTTCTAGGTGGCGGATAGCACGCAACGGGATATAAGCTTCGGCAACTTGACTCATGGTGATTGCGGTTTGAACGCGCGACGGAATACCAGAGTTCTCGAGGAAGTCTTGTAAGGCGACTGCGTTAATGACAGTGCCGAGCATGCCCATGTAATCAGCTCGTGCCCGATCCATTCCGTTTTCTTGAAGTTCGATACCACGGAAGAAGTTTCCACCGCCGACGACGACGGCGACCTGTACCCCGGCCTGCACAGCTTCGGCGATTTCTTCGGCAGTTCGGCGCAGCACTTTGGTATCGAGGCCGATGCCTCCACCACCAAAGACTTCTCCGGATAGTTTGAGTAAAACACGGCGAGTGCCGTGTGAAGCTGGTTGAGAAGACATAGAGCACCTTTCATCTAGTTCACGCTAAATAAAGTCTACCCCATGTGGCCATAGTTAGAATTACGTCCAAGGATTCGATCTAGTTCGCGTCGTTCTTTTTTCGTGGGCCGGCCCGCTCCACGTTCGCGAGTGAAAACCGGGATATAAACTTTGGGGCGTTGCGGGCTCTTGTCGATATAACAGGCTTGGGCTTGGGTAGCGCTCGAGCGCTTAGTTAACAATCTGGTGACCTGCAAAATCCGGTCAAATCCTTGGAATCGGTAGCGTACTTCGTCGCCGATTTTCACTGGCGACGAGGGTTTGGCAACGTTGCCGTTGATCCGCACGTGGCCTGCTTTGCATTCGTTTGTGGCAAGGCTGCGCGTTTTAGTTTGGCGCACTGACCACAACCAGACATCTATTCGAACCGTTTCACTCATACCCTCTAGCCTAAATGGTCAGGAAAATCACCACAAAATTGTGCCGCCGGCCATGTTAGTTGAAATCTAAATAGACTAAACTCGAATAATTACATTGAACAATACTATTGACTAAATACGCAGCTACGTCACGGCACTTAGAGGAGCACACAACATGACAGCACACGAATTCACGGTGCCCGGATCATCGCGAGTTTATGACCGACGGCAACTGCTCGTTGTACTCCTCATTCCGCTCATGATGGCCCTCGTGCAAGTAAGCTCAGTGAACAATGCACTACCAGCATTAACCGAAGCACTTGGTTCTTCCCCATCTGAAGTGCAATGGGTGCTCTCGGGATACACCCTGGCAATCGGTGTTGTTCTTGTCCCAGCCGGGCGATTAGGAGACATTTTCGGACGGTCATCATTGTTCATGATTGGCCTCACCATCTTCACACTTGCATCCCTTGCTGCTGGTCTGGCACCAACCACTCTTGTACTTAACATTTTGCGCGTCTTTCAGGGTATCGGTGCAGGCGTACTCTCCCCACAAACCACCGGCTTAATTGTGCAATATTTTGAAGGCAAAGCCCGGACCCGAGCATTTGCGTTATTCGGATTAGCCGTTGCTATCTCAGTAGCAATCGGCCCTATTCTTTCCGGATTGCTCATTGGCTGGTTCGGAAACGACCTCGGCTGGCGCGGTGGATTCGCAGTTAACCTCCCTTTGGGCGCTCTCGGACTCATTCTCGGCGCGCGCTGGCTCCCTTTCGGCAAAGAACGACGCGCTCTCGGCTTAGATCACGCAACTACCGGACAGCCCGTCGTTGTCCGTCGCGAAAAAATCGATCTTGACCCGGTCGGTTCATTACTGCTTGTGTTAACTGTTCTTTTCATCATGCTGCCGTTCATGTCCCGCACCTCGCCGTGGGTGTGGGGATTACTTCCGTTGGGAATTCTTGGAGGTACTGTATGGGTGGTGTGGGAGAAACGCTACAAAGCCCGCGGACGATTCCCGATGATGGATCTCGATCTCCTTAAACTACCAACATATGGCCTGGGAACGTTAACCGGTTCGCTATTCTTTATGGCCGGGCCAGCAATCATGGCAATCGTTGCTATCTATCTTCAAAACGGCGTGGGAGTCAGTGCCCTAAGTGTCGGACTTCTTACACTACCCAATGCGATCTCATCTGGTTTCGGCGCCATGTGGAGTGGTCGCCACTCCTATGTACACGGCGCAGCAATCCAGGTACTAAGTACGATCCTCATCGTTGTCAGCTCGGCAGCTTTGGCATTCGCAGTCTGGGAAATTGAAAATGGCGCAAGCTACTGGTGGGCTGCCATTCCCCTCGTCTTGCAGGGCTTCGCATTCGGCGCCTTCGGTGCAGCAAACCAAACTCTGACTATGATGGACGTGCCTCGCACACATGGCGGAATTGCTGGCGGCTTCTTACAAACCGGTCAGCGCATGGCAACCGCGATCAGCATCGCCATCGTCACTGGCGTGTTCTTTGCTGGTCAGTCGCTCGGCTCTAGCGGCTCAAACTGGCTCGCCGGAATGCTTCTGGCACTCGGCGTTGTCGTCTTCCTTGCCGCACTCACCACAACATCAGCCCTGGTCATGTGGCGTATTGAGCGCAAACGCGCCTAAGCGCTCTTTACGGCGTCTGATTCCCCTAAAGTAAATAATCCACAACAGGATAAAGAGGAATATCTGCACAGCTACGGTTGCATATAAAAAGCCAACGTTGTCAGTGAACTCTAAGGCGACGAAAGCTGGAACCCATAAAAACTGGGCGTATCCCAACCATTTTGTTGGTGGTCCGGTTAAACGCTGTACAAAGTACCAGTTTTCATCTGATTCTAGGGCAAATGATGTTCTAGTGCCCGCTGTCTCGTTGGGAGGAAGCTTTCCAGATGTCATCCGTGATCCTACAACGACTATGAGTATCCCACACGCGACCAAGACTATTGCGCAAAAAGCTAATGCGATTGTTTCGACCATGCCGCACCTCCGTTAATGTGTACCACTACATCTTGTTTGACAGTATAGTCGTGAAAGTTTCTTAACGGATTGAGTTTCGGGGATGGTCCGGCTGAAGACCGTGTTATCGTCTCCATTGTTCTGCGAATCGCGCAGCGTAAGAAAGCTCAGCCTTCGCGGTAGCTGATACCCATACCGGAATCTGGATAATGCCAGCTCAACGTTCCCGCAGGAGCTGCTGCTAAACACGTGCCGCACTCGAGGCAGGCTGCGTATTCGGCGGCAACCGTGCCATCAGGGTTCTTCGAATACACCTTCGCCGGGCAGATACGGATCAACGTATCGGCAAAACCACTGGCTGCGAGGGCTTCTTGATGAACCTCGATATGCGAGTTGCCGTCGTCGGTTTCATAAGAATTACCAGCTAGTCGGCGATTAAGTGGTGGAAGTGAGAACTCACTCTTAGCCATCACAGCCCTCCTCGAATCTTGCGGATAATCTTGACGAGCTTCCACACGTTCAATCCGGACGTCTTCATTTTCTTCACAACGAGCGAGGCGATCTTGGTGCGTGGAGTTTGATCCATGCGATATACCCCGCGCAACACATTAGCCGCGTATTCGCCGAGCTGACCGTATAGTTCTGGCGTGTTAGCAAGTAGCTCTGGAGCTTTCTTGAACGTGACCATGTCTTTGCCTAGCCAGGACTGGGCAATGTTTTCTTCATATGAGGCCAACGCCGATGCCGAATAATCGCCAGTGCTCAACGCCAAATGGATTGCTTGGGCAGCGCAACGTCCCGATTCCGCCGCCAAATCCATGCCACGAATAGCGAAACCGTTGTTGATCGTGAACCCGGCAGCATCGCCAACAATCACTGCGCCATCGAATGCGAGGCGCCCAACCATTGCTTGCCCGCCTTCGGCAACCATATGGGTGCCGTATTCGAGCAACTCGCCGTCTGCAATGAGTGGCTGGATGAACGGGTGGGCCAGGAAATGATCGTGGAGATCGACGACGTCGTGCCCGGACTTTGCTAGGTCAGCAACGTTGACCACGATACCTAAACTGATCGAATCCTTGTTCGTATACAAGAAGGCGCCGCCTGGTACCCCGCGGGTAGCATCGCCAACGAGCGCATATGCCGCGCCGTCGTCGCCGCCGACGCCGAAACGCTGGTTCACTGCGTCTTCACCGATACGAATAACCGACTTCACGCCCACCCCAACGTGAGATGGTGCTGGCGCCGCACGCAGCCCGGCAGCCCGGGCGAGGAAAGAATTCACGCCATCTGCCAAAACCACGATCTTCGCATGCAACACATCTTCGCCGGCACGAATCCCGCACACGGCACCCGACTCACTCTTTACAAGCTCATCGACCTTGACCCCGCTCATCAGCGTCACACCGGCTTCTTCTGCTTGCTCGGCAAGCCACGGATCAAGCCTCGCACGCAATACTGTCACCGCATTGGTTGGCTCGGAAAGCGAGGCATCCCAATAGTCCACTGATACAGCCGACTCGGCGTTCAGCAAGGTCAAGACGTTGCGGGTAATCGAACGCTCAACTGGTGCTTGGGTGGAGAATCCTTCGAAGATCTCATCCATCACACGCGAATAGAAAACTCCGCCGGAAAGGTTCTTCTCCCCCGGCTCATTACCGCGTTCGGCCAGCAATACTTCATGGCCATCTTTTGCCAACAAATACGCGGTCGTTAAACCGGCAATGCCAGCTCCCACAACGATAACGTCAAAATCGTATTCGATATCCATCAAGCTTCTTTCACATAGTGCCGGCGTAGAACTAGCTATTCGATGTTAGCGGAGTCAGTACCGGGCCCAAAAGCCGCAACCTAGTTAGCTAGTGCGGCAGTGAGCTCTGGCAAGACCGCATAAAGATCGCCAACAATGCCGTAATCAGCGAAATCGAAAATCGTTGCGAGCTCGTCGTTGTTGATTGCCACGATTGTTTGCGAATCAGTCACGCCAGCAGTGTGGTGAATCTGGCCAGAAATACCGATAGCGATATAAAGTTCCGGTGCAACAATCTGACCCGATACGCCAATGTAGCTTTCACGCGGCATCCAACCATAGCCTTCTGCCAATGGACGCGATACGCCGAGCTCGGCACCCAAGGCGTCTGCTAGATCGTGAGCGAGCTGCAGATCTTCTTTGTTTTCGAAACCGCGACCAGCGCAGATAACACGCTGAGCATGTGCAATATCAATATCTGGGGTTTCGCTGACGTCATAGGAAGAAACTCGAGCAGCATGCGGCTGACCGGTAGCGCTTTGCGGCGCAACTGCTTCACCCTCGACCGCTGAACCGCCGGCGTGAACAGCAACGACTGGACCGTCGAAGTGCACTGTTTGCAAGGTGATAGCACCGAATCGAGAAACTTCGGCGGTGTGCTCGCCTAAGGAACGCACCCCAACGAGGACGGGCGCATTAAGCTTGGCAGCCACTGCCCCACCCAAAACGCGATCTGTTGGCGTATCTGCAACGAGCACGACGTCGTCGGCACCTGCGCTAACAGTTTGCGCAACAACTGGTGCTAACGCTTCAACCGGCATATCGGCGTCGAGAGCAATAGTGATCGCTGAATCTACGCCCGCAACGTCTGCGTCACCAACGACGACGGCTGTGATGCCGTCAGCGCGCTGACGGCCAAGTTCAACCAGGTCAGCGATTTCTCCAGTGGAGCTAAGAATCCAAGTGGTTGCCATCAGGCTTCCTTTCCGTCGAGTACGCCGTCTGTGCGCAGGGCTTGGACGAGTTCATTAACAGCGTCTGGTCCAGCAAAAATGACGCGCTTGCGTTCACGCTCAGCTGGCTTGGCATGACCGGTGATCGTTACACCTGCAGGTGCTGATTCGACGTCGGCCATCGACACAACCTCAACTGGCGTCTTTCCGGCGGCGAGAATTTCTTTCATCGACGGCGCTGGGACGCGGGCCGCATCAGAGGTTACTGCTACAACAACCGGGCCAGCAACTTCCACCCTACGACTACCGCTGGGAACCTGCTGGGTAAGGACAAATCCATCGCCTTGTGGCTCAATCTTTTCCACCTGCTGGAAGGTTGGCCAACCAAGGTAACCACCGAGGATCGCGGAAGTCATAGCGGCGCCATTATCGATAGAGGCATCGCCGGTGATAACAATGGTGGCATCGTCAACTCGGGCAATGAGCTGGGAGAGCAACTGTGCGTATTGGGTTGGGTTGAGATCGGTGGCTTCATCATCAGCCAAAATCAATCCGCGGCTAAAGCCTTTAGACATTGCGTTCTTGCGTGCCATCGAACTGCCGATAACAGCTGGCCCGACGCTTATCCCGATAGATTCAGTGCCGAGCTTCGCAGCGAGCTCCTTGCCGACTTGTGCCGCTACCGGATCGTAATCACTCATTGCTGGTTTTGCACGTGACCAATCAACTGTTCCATCGTCACTCACCCGAGCATCTTGCGGGTTCGTGGTGTACTTGTATGCAACAACCACGCTCATGAATGTGCTCCTTAGTATCGCGGACTAGATATGCTATGCGTTCCCGATAACGACGCCGGTTCAGCGCCGAGTACCGCTTAAAACTAGAACTATTCTACCGGGTCGCGGCAGGTAGTAGGCAGGGGACTACGGTGGCATTAGTCGCTAAACCTTGGGCGGGCAGGTGCCGTGATGGTCGGGAACTTTGACGGGTTCGCGTAAATTTCTTCAGGTAAAAACAATAATGGCGAGGTTTTTCAACCTCGCCATTATTGAGAGTAAGTATCTAGCTATAAGCTAGCGTGAACTCCGAAGAGTCCATCGAGCTTCTAGCTCACTCAGCCTCAGCCTCGGCGGCTGCAGCAGCAGCTTCACCAACGCGAACGCGCTTGAAACCGGTGACCTTACCGCCAGCAGCTTCAACAACCTGGCCAACAGACATCTTTGGATCACGGGCGAATGCCTGATCAACAAGAGCGATCTGCTTGAAGAAGCCCTTGAGACGGCCTTCAACAATCTTGGCCACAGCTGCTTCAGGCTTGCCTTCAGCAACGGTGATTTCGGTTGCAATGCGACGCTCGTTCTCGATAACGTCTGCTGGAATTTCTTCCTCGTTCAAGTACTGTGGGTTCATAGCTGCAACGTGAACTGCAACATCGTGAGCCACCTTGGTGCCTGCTTCGTCGGTAGCGACGAGAACAGCGACCTGTGGAGGAAGATCGGTTGCAGTGCGGTGCATGTAAGACTCAACGTGAG
Source organism: Arcanobacterium phocisimile (assembly GCF_016904675.1). Lineage (NCBI taxonomy): Bacteria > Bacillati > Actinomycetota > Actinomycetes > Actinomycetales > Actinomycetaceae > Arcanobacterium > Arcanobacterium phocisimile. The sequence goes on along the minus strand of NZ_CP070228.1, from coordinate 654,202 downwards.
CACCGGAGAGAACTTCGAGGGAGCTAATTGCAAGCTTTTCGCCGATAACACCGGTGAAGGTGTCGATGCGGTCCTTAACGGTGCCGTCAGCTAGTTCAACGCCAAGAAGTTCCTCAACGGAGGTGGACTTGGAGTTAACAGCAGCTTCAAGGATTTCCTCAGCGAAAGCAATGAACTTTTCGTTCTTTGCAACGAAGTCGGTCTCGGAGTTAGCTTCGAGAATGTAGCCGGTCTGACCTTCAGCGGAGTCCACGATCTTGGAAAGAACGAGACCTGCACTTGCGGTACGGCCTTCGCGCTTTGCAGCAACCTTGAGACCCTTGAGGCGAAGCAGCTCTTCAGCCTTTGCGGTATCGCCTTCAGCGTCAGCCAAAGCCTTCTTTACGTCGAGCATGCCGGCGCCGGTCTTCTCGCGAAGAGCCTTAATATCAGCAACAGTGTAGTTTGCCATAGAATTTACCTTCCAGTATGCCTAAGATCAGGCTTCAGTCTTTTCTTCAGCTGACTCAGCTTCTGCAGCTGGAGCCTCTGGAGTTTCTTCCTCAGCCTTCTCGGATGCGAGCATCTCGCGCTCCCATTCAGGCATTGGCTCTTCTTCAGTGTTCTTGCCGCCACCACGTGCGAGCAAGCCCTCTGCTACTGCGTCAGCAACAACGTTGGTGAGGATTTCGATGGAGCGGATAGCGTCATCGTTTCCTGGGATGCCGTAATCGACGGTGTCTGGATCACAGTTGGTGTCAAGAATAGCAACGACTGGGATGTTGAGCTTCTTAGCTTCAGCAACCGCGAGGTGCTCCTTGTTGGTGTCAACGATCCAGATTGCGGAAGGAACCTTGCCCATATCGCGAATACCACCAAGGGTACGCTCAAGCTTTTCCTTCTCGCGGCGCATCATCAAAAGTTCCTTCTTGGTGAACTTTGAGCCTGCGACATCGTCGAAATCGATAAGTTCGAGTTCCTTTAGACGCTGGATACGGGAAGCCACGGTGGAGAAGTTGGTAAGCATACCGCCCAACCAACGCTCGTTGACGTATGGCATACCAACGCGCTCAGCGAGTTCGCGGATTGGCTGCTGTGCCTGGCGCTTGGTACCAACGAAAAGGATGTTTCCACCGTGAGCAACGGTTTCCTTGACGAAATCGTAGGTGGCGTTGATGTCCTCGACGGTCTTGCGGAGGTCAATGATGTAAATGCCGTTGCGTTCGGTCAAGATGAAACGCTTCATCTTTGGGTTCCAACGACGGGTCTGATGACCAAAGTGGACACCAGCTTCAAGCAGCTGGCGCATAGTAACGACTGCCATGGTCGTCCTTTCTCAGGCGCAGAAATTTTGCGCATTGTTTACGGTTACTGCTTACTAGCGGGATTGCTAATAAACTCTAGCGCGCCATCCAGTACAACATAAGCACCGAAGCACTGGAGACCTTTCGGCATACACGCGCGTGTATTTGCTATTTTCATAGCCTGTTCATTCTAGCTGAAAGCGCGAGTTTGTGCGACTAACAGGGGTTTTTCTCGGCGTGGTCTTGACAACATTGTCCACACCTATCCCCTGCTAACCAGATGTCCACCATTTTATGTTCAAGCCCTCGGCGCACCTATCGCATGGCGAATACTAGCTATATGGTTCGTTTAGTAAAATTTCTTCCACTCGTAGCTGGTTTAGCGGCGATCGGCACGCTGGCTTCCCTGCCCCTAAACCCGGCACCCGATACTGTTTCCGCACCGCATAAAATGCCCACGCCCAGCGACTCCTCTTTCCACGTGCCGCGCGTTGCTCCAAGCGTTCCGGTGCCGCCGCCATCGTCGACTGCGACGTTGCATACACATCACCAGAAGGTGAGGTATCAGTGGCCCACGGGAGCTCCGGCCGAAATCCGTACCCCGTTTCGCATTGGGGAGCATAACTGGAACCGCGGGCATCGTGGCGTCGATCTGGAGGTCGACGTCGATAGCCCGATTTTTGCTCCAGCCGACGGCGTGGTGGTGTACGCCGGGCAGATTAATGATCGCATGGTGATTTCTATCGAACATCCTGACGGCATTCGCACTACCTACGAGCCGGTGTCCCCGCTGGTAACCAAGGGACAACGAGTGTCACAAGGCGAACTCATCGCAACCGTTCAACTAGGTCATTGTGGTGTGGAGACCTGCCTGCATTGGGGAGCCAAACGCCCGCCAGATCGTTACCTCAATCCGCTATATCTCATCGAGGGTGACATCATTTTATTGGAGTAAGTGACGCCCGATGCCGGAAGCCACAAGCCAGGAGCCTGGAATCTGCGTAGCTTGCCCCGCCTCTCCTTTTCAGGCTCGCGGGTGGGCTTGTCCGAATGCGGCCCGCAGGCGTTCGGCGCTGACGTGGGTGTAACGCTGAGTGGTGCCGATGGAAGCGTGCCCGAGAATTTCTTGCACGGTACGTAAGTCAGATCCGCCATCGAGAAGATGGGTGGCTGCTGAGTGGCGTAAATCGTGCGGGGTAATATCGGGCAGTTTGGCGTAAGCGGTGAGCTTGCTCAGTGCAGCGCGCACGATGCGCTGATCTAGCCTTTTTCCGCGAGCGCCGATAAAGAGTGCCTGCTCGGTAGCGTCGGCGCCTTCTTGGGCTAGGAGCTGGGCACGGACAGGTAGCCAGGCCATGAGTGTTTCGCGTGCGGGCCTGCCAAATGGCACGATGCGTTCTTTGTTGCCTTTTCCGATCACACGCAGGGTTCCTTCGGGAGAAATATCGGATACGTTAGCTCCGGTGAGTTCGCTGACGCGGATCGCCGTGGCATACAGCAGTTCAAAAATTGCTCGGTCGCGAATCATGAGCGGGTCTGCTGATTCGGCTCGTTCACGGGCGGCGGCAAGCAGCGTACGGGCTTGTTCTACAGAGAGTACGTGCGGTAGTTCGTTTGCGGCGCGGGGTGCTCTGAGTGAGATACCGGGATCTGTTTCGATGATGGAGTTTTTATACATCCACGAGGTGAAGGTACGGATAGCTGCCGAATGACGGGCAATGGAGGCTCGAGCATGGCCTGATTGTTGGCGTTGGGCGAGCCAGGCACGCAGGTCTCGAATATCGATGTAGGCCAATGCTTGGCTCGCGTCGTCACTTCGTTCCGTCAAGAATGCCAGCAGTGAGCGCGCCTCGCTAACATAGGCCCGGCAGGTGTGTGCCGACAGGCCTCGCCGGACTTCTAATTCACGGCGGTAGTCATCGAGGATGGTTTCGAGTTCTTTAGCTAGCTCATTGCTCACTGTTTGATCTTAGCGCGTTTCCATCCACGAACCGAACGGCTCACCCGGCCAGTAAGTTCGAGCAACGCGAGTTTTGCTTGCGCTTCTTGCACGCTTACTCCGGCTACACGAGCGACGGCTTGCGCATCAGCACACGAACGCACCGGTATCGCCTCCCACACTTTTTCTAACACCGGATCGAAACCGTCGTCGGGCATGGAAAAAATATCTTCACCCATACCGTCTCCTAGTTGGAGCTGCTGCCAAGAAACCATTTCCCGCACATCGTCAGCGTGGCGAATCAGCGTGGCGCCATCGCGAATCAACGCATGCGAACCTTGCGAACCTGGAGAATCCACCTGACCCGGGCATGCGCCAACCGGCCGCCCGCAATCAATCGCGTGACGAGCTGTTGAGAGCGCACCCGACCTCATCGGCGCTTCAACAACAACCGTGCCAGCCGCTAAACCAGCAATAATACGATTGCGTGACAAGAATCGGTGACGTTGCGGAGCCGAACCAAGCGCAGATTCTGAGATGACCGCCCCGTGCGCGATAGCCTGGGTAAACAGGTCTGCATGCGAGGCCGGATAAGGGCGATCCACTCCACCTGCCGAGACGATGATCGTCGACTGCCTGCTATTGGTAGCCTGCCCATGCTGTAGCGCACCGACGTGTACCTGCGCATCAATACCAAATGCGCCTCCAGAAACCACCACGTGACTCTCAGATATTTCGTAGGCGAGGTTACGCGCCAGCCGCTGCCCGTAAGTACTTGCAGCACGCGAGCCAACAATCGCTATCCCGGGCTTGTTCAACACTTCCGCATCTCCACGTATCCACAACGCTAGTGGCGGCGCAAACATATCGTTGAGAATGCCCGGCCAGCACGAATCTGCCGGAATAAGGCACTGCGCTCCCAACCTGCCAAGCGACACCTCCGATATTTCACTATAGTGTTCCAGGCGTAGCTGCCAAGCGCGAATCGTTCGCTCTACAAAGGATTTACTCGTACGCAATCGCGCCACGACGTCGTCAAATTCTTGGGCAAGCACACTTCCGGTTCCGTATTGTCGCACCCATGCTAGAGCCTGTTCGTAGGAGCTGGCGGTGATGAGGGCGTGCGCTAATTGGTTCCCACCCTCAGCGATATATGTCCACGCCTGAGCTGCTCGATGTTCGGCGTCAATCATTATCCCTCCAATGCAGTACGTAGTGAAAAAGCCAGCGCAATATCGTCGTCGCTCGGCTGATCGTGACCAGCAAGATCAGCCACACTCCAGGCCATACGCAACACCCGGTCCATTCCGCGCATCGACAACTGCCCGGTACGCAACCGGGTATCGAACAACGCCGAAATAGCTGGGCTCAACGCCGTGTTTTCCCGCAGCCACGAGCCAGGAAGGCGCGAGTTCAACATTCTGGCACGGGCGTATTGGCGAGTCCGAGCACACGTTACTCGTTCGCGTAGCGTGGCCGACGAGGGTGCCGCAATATGCAGATCGCTGCGTGTTGGGCGGATAAGTTCGACGACGACGTCGATCCGGTCGCGAACTGGGCCACCGAGTTTGGACTGATAGGTTCGTAGTTCGCGAGATGAGCAAGTGCAAGCCCCTGGGCCGTCGAGTATTTTTCCGCAGGCACACGGGTTGGCTGCTGCAACAAGTTGGAATTGTGCCGGGAAGCGTACAGTTGCACGCGACCGGGCAATATCGATGTGCCCATTTTCCAAAGGTTCTCGCAAGGCTTGGATCGTGCGCACCCCAAATTCCGCGAACTCGTCGCAGAACAAGATGCCGTGATGCGCCTGAGTGACAGCTCCAGGTTGCGGTATTCCGCTACCACCGCCGATGAGCGAGGTTGCCGAAATCGTGTGGTGTGGGGCGGCAATAGGTGGGCGTTGACGCAGACGAGTAATACGTTTACCTTGGATGGAATCGATCGCAGCTACTTCGACTGCTTGTTCGTGGGAGAGGTCTGGCAGGATCGACGGCATGCGGTAGGCGATCATTGATTTTCCAACTCCCGGCGGGCCAACCATCAAAATATGGTGCCCACCGGCAGCTGCCACTTCTACCCCGGTCATAGCGGCTTCTTGCCCGCGCACGTCAGCCATATCTGCGTAGTCGTCGGCCGCCTGCATGATCGCAGTAGGGTTCTCACTTATCGGGTAAGAGATGATTGATTGCGGTACGGGTATATCGCTGCCCATCCATTGAGCTACCTGGGCAATATGGCTGACCGGGATAATTTCTATGTCTTCAACTAAACGTGCTTCGTCGACATTGGTTGACGGTACTAGCGCGTGCGTATATCCGTGGTCTCTAGCTGCAACAATACTGGGCAAAATACCGCGGGTAGATCGAATAGTTCCGTCTAACCCTAGTTCACCAATGACAATCGTTGTGTCGCTTAACGGCTGGTATCCTTGCGCTGCCAGAAGAGCGACGGCGACCCCGAGGTCCAAAGCGGTGCCAGTTTTGGGCAAGGACGCTGGTGAGAGATTAATCGTGACGCGTTCGTTGGGCCAGCGCAAGCCTACGTGTGAAAAACTTGCTCGCAAGCGTTCGCGGGCTTCATTCACTGCGGCGTCCGCCAAACCCACCATGGACCAATTCGGTAGGCCGGGTAACACGACGGCTTCGATAAAGACTGGATGGGCTTGGATTCCGACGAGTGTCATGCCCGTTGCACGCCCGACGATACCGATACTCATGAGATACCTTTGAGGTGGCGGAGACGAAAATCATCAACCGAATGGCACGTTAAGGCAATAACATCGATCGCCATCGTTGAAGCCCGACGGTGGTGGCTATAAAGCCACGCCGTAAACGTCTTGCGAATCTTGGTGATTTTTTCTTCTGTGACTGACTCTTCTGGAATCCCAAAACGTTGCGAACGCCGAGTCTTTACTTCGACGGCAACAAGCGCATCACGGTGCGGATCGAACCCAAGAATATCAATCTCGCCGCTGGCACACCGCCAGTTGCGATCTAGTATCGTCCATCCGTGAGATTGCAAATATCGTGAGGCGGTTTCTTCGCCCCACACACCGATAGCTTGTGAATCATTAACGTGTTCCATACAGTCAATGAGACCAAATCATACTATCGGCCCGTAGCCTAAAATAAAAAGATGTGGACAAGCATCCCAGCGCCCACTGCTGTGGATTAAGTTAGCTGCACCCAGCGCCACCGCCACCAGCGCAGCCGCAACTAGCGCAGCTTCACCTAGCGCATCTGAAGTTCATTGGAAAAATCTGGCTTGTTCAACTCTTCAACGTTGACGTCCTTGAACGTCACTACGCGCGCCTCACGAATGAAACGCGAAGGCCGGTAAATATCCCACACCCAGGCATCTTTAAGCATCACTTCGAAGAAAATATCGCCAGAAGCTGAGGCACGGACCTTCACATCGACGTCGTTCGCTAAATAGAAACGACGCTCAGTTTCGACAACGAACCGGAATAGACTAACAACGTCACGGTACTCGCGATACAGTGCGAGTTCGGCGTCGGCTTCAAAATTTTCCAACTCACTCATTATTACTCCCGTTCGTTACTTTCCTTGCGCCACCCCAGGGAGTTTCCACGCAGTGCGATGGAAACTCGATGGCCCGCGTTCCCGTAGTGCTTCGATGTGAGCGGCTGAAGAATATCCCTTGTTTCGTTCGAAACCATAACCTGGGAAACGGCTAGCAGCGTCAATCATCATTGTGTCACGTTCAACCTTGGCAAGCACACTAGCCGCAGCAATGACTGCACAGCGCGCGTCACCTTTAACTTCCATCCGTACCGGAACATCAGGCAGCGATGCTCCCGGATCGAACAGTCCTTCCGAAGACCACCAGTCATGGCTACCATCAAGCAACACTGCACCGATTGGAAAATCGCTCAGCTGTGCGACTGCCCGACTAGCGGCAATCCGCAACGCGCCCATAATGCCGAACTGGTTCACATCCTCCGGGCTGGCATGGCCCACCGCATAGCCACATACCCAGCCACGCACCGGTTCGACCAGATTTTCGCGTGCCCGTGCCGAAAGCATTTTGGAATCACGCAAACCATCCGGAAATTCATCACTTGTTTGGGCATCAATCACAGCGATTCCCACCGAAGCTGGCCCGGCAAGCGCACCACGGCCCACCTCATCGACTCCAGCGAGAAATGTGCCAGCAGGAATTGTGGCCAATAGTTCTCGTTCAATGACGCGATCTGGAAGTAACACTCACTCCAGCCTTTCACTGTTTGGGAGCTGGCACGCCCTCAAACACTTCGGAGACATCCGGGAGTTCGCCAAAGCGCGACAGTGGCAAGATACGCAACCATGCCCGGCCTTCAACATTACGGATCGGCACAAATCCTGATCCTTCAACCCGCTGGTGGTAACGCGAATCGCTGGAGTCGGAACGGTTATCGCCCATCACCCACAGGTGGCCGCGCGGTACAGTCACGTCGAAGGGCTCATTGGACGGAGTTACACCTGGCTTGATATAGGTTTCGTCAATCGGCGTATCATTAACCGTTACTCGGCCTTTATCATCACAGCAGGCAACATGATCACCTGGTAATCCAATCAGGCGTTTAATCAAATGGCTTCCGGCATTCCGTGGGAGCAACCCGAGAGCTTCTCCCACGTTACGCATCCCGGATTGGAAACCGGAGAGTTCTTCCTTTGGAGCGTTAGCTAACCATTGCCCTGGATCGAGGAAGACGATGATATCGCCACGGTTGAGTTCACCTGCGGTATCGGCCATTTTGTTTACGATTACGCGGTCGTCTTTAATAATCGTATCTTCCATAGACCCTGACGGAATCTCGAAAGCCTGCAAGAAGAAGGTTTTAAGCACAACTGAGAACAGTAATGCGATTGCGAGAACCGTAGCAATTTCGAGCAGGGAGGAGAAGATCTTGCGCCACAGCGGAATATTTTTTTCCGTTGTATCTGGCAGCACGATACGTAGCCGTTGGGCGCGCGCTTCTTCAAGAGATTCCGGCTCAAAAATCGGCGGCATCTCTGCTGGAGCCGGCGCGTAACGTTCGGCATCAAATTCTGCATCGTCGTGCGATGACATCGTGCTCCCTGACCTATAATTTTTCTTCTTCTTAAGATTACATAAACAGCTGGGATTTCGTGCACTGCCGGCGGGCGAGTCAGGTATCAGTTCTATCACAAAACAAAATGCCCTGGTCTAACCAGGGCATTTCGACGATTGTGATCAGCGAGCTTAGTTGCGCTTTTCCTTAATCTTTGCAGCCTTACCACGTACGTTACGCAAGTAGTATAGCTTTGCACGACGGACGTCACCGCGGGTAACGACCTCGATCGAGTCAACATTTGGAGAGTGCAATGGGAACGTACGCTCCACTCCAACGCCGAACGATGCCTTACGAACTGTGAAGGTACCGTTGACACCGTTGCCACCCTTGCGGGCGATAACGAGGCCCTGGAAGACCTGGATACGGTGGCGGTTACCTTCAACAACCTTGACGTTGACCTTAACGGTATCGCCAGGGCGGAAGGATGGACGCTCGGTGAGCTGGGACTCAGTAATCTTCTTTAGAAAATCCATGATTCTCTCTACCATTCTGCACGCAGGCCAGAATGCTTTCCGGGGCAAGCCCCGTTCGTATGTGCATTATTCTTGCTCCATATACGGCCCCCTGCGGCAGGCGTGTGTATATCTTTTTACAGCAAGCGTTCTTATTCTGCCAGATTTAGGGAACGCACTAAAGTGACATCGGTATTATCCACGTCACCTACGACGAAGATGCGTTTGCCGTACGTGGTAAATCCTGCTTTTTTGTAGGCTTTGATAGCCCGACGGTTGGTTTCGCTAGTGCCGACCCACAGCAATGTTTCACGATCATTAGGCGCAATCTCGGTGGTATGGGTGATCGTGGCGTTCATGAGTAGCCTAGCAAGTCCACTCCCGCGCCAACTGCGCTCGAGATAAAACTTTGACAAGTAAGCAAGTGACTCAGTTTCGCTCACCTGCGGAGCTCCTGGTTCTCGCGCTGCGTCGGCACCGGTGAGCGTCACGCTGTACCCAATAAGTTCGTAGTCCATCTCAGCAACCACGACGACGGCGTGCGGGTCACGCAACCAGTCTCGGAATTGTTCCGGTGACAAATACATCCTTACATGCTCAGCGATAGCTTCTTCAGGTAAGTATCGCGGACAAGCATCTGGGAACGTCGCTGCCGCGAGCGCAACGAGGCGTTCGACGTCGTTGTCCGTTGCGGTTCGTAACGTTACCTGACGTACCGGAGCGGTGGTTTTCGCTGGCCGAATCCAGCCGTAGCGCACCAAGACAGCGCAGTCTTTTTTATCGAGGTCGGTCAGGCGCGCAATCATGTCTGGGCGGCGTTGCGCGGTGCGTTCGAGCGCGCGGTCGCGTCGCCAACGGTCTACTGCTCCGTGGTTTCCCGACGTTAAAACCTCCGGAACCTCAATTCCGCGAAACTCTGCCGGACGCGTATAGACCGGGTATTCGAGCAGACCGGCTGCACCGTGGGATTCTTCAACGAGAGACTGCGGGTTGCCCACCATACCAGGCACGAGGCGGCCGACTGCTTCGACGAGCGCGGTGGCCGCAACTTCCCCACCGTTGAGGACGTAGTCGCCGAGCGAATATTCATAGACGACGACGTTGGGTTGTTCAGCGTAATACTGCGCGACACGTGAGTCAATTCCCTCGTACCGGCCACAGGCGATGATCATGTGGTCTGCTTGGGCGAGCTCGTAGCATTTTTGTTGCGTCAGCGGCTCACCTGAGGGGGTGGGAATTGCAAGAACGCATGTTGCTTGCGCGTCGGTGTAGCTGCGCACGTCATCGATAGCACGCCCCCACACGTCCGGTTTCATCACCATGCCGGCACCGCCACCAAATGGCGTATCGTCAACGGTCCGGTGTACGTCTGTGGTCCAGTCGCGAACGTCATGGACGTCGATACTTAACAGTCCGCGCTGGCGGGCTTTGCCCACGAGGGAGACGTCAAGTACCGAGAAGAACTCCGGGAAAACCGTCATGATGTCGATACGCATTAGTCGATCTCCAGCTCTGCGTCGGAGAATAATCCTGCTGGGGCGTCGATGATGACGCAGTTGTCATCGAGATCGACCTCGGTCACGATTGCTTTGACGAATGGAACTTTGGTGAGGATCCCGTCGGGTTCGCGCACGATCAGGTAATCGTGGGCTGGTCCGGGTTCAAGGCCGGTGACTTCGCCGAGTTCGTAGCCTTCGGGATCGAGTGCTTCGAGGCCAACGAGTTCGTGGGCATACCAGGCATCTTCTTCGATTTCGTCTTCGTCGGTTTCGACGACGAGTTTGACGCCGCGTAGTGCTTCCGCACCGGTGCGGTCAGCATACTCAACGAACGTAACATAGGTGGAACCTTTATGTGAACGTACCGAGGCGATAGTTACTGGCCCGAGTTCTGCTGGTTCGGTTTCATACATTTTTCCGACGACGAGGCGGCGCTCTGGAGAGTCCGTGCGCACGTTGAGTTTCACATCGCCTTTAAGCCCGTGTGGCGCTCCGACAATCGCAACAGTTAACAGCATGAATAGCCTTTCTAAGAGATAGACCCGCCCTCGGTATCCAAGGGCGGGTCTATGACACGTAAATTCAGCGATCTGTTTCGATCACATCAACGCGAACGGAACCGTTCGTAGCCAGTGCGCCCATAACGGAACGCAATGCCTTGGCCGTGCGGCCATTACGACCAATCACGCGGCCCAAGTCCTCCGGGTTTACGCGAACTTCAAGAAGTTCACCGCGGCGGTTGGTTCGTGATGAAACCTCGACGTCGTCGGGGTTGTCCACGATTCCACGGACGAGGTGTTCCAAGGCTTCGGCTAACATCAGGCTTCCTCAGTCTCTTCAGCTGGGGTCTCAGCTTCGGTTTCTGCTTCAGCAGCTTCGGCGGCAGCCTTAGCTTCAGCTTCTTCACGAGCCTTTGCCTGTGCAGCACGACGCTTCTCAGCTTCGTCCTGGACAGCCGCGATAGCTTCTTCGCGAGCCTTCTCTGGATCGACCTTCTCGAGAGTCTTGAGGGTGGAACCACCTTCGAGACCCTTAGCTGCTTGCCAATCACCGGTGATCTTCAGCTGAGCAAGTACTGCTTCGGATGGCTGTGCGCCAACGCCGATCCAGTACTGAGCACGCTCAGAGTTGATGTCGATAACTGACGGGTTGGTGTTTGGGTTGTAGTAACCGATCTCTTCGATGACGCGACCGTCACGCTTCTTACGAGAATCGACGACAACAACACGGTAGTGCGCTTCACGGATCTTACCCATGCGCTTTAAACGAATCTTGACTGCCACTTTTGTGGTCACTCCTGGTTCTATAGTTGGGCGGAATTCCAAGATTTTCCGGTGGGAAATACACGTAAAATCTCATCATTCCTAACTGAGGTATTCACTCGGTGAGAGGCCCGAATTGCAACCTGAGTACAACGATCTATTGTGCCAGAATTCGCACTACTTCGCTATTCTTTGACGAAAAGCTCGAAGGTGGCATCCCTCACCTCACATTGTGGAGATGCCCATAAACATGGGCACAATAGAGGTATGCATTCATCGTCCAGTTCACCGCGCGATATCTCCAAGTACGCCTGGCTTTCTGTGGGGGCCGCAATTGCTACCATTGCCTTGAAGTATATCGCCTACGAGATCACCGGTTCCGTATCGTTGCTTTCGGACGCAATGGAGTCTGTGGTGAATCTGGTGGCGGCGATCGTGGCAGTTATTTCGCTCAAACTTGCCGCACAGCCAGCTAATGCACGCTACACGTTCGGCCGCGCAAAGGCCGAATACTTTTCCGCAGCCGTGGAAGGCGCAATGATCTTCGGGGCGGCCGCGTTAATCATTTTCTCGGCTATCGGCCGGATTTTACGCCCGGTTCCGGTGGAGTCGATTGGGCTAGGTATCGCAATCTCGCTGATTGCCGGTTTGATCAACGCCGCAACCGGATTTGTGTTGCTCCGCGCAGGCAGACGCTACCACTCCCCGTCGTTAACTGCCGATGCTCATCACCTCTTCACCGATATCGTCACTTCTCTAGGCGTTATTCTCGGTGTTGGTTTGGTGGCGCTGACGCATTGGGTCTATCTCGATCCGATTGTTGCTATTATCGTGGCGCTCAACATTATCTACGTGGGCATTGGGCTGATGCGCGACGCCTTAGCTGGACTGATGGATGTGGCGTTGCCAGATAGTGAGAATCAGACGATCGTGGCGATTCTCGCGGCGCATTCGCATCCGCGAATGATCGCCTTTCACGGGTTACAGACTCGCGTTTCTGGCCATCAGCGGTTCATTAAGTTCGACGCCTTGGTTCCTGATTCCTGGACGGTGAAGAAGGGCCACGATTTTGCCGAGATGCTCGTGACCCAGATCAAAGAGGTGCTTGACGACGCCGTCGTGACCGTCCACGTCGAGCCGATTAACGATCCGGAATCGTATAAAGATATTCCGCAAGGCTTCATTCCGTTGGGAGATTGATTCGAACACTTTCAGGTGAAATCTCCAATATACTATATGTATCAACTTTTGCGTGGCGTGCTTTTATCACTGAGGGGACACATCCGCGTGGAAGTGCAGTAATGTACTCGCACTAGTGCATTGGAGTAATTATGACGAAAGCACTGACCTTGATGTCATTCGGTAGCTTGCTATTGGCGGCGATGATCTACGTGGTCTTCGCTTCTCCGCTAGTATCAGGAACCGGTTTTCCATTCCTGCCGATGATCATCGCATTCTTGTTGACTCTCGTCGGCATTGCGGCGCTGGATGCTCTATTGGTGACGTCCACCTGGAATTCTGAGTCACGTAATCTCACCATCGCGTTTTTGCTCGGCGAATTCTTGTTGTTCCTCGCACTCTACAACGGTGTTGTGAATATTGAAAAATATCCGTCGATGCTGAACTATCTTGCAGGCACGCCACTGTCGGCAGTTCTGAGCATTGCGGGGATCACGGTCTGGCTAGGCACATTGGGCTTGTACACCCAGCGTTCTCGCTAATGCTAGTGGAACGAAAAGTCTGCAGCTGAAGCTGTATGATGCTAAAAATTCGAGGCTCAATCTACTCAGATGTAGATTGAGCCTCGAGCTATACGATCGATCAATTCTTCCCTGGGAACCGAATACCGTCAATGAAGACTGATGCTGGGGTGAGAGTTTGCCGAATGTCGACTTCTGGATCGTTGCCGTAGACGACGAAGTCGGCTGGCATTCCTTCTTCCCAGGTAGGGAAACCGAGCCTGCGCCGGCCAGCGTAACTAGCGTTCGCCATGGCTAGTGCTGGCGAGAAGCCGTCCTCGACGGCGGCTATAAGCTCATGCGGCATAGCAACCTCGGTGACGTTCTCTGCCGTGTCTGTTCCCATCAGCATCGGAACCCCAGAATCGATCATCAGCTGCAGGTGTTCGCGGCGATGCTCATCCATGCGTAACATCCGTTGCGCATACTTCGGGAAGCGTGCCCCGGCGTGCGCAAATTCCGGGAATCGGCGGATTTGATGGACAGTTGGGGTAATCAAAATTTCGCGGCGGGCGACTTCTTGTAGATGTTCGGCGGTCATTCCAGTGCCGTGTTCAATGCCATCGACTCCGGCTTCGAGCAGATCGTCGATGGTTTCAGCACAAAACGAATGCACGGTCACTTTTCCGCCGCGCTCATGCACAGCAGCGACTGCCTCAACGAGTGCTTGACGTGGCCAGACCGGAAGGTTGTCCCCTGCTTCACGATCGATCCAATCGCCAACAAGTTTGATCCAACCATCAGACTTTTCGTATTCAAACAATGCTTGTGCTACGAGGTCTTCTGGTTCGACTTCTACCGCCAAATACCGGGTGTAGCGGCGTGGACGCGAAATATGCTGGCCACAGTGAATAATTCGGGGAAGCCCAACGGCACGGTCATGGCTCGGGTTTTGTTGGCCACCACTGTCACGTACCGCAGTAACACCCCAGCTGCGCAACGCCTCTAAACGCCGACGCACCTCCTGGCGTGATAACAGGTTACCGTCCCGGTTCAGGCCGGGATGGGTATGAGCATCAAGCAGGCCCGGATAGACGTACCCGCGCATGTCAATGACTCGCCCTTGCGGCGCCCGATACGAGATCACCCCGTCCACGATCCATACTTCGTGACGTTGGGTTCCGCGTAACGTGCCGCTGAGGCGATAGTTTGCCATGCGGGTACTTACCGTAGGAACTTCGCGAGGCTATCGATATCTACCTCTGGCTGCCCGGCATCTGCAGCGCCGAATGCTCCACTCTTGTTCTGTTCCTTCTTCCGGGCTGATTCGAGTTCCTGCTGGCGACGCTTTGCTGGATTACCCGAGCGTCCCTTCTTCGAACCAGACTTCTTCTTCGCCTTCTTGTTTTGCTTCTTAGTGAAGCCGCCACCAGCTCCAGGCAGTCCGGGCATCCCTGGTATGCCTGGCATACCGCCACCGCGGGCCATGGACGTCATCATCTTCTTCGCTTGTTCGAAGCGTTCCATCAAAGAATTAACTTCTTGAACAGTGGTTCCCGAACCCTTAGCGATACGCTGCCGGCGCGAACCGTTAAGAATCTTCGGGTTTTCACGTTCTTTCTTCGTCATCGACAAAACGATGGCTTCTTGGCGATCGATCTCGCGCTCATCAAAGTTTTCAATCGCATCACGGAATTGTCCCATGCCCGGGAGCATACCCATGAGCTTCTTCATCGAGCCCATCTTGCGCATCTGATTGAGCTGAGCCAAGAAATCTTCCAGCGTGAAGGTACCGCCGGCCATCTTCGTTGCCAAATCGGCAGCTTCTTCTTCATTCCAGGTACGCTCTGCCTGTTCGATCAGGGTGAGGATGTCACCCATATCGAGAATACGCGATGCCATACGATCAGCATGGAAGCGCTCAAAGGCATCGAGCTTCTCACCTGTGGAGGCAAAGAGCACTGGCTGACCAGTAACCCCACGAACTGAAAGCGCCGCACCACCGCGAGCATCGCCGTCGAGCTTCGAGAGCACAACGCCGGTAAATCCAACCCCATCGCGGAACGCGAGTGAGGTATTGACAGCGTCTTGACCAACCATCGCATCGAGGACGAATAAAATTTCGTCTGGAACAACCGCATCGCGAATCTGGCGAGCTTGTTCCATCATCTCTTCGTCAATACCCAAACGCCCCGCGGTATCAACCACCACGACGTCGAAACCATTCTCACGTGCGTGTGCCACACCCGTGCGAGCAACCTGAACCGGATCACCAATACCGTTACCTGGTTCTGGCGCCCAGACCGCTACCCCAGCTTGCTCGGCAACAACCGAGAGCTGCTGAACAGCGTTTGGACGCTGCAAGTCCGAAGCAACCAACAATGGACGCTTTCCGCTTTCACGCAACCAGCGACCAAGTTTTCCGGCAAGGGTGGTCTTTCCAGCACCTTGAAGACCAGCAAGCATGATCACTGTTGGAGCAGTGCCGGTTGCCCAGTTCAGCTCACGAGTTTCCCCGCCAAGAACCGAAATCAGTTCTTCGTTAACGATCTTAACAACCTGTTGGGCCGGGTTCAGGGCTTGGGATGCTACAGCTCCCACAGCTTTCTCACGGACAGCTGCGGTGAACATGCGAACCACTGGAAGAGCGACGTCCGCATCAAGTAGTGCCCGGCGAATATCAGAGATAACCGCTTCGACATCCTGCTCAGATAGCCGGCCCCGCTTACGTAGATTACGTAATGAGCCAGTTATGCGATCAGACAGGGAGTTGAACATAAGTTACCTTTCAACGGTTAATTATTCACAGACTACAAGGTTATCAACAGTAGCGGTATTGCGTAGTGTGCTTAGCACACTACGCAAGTCACTAGGAGAGCAACGAATCGACGAAGTTTTCTGGATCGAACGGTGCGAAATCATCGGCGCCTTCGCCAAGACCAACGAACTTCACTGGAACGCCCAGTTCACGCTGTACCGAAATAACGATTCCGCCCTTAGCAGTGCCGTCAAGCTTGGAGAGCACAATTCCGGTGATCCCAGCAGCTTCAGCGAAGACCTTTGCTTGAGTCATACCATTTTGGCCGGTAGTGGCATCCAGGACCAGCAAAACTTCGCTGGTAGGAACAGTTTTTTCCATAACGCGCTTGATCTTGCCAAGCTCGTCCATCAAACCAGCTTTGTTTTGCAAACGCCCCGCAGTATCAACAATAACCACATCGACACCGTTATCAGAGCCTTGCTTAACTGCCTCAAAAGCAACCGAGGCTGGATCTGCGCCTTCACGATCCGAACGCACAACCTCAACGCCAACTCGCTCACCCCACGTACCGAGCTGATCTGCAGCGGCCGCACGGAATGTATCAGCCGCACCTAAGAGCACAGTGTTTTCTTCAGCAACGAGCAACCGAGCAAGCTTTCCAGTGGTGGTGGTTTTACCGGTACCATTCACGCCAACCATCAGAATCGTGCTGGGCTTGCCGGTAAGGTTCAACGAACGATCTTTATCAATCGAGACCGCAGCAAGAAGCTCAGAACGCAATAACTCGCGCAAGTCTGCATCAGGTCCAGCAACTTTAACTGCAGTGCGCAAGTTTTCCAAGATTTCGGTGGTGGCATCGAGGCCAACATCGGCCATCAGCAGAGTATCTTCAAGCTCTTCCCAATCAGCGGGTGAAAGATCGCCACGCGAAAGAATACCCAAAAGTGCTTTGCCTAGTCCGCCAGAATTAGCCAAGCGAGCACGTAGCCGCTGCATACGCGACGGTACTGACTCGGGCACATCCACGCCAGGGTGGCCCGCAATTGCTTCGCCGCCGGCTGGCAGTTCGGGCGAGACTTCTTCGCCTACTTCTGCCCACTCGCCATCAGGCGTGCTATCTTCAGCACCGTAGCCAGTTGGCAGACTTTCCCGGTGTACCGGCGGTAGTTGCTTATTATTCCGAGTTTTAACGTAAGCAATAGCTCCACCAACAATGAGTAGAGCTAGGAGCGGGCCAACGATGAGGAGAAGAGTAAAAGTATTCACGTATTAATTTTCTCCCAGAACGGGAGAAAAATAAACTTTAAGCGACGTGATCTTCCTTCTTGAACTGATCTGCGACTTTCTTGACCTTATCCACACCAGTTGCCGACGTGATCTCACTAACTGCATCATTGAGTTCACGTGGACTCATATAAGCATCTCCCTCGTACTGTGGGAAGGCAGAAAAAACATCAGCGACAGCAACATCTTGATGCTCAACAGCAATGTGTTCTGCTTCATCGTCATGATGCCGAATAGCTTTGACGGAATCCAGATATGCCTCAACAAATCCTTGTTGCGGACGACGCTTATATGCACTGAGCCCGATAACGCCCATTGCACAAAGAAAAACAAAAACGACTACACTCAACGCGAACCACACACCTATAGTGTGCCCGGAAAATTCGCCAAAAGAAACGAACAAACGCTATATAGTCGCTCACATTTTAGGTACGTCGTGCTGATGGCGCATGTTCACGTCCATGCTCAAGGCCTACTTTTACGGACTGACGTCTTTGAGCCGTTGCGAAATAACCGACGTCACTCCGCCTTCGCGCATCGCCACACCGTAAAGTGCATCCGCAATTTCCATCGTGCGCTTGTGGTGCGTAATCACCAACAACTGCGAGTTATTCTTCAACTCGTTAAAAATATCGAGCAAGCGCGACAGATTCACGTCGTCGAGCGCGGCCTCAACTTCGTCCATCACATAGAACGGGGACGGGCGAGCCTTAAAAATCGCCACCAAGAAAGCCACCGCCGTCAACGAACGTTCACCACCAGAAAGCAACGACAACCGCTTGACACGTTTGCCTGGCGGGCGTGCTTCGATATCGATTCCGGTCGTCAAAATTGACTCCGGATCGGTCAATACTAACCGCCCTTCTCCCCCAGGGAAAAGCCGGCCGAAAATGTCAGCGAATTCGCGGGCGACGTCCTCAAATGCCCCAGCCATCACGTCGTGGACGCGCTGGTCGATGTCGGCAACGATCTGTAGCAAGTCGGTGCGTGATTGACGCAGGTCGGCGAGTTGTTCGGAAAGATACGTGTGGCGTTCTTCGAGCGCAGCATGTTCTTCCAACGCCAGCGGATTGATCTTTCCAAGCTTGGCCAGGTCACGTTCGGCGCGCGCCAACCGCTTTTCTTGCTCGGCGCGCACATACGGATAGCGGTGAATTGCCCGGCCGTCGTTCTCCCCCGCGTCGCCACCGTCGCCCGCACCAGACTTGGCCCTGCCCTCCGGCTCAATTTCTTCAATGAGCTGGTGTGGCCCGTATTCGTCGATCAATGTCTCAGCTTCCATACCAGCCTCCGCGATCGCACGTTCAGCTAACTGGCGGTACGTCAGCGTTAACTCGGCCAAGACAAGCTCGTGTTGGTGGTGGTTATCGGCGAGCTGGCGTTGATCAGCCAACGCCGTGTCAAGAGCTTTACGTGCCGCACCCAATTCGGTTTCGCGCAACGCGTGCGCTTCTTGGAAGTCAGTGCGCTCGGCACTTGCCGTTTCAACAATGCGTTGGGCAATAATCAAGGCTTGGTCGGCATAGTCGTATATAGAGCGGGCAACCGCGGCTGCTTGGGCACGGCGCTGCGCGGCGCGTTCTTCCTGAGCTATCCGGGCCGCCACCGATTCTGCCGTGTTTTCTAAACTATCGGCACGTCCAGCAATGGCTCGCAGTCGTTCTTCGCGAGTGCGCAACGCCAGCCGAGCTTCGGTTTCGCTGGTGCGTAGTTCAACGGTGGTGCGGTGTGCGTGTTCGCGTTTGGCGGTGAGCTGGTTAAGCAGGTCAGAGCCGTCATCCGGATCAGTTGTTGCATGTTGATGACGTTGTGCAAGTTCTTCATGCTCCGCTGTACGGGCAGCAATATCAGCATCGATACGTTCCATACGTTGGGCGTATCGTTCGTCTTCGCTTTGGGCAGCGGCCAAGGTTTGCCGCAGTACGCCGAGCTGGGCGCTCACGGCAGCCATATGCGAGTCGCGGCTGGTGAGCTGGCTTTGTAAGATGTCGAAGTTGTTTTGCTTATCTGCCACTTCTGTATGGGCTTGCTCGATTTCTTCTTGAGCTTGCGCTTCGTGTTCGCGTGCTACCTGAGCTTGGGTGACGGCGTCGTCGTAGAGGGCTTGGCGGGCCAGTGTTGCACTGTGCTCGACTTCGCCACCACTGGCGGTAGTTGGGGTGAGCAGGTCGCCGGCGAGGGTGGCTACGCGCTGGGCTCCGGCATGCATGAGTTCGCGTGCAGTCGCTAAATCTACTGCCACGATCGTGTCGTTGAGCGCGTAACGCAAGGCGTGTGCGACGTCGTCGTCACCGTGAATAAGCGAGGCTGCCGAGCGTACCTGGTTGGTTGCGATACCTGTTTTTTCGACGACGGCGAGCGCTTCGTCGCGGTCAGTGTGGGCTCCGGAGACCAACAGTTCGACGTGTCCGGCGTTGGCATGGCGGGCGGCACGCAAGGCGTCGATTGCCTCATCGATACTGCCAACCACGACGCCTTCGGCAATTCCGCGCAGGGCGGCTTCGATTCCGGCTTCCCATCCGCTGTCGATACTGATGGCGTCGCGCACGAGCCCGGTGATGCCGCTACGGTAGGTCTCGAGTGCCCAGGCGGTGGCATCTTCTGGGGCGAGGGAGAGTTTGAGGGTATCGGCTTTGGTCTGCCAGGCAACTGTTTGGCCTTGGGCGTGAGTGAGGGTGGCCCGTGCAGCTTCAAGTTTTTCTTGAGCGTGCGCTAAATCCTTCGCTGCTTCTTCGTGTTCGATTGCGAGGGTGTCGTCGCCGTCGGTATGTGCCACGACGTCTTGTTCGAGTTGGGCTACCTGCTGGGCTGCTTCGTGGGCACGACGTTGGGCGTCAGCTGCGGCGCTCACGACACGCTCGCGTTCAGCGTTCAGTGCTTCGAGTTTCGACGAAACAGTGGCGAGTTGACCGTTGAGGCGCGCTAGGGCTTCACGTCGGTCAGCAATTGACCGGTTAAGGGTGGACAGTTCGATATCGATTTCTCGTTCGGCGCTTTCCGCTTTTTCCCGGTTGGCGACGACGACGGTGAGGTTGTCGTGGGCTTTCTGGACTGCAGCCCGCAACTCCTCTTCTTCCTTGCGTGCAGCCTGAGCTCGTTCCCGAATCGACTCGGGTGATTCACCACGGTGAATTTGCGGACTGGCGTGGGTAAGCGAACGTTGACGTTCCATTGCCAAGGCGCGCAGCGACGAGAAACGTTCGGTGAGCGAGGTGGCACGCTGCCAGGTGTCAGTGAGCTGCTCAAGTTTGGGCATTTCTTGCGCAAGTTCAGCTTCGAGCTCGTTGACCGTAGCGCGGGCACGCGCCACGGCTTGATCGGTTTCAGCTCGCCGAGCGGCCAGCACTTCCTCGTTAGTGGTGTGGCTAGCTAGCCGCGCTTGGGCTTGGGCTAGATCGTCGGCGAGCAGGCGGGCGCGCGCATCAAAAACATGCTGCTGAATAGCTTGGGCTCGCCGTGCAGTGGAGGCTTGACGGGCCAGCGGGCCCAGTTGCCGGCGCAATTCGGTTGCTAAATCTTCAATACGCGTCAGGTTTGCTTGCATCGCGTCCAGCTTGTGCAAAGCTTTTTCTTTACGACGGCGATGCTTGAGCACTCCGGCGGCTTCTTCGATGAAGGAACGCCGATCTTCAGGAGTGGCGGTGAGGACTTGGTCGAGTTTTCCTTGGCCAATAATGACGTGCATCTGCCGACCCATGCCAGTATCTGACAGTAGCTCTTGGATATCAAGCAATCGGCATGCCGTGCCGTTAATCGCATATTCTGAACCACCGGCACGAAACAAGGTGCGCGAAATGGTCACCTCAGAATAGTCGATAGGTAACGCCCCGTCAGTGTTATCGATTGTGAGCGAAACTTCTGCGCGTCCTAACGCCTGCCGGGAGGCAGTTCCAGCGAAAATAACATCCGCCATATTGCCGCCGCGCAGATTCTTTGCGCCTTGTTCGCCCATCACCCAGGCCAGGGCGTCAACAACGTTCGATTTTCCGGATCCATTGGGACCCACAACGCAGT
Organism: Arcanobacterium phocisimile; assembly: GCF_016904675.1. Lineage (NCBI taxonomy): Bacteria > Bacillati > Actinomycetota > Actinomycetes > Actinomycetales > Actinomycetaceae > Arcanobacterium > Arcanobacterium phocisimile. Next base: position 632,931 of record NZ_CP070228.1, on the reverse strand, counting down.
TTATCCCTGGTTCAAAATGCAGTGTGGTTGCCGATGCGAACGACTTAAAACCACGCAGAGTGAGGGTTTTGAGGTGCACGAGTCTAGTTTACACACTCCGAGAATGCTTGGAGGATGAGTTGTGAAGATGCCGCACCTGGATCCATATGTCCAATGGTGCGTTCCCCTAAATAAGCTGCCCGCCCCTTAGTGGCAACCATATCGACGGTTGCCTGGGCGGCTACTTCAGCGCTTTCACTGATAACATCGCGCAACTGATCGATATCAGCACCTTCATCAACAGCATGGTTTACCGCATCAGCGACCGAAAGCCACACATCGAACATAGTTTTTTCGCCAGCAACCACATGTCCGCGCTTTTGGATTCCACCAACAGCACGATCGAGCATCGCGGCAATAATGGTTGGGGTCAGCTCTTTAGTTGCCACTTCGCCCATGCGAGTATAAGCAGAACCAAACAACGGACCCGATGCGCCGCCAACGTGCGCAATCAACGTATATCCAATACCGCGGAAAAGTTCGGCCACATCAGTTTCGTTCGCCGTCTCCACATAGTCAACCACTGCTCGGAAACCACGATCGAGGTTCTCGCCGTGATCGGCGTCGCCGATAGTGCGATCAAGTCCAATGAGATATTCACGGTTGTCGGTGATACGTTCAGCGGCAAGACGCATCCATTGGTTGATCCACATCAGAACCACACGGCTAACTCGTGTTCCGCAGACTGCGGCGAATCCGACGAATGAATGAGATTTTCGATAGCGTCAGAGCCGGTATCGTAGCCGTAATCGCCACGAATCGTACCGGCAGCTGCGGTGGTAGGATCTGTTGCTCCACTCAGTGCTCGCACGCCCTCAATTACCCGGTGGCCACTCACGCGCAACGCCACCAGTGGCCCGGACGTCATGTAGCGCACGATTCCTGGATAGAACGGCTTATTAACCAGTTCGTGGTAGTGCGTAGCAAGCTGCTCTTCGCTCGCCTGCACCATACGAATATCGTCAAGGAGGTATCCTTTGGTTTCGATACGCGCCAAGATTTGGCCCACCAGACCGCGTCGCACACCGTCAGGTTTGATCAGAACTAGCGTTGTTTGTTTCTCACTCATGCGTGGGACTCCATATCAACTATGCTCGCTCCTAAAAGCTCACGAGCGTGTCCGGCTAACATTATAGAACCAAGAACGGTGACTGAGGCCGGAGCGATCGCATCCGGGTCCACAGTTTCCGCAATATCGACTGCTGCCGCAACCGCGTCGAGCAGTTCAGTTTCGACACGAACCCGATCTTCACCGAAAATATCGACGGCGATCTCCTGTAGTTCGTCAATATCCATGGCCCGATCCCCAACCATTTCGGTCAGCACAATCGAATGGAAGGCAGGTTCGAGCTCAGTGAGAATACCGGCTACGTCTTTATCTGCCATGGCGCTAAACACAGCTACTCGCGGGCCAGGGAAATACTCTTCGAGCCCCTCACGAGTCACGCGCGCGCCAGCCGGATTATGGGCTGCATCAACGATGACCAGTGGCGAAGACTTCACCACTTCGAGTCGGCCCGGCGAGGAGGTAGACATCAGCGCATGTTCAACCACGTTTGCCGGTAGCGCGGCTCCACCAAAGAACGCTTCAACTGCGCTCAACGCAGCTGCCGCGTTTTGAGCCTGGTAGGCGCCGAGCATCGCCAACGGGATGTCTTCATAAACGGCTGCCGGAGTGCGCAACGAAATGAGCTGACCACCAACTGCAGCCTCGCGGCTCAATACCTCGAAGTTGTCCACGATATTGGCCTGGACACGGTGGGCTTGCTCGTATGCCATTGCGCGCACTTCTGGATCTTGCGGCGCCAAAATAAGCGTCGAACCAGGCTTAACGATACCAACCTTCTCAAAGGCGATATCGGTCAATTCATGGCCAAGCCACTTTTCATGATCGTGCGAGATCGGCATAATCATGGCAACATCGGCGTCGATCACGTTGGTAGCATCCCAACGTCCGCCCATGCCTACTTCCACAACAGCCACGTCAACAGGTGCCATTGCGAACGCCGAATAGGCCATCACCGTGAACACTTCGAAGAACGACATCCGCGGACCGCCAGCCGCCTGGGACTCCGTATCCACCATGTCGATGAACGGTTCAACATCATCCCAGGTTTGTACGAAATCGGTAGCCGAAATAGCTTGACCGTCAATCGAGATACGTTCCCGAACCGAACTCAAATGCGGGGAGGTAAAACGCCCGGTACGCAAACCGCGTTCGCGCAACAATGCTTCAACGATACGTGCAGTCGACGTCTTACCGTTTGTTCCGGTGATGTGAATGGTCCGGAATGACTCTTGTGGGTTACCCATCAGATCTAGAGCGCGGCGCACCCGATCAAGCGAAGGCTGAACCTTGTGTTCGGGAGCACGCGAGACGATAGCGGTGTAAATCTGCTGCACACGCGCATACACTTCAGCGTCTTCTACCCATTGGGTAGCTTCGGCTTCCTCATGGCTCTGCACATCAGAAACGACGCTAGGATCCGGCCCCGCAAACAGCGGGGAGGCAAAAAGCGCAGCCAACGCTTCACTGTTGTCATCGACCTCGTCCGGCGTAGGAGCCGAATCCATAGCGTCATTCATTTAGTTCACCTTTTCTACTGCAACTTGGAATTCACCACTGAGAACTTCGCATTCTACTGCAAGAGTTTCTGCACAAATCATTTCTTCATGCGTCTTAACAGCATCGATGCGCTCTTGTGGAACAGTCAAGGTTAGTCGAATGCGATCGGCAACGTGAAGATCTTCCGCCTTGCGCTGATCTTGGATTGCACGAATCACGTCACGAGCATAACCTTCAGCTTCAAGTTCGGCGTCGAGAACCGTATCGAGCACCACGAACGCACCGGAAGCCAACACGGTTGCAACCGAACCTTCTTCGGCGCTTACCGACGTCGTCAATTCGTACTGGTGTGGTTCGAGAACGATTTCTGGGTCAATAAGCATCTTGACGCCACCGTCGACCTCTTCCCACTGTCCACTCTTAGCAGCCTTAAACAGCGCCGAGGTGAACTTACGGACGGACGGATCGAGCTCGCGAGGCAAAACTGCCAGGTCAGTCGATACTTCCAAACCAGATTCGGAGGCGGACTGGATCTGAACATCCTTAACGTTCACTTCGCTCTTGATCAGCTCAGCGTATGGCGCCAAATCGAGGCTGGTCACCACGCTCAACGTGCGCAACGGCTGACGGACACGCAGCTTGTGAGCCTTACGCAGCGAATGCGCAGCCGAGACCACGTTACGCACTTCGTCCATTACGGCAACCAGATCGGCGTCGATCTCGCCCACTTCTGGGTAGTCGGTCAAGTGAACCGAACGTCCGCCAGTCAAACCACGCCAGATCTCTTCCGAAATCAGCGGCAGCATCGGAGCAACGATCCGCATCAACGTTTCCAAAACCGTGTAGAGCGTATCGAAGGCTGCCTTGTCCTCGTTCCAGAAACGATCACGCGAGGTGCGCACATACCAGTTGGTGAGCAGATCGAGGTAGGCGCGGATTGCCTGGGTTGCTGCTGGGATGTCGAGGCCGTCGAGGGATTCGCGGACTTCTTGGGCCAGCATCGAGGTGCGGGAAAGCAAGTAGCGATCCATCACGTCGGTTGGTTCGCTGGTCAAGCCCTGCGAAACGTATCCCTTACCGCCATCAACCGTGCCGGCGTAGAGCGCATAGAAGTACCAGGTGTTCCACAGTGGCAAGATCACGTGACGCATTGCTTCACGGATACCTGCTTCGTCAACAACGAGGTTTCCACCGCGAAGTACTGGCGAGCTCATGAGCATCCAGCGCACCGCATCTGAACCGTAGGCGTTGAACATTTCCATCGGGTCTGGATAGTTGCGCAACGACTTGGAGGCTTTGCGGCCGTCGTTTCCGAGCACGATGCCGTGTGAGATACACGAGGTGAATGCTGGCTTGTCAAACAGTGCGGTCGAAAGCGCGTGCATGACGTAGAACCAGCCGCGGGTCTGACCGATGTATTCAACAATGAAATCACCTGGGAAGTGAGACTCGAACCAGTCACCGTTGTTGAACGGGTAATGCACCTGGGCGTAGGACATCGAGCCGGAGTCGAACCAGACGTCGAGGATGTCGGTGACGCGACGCATGGTGGACTTTCCGGTTGGATCGTCTGGGTTTGGTCGGGTCAGATCATCGATGAATGGACGATGCAGGTTTGGTTCGCCGTCGCGTCCGCGTGGCAGGCGGCCGAAGTCACGTTCGATTTCTTCAAAGGATCCGTAGACGTCGATACGCGGGTAGGCTGGATCGTCAGACTTCCACACTGGGATTGGGGTTCCCCAGTAACGGTTACGCGAGATTGACCAGTCGCGTGCACCTTTGAGCCAGTGTCCGAAAATGCCGTCCTTGATGTGTTCTGGCTGCCAGGTGATTTCTTGGTTAAGTTCAACCATGCGGTCACGGAATTTGGTGACGGCAACGAACCAAGAAGTTACTGGCTTGTAGATCAGTGGTTTACGGCAACGCCAGCAGTGTGGGTAGGAGTGAACATAGGACTTTTCTTGAACGAGTACGGCGCGCACGGATGGATCCCGGCGGGCAATTGGGCCGGTGGCGTCCCGCAGGTCGTTGATAATTGGCCGGTTGGCGTCAAACACGTGCATGCCGGCATAGTCCGAGACGACGTCGAAGAACTTACCGCCTGCGTCCACGGTTTCGATCACCTTCACGCCAGCTGCGGAGAGGACGAACATGTCGTCTTCACCGTATGGTGCGGTGTGGACGAGTCCGGTTCCGTCTTCGGTGGTGACGTAGTCTGCGAGGCAGATCTTCCATGCGTTTGGTCCGGGGGCTTCCGAATCGCGCGTGTAGTAGTCGAAGATTGGTTCGTAGCGTAGACCTTCGAGGTCGCGGCCTTTGACTTCTTTGACGATGCGTGGTTCTTCGCCGAGTTCCTTGGTGTATGCGCCAAGGCGTTCTTTTCCGATGATGACTTTTTCACCGGCGAGTTCACCTTCGGTTGGTTCGACGACGACGTAGTCGATGTCTGGGCCGACGGTGATGGCGAGGTTGGATGGCAAGGTCCATGGTGTGGTGGTCCAGATCAGGGCCAGTTCACCGGTTTCCATGCGCAAGCCGACGGTGACGGTTTGGTCTTGACGGTCTTGGTAGACGTCGTCGTCCATCTTCAATTCGTGGTTGGACAACGGGGTTTGATCGTTCCAGCAGTATGGCAGGACGCGGTAGCCTTCGTAGACTAGGCCCTTGTCATAGAGCGACTTGAAGGACCAGATGACCGATTCCATAAAGGTTGGATCGAGGGTCTTGTAACCGCCGTCGAAATTCACCCAGCGGGCTTGACGGGTGACATATTCTTTCCATTCGGCGGCGTATTTCATCACCGAGCTACGGCAGGCATCATTAAACTTTTCGATACCGATTTTTTCGATCTCAGACTTATCTTCAATGCCAAGGATGCGTTCTGCTTCAAGTTCTGCTGGTAGACCGTGGGTATCCCAACCAAAAACGCGCTCAACGCGGTTGCCCCGCTGGGTTTGGTAGCGAGCTACGAGGTCCTTGACGTAGCCGGTAAGCAGGTGGCCGTAGTGCGGCAGACCGTTAGCAAAAGGAGGACCATCGTAGAAGACGAATTCACGGCCTTCCCGCTGGTCAATGGACGCCTGGAACGTTTCATCTTGTTCCCAGTAGGCCAGAATGTCTTCTTCTATGCGCGGGAAATTAGGGGATGCCACCACATCATCGTTGCGGTGGAGCGGATAGCGGCTAGATGTAGACTGCTCGCCCATGAAAGAACTCCTCGTTTGGTTCGGTCAGGCGAGGACGCATAGCCACCTTGGGGCGTTTGCGCGGTACCACCTCGCTTGCCAAACCGCGATCGCTCACCAGGGGTGGTGGGCGGAGCCTCGGCGTGGCCGCTCGTTATGGGCGATGACGAGCCCATCCGTTCGGTTCTAGTAAGCGCTGTGAGTGCCTAGGAAAGCGCAACGCCGTTCTTCCGAATGCTCCCCGGTGATAGCCGGATCTCTGCAGTTCCAGAGTTTAGTAAATATATGGCGGTTTTTCTATAGCGGATACGGATTTCTCAACGTGATGTTCACCGCCAGCACTCCGGCAGTGATAGCATGCTCGCCGCCATTATAATACTCGTCACATTTTTCAACGATACTATACATAGGACGCAATTAATGTCGCTATCTTTTTCAGGGTTAGGAATCGCCGATAACTCTTTTCAACCTCCCATCCCCACATACGGGTGTCGCGAAACCGAAACGAGATTAGCACATATACTAGGTCCAACATCGCTACCTCCAACTTATCAGTTAGGCTACCCTTAGTAACCAGAAATTACTGTCTACTCTGGGAGAACACCGTGTCACACACGCCACGACGCGATCCGCGCTCCAAAATCCGAGTCATCTCTCCGGCCGGATCTCGCGGCACCCGCTACACCGCAACGATGCGGGTTTTCGTCGAACTAGCAATCGCAGTAGCACTTACCGCCACCGCACACCAACTCGGCACCTACCTAGCTGCGGGCACACCCGCGACCAGCGGATGGATCTTCGCCGTCGTCGCCGCACTGGTCGCTGGCGTTTTCGGAATACTCGAAATCGTCTCAGGTGTCTCCCACGCCCGCGCCGAAGAAAAACGCATCCGCCGCCGCATACTCACCCACATCTTCACCTCAGAATCGCTACCCAAAAACGATTCCGACCAGTTCTCCTCAGCAAAACTCATCCAGCTCATGACTGACAACGCCGAACGGCTCACCGACTTCCGGCAGCAATACCTCGGCTCCACCCTGGCAGCGCTACTCACCCCGGTCCTGCTTGTGGGTTACATCGCCGTTGGAGTCGACTTGTGGTTGGGGCTCGGCATGGCGATCAGCATTCCGCTCGTGCCGCTACTCGTCGGCGGTTTCATGCGCGTCTTCCGTGGAGTCTCCGCACGCTCACGCGCCGAACGCGCCAAACTCACCACCCAATACCTCGACGCGATCCGCAACCTCACCGCCGTCCGCCTCTTCGGCGCCGGCCCGCGCCTTGAAACCACGCTGCGTGCCCAAGGCGAAAAGAACCGTCGCGCAATCATGCGGATCTTGGCCGGCAACCAGATCGTCATTATTGTTCTCGACGGCGTATTCTCACTGGTCTTTATCTGCTGGTCAGTCTTGCTCATTTCCTGGGGGATCGACGCTGGCCGAATCGACATCACCGAAGCCCTCACAGCACTGTTCTTGCTCGTTTTGCTTCTCGAACCGTTGAACCAGGTCGCCGGATTCTTCTACATCGGCATGGGCGGGATCGCCGCCCAGCGGGCAATCAAACGCTACCTCGAACAACACCCATTGCCCGAAGCACAGGCTGGGGTTGAGAGCGCCGCCGATACCTCGCACGCCGCCATCGACCCCGCCGATACTCACCTCATCGACGTCCATGACGTCACCTACGACTACGGACGCGGCGAAGTGCTCCACAACGCTCGCCTCCACGTCGACGCCGGCGAAAAAGTCGCCGTCATGGGACCATCTGGCGCCGGAAAATCGACCCTCCTCGGACTGCTCAAAGGCTCACTGCCCATGCAAGAGGGCTCAATAACGATCTCCGGCAAAGCACTCGCGAACCTATCCCCTGCCGAGATTCGCAAACTCGCCGCATCCGTATCCCAAACCACCTGGCTCTTCACCGGCACAATCGCCGACAACCTACGCCTGGTACACAAAAACGCCACCGAAGAGGACATGTGGGCAGCACTCGAACGCGCCCACGTCGCCCACGACATCCGACGCATGCCCGAGGGCTTAAACACTGATGTTGGAGAACGCGGCTCACGCCTATCCGGTGGCCAAGCACAACGCATTTCGCTCGCCCGTGCCTTCCTATCCGGACGCGACATCGTGTTCCTAGACGAACCAACCTCCCACGTCGACGTCGAATCCGAAGCCCACATTATCGACGCCATCGAGCAGATCGGTGAAGAACTCACCGTCGTCATGGTCACCCACCGCGACGCACTGCTACGTATCGCCGACAAACTCTACACAGTCACCGACGGCACTGTCACCGAAGGAGCACGCTCATGAGTGAAGCAACCACACCAATCCAACCCACCAACCGTGAACTGCTCACCTGGCTCACCGGCATCACCCGCCCGGTACACGCACCACTCCTGCTTTCTACCTGCTTCCGGTTCATCAACCTCACCATGGACGTGGTGCTCTTCGCGTGGGCCGCATGGACAGTCGTCAACGCGCTCGCCGGCCAGCCCATCGGCTCACACCTCATTGCGATCGTCATCGTGGCCGCGATCAAGGCACTCGCCTATTATTTGGAACAGTTCCTCGGGCATTTCGTGGCATTCAAAGCGCTCGAACTGCTCCGCGGATACGCGTTTTCCAAACTCTGGCCGCAAGCACCGATGATCACCACCCGCACCCGCTCCGGCGACCTCTTGGCTTCTTTGACCCGCGACGTTGACCGCATCGAAGTGGTCTACGCGCACACGTTCGCGCCAGTCATATCCGCGATCGTCGTCCCGCCCATTATCTTCTTGGCAATCGGGATGAATATTGGATGGTTGGTCGTGCTACCGCCGGCAGTATGCTACCTGTTGGCCATGACCCTGGTGCCATGGTTAGGCGCTCGTGATTCATTCGAAGCCACCACAACCCAGTTGGCACATCGCGCCGACCTTGTCTCTCACGTCACCGACTCAGTGTTCGGCGCCGAAGAAGTTGTTGGCTACGGTTTAGAACATGAACGCCTGGACCGGATGGAAGAACTTGGAACAATCGTCGCTGCCGACACTCGCCGTCCGGCACTCTTCCGTGGTCTGCGCCGCGGCCTGAACATTTCGTTGGCTGCACTCTCGGTTGTCGGTCTTGCGTTTGCCGGGCAGGCTTCCGGTGTCGATCCGGCGCTGGTTATCGCACTATCTGCCGGCATGTTGCGGATTTTCGAAGGGCCGAAGGGAGTTGAAGACGCGGTGGGTGCGCTCGATGCGTCCTTCGCCTCCGCGCGTCGCATCTGGACCATTGCCCATAGCGATTACGGGGTTGTCGACGGTGAACTGGACTATCCGGCTGGCTCACCTGCTGATTCCGCGTCGTCCAGTATCCCGGCCTCACCTACTACCCCGGCGATCGAATGGCGCAACGTCACCTACCACTACCCGCTGACTGGCGACGATTCCCAGCCCGCGCTTCGCGACGCAAACATCGTCATTCCGCGCGGATCCCACACAGTTTTCGTCGGGCATTCAGGTTCTGGAAAAACAACCGCCGCCCAGCTGCTCTTGCGCTTCGACGATCCGAGCACTGGGGAAATCCTGGTCAACGGCGTCAATGCGCGCGATATTCGCCTCGAGGAGCTGCGCTCCCACGTGGTGCTCGTGACTCAAAAGAATCAGATTCTTGACACCACCATCGCCGACAACGTTCGACTCGGCGCACCGAATGCCTCTGAGGAGGACGTGTGGGCGGCGCTCGAAATGGCGGAATTGGCTGACGAAGTTTATGCAATGCCAGATGGTTTGCAGACGCGTACCGGTCAAGACGGCACACAGCTGTCGGGCGGTCAGGCACAGCGACTCGGGTTGGCACGCGCGCTGATCATGAAGCCAGAAGTGCTGGTACTTGACGAGTTTTCGGCGAATTTGAATGTTGAACTCGATGCACGCATCCGCGAGCGCCTCGCCCGCGAACTGCCCGGCGTGACAATTATTGAGGTCACCCACCGGCTGGCACACACCGAACACGCGGATCAGGTCTACTCCTTCGAACGCGGAACGGTTCGACCAATCGAGTCAGCAATCAGCCTCTGAACTGTCCCACTCCGCATCACGTCATCAGTTACCCACCCAGATCGGTGGCATAGTGCACGCTGGCGCTCTATAGCGCCCCGCCATGTGCTATGCCGCCGATTTGGAACATGCAGGTCATATACCGGCGCCCTATGTCTAGACTTGCGCGGGGAGAATCTACCTATCCATCTGTCATCCATCTACCTATCTGCTTCTGCCGAGCAGCAGTAAAACAGGGAATAGCGCAAACTGCGACGTATATGAACGAGGTTTGCGCTATTGCCCCATTCACTGCAGATCACTTCCCTCATTCGACGTTAAACATCTGCACAGGCAGGGCCAGTAGAACAACCAGACAGTACCTGTTCTCCAGTTATTTCCAAGTTCCCCACCAACTATTCATAAAGAACCTAGATGTCGATACGCGCTCAGAAATAAAGCTCGAAAAAGACGCACTAAAATCAAACCGAATGCTAATGTTTTACTATGCATAGTTGGCAAAATATTCTCCAAAAAGTAGTCCAGGCACCAGATCCAGTAAATGGCAACAACATCGGCCATGCCGTATTTGCTAAGCTACCCGGCAACAAGCTTGCCGATATAGAGCTATACGATGACGTTTCGGATCTGACTGATCCAATAAAACTTCGTTTACTCCTGACGCATAAAGCTGCCGAACGAAATACCAGCAAACACTGTGTAGTTATTGGAATGAATCCTTCGACAGCTTCCGCTTTCCAAGGAGAAAAGGCAGACAATACTGCAAGGCAAGTCTACAATTGGTTCGCAGGAGCTTCTGCTCTTGAGGGCTATGAGCGACTGACCATGGTGAATCTTCTACCGATTATCGAAACAGATAGCTTAGAGGTATCTAATCTTCTTGATCAGACTACGGATAACTATAGAGAGGTCTTTCACAGGACGCTCGACGCACTGCTTCGAACCGAAAAATACGATCTCGAACACACGCTCTTGATCTGCGCATGGGGTTCATCAAGCAATAAACGGTGGGTTCGAGACGGACAAGCATGGTTCTACGATTATCTAAATGCCAACAAAGAAATACCTCGAGAGAATATCCAAAGGCTAAGATCTAAATCTCTAGGGTCCCCAACAGATTATCCGCCTCACCCGCGAGGCTCTGTTGGCTTACAAAACGGTAATGAGCTAATCGGAATGCCTCTGGAGAATCCTGACAGAAAATCTCAGCGGTAACCCCATGACGACTCTTGGTTTTATTGGCGCTGGTTCGATGGCCAGCGCGATCATCCACGGCCTTATTTCTTCCGGCACGCCTGGCGAGCAGATTATTTTTTCGCGTCGCAACACCGACGCCGGCACCCAGCTTGCCACCGAACTCCGCGCCCGCTTCACCACTGACAACACTGAGGTGGCGGCGGCCAGCCAGATTGTCGTTCTCGCAGTCAAGCCGTACCTCATTGGCAGTATGCTCGATGAGATCAGCCCACACCTGTCCCCTAACACGCTTCTGGTCTCGGTAGCTGCTGGGGTGTCGCTCGCAGATATTGCCAGCCACGCCCCGGCCAATCAGCCGATTGTGCGTGCAATGCCGAACGTCAATTCACACATCGGTATGGGTATGACGGGCTTGTGCGCCAACGATCATGTAGCGCCAGAACAGTTCGCTGCGGTTGAAGAGCTGTTCGGTGCGGTGGGTGAGGTAGCCACTGTGCCGGAGCATCTTTTCTCCGCATTTTCCGCGATTGCGGGTTGTTCTCCGGCGTGGACGTATACCTATATTGATGCCCTTGCTCGTGGCGCGCTCGCGGAAGGCATGACGAAGCGTGAAGCTGTGCGTGTTGCCGCCCAGGCAGTGCTGGGTTCGGCGCAGATGGTTGTGGATTCGATCGATACGGCTGTCCCCGCCGAGCTGGTCGATCGCGTAACGTCGCCGGGCGGCACCACGATTGCAGGCTTGTTGGCGATGGAAGACGCCGGGTTCTCCCCTGCGGTTGTTGCCGGGGTTCGAGCTGCGGTGGCGCGCAATCAGGGTTAGCCTCAAATTCACCTCCCAACGTGACAGCTACCACCTTACCCACCGGCGCATGAATGCTGGAAAACATGGAAGAATAGAGCCATGACTGAAAATAATTCCGCATTGCTCGATAACACCGAGGTTCCGGACAAGGTATCGCTCGAGGGTCTCGAGGACCGCTGGGGCAAGGCTTGGGCCGAGAACGGCACCTACCGCTTCGACCGTGACACTGAGCGCGCTCAGGTCTATTCGATTGACACCCCACCTCCTACCGTCTCTGGTTCACTACACGTTGGCCACGTGTTCAGCTACACCCATACCGATACGGTTGCGCGTTACAAGCGTATGCAGGGAATGAATGTTTTTTACCCGATGGGTTGGGATGACAACGGCCTACCGACTGAACGCCGTGTACAGAACTACTACGGCGTGCGTGTAGATCCGTCGTTGCCGTATGTTCCAGATTTTGTGCCACCGCATGATGGTGGCGACGGCAAGTCGATCAAGTTTGCTGATCAGATGCCTATTTCTCGCCCGAACTTTATTGAGTTGTGTTGGAAGCTAACCCAGGAAGACGAACAGCAGTTTGAGGCGTTGTGGCGTCATTTGGGCTTGTCGGTTGACTGGGAGCAGAACTACCAGACGATTGGCGCGAAGGCACAGAAGGTTGCCCAAGCTGCGTTTATTAAGAATCTTCAGCGCGGCGAGGCTTACCAGGCGCAGGCTCCTGGCTTGTGGGATATTACGTTCCAGACGGCGGTTGCCCAGGCTGAGCTTGAGGCTCGCGAGTATCCGGGTGCTTACCATTCGCTCGCGTTCCATCGTGCCGACGGCGACGACGTCATTATCGAAACGACTCGTCCAGAATTGTTGCCGGCGTGTGTGGCGTTGATTGCCCACCCGGATGATGAGCGTTACCAGGCGTTGTTTGGTACGACGGTGAAGTCTCCGGTTTTCGGTGTTGAGATCCCTGTTTTGGCTCACCCGCAGGCGGAGATGGATAAGGGCGCGGGTATCGCTATGTGCTGTACGTTCGGTGATGTGACCGACGTGGTGTGGTGGCGTGAGCTTGATTTGCCGATGCGTTCGGTGCTTGGCAAGGATGGCCGCCTACTCCACGAAACTCCAGAGTGGATTACGGATGCTGATGGTATTGCCATGTATGAAGAAATGGCTGGCAAGACCACCTTCTCTGCTCGTAAGGCTCTGGTTGAGAAGTTGGCTGAAACCGGTGAGATGCTGGGTGATCCGAAGCCAACCACTCGTATGACGAACTTCTTCGAAAAGGGCGATAAGCCGCTCGAAATCGTAACTTCTCGCCAGTGGTACATCCGTAACGGCGGCCGCGCACACGAAGAGTCTAACGGTAAGGATTTGCGTGATAACTTGCTCGCTCGTGGCGAAGAAGTTGCGTTCCATCCGGACTTCATGCGGGTGCGTTACAACAACTGGGTTGAAGGTTTGAATACTGACTGGCTGGTATCGCGTCAGCGTTTCTTTGGTGTTCCGTTGCCGTTGTGGTATCGGGTGACTGAAGCTGGCGATGTTGATTATGACGACGTTATTGTTCCGTCGGTTGACCAGCTTCCGATTGATCCTACGACTGACGTTCCTGAAGGTTTCACTGCGGAGCAGCGCGGCCAGGCTGGCGGCTTCGTTGGCGAAGTTGACATTATGGATACGTGGGCGACGTCGTCGTTGACTCCGCAGATTGCTGGCGGCTGGTTGACTGATGAGGACTTGTTCGCCAAAGTTTACCCGATGGATGTTCGCCCGCAGGGCCAGGACATCATCCGTACCTGGTTGTTCTCCACGATGGTTCGTGCACATCTTGAGTTTAACGATGTGCCATGGAAGCATGCCGCTATTTCGGGCTGGATCCTTGATCCGGACCGTAAGAAGATGAGTAAGTCGAAGGGTAATGTTGTTACCCCGATGAGTCTGTTGGAAAAGCATGGTTCGGACGCTGTTCGTTATTGGGCAGCTTCGGCTCGTCTGGGTACTGATGCGGCGTTTGATGAGCAGCAGATGAAGATCGGTCGCCGCTTGGCGATGAAGCTACTCAACGCTTCGAAGTTTGCGTTGCAGATGGGTGGCACTGGTTCGAAGATTGATTTAGATGCTTCTGCTGTTACTGAGCCGATCGATCGCGCAATGCTTGCTGAGCTGGTTCACGTTGTTGAACAGGCTACCCAGGCATTTGAAAACTATGATCACACTCGTGCATTGGAGATCTCTGAAACATGCTTCTGGACGTTCTGTGACGACTATCTTGAGTTGGTCAAGGACCGTGCTTATGATCGCGACGGCAAGTACGCCGAGGCTGGTCAGGAGCAGGCTATTCGTTCAGCACGTGTTGCATTGAACTTGGCTGTTGATACATTTGTTCGCTTGTTCGCGCCAGTGTTGCCGTATGCTGCTGAAGAGGTGTGGTCGTGGTATCGCACTGGTTCGGTCCACCGCGCTCAGTGGCCGTCGATTGTTCCATTAGCTCAGGCTTCTGGCGATGCCGATCCAGCTACCATGCATATTGCCGGCCAAGCTTTGGCTGCGTTGCGTAAGGTGAAGTCGGAGAACAAGGTTTCCCAACGTACGCCGTTCTTGTCGGTCACCTTGAATGTTCCAGCACATGATGAGGCTAAGATTGCAGCTGTTCGCGGTGATCTTCTTGCTGCCGCTCATGTTTCCGGTGAGTTCACTGTGGCAACTGACGCAGAAGAGGGCGCATCGGTAACCGCTTACGAGTTAGCTGAGCCAGAGCCAAAGAAGAAGTAATTCTTCTACAGTTTCCTAGCCTTGGGGTCCGCTTTTTAGCGGGCCCCAAGCTTTTCCCAGTTTACTCCCTGCTCGTCGATACATTACTACGTGACAGTTCTCGTACATAAAACGTATGTTCGCCGTCGTCAGCGGTAAATCCAACACACCAAGGTCACATATCAAATATCCCCCACAAACCACTAAGTTACGGTATCGTAGGGAGCGGTAAACTTTCCTAGGAGGACCTTCCGTGAGTAAATATATTGAAGACGAAGGCGTGGCATTCATTCCTGGCCTAGTCAAAATCGAAGATACGATGACTGTACCGGCAACGATTCGCCGCTATGGCGAAGAGCGTTCCAAGCACGTCGTCATCGAACGCAAGTCGAATCTTGGAAACACGTGGGTTCCTGTCACTTGGCGCCAATTGATCGACGAGGTTCGCGAACTTGCTCGCGGTTTCATTGGCATGGGCGTTCAGCCTGGTGACCATATCGCTATTATGGCTCACACATCATACGAATGGACACTCTTCGACTTTGCCATTCAGTTCGCCGGCGCACATGCGATTCCGATCTATGAAACATCGTCCACGGCCCAGGCCGAATGGATTATCAACGACGCCAACATCAAATTTGCCATTGTTGAAAATCAAGGAATGTACAACGTTGTTGCTCCGATCCTCAAAAAATACGAGCACTTCGAAAATATTTTTGTCATCAGCGACAATGCGCAAAGCAAAATCGCTGCAAACGGCACAATGGAAGACGACCACATCATCGACGAGCGTATCGATGCGTTGCGTGCTGACGATTTGTGGACCATCATTTACACTTCGGGAACCACTGGCCGCCCGAAGGGTGCAGAACTCACCCACCGCAATATTTTGCATGTAGCGCTCAACGGCCCAGCTGATGAAGGCCTCATCAACGTTATCTCGTATAAAGGCTCACGCACTCTTCTTTTCTTGCCACAAGCCCACGTTTTCGCTCGATTCATTAACCTTGTTGCCATGATCGGTAACGCTACGGTCGGCTACTGCGACACCAAAAACTTGGTAGCTGACATGCAGTCGTTCAAGCCTACTTTTATTTTGGCTGTGCCACGTATTTTCGAAAAGATTTACAATTCGGCAGATGCTAAAGCTGGCAAGGGCGTCAAGCTCCGCATGTTCCGCACGTTCGCTAAAGTAGCTATCAATTATTCGCGTGCTTTGGCCACCGAGGAAGGTCTGTCGGCTAAGCTTACTGCGCAACATCGTTTAGGTGACAAGCTTGTCTATTCGAAACTGCGGGAGATCACTGGTGGCAAACTGCGCTTTGCTATTTCTGGTGGCGCGCCGCTGGGTGAACGCCTGGGTTCTTTCTTCCGCGGCATTGGCTTAACTGTTCTTGAAGGTTACGGTTTAACTGAAACCTCTGCCCCAACTACCGTGAATCGGTCCAATAATATCCATGTGGGATCAGTTGGTCCTACCTATCCGGGTTGTTATGTCAAGCTTGACGAAGACGGCGAAATCCTTGTCAAGGGTGATCATGTTTTCCGCGGCTACCATAATAATCCGGAGGCGACGAAGGCTGCGTTTACCGACGATGGCTGGTTCCGCACGGGCGATATTGGCAAGCTTGACGACGACGATTTCTTGTGGATCACTGGGCGCAAGAAGGAACTAATTGTCACTGCTGGCGGTAAGAATGTTGCCCCAGCTTCTCTCGAGGATCGATTGCGTTCTCATCCGATTATTTCTCAGGTTGTTGTGGTTGGCGACCAAAAACCGTTCGTTGGCGCATTGGTGACTCTTGATGCTGAAGCTCTTCCCCAGTGGTTAATTAACCATGGCTTCCCGCCTATGACAGTTGCTGAGGCGATTAAGGATCCGCAAGTTCTTGCGGCTATCGATCGTGCAGTCAAGCGCGTAAATGAGCGAGTTTCGCGGGCTGAGTCAATCCGAAAGTTTGCGGTTCTGCCAACTGATTTCACCGTCGAGAACGGTTATTTGACACCCTCATTGAAGGTTCGCCGCAATGTCGTGCTCGAAGGTTTTGCGGATAAGGTTCGCGAAATTTACGGCGAGTAAGCGATACGTGATGCAGGTGGGGCACGTCAGGTTGACGTGCCCCACCTGCATTGAAGGTTTATTTGGCTGGGCTTATTGTCAATGATCGCTACCCGCTATCGGCCGCGCCCACAGTCTTGTGCACTATGCAGTCTGGTTTTCTGCTCCGCGTAACATCAGTCGCGGCTCGGCTTTTCCTTTGACAACATCAGCGTCGATAATGGCCCGTTCGACGTCGTCTCGTGATGGAATCTCAAACATCAGTTCGCGAAGCAGGTTCTCCATAATGGAACGCAAACCACGAGCACCGGTTCCGCGTTCGATGGCTTCGTCTGCGATTGCGCGAAGTGCGTCGTCGGTAAGATCGAGTGTTACGCCATCGATGGCGAACATCTTCTGATATTGCTTGACTAGCGCGTTCTTCGGCGTGGTCAAAATTTCTACGAGGTCGTCAACCTTGAGTTCTTCGACGTTTGTGATAATCGGCAGTCGACCGATGAGTTCTGGGATGATCCCAAACTTATGCAGATCTTCTGGGGTTACTTCGCTAAAGACTTCGGCCCCGCGGTCGCCTTGGTGTAGCTGTGCTCCGAAGCCGATTCCGCGCCGGCCGGTACGGGAGGTGACGATGTCTTCCATCCCGGCGAATGCGCCAGCAAGAATGAACAGCACGTTCGACGTGTCGATTTCAAGGAATTCTTGTTGTGGATGCTTTCGTCCGCCTTGAGGTGGGACTGAAGCGACTGTGCCTTCAATAATCTTCAGCAGTGCTTGCTGTACGCCTTCGCCTGATACGTCACGGGTAATCGATGGATTTTCTGATTTGCGGGAAATCTTGTCGATTTCGTCGATATAGATGATTCCACGCTGGGCGCGCTCAATATCGTCACCGGCTGCTTGGATGAGTTTAAGCAAAATATTTTCAACGTCTTCACCGACGTAACCAGCTTCTGTTAACGCGGTGGCGTCGGCGATAGCGAATGGAACATCGAGCATTTTGGCAAGCGATTGGGCTAAATATGTTTTACCGGTTCCGGTTGGTCCCATCAGCAAAATATTGGACTTGCCGATTTCGACTTCGTCGGCTTCCTGCTTGCTTTTGAGCGTTGATCCGCCGTGTTGGGAGCGGATTCGCTTGTAATGGTTATAGACAGCTACTGCAAGCGTGCGTTTTGCTCGCTCTTGGCCGACGACGTACTGGTTGAGGAACTCAAAGATTTCAGTGGGCTTTGGTAGCTCTTTTTCTTCGTGATTCTGGGCGTCGTTGCCGAATTCCTCTGCGATGATCTCGTTACATAAATCGATACATTCGTTACAAATGTAGACACCTGACCCGGTGATGAGTTTGCGTACCTGACGCTGGCTCTTCTGGCAGAAAGAACATTTGAGGGCGTCTGCCGCATCGGCGGTCCGTGTCACGAACTTCTCCATTCATTGAGATTTTTCTTCAGTCTCTATTCCACACTATATTTACGCTCGTGTGAAGCTCTTCCTGCCCTGGCGTGTATAGTTCGAAATTTGACGGCTCGACGGCCCGGTGACGTTCGGGACGAGCATGATATCGGCGGGGGAAATACTGGTGTTGACTGTCAAGACAGCGGTGAAGCCACTGTGTGGCCTCACCGCTGTCTAGTAAGGTACTTGGCTATGCCATTATCGTCCAACTTGTGGATTGACGTTTTTCCGGGATGCTAGAACTTGATCAACAAGGCCATATTCCTTAGCCTGCTGAGCGGTGAGGATCTTGTCGCGTGCGATATCGTTCTTGATAATCTCACGATCCTTACCCGTGTGGGAAGCTAAAGTATCAATGAGCCAGTCGTTCATGCGATCAATTTCGTCAGCGACGATAGCGATGTCGGAGGCTTGCCCTTGGACACCTTCCATAGCTGGCTGGTGGATCAGGACACGCGCGTTTGGCAATGCGAGTCGACGTCCCGGTGAACCGGCAGCCAAGAGAACAGCTGCTGCAGAGGCGGCTTGGCCCAAGCAGACGGTCTGGATTTGCGGCTTAATGTACTGCATGGTGTCATAAATTGCTGTTAAAGCAGTAAATGAGCCACCTGGCGAGTTGATGTACATCGTAATTGGCGATTCTGGATCAATCGACTCAAGAACGAGCAACTGAGCCATGACATCGTCTGCTGATGCGTCATCAACTTGTACACCGAGGAAGACGATACGGTCTTCAAACAGCTTGGCATATGGATCCTGACGCTTGTAGCCGTATGGAGTACGCTCTTCAAAGTTTGGGAGAATGTAGCGGTTCGACGGCATTTGTGATGCTGAGCCACCTGGCATTATTCCAGGCATTCCTGCTCCCATCATTGGCATCTGATTCGGGTTCGTTGCGTTCATCATATGCGTCTCCTTCCTCAGTTTTCGCCTAGTTCTGCAGAGCCGCGATCGACTCCGCCACCACCTACAACAGATGATGAGTCTTCAATGATGTGATCTACGAATCCGTATTCGAGTGCTTCACGGGCAGTAAACCAATGATCACGATCGGAATCAACGAGGATCTGTTCTACACTCTTGCCAGTGTGCTTTGCGTTGAGTTCAGAAAGTTCTTGCTTCATCTGCAAAATGAGATCAGCGTTGATACGAATTTCGGTTGCGGTACCGCCAGCACCACCCAATGGCTGATGCATAAGAACGCGGGTGTGTGGGGTGATGTAACGCTTACCTTTTGCGCCCGCGGTGAGGAGGAACTGCCCCATCGATGCGGCCAAGCCCATGCCTACGGTCGCCACATCAGGCTTAATGTATTGCATGGTGTCAAAGATTGCCATACCTGCAGTGACCGATCCACCCGGGGAATTGATGTAGAGGTAAATATCCTTTTCTGGATCTTCAGCAGCAAGGAGAAGGAGTTGCGCACAGATCATGTTTGCGTTTTCATCCTTGACCTGGTCTCCGAGCCAAATGATGCGCTCTTTGAGAAGACGATTGTAAATTGAATCGCCGAGTCCGAGGCCGTTTGAGTGGCCTCCGGCGAGCTGTGGCGTGGTAGTCACATATTCTCCTTCGTTGTGGCGGGGTGCCATAAGTTTTGTTTATGTAGCGGATTTGGGGTTCCTGCTAGATTTCCTGCACTCTGACAGAAAATGATAGAGCTCTGGATAATCCATTTCGCCACTACACGTTCCATATACGAGAGTACCTTGTTTGGCGTCTTCTACACAGGTTCGTTCGCTAGTGGCGTGGACGAATCAGCGACTGCACTGCCCGAGGCCGTCCATACATCGGTGGAACCATCCCTTCTCCTTTTCTCCACTCTCCCCTCTCTATAACAGCACTGAATAGGGTTATAGCGCAAACCTCGTCCAAATACGCCGAGGCTTGCGCTATAACCCCATTTACTGCATGAGCCCCTGCTCCCTGCTGATTAGCTCCAAAATCGGACATCAGCACATATCGGGGTTATAGGACAAAAGTTATTGATTTTGGGTTAGTAGTCGTTGCGGTAGGGTGTGTGGGTGTGGAGTTCGTTCCAGTCAAGGCCGTTGCCCCAGCGATGGTTGTTGTGGTCGGCTCGGTGTCGGGCTGCGGCTTGCTGGTAAGCGCGCATGATGTCCGTGTTGGTGGGCATGATACGCAGGATTTCGGCTGGGTTGGCAGGGTTCTCGGTGTGTAGGTAGCACCACCATGACACTGCACGGATCCGCTGATCGATACTCATACCCCGATGACGGCGCAGCAGTTCACGTAAAGGCGAGTTGATACCTCCCTCGATCTGGTTATTCATCGCTGGTAGAGAACCGATTATTTCTCCGTCATCGTAAAGATCGGGATTGAGAAACGTGAACAAATGGCCACTATCGACCAGCCTAGACAGACTATTGCCAGCCTTGACGAGCCGCTCGTGTTTATCGACTAGTTTTCCTTTCTCGTTACGGGTTTTCTCGGCCAGGAACCCAGCCCAACGGTGACGCCAAGCATAGAAGCTATCGATCCATACGTGCGCGTGTGCGGGAGTTTTCACATGCAATAGATCAACACCGATCCGGTAGAGCTGTCTGCCACATTCAGTTCGTGAGCGTGTGGTCGTGTAGCGTTTGACCTGTTGATAGGCGTGGAACGTGCAGCGTTGGACACGCGTGGAGGGCCACAATTGTGCCCGAGCTGTTGTGAAACCTGTGCCCCCGTCAGCCACGACCATACCGGGTGGTGGGATTTTCGCGAGCAGGTCCAGCCAGGCTTGGGTCGATTCACGTCTGGCCACATGCCAGGCAATCACATATTCGGGGCTGCAGGCGATCAGAATGACAGCATCGCGGCCTAAATGGATACCATCAACATGAATCACGCGGTGGGCTTGCCCATCGGGTTCGCATATCGGCCAGATCTCCCACAACACAGCGCTCTTGCGTCGGAAGGTCCGGCCCTGTCCAGGAAGTTCTCGCTGCGTGGTTTTCCCAGTCAGAACGTCTAAGAACGCACGCAAATCCCGCGAAGTGACGTCGTTATGCCAACGCGAGGTTACCTTGCATGAGCGGCAGATCCAGCGTTGGTGGCCGCATTTGTCTTTACCGTTTTTGACCATGCCTTCACCACAAGTAGGGCAGTGTTTCTTGTTCGATCTCATACCCACTAGTATGCAACCGACTTTCACCACAATTTTTCCCTGCTATCACGCGGATAACTGGCAACAAAATCAATAACTATTGTCCAACCAAAAACTCGAGTCGAAACGAGTTTCTTTCCAGAAAACCCCACCCTAGCAACGAAAAACAGCAAAACCATCAATAACAATTGTCCGCTAGCCCACATATCGGCTAATACCAGCACACAAATGAGGAGGGACTCACACCAAACGGCGTGAGTCCCTCCTTGATAGTTTCTATCAGGCCAGAGCCATGATGGTCTTGCGTGCCTTGCCAGCCTTCTCAGCTTCAAGAACGCGTGCCTTCTCAGCATCATTAGCAGCCTCGAGGTAAGCAACAACTTCATCGACCTTGTGAGCTGATGGATCGAAGTCACCAGCTAGATCCTCAGCCTTCTCTACCTTCTCAGCAGGCTTCTTCTCAGCCTTTTCGGCCTTCTTCTCGGCCTTTGCGGAAACCTTTACCTTCTTTTCCTGGGCGGAAAAGTCTGGAACGGTTTCGCCTTCTGGCGCATCGCCAAGGATGGTGGTGACATCAACAGTGTTACCCTTTGAGTCTTCAACCTTGGCCAAACGCAATGCTGCAATGAGTGCCTTGTTGCGGGCAATTTCACCGGCAAATGCACCGATCTGGTTGGTCTGAGCTGCGGCCTGGATAAACTGGTTTGGATCCATACCGTACATCTGCGCCTGGGAGATGAGGAATTCAATAAGCTCGTCTTGTGCGACGTCAACGTTGAACGCCTTTGCGTAGGCGTCCAGGAGAAGCTGGGTGCGTAGACCTTCTTCGACTTCGACACGAATTTCTTCGCTGTGTGGGTCGTTCTCTTCTTTGCCCTCACGCTCGAGGTGGTTCTTGACTTCTTCGTCAACTACGGACTGTGGAAGTGGGAACTCAACTGCTGCAAGGAGGGCATCGGAAAGCTTTTGGGTACCTTCGGCAACTGCTTCGTCGCCCTTGTTCTTTACAGCCTTGGTGCGCAGATCTTCCTTGAGTTCGTCGATGGTGTCGAATTCGGAAGCTAGCTGTGCGAAGTCGTCGTCAGCTTCTGGAAGTTCTGCTTCTTTGACGGAGTTGACGGTGATCTTGACGTTAGCGTCTTCACCCTCGTGTGCACCGCCCATGAGCTCAGCAGTGAATTCAACTTCATCGCCTGCCTTTGCGCCGGTGAGGGCTTCATCCTGGCCTTGGAGCATGTTGCCATCGCCGATCTTGTAAGAAACACCGGAGACGTCGTCGATCTCTTGACCATCGATCGTTGCGACCATGTCGATGTTGACATGGTCGCCCTTCTTAGCTGCACGGTCAACGTTGGTGAGGGTTGCAAAACGCTCACGTAGTGCATCGAGTTCGGCGGTGACGTCCTCATCGGAGACTTCCATGCCGGAGACCTTAACGGTCATGGTTGCTGGGTCGGCAAGGATGATTTCTGGGCGAACATCTACTTCGACGGTGAACTTCAGGGCTGTTTTATCGCCCTTACCCTTCATTTCTGGCACTTCATCGATGGCGATTTCTGGGCGCGACATTGGGTAGAGGTCAGCTTCGGCTACTGCCTGCTGATAGTACTTATCCATGCTGTCGTTGATGGCTTGCTCGATGATGTAGCCCTTACCGATCTTAGCTTCGAGGATGCGGCGCGGGGCGTGACCTGGGCGGAAGCCTGGGATATTGACCTGCTTAGCGAGGGTCTTTGCAGCCTTGTCGTAGTCTGGGCCAAATTCTTCGGCTAGGATTTCGACGCTTAACTTGGCGCGGGTTTCGCTGAGGTACTCAACGGAATTCTTCACTGGGATTTCTCCACTCACGTATTCGGGGGCCGTAGCCCATTGGATTCACTGTTGGGTGAACATCTGTCAGAGGCGCAGAGCTTTCTAGCTATACATAACGACGCCGGTCTGGCACGTTGCGTTTGCGCATACCGTTACATTCTAAAACAAGTAGCGGGATAGATATGCATTAAGCGGGAATGAATGAAGACACAACTAGATCTGCCAGTTGTTTATTGCCCAAAATCAGCGACAGTGACATAACGAGAGAAGCCCGAGAGGAATTCTCTCGGGCTTCTCTTATTGGTCGGGATAGCGGGATTTGAACCCACGACCTTCCGCTCCCAAAGCGGACGCGCTACCAACCTGCGCTATATCCCGTTGCTCTAAAAACTTTAAAGGAGAATTTTAAAAATTCCTAATTGAATCGAAGCTTGAGTCCCAGATCACGTTCGCTGAATTAATTTTGCACTCAGAGGCATCTTCTTGCTATAGTCATTTAGTCAGTTTCGGCTGACAAGCGAGTGTAGCTTAATGGTAAAGCCTCTGCCTTCCAAGCAGATGACGCGAGTTCGATTCTCGTCACTCGCTCTTTTTATACCCGCTTCCAGCTCATGACCACAGTGTCGAGATTCTCCCACTTTCACCAATGTGATCCAAATAACCCAACCTTCGCGCTTCCTGAATGAAATCTGGGAAATTACTGAGAATCATTGCTTTCGTCGGCGTGTCGCACTTTACTTCAGAAGACAGAAAGGGGTATTTTGTGTCCCGCCTCCCATAGCATTTTCAATTTTCTGTAGCATGCCGGGAAAAACGAGACTAAAGTATTTACCGAAGCATTTAGAAGCTAGAACAATTAGGAGATCCTAAATGAAGAATTTTAAGAAGGGTGCGGCATTCGGCGTTGCATTCGCAGTAGCAGGTCTTGGTTTGGCCGCCCCAGCTTTCGCAGCTGAAGATACCACACCAACTAAGCCAACCTGTGACTCACTTCCAATCGCTGAGCGCATTCTCTGCCTCAAGGGTGATCCAAAAGTCCAAGGACTCATTGATCCATTCGAAACACAAAACAATTACATCGAAAAACAGACCAATGAAATGAACGCTTTGATTGAGGATTTAGCGAACGACGATATCCACAATAATCTTTCAACAGAAAAACGCAAACAACTAGAAGATACTATTCAAAATAAAAGCGATGCCATAGAAGAAGTTAAGAAAGCTGTTGCTGAGAACAAGGTGGCCATTAAAGAGGCTCGCCGCAAAGCAGAACGTAACGCTAAGTTTGAAGCTTACAAGAAGGATCCAAACGTCCTAGAGGCGACTGAGAATCTCAGCCTTGGCATCAAGGGCGAAGAGACCCTCAAGTCACGTCTCGACCGCTACAAGAAGGATCCCAACGTCCTTGACGCAACGGAGAATCTCAATCTCGGAATCAAGGGCAACGAGACCCTCAAGTCACGTCTCGACCGTTACAAGAAGGATCCAAACGTCCTCGAAGCGACCGACGGTCTAGCCAAGGCACTCCACGATGGTTTCCCTATCATCGAGAAGTCAATGGAAACTGTTCCAGCTATGGAGCTCACCCCAGCGAAGAAGGTTGCAGAGCCCAAGAAGGCTGAAGAGGCTAAGGCTGGCGAGCTCGCTAAGACCGGTGTTGGCGTTGGCGTTCTTGCCGGTATCGCAACCCTCTCCACCATCGGTGGTGCAGCAGCTCTTCGTCGCCGCAACCACTGATTCAGTTCCATGGGTAAAACTACAGTATTATAGCTGAACGAGGTTCAAGGTGTGGGCCGCAGGTTTTCCTGCGGCCCACACCTTTTGCTTCATATATGAATGCATTATGCGCCTTAGCGCGATTCCTTAAACTCGACATGCTTACGCACTACCGGATCATACTTCTTCAACACCATGCGTTCAGGATCATTACGTCGATTCTTCTTTGTAACATAGGTATAACCAGTACCTGCTGTTGACACGAGTTTAATAACTGGACGCACATCGGATGTTTTTGCCATCTGTTAATTCACAACTCCCCTCGCCGAATAAGTTCAGCTACCACCGAATCGATTCCTCGCGAATCGATAGTTTTTATCCCCTTGGCGCTCACAGTAAGCGTTACCGTTCGCTTCAAGGACGGCACATAATATCGCTTTGTTTGCAGGTTGGGGTTAAATCGCCGACTGGTACGCTTATGTGAGTGGGAAACAGATTTCCCGAACCTTGGGCGACGGCCGGTTACTTGGCAATAAGTCGTCACTATCCTTGCCTTCCTTTAAATTTTGGATTGAGCTTGTTAATTACGTAGACCCGCCCTCGACGGCGAACTACTTTCGATCCTGGTTGGTTCTTTAAGCTGTGTAACGATGCACGGACTTTCATTATTCCTTCTCCATTTAGCCGTAGTTACGCCGGCATGAAAGGGCTAGACGTAGGTACACCGGTATGCAAAAGCGTACTGTTCTCTCGAAGGCGTACACCTTTATAGAACACCTGCCCTCGCACCACCAGTTCCTATTTTGATTTCACCATGAAGATTTGGTTACCCCTGGCAGTTTTCCTTCTAACGCCATTTTGCGGAACCGCACTCGTGAAAGACCAAACATGCCAAGGTATCCACGCGGCCGCCCGTCAACAACGTCACGGTTACGCAACCGAGTCGGCGACGCGTCGCGTGGTAGCGCATGGAGTTTAGCCATCGCTTCTTCGCGTTCATCAGCCGACAAGTGCACGTTGACTGACGCCTTTTTCAATTCCGTGCGCAGCTGCGCATACCGTGCGACTTTTTCGCGACGACGGCGATCGGCAACAATTTTCGATTTCTTTGCCACAAACACTCCCTAGTGAGAATTGTTCTCAGTTGATTACTCATGTAATAATAGAGAACGATTCTCATTAACGCAATATTCTATCCAGCGAGGAGCTTATGATGCACCGCACAATACACTTGCTTTCAACCGCGAACCCGATCCTCTCCGACCTCCTCGCCCTGACCCTCATCCCCGATCCCACAGCAATCTGGCAAACCCGCCTTACACAAGACGTATCCGAATCCACCATCGGTACCCTAACGTTCTCCAATGCAGTAAACATCGAAATCACTGAAGAACTCACCGGAACCTGCGTGACCTGTGCAATCCGCACAGCTCTCATCTCCTTTCTCCACAACCCGTACACACGCAGCAACGAACTGTTCGTCATACTCCCTCCAGGTGTAGAACTCCCCCACCTATGCCCCACCTTTGCTGCAGACCTCAAGAGCATTGATGTCACCCTCGGAGCCGTGACCCACGCGCTCGACGCCACAAACGCAACCTCAGAGCTCCTCGCCCACATCCCGCTCGCCGAGCGCGGCGCTCAACTCATCGACGACGATGAACGTTGCCTAGCTGAAATCCATGCCATCAATATGGGATACGCCGACCTCATCTTGCTCTGCGGAGATCACAACAGCCCAGGCGGGGAACTCGTCGAACACCTTCGCCCCCATGACACTCTGCTCGCCCACCCATTCGAAGACAACATCGCCGAACTAGTTATCAGCATCGATCACGATCCACAACGCGCGCTCGCCCGCATCCACCCTTCTACCCTGCAAGCATGGGGTGGGCCGCAAACACACGGCACCTGGACACTCGACTTAACATCGTCAAAAGCACTACACCCCGAACGCCTCTTTGATTTCGCCCAAACACTATCCGATCTCGAAGTCTACGCACGCGGTTGCTTTTGGGTACCCGCCCGCCCCGACGTCGTCTGCGCTTGGGATGCGCTCGGCACACACGTTGCCATCTCCAACGCCGGAAACTGGGAAACCCCCAGTGAAGCAAGCACGCATATTGTCGTCGTCGGCCAAGGAGAAGAAACAATGGCACAGCACATCGAAGACGCATTTGCACACGCGCTCGCCACTGAAACCGATATGCTTTTCGCCGAACCAGACGACGGACTTGATCAATGGCTCGGTGAAAACGTCACTGAAGAATAAGCAACGCCCCAGTGAGAAAAACCAGTGGGCCACAAACATATGGCCACCACACCAGCGACAGAGCAACAAACTCGCGCAAGAAACTCACCGACGTCAGGAAAGTTGGCGCGTGCGCACCGAAAATCTGCCAGTTAAGGCCCAGCCGACGCGCCAGCACCTGGGTACGCAATACATGGTAATTACTTGTAGCTACAGCTACCGGAGCTCCGCTATCCAGATGTTCATCAAGCAACTCCTGGGAAAAGACGAGATTTTCCTGGGTCGACGTCGATCTCTCTTCTTTCAATATTGTTAACGGCTTCTTCACCATCGCGTTAGCATAATTTTCCATCGCCTGTGCTTCGGAAACTACCTCATCACTGCCTTGCCCTCCAGAACAGAGCAGAAGCGGACGTTTTGGAAGCTCTGCTGAAGCGCAGACCAGTTCTATACCGCGATCTATGCGGCGCGCTAGTAACGGACTCACCCGATCACCAATCAGCCCGGCACCTAAAATCACGACAGCGTCGAAACCCTCAGCGCTTCGCCGTCGTTGGGCACGCCACGTCAACCATGCAAACCCTGCCAAGAGAAAACCGAAATATCCGCCAACACATGCTATCCACAACACAACGGATTCCACATAGGACGGCAAACCGCCTCGTATCAGCAGCGCGCAACAGGCCAACCATTGCAAGGCCACACCACTTATAAAAAACGCGCCGGTATGCCGGCGTCGAGGATTACACATATAGCGATATATCCCCCAGAAGATAATTCCGATACCGGCGATCGCTAGGACAAGCGTGATTACGACGAAGAGGTTCATACTCCCATCGTACTCACATAACTTTGATATCCCGCTATTGCACGACATAACACAACTGCAGGAGCAGTCCGGGAAGACACTACTCCTGCAGTTGTGTTGTTTTGTGTGGCTAGAAGCTAGCTTTACTTCTCACGCGCTTCGTGCACAGCGCGGGCCACCATCCCATGAGCATCCCACTTCTCTTATGAGAGATAAGCGAATTGCTCAAGAAGTTCGTTGCGTGATGTGCTTTCCTGTTCCCGCAAGTCTGGGTCGATCTCGAGCAAGATTTATGGTTTTCATGCGAGCCAGTAAATCCATCGAGGTTGGGTTGATCTATCAGTAACAAAATACCGATTAGGGTTTCCGGACTAGTATGCCATGTCAATTCCAACTGCATGCTTGCATCAATTCATATCTTGGAGAATTTCAGGGAGATTCGTCCTTTCCTCTTTATCACGCGGCTTACCGCAGATTGTTTGACATAGCCAAACTTTTTTATTTCCTTTTTACAAACATCATAACTGCTATGAACATGATTAACTGGGACTAAAGGAATATAGTCAGCAACGGCGGCCTGGCTAGAAAGCGCAGACCGCCGTTGCTGATGAGAATTAATAATCATGCTCCTTATGGGTAGACTACCCATGTCCGAACTCTTGAAAGGCATCAATGAACTCTCGAAAAAGTCCCAAACCCTATTCCCCTGACTACGATTGGCTCTGGACCCAGCCCCCAAGCTATACGCGAACCCTTCGAGCCATCATCTCGCACTCTGATGCTGCCGTGCTGCGCACCGCATTCACATCTTTCATCCGCTCCCTACAGCATGATGAGAATGGCGTAGCCGGGCGTGGCGGATGGGCAATATACCCCAACGTCAGCGAATCTGAGCCACACGCCGTCGTCGCTGATATTGTTTCCGGTGGCGAAGACGTAGCCGACGCGATCTGCGACGGCGCGGACGAACTCTTCGAAAAACTCACTGCAACGCCGGGAATAAAAATTCAGTGGCGCCAGCTTGACACCGGCGCCACCAAATCTGACTAACGGAGACTAATCGTTGCGGCGCACCCGCGCCGATAAAATACGATGCTGAATCGGAACCGTGACGGCCACAGCAGCAAACGTCAAAGCGATACCCAAACCAATCATCGTCATCAGTGCGAGCATGTTCCCCCACTTCACCAATGCCGGATGTGTTAGCGAAGGCACAAATGACAGCCCCACCACGATCACCAACACTGCGAGCAACGGATACATCACCTGAATAAACCGGGCGCGAATGAGCGTCGAGACGGGCGTGCCAACATACACCAAGGCGCGGGTTTCATCACTGCGGTCAAAAACATCCGAGACTTGGTGAATCATCGTCGATACCGCACCGATAACCAAGGCAAAAGCAAACGCAATCAACACTCCTTGCGGAATATCGTGGGCCATCAATTCCGCATACGATTGTGCTTGATCGTCAACTGGCGTATCTAGCGAAACAATGGCCATTGTGGACACCAACGTTGCCACGGCACCCATGAGTGCCACCGCACTGACATTGCGCCACGCCGCCCGCGAATGCGAAACCACCCGGCGAATACCGATGAGCCGTGCTGGTGAGCCGGTAAAAACGAGCGGTCGCATCGTCAGCTGAATAAACAACGGCCCTGCCAAGGCCAAACCGCCAAAGAAGATCACCACGGCGAGACCGATAGAAAGAACTTGACCAACATCAACCGAGCTTGGCGAGAAGGTTGCCGTCATATACAACAGGAGAGCCAACGCTACGCCTAAAACAGCTAAACGCCACATTTTCACATTCGTTGGGATAACGCGATGCGCAACTCCCAGTGGCGAAATGGTTACCCGCTGCAGGCCAACAACCGTTGAAATACTAGCAATAACGAGCACCAGAACGTAGGCCGCTAACAGCATCCACCACGGGAGTAACATATGAGCCGTACTAATCGGCAACGTACCAAAGGTGAGCTGAGACCAAGCCGGCAAAGTTGCCAAGTAAACAGCCAAACCTAGCACATAGCCAATCGTCGCCTGCAAAACACTTTCCACAATCGACATCACCAAGACTTGACTGGCGCTCATACCCATCAGACGTAACGATGCTAGGCGGCGTTCCCGGCCACCAGCACCTAACCGAGCAGCACCTGAACCGAGCGACAACAACGGGATCGTCAGCAATGCCAACGCAATAACTGCGAACGCCGCATAGATTTCGCCAATCGATTCGGTGCGCACATCGCTATGGAACGCCGTCGCAACAGCCCTGTTGATCGCCCCAACACGCGTTTGGAACATGAAGACGCCACCCAACGTGGTTAATGTCAGCCATGACGAGACCGCAAACGCAAGAACCGCAAACACATCCAAAATACCGCTGCCAGTGCGTGCCCCTAATCGGGCACGTGTCAGCATCGCGGCCAAAGACAGCGACTTCATCGTGACACCGCCCCGTCATAGTGAATCAAACCGTCACGGATTTCCACCAAACGCTGGCACCACGAGGCCACCTGGGTATCGTGGGTGATAACCACCAAGGTCGTGCCGTTCATTTTTGCGGTAGCTGTCAACAACTGCATCACTTCATGGCCGGTTGCCTGATCGAGTGCGCCCGTTGGTTCGTCAGCAAATAAAATCGCCGGATCGTGAACGAGTGCGCGTGCAATAGCCACACGCTGTGCCTGGCCACCAGACATCTCCCCTGGACGCTTAGCAGCTTGCGAACGCACCCCGAGCCGTTCCAACCACGTTTCCGCGGTTTTTAACGCCTTGCGGCGCGAAACACCGTTAAGCAACAGCGGGAAAGCCACATTCTCGCGAGCCGTCAACTCCGGCACTAGCTGGCCGTCTTGGAACACGAAACCAAGCTTGGACCGGCGCAACTGAGAACGCTTAGCATCCGACATCGACGAGATCGACAGCTCCCCGAGTTCCACCTGGCCTTCATCTGGCTGCAAAATACCCGACAGCACGTGAAGCATGGTTGACTTACCCGAACCAGATGGCCCCATAATCGCCACCTGCTCGCCATGCTTGATATCAATATCGACGCCCGCCAACGCATGGACGTCACCGTATGTTTTCAGTAAACCGCGACCGCGGAGATTCATTTCGTTCATGGTTCCTATTTTCCCGGCTCACGGTAGCGAACACCATGGTGCTACCTCCCATTTTCAAGGTAGAGCCAGCCCTACCTTTCGCGTCTGTGGCGGTTGCGCCAGCTTCCACCCGCTAATATTACTAGTATGAGTTTTCTGCGCCGGCTATTTTCTTCGCGTTCGACGTCGTACGCCCAGAAAATCGCTCACCTGACCGAATCACGCCGTGAAATCGTGCAAGCGTTCGAAATCGAACGACGCCGGATCGAACGCGACCTTCACGACGGTGCCCAACAATACCTTGTTGCTACCGGAATGGCGCTCGGCGAACTCGAACTCATTGTCACACTGGCCGGCGAATTGCCTGCCGAACTGGCTGATCTGCCAGAGATAATAGCTCGCGCGAAAACCGCTAACCAGCAAGGGTTAGCAGCTTTGCGTGCAACGGTCAACAATGTTCACCCCAAACTATTATCTGACATGGGATTGGCAGCTGCCGTACGCGATATTGCTGAACGCAGTGAGCTGCCGGTGCGCGTCGTCGTCCCTCATCCGCTCCCTGATCTGCCCGAAGGCGTGGTTGCTACGGCTTACTTCCTGGTGGCTGAAGCGCTCACGAATACTGCGAAATATGCACCAAACGCTGAGGCTACGGTTATGCTTGCCGCCGACGAATACCTGCACGTATCGATCGTTGATACCGGGCCAGGCGGAGCACAACTAAGTAGCGGGCACGGGCTTGCCGGAATGCGCGAACGGCTCGCCACATTTGGCGGAACACTCGACGTCGTCTCCCCTACCGGTGGCCCCACGAAAATAACCGGGAGAATTCCGCTACTCTTACGCACCGGCGAATCAAGTATCGTTCTACACTCAGGAGAAAACCAGTGACTCGCACAATTTTTATTGCCGACGACGCCGCCCTGATGCGCGCCGGACTCTCCGGTATTTTGCAACGCGTGGGTTATGAGATTGTAGGCGAAGCCAGTTCTGCCCCCGAACTTGTGTCCGGGGTGCGCAAGATTATCGACGACGGCGGGCAGATCGACGTCGTTCTTACTGATGTCCGTATGCCGCCGACGATGACTGATGATGGCCTACGCGCTGCCGACGAATTGCGCTGTGCCTATCCCAACCTCGCGGTGATGGTGCTATCTCAATATGTTGCACCTGCCTATGCCCAATCACTGTTTGGCTCGGCGCACGGAATGGCCCGCGGCGGTATCGGATATTTACTCAAAGAGCGCGTCTCCCAGGTGGCCGACTTCGTCACCTCGCTGGATATGGTTGCTGGCGGAGGCGTCGTCGTCGATCCAGAAGTTGCTGCTGGGCTCATCCGTGGCCGGTCTACCGCGCTCGCGGCGCTCACGCCCCGCGAGCGCGAAGTCATTGAACTCATGGCGCGCGGGCTGTCCAATGCGCAAATCCAGGCAGACTTGTTTTTATCTGCGGCGGCTGTATCCAAACATGTGGCAAATATTTTCAGCAAACTCGGGCTGGCGCCGGGCGAAGAAAACCGCCGGGTGCGCGCCGTGCTGACGTATCTAACTGAAACAGGTGGAACGGGCGCCGCGTCACGGTGACTCTTGCAAGGTGACGTGACTGAGCGTGACTCGAGGTGTCTTCCTCAAGGTGACGAACGGGGCGCAAATGTGTATAGTTAAGTCGTTGGCTTTCGCCACTGCGGGCGTAGTTCATCGGTAGAATGGCAGCTTCCCAAGCTGCAGAGGCGGGTTCGATTCCCGTCGCCCGCTCCACTTAGACGCCCATTTGGATACAAATAGTCCAGATGGGCTTTTTGTTTGTCAGCGCTGGTTTTCGGGCTCTTCGGATTTTAGCGGGGTGTGCTGGAGGCGGTTCGCACTTAGAGTGTGATCAGCCTAAAATTTATCCTCGCTTGTGTTCCTATTGTTATGGCTTGTAGCTTTGTCTGTTTGCACGTGGTGTGCGGGCATAAAATCTCGCCCTAGGCGACAGCAGTGTCCTATAGGGCACTGCTGTTGGCTCTCGCGAGATTTTGTGCTGATCTGGCCTCATTCTTACCATCATCACCAACCGGTTACCAGACGTTTAGGGCTTAGTAGCCATCTAGAAGTAGAAACTGTGCAGGTGTGATGAGGTTAGCGCGTTTAAGAATACGGTATTGTGCGCATACTCATCTGGCGTGGTGAAATGTTGGGCTGCCTTGAGTGGTTGTCATTGCTTTTTGCTTACTGTGAGGGCAACTGTTTGGTGAGTAAGACATGATATGAGAGCTAGCGTTGCCTAATCTCGGCAATAGCGCAAACCGAGGCGATATACGCCTCAGTTTGCGCTATTGCCGGGTTTAGCTTACACCTACCTATTCACCCACCGACAAACCCAACGAGCACCCCTCAACAACGTCTACCCCAAACCCCGCTAAAATACGAAGATCCTCAAAAGGTGTAGCCTTCCGTCAAAAAGTATGGGTGTTTCCGTCAAGAGGTATGGCTTGAAAAAGCTCCCTAAAACGATTGTGCTACTCCTTATGTGCTCCACTAGGTCATGGGCGTGTAGATGAAACGAGAGCCAGCTTATCCGTTGTGCCCTTCGGGCAGGGTTTTCGTGACATGAGTCCACCATCAAAGGCACTCATGAAGCTAGCGTTAGAAGGACGCCTCGCTCACGGCGGCCACCCAGTCCTTTCCTGGATGGTGGATAACATTCACGTACGCACCGGCCCAACCGGAAACATCAAACCCGACAAACAAAAATCCACCGTGAAAATCGACGGCGTCGTCGCGACCATCATGGCCCTCGACAATGCGATTTACTTGCAGCAGTCTTTAAGTGTTACGTACGTAACACGTTTTACAATACGGATGCGAAGCCCCTATTTCCCTGCATCGCATCCCTCCACACTGAAGTGGTCAAACAGGAAGGGATAGACTGATGAAAAGTAGAGCATTGAAAGCTGTTGTGGCTTCCCTAGCCATGTTGATGGGCTCTGCATTAGGTACAGTACCTAGTTTCGCTGACTCGAATGTTGGCGGGGACCTAACGTATGTTGGTGAAAACACCTATGCTCATGCCTCTGCGTTGCCTGAGCGTTCAATTCCCTGCACTCTACTCGGGTTGCTAACCCCCATGAATGTGCAGGTAATTGATTTCACCGAGATTGTACCGATGTGTGGTGGAAGTAGAATTCCAGCTACCATCGCTGGTTTCCGGGTTTCAACTCATGCAGCAACACTCATGACCAAGAGGAATATCTCTACTTCTCAGGTTCACGCTACATTGACTAAAGGACGCAAATATTACGATCCGGAGTATAGGAACCATCCCTACTATCGCCGTAACGTAGTGGTTGCCACAAAAGGGAATGCTATTCTCACGGTTTATATCTCCCATAGTGGTCTGCCTAGCCGTTTAAAACTTATCATGCACTAGGAAATGAATTGGCTTCAGCAATCTTGATTAGTTTCGTAGTTGGTAAGCGACATAATGACGGCACTGGCGAGGCTTTGATTTCTATTCAGGCATCTGGACCATCCGGATATTGGCAGTTTTGCACAGTGACAGAATCGCGGAGTTTAGTTAGGCAAATCCGTGAAATGACTGTATGGAGCGACCTAGCGAACCAGGGTTCTGGTTTCAGTGATGAAGATATGGAGCTAGCGAGTTTCGTTCCTCTCGAGGGAGGTTTTGAGCTGGCTCTTATTTCGACACCCAAAGGATTCGTTATCGAGGCTCGTGAAGACGATCAAAAACTGGATCTTCGCAGACACACACGTATTCACGTTAGCCCGGAGGACATTACGGGATTCGTGGACGGAATGCTTGCATGTAGCTGTGGCGATCGCTTGGAGGTGACTATCGGCGAGATTGATTATTTCGCGGAAACGAACCCTGAATCAGTTCCGATGGTTCGGGTATTCCGAGATGGTTTGGTTGAACTACGTAATCAACCCGGACAATTTGTTGGCTTATCTATAAATCTCGATGATTTGAGCTTCGTGCGAGATATTCTACAGAGTACTTCTGCGAGATTGACTAATGCCGATGGATGGAGTGAACCAAGCAAGCAGACATATTGGTCTCCATCAGCGGCTTTGCGTCTAGAAACGAAGATTATTACCGACCCAGAATCCTTGCAACGATATCTTGATCTCACGGTTTGTACATCTGAACATGGCGCTTTATGGACCGTGCCTATGGCGCGTTCCGAGGCTATGGAGAGTATAGATAGCTTTAGTAAAGATTCAGAATCGGTGGTCCTTTACGGCCGGGTACTTCCGGCTCTGCCAGTTTAGTGACACTCATGGATATTGTCGGTCTGCTCAACTCAGACAAGTTGTCACACATGTAAGTTTGAGTCGATCAGATGCTTGGCTTGATTAGGGGTTACTTCCAATTTTGATTGGGAGTAACCCCTTTCGAGTTAATGCGCAATATCATGTGAGTCATAAGGCAAAGTCCTTTCTAGCCGTGCGCCTGTTGCATTGCTGCTAGCTCTCCAGCGGGCAAATCCGCCACGGTAACCACCCGGTGCTCTCGTGAATGGTCGACAACATTACGGGAGCGTGGACGACGGGCGCGGACTACTCGTGTTCTAGTGGCGCAGCTTGCGGATGGCTTCAACGCATGAGTTAGCGATGATCCACCGTGCGGCATCAGGATTGATACGCATGGCTATGTTTTCTAGTGCTGTAGCGTAGGCATCGAGCCGTTTGGTCTCAGCCGTTGTCGGTGCTGCCTCGAAGATCAACGGTTCTTGATGTGAAGCCCGATTACGTAGCTCGCGGATGAGCTCTACGTCGGATTCGAAGTCGGCTCGGTTGCGACTTCGGTAATGACGCATGCCTCCGTTGTTGAGATTGACGAGTGCTTTCCAGATGGTGACTTCATGGCGAGGAGTCAACAAGAAGCGCCAGTTATCGAATGAGAGTTCTGCGATCACTTGATCTGGGGTCGCTGCCCGTCCGCGTTTTTTGAGCCGGCGTTCGACTTTGGCTACGGAGTTCTGGAATTGAAGCGTACTGGGTTTTGTTCTGCTTCTTATACGGGGTCAGTTGGCTGACCTGGTGTTGATTGTAGCTGGTTATGGTTTCTTCTGGGATGGTCTAACCCAACGCCTGGTGAAGGTGATTGTTGTTCCACCAGTGAACCCAGTCCAGGGTTGCCCATTCAACCTCTGTGCATGATCGTCCATGGCTGACAGTAGATCAACTCGGTCTTGTATAGCCCGTTGACCGTTTCAGCTAGGGCATTATCGTAACTATCACCCACACTTCTAAGTAGATTCCATAATTCCGGCATCTTTTAGCCGCTGGTTATACACAATCGAGGTGTATTGACTACCGTGATCTACATGGTGGATCAGATCAGTAAGATCTTCTTTGCCGTTGCTGATTGCCTGCTCGAGGGCTTCTAATGGAAGAGCTTCGGGCAAACCCCGATAGGGTGCGAACGTAGGTAATATCGCCAACCCACAACTGGTTTGGACTTTTGGCTTTAAAGCATCGCTGGACAAGATCGCGGCGAGTATCGGGCACTGGTGCTGGCCGGGTAGTAACAGGTTGACAACACCAACAAACCCCTTTGACCCCAGCGATTTTCATGATCCTGGCGACCTGATCACGGCCAATATCCCAGCCAGCGCGCCAAGCTGCGTGCCAGAGTTTCCTCACCCCATATACGCCATAATTTTGCTCATGAATCTGTGTTAATTCCCCGGCTAAGATCTTGGTCACGCATACTCCTAGCACTGACAGACCGGCTCTTGGCCAACCGGTAGGCACGAGAAGTGATACACCCTCCATCAAAGTATGAGTTTAAAAGTAGGGCAAATCGGCTCGAGCTCGAATTGATCCTTAAAAAGCATCGATATAAGCGATCATCATCGAGCCGGTCGGTCGAGCTCGGCTGCGAAAAAGCCGAAGCAGTCCGCAAAATCTCATTGGCTCACCGCAGTTCAGCGTTCTTGAGTTTGAGTCGTTTGATCTCCTGGTGTTCTTCACGCGTAAACCCCGAACACTGACCGGTGTCAATCAAAGATTATTCGTACCAGCAGCGCATCGATTCCACCGATACCCCTAGATGTGGGGCAATCTCGCTAATCGCTTTCCATTGAGTGCATGAACGATCATCGGCAAGACGGTCACTAACTATCCGCACCACTCGATCCCTAAAATCTTGTGAATACTTCTCTGACATATCCCTATCCACTCAAAAACAGGTAGGAACAAAACCCAGTACGCTTCACATCCTCAATGTTTAACTTCAAAAGAGTATATTGAGTTCACAGGTTTTACATAAGAGGCAGTCTGCCATGGATTCACTACCGATCCCACAGATTCATTGAGGTCTTCATCCCAACCTCAGCTAGCTTAGTTGTAGCATTAGCTTCAAACCTAGCCTTATACAACCCTACCAAACACTCATACCGACTCACGCTCACCTTACTCGATGTAAACATAGAAGTACTCCCTGAAAGAAAGAACCCAATTATCCAGTCCAGCTTTCCGAGAGCAGTACAATTTAACCCGCCCCTCCCCCTAGATTTTGTATCGCTATCTGCAACACATGTAGTACAATAAATACAACAAAGCAGGAGGTGATTTTATGAAAGACGCAACCGTCAGCGCCCGCGTTGAATACCATGTTAAAAACGAGGCAGAAGCCATCTTACAAAAGCTTGGCATTCCTACGTCCGTCGTTATTAATTCTCTTTATCGTCAGATTATCTATCGACGTGGTGTTCCGTTTGACTTGATGCTTCCGGCCATGCCAAAGACAGAAGATGAATTCACCAAAACGGAACTCAATGCCAAGCTGGAGCACAGCTACGCTCAGTCCGTCCATGGTGAAGGAAGACCATTTGAAGCCGTGTTTGATGATCTCGAAGGAGATATCAAATAGTGGATCCCCATCACGTCATCATTACGCCTGACGCAGAACAAGACCTAACCGAACTTCGGGACTACATCTCCTACGTGTTGCTAGTTCCTGACACAGCAAGCAACTATCTACAAACGCTAAGGAAAGCGATCAGTAAGCTTTCCTATCAAGCGGGGATTCACGCTCCTATTCCGGATGAGCCGTGGCATTCTCGGGGTGTCCGAAAAATAGCCGCTAAGAACTTTTATATCTACTACCGCATCGATGAAGATGCGAGCCGTGTCTACGTTCTTAACGTTATCTACGCCAGGCGAGATCAGCTCAATATGCTCAGGCGAATGAAAATGGAATAAACACGAAAGTCACTCCGTCCGGAGTGGCTTTTGTTACACCAGCGATCTCCCATAAGTACGGCGATCCTGGGTTAAAGGCCAAAAAGTGTGTCTGGGTCGGGCGTGTCGGGGTTATTCTCGGTAGCGTCTGGCCCAGCCTTTTCTTATCCAGATACCATCTTCCCATGGTGCGTGTTGGTTGTATGCAGTATCGAGGGTTGGGACGGTCTGTGGAATTTGTGGTGCTGGTTGTTCCGTTTGTCGTTCGCGGTAGTAGTGTTGCGGGGTGATCAGTTGGGTTGGATCGGCGGGAAACCGACGTTTTTGTGTTGAGGTACCATTGGGCTGGTCGGCAGGCGTGATCGATACTGAGCCCGCGGTGTTGGGACAAGAGCCGTTTGATTGCGGCGTTGATTGTCCCTTCACATGGTGATGTTGTTTTGCGGTATGGGCGGGCTTGTGGGTTTGTTATGAGTGGTTTGAGGTAGGTAAAGAGGGTGTTGTTTTTGATCATTGCTCGGTACACGCCTCGTACCGATCGTAAGTTTTGGTGAGTCCACCACCAACGGCGTTGGTCAGTGATTGATGTAGGACGTGGACCAAGGTAGCTACGTTCTTTGCCCATTGAAGTGTCAACGAGTTTCCCATTGGGAGTATTGGACTAGCCAAGAAGATGCTTGGGTTGGGGTTGATATGTTCATCAATGTTTTTGTTAGCTGGAGAATCTCGATACCTGCTTGCGTTCGCGGGCAGGTAGTTAAGAGTTGGATAACGCGTTGATAGATGTGGAAAAAGCATCGTTGTATGGGACGGGTTTGGCCATGTTTATTTGATTGCTTGAGCGCAAACACGGTGCCCATCAGCATTAGCTTCAAACCTAGCCTTAAATAACTCCACCAAACATTCATGCTGACTCACGCTAACCTTACTCGATGTAAACATAGAAGTACTCCCTGAAAGAAGGAACCCAATTATCCAGTCCAGCTTTCCGGGAGCACTTCAGACGTTGTTCATCTCAAAGTTATTCAGCGAGCAGTTCAAGGCTGACGCAGTCGCACTAGTCGAATCAGGGATCAGCCGCTACCAGATGTGTGCTGCTCTGGGGACCTCACGATCCTCGCTACAAAAGTGGATCACAAACGCACGTTTGCAGCCTCGTGGGATGAATCCTTCAAACGATCTCGCGGGTGCTAAAGAGATGCATGCTCTTTGAACCGGATCCGTGAGCTGGAAATGGAAAACGAAGTCTTACGCGCCACACCAGCCATACCCCGCCCAATCGAGGTAATAGCACGACCAAAATACCCTTCGCGCCCTCAATGATGGCTTCAGAAGCAAGATTAGTTTTAAAATGTCACCGGAAATACGCGTCTTGCCCGAGGCGGAGTCCATCTCATCGCTGAGATCTTCGACCGCACCCGCGTTGTTTAGTTGGATCTGCCAATTCTTCGTCCGGCTATCGTTTTCCCCGAACGAGGAGGCTACAAGCTTCATCTCCGAGCAGAGCACCCGCATCTCACGGTTAATATCCGTGATCGCACTTAAACTCGTGCTCACCCTTCAAACCAATCTTCAAACCAAAGCTGGAGTCAGTCATCAGCGTTGCACCTCTTTTCACAAATTTGTGTCGCTCTCGAGTGCTAAGGTTGAGACATGTCAACGACGATCGATGTATATCCAGCGACGGGCTTCATGCCGTTTGTTGAACAGACACGTGCTCGAACCCAGGAGCTTTTCCAAAATCTCCTTGACCGTTACGAGATTGGCTCTCAAATCGAGATCAAAGCATTCTACCCCTCTACGAAGCCACTGCGTTACATCGATAAGGACCTAGTCTGGGAACCGGGTATGGACCTTGGGTTTGCCTACTGGATTAACGGTGAATGGGATTCCAGCTCTTGGCCCAGCTGCCTCGCAGTTGGGAATGACGATCGAATTACTGAAGAAGATCTTGTGTACCCGTTCGACTCAAAACCGGAGCATCTCGGCTTGTGGAGTATCGTCGAAGAATTTGAAGATCTGCTTCCTCCCAAGCAACTGGCGAAGATACTCGCCCAAGACCATTACTGGTTCGAATACCGCAATGTTGGCGGGCCAGCTCTCGCCTCAACGGGATACGGGCTGGTCGCGGCTGCAATCGCTGAGGCAACGCAAGGGATCATTGCCACGTTTGACTGCGCATTTGAAGAACGCAATGGACAAAGTGCCGATGAGTTTCTTTCTTGGTGGGGCGATAGTCAACTCAGGTTGTATGGAGCTAAAAGCTTCGCGTGAGCGCGGTATTAAATCCCAGATGGAATCACGGCGTCGATAAACCATTGACGCAAGGCTGAGTGCATCCTGTTTCGATCCGCCAGCAGTCGACGGGGGTAGAGAACATAATACTGTCGCCTTTGAGGTCAAATCGCCACCGGAGCCCTGCCATCCTCAGAAGCGGAGATGGCTTTACCAGGGGTGTGGGAGTAGCGTAGGTTTCCTCACCCGTATCAGGGTTTTCGGTTACGCGCGCGTAGTAGAGCTTGTCTAAACCAATAGTTGCCACGGGGCTTGTCCTTATCTGTAGGTGTGGTGGGTAGCGACGTCGATCGCATAAAGGTGGATTCCGGTATCGTTTTCGAGCCGACATAGGTGCAGCCAGTGATCGTAACTCCGGCGTCGAGCAGTACGCGTGGCGCTACCGCGTCGCCAATCAAGAAAACCCATCACTGTTCCTCGGTTAAAAAACAAGTGATCCCCCGCGCCTATTCAGACACAAGGGACTACTCGCAGGAAACAACTAGTGACATTCGAATAGCCACATTTGCGTTTCACAACAAAAATATAAAGGTAAAGTGCTCACAGATGCTGTGCTTTGTTCAAAACTTCGGCACGTAGACCAGCTGACACTGCAAGTATTTCGATACCGATAAGATACCCTTCACTATCAACATCTATCGTTACTTATGTTTGCCCGTTAGGAATCTCGATGAATGGAACCTGCTGAGACGCCTCGTTTGGTTCAACACTTTTACCGAAAGTGATATAAGCTGCGTCGGCTTCTTTATCGTATGTTAGCTGCATGAGTTTCAACCTTTTATGACCGTGGTAATGTTTCCAGTTTTATTAGCTACGATAACGCGAATCCTATTCTTCGCTTTACCTTGTGTAAATACCGATGCCCATTTCTTATCTGCCGTTTTCACACCAGTTGTTACCACTTGTTTTATCAATGCTTAGCTCACGCCCCTGGCGGTAGCCTGAGTTGATGCATGACGAGTAACGTGTGCCACTACAGCTAAAGCAGGAATCCAGAAAGGATCAGCAACTACGGGATAAACAGTTGTGTCATCGCTGTGGACACGCTGAATTATGCGGTTGCCATCAATTATATAGTCAGTGTTAACTTTTACTCCGTTTGCATCAACAGCCCACGACGATGTAAAGGTTCCTACAAGATTCTCATTTTGATCCCACGCAGCGATTCCACCATCTTCCAAATATGTCAAATGGAAATCTGGATCTACCGAAATTGAGTATTCTTTTGGCGATTTCGCATCAGGAATATGGAATAAAGATCTGAAAGCGCCGTCTCCTTCATCGTGCACCTCTAATGAATAGTCGCCTGCTTCACTCGAACTAGGAATTTGAAAATCGTTAAGCAATTCAGTTGGAAGTGTTAACGAGAACTCTGCCTCTGTTCATCAGCGAGGAGCTCCTCGTACGCATACATGCCGTGACAGCGAATCGTCGGCAAAAGCTCATCAAACACCCAGGATTCGAACTTCTGAGTAGCCGGAAGCTTCGAGGAGATAATGAGACGGTAGAGATCACCTTCGGTAATGAAGCGGACCCGAGCATTCTTCTCGACGCCCAATAAGAGTTAGTCCTTGCGGTAGTAGTCTCACTCGTACCCGTCCGCATCCAGCGGTATGCCTTACTGCTCACTACAGTGAAACAGCATTTGCGCAACAACTTTTGTTGCTTAAACACTGTTATTAACATTAGCCCAGAACCTTGCAAGAAGGGTGAAGGGTAAAATTTCATAGAAGAAAATATTACTTTTGCTTCTTCGACTCATACTTTGAATACATGGCAACTGCAGGAATTACCACCGAGATCGCCACGGCTGCAGCCATATTCTCGTGTAGCATGTCGTTAAAAGAATTCGAAATCAAGGCACCAATAAAAAATAAGAAACCGATTAATACCGTACACGTAATCGATAGTAAAACGTATCGAAATTTATCTAGCATCAGCATCATCTTCCATTTCATTGCCGCGACCAGGGAGTAGCACACCAAATAGCAGATGCAGCCAACGATGCAGCAAGACCTACAACGCCACCTTTAAATGCATTTTTCCTACAATTTTAACAATGTAAAGAGCAGCCTCTTTCCAAAGTTCTTTTTCGATCAGCTTTGTAAAAGCTCCGGTAAATAGTCCCCCAATAGCTCCAAGCCCGGTAACATCAATGACACACTTTGCGTAATCACTCGACCTGGTTTACATGCCAGCATTATTGACAGATATCTTGCTATTTAATCTTGCTGCTATCACTTCAAGATCTGATTGTTTGATATTTGAACCGTATCCTGCCGCAGTGACAAACCAATGCCCTGCATTATTTTGAGATAAATATGTAGTAAAAATATTTTCTAGCTCTTGTGCAAGCTGTTCTACTTCTGCATCCGAAACTACACCTTCTGCATCCGAAACTACACCAAAGTCCACTACAGAGAGTTCAGATTTGCCTCCGCTTACAGTGTCTAAATCTACTGCTGTTGCAACTCCTGCACTCGATATAAAAAGAGCAACACTTGTTATAGTTGCTGCCATTACCATTTTAGCTTTCATGATACCTCTCATTATGTGTCTCGTTGTCGGCAACCTCTGTGCCGCAGTAAGCGCCAGTGCTCGCTGCAGTGAAACAGCATTTGCGCAACAACTTTCGTTGCCTAAATACCGTTATTAATATAACAACGTATCTCACATTGTGCTGTAAACGGGAAGTTCTCGTTATCCTACAAAACAGGTAGCTCACGCTGATCGTAGATGCCGCCGTTCGTTGTTCCTTGGCCGCATCTGATTGCACGGTCGAGGGCCATGATCGTAGCGACCACACCGTCGTTCTCCTCGGTGCTCTTTCGTTTGTCGGGTTTGATGTTGCCTGCCGGGTCGGTGCGCATGTGAATGTTGTCCACCATCCATGACAGGACCGGATGAGTGCCATGGACGAGTTTAACTTCCAACGCCAGCTTCTTTAGAGCCCTTCTTTTTTGTTCTCTCGTATTCTCAGGAAGATTCCGATTACAAAACCCACTAGGGCAATACAGCACATGGTCAAGGCTGCTTGCCACGGGAAAATATCGAAAACAAAGTAACTAATCAGGAGCATTAAGACTGTTATGACAACCAACATCAATGCATCACGAAACCATACGTGACTATACGGCGAAAACATCATATTCTCCTGCCAGTTTTATGCAAGTTTCCGTCAGGACGCACGGATTGAGCTTGTTCGATGATCTTTTCAATGGGCTCACTTCACCCCATCGCGCCTAGCGTGTCCTAAAACACTAACAAAGACATACTTTAGTTTCAATTAATTACATTATTTTTTCAATGACTTAATTAGACCCTTGAGCAAGCACCGTCTCTTTCAGCCACGTACATCACCACTGAACAAGCGTATCTAACCTGAAATATCCTACGTCATACCAAACTTTTCAACTTCAAACTTGCCATTATTAGAAGAATTCTGCATTAACTGGGCATCTACCTGACTACGCTGATCGTTAAGCTCTGGGAAATAACACTCAATCTCAAAAGTACCTCCCGTAGGCAACTTGTCGACTTTCTTCAGCTCAGTTAATTCTTGATCTTTTTACAATTGCACAGCAAACGATGATTATCAAAGTCGTGGGTGCAGCCATGTTCCCACGGGAGAACACGGTGGACTTCCTGCACCGGCGCGTGACACCCCACCTTCAAGGCAGTCCTCACACAGCGGGTGGGCTGCGACGTAGGTAGCGTGGATCTTTTTCCACCTCGACCTGTAACGCTTGTTAACTTTCAGCCCCCTTTAGTAGGGCTGGTAACGTTTGTCCTCAGCCTTGGCATGCG
Organism: Arcanobacterium phocisimile; assembly: GCF_016904675.1. NCBI lineage: Bacteria > Bacillati > Actinomycetota > Actinomycetes > Actinomycetales > Actinomycetaceae > Arcanobacterium > Arcanobacterium phocisimile. The sequence continues at coordinate 588,737 of NZ_CP070228.1, read as the reverse complement.
TTTGATAAAATGCTCGTGAGATAGCTTAGGACAATCCTGATACGAATATGGAGACAGTGGTTTAACTGACATCGTCAAGCCCGCGTTGGGTCTTTTCACGATCATGCCACCAAAACATTCTCGTCACCTCACTTGGACACAGCGCTAAAACCACTTCACCACGCGCTCCTCATAATCTGTACACCTGCTATAAGAGTTTGGTGTTCAACAGTCCTAGAAAGCATATTTCAGAGAATTTCACTATCACCTTAAACGCACCTGCACCGTACCACAACAGTGCTAGTGTGGTTTCAAGATATGCGCTCGACGCCGTCGAGTAGCATTCGGTTAATGCCTACGTGGTGTATTGGAAAGTTAGGTGAAGTAATGAAACTTTCACAGATTCTTTTGTCTGGAATTTTTGTCACAGCGGGTTTTGATTCCGTCAAGGAGCCAGGTGGTCGCGTACAGATCACACAGGACTTCATGGCTGATCTTGGCATTGAGGTTAGTCACGAGAATGCTGAACTCATGGTTCGCGCAAACGGAGCTGTTATGGTTGGCGCCGGCGCGGCACTAGCTCTTGGCATTTTTCCGAAACTTTCCGCGCTCGGCCTTGTTGGTGCTCTTGTTCCGACGACGCTCGCCGGGCATCCTTTCTGGAAGTCTGCTCCGGAGGCAAAAGGTATGCAACAGATCCAGTTCTTTAAGAACCTCGCCGCAATTGGTGGTCTCGTCGGCGTACTTGAAGCCAAACGGAAGCACTGATTTCAGTTATAGCGTGATTATATGAATAATAAAGCAGTAGATGTCATTGTTATTGGCGCCGGCCCGGTAGGCGAAAATGTGGCGCAATATGCCCACGATGGCGGACTCTCCGTCCTCCTCGTTGATAAGGAACTGTTTGGGGGCGAATGTTCCTACTACGCATGTATTCCAAGCAAAGCCCTCCTGCGCCCCGTGGATCTAGCACATGCAACAGATCACGTGCAGGGTGTCAGCGGCGCGAGTATCAATGCGCGCGACATGTTGGCTCGCCGTGACGAATGGGTGAGCGAATATGATGACAGCTCCCAAATAACCTGGGCACAAGATGCCGGCTTGGAAGTGGCACGCGGCCATGCACGTATCGTGGGAGAACGCCGGGTTGAAATCACGCCAGTAGATGGCGGCACAACCGCTAATGATCCTCAAACCACCGAACCCTACACCGTCGAGGCACGCGTTGCAGTCGTTCTGTCCACCGGGTCAACGCCGGTCATTCCAAACATGTACCAAGGTGTGAATGCCTGGGGATCGCGTGATGCAACTGGAGTCGTTGAGGTCCCAGATCGTTTAGTTATTGTAGGCGGTGGTGTCGTCGCAGTCGAAGCAGCTACCTGGATGCAAGCACTAGGAAGTACGGTAACGATGCTTGTACGCGGATCGTCACTCCTAGATCGCTCTGAACCTTTTGCTGGCCAATTCGTTAAGGAATCCCTTGAAAACCAGGGCATCACAGTCTTAACGAACGCTGAAGTGACGGCAGTTAAGCGCGATCCGGCATTGAACCCGAACCCAGAAATCGGGCATATTCACGGCGGAACCGTACACCTCGACGTCGTTACCCGTTCACATTCCGCAGATGGTGACACAGTGAAAACTCTCGATGCCGATGAGCTTCTGGTTGCAACAGGCCGGCGCCCGGCGCTGGATAACGTCGGACTCGATACCGTTGGCCTCACCCCCGATGACATACGCGAAGGAAACCTGCCTGAGTGGCTACATGCTATTGGTGACGCCGGAACCGGCGCACCTCTCACCCACCAAGGCAAATATGAGGCACGGATGCTCGGCGCGAAACTTGCGGGCACACCCGAAACCGCACCGAATGTAGAGGTTCCTGTTCCCCAGGTCGTATTCACTGATCCGCAAGTCGCATCGGTTGGCCTGACTGAAGCTCAAGCACAAAATCAGGGACGCGAGGTAATCACCAGCGAAGTTGAGATCACATCCGCTGCCGGAGTTGGACTGTTACGTGACGATGCGAACGGCAAAGCCAAGCTCGTCGTAGACGCACACACCGGCGTGCTACTCGGTGCAACATTCGTCGGCCCGGATGTTGCTGAATTGCTCCACGCAGCCACAGTTGCTGTCGTTGGCGAATTGCCGGTGCGAGTTCTGCGCCATGCCGTGCCGGCATATCCGACCGCATCCGAAATTTGGCTGCGATTGCTTGAGGAGTTCCCGGTAGAGCTGCGGTAGAGCTGCGGTAGAGCTGCGGCAGCACTGTTTGGACTGCGGGGCTCCCGTTTATACTTGCGGGCACCCTGCTAGAACTAGCGTCCCTGCCTAAACTGGGGCGCTCTTGCCTGAGATACGCCGCCAGTTGCAACAGCTAATGTGGCAATAGGGCAAACCTCGGCGTATATGGTCGAGGTTTGCGCTATTTCCCTGTTTGGTGTACAACCTCTCCGCATAAAACTGCGATGCAGCGGCATGATAAAGACGGTCAGTACAATGACGGTGAGACGATATGAGCCATACAATGCGAGAGCTCTTTGAGCTTTTGGAACAGCAGATACCTGCCGGAACCTGGTGGCCAGGCGAATCCAGATTCGAAATCGCCATCGGCGCGGTACTAACCCAAAACACCTCGTGGCACAACGTCGAGTCTGCCATCGATAATCTACGCGAGGCCGGCATGCTGAGCCCGGAACGCCTCCTGGCTGCCAGCGACGAAACGGTGGCTAGCTTGATTCGCCCGTGTGGATACTACAACACCAAGACACGCTACCTCAAAGAGCTCACCTCTTGGTTCATCGAACGCAATCAGCACACCGAGCACTTGAGCACGCCGCAGTTGCGCGAGGAGTTGCTGCGGATTCGTGGAGTTGGTGAAGAAACTGCCGATGATCTTTTGCTTTATATCTATGACCGACCGGTTTTTATTTACGATCTTTATGCCCGTCGGCTATTAGCAGCCGCCGGATACGGAGAGTATCGAAACTACACGGCAGCTAAACGAACCCTCGATCCACTTATTGAGCACAGCCAATTTACTACCTCCGAGTTAGCAAAATTTCACGGGCTTATCGTCGACGGCGGGAAACGCGCTCGCCAACTAGGCGGCTGGGAACGGGCATATCCACTCCTTGTCTCCAGAGCTTTTAACTCCGTGTAAAACAGCGAGTTGTGCATATAGAGCTAGAACCAGCTGCGGGTGGTACCCAGCTCTTTATTTCTATCGGGTATATTCCGACCTCAGCCACACGCCGGCGATCGGCACTGCGCCGAATACTCCGGCCACTACATCGCTATGTCTGCCTATTACAAGGACAACAAATCAGCCAATCGATCATCAAAGAATTGAGTTGAACACCGGCATTTTTGTGGCTCGGCCCCCTGATACACTTCTACCTTCGGCAGCTAATGTGGCAATAGCGCAAACCTCGTCCATATACGTCGAGGTTTGCGCTATTTCCCGATTTACTGCACACCCCTTCTGCTTTACAGCTTCTTCTCAACTTCTGCTATGTCTCGTAGCACGGCTTCCTTAGCCGGCCCGCCCACAACATTGCGGCGCGCCACACAGTTGGCTATATCGAGATAGTCATAGACGTCGTCCTCAATAAGTTCGCAGTGTTCGCGCAGCATCTCAAGCCCGAGCTCTTCCAAATGAATACCTTGACCTACGCAATAATGCACGAGCTTGCCGGTAATTTCGTGCGCCTGACGGAACGGGACGCCCTTAAATACCAAATAGTCTGCTAAATCAGTCGCATTGGTAAAACCGCCACCAGCTGCTCGCCGCATCTCCCCTGCATTAACTCGCATTGTCGCCACCATTCCAGCGAATGCTGGAATACACAACTTCACGGTATCAACCGCATCGAAGATTGCCTCTTTATCTTCTTGAACATCCTTGTTATACGCCAATGGCAAGTTTTTCATCATTGTCAGCAGCGTCATCGCATCACCGATCACGCGGCCAGTTTTACCGCGCGTCAGCTCTGCCACATCCGGATTTTTCTTTTGCGGCATAATACTGCTTCCGGTGGCATACGCGTCATCAAGTTCGATAAAGCCATACTCTGCACTCGCCCACAAAATAATTTCTTCACTGCACCGCGATAGATGCACCATGAAAATCGCTAAATCCGCGGCTATCTCCATCACATAGTCACGGTCTGAAACTGCATCGAGCGAGTTCGTTGCCACCCCATCGAAACCTAGCAGTTTCGCGGTGAGCTCTCGGTCTACTGGATACGTCGTCGTCGCTAACGCTGCCGCCCCTAGCGGTGAATAGTTCAACCGCTTCCCGGCTTCGCCTAACCGCTGGAGGTCACGCATAAACATGTGCACATATGCCATCAGATGGTGTGCAAGTGTAATAGGTTGTGCCCGTTGAAGATGGGTGTACCCCGGCATGACAGTATCGACATGTTGCTTCGCAACTTCAATAAACACCGCAACCAGCTCACGGATTAGCGAGTCGATCTCCCCTAATTCGTCGCGCATCCAGAGCTTGAGATCGGTGGCGACTTGGTCGTTGCGTGAACGAGCGGTGTGGAGCTTCTTGCCAGGATCGCCTATTCGTTTGGTGAGTTCTGCTTCGACGAACATGTGTATGTCTTCAGCTGCGCCGCCGATAACGAGCGCGCCACTGTCGATATCTGCTTTGATACCGGCGAGCCCGCCTGTGATCGCTTCAAGCTCAGTGGGTGTCAAAATCCCAATCTGCGCGAGCATAGTTGCGTGTGCGATACTTCCGGCGACGTCGTGAGCATAGAGTCGCTTATCGAAGTTCAGCGAGGAGTTCATGGCCCAGACGGCCGCATCGGTGGCTTTTTGGAATCGTCCGCTCCATAGTGCCCCTGCCATTATTTTTCCTCCATCATGCCCGCGCGCTGTTTCATCTGGGCCACAACTTGGGTGGGGAGCCCGAACAGGTTGATAAATCCGGTGGCGTCAGACTGGTTGTAGACGTCGTCTTCATCGAAGGTGGATAGGGCTTCGTCGTAGAGCGAGAACGGTGACGAGGTTCCTGCTGGAATGATGTTGCCTTTATATAGTTTGAGTTTGACGGTTCCGGTGAGGGTCTCGTTGGCTTTGTCGACGAAGGCGCTGAGGGCTTCGCGCAGTGGATGGAACCATTGTCCGTTGTAAACGAGGTCAGCGAAGCGTTGGGCAACGAGATCTTTATAGTGGAGAGTATCGCGTTCGAGGCACAGGAGTTCGAGTTGCCGATGGGCTGCGTAGTAGACTGTGCCGCCTGGTGTTTCGTAGACGCCACGGGACTTCATGCCGACTAACCGATTTTCGACGATGTCGATGACGCCGACGCCGTGTTTGGCAGCTTTGTCATTGAGGTAGGTGAGCATGTCGACGTCGCCCGTGACGTTATCTACCCGGACTGGGATGCCGGAGACGAATTCGATCTCGACGTATTCACCTTGGTCTGGTGTCTGTTCTAGGCTGGCGACAATGTTGAGTAAGTCCGAATAGGTGGGTTCGTTTTCCGGGTTTTCGAGGTCCATGCCTTCGTGGCTGAGGTGCCAGATGTTTTGGTCCATCGAGTAGTTGTCCTCTTTAGTGACCGGGACTGGGATGTTACGAGCATTGGCATAGTCGATCTCTTCGTCACGGGATGTGATATTCCATGTCCGCCACGGCGCAATAATCTTCATCTCCGGGGCAAGGGCTTTGATCGCTAGTTCGAAACGGACCTGATCGTTTCCTTTGCCCGTACACCCGTGGGCAATGGCGGTGCAGTTTTCTGCCCGGGCAATCTCGACCATGCGCTTGGCGATACATGGACGTGCAGTTGAGGTGCCTAAAAGATAGCTTCCTTCGTACCTAGCTTGGGCTTTAAGACTTGGGTAGATGTAGTTAACAATGTAATCCTCGGCGAGGTCTTCAATGTATATTTTTTCAGCGCCGCATGCTAAGGCTTTCTTCTTTAGTGCCTCGTCGTCGACACCGATTCCGACTTGTCCAACCATCGCAACCACATCACAGTCGTAATTTCCCTTGAGCCACGGGATAATTATCGAGGTGTCGAGTCCACCAGAGTAGGCAAGGAGGATACGTTCTTTGGCCATGTTATTCAACCAACCCTTCGGAATAGTTATGCACTGTTACGTATAACTATACGCTTAGAGTAGTGAGTCGCCATCATCAAACGTCAACTGTGAACCACGCCTCGTCGTTTTCCGGTAGAGATGGGGGCGAGATTTCAAACCGAACCCGCAACAGGACGTAGGGCGAATCAATCTTCTATCAACAGAATCTATCGCCGGTTTGACAGCTCAAGGCATACTTGTCTCAACTGACCCCAATCAGATATCGGTAGAAATTCAATAGACCACTGAGAAACTGTTACGCCCCGAAGAACGCTCACTCCAAGCGCAACATACTTGAATTCCAAATTCTTTAACTCCATGACGCAAGGCAACAGTCACCCACTTTGCCCATGATTGTTCCGACAAACATAGCTGACTTAATTAATCACCAGGCTCAGCAAGCCCAATCCACATCAAACTCAAATATCTTCCACAAACAGCACGCGTGAACAATTCGCCTACCACGTGAAACAATACGATTCCCTAGATAGCGTGTTCCCATCCACTAAACAATCCCAGATTTAGCGAAACTACTCACATCGATTTGTCACGCAGAACTACACATACAGGAATAAGATTATGTTCGACCTTTTTGTTTCATCTGAGGAGAATTATGCTCGTCGTCGGAGGAATGATCGGAGTTGGCAAAACCACTCTCGCATCAATTATCGCAGCAGACCTCGATATTGACCTATACACCGAAAACGTTGAGGGTAATGATATTCTCCCGCTTTTCTATACAGCCTCTGAGGAAGAACAAAACCTCAAGCGCTACCCGTTTCTATTGCAGTTGGAGTTCTTAACTTCACGCTATCGGGATATCAAGCGCGCACTATTTGCTGGCCCTTCGATTATGGATCGTTCGATTTATGAGGATTGGTACTTCGCGAAAGTAAACACGGATCTAGGACGAATCGCTCCTGAGGAATTCAAGCTCTATGCCAAAATCCTCGATGAGATGATGAAAGAGATCGCCCAATTCCCAAAGAAAGCGCCTGATCTCATGATTTACTTGCACGCCTCATTCGACACAATCATAGAGCGTATCGGTTCTCGCGGTCGCGATTTCGAACAAGACGAGAAGCTCGTTTCCTACTACCGCACTTTGTGGGAAGGGTATGACGATTGGGTTCACAACCACTATTCCGCCTCCCCCGTACTGATGGTTAATGCTGACGAATTCGATTTCTACCGCGCTGAAGATCGGCAGCTATTGGTTGAACAAGTTGATCGCCTACAGTCCAATCCCACGGCTCAATATATGGTTCTTTCGCGTTGATCCGCACATGTCACCGCTCAAAATATCGCGCACCATAATCCGTATCACCGCACATAGTTCTTCATAAAAATAGTTTTAAACTTTTCCTACCCATAATGCGTTATCTTTATATAAAGATAACGCATTATGGGTTTTCATCGCATCGCCGTGCTGAAATAACTGCCAACCACATAAGGAGAATCTCATGAGCGCAATAACCACCACCTCGCCAACGCAGCGTCCACCAATAGATAATTACACCCCTCCCGAACGCAAAGTATGGATCATCCGCGTCGTCGGTCTCCTCGGTGGCGTCACAGCCGCGCTTCTCGTATTCTTCCTTATGCCAGACTCCGCTATCGACATCGCCCAAAAAGCCGCCGGCGACAATCCCCCAAATAACTTCAACCCGGCCGGTCTTAAAATCACTGCTGCAACCACAATTCTCATGGGAATCTGGTGGATGACCGAAGCTATCCCACTTGCCGCAACTGCACTCGTCCCCCTCGTTATCTTCCCTATATTCCAAGTAACATCCTTTGGTTTAGCGTCCGCACCCTACGCCTCAAGCACCATCTTCCTCTTCATGGGCGGCTTTATACTCGCGCTCGCTATGCAACGCTGGAACCTTCATCGTCGCGTTGCCCTTGTCACCATCTTGCTTCTAGGCACCACCCCGAAACGCATAATCGGCGGAATCATGCTCGCCACCGGCGTGATGTCCATGTGGGTGTCGAACACGGCAACCGCCGTTATGATGCTTCCGATCGGCATCTCAATCCTCCATCTCGTGGGACACATTGCCGGCACAGACGACGCCGACGAAGCCGCCATTAGCCAAGAGGTCCAAGAGATGCCGAGTATCGCACGCGACGCAACCAAAGGCGGCGTCGCCGCAGCACTCGTCTCCAAAGGCAAAGACGCGGTCGAGACCATTAAAGAAAAAGCTGGACTCCATCACTCCGATTTCGCCGTCGGCCTGATGCTCGGAATCGCCTATGCAGCTTCAATTGGCTCCTTAGGAACCCTTATCGGAACTCCCCCAAACGCACTTTTGCAGGGCTACCTCAAAGAAACACATCATATCGACATTGGCTTTGGCCGTTGGATGTTGATCGGCGCTCCACTCGCTATGGTATTCATGCTCATCGGATGGTTCCTTATCACCCACGTCATCTTTAAGCCGGAAATCGACCACATTCCTGGCGGTAAACAACTCATACGCACCGAATTAGAGAACATGGGTGCCATGTCGCGGGGCGAAAAGCTCGTCGGTATTATTTTCCTGCTTGCTGCATTATCGTGGATCTTTGTTCCAATCATCACCAAGGCGTATTTCCCAGGAGTGAAGATCAGCGACTCGGCAATTGCAATGACAGTCGCCCTCCTCTTGTTCATCATTCCAGCAGATCCAGTTAGAGGCGTTCGTCTGATCAATTGGGAAACAGCAAAGAATATCCCGTGGGACGTCCTGCTTCTTTTCGGCGGCGGTTTGGCACTTTCTTCGCAGTTCACTGCCACCGGTCTGTCATTGTGGATCGGTGAGCAGGCAACTGGCTTATCGAATTTCAACATCGTCATCATGATCGCTGCAGTAACCGCGATGATAATTTTCTTGACAGAACTAACCTCTAACACAGCCACCGCCGCAGCTTTCTTACCAATTATGGGCGGGGTTGCAATAGGCACCGGAACCGATGTTACGTTATTGACAATTCCGGTGGCGTTGGCGGCGACATGCGCATTCATGCTTCCGGTTGCGACCCCGCCAAACGCTATCGCTTACGGTTCTGGATACATCCGAATGTCTGACATGATACGCGCCGGCGTCTGGCTTAATATCATCGGTATATTTCTCATTACCGCAACTATTTTCGGATTAGTTGTACCAGTTTTTGAAATTTCATTGTAAGCCTGCGTGCGTCACTGTGACGACGACGGTTCACCGTGCAACATTTCAGAGTGACGCACATATCGCTCAAATTGGCCAAGCACATCGTAGATAATTGCTTCGCCAGAATAACCCATGATGTCGTACGGCTCGTCGGCGTTACTGCTTTGCACTTCCAAGCGGGTTGAACGATCGTGCTCGGTCGGAATCTGAGTACCGTAAACCATCGCCGGTGCATCGACCGACAACACCCGGTAATAGAACTCCCCGTGCGCATTTTCCACACGCAACGACAGGTGGTCGTAAACGATGCGTTCGACGTCGAGGTCCCGATATTCATCTGCTTCGCCACGAATGATACGCACCTCAAAATCACCTTGTTTGTCCATTTCCCGCACCAGCGTTTCGAGCGCTGGAAACACGACGCGATCGAGGTAGTTTTGCGCTTGTGCTGGGCTAACAGTTCCGAAAATTTGGGACAGCCACTCGCGCCATGACGCATTCGCTAAAACACTGCCCGGCGAAACCCCAACCGGTGCCGGATAGCCAGCTCGATGCAACACCATATTCTTCGCATCCTGGCTAATTTCTTGATAGAACCCTGCCATAGTCAGTGCTATGACGAACGCGAATGGCAAGCCCATGATAACCGATGCGGACTGCAACGCAGGGATTCCTCCCACTATCAACATACCCGTAGTCAAAATACCGGTAAGCGTTGCCCAAAAGATGCGCAGCCACGAACGTGCATCCGTCGTCGGCGTCGGCAAATTCGAACACAAATTCGCCATCACCAACGCACCCGAATCAGCTGACGTGACATAGAACAAGAACCCGACTGCGGTTGCCAGAAGGATCACTGCTGTACCGCCCGGGACTTGTTGGAGCAGATGGTAGAAGCCAAGCTCTGGAATGTTGACTGTCATTTCAGCAAATTCCAACCCGTCTGGGGCGTGCAAAATATAATCGATGGCACGGTTACCGAAAATCGAAATCCACAACACGACGTACATAAACGGGATCGTCATCACACCAAAAACGAACTGTCGGATTGTGCGTCCGCGCGAAATGCGCGCTAGGAACATACCGACGAATGACGCCCAAGCCACCCACCACGCCCAGAAGAACAACGTCCAGGCATTCTTCCATAATTCAGCATCCGAGTATGCCATGGTATCTAACGTCATTTGCGGGAAATGCGCTACGAGATCACCGACATTGGTCACCATTGCGTTGAGAAGAAATTCTGGTCGACCAGTGACAAGAACCCATGCAATCAAGGCTAACGCGCCGACGACGTTAATTTGCGACAGAATGCGAATACCACGCGAGACGCCTGAAACTGCTGAAACAATCGCTAGTGCGACAGCAATAACGATCAACACGATCTGAGCCGGTAGACCTTTGTCGATGCCAAACATAATATCTAGACCCACGTTGATTTGCACGACGCCGATACCTAGTGTTGTCACCACGCCAAATACGGCGCCCAGAATCGCAGCGATATCGACGACGTCGCCAAGAATTCCAGCCATCTTCTGTTCTCCGAAAATTGGCTCCAACGCGGTGCGTGCCGCGATCGGTCTACCGCGTCGATAGGTGAAGTAGCCGAGCGCTAAGCCCATGAGGGCATACATTGCCCACCCGGTTATTCCGTAATGGAATATCGCCCACACCGGAACTTGTTCCGCAGCTGGAATAGATTGAGGTATTTCCTGTGGCGGATGCATGTACTGCGAGACCGGTTCGGCTACGGAGAAGAAGAGAATATCAGTGCCAATTCCAGCAGCAAAGAGCATCGAGGCCCAAGCGAGATTAGAGTATTCTGGCCGTGCGCTTGGAGATGATAACCGAATATTGCCGTAGCGAGAAAAAGCAATATAGAAAACGAAAACTACGCAAGCTGTGCCCAGCAGGATATAAAACCAACCAAACCAACGGCCGATCCACAGTGTCGCAGCACCTAGGGCACTCCCGGCCGTATCTGGGCCAAGGATTGTCCAGGCAGCTAAGGCAGTGATCGCTAGCGCAGATCCCCAAAAAACATGGTGTTTCACGGTGATTGATTTTCTGGAGTTATCAGATGTGGTATGCACAAACATTGTCCTTTTCGGGTTGGCCCTTTTCGCTTTTCGGTGCCAGTTTAGTCAAGCTAGCTCATAAAAACTATCAGTGCGGCGATGTGTGTAGGTTCGTTGACTCACCCGTGATTCTCACGCGTTTGCAAATGACATCCATTATCAGTTTAATAAACATATTGCAATTTGTTTATATATGTGTCATTCTTGAGATATGGGAAACGAACAGAATCTCGCACGAGTGGCCGATTTATTCAAAGCATTAGGCAATGAATCTCGCCTCGGAATCCTCGTTGCGCTAGATGGGGAAGCGATGTCAGTGGGGATGCTCGCAGAGCAAACTCAGATGTCACAACCCCTCGTTTCTCAACACCTTCGCACACTCAAAACCGTTGGAATTGTTTCCGCCAACCGACATGGCAAGGAAATGATTTACCAGCTAGCTGATGAACATGTTGCACACGTCATCAATGATGCGATAATCCATGCTCACGAAACACCAGATTCTTCAATCTAACCAACCCACCAGTCAACCAAAGGAAGAAAAATGACTACACAAGATGTTCATGCAGAACACACAGTTGCCGAGCACAAGCACGGCGAGAACTGTGGCCACGAAGCAATCCAGCACGGCGACCACATCGACTACGTGCATGGCACCCACCATCACGCGCTTCACGGCGATCATTACGACGAGCACGAAGCAGTAGCCGAGCACACCATTGCCGAGCACAAGCACGGCGAAGGTTGCGGCCACGAAGCCGTTCAGCACGGCGACCACGTCGATTACATCCATGAAGGTCACCGCCATGCAGCACATGGTGAGCACTACGACGAGCACTGAATCTGAGCTAGTACCACGTACCAAAACGGCGGTATTTGACACGGTAGCGAGCTATGAAGCTCTGCCTGTCAAATATCGCCGTTTTAGTTCAGGATCCGGTTGTTTTAGTTTAGGATCGCAGTCCACCATTAGCATCACCAACCGCATAGACACTGGGCACACTAATACGTAAATGACTATCAACTTTAATGAAGCCACGCTCATCTGCCTCAATGTCGACAGCTTCTAGGCCGAGCTCCTGTACTGTAGGAGCTCGGCTAACAGCAACGAGCACGCCCTCAGCGTGGTAACCGCTATCCTCTGTGCGAACAACAAGCCCATCTTCGTCGGTATGCAGGCAACGTTGATAAAAGTTCCGCCATATATGGAGGCTGATTTTTGACTAACGGAACTTTCTTGCCCTTGCCGGCGAGCTTACCAGCAAGAGTCTTCCCGGCCTTGCCTCAACCAATAACCAAAACATCAACGTTCATTGCGTTTTCTCCTTGATCGAGATTAGCTACAGCATTTTAACAATCACACGGCTTTGGTTATTCCAACTGGCTGAAATCAAAACGAGCGAACTTCAGATATAACAACTTCGAACACTCCGTTTCATTCTTCACCACCCTGCCAACTTTCTATTAACTCTGCAGTCGTAAACTCCGAAAAGACACCTGTTTCCTTATTAATTCGGTGGAAAACTTTCTTCAATAAAGTTCCAGAAAGAGCACCGTTAGAATTAAGATAACCGACCGTGAGGAACCCATTTTCAAATTGTTCAAAACTTGCTTGTGCCCAGACTTTCTTCTGCCTACGCCAGCTTTCCCGTAATGCTATATTCGCAAAATGCGTTAGCATCTCAATGAGAAAGTGCAAGTAAATGTATGGCGTTACTGTTCCCCAAGCAGCCCTCTCACCTTGCAAATCTCGCGAGATTTGCAATTTTTCCGTACCTGCCGGCAGCCTTGGTTCATTTTTTGCAAAGTTCCAACGGTTACCATGAGCACAGGCATTTCGGAAATGTCGCATGAACTCCAAAAGCTCGGACTGACTATCGTGGCATTCCCTTTTGTAAACTAGATCAGCCAATCTAGTGACACCTAGCATCATAGCGGCACTCATGGCATCCTCACGTAAAGCGTTTGACAAGGTAGATCGAGCTCGTTCAAGAACTACAGTCCCCGAGAAAACTAACTCCTCCTCGGGAGTTTCTCCGTTGACATATATTGGAAAGTCAGAAGCACAAGAATCTCCGAATAGAGTCTCTCTAATGCGGACAAATGTCTCGGGACGAGGGTCGAACAAGAATGGCATCAGAGCAGTTTGGGCAAGAAACATTGCGATAAGTTCATTTGCACACGCGACAATTTCCCATGACGAATCAAAAAGTTCATATTCAATTGAAGAGTCCATATTGTCATTATATGGATGCAGAACGCTTGGAAAGTCAACACTGTCAGGTAATAGCGCACACGGCTTAACCTACACAGGAAACCGGCTAATGTGGAGGTATCCATGGTTTCTCTGGTGAAAGGCTACCTATGACTCCTACGCTCACACTTAATGATGGCCGTGTTATCCCACAGCTCGGTTACGGCACATTTTTAGTCCCACCGGAAGATACCGAAGCACGCGTAACCGAAGCCCTTGAAGCTGGATATCGACATATTGATACTGCGATGATCTACCGCAATGAAGAAGGCGTGGGACGAGTAATTGCCAATTCTGGAATTGCTCGAGAAGAACTGTGGGTCACCACGAAATTATGGAATGATCGTCGCGGTCCAGATGCGACTCGGACGGCCCTAGATGAGTCCTAGCAAAACTCGGCCTTAACTATGTTGATCTGTATCTTATTCACTGGCCAACCCCAGAAAAAGAATCTATCGCTCCTACGTGGGAGACCTTCGGTGAACTTCGAGCTGAAGGCCTCACGCGCTCTATTGGCGTCTCAAATTTTGATCACCGTTATCTGCCAGACATCATTGCCACTGGTCTTATTCCAGCGGTTAATCAGATCGAGCTCCATCCACAATTCCAGCAAAAGCCAACGAAGGAATTAGCAGATGTCCACCAGATCCTACTCGAAGCGTGGGGGCCGCTCGGTCAAGGAAAAGTTGACTATCAAAGCGGGGTTATCGGTGACATCGCTCAGCGTCACGGTGCAAGTTGGGCACAAATAGTTCTCGCATGGCATATCGCTCGGGGACATATCGTCTTCCCGAAGAGTTCATCTCCGCAGCGCATGGCAGAAAATCTTGCAAGTGTTGATGTAACTCTTAGTGCTGAAGATATTGCGGCAATCGATGCTCTCGACCAAGGCAGGGCGGGCCGAGTAGCCTCGGACCCTGCGAACGTAAACTAGCGCATTCACACCGCTTTAGACAATGGCGGGCGCGAAGATCGAATCTGATCTTCGCGCCCGCCATTGTCACACATCGCTAGCAGCAACGAGCTTGAAAGTTCTGCTCGGCTTCGTCAGCACGCATACGCCAAAATTCGCGCTCGCTCATCGGTTCATGGTCGGGATGTTCTCGGTGATGCCGCTCGACGTATACGTCATAGGCTCCCTCACCAGTCATAGCCCGCCACAGGTATCTCACATGTTCGTATCGATCCCATAATTTTTGCGAAAGCTCTGACATGTTTATCTTCTTTCTTCTAACGACCACTTCTTTGCCATGCTAGCAAGTGACTCAACCGCCAAAATGCGATCAGTGAGAACGCGGTTTGACCCCCGGAATAAGATTCGGATCGCCAACCTGCTCATATTCGACGACCAGCTTCTTTTCTAGTGGCGTCGCAACGAGGTTAACTGGCGCGAAGAAGTTCGACTCCTGGTACGGGTCTTCACTATGAGTGTAGTGCCCCGACTTGATCGTCGAAACAATCCGAACTGCAGCCATAACGATTACGAAGGCAACCGCAACAACAAAGATGATGGACAGTGTTCCTTGAATAAAGGTGTTACGAATAACCGCCGCGTTGTCTTCAATTGCCATTGGATCGGTGAGCGTTTCAGCTTTTGCCACCGCGTTACGCCACTGTTGGAAGTAGCCAATCTTGGCATCGGTGGAGAAAATCTTCTGGTACGAGGCGGTAAAGGTTACTGCAACATCAAATGCGAATGGAATAAGCGGAATCCACAAGTACTTGATGTAGCCCTTCCGTGCCACTACTACGGTACACAGCAGCAGTGCGATGGCAGCGATGAGCTGGTTGGCAATACCAAACAGCGGGAAGAGCGTTTGAATACCACCACGTGGATCTGTTACGCCCATGAGAAGCAACGATCCCCAAGCAGCGACAACGAGTCCGGTTGCGAACCAGGCGCCTACGTTCCAGTTTGGATCTTTGAACTTCGGAATGACTGAGCCAAGAGCTTCAGAAACTTGGAAACGAGCCACACGGGTCACTGCATCGACCGCCGAAAGAATGAAGAGAGCTTCGAACATGATTGCGAAGTGATACCAGAATCCCATCATGCCTTTGCCACCACCAACTTGGTGCAAAATATGTGCCATCGACACAGCTAGGGTTGGCGCACCGCCGGTACGCGATACGACTGATGGTTCGCCTACATCCTTCGCAACAGCTTTGAAGGCTTCAGCACCGGTGACCACTACTTCGTTTCCGTTAGCATCTTCAGTTTCCCACTGAGGAACGACTTGACCACCGTAAACATTAGTCACACCCAAGTTTCCAACTGCCACAGAGGTAATTTCTTCTCGATCGCCGTCATACTGTTGGACGATCGCTGTGCCAGCGAGCTTATCTACGGTGCCTGCCGAGGTGTTCATTCCAAAGTAGATACCTTGGTTAAGCGATGCCGCAGCAGCAAGTGCCATGATTGCAACGAAGGACTCCATCAGCATGCCGCCGTATCCGATCATGCGCACTTGGGATTCTTTTTGCACCATCTTTGGGGTGGTTCCAGAAGAAACCGTGGCGTGCATACCAGATAGTGCACCACATGCGATCGTAATGAAGAGGAATGGGAAGAGTTCACCGGCGAATACTGGACCGTCAGTGTTTGTTGCAAATTCGGTTACGGCTGGCATTTCAAGAATTGGACGCACGACGACGATACCCAACGCCAAGATCGCAATAGTTCCGACCTTCATGAAGGTCGAGAGGTAGTCACGCGGAGTAAGGAGCATCCATACCGGAAGAACTGCGGCGAAGAAGCCGTAGACAACCATCGCGATAACTAACGTAGTTGGACTTAAGTGTAAGTATTCACCTAGTGGGGATTCAGCAACGTAACGTCCACCAATAATGCACAGGATCAATCCTAGGCAACCTGCAATAGACACCTGAGTGATCTTGCCTGGCTGCACAAACCGTAGCCACAATCCCATCGCAATAGCCAGTGGGATCGTCATCCCAACGGAGAACACACCCCATGGCGATTCCGCGAGTGCGTTGACACAGACCATCGCAAGAACTGCGAGCACGATCATGAGCATCACCAAAACGATGACGGTTGCTACGGCTCCACCAATTTTGCCGATTTCATCTTGTGCCATCTTGCCGAGGGAGCGTCCCCCACGGCGCATGGAGAAGAATAGGACGAGCATGTCTTGGACTGCGCCGGCGATGAGTACGCCAAAAATAATCCATAGGGTTCCAGGTAAGTATCCCATCTGAGCAGCGAGGACTGGGCCGACGAGTGGACCAGCACCAGCGATTGCCGCGAAGTGGTGTCCGTAGAGAACCACTCGGTTAGTGGGATCGAAATCTCGACCGTTATTGATACGCTCTGCTGGGGTTGCGTTGGTATCATCCGGAATCATAATCTTGCGCTGAATATAGAGCGCGTAGAAGCGATATCCGATGGCGTACGTGCACAGTGCAGTGATAACGAACCAAATAGAATTGACTTCTTCACCACGGACAATGGCGAGCATGGTCCATCCGAGTGCTCCGAGGATGGAGATTGCTATCCATAAAGCTATTTTGGCGGGCGTCCATTTTTGGTGGGGTTTTACCCCCACTGGTACACCATCTTTATTTCTGAGAATGTATTTTTCTTCTTCCGGGGTATAAACCGGAGCGGCCGGAGCAGACATCTGTGTCCTCCAAACTAATCTTAAACTGACATGAAAGTCACGACGGCGTTAACTCGCATATCTTTACGACATACAGATCTCAACGTCGTGCGATGCAAGTCTAAACGTATTTCTGGTTGAAACAAAGAGTACTCTAGTCCTATTTTCTGTTATCCCCAATTAAAGCAAGGGAAAACTGAAAATGAGACATTTTTGTGCCCTCTATTTGCCTCTATCTTTTGTCAATTCAAGGTCAGCAATATCGCATGGCGTCCCCTAGGGAGCGCCTTTGGTGAGGTCAACCAGCTATTCAATCGAACTGCACGCGCTCTCCCCAATGTGATTCCAAAATGTATAGAGGTTCTTAAATCGCAACTTATATAACCATTTGCACACGCATCGTTTTGAGAAAACTCGGTTTGATAATTAATCTTATATATATTGAGAATGATTATTATCTGAGAGGGGTCTCGTGAAGCGACTGCGTGCAATCTTACTAGCTGCCGCTATCTGCCTCAGCGGCTGCTCTGGCACAACCTCCCACCTCGATGAGCATCAAGTAGTTGCTTCAACCCCATTCCTTGCCGATATCACCCGCAACATCGCCGGAGATCGCCTCACAGTATCCGCACTCGTACCACCTGGACGAGATCCACACACTTATGAAGCCACCTTCTCCACTATCCGTTCCATCGCCTACGCAGATTTAGCAATCACAAATCAGCTCTTACTCGAAGACGCGGCTCTGATGGATTCGCTCCACGCCAACCTTCCACAAAATGCGCGCATCGTCGCCTTGGGCGACGAATCCATCGCCTTTGGCGCCTACCACATCCCACTCGTTGAAGACCTCGCCCTCTCAACCGCCTGGTTGGGACTGCGCGTCGACGGTTCGGGCGGCACCCAAGACTCCGTCACCTTCACCGCTACCCAAGCTGACGGACCGGGCGATATTGCGGCGTTCACCACCGGCACTTTCGGACAAGCCAATGCCTGGCTCGCCTCCTCCGACGGCATTTCCGACGCCGATACCCTCGCACTCCCCACTAACGCCCACACTCACATGTCGTGGGCATTTAGCCAACCCGGGGTCTATCACCTCACGTTGAATGCAACTCTGCATTCGCAAGAAACGACAACCGAACTGGGAAGCACCACACTTACCTTCGCCGTCGGAGTCGATCCGACCGACGTCGAACCGGCCTCCCCAACGGCAGTTACGCGTATCATTGATTCCGGTCACGTCGATATTACTGCCTCACTTTCCGGAAATATGACGTTGCGTGGTGAAGACACCAACGCGAGCGCCTACGACGTCGATCCGACCACAACCGTCATCGCAGTCCCACACTCCACAGCAACCGAAATCCCAGCCGAAGGCAACTGGCGGTTTATTGGAAAACCAGGAGACCGGGTGTGGATTTTAGCCCAAGCGGTGATCGGAAAACACGTCCACGGCGAAATCGATCCGCACATGTGGCTCGATGTACGCAACACCATCGCCTACGTCGACGTTATCACCGAGGCCCTGGCAACATACGATCCGCAAGGTAAAGATGCCTACCATGCCAATGCGGCACAATATAAGGCTAAACTTGCCAAACTAGACCGCTGGATGCGACTGACCCTAGCTGCTATTCCGCCCAACAATCGACGGCTAGTGACCAGCCATGATGGTTACGGATATTTCGCTAAAGGTTACGGACTCGACGTGGCAGGATACGTCTCCCCCAACCCGAGTCTCGAACCGTCCACCCGCGACCTGGCTAACCTTTCAGCAACTCTCGCAGCATTACATATCCCGGCCGTTTTCGGCGAACTCGGCGGAGCTGGGCAATCTCCCGCACTAACCAACGTTGCCCAAGCCAACAATATCGATATCTGCACAATCACCGGCGATGTCTTACAACAAGACCAAACCTACATCGATTTAATGACGAACTTGACCACAACTGTATCCACTTGTCTGAATCCCGGCGCGCTCCCGCCTTGGCCTGCAGACCTCGAGATCCCAAAGGTAGAACAATGAAACGACGCTTCTTGACCGCCACCGCCACCTGTGCAGTTATGCTCAGCGCACTCACCGTGCCAGCATCGGCAACCACCGCCCCGGATTCGACCGAATCCGATCCCGCGCTCACCCAGCATGTGGATGCCAACGAACAGATCGCAACCGACGGCGAACGCGTCGAGCGTTCTGCCGGACATATCGATCTTGGACCGAAGCTCATCGATAACCAGTGGAGCCTCATGGCACGCGACGACACCGAAACCACCCCCGTGTGGCGTCACGTGAGCGACATGATCTATCGCGTCCCAGACGAGGGCATCCTAGAAGTTCCTGAAGACGCCACCTATTCATTTATCAACGACGACGACCGCAAAGTCTGGGTTGTTCCCCAGCAAGAAATCCCCGGCGTCGTGTGGCTCGGGTGGAACACTCAAGACCCCGCAGTTACTGACAGCGTCAACGGCACCGTCACACTCACCTATGGCGGTCACGAAGGCCCTGGCCAATTCACCGTCTTCGTCCAAGCTGGTAACTTTGGAGCACCCCAAGTACTGTGGAGCTCCGATAAGAATGAACGCCAACCGATCGACGTCGAACTTCATTCTCATACTCACGCGAACTGGGTCTTCACCGAACCAGGAATCCACCACGTCACGCTCACAGCAGCAGCAACACTCAACGACGGCACCACAGTTTCTGATACCCAAGTTTTAACCTTTGCAGTCGGCACCGATACGGACGCTTCCACTGCCTATGACAGCGCCGCCAAAGTCAATGCTCAAGCCGCCGAGGAAACAGCCAACACAACACCAGAGCAACCTGCTTCCGATACCTCAGCAACGAAGCCAGAAAAGTCCTCCTCGTCCGCCCTGCCGCTGGTTGCTGGCGCAGGCATCGGCGTTATTGTGCTTGCACTTGTAGCGTTCGTGGTCCTCAAGCGTCGCGAAGCAGCCACAAAGAAGGAAGCACGGGGTGGGAAGTGAGCAACCCCCAACTCCTCAACGTCGATAACGTCAGCGTACGCCTTGGCGGACGCGACGTGCTCAACAACGTCAGTTTCCATGTCGAGCCTGGTCAGCTTATTGGCTTGATCGGCCCCAATGGTGCCGGCAAAACTACGCTTATGCGGGCAATTAACGGGTTGTTGCCGACGTCGAGCGGCTCGATTGAGCGCCATGCCAAACTGGGTTACGTCCCCCAGTCCCGGCAGATTGAATGGGACTATCCGATGTCTCTCGAACAGCTCGTTGCCACATCGTTTATTCCGCAACGTCCCTGGTTTTCGCGACTTGGCCGAAACGAATGGGAAGCCGTCTATCACGCACTGGAAACCGTTGGGCTAGCTGACTATTCGGAGCGAGCGCTCGTTGAACTTTCTGGCGGCCAAAAGCAACGCCTTTTAGTGGCGCGAGCTTTGGTAACACAGCCCTCGCTTCTGCTACTCGACGAACCGTTTACTGGACTCGATCATCCCAACCAGGATTCGCTCACCGATCTGTTTACCTCACTAGCACAACAAGGCGTCGGCATCATTATGTCCACCCACGACCTACCAGCCGCTGTAGATATGTGTAGTCATCTCTTGATGCTCAAACGCACTATGCGCGCCTTCGGCTCGCCGGCTGAATTGCGCGACCCGCAACTATGGATGGATACCTATAGTGTCCGCGCCGATTCTTCACTACTGAAAAGTTTGGGACTTGCATGAACCTCATTGATTTCCTCAACGACCTGACGAACCCAGCATTAAGCTTTCTGCCACGCGCCCTCGTGGTGGCCATCCTCGCCGCTATCGTGTGTGGGGTTGCTGGAACTCACGTCATCTTACGCGGCATGTCGTTCGTGGGTGATGCGCTGGCACACGCGGTCTTTCCTGGCGTTGCAGCAGCCTTCGCGCTTCAGGGTTCTATTTTGCTCGGCGGCGCTATCGCTGGCGTGCTCGTCACGTTACTCATCACCTTATTCTCCCAGCATCGCCGGCTCAAAGAGGACTCTATTATCGGCGTCTTTTTCGCTGCCGCTTTCGCACTTGGCTTGGTGATCATGTCACGCATCCCCGGCTACACCGGTTCGCTCGAATCTTTCTTATTCGGATCGCTCAACGGTTCCACCGATTCCGATATGCTCGCCGTTGCTGGACTAGGCTTCCTCATTATCGCTGTTCTAGCGTTCTATCATCGGAAGCTCGTAGCTGTCAGCGTCGATCGTGACTATGCAACGAGCCTCGGAATCTCACCTCTCAGCGCCGATCTTGTTGTCTATCTTGCTGTGGCCGCCGCGGTTGTTATTTCGGTTCAAACCATTGGCAATATTCTTGTGCTGGCACTCTTAATTACCCCTGCCGCCGCAGCGCGTATGCTCACCGATCGCGTGGCCACCATGATGCTTATTTCCCCGGCTATCGGATCTCTCGGGGCATTCTTAGGCATCTGGACTTCTTGGGCGTGGGATGTACCAACCGGGGCCACAATCGTCCTTATTTTGACGGCGATCTTTGTTATCGTTTGGCTTTTTGCGCCACGACGCGGGGTTATTACTGGCTGGTTATACGCTACGCGACAGCGTTAACGTCCACTGCCACAGTTCGTTATTGCGTTCGGCGACGACGATCAGCTGGTTATCGTGCCAGATCGCGTCGCTGTATCCGAATTCGCCGTCGTCAAACCGGTAGACAACTTCCCCGCTGGTCATATCGACGATGGCACCGGCTTCACGTGCCGTCAACGAATGCGGATGTATCAGAAGATTTCCGAGAGCTTTGGCATTGCATCCCGGATCTGACATTCCGCGATATTCCAGTGGGGAGAACTCCAGCCCGTCAGTACTGACTGCAACTAGTCGGCCGCCAGCCCCGCGCCCTTCGAAACCTTGGACTCGCGCATTAAGAATGATGCGATTGTTGTCGTCTAGTGCAAGCGAGGTTTCGTCAATCTGGATGTTCGGTGACGCAATCGGCGCCGACATCCGCACATACTCTCCGTTGCGGATATGCACCACGCGCACATGTGCTTGATCTCCGCGGCGCACAACGTAAGGAACTAAAGCGTGTTCGCCAAACATAATTGTTGAACCAGAGGTAGCAAATAATCCATCAGCTTGAGTCTCGTCATACAAAACGTCTAATCGGCGATGAGTGAACTCTTCGTCGGTGCGCGCAAAACCGATCCAGGGAACAAGGTGGGAGCCAGCAAACGTGGAGGACATATAGCTCACCTCGCCGTCGACTGAACTGTATGCAACCGTGATTTGTTCTTCATTGGAAGCTACCGCAGCATCGGAAGAAATGGCTGGGGTTTGTACAAAGCGCTCCGGCGTCAGTTCGCAACCAAGTACAACGTAGGCTAAATAGTTAGGGTTGGGTAGATCTGACGCCATCACTTCGCCGGTAAACGCACGACCATTTCCGCCGGCGGGCGCGGGCCGCACATCATAAAAACACACTACTTGCCCGTCACGCACGCCCAACGCGGGGATACGGACTTCGCCGTCGTCATGCGGGATCGCAATTCGACGCGGACCAGATATAAGCTCGAACATTATTCGGCCGTATCGACTTGGTTATCTGCACTACTCTCCGCCGCTTTCGACAAGCCAAAAGTTTGAAGGATATGTGGTCGCAATTCATCCAAGGCTGCATCATCTAGCGCATTCACTGTTAATTCGTATGCAATACCATCGAGTTCGAAAGCATAGATTTCTGCTGATTGAGCACCACCGGTCACCGAGAATTGGTAGGCAGAGATCTCTCCGAAGAAGACTGTGTCGAAATACTCTATGGTACGCCCAGACGGCGCAACCGCCTGTGACAAGTATTCCGCGTATTTATCTGCATCGGACGCAATCCCTGCAATTCCGGCGATACTCAAAACGACTTTGTTACCGTTCTCGCCATCTTGCCATATTCCGATATGACCGGAGCTCGTCGAACTTTGGCGGGTGAACCTCGCCGGTAGCTGAATTCTCAACGTCGGAGATTCACTGATTAGTTCCGCACCTTCCGCTCGATCAACAAGATCCGTTTCTTTTATCGCTCGTCGCAACGTCACATCAGAAAGCGAGGTTTCCGGTTCAGTTGGCAACGTCTCAGCCCCGGACGGATCTTGCGTCGCCTCGATTGACGATTGGTCAGATTGCTGAGCTGATTCTTCTGCAGTATCACCTTGGCTACAACCACTAACTAAAAGACCTACTGCAAGAATCACGCTCAGATACTTTCGAGACACTTCTTTTCCTCACCCGTCAAACATAACGATTATCGACACTTATTCTACGCTATGAAGCTATCTACCACAGCATATAAAAATGACTCCAGTTCGTGAACTGGAGTCATTTTTATTAGCTTAAATTAGTCAAGCAAGCCCTTTTGTGCAGCCTTTGCCAAACGGCGCGGAATACGAACCTCGCGGCCACCAAGAGACTTAACGGTCTGAAGCTCTGTGAGCTCAGCCTTCCACTGGGAGCGGCGAGAGCGGGTGTTGCTACGGGACATCTTGCGCTTAGGTACTGCCATGAGTCCAACCGCTCCTTTCATATACGATCTATGTGCTTGGCTTTCACCAAGTAGCTTGGTTTTCCAAGCAGACAAGCAATTACTTTAGCACGTCGCAGCAATATTCATCACGCGACCGAGACGTTTTGTGCGCAGAACCACTGGCACGCACTTGGTACACTTGTTGTCGATGACTACTTTACTGCGTTTACCTGCCGGCACCCAATTGCGCTCCGAATTAGAAATTAAACGTTCGCGCTTTATCACCCTCATTCGTCGTGTCGAATCAGCACAAGCGGCACGAGACCTCCTCAGCGATGCCCGGAACGAATTCCCAGATGCTCGCCACCATTGCAGTGCCTACGTCATCTCTGTGCCCGGCGCGCAACCGCTCAACCATTCTTCAGACGACGGCGAACCCTCAGGCACTGCTGGCCGGCCCATGCTCGACGTGTTGTTGGGCGGAAATCTCACCGATATTGCCGCCGTCGTCGTACGCTATTTCGGCGGTACGCTCCTTGGCACCGGCGGACTCGTACGCGCCTACTCCGATTCAGTACGCACCGCTTTACTCGGTACCCCACTCGTTGCGCCGGTTTCTCGACAGGTGCGCCGACTCACACTCCCCCATTCGTTTGCCGGAAAGTTCGACGCCGATGCGCGTATGCGGGGCTACGACGTCGTCGATACAGTTTACGAGAGTTCCGGAGTGACGTTTCGCGTGGCAGTTGACGACCTCGACTCGTTCGACGTCTTTGTCTCCGAAATGACGAAAGGTGCCCGCACCGCACAACCCGATGGGAACATTGTTTTAGATATCCCTACTACGCCGTTCACGCCATAACAACGTGAAACCTATGCCCGTCGAAACATGTACGTAACGCTGAGCGTGAACATCGACCACAAAATTGCGCCCGGGATAGCTTTCGACGTAGAATGAAGATGTTTATTTTTCAACAATAGTCTGATGTGCGGAAAGGTTAACACGATGAACACTGTCGTCTTTACCTCCACCGCCCGTTGCTGTACCTGTCTCAAGAGCGTCAGGCTTTAGCCGTGCGCACCTTGCGCATGCTTGACGCTCAGTGTTGAACGATATAAAAATCAATGTGATAGGACCGCATCATGCTCTACAACAACGCAACTGAACTCGTTGGGAACACCCCACTCGTACGAATCAATCGGCTTGCCGGCGACAACGCCACAGTGGCTGCAAAACTAGAATTTTACAACCCAGCAAACTCCGTCAAAGACCGCGTCGGCGTCGCAATTATTGACACTGCTGAAGCCTCCGGTGAACTCAAACCAGGCGGCACCATTATTGAAGCCACCTCCGGAAACACCGGAATCGCGCTAGCATGGGTTGGCGCAGCCCGCGGCTACAAAGTCATCCTCACAATGCCTGAATCCATGTCCAAAGAACGCCGCGCCCTCCTGCGCGGCTTTGGTGCAGAACTGATTTTGACTCCAAAAGGTGAAGGCATGCGGGGCGCCGTCCAAACAGCCGAGAAACTCGTTGCCGAAACACCAGGTGCCATCAAAGCTTCCCAGTTCGCCAACAAGGCGAACCCAGAAAAGCATTACGCCACCACCGGTCCAGAAATCTGGAACGATCTCGATGGCAAGGTAGATATCTTCATTGCAGGAATCGGTACCGGTGGTACCATTACTGGCGCTGGTCGGTTCTTAAAAGAGAAGAACCCAAATCTCAAAATTGTTGCAGTGGAACCCGGCGAATCACCACTCCTGTCTGAAGGGAATGCTGGGCCACACGGCATCCAAGGAATCGGCGCAAACTTCGTTCCAGAAGTTCTTGATACGGAACTTTACGATGAAGTCCTTCCGGTTTCCACGGAGGATTCACTCACCTTCGCACGGCGTGCAGCGCACGAAGAAGGACTACTAGTAGGAATCTCCTCCGGCGCGGTGCTAGCAGCTGCGTCACACGTAGCCGCACGTCCGGAAAATGCAGGTAAAACAATCGTCGTCATCATCCCAGATTTTGGCGAACGCTACGTCTCCACTCCACTCTTCGCTGGACTCACCGACTGAACGGACACCGCAGATGCATGATCACCAGCCACTTTTTCACCAAATGAAAGAAGACCTACAAGCTGCGATCAACCACGATCCCGCAGCTCGTAATCTGGTGGAAGTCTTCCTCTCCTACCCCGGCGTTCACGCCGTATGGGGATACCGAATAACTCACCGCATGTGGGCCCACGAGCGGATGAAAACAGTCGCTCGCGTGTTTTCACAAGGGATTCGCACCTTCACCGGCATCGAGATCCACCCGGCAGCCGAATTAGGTAGAAGACTCTTCATCGACCACGGCATGGGCGTAGTCATCGGAGAAACAGCAGAAGTGGGAGACGACGTCGTCATCTTCCACGGCACCACGCTCGGCGGAGTGTCGATGTCCGAAGGCAAACGTCACCCAACAATCGGCGATCGTGTAGTGATCGGATCAGGAGCGAAAGTACTCGGCCCCATCACTATCGGAAACGACGTAGCAATCGGCGCGAACGCCGTCGTCGTCAAAGATGTGCCAGATGGCAATACTGCAGTGGGAATACCGGCGAACAACCGACCATCTCATGGCACAACCGAAAGCGCGGAACATATAGATCCAGCTATCTGGATCTAGGCACGGAGGGGCACCACAACCTCCCCACAGCGAAACTGCGGTATCTTTCCGCCTCCTAAATTAGAGGCACGTCAAGATACCGCAGTTTTACGTTCTTATTATTGCTGAGAATGAATTACTTCTCGTAATCGCTCATCATGTCAATGCGCGACTGGTGGCGAGATTCTGGATCGTAGCCAGTTGCCAAGAAAATATCGACGAAGCGCGTTGCTTCCTCGATGGAATGCTGGCGTGCGCCAATCGAAATAACGTTGGCATTATTATGCTCTCGTGCCAACGACGCAACCTCGTCGTTCCACACAAGCGCAGCACGAACACCAGCAACCTTGTTCGCAGCCATCTGCTCACCGTTACCCGAACCACCAATAACGATTCCCAACGAACCCGGATCGGCAACTACAGCTTCACCCGCGGCGAAACACACCGGCGGATAAGCATCCATTTTGTCATATGTTTCGTATCCGTGATCAGTCACCTCATGCCCAGCAGCACGCAGATGATCAACAAGATGGGCCTTCAATTCAAAACCGGCATGATCTGCCGCAATATGTACTCGCATACCTAACAGTCTACCCATAAACCAAAGCATGTAGGCCAACTACGATAGAATTAATTTATGAATATAGATAACACAACGCAAAAGGTTTCCGATGAGCTACACCCATCGGTACGCCCCCAAGATGATCTCTTCCGCTACGTCAACGGAACCTGGATCGATGCAACGGTGATCCCAGCAGATCAAGCCTCCACCGGTTCATTTATGGATCTGCGCAACCAAGCCGAAGAAGACGTGCGCACAATCATTACCGAGCTGGCAGCCGCTGGCTCAAACGATCCAGATGCCGCAAAAATTGGCGATCTTTACAACTCGTTCATGAACGAAAGCGTCATCAACGGACTCGGCGCAATTCCACTTGCACCAGAATACGAAATCCTCGATAACGCACATACCAAGCAAGGCCTCGAAATGGCTATTGCTACTTTCTATGCCACCGGAGTGGGCGGACCATTCGGTATCGGAACCAACGCTGATCGCAACAATCCTGATCAATACATTCCATGGGCCTACCAGTCAGGTATTGGTCTACCAGACGAAGCTTTCTACCGCTCCGAAGAATATGCGGAAATCCTCGAAGCCTACAAGCAGTTCATCCCCACTCTTTACTCGCTGGCAACCGGCGTGAACGACGTCGACGCCAAAGAAGCTGCCGCGAAGATTCTCGACGTCGAAACTGCAATCGCTTCGCATCACTTCACCGTCGTCGAATCCCGCGACGCCGAACTAACCAACAATGTTATGTCGTACGACGAATTTGCTGAGCTTTCCGGCGAATTCGACATGAAGGCTGTGCTGACCGCGCTGGGCATGACGGCCGAGAACGCACCAGAAATTTTATGTATGACTCCGCGCTCCTTCACCGGTCTTGGTGAAGTGTGGACAACGTTCGACGTCGATACCCTTCGGACCTACATTCGCTGGCACCTGATCTTGGCCCGTGCACCCTACCTCTCAGAAGATATCGTCACCGCCCACTTCGCTTTCTATGGCACGATGCTCTCGGGCCAAGAAGCTCAGCGTGACCGCTGGAAGCGAGCAGTTGTCCTCGTCAACGACGGCCTCGGCGAAGCAGTCGGCAAGGTTTATGTTTCCAAGCATTTCCCGCCAGAAAACAAAGCCAAGATGGAACAGCTCGTTGACGATCTCCTCGCCGCCTACCACGATTCAATCTCCACACTCGATTGGATGACTGACGAAACCCGCGAGCGCGCTTTGGCGAAACTCGCAACCTTCACTCCGAAGATCGGATACCCGGTCACGTGGCGCGACTACTCCGAGCTCGAAATCTCAGCAGACGATTTGCTAGCAAACATCCGTGCAATCGCCAAATTCGAGTTTGACGAAGAGATCAATAAGCTCGGCAAGCCAGTTGACCGCGACGAATGGCACATGACTCCACAGACCGTCAATGCTTACTACAACCCGATCATGAACGAGATCGTCTTCCCGGCAGCGATTTTACAGCCACCATTCTTTGACGCTGACGCCGATCCAGCCTGGAACTATGGCGGTATCGGTGCCGTGATCGGCCACGAAATCGGCCACGGTTTTGACGATCAAGGCTCGAAGTACGATGGGAGCGGCCGGTTGAATAACTGGTGGACTGACGCCGATCGAGAAGAATTCAACAAGCGCACCAAGACACTCGTTGATCAATACTCGACCTATGTTCCAGCACAGTTCGATGCCGATTCTCCGCACCACGTCAACGGAGAACTCACCTTGGGTGAAAACATTGGCGACTTGGGCGGCATCACCATCGGTTTGAAGGCATACGAGATCGCTTGCCGCCGCGCTGGTTTCGCTTCAGCAACCGAAGCTCCAGTATTGGCTGGTTTCACCGGTATCCAACGTGTTTTGCTCTCTTATGCTCGCATCTGGCAAGAAAAGCGCCGCGACGAATTAATGATCCAGCGAGTCGCCACCGATCCACACTCGCCATCCGAGTTCCGGTGCAACGGTGTGGTAAAGAACGTTGACGCGTTTGCACAGGCGTTTGACGTCAAGCCAGGCGACGAGCTTTATCTTGCTCCCGAAGATCGCGTGCGCATCTGGTAACTATGGTTATCCGTGTTCCCACCCGTGAAGAATTCACTCACATTGTGGACCACATCCTGATCCCGAGCTTTCCCGCCACTGAACGGCCGGATAGCTCGGGATTCATGGAGCTGTTTGATAACGGGCAAATTTTTACATTGGCCGCTTTTGCCGGCCAATCCCCTTCTGGGGTGTCGATCAGCTTTCTCGATTTCAGGCAAGGCGAATCCAGCGGGTCTGCCTCCGATGTCGTTCTCATTTCGTGGCTTGCCGTGAGCGAAGCTGGCCGCGGGAACGGCACTGGTTCTGGCTTGCTGCACGAAACTGTTGATGTCCTTACTGCCCAGCATGATCCATTCCTCATCCTGATCGAGGTTGAGGACCCACGTATTCACACTGAAGTGGGCGCCTACGGCGATCCCGCTGCTCGGATCCGGTTCTATGAACGCAACGGAGCGCGCCGGATCGATACTCCGTTTGCGATGCCACGTGAGGATATCACTGGTGACGTTCTTCCCGGGATGCTCCTCTACAGCGTCGGCGGACGGGCACACCACACCACTGGCTCGCACTCCCCTGCACTCGGGGCTCCGCTGACTCGGTTCTTGCGTGCATACGCGCAGGCTGCCGGAGAACCGCAACACCCCGACGGCAGTTTCATTCATCCGGATATAGAACAGATGGTGCGGTCCGCACCCCACGCCGCGTTTACCTAAAATGTATAATCTCGGTATTCGACACAGCAAGCGCGGTATATACACTGCCGCTCGAAATACCGAGATTATATGTTTGTGGCAAAATTAGAAAATGTCAGTTACCTGCTTCGATAAGAATTGGTTTACCATGCAGGCCCTTCTTCATTGCATACATTTGAACGAGTTGGATCACCGCAATTATCAGTTCGAGAAAAATCGGAGAGCCAAGTTCAAGGTAATAGTCAGTAAACAACTGTATTAAACCCGGGATTGCAGTCAGACGGAGCATTGCGAAAATTGCCCCACACGCGAAAGTCGCAATAGCAACTCGGCCAGCAATAGTCACCCATACTACACGCTCGCGATTCGACGCAAACCATTCAGCACCAAATACCAAAATCTCGAAAACAATCATGATAATTCCAGCCGGTACAGATAGCCATGCTACCGGGGACGTGCCAAACATAAACAACCAAGCATTGACCGCCACGATAATAATGAACACTATTCGTCCCTGTAGCTCGTATCCTGACATTGCCGGTAGCTCTACATTGTTACCGTTTTCAGACATAAGATGATCTTCCCCCTACTAAGGACACATGGCTGATTGTTTTAACGTATCTACTGCATTGTAGACACCTGCCAACATGATTATACGGCCAAAACTGACGAACATTCTAGATTTTATAACACTACTAGCTAAATTACCTTTACCGCAGATACGGCACTGCCGTTTTCACAAACTATACGCGAACCCAACTAAGCGCGTAAACTAGAACTGTTTCATGACTTTTGTCAAACAATTGGGAGAAGCACTGGCCTGCCGGCGCTACCCCGCTACTGAAAGGACGATCCGTGCCAGGACAAAACCTTACGCGCATCGAAGCCACACAACGTGCCGAAATAATCAAAACCCACAGTTACCGCGTCGAACTCGATCTGCGCGGCGAGACCACGTTCCGCTCCCAAACCACTGCCAAGTTCAGTGCAACCGAAGGCGCGTCAACGTTTATCGATCTCATCGCCCAGTCCGTAGAAAAGATTGTCCTCAACGGTGTTGAGCTTCCACTCAGTGCATACTCCGATTCACGGATCACGCTTGAAAACCTCACCGCCGAAAACGAACTCTACGTTGACGCAACCTGCGTCTACTCCCACACCGGCGAAGGCCTCCACCGCGCAATCGACCCGGCAGATAACGAAGTCTACCTCTACTCCCAGTTCGAGGTTCCAGACTCGCGCCGAATGTACACGGTGTTTGAGCAGCCAGATTTGAAGGCCGAGTTCACCTTCGTCGTCACCGCTCCAGAGCACTGGAAGGTCTTCTCCGTCTCGCCAACCCCGCAGGCAACCCCCGCCGGTGATGGCTTCGCCACCTGGGAGTTCACCCCAACTGAGCGCATTTCGTCCTACCTGACCTGTATTATTGCTGGCCCATACGAAGGTACCACCGATTCGCACCAGTCCAAAGACGGCCGGACGATTCCGATGGGCGTCTACGCCCGTAAGTCGCTCGCCGAGTATCTCGACGGCGATGAGATCATCACGATCACCAAGCAGGCAATGGACTTCTTTGAAGACGCATGGGATGTTCCCTACCCATTCCGTAAGTACGATCAGATCTTCGTTCCCGAATACAACGCTGGCGCAATGGAACACCCTGGCTGTGTCACCATTCTTGACGACTACGTCTTCCGTTCCCGCCCAACTGAGGCACTGGTTGAGCGCCGCGCGATCACGGTGGTTCACGAGTTGGCCCACATGTGGTTTGGCGATCTGGTGACGATGAAGTGGTGGGATGATCTGTGGCTCAACGAATCCTTCGCCGAGTTCACCTCCCATGTGGCAACCGCAGAGGCTACCCGCTGGACTGACGCCTGGGTGACCTTCAATTCTTCGGAGAAATCGTGGGCGCAGATGCAAGACCAGTTGCCGTCCACCCACCCGATCGCTGCTGATATTCGCGATCTGGAAGATGTCCAGGTGAATTTCGACGGCATCACTTACGGCAAGGGTGCTTCGGTCTTCCAGCAGCTGGTTGCCTACGTGGGTCGCGATGCGTTCTTCACTGGTGTTTCGAAGTATTTAAAGAAGAAGGCGTGGGGTAACGCTACGCTCGACGATCTGCTGGTTGAACTCTCAGCTGCTTCGGGCCGCGATTTGACCGAGTGGGTCAAGCTTTGGCTGCAGGAGTCAGGGATTAACATTTTGCGTCCGCGTCTATCGGTTTCTGGTTCGACGTTGGACGAAATGGTAATCGAGCAAGGCTCTGACGGCCGTGCATCGTTGCGTCCACACCGGATTGGCGTTGGCGGTTATTCATTGAATGCTACCGGCGAACTGGTACGAGTTGCCCACACCGAATTGGATATCGACGGTGAAGAAACAGTTGTTTCGGAGTTCACCGGTATCGAGCGTCCACAGCTAATTTTGATTAACGACGGCGATTTGGCCTACGCCAAGGTTCGTATGGATGATGAGTCGTTGGCGTTTGCTATCGAGCACATCAATGCATTTACGGATCGTCTGCCACGTACCCTCGTGCTGTTCTCAGCATGGGATATGACGCGCGATGGTGAGATGCCAGCCTCGGATTACGTTGAGTTGGTATTGAAGGCGTTGGAGACTGAAGATCACGGTACGGTTTTGCGTTCGTTGATTAATCAGCTCTCGACGGCGGTCAAGCTCTACTCTGCTCCAGCTAAGCGTGCCGCGTTGCGGGAGAAGGTTGGCCAGCGACTTGCTGAGTTGGCCCGCGCTGCTGAGGCTGGAACGGATCGCCAGTTCCAGTTAGCATTGGCGAGCGTATCGTTGTCTCACACGAACGCACAGATTGATACGGTTGCTGGCTGGCTTGAAGGCACGGATGTCCCAGAGGGCTTAACGGTTGACGCTAACTTCCGTTGGGGGATTCTCACGCGGTTGGCTACTGCCGGCCGGGTTGATGCTGCAGCGATCGAGCAAGAGCGCACCGAGCGTGACAACACGGCTTCGGGTGCGGCGAATGCGGCGCGTGCTCGGGCAGCTATTTCTTCTGCTGAGGCAAAGGAAGCATCATGGATCGAGATCACTGGTGGCGAGGTTCCTAACTCTATCCAGCGTTCTGCCGCTCTCGGATTCACCGATGGCGATCCCGAACTGTTGGTGGCCTTCGTCGATCGGTATTTTGACAGCATCGCAACCCAATGGGCTGATCGTACAGTTGAGATCGCCTCGAACTTCATTGCTTACGCGTTCCCGACGGTTTTGACTGGCCGTGATGATTTGGGCATCGATATTGTTGCTCGTGGCGAAGCTTGGCTT
Source organism: Arcanobacterium phocisimile (assembly GCF_016904675.1). NCBI lineage: Bacteria > Bacillati > Actinomycetota > Actinomycetes > Actinomycetales > Actinomycetaceae > Arcanobacterium > Arcanobacterium phocisimile. The sequence goes on along the minus strand of NZ_CP070228.1, from coordinate 555,809 downwards.
GCAGAACATACCGAGGTTGCCCCCGCAGCTCGACGCTTGTTCTCGGAGGCACTCGCCCACGCTCAGCGTGCAGCGCGCGCTCAGCAGGCAGATGCCTAAAGTCTTAGAAATAGGTAACTAACCGACTGTAAAGTGGGGCCGTGGAATATTGTTTCTGCGGCCCCCTACTTTTGTTAAATGAAGAAAGATATTCATGGAAACCTTAACCCAAACACTTGACAAGCAAGCGGCTGTCGGTGCAGCGAAGTCGACGAAGGCTAATAATTTTGGCGGCTACCTTGCTGGTGGTGCACTGGCAGGTGCGTTTGTTGGCATCGGCTGCCTATTTATGTATGCCGGCGTTTCTGGTATGTATGTCCATGGGTCAGATTTGACCGGCACAATGATGGGCCTAGTTTTCGGTATCGGTCTGGTACTGGTGGTGTTTGCTGGTGGTGAATTAGCGACCTCAGGCATGATGATCATGCCATTGGCTACTATTCGAGGCACAGTCAGCACGATGCGTGCAGCATGGATGATCATTTTCATGCTACTAGGCAACTTGGTTGGCTCTATTGCCATTTCGGCGATGATTACCGCAGCTAACGTGTTTAAGAAGGATTCGTTGAATTACCAGATGCTTGAGGCAGTTGTTTCAGGCAAGCTCCATAAGGATTATTCGGAAGTTTTCTTCCGAGCGATCATGTGTAATGTGATGGTGTGCCTAGCTATTTGGACAATTAGCCGTATGAAGAACGAAGTTGCTCAGATTATTGTGATCGGGTGGGCTATTACGGTCTTTGTTGCTGCTGGTTTTGAACACGTGGTAGCAAACATGACGTCATTTTCATTGGCGATGATGAACGGCGTCGAGGGTGTAAATTTCGGCAATTCGGCGTTGAGTTTACTCGTTGCCGGTGCTGGAAATATTGTTGGCGGCATGGTGGTTGTTGGGGGCTCATTCGTCCTTGCTGCGCGTATGGAAGCTTGATCTTCTCACTCTCCCAATACCCCCGATGGGCACCAACAAGAGTTGGTGCCCATCGTTGTTGTAGTTAGTTAATCAGCTGGTAACCTCAACCAACTACAGGTCCTTCAGTGTTGGGAATCCAACCGAGAGCTGGCGCAACGTGTTTTGCGAAGTTGTCAAGAATTCGCACGTTCATGTCGACTCCCATTTGATTTGGGATCGTCAGCATCAACGTATCGGCAGCCGCAATAGCCGGGTCAGCCTTGAGCTGTTCAATCAACACATCTGGTTCAGCTGCGTAAGTGCGGCCGAACGTCGTCTTCGTTGCTCCTTCAAGCATGCCAATCTGATCCTTGCTGGTGGCAAACGTTCCAAAAAGTTCTTGATCTTCAGCAGTAACTATTGGGAAAATCGATCGGGAGACTGATACCCGCGGCGTCCAATCATGCCCGGCATCTTCCCACGCTTCGCGATAGACCCGGATCTGCTCAGCTTGGAGTTCACCAAGGGATGATCCATCTGCTTCGGAAACCAAAGTGGAACTCATCAGGTTGACACCATCTTTTGCTGCTTGTTCTGCAGTGGCGCGAGTTCCTGACCCCCACCAGATGCGCTTTTGTAAGCCGGGTGAATGTGGGAATATTGGTAGCGGTGTGCCTGGCTGATACATTTGCGGATACTGCAACTCAAGTGGCGCAGCTTGAGCTAACCCATATCCTTGGATCGCTGCGAGGAACAGTTGCCACTTTTCACGTGCAATATCAGAACCGTTCTCCGCTTCGCCTTTGTACCCGAAAGATTCCCAGCCGCGCAGTGCTGGTTCGGGTGAGCCTCGCGAAACACCGAGTGCGACTCGCCCCTCGGACAGCAAGTCAAGAGCAGCTGCTTCTTCAGCTAAGTGCAACGGGTTCTCGTAACGCAGGTCGATCACACCCGTGCCGACCTCAATCCGTTTAGTCGCGCCGATAATTGCGCCAAGTAGTGGCATTGGCTCTGCACCTTGTGGCGCAAAGTGGTGAACACGGAAGTACGCACCGTTGACGCCGATTTCATCGGCTACCTTGGCGATCTCCAAACTGTCACGTAATACTTGCCCAGCATCGGGCCCATCTTGGCCATTAATTGAGTGATGACCGAAACTTAAAAATCCAAAAGCTTTCATAGTTGAATTGTAAACTATTTCCGCTGTGTTGTCCACACTATGAACAAAGCTGCCACCGAGTTCAAAAATGACCTACTATAACAGACCATAAGTTACTCTTTATCGCACTTCCGCAAATAAGTAACTAAACAGAAAGGACCATCATGGAGCCCTCCATTCTTAACCGGCTCAGCAAACACTTGCTCACTTGGATCGTTGTAGCAATCGTGCTGGGAGCTCTTCTCGGTAAGGTTCTCCCCTCAACAGCTATCGTCCCCTTCGCCACATTCAACGATATCTTCGGAAAATTCCTCGGATTCTCCGTTCCACTTATCATCGTCGGACTTGTCACTCCAGCAATCTCCGACCTCGGAAAATCTGGTGGACGATGGGTGATACTCACAGTTGCATTGGGATACCTCTCTACGATCACCGCCGGTCTAGGAACTTGGGGACTCGCTTCGCTTATTTTCCCTTGGCTACTAGCCGACCAAAAAGTACCCGATCTCGCCGCTCCAGAAAACGCGGTGCCATCACTTATGGACGCAACATTCACATTGCCACCTGTTTTCGGTGTTCTCACTGCCCTTATTCTCGCCTTCCTACTCGGGTTCGGCGCAGTCGCAGCAGATGCAAAGAAACTCATGTCTTTAATGCAAGAATTTCGTGAAGTTATCTACATCGTCATCAAACGTTCAATCGTTCCACTGCTGCCGCTCCACGTCTTCGGCATATTCCTCAACATGTCAAAGTCTGGGCAATTCGAAACAGTCATTGTTGCGATGGCCAAAGTTATCGCATTCGCCTTCATCCTGACAATCATCATGTTGCTCGGGCAATACTTCATCGCTGGAACGCTCGCACGGCGCAATCCATTTATCGCCTTATGGAACATGCGAGACGCCTATGCTACCGCTCTTGGCACAGCCTCATCCGCTGCCACAATCCCAGTCACTCTCCGTTCTGCTTTAAAGAACGGCGTATCTGAAGACGTCGCTGGCTTCGTTGTGCCATTATGCGCAACCATCCACCTCGCGGGCTCCACAATCAAAATCACTTCGTTCGCACTAGCTCTGCAATACATGCTCGGCATGAGCTCATCTGCAGGAACCATTATCAGCTTTATCTTTATGCTCGGCATTATTATGATCGCTGCACCTGGTGTTCCCGGAGGTGCAATCACTGCAGCACAGTCGGTGGTACAGGGAATTCTCTCATTCACTGATCCGATGTATGGCATCATGGTCGCACTCTACGTCGCTGTCGATTCCTTCGGAACTGCTACCAACGTCACCGGCGACGGCGCTATCGCAATGATCGTTGAACGGTTTGTCTCTGGCAAGCCAAAGACCAAACAATAACCGTCAGCTTATTCCATAAACAGCATCATTGAGGCAGTTGTATAGCGTTTGCTCATACAACTGCCTCAATACCTTCAGCTAATTCCTGAGCACCAGGCCCCACAATAAGCTGGAGTTGACCTTTCTGACGAACGACACCGAAAGCACCTGCCACCCGCAAAATATCATCATTAACCACAGCCATCGATCGCACTTTAATTCTGATTCGTGTAAAAGCAGGAACAGCTTCTACAATATTGTGTCTACCGCCTAAACCAAGAATAAAATCCTGAACCGGTTGCATCGCTATTTCCTCCTTCCACAGAAATCTCAAAACAGTGGGTGCGGGCAGTAACTGCCCGCACCACTCAACACGTCAGACGTAAAACTTCTTAGGGCTTATTTATTCTGAACCATTCAAAGCCTTCGTAAAAGCGTCAACAAGTGACAACAATCGCGGATTCTTCGCTAGCTCCTCAACTAATACTACCTTCTCTGTCCCGTCTGCCAACGGAATCTTCCAATTTGGGTACTCTTGATCAGTTCCAGGCTGGTTTTGTGCACGCCGCTCACCGACAGCATCCACAAGCGAAATACACAAGAGTGGAGCTGGAGTTCTTGTCAAATACACATGCATAGCTTCAACGAGTTCACGCTCCGATGGCTCCGGCCCAATTAACCCGTATTCACGCAACCGTGAATACACCGTTTCTAGCTCACGATAAGCTTCAGCACGCACCTTCTCCTCGGGCTCAACTAACAACCCTAACCTGGCACGCAACGAGACATGTTCTTGAGCCAAATAGCCTGCAGCAGGTGGCAAATCGTGGGTATCAACCGACACAAGGGCGTCACTGCGGTAATTTTCTGCACGCAACGGAGCGCCGTCGCCGTCCTTTTCAAACCAGAAAATAGATGTTCCCCAAATGCCTCGCTCACGTAGATATTCGCGTACCCAAGGTTCAACATTGCCCAAATCTTCACCGATGAGGACAGCACCAGCACGATAGGCTTCCAGCAACAAGACACCTACCATTGCTTCATGATCGAAACGCACATACGTACCCTGGTTAGCCGGCATACCATCTGGAACCCACCACAGACGGAACAAACCCATCACGTGATCTACCCGAAGCAAGCCCGCATGGCGCATAACGGTACGCGCCATATCGCGTAGTGGCGTATAATCCATTTTCTGTAAAGCATCCGGACGCCACGGTGGCTGAGACCAATTCTGACCTTGCTGATTGTACATATCTGGTGGAGCACCAACGCCCACACCATGCGCAAAAGCTTCAGGAATGGTCCATGTGTCTGATCCTTGCGGATGAACTCCCACTGCTAGATCATGTGCAATACCAAAAGCCATACCAGAAGCTTTAGCAGCTCGCTGAGCATCAGCTAACTGTTCATCCATAATCCACTGTAACCACGCCCAGAAATCAATCCGGTCACGCAACTGAACGCGCGCTTGGGCGACACCACGACTATTGACATCGTGGAGCTCTTGCGGGAACTCTTGCCCCTGGTAATGCTCAACTAACGCACACCACAGTGCGAAGTCTTCCAAGCCTTGACCTTCATTATGCCGATACTGAGCAAACTCTCGTTCACGCGATTGTGAGCGTCCAGCAGTGAAAATAACTTCAAGTGCCTCACGCTTGGCTTTCCATGCCGCATCTCGATCAATATGGGAATTCTTCAGTGATTCTTTCTTCACTGTTTCACCGGCCCATGTAATTAATGAGCGCTCTGGACCAGAAAGATAGGCGACCTCTCGAATGTTTTCCGGCCGAATGTACATAGGGTTGAAAAAACGACGAGTGACCGGCAAATATGGTGACGGCGAGAGCGGTTCGATCGGTTCAGCTGCATGTAGTGGATTAACGAGCAGGTAGTCAGCCCCCTTAGAACCAAACAGTGAGGACATTTCCAAGAGGTCATCTGCGTCTCCAACACCCCACGAGTGTGCTGAGCGAGTTGAATAAAGCTGAGCCATCATACCCCAAGAGCGGTGATATTCAAGGCTACCTTTACTCAGCTTTCCAGGAGTCACGATCAGTGTGGTTGAATCCTGCGCAACGTTATCGGTCTCCGCGTGGCTTACACGTGCATAAATCTTGTGGTAGCCCAGCGGAAGACCAGCATCGAGAATAAAGCTTGCCTGGCCGATAGTATGGCCTTCAATGACTCGTGGCGGCGTGAAATCTTCGCCCTGCCGGACAATGCGTTCCGTACCGTCTTCAAACACGATGCGCAACTCAACATCCCAGCCATGGGGAACGTGTACTGCAATCGAATGCTCGCGATCATCGCGGGTCACCACACACGTTGGCAGGATCTGACGCCACGGTTCTTCATCTTTAGCTATAAGTGCAGCTTCGATTGCCTGGTCGGTTCGGGCATCAACACCCATCGCCGCTAGAACTGTCATAAGCGTTTGGGCTTCTACACGTACATGTTCTCCGTGAAAGCCCCAAAATTCAGTGGCGACATTGTACGCGTCAGCCAATCGATGCAATTTTTCAAGATCAACTATCTGATCTGGCATTGTTTCTCCTCGCAGGATGTGCAGCAGCACCCTTACTACTTAACGCTTTCATTGTGCCAGAATGTATTCATTTTCTGTAGCTGACAGCAACTATTTGCAAAGATTAGACCTTGGGAAGACAAGGGCATTTAGCTAAAATACACATAATTGTTCTACGAGCTAGTACTAATTTAGCCGTATGATGAAAATATCATCGTTCCCGGAGGTCTTCATGACAACTTATCTTCCAGTCCCCTCGACTCCCGAAGAACCCTTATCGGCAATCCTCAACACGCTCCGTTTACAGGTGCGTGAACCGGGTAGCTACGTGGGTGAAAATTTATCACAGTTTAACGGCCGGGTATATGGCGGTCAAGTTTTTGGCCAAGCTGTCATGGCAGCGTGGGCAAGCGTTGCGGAACATTATCCGCAACGCGAGATACATTCCATCACCGCCGCTTTTATGCGCCCAGGAGACCAGCATGAACCGATAACTTTCGATGTCGAAGAAGTCAATGATTCCCGGTCATTTTCTACGCGGCGCGTACACGCTTCACAGTTCGGCAAAACAATCTTGTCATGTCGCGCATCTTTCCAAGAAATTCAACCTGGTATCGAGCATTCGTCCGAGGTCCCCGTTGCACCAGAGCCACAAGAACTGGAGTCGTCCGTCGACTTCTTCGCAGGCTTTTCCCACCCTGCATCGAAACATATGCATATGACCAACGCCATCGACATGCGCCACGTGGACGGACCAATCTGGGTCAAACCTGCTCGCAAACGTGACAGCCACACACTTATCTGGTTTAAAACTCGAAATGATGTACCCCAAGGTGCGCCACAGCTACTCCATCGAGCACTTTTGGCATATGCAACCGACCAATTTATGCTCGAACCTGTCATGCGGCGGCATGGCATGTTCTGGCTTAGTTCCGATATTTCGTTAGCTACATTGGATCATGCGATTTGGTGGCATCGTAATGTTGATATGTCTGACTGGGTGCTGGCCGAACTGGATTCGCCCTCAGCCCAAGGTGGACGAGGTCTATCAGTGGCAAAATTCTTCCAGCATGGTGTTCATATTGCCACAATGGCACAAGAAGGCATGACACGATCGAGGGATGTCCTCTGAACTATCTTAACTATCTTCCTCTCATTGACCATTCATCTACAATATTCCGGCAACACTTTTTGGACTACCGCTCATACTCTCAGGAAATCCAGAGTGGTCACTGCGCACACTAGCTAGATAAGGTACACACCTGTCGAACAATATGCTGGTGGCGGGGATCTGGTGAACCAGATCCCCGCCACCAGCATTACCATGTGGAGCGGATTTACTATTCGTCCCTGCCGATATTAACCGCGTGTGAGCTTACGATAGGTGGAAGCTCCCGGACGTGCCGCATCCTCACCTAGTCGGGCAATCTTGTTCTTCTCATACGATTCGAAGTTACCTTCGAACCAGTACCAGTTAGACGGATTTTCTTCCGTTCCTTCGTAGGCAAGGATATGCGTTGCTACCCGGTCAAGGAACCACCGATCGTGGGTAATAACCACTGAACATCCAGCGAAGTCGAGCAACGCATTTTCTAGCGAGCTCAGCGTCTCAACGTCCAAATCGTTTGTTGGTTCGTCAAGTAGAATCAGATTTCCACCCTGCTTGAGCGTCAAGGCGAGGTTAAGCCGGTTGCGCTCACCACCGGAAAGCACGCCAGCCTTCTTTTGCTGATCTGCACCCTTAAATCCAAATGCAGAAACGTATGCACGTGAAGGCATTTCCACGTTGCCGACCTGAATATAATCCAAGCCATCGGACACAACTTCCCACAGCGTCTTCTCTGGGTCGATACCGCCACGGTTCTGGTCAACATAGCTCAGTTTGACAGTTTCGCCAATTTTAAGGTTTCCATCATCAAGTGGTTCAAGGCCAACGATCGTCTTAAACAGTGTTGTTTTTCCAACGCCGTTCGGTCCGATAATTCCCACGATGCCGTTACGTGGCAGACTGAAGGAAAGATTATCGATAAGTACACGATCGCCGAAGCCCTTCTTGAGATTTGTAGCTTCTAGGACGACATTTCCTAGACGTGGGCCCGGCGGAATCTGAATCTCTTCGAAATCGAGCTTACGTGTGCGATCTGCTTCCGCAGCCATCTCCTCGTAGCGAGCCAAACGGGACTTGGACTTTGCTTGACGGCCTTTAGCTGAACTACGCACCCATTCGAGTTCTTCAGCCAAACGCTTCTTGAGCTTAGCGTCCTTCTTGCCCTGGACTTCGAGACGTTCCTGCTTCTTCTCCAAGTAGGTTGAGTAGTTGCCTTCATATGGGTAGAGGTGCCCACGGTCAACCTCCGCAATCCACTGAGCTACGTGGTCGAGGAAGTAACGATCGTGGGTAACTGCGATAACTGCGCCTGGGTACTTCGCCAAGTGCTGCTCGAGCCAGAGCACCGACTCTGCATCCAAATGGTTTGTTGGTTCGTCAAGAAGCAACAAGTCAGGAGCTTCGAGAAGGAGCTTACACAATGCGACTCGACGGCGTTCACCACCGGAGAGCACATTCACCGGGCTATCACCTGGTGGGCACTGGAGTGCTTCCATCGCCTGTTCGAGCTGAGCATCGATATCCCAACCGTTGGCAGCATCGATTTCAGTCTGAAGCTTGCCCATCTCTTCCATCAATGCGTCGAAATCAGCATCTGGCTCAGCCATCTCCATGCCAATTTCGTTGAAGCGATGAACTTTTGTCAGTAGATCCCCAACACCTTCTTGAACATTCTCCAAGACAGTTTTTTCTTCATTCAACGGCGGTTCCTGCATCAAGATACCCACCGAGTAGCCCGGGCTCAACCGCGCTTCTCCGTTCGACGGTTCATCAAGACCGGCCATAATCTTCAAGATCGTCGATTTCCCGGCACCGTTAGGGCCGACCATACCGATCTTTGCACCTGGATAGAACGACATTGTCACATCGTCCAAAATCAGTTTGTCCCCGACTTTTTTACGGGCACGCACCATATTGTAAATAAACTCAGCCACGTTTCTCCAATAGCTAGCAAATGGAACTGGTTAACCAGTTCAACCATAGTCGACTAGGAGCGTTGAGCTCAAGCACAGCATCGGTATGAGGCTAAGACATCACCTTCTGCAAAACACCAGCCGTATCTGTGTCGCTTCTGTTCCCTTCTTCAGAGGTGGTGAATTGGTCGTCGATCTCATCTGATACTGGCCCCGTAGACAGTCGAGGTTCGCCAGGAATCGATTGTAACGGCACCCCTGACGTCTTGTGGAAGATCGCTTGACCTGTCGATAGTTCAATAGCGCAACTATCGGCAATCACTGTATTTTCGCTACGGACCACACCATCCTTATCTTCGTACTGGCGTACCATTAATCGGCCACGTACCAAAACTGGACTACCCTTGAAAACACTGTGGGCAACATTGACAGCTAACGCACCGTAGGTACGTACCGAATACCAAGCGGTGGGGCCATCCTTAAATTCTTGGTCAACACGCGAATAATAACGCGATGTCACTCCCACGCGAATGACCGTCGTTTTCGTTTCAGTCACTTCGCCAGTTTCTTGATCAGCAGTGTTTGTGAAAACCATCGGTGCTGCACCTACATAGCCTCGAATAGTCACATTCGTTTCGTTTGCCATCAGTTAGTCCTTAAACTTCCGTTATTGATAGGGTCAATAACTATTGTTCGGGAAGTGCTGATCTCAGCGCAGTGACTCTAGCGAAACTGTGGAAAGCGCATGTAACTCGCACCTAAAAGGAACAAGTTACATGCGCTATCCCAAAAAGAACGACTAGCGGCTTAGGCCGAAAAAATTTCCAACGCCTTTCGGGTGATCCGATGCTTTTCTAACACAGCAGCTGGCCCAACAACCATGCTCTGATCAAAAACCTCACCGACCGCATCCAACGCAGCTGACTCATACTGCTGAGCGAGTCGATTACACTGACGTCTCAGCAGATATCGCGCGAGCACATAGGACACTGTAGCGAGCACGAAACCCCCCAGAGCAACACCAACGCGGCTAACCACCGTATAAAACGGGAGACCTGCAATAGCTAGACCGAAACCAACGCCTGCCAGCAAGAGGCCAAAAATAACTAGTAGCCACGAGGTACTTCGCCGAATCCTCGGTAGCTCAAGCGAACGTACCGCGTTACCCACACCGTTACGTAATCTCTCTGAGCTGGCCACTTCATGTATCACTGCCTTCTGCCACACTTCAGGCAAGCCTTGTTTAATAAACGCTATCCAGCTATCACGAATGGCCATAGCCATGGAATTACCCAGTTTTTCCGGACGGACCAGTGCAGTTTTAAACAATGTTGCGCCAGCGTTCCGTAACGATTCAGCCGCAGCTCCTACTCCGCTTGCTTGCGCAATACGATCGACGACGTCGTCACGCTGGGAGCCGTAAAGGTCAACCTCGCTCATTCCAACATTAAATTGCAACCTGCGTCCAATCGCATCCAATTCAGCCGCCGCAGTGAGCGCATTGACTGAAGGACGCTGGCTTGTTTCTCGAATTACTTGTGCAAGTTCTTCCACACCTTCACCGGTCATTGCTGAGGTCGTCACCACTGGCACATCAGCTAATCCATCGCGGGCAAGGAGCTGGTGAAGATCGTCCAATAATACATCCCGCTGGGACTCGCGGACAGTGTCAATGTGATTCATCGTCACCAACATGACATGTGACCGCGCCGTCAACTTTTCCAAATATGATGCATGCAATACTTGATCCGCATACTTCTGCGGGTCAAGTACCCAAATGAGAATGTCGACCATTGGCAATAGCCGTTCAACTTCTAAAGAATGGTTAACCGCCACCGAATCATGGTCGGGCAGATCGATCAAAATAAGCTTATCGAATCTTTCGTTTCCGATATTCAGCTCCGATGTATGACTAATCCTGCGATCGTAATCAATCGCGAGATAATCTAATAATTCCCCAGCATCGGCACCATAGATACACGCTGAGGGTCGTTCAGTCATGGGCCGAACATCTCCAGAATCAGCAAATTCTAACCCAGTTAACGCATTAAAAAGAGAGGATTTCCCAGAGCCGGTGCCGCCGACCAAGGCGACGACAGTGATATCGGTTCCTAGTCGCATTCGTTCCTGGGTGCTACGCAAATCGTCTTGCGCTCTGGCAGATACGTAAGGATCAAAATATTGGCCGCCTGCTGCGACCGCGTCTTGAAGGTGCTGTAACCGGGAGGCAATGGCCCGGGCACTGCGCGATCGGAGTGTTTCTTTTTCATCCATAATACTCGTCATTCCTTGAGTTTCACGATAGACCTATTACCGCTAAACGTGTGCGAGGTATTCGCTGGCACGTAATCTTAGCTGGGTACTGTCACATACTGAGACCTCGTCAGCTACACGAACATAAACGTTCGAAAGCTCTGCGAGTGCATCATCTACGCACGCTAGGAGTGCTTCGCGCGCTAGCTCGATATAAGATTCAATACCGGAATTGCGTGCGACTGAAATAGCTCCCGAAATACCGCCAGCTGCGCACCCGAGAAGGGAAGCGATACCAGCTGGAGAAAGCCAGGGGTGGTCGTGGACTTGCTGAGTAATCTGGACGAGATCATTTTTCCATGCTTGCGCGCTCTTCTCGATAATCGAATCGATGTCGATTTCCTGATTGGCCTGTGCGCGCAATGTTGCCGTGTCGACGACGTCGTTTCGCCAAGCTTCGTTTGCGCGGGTGCGTGCAGTGACTAAAGCTTGGGATAAAGCCACTTTAAGTGCCGCATACAAGATATCGAACGTCACTGTGACTGCGTTATCTCGCGCGGTACGCTTTCGGTCGAACAATCGTGGGCTGTTGCGTGAAACCATCGCAGACAAAACACCCCCAGTTGAAGCGAAAGACAGCCACGACGCAGTTGGCGCTCCTTGACCGAACCTCCCATGTCTAATGTTCGTTCGTAGCTTCTCCAGCGGCGGTTGCACACTTTCAAGAGCTTTATCTTTCAAGTCTTGTATTGCATGTTCTTGCGCCTCAAGCGCATCTGCCAAGCGTAATAGTTCATCACGCAAAGCCGGTAAGGTTGCGCGTGTTGTGCGATCAATCAACGACTCACCCATATTGGTCGTCGCAATCATATCCAGCCAGGCCCGAATTTCTTGTGTCTCATTTTCTGGAAGCAACCCATCGTGTGCTCCCTGATCGGCGATGATGAACAACGGGGCATTTTCAAGCCCCATGTTCACCATTCGTTTCGTCAAATCTGTCCGAACACTTTGCATCGCTCGGCGAGGGACCCGGTCGAGGACAATCGCGCAGGTAACTCCGCGTTCGTGAGCACGACGTAACGTATTCCAAGCTAGCGCGTCACCATAACGCGCCGCCGTCGTCACAAAGATCCATAAATCTGCAGCATCGAGGAGACGTGCTGAAAGTTCTCGATTCGAATCGTCTACTGAGTCCAAATCCGGTGCATCAACTAAAACAACTCCTGGAATAGCAGATGCTGCGAAAACGCTTTGCCCCATAGATCCCAAAACATGGTCATCCATCACTTTGTGGTCACTTGGATGCATCACTAGCATCGGCGTTCGGGTTGTTGGCCGAATAACAGAGGCCTGAGTTACCTCAGTACGCACGATCGAATTAACCAGCGTAGATTTACCGGCCCCCGATGATCCACCAAAAACAATAATCGTCGGAACGTCATCTTCATTGATATGCGGTAAAATTCGCGACTCAAGCTGAGTGAGTAGCTGCTTGCGCGAAGCCTCCATTTCGCTCGAGCCAGGCATAGTAAGCGGCAAGGTAGCATCACGGAGCGCCTCGATAGTACGAAGAACGAGGTCGGCAATACTGGTGCGGGACATAGAGCTAGGATTCACCTTTCCATTACAGCGTATTTTTATAACTCATGCTGAGTCGACACGATAATTTTCGGCAGATGTGACCCTATTAAAATCCTTACAATAAAGCATTTCTGTCCCTATCGTGTAAAATCTTTGCGTACGCCTCGATAGCTCAATGGATAGAGCAACAGACTTCTAATCTGTAGGTTGCGGGTTCGAGTCCCGCTCGGGGTGCTGGTCGTAAAAATTCAGATACGCGATTGTTCACCTAGGCACGTCTTTAGCGACATACACTCTTCGCCGCACGCTTGTAGAGATAAGCTTGGTATTCTGGACCATATGAGTAATTTTTCTGCCCAGAATACGCCGATTGTGTGGATCGACTGCGAAATGACCGGACTTGACCTAGAACGGGATGCTCTTGTCGAGATCGCAGTCGTTGTCACAGATCCAGAATTAAACCCACTCGACAATGGCCTTGATATTGTCATCAAGCCACCTCAGGAAGCTGTCGATAACATGGATAGCTTTGTACGGAATATGCATACGACGACTGGCCTGATCTCGCGTTGGGAGGACGGGGTTACGCTTAGCGAAGCTGAAGCTCAGTGCCTGGAATACATCAAGCGGTTTGTGCCAGATGCCCGGAAAGCTCCATTAGGTGGAAACTCGGTAGGCACCGATCGCACATTCTTGGCACGCGATATGCCCAACCTAGTCAATCATCTCCACTATCGCGTTGTTGACGTGTCTTCTATAAAAGAGCTCGCAAAACGTTGGTTCCCGCGAACCTATTTCGCCGCTCCAGAAAAAACTGGAAACCATCAGGCCTTGGGCGATATTTACGATTCGATTGACGAATTGCGCTATTACCGCGCAGTGTTATGGCCTGAGGGCGATGGCCCAACCACTGATGAGGCAAAAAAGAAGGCTATGCAGATCACGGACGATTTAACAGTAGATCGGGCCCAGCGAGCACATGACGCTCTCTGAGTGAACTATATGGCAAACGGTAAGGCCTGAGCGGGCTTACCTGCGAACACAGGATACGGTTTCAATTCCCAGGTGTGCCGGTAGGATTATCCTCCCACCGGCACACCTATTATTTTTCGTTGTGCGCTTGTGCAGCGGTACACAAAACCCTTCTTGGAGAAAGAAAAAGATCGTTGGAAAACCAACGATCTTTAATCGGGTGGCTGACGGGGATTGAACCCGCGACCCCCTGGACCACAACCAGGTGCTCTACCACTGAGCTACAGCCACCATTGTTGCACTGCAACGAAGAAAAACTATACCGAGTTTCTCTCTCAGACGCTAATTATTCAGTGCGTGATTAGGGTCACCAATCGACACGCATCTGGATAGCGTCGGCAAACATATTGAGATTCTCTTCATTTTGGCTCAGATAGAGGGAACCATCGATAAGTGAAATCTCGACGACATAGAATTCCTCGCGAGAATTTTCATCTCCGCGGACAATGTCAACACGGTTAAACAACAGCAATTCGTCTTTGCCGTTAACGTCTTTGATGTGATTATGCAGAGCTTTACGAATACGTTCTCCCCAACGCCACGTTTCTTCAGTCGCATATGTCGCATGAGCAACTTCTTCGATCACGACTTCTTCACCAAGACTACGGAAACGTGGATGAAGCATTGCTTCTTTTTCAACTTGATATGAGGGAAGGCCATTGAGATAAACCAGCGAGGTTTCGCCCTGACTGTCAATCTCTTCGAGGTAACGCTGAACCATCACAGTACGCCCTTGGGAAAGTTCATACATAGCATGTTCAACAGCCTCACCACGTTGCTGAGCATCAACTGCTGAGTACCTGCCAGACCCACGCCCACCAGATGCCACAGCAGGCTTGACAACGAAATCTCCCGAAGCTGGGAAACGCGAATGGATTTGCTGCTTCGATAAACCTTGGGATGGTTCCAGCCAAGTGGTCGGAATCATCGGCAAACCATACTTTTCTAGAACTTGGAGGTAATGCTTATCGGAATTCCACGCGATTGTGTTGGCAGAATTTAGCACACGCGGCAAAGACGCAGCCCAGTTAATAAACTTTTGCCGATCTCGCGCATAATCGCGGACAGAACGGATAATCACTGTGCCTGCCTCATCCCAATTCACGGAAGGATCATCCCAGACGGCAATTTTCGGTTCTAGGCCACGTTCACGTAACGCATCGGGAAGGTTTTGTTCATCCGCATCCAAATGTGGAAGTTCTGCTGATGTTGCTAGAGTCACGATTGGTGCAGACACACTTACCGCCTTTTCATTCACGTCTACGAAGATGCCATGCCACGCACAGCGTTCATAAAATTGGGTGGAAACCCAAATCAAGACAAGTCTATCTGGTTGTGCGCCCATTCGCCTTATTCATACTTCACTTGCCAGATTTTTCTCTCATTTCACGGTAGGCTATAGCCTTATATTCAACAGATTTTTCAACGATTGAGGGATTTTTATGAACTGGTGGGAAGTTATAGGCTGGACAGGTTCAGTGCTGGTTGTTTTATCGTTATGGATACCCAGCGTGCGACGGTTCCGAATTCTCAACTTAACCGGTTCTCTAATCGCTACGATTTACAACGCTTATTTCGGTATCTGGCCGTACGCGGCTATGAATTCAGTCATTGTTGGCATCGATGCCTACTGGCTTATTAGACTTTCTCGAGGCGACAGCACACCACCGCGTGGCTACGCCGTAGTTCAAGCCCGAGCTTCAGATCCACTCGTCCAGCATTTTATTTCTCGAAATTCGACGGACATCAAGGCTAATTACCCAAACTTCTCACTCGACGCTATCTCCAACGCACAGATCCAGTTAATCCTTCACGAAGATGAACTTGTCGGAATTTTTGCGATGACGACGGCGAACTCGCAAGCAACGATTTTGGCGGATTACGTCACCCCTCGCTTCCGCGATTTGGGTCCTGGCCGCTACGTTTATGCGCAAACGGAGTTCTTCTCTCAGCTCGGAATTGATCAGTTACGCATCGAAGCTGAAGCAACAACTGATCCGGACTACTTTGCCAAGCAAGGTTTCTCTTCAGCAGGCGCAGTATTGACGCGGAACGTGGGGTAACTACCCGCCTATCCGTCGCAACTCCTCCAAAAAGGGTGCCTGTGATCACACAGAAATTTTCGCTAAAGATTTGCTCTGGAAAACATCGGTGCGATACAGTATTAGCTGTTGCGCACCGCTAGCTCAACTGGCAGAGCATCTGACTCTTAATCAGAGGGTTCTGGGTTCAAGTCCCAGGCGGTGTACGAGTAAAATCCCTAGATTCGTCTGGGGATTTTAATTCCCAGGAACTTGGTTCTTGGTGAGCACCGCTAGCTCAACTGGCAGAGCATCTGACTCTTAATCAGAGGGTTCTGGGTTCAAGTCCCAGGCGGTGTACCACATCATGGGGCGGTCCGGTTTTCCGGACCGCCCCATGAGTTTGTCTTTGTAGCCAATGATCCTCGCTAGAAGCGAATTGCGTCAATCGGACGCATCTTCACCGCAATCGTTGCCGGAATAATTCCGCATAAGGCACCCACAGTTGCAGAGATCCCTACTCCGATCAACGCTGCCTGCATCGGATAGGCAATAGTCGCAGCGATATCAGAAAACTCGTTAAACAGAAATCCCCCTACGCCTAGTTTGGGCAATACTCGAATAGTCAACACAGATAACACCACACCGACAAATCCAGCAATAGTTGTTGCCACAACAGATTCTAAGAAAACTGCGAAGAATACCCGACGGGCCGAGGCTCCTACTGCTCGCCGAATACCAATCTCGCGAATACGCGTTTTGACTGTCACGATGCTCATCGTCAACAATCCCAGCGCACCCAAGAGAATGACTATACCGCCGATTCCAGCAACTACCATTTGCATGACTCGACCTTGTTGCGCGCTCTGTTCAGCATATCCTTCGTCCCAATAGGCATTGACGTCATACGAATCTCCTAGGAATGAACCCAGTACTGCTTCAGAGACGTTCTTTGCTTGCTCTTCGTCACCGCGTGGCGGCAAGAAGAGGAATAGTGGATTTTCTCCGTGAGCCAGTTCCGGGAAAACGTATGCTTGCGCTTGGGCTGGAATGTAGAGCGTCGCACTTTCGTAGACGTTAACGTTTTTTATCACGCCTACCACGGTCACTGAACGTTTATGTTCTGCGTCGAGCCACAATCTCGGATATGTAGCTACCGGCGGACGGCCCAACGTTGCCCACGCTGATTCGTTAATCACCACCGGATTCATTTGCAACTGGCCATCATTGGCTTGGAGGAACCGCCCGTCCACAAGATTGTGCGCGTGCAACGCAAAATAATCTGGATCTACCGCCACTCCTGACGGATGCGCACCCAGGCACATATCAGCATATGGTTGCGGACATGGCTCAAACCCAGGAGCGTCCAACGACTTGATTGGAAACTCGAGTTTCGTCGTCCACAACGTAATTCCCAACTTATCGACTGTCTGCTCGACAGCGTGACGGAAATATTCGGCTTTCGACGCGCGCTGTTCAGCTGTGGTCGTCTCGGACATGGGCTCAGCAAAATTCGGCCCACCAGCGGTTTTCTCATACGCAGTGACAGTAATTGTGCCAGGCTGACCATTCCAATGGGCGATACTGCGCTGTTGGCTTTCGTTCAACATCGCACCTAGGGCGATAACCGTTGCCATCGCCCATACGGCAGCTCCCACCCCAATCAGGGACAAGATAACGCGCGCCCGGTTGATTTTAACTTCTTCCCACGCCTCAATAATGGCCCCAATAAAGTTGTGAATCATCAGTCGTCCACCTTCTTCGATACTCGCAGCCCCACGCGCGTAAAATGCGAACTTGCGCTGTCGATCTGGGTTAGCACCCCGTCAGCTATCCGATACACAGTGTCGGCTCGTTGCGCAATATTCATATCATGACTAATGACGATCAGAGCCGCATTGTTTTCCCGCGCAGCCTGCTCGAGTACCTCCATCACACGCATTCCGGTATCGGGATCGAGTGCGCCGGTTGGTTCATCAGCCAAAATCAGACGCGGCTGACGAATCAACGCACGTGCGATCGCCACTCGTTGCTGTTCTCCACCAGAAAGTTGGCTCGGAAACGCATCCAAGCGGTCGCCTAACCCAACCGAATTCAACACCTGCGCTGCTTTTTCGTGGCGTTGGTACAGTTCAAGACCAGAGTTGTAAAACAATGGTATTTCGACGTTGTTCAACACTGTTCGTGCCGGAAATAAATTAAACTGTTGGAATACAAATCCTACTGATTCTCCGCGCAACCGCGACCGCTGTGCGTCAGATAAACCAACGACGTCGTCACCATCCCACGTATATGTTCCGCTTGTGGGTTGGTCGAGTAAGCCGATGATATTAAGGAGCGTTGATTTTCCGGTTCCGGAATGTCCAACAATGGAGATGTGTTCCCCGGCAGCCACATCACAGTTTACTCCACGCAAAATGTGGAGATCTTGGCCGTTGGGTAACGTTACTGTTCGGGTAATATCGCGTAATTTCAGCATCAATTACTCCTAGTACCCCATCATGGTCATCGGATCGTTCGGGTCTTGGTCGTCTTGGGAAGTACGTGGGACGAATTCTAATACTTCAGTGTTTTCGTCCAGACCTTCGGTGATGACGACTCGACTACCGTCATTAATTCCAAGTTTGACAACCACTGGGGTCGGATCGCTGCCATTTCCTTCAGCTGGAAGATACACTTTGCCTTCCCGGAATCGTCCTTCTACCGCGGTAACTGGGAGCAAGAGTGCATCAGTGACCTGTTCGCCAGCAATATTGAGTTTTGCTTTGATACCGTCAAAGACTGTTTGGTCTACTGGAATGTCGCAGGTGAGGATCGGAGTGGAGCTTTGCGATGCGCCATCTGCTGATTGACCGGTGGATTTAGCGGAGGTGGTGTGCAGGTTCGTACACATGAAGGGTGCTGGCCCGTCAGCGATAACGACTTCTGCTTCCTGCGGGATGGACTGCAACGCATAGAGCTGGTCTGGGGTGACGTTGACGCTTGCATGGAAGGATGCTGGGACTATTGTGCCCAGTGCGTCATTATAGGTGACCTGTTGCTTGAGCATCGCATCAAAGCTGACTGTGCCAGACATCGGTGCGAGCACGTTATTGTAGGAAATACTCGTCACGGATTGTTGCTCCACTCCCCCTTCTGCTCCGTTTTCTTCCGACGCCGGCACGGTGACGTTCACTTGTTCGGTCGTGGTGGTTTTTACTTGGAGGAGCGGTGCGCCTTGTTCGACTTGTGCCCCATCGGCGACGAAGAAGTGGACGATTTCGCCTTCAGCTGTGGATTTCACAGACTTTGCTTCATCACGCAATACTGTTGCGTCAAACGTGGTGTCGTTCTTGATATCTCCGCGTTCAGCAGTCAGTGTTGGAAGCACAAACTGCCCTTGGCCTTGGAGTTCTTTGACGGGTTCTTGGTGAGGAAAGAATGCAAATTTGACAAGTGCGACGGCGATGACCGCACCAATCATCAGTCGTATAATGCTGAAGATAAGCTTTCGTGTTGGGTGTGCTTCCATGGACGTATCCTTCAATACGAACAAGAATGACAGTTAGCCATTCCTGTCTGTCTTAATATTTTTCTCTAGAATACCTCACAATATGTTCGACATTGCCTATTCTCGCAATTTTCTTTCCACTTATGATCACGGCTGCTCCTCAAGCAAACCTGATATATTAAACAGTGTTGGCATATCTTTGATGGAGACGATGAATGACGAGCGCAGAACCTGGCCTAAATATTGCATTAGACGCGTTAGAAGATGCTCACGGCTTAACGCCTTCACCTGAAGATATGTACGAAGCTTTCAGTAGCTGGGTCACCTCTACGGGTAAACAGATGTACCCACACCAGGACGAAGCGTTGCTGAATATCGTCTCCGGCGACCACGTCATCGTCTCCACCCCTACCGGTTCTGGTAAGTCGATGATCGCAATGCAGGCGCTGTTTACCGCGCTAGCTACCGGACGCACCGCCTACTACACCGCTCCACTCAAAGCACTTGTATCTGAAAAGTTCTTTGAACTGATCGGCAATTTTGGTGCGCATAACGTCGGCATGGTTACCGGAGATTCATCCATCAACGCTGACGCCCCTATTATCTGTGCAACCGCAGAAATCTTGGCAAATATTGCACTGCGCGAAGGCGACCAGGCCGACGTCGGCATGGTTGTCATGGACGAATTCCATTTCTACGATGATCCGCAACGCGGCTGGGCCTGGCAAGTCCCGCTACTTACCTTGCCCCAAGCCCAACAGATCTTACTCTCAGCTACCTTGGGAGATACCACCACGTTGGCCTCAGATCTCACCCGGCGGACCAACCGGCCCGTGAGTATCGTCGACGACGCCGTTCGCCCAGTTCCCTTGCACTTCACCTGGTCGACAGAACCGATCGGGGAAGTCATCAAAGAACTCGTCGCCACCCATATGGCACCGGTCTATGCGGTACATTTTTCCCAGCGCGACGCCGTCTCTCAAGCTCTCGCCTTGCAATCCCTAGCGCTCATTTCCAAGGAACAAAAAGAACGCATTGCGCAAGCTCTCGCCACGTTCACCTTCTCCCCTGGCTTTGGAAAGGTTCTCTCGAAACTGTTACGTGCCGGCATCGGAGTCCACCACGCAGGACTGCTACCGCGCTACCGCCGGTTGGTCGAACGTCTCGCCCAGGCTGGACTCCTCAACGTCATCTGCGGAACCGACACCCTCGGCGTCGGTATCAACGTGCCCATCCGCACGGTTCTGATGACCTCGCTAACCAAGTTCGACGGCACGAAACAACGTCACATCACCGCCCGCGAATTCCACCAAATCGCTGGGCGCGCAGGCCGTGCCGGATACGATACGGTCGGCTACGTCGTCGTCCAAGCCCCTGAACACGAAATCGAAAACGCGCGGCGCCTGCGTAAAGCCGGAGACGACCCCACCAAGATTAAGCGCGTCCAAAAAGTTAAAGCTCCCGAAGGTGAAATCAGCTGGTCGGAAAATACGTTCAATACGTTGATCGAGGCGCAGCCAGAAACTCTCACCTCGCGGATGCGAGTCGACCACAGTCTCATCTTGAACTTATTGCAGCGCCCTGACCCGGTAGCGGCAGCGAAAACCATTCTGTTCGACAACCACGAACCACACCGCGAGCGCAATACCCTGGCACGTAAAGCCATCACGATCTATCAGTCTTTGCGCACTGCCGGGGTTATCACCCATGAGGATCGCGATTGGCGTACCGAACATGGCGATACGAACGCTATTCATTTCACCAAAGACGTCCCGTCCGATTTTGCGCTGAACTCCCCACTTGCGCCGTTCGCGTTAGCTGCCTTTGACTTGTTGGATATGGATTCAGCTACCTACGCACTAGACGTAGTATCGATTATCGAAGCTGTCAGTGAAGACCCCACCCCAGCGCTCTACGCACAACAGCGCCAAGCGCGCGGGGAACTGATTGGCAAGCTCAAAGCCGACGGCGTGGAATATGATGAGCGGATGGCTTTCGTGGACGAAGTCACCTGGCCTAAACCGCTCGCTGACCTGCTTGAACCAGCATTAGAGATGTATGCGAAGACGAACCCGTGGGTGCGCGGTCAAGAGCTCAAGCCTAAATCTGTGGTTCGCCAGCTGATCGAAGAAGGTCTCACGTTCTCTGAGTTCATTTCCCGCTACGATCTGGCCCGCTCTGAGGGAGTGTTACTGCGCTATATTACGGACGTTTACCGGGCGATGCGCCAGTCGATACCGTTGGCTGCCCGCACCGACGAGGTTGAAGACATTATCGATTGGCTGGCGCGTTTGGTGCGCTCGGTCGATTCGTCGTTGCTCGACGAATGGGAGGCTTTAGCCGACGGCCGGATTACCCTCGATGAGCTTAATTCTTTGGGTTCGGAGGATTCTGTCCAGGGTGAAGAAGCTGCCTTCGGTGCCAATGAGGACGGCACGATTGCTTTCACCCGCAACAAGCATGCACTGCGCGTGGCGGTACGCAACGAAATGTTCAACCGCATCGAGCTACTCGATCGTGAAGATTACGAGGAACTCGAACGTCTCGACGGCGACGCCGGCTGGGACGCAGACCGTTGGGCGGACGCGATCGGCCCATACTTCAACGAATTCGATTTTCTCGGCACCGACCAGGCGGCACGTAGCGCTCAGTTCTTCTCCATTTTGGAAGATCCGTCGTTCGCGGATTTATTGCAGGCGGGGATGGACGACGACGAAGCCTCTGACCTGCTCGAATCCCACAGCAGTGGCCGAGTCTGGCTCACCCTCCAGGTCCTTGATTCTGGGGACGACGCTGGTGCGTGGGGCTTGTGGGCGCTTGTTGATCTGGATGCCTCCGATGAGGCGAATGCGGTGGTGCTCAAACCTATTCGGTTGAGCGAACGCTAACGCGCAGGTATGTTTCTAGGGTTTGGGCAGCATGGGCAGCATAGAGGCAGGTGAACACAGGTTGGAAAGCATCGCGCAGAACATCGGGCGCATACGTGAACAGATTACGCACTACACCAACGGGCGTGATGTGGACTTAATACTGGCTGCTAAACATCAACCGCTCCCCCGTCTCGTGGAGGCGTATCGCGCAGGCGGCACCTTGATGGGACACAACCTGGTTGATCAGCTTGCTGAGGCAACTGCGGGCCTGCACGCGCAGAAAATCAGGCCGTTTACCTCTGTGATCGGCCATGTACAGTCCAATAAACTCTCGGCGGCGATGAGGTGGGCGGACCGGATTGACACAGTTGATTCGTTCAAGACTGCCCAACGGATTGATCGCCGGCAAGAAGCGCGAGTGGCCTCCGGTGAGGCCAGTGGCCCGTATCCGATGCTGCTACAACTGAATTCGTCGGGTGCAGCTACACAGTTCGGCTGCCACCCAGAAGATTTCGTGGAATTAGCGCGTACCGTATCGGCTCTGCCTTTTGTGCGCATTGCTGGGGTGATGACGATTGGCGCTCGCGGCACCGAGGCCGATATTCGTTCCTCGTTTGTGCTCACTCGGCGCCTAGCTGAGGAGATACGCAACCTTCCTGGGCTGGACGACGCCGGCGTGCTCTCGATGGGCATGAGCAACGATATGCGAATTGCGATCGAAGAAGGCTCTACTGTGGTTCGCGTCGGCACAGCAATTTTCGGTACCCGTCCGGCACAATAAGCATGATTCTTAACTTGACCCTCACGCAGGGTGATACTTCACAATCATAGTATGAACGCTGCGAATGATATCCGTTATACAGTCGGCCAAGTTGCTGACCTATTCCAGGTAACAGTGCGTACTCTCTACCATTGGGAGCAGGCTGGATTGCTACAACCTGCAGAACGGACCTGGTCTAATTACCGGCTGTATTCCGAAGCAGATTGCCAACGTATTCAGCACATTCTGATTTACCGCGCAACGGGCATGGCATTAGCGGATATCAAAGTTCTCCTTGACGGGAACTCCAGCGGGATTGACCATTTGATCAAACAACGCGAAACGTTAGTCAATCAGCAGCACAAGTTAGCTGACATGATTGCGGCGATCGACATTCTTATGGAGAACACTGTGAAAAAACAACCTATGACGCCAGACCAGATCGGTGAGATTCTGGGACAGGCGAATTTCGCCGAATATCAACAAGAAGCTGAAGAGAAATATTCAGGCTCTGCGGATTGGAAGGAAAGCGAAGATCGCACAAAACGCTGGACTACGAATGAATGGACATCCGTTCATGCTCAGTTCACCGCTATCGATACAAAACTCGCTGCTGCAGCACGTGATGTTGTAGCTTCAGATAGCTCTGTAGCACAAGGACTAGTTGAAGAACATCGTCAAGTGCTCAGCACGTTCTTCCCGGTGACCCACGCGAAGTATTACATTCTCTCTCGTGGATACATTAACGACGAACGCTTCCGTGAATACTACGATAATCAGCAGGAAGGTTTAGCTCAATGGCTAGCTGATGCCATTGCCGTTAATTCACAGGCAAATGGCGTAGATCCAGCTGCCTGCATCTGGGAGTAGTCTTACATGCGCGTGCATACGGTTTGCATAATTACAACATTTACGCCGTAGTTGGCCTGTTAATGCGAAAAATGCAAACTGTATGCGCGTCATTCTGGCCGAGAGTAGACTGCAAGCATGAACAGAGTTACTAGATTCTCGATACCGTTTGTCGTGTCTGTCTTGCTTTTCACTGCTTGTTCGTCTGCTACGCATGCAGAATATCAAGAGAATACATCCGATAACATCACTGTATTTGATGCTGATGGGCAAAAGATCGCCACGTTCACAGCGCGAAAAGATCTCGAGTTTTTCTCAACCTTACTTGCAAATATCGTTGCCTCCGATGCCGACGAAGATGCCTTTGCCGGGCTAACCAGAGAGGTTCCAGAAGGTGCGCGCACAAAATACACGTATGAAATCACGCATCTTCGTGCCGATAGGAAAGAAACAACAGTAAAATTTTTTGTTTATGAGAATTATCCGTATATCACGTCGACTGGAATTCCGCTCCTTGAGCCTCTGACATGGGAGCCCTCAAAAGAGGAACTGGCAGTCTTACGAGATCCTCTAGCGCATAGATCTCAATGAGAGCTCAATGGCCAGTATAAATACGTAAGACTAATATTTACGTAAGACCAAGGATTACGTAACCTTCTTCGGTTACGCGAGCCTAAAGAGAGGAGTTAGAAAACGGTTAGCCCGCGGCTACGGAATACCTCACGTACCGCTTCGGTTGCTTCCTTCGACGGTGGTTCAACGTCGTTAAGTTGATATTCCAAACCGAGCGACGCCCACTTGTCACGAGCCATTTGATGGAACGGGAGAACTTCAACGCGCTCAACACTCGAGGACCAGCTAGAAACAATGTCGGCCACTGCTTCAACGTTCTCCGGATCATCAGTTAGCCCCGGAACGAGCACGAAACGAATCCAAATCTTATTTCCGCGCTCCACAAGACGCTGGCCAAATTTCAACGTAGGCTCAAGATCACGACCAGTTGTGCGCTTATAGAAATCTGGGATACCTGACTTCACGTCGAGTAAGAATAAGTCGACATTATCGAGCATCTCGTCAGTCATATTTGTGCCCAAGAAACCAGACGAATCGACTGCTGTATGGATACCCATATCCTTACAGCCCTGCAATAACTTAGCAAGGAATTTTGGCTGCATCATTGGTTCACCCCCAGAGAAGGTGACACCGCCCTTCGACACCGTAAATACAGCCTTGTAACGAGAAATCTTTTCGAGCATATCAGCGGTACGAACCGCTGTACCCTCTTTCATTTTCAAGGTGTCAGGGTTATGGCAGTATAAACACCGCAACGGGCAACCTGCAAAGAAGGTTGTTAGTCGTGTGCCCGGACCATCTACTGCCGTGACGAGTTCCCAGGAGTGGACAGAGCCGATGTCACCTGCTTGCACACCAGAAACATGTTCATGGTGTGACATCGGCCCTGCCAGGGAAACTCCGTCAAGACCTGCTCCACTTAAACGTGGGACTTCATCTTCGATTGGTTGGGGGCGATATTCGCCGGTGCTCCCTTCGGAGCCCCAATACCGGGTAGCGTCAAATTCTTCGACGCTAGGGTGTGCAGTAGATGTCGTCATATAGCAGATCAATCCTTAAACGGGGATCTCACATACCCTGGTGGAAGGTACGGGAGATGACGTCGAGCTGCTGCTCACGGGTTAGGCGAACAAAGTTCACTGCGTAACCAGAAACGCGAACGGTCAGCTGTGGGTACTTCTCTGGGTGCTCCATTGCGTCCTCGAGGGTGTCACGGTTGAGCACGTTGATGTTTGCGTGGTAAAGGCCCTGTACGCCACCCTTTGCAGCGCGCTGTGCCTTCATCGATTCGAGACGCTCTTCGTACGAAGTAGCCATAATAATTTCCTTTCGTAGGGTTTGTTTCGTTGAGCGAAACTGGGCGTCAGCCCTTCTTGATGAAGCCAGCATCCATGATGCCAACCAAGTTATCGACCTGCTCGGCCAAGTCACGGCCAAGGGACGATGGGACGATAGTGTTTGTCAAGGAAATGCCATCAAGAGCATCCTTGTAGTGCAACTTTCCAACGGAAAGCATCGAGGCTAGCATGCCGTGGGTATCCATACCGTTCTCTGGGTTTGCACCCGGAGCGAATGGGGTACCTGCGCGGTGGCCAGACGGGAAGTTACCAGTTGCCTTACCATATACAACATTAGAAGTGATGGTAAGAACTGATTGGGTTGGGATCGCATTGCGATACATCGGAATGCGCTTAATCTTCTCCATAACGGTGTGAACGATTGTCGCAGCAATATCGTCTGCGCGATCATCGTCGTTGCCGTAAGTTGGGAAGTCACCTTCGGTCTTGTAGTCAACGATCAAACCGGTCTCATCGCGGATTGGCGTAACGGTTGCATACTTAATTGCCGCCAGGGAGTCAGCAACGATGGACAAACCAGCGATACCGCAACCCATGGTGCGTACGATCTCAGAATCGTGCAAGGCCATTTCCATAGCTTCGTATGCATACTTGTCGTGGCTGTAGTGAATAATGTTGAGAGCTTCAACGTAAGTACCCACAACCCAATCGAGCATGTCTTCATACTTTGCCCAAACTTCGTCGAAGTCGAGTGGACCATCGCCCTTGATTGGTTCATAGCCTTCAACAACCTGCTTACCGGTCATTTCATCACGACCACCGTTAAGCGAGTAGAGCAAAGCCTTAGCAGCATTAACGCGAGCGCCGAAGAACTGCATCTGCTTTCCAACAGCCATAGGCGAAACACAGCAAGCAATTGCGGCGTCGTCACCCCAGTAGCCACGAATCTGCTCATCAGCTTCGTACTGAATCGATGAGGTCTCGATTGAAACGCGAGCACAGAAGCGCTTGTAGCCCATTGGGAGCTTATCCGACCAGAAGATTGTAATGTTTGGTTCTGGTGCAGGACCAAGGTTTACGAGAGTCTGGAGCAAACGGAAGGAGGTCTTGGTAACGAGCGGACGGCCGTCTTCACCGAAACCGCCGTCTGACCAGGTTGCCCAGTATGGGTCGCCAGAGAAGATCTCATCGTACGCGGTGGTGCGCAAGAAGCGAACGATACGTAGCTTGATAACCAGCTGATCGATGATTTCCTGAGCGTCCTCTTCGGTGATACGGCCAGCTGCGAGATCACGCTCGAAGTAGATATCGAAGAATGCCGAGAGACGACCGAAGGACATAGCCGCGCCGTCCTGCGACTTGACGGAAGCGAGATAACCGAAGTAGGTCCACTGAACAGCTTCCTGAGCAGTCTTTGCTGGACGAGAAATATCGAAGCCATAGCTAGAAGCCATGTTCTTGAGCTTCTTCAAAGCCTTGATCTGCTCAGAGATCTCTTCACGGTTACGTGCCCAATCCTGGCTGAATGGCTGATCGGCGTAAAGATCCTTATCCTTGCTCTTCTCTTCAATCAGGTAGTCAACACCGTAAAGCGCAACTCGACGGTAATCGCCAATGATGCGGCCACGGCCGTAGGCATCTGGAAGACCGGTGATGATGTGGGATGAACGCGCCGCACGAATACGTGGGGTGTAAATATCGAAGACACCATCGTTGTGAGTCTTGCGGTACTTGGTGAAGATTTCCTTCACTTCTGGGTTTGGCTCCTTGCCCGCTTCCTTGATAGCGGTCTCAACCATGCGCCATCCACCATTGGGCATCATCGCACGCTTGAGTGGCTCATCAGTCTGTAGACCGACGATCACGTTGTCATCTTCAGAAATGTAGCCCGGGTCAAACGCATCAACGTCTGCCGGAGTATCTACATCAACGTCGTAGACGCGCTTCTTACGCTCAACGGAAAGGTACTTCTCTTCCAAGGTTTCCCACACACGGCGAGTCTTCGCTGTCTCACCTGCAAGAAACTCAGAATCACCCTCGTAAGGGGTGTAGTTCTTCTGAATGAAGTCACGAACGTCAATGGCATCTTGCCAAATTCCGCCCTTGAAGCCTTCCCACTCAGGATGTGTAGCAGTTTCGGCTGTTTGAGTCACGGTTTACTACTCCTTTTCATTGCAGCCAACGGGACTTTCGTTATAAGTCAGTCCACACTGACCGCTCTTATTCCCCAGCAACTGACTGCTGGCGCTACTTCTAGATTAGTCCCTTATTAGCCGATATTCTCACCTAAAAAAGCTATCGGCTGAAAAGAGACGGTAGCCCTCCTCACAGTCACTCAAACTAAGGGACTAAAGTCCCCATATTGCAGAATTGAAGTTTCACCATCACACCAAAATTGGTCATGTTAACGACTACAATTTCGCGGGGTCAGCAAGTTTATACATCCACCCAAAACGGTCTTTTGTACGCCCAAACTGGATATCCGTTAGTGACTCATACACACTTTCCGAGAACGACGAAGAAGACAAATCCACTCGCTCTTCTCCTAACGTTAACGAACCAATCGGAACCACTGTCGCAGCCGTGCCACAGGCAAACATCTCCACGACAGCCCCGGCTTTAATCCCCTCCCAGATCTCAGCCAAAGCTAACGGCTCCTCAGAAACCACCACACCGTCGTCGTCAAGCATTTGCAAAATTGACGACCGTGTCGCACCGGGCAAAATCGTTCCAGACAACGCCGGCGTCCGCACAGAACCGTCTGCCATAACAACAAAAACATTCATCGCGCCCAACTCGTCCACATACGAATTAGTAGCCGCATCTAAAAACAAGACTTCGTCGAACCCGCGCTCTTTAGCATGACTCTTCGCAAAGAACGACGCCGCATAATTACCACCAGTCTTCACACTACCCATACCGCCCGGGCCGGCACGATGATGATCACGCTCCACCCAGACGTTAATCGGCTGCAAACCACCAGAAAAATATGGTCCTGATGGGGAAGCAACCACACCATATTCAAAACGTTGCGCCCCACGCACCCCTAAGAACGCCTCCGAAGCAAAAATAAACGGCCGCAAATACAACGACGCACCCGGCGTCTGCGGAACCCACCGTTGATCAGCGCGGACAAGGCACACTAGCGACGCCAAAAAATCTTCAATCGGGAACTGCGGAATCATCAACCGTTTGTTTGACTCATTCATTCGCGCAGCATTATAGGCCGGCCGGAAGGTCCACACCGAACCATCAGCATGGCGATAAGCTTTTAAACCTTCAAAAACTTCTTGGCCATAATGTAAGACTGCACCGGCAGGATCCAACGCAAGTGGACCATAAGGAACAACGGCATGCCCATGCCAGCCACGCGTTTCATCCCACGAAGCCCGCACCATATAGTCAGTAAAATCAGCACCAAAATTCAACCGTTCCATCGAGCTGGCATATTCATCAGCGCTTTTAACACCCGGATGCGCAAGCTGCGTATAGCGTGAAGCCAATTCCTCAGCGCCTGGCCACTGGTTACCGGCTTGCTCTTCCAACGATGTCAATCGGCGTACCACAGTCCGCTCCCTTCAGTTCCTGATGAACGATAGATACGTCTATGGTACGCCCGAAAAAGGTTTTAACTCTTGGAGACTAAATTCCTTCGTCCTCAGAAAACATCTGCCCCATATACTTCGGCTTCATCAAATTCTCCACCGACAATGCACGATCTAGGTCAGCCTCGCTTAATAAACCGCGTTCTAGCACGATTTCACGCACAGACTTTCCAGTTCGTGCAGCCTCTTTCCCAATCAGATCACCGTTATGATGACCAATGATGTCATTTAAGTATGTGACAAGACCAATAGAATTCATCACGTAACTCATACAGATATCTTCATTGACCGTGATGCCATCAACACAGCGCTCGCGCAAAGTCACCAGTGCGCGAGTGAGCAATGAAATCGACTCAAAAATTGCTTGCCCAATAACCGGTTCCATCACATTCAGTTGCAGCTGTCCCGCTTCCGAGGCCATCATGACCGTGGTGTCGTTTCCGATGACTTTGAAACAAATCTGATTGACTACCTCCGGGATAACTGGATTAACCTTGGCCGGCATAATCGACGACCCCGCCTGCATTTCCGGTAAGTTGATTTCATTCAAACCAGCACGCGGACCAGACGACAAGAGTCGTAAATCATTACAAATTGTAGAAAGCTTTACCGCCAGACGCTTGAGCGCAGAATGAATTGAAATATATGCACCAGTATCGGAAGTTGCTTCGATAAGGTTCGGTGAGGCGGTGACAGCGAGCCCAGTAACTTCGGCTAGCCGGCGAACAACCCGTTCTTGAAAATCATCGGGGGTATTGAGCTTGGTTCCGATCGCAGTGGCACCGAGATTCACTTCAAGTAGTAACTCAGATTCTCGATTCAAATTGCGAATCTCTTCAGACATCAGCACACTAAATGCGTCGAACTCTTGTCCAACAGTCATCGGTACCGCATCTTGTAACTGTGTACGTCCCATCTTCAGCACGTGAGAGTACCGCTCTCCAACCGCCGCGAACGCAGTTTGCATCCGATCGACTTCTTCCATGAGCTGATGAATCATCGTATAAACTGCAATGCGGAATCCGGTGGGATACGCATCGTTTGTGGACTGAGATTTGTTCACATGATCATTGGGATTGACGACGTCGTAAGTCCCCTTGGGCTCGCCTAAGAGTTCCAGCGCAAGATTCGCGACAACTTCGTTGGTGTTCATATTAACTGAGGTGCCGGCACCGCCTTGGAAGACGTCGACCGGGAATTGGTCCATGCATCGCCCGTCGTTCAAGATCAGGTCGCACGCATCAGCGATTGCGCGTGAAACACGGCGAGTAATGACTCGAGCATCACCGTTAGCTAGTGCTTCAGCTTTCTTCACATAGACCATTCCGCGTATCAGTTCCGGAACATCGTTAATCGTCTTGCCCGAGAAACAAAAATTTTCCATCGCACGCTGAGTGTGCACCCCATAGTATGCATCATTCGGAATCTCTCGGGTTCCGAGAAGATCCTCTTCAATTCGACTTTCCACCACATCAGCTCCTTGAATCCTCGTCGATTCTTACATTTCACAAGCATAGTCACGTTGCCAGCTCGTGTCACAGTCTCAGGAGAAGCACTCAGTTTTGCCGAGGTAGCATTCTACTTCTCAACCCACCACCCGGTGGACAGAAAGTATAAACTAGATGACAATTGTCTATACATAGATAATGTCTTGTAGGTCACTTCTCAGGAGTACAATGTCGTATATATTTCAGCTCTTTGCTGACAATCAAGTACTGTTACTGTTCTTCCTTGTCGGAACCGGAGCGATATTTTCGAAGATCCGAGTTAAAGGTGTCTCATTAGGTGCCGCCGCGGTACTCTTCTTATCCATCGGGGTTACCGCATGGGCACTACACTCCGGATATGAAATCGAAGTAGAGCACGATCTGGGCGTCCTAGGACTAGCACTCTTTGCTTTTGCTATCGGAATCTCATCCGGACCGAACTTTTTCAACACCCTCAAATCTTCCATATTGCCCGTCCTCCTCATGATCGGAGCCTACGCAATGGCCGCTGGCGCAGCTGCAGGCGTCGGGCGCGCACTTGGAATGGATTGGGCACTCATCGCGGGAACGTTCGCCGGGGCAACGACAAACACACCAGCGTTATCCGCAGCTGGAACGGCATCTGGTGACCCTGCTCTAGCGACCGTTGGCTATGCGATCTCGTACCTCTTCGGAGTTATTGGGATGCTCATCTTGGCAGCTATAGCGCTATCGCGGCGTCACGAAGATAAAGATAAACCTTCACCTATTAGTAACCGGACCATACGCGTCGAACGCACCGATCATCCAACCATCAAATCGCTTCGAGCAACCATTGGTGGCACAGTTCATTTCTCCCGGATCCGACGAGGTGAAACCGGCCCCATCTGGCTCCCTGCCGGAGATGACGTCCTCTACCAAGATGACCTTGTTACTGTTATCGGAACCGTTGCTGAAGTCGACGAAGCAATCAAACTTGTTGGTCACGGCTCGAGTCACTCGCTCATCGCCGATCGTCGCTACCTCGATTTCCGCCGCGTCACTATCTCAAATTCAGCTATCGCTGGACGCAAAATTGGCGAGCTCGAACTAGAAGAAAAGTTTGGAGGCACAATTTCTCGTATCCGCCGGGGCGACACGGACATGGCGGCAAATCCGCGATTGCGGTTACAGCTCGGCGATCGAGTCCGCGTCGTCGCTCCGACGCACTCCATGAAGGAAATTTCTCAGTACTTTGGAGATTCTTCACATGGTTTAACCGATATTAACCCCATCGCATTAGGTTTGGGAATGGCGCTAGGTATCCTCATTGGCGAATGGGAAATCCTCACACCTTCCGGACTAACTTTCTCGATCGGCTCCGCAGCTGGCACACTTATCGTCGGTTTAGTCATGGGTCGTCTGGGACGCATCGGGAAGATTGTCACCACGCTCCCATACACAACTTGCCAAGTTCTCTCCGAAATCGGTTTGTTGGTATTCCTTGCATACGCAGGAACTAAGGCTGGATCTCAGATCCTCATCGCATTTACTGGTGGCGCGTGGGTGCAAATCTTGCTTCTAGGTATTATGATCACGACTATCGTGGGAGCCGGATTCTATCTCTCTATGCGGGCCTTTACCTCTACTGGAGGGACTCGTCTTGCCGGAGCGATCGGCGGAATCCAGACACAGCCTGCAGTTTTGGCTTTTGTCAATGATCGTACCTCGTTTGATCCACGAGTAGCTCTCGGATATGCAATGGTCTACCCAGTCGCAATGGTAGCCAAAATATTTGTCGCTCAAATCCTTGGCTCATTTGCTGGACTCTGACACAAACCAATTGCTCAGCAATTAACATGGCTTAGTAACCTGATGTCGGCCTTCAGATTGAGATGAGAAGGCCCCATATAAAGTTCTGGCGGGTGGATAGATATCCACCCGCCAGAACTTTATTGTTCAAACCAAGAAGCTAAACGATACAACTTAATCACTGTCAGACTGCATCACGCACATCAGTATCTAAAGTGTCTGGAAGATGCGAGGTGTCCATATCATGTCGCCAACCGTTATCCATCACCACTCGCGCAATAGCTAAACCAAAACCGATGGACATGATAACGAAGAACACTTTCGCAAAGATGCCAATAGCACTCTGGAAATCACCTTCGTTAATCGCTACAAGAGCACGATAGAACGGAACTCCAGGAATCATGATGACAACCGCAGGAACTGACAACGAGACACGAGAATGCGACGTCTTCCACGCAACAATTGTCGCAACAATTCCTACGACGAGTGCAGCCAAGCCAACACCAAGCTGCCATGGCAAATTAACGTTTTCTTGTAACAGAAGACGTCCAGTGTTTGCCAGAGCTCCCGCAACAGCTGCTGCTGCGCAAACCTTCCACGGCGCATTAAACAACACTGCGAATCCGAATGCTGCGACGAACGATGTCAAAATACGCAGGAACGTCATTGTCCAGAAAGGCAACGGTTCAATAACACCCGCTTCGACCTGCCAATCCAACGCATGCACAACAACCCAGACTGAGACACCCGCAGAGCCGATAACCATAATGCAATATGAAAAACGAGCCACGGCAGACTGCGTGTCGTTACGAACGAAATCGAGCATCGCCGTCGTCAACGGGAATCCTGGAATAAGGTATAGAATCGAGGAAATCAATCCAGACTCATACTGGTGAAGAACGAGAAAACCGCCTGCATGGCCTGCTTCTAGTAAGAGGATATAGACGAGCGTTGAAGCAACTGCACACAAAATCCATGTGAGGAAGTGAGCGTAGCCACGCCCCAGTAAAAGCTTACGGATAAGCTGACCGACACCGGCAGCAAAAAACACGGTTGCGCATTCAATAGCACGGCCACCATTAAGGAAACAGAAACCTGCACAAGCGATCGCTGAAGCAAGAACTGTTGTCCACAAGCCATAGTGACGGTCACGTGCGGTCGTTTCCCGCAGCATTGCCCGCAGGTCACCAGCATTCATACCCTCACGTAGATGCGCCACACCTTGCATGATACGGTCGAGCTTTTCTGCGTTGACGCCAACACGACGCTGTTCTGCAAAGCTTGTATGCGTTTCCTGACCAAGCCAGGCAGTAGCTGTAATATCGGTCATTGATACTGAAGATTCGAGCCGGGTTAAGCCTATAGCCTTAGCAGCTCGAGACATTGCTGCCTTAACACGGTATGCTCCAGCACCACATGCCAGTAGCATCGTGCCAAGCATCAAAATCGAATTGACTTTTTCAGCTATTGTTTCTGGGCTTTGTACAGAATTGTTTGTGGGCTGTTCGTCCATACTTCTCTCACAACTAATCAAAAATGGTTGAATGTGCGAGACCTATTTTATGCAGGGATTTCGAGCTTTGGCAGGTCCTAGCGCCTAAATGAAAAATAATGCAGGGAATTATTTATCACATTATCGTCGTATAGCAGACCACATATAGGTTAAATACGGGATTTCAACAACGTTCTGATCATCAAAGCCTAGTTTCTCGTACAGATACCATCGGAGGTTGCGCTGCATTCTCTCACGATTAGCCGGACTCGATCGGATCCATGACGAGCGGGTCGTGCCAAGTTTGAGCACGCCTTGCACAGATAAATAATCTTGCCAGGATGCCATCGCAAACGTTGGCTGGGAAAATAAAGAACCGAACGATGGCGGTGCGGTAGAACGATAGACATCTCCGGACCGCATAATCCGCGATAAACGTTTTACCCACGGGATTGAGACGTCTAGCTGGTTGACAAGGACGACAGCAGTCCCGCCTGGCTTAAGAATCCGACTCGCTTCGACAAGAGCAGATTCACGATCAAGCCAGTGCCAACTCTGCGAATAAAAAACAAGGTCGCATGAAGAACTAGGAAGGCCGGTGCATTCGGCCGTACCAGAAAAGATTTCAAAAGAATGTTCATCCTGGAGTTGAATTAATTGGTTTCGCATATCATGACTTGGTTCGACCGCCCACACAATATGTTTACTATCTCCAATATTTGTCAGTAACCTTGTTAGTTTTCCGGTACCGGCGCCAATATCAGCAAGCGTAAGTGACTTACAGTTAGGCGAAATCAAAAGCGATTCGAGGAGATGCTGGGGATAGCTCGGACGTACATCGACATACGAAGCAGCGAGGTCAGCGATACCATCATAGGGGTTAATGGGAGTAGGCATGGAATAATTATGCATGAAAGTTACTAACGGGGAAAATGTCTATCTGGAGGCAAACCACAACAAGGAAAAGAATAGTAGTTGTTAAGCTTAGCGGCGCTGGCAACCTAAAAGCGCAATATTCACCGTTATTGAGATGACCCTCAGTGGGTGGAACCTGTTGTGGTGGTTGTTTGTGATCAGCAATCTGGAAACATGAACGGGTTAACCGTGCCGTTGACCACCTTGTGTGGGTATGATTAAGGGGAGGGCTGGTAGGAAACAGTGTTTCTTACCAGCCCTCCCCTTTATTGATGTTTGAATGACGGCGGTGTCCTACTCTCCCACACCCCCTCGGGTGCAGTACCATCGGCGCTGGAAGGCTTAGCTATCCGGGTTCGGAATGGAGCCGGGCGTTTCCCTACCGCTATGACCACCGTCAAAAATCTTGGGATCAATAATCCTGTATTAAATTATCTACTGCTATTGTTGTGTGGGGGTTGGGAATCGTATAGTGAACGCGAAACATACTCGAAAAATGTTTTTGTTAAGTGGTTGGCCATTAGTACCAGTCAGCTCCACACCTTACGATGCTTCCACGTCTGGCCTATCAACCCCATGGTCTATAGGGGGCCTACAAAACAAATTGTTTATGGAAACCTTATCTCAAAGCAGGCTTCCCGCTTAGATGCTTTCAGCGGTTATCCCTTCCGAACGTAGCCAACCAGCCATGCACCTGGCGGTACAACTGGCACACCAGAGGTTCGTCCGTCCCGGTCCTCTCGTACTAGGGACAGCCCTTTTCAAGTTTCCTACGCGCGCAGCGGATAGGGACCGAACTGTCTCACGACGTTCTGAACCCAGCTCGCGTGCCGCTTTAATGGGCGAACAGCCCAACCCTTGGGACCTACTCCAGCCCCAGGATGCGACGAGCCGACATCGAGGTGCCAAACCATGCCGTCGATATGAACTCTTGGGCAGGATCAGCCTGTTATCCCCGGGGTACCTTTTATCCGTTGAGCGACGGCGCTTCCACAAGCCACCGCCGGATCACTAGTTCCTACTTTCGTACCTGCTCGACCTGTCGGTCTCACAGTCAAGCTCCCTTGTACACTTACACTCAACACCTGATTGCCAACCAGGCTGAGGGAACCTTTGAGCGCCTCCGTTACCATTTAGGAGGCAACCGCCCCAGTTAAACTACCCACCAGGCACTGTCCCTGAACCAGATCATGGTCCAAGGTTAGACATCCAGCACGACCAGAGTGGTATTTCAACAATGACTCCACAACCACTGGCGTGGCTGTCTCATAGTCTCCCACCTATCCTACACAAGCCGTACCGAACACCAATACCAAGCTATAGTAAAGGTCCCGGGGTCTTTCCGTCCTGCTGCGCGTAACGAGCATCTTTACTCGTAATGCAATTTCACCGAGTTCGCGGTTGAGACAGCGGAGAAGTCGTTACGCCATTCGTGCAGGTCGGAACTTACCCGACAAGGAATTTCGCTACCTTAGGATGGTTATAGTTACCACCGCCGTTTACTGGGGCTTAAATTCACAGCTTCGAACACTTACATGTTCTAACCGTTCCTCTTAACCTTCCAGCACCGGGCAGGCGTCAGTCCGTATACATCCACTTACGTGTTCGCACGGACCTGTGTTTTTGATAAACAGTCGCTTCTCCCTGGTTTCTGCGGCCATCACCCCTAGCCTGTTAAAAGGCTTCAGGGATCAGGCCCCCCTTCTTCCGAAGTTACGGGGGCATTTTGCCGAGTTCCTTAACCACGATTCACTCGCTCGCCTTAGTATTCTCTACTCGACTACCTGTGTCGGTTTAGGGTACGGGCGGCTAAAACCTAACGTCGAGGCTTTTCTAGACAGCACAGGATCACTCTACTTCCCCACATAAATGGGTCATCATCCAGCCTCACCCTTATATGTCCCCCGGATTTGCCTGAGGAACGGGCTGCGCTGTTAAACGTGGCAAGCCATTAGCCACGCGAAGCTACCACTCTGCGTCACCCCTGTTAACACGCTTGCTTACTACACGATCAGGTCCCACGCTCCCCACACACCCCAACCCGAAGGAAGAAGATGGTGGTTTGGATGGTTAGTATCCCATGATTCAACATTGACGGTTTTTCGCCGGTACCAGAATATCAACTGGTTGCCCATCGACTACGCCTGTCGGCCTCGCCTTAGGACCCGACTAACCCAGGGCGGACGAACCTGGCCCTGGAACCCTTAGTCATTCGGCGGACGGGATTCTCACCCGTCATTCGCTACTCATGCCTGCATTCTCACTCGTACGAAATCCACAACCAATCACTTGTGCTGCTTCACCTCACGTACGACGCTCCCCTACCCAACAAAACAAAAGTTTTATTGCCGCGGTTTCGGCGGTGTACTTAGCCCCGCTACATTGTCGGCGCAGAATCACTTGACCAGTGAGCTATTACGCACTCTTTCAAGGGTGGCTGCTTCTAAGCCAACCTCCTGGTTGTCACAGCAACTCCACATCCTTTCCCACTTAGCACACGCTTAGGGGCCTTAACCGGCGGTCTGGGCTGTTTCCCTCTCGACTACGAAGCTTATCCCCCGCAGTCTCACTGCCGTGCTCTCACTTACCGGCATTCGGAGTTTGGCTGACGTCAGTACCCCGATAAGGGCCATCGGCCATCCAGTCGCTCTACCTCCGGTAAGAAACACACGACGCTGCACCTAAATGCATTTCGGGGAGAACCAGCTATCACGGAGTTTGATTGGCCTTTCACCCCTACCCACAGGTCATCCCCTCCATTTTCAACTGAAGTGGGTTCGGTCCTCCACACGCTCTTACACGTGCTTCAACCTGCCCATGGGTAGATCACCCCGCTTCGGGTCTAGAACATGCAACTAAAAATCGCTTTTTAAAACTCGCTTTCGCTACGGCTACCCCACACGGGTTAACCTCGCTACATGCCACTAACTCGCAGGCTCATTCTTCAAAAGGCACGCCATCACCCCTACCAAGGAGGCTCTGACGGATTGTAAGCGTCCGGTTTCAGGTACTATTTCACTCCCCTCCCGGGGTACTTTTCACCATTCCCTCACGGTACTCATCCACTATCGGTCACACGGAGTATTTAGGCTTACACAGTGGTCTGTGCAGATTCACACGGGATTTCACGGGCCCCGTGCTACTCGGGCACCACATAAAGCAGACTGACATGTTCCAACTACCGGACTCTCACCGTCTACGGTCCAGCTTCCCAACTGATTCGTCTACACACCAGCATTTATCACTACCCGACCCCTCATCGGCGGGATCAAACATGGCCCCAACAACACCACACACGCAACGCCCGACAGCTATCACACGCGC
This sequence comes from Arcanobacterium phocisimile, assembly GCF_016904675.1. Classification (NCBI taxonomy): domain Bacteria; kingdom Bacillati; phylum Actinomycetota; class Actinomycetes; order Actinomycetales; family Actinomycetaceae; genus Arcanobacterium; species Arcanobacterium phocisimile. The sequence continues at coordinate 517,508 of NZ_CP070228.1, read as the reverse complement.
ATGGTTTAGCCTCATCCGCTTTCGCTCGCCACTACTCACAGAATATCTTTTCCTGCGGGTACTAAGATGTTTCACTTCCCCGCGTTACCCCCAAACACCCTATACATTCAGATGCTGGTAACTAGAAATAACTCTAGCCAGGTTCCCCCATTCGGACACCCCCGGATCACAGCTCGTTTGCCAACTCCCCGAGGCTTATCGCAGGCTACAACGTCCTTCATCGGCTCCGTATGCCAAGGCATCCACCGAACGCTCTTGAACACTTACAAAAAACCAAAGATGCTCGCGTCCACTATACAATTCTCAACCACCACACCAACACCACACCCCTGAACACCCAACACGATGAGCACCCAAAAGCACAGGCAGTACACGGAGTATTACCCCACACCCCAACAGCATGCCAGACAATCCATAACGATTTTTCCACTAAAAACCACCACAACCAACACCAACCACAACAGGTCAATGCCAGCCACACCCCAAAATAAACAAACATGAAAAATACAGGGCATGAAGGTAGCTCCTTAGAAAGGAGGTGATCCAGCCGCACCTTCCGGTACGGCTACCTTGTTACGACTTCGTCCCAATCGCCAATCCCACCTTCGACCGCTCCCCCCAAAAAGGTTAGGCCACGGGCTTCGGGTGTTACCAACTTTCGTGACGTGACGGGCGGTGTGTACAAGGCCCGGGAACGTATTCACCGCAGCGTTGCTGATCTGCGATTACTAGCGACTCCGACTTCATGGGGTCGAGTTGCAGACCCCAATCCGAACTGAGACTGGCTTTAAGGGATTCGCTCACCCTCACAAGCTCGCAACCCTCTGTACCAGCCATTGTAGCATGCGTGAAGCCCAAGACATAAGGGGCATGATGATTTGACGTCGTCCCCACCTTCCTCCGAGTTAACCCCGGCAGTCTCTCGTGAGTCCCCACCTAAAAGTGCTGGCAACACAAGACAAGGGTTGCGCTCGTTGCGGGACTTAACCCAACATCTCACGACACGAGCTGACGACAACCATGCACCACCTGTACACCAGTCCGAAGACGCACACATCTCTGCATGATTCCGGTGCATGTCAAGCCTTGGTAAGGTTCTTCGCGTTGCATCGAATTAATCCGCATGCTCCGCCGCTTGTGCGGGCCCCCGTCAATTCCTTTGAGTTTTAGCCTTGCGGCCGTACTCCCCAGGCGGGGCACTTAATGCGTTAGCTACGGTACAGAACCCATGGAAATAGGCCCCACACCTAGTGCCCAACGTTTACGGCATGGACTACCAGGGTATCTAATCCTGTTCGCTCCCCATGCTTTCGCTCCTCAGCGTCAGTAACGGCCCAGTAACCTGCCTTCGCCATCGGTGTTCCTCCTGATATCTGCGCATTCCACCGCTACACCAGGAATTCCAGTTACCCCTACCGCACTCTAGTCTGCCCGTACCCACTGCAGCCCCGGAGTTAAGCCCCGGTCTTTCACAGCAGACGCGACAAACCGCCTACGAGCTCTTTACGCCCAATAATTCCGGACAACGCTCGCGCCCTACGTATTACCGCGGCTGCTGGCACGTAGTTAGCCGGCGCTTATTCAACACCTACCCTCAACTTTCGCCTTGTTCAGTGTTAAAAGGAGTTTACAACCCGAAAGCCTTCATCCCCCACGCGGCGTCGCTGCATCAGACTTGCGTCCATTGTGCAATATTCCCCACTGCTGCCTCCCGTAGGAGTCTGGGCCGTATCTCAGTCCCAATGTGGCCGGTCACCCTCTCAGGCCGGCTACCCGTCGAAGCCTTGGTAGGCCATCACCCCACCAACAAGCTGATAGGCCGTGAGCCCATCCCCCACCAGAAACCCTTTCCAACACCCACCATGCGGCAGGAGCAGAATATCCAGTATTAGACCCCGTTTCCAAGGCTTATCCCGAAGAAGGGGGCAGGTTACTCACGTATTACTCACCCGTTCGCCACTAATCCACCCCAGCAAGCTGGAGCTTCATCGTTCGACTTGCATGTGTTAAGCACGCCGCCAGCGTTCGTCCTGAGCCAGGATCAAACTCTCCAAACAAAAACCAAACACCCCAAAGGGCATCCAATCAATACAGTCCGAAAAGCCAAAACAGGCTCAACAAAACAGACAAACCAAAACTAGCTCATCCAAAATAAAATAAAGAAAACACACCAACCAAAAACAGCCAGCATGCAATCCAAACAAAAACAATCATTATAAAAAGCTGACACACTATTGAGATATCAAACAACACACCCACACCCAACAACCACCCAGAAAAACCAGGCAACCATCAAGAAGGATAAGCTACGAAAACCACCAGTCCAGAAGACCAAACCAGTCCTTCGCAACGAATAAAAACTATACCCACCCCAACCACCAACCGTCAAACCAAAACAACGTAACCCCGATCACAAACCTCTAGAAACCTAGAGAACCCTGCCCGACAAGCAATTTTTTACAGGCTCACCTATGGGTTTCGCTCGTTCAAACCTGATTCTTCGATCGATTTTCTCAACGGAATCTCCGCTATTAATGCATTACCAGGTCAGTGCTTAAAAAGTATGTGGGCGGAGAGGAAACTTCCTCTCCGCCCACATACCGACCAATGGGTACTTCAGATCCACATGAACGCCCACCCGCTACTCACATCACGTCCGAGCGCGGTCTGCAACACCATATAGGCAAAACACTACATGCTTTCAGCTGTGGAGTTCTTAAACTCATCACGAATTGCTCGTGCAACATCTTTAGCGGCCGTCGGATGGAAGACGCCTGGGATGATGAAGTTTGCGTTGAGCTGCTCAGGCAACACCGTATCCGCAATAGCACGAGCAGCCACTACGAGCATCCGGTCTGTTACTTCAGTGGCCTTAACATCCAGCATGCCTCGGAAAATACCAGGGAATGCCAAGACGTTGTTAATCTGGTTGGGATAATCAGACCTGCCAGTAGCAACAATCGCAGCATACTCAGCCGCTTCAATCGGATCCACTTCTGGAATCGGGTTGGCTAGCGCAAAAACAATCGGATCTTTCGCCATTGTGGCGATGTCTTTACCAGTCAAAATATTGCCAGCAGACACACCAATGAACACATCTGCATCACGTAGAACATCCTTCAGTGTGCCTTCTTGGCCGCGAGGATTCGTATTCTGTGCAAGCCAATTACGATCTTCGCCTTCTTCTTGACGGAACGGACCTAAAGCACCATTACGACCTACGCCAATGATATCTTGAGCGCCTTGCCCCTTAAGTAGACGAATGATCGCATTTCCAGCAGCGCCAACACCGGAAACAACAATCCGAATATCTTCGATCTTCTTGTCAACAACCTTCAGAGCGTTAATTAAAGCAGCCAGGACAACCACCGCGGTACCGTGCTGATCATCGTGGAACACTGGAATATCCAGCTCAGCGCGCAACCGCCGCTCGATTTCGAAACACCGCGGTGCAGAAATATCTTCCAGATTAATACCGCCAAAGCCCGGCGCGATAGCCTTCACAACACTGATAATCTCTTCAGTATCAGTCGTATCCAAGCAGATAGGCCACCCATCGACGTCGCCAAACTTCTTAAACAACGCAGCTTTGCCTTCCATCACTGGCATGGCAGCTTTGGGTCCTACATTGCCCAGACCCAAGACAGCCGAACCGTCAGAAACAACAGCAACTGTGTTGCGCTTAACTGTCAGCTTGCGCGCTTGTTCCGGATCTTTCGCAATAATCTCCGAGATGCGCGCTACGCCTGGAGTGTAGATACGCCCCAAATCTTGGCGTGTACGTAAGGGGCGCTTGAGCGCAATTTCGATCTTTCCGCCGATGTGCGCCTGCACGGTGGAATCGTGGATCCCGTGAACCTGTGCACCGTCAAGAGTTTCAAGCTTTGCTGCGATCTGCTCAGCGTGCGCGATATCATCGACCTTCGCAGTAATATCTGTCAACAAGGTATCTTCATCAGATTCGACCATATCAACACCGGTAACAATCGCACCGAAATCAGCAAACTCTTTCACCAAAGTCGCAGTGCCACGAGGGTCAAATGGTAGCGCAATACGTATCGTCACGTTATAGCTAGGTAGTGCTTTCGACATTAATTCTCCTTTTATCGCCACCCACAATTAAAGCGCAGGGGAGACGATTTATTCCCCTCCCCTGCGCTTATTACTTTCAGAGCTGAACTCGCTCCATAATCAGTTCGCGAACTCGGGCAGCATCTGCTTTACCCTGAGTAGCCTTCATCACAGCACCTACAATGGCGCCTGCAGCTTGAACTTTACCGTTGCGAATTTTTTCGACGACGTCGGGGTTAGCAGCAAGCGCTTCTTCGACGGCGGTATTGAGCGCACCGTCGTCGCTGACCACTTCGAGGCCACGAGCAGCAACAACCTCCGTCGGTGATCCTTCGCCAGCAAGGACGCCGGCAAGTGCCTGGCGAGCCAGTTTGTCAGTCAGCTTGCCCGATTCGACGAGACCATCAAGCTCAGCAACATGCTCAGCTGTCACTGGAACGGTTGCAAGCTCGAGATCGTTATCTTTCGCGTAACGGGCAAGTTCGCCCATCCACCACTTACGAGCACCGGCTGAAGTAGCGCCAGCCTTAACCGAATCTTCAATCAATACCAACGCACCAGCATTAACGATGTCGCGCATTTCGGTTGGAGAAACACCCCATTCAGCGAGCAACCGACGACGCTTTTGTTCAGGCAACTCTGGCAAGGTTGCCCGGAGCTCTTCCACCCATTCGCGCGGTGGAGCCAACGGCACCAAATCAGGTTCCGGGAAATACCGGTAATCATCAGCATCCGACTTTGGACGACCCGGAAGCGTAGTGCCATCAAGTTCCTGGAAGTGACGGGTTTCCTGCAATATCGTGTTACCAGAATCCAAGATTGCCGCCTGGCGACGCATCTCAAATTCCACAGCAGAGGCGATTGAACGGAAAGAGTTCACGTTCTTCGTCTCAGTACGAGTACCCAATGGAGAATCTGGAGTCTTGCGCAACGATACGTTAATATCTGCACGCACATTTCCCCGCTCCATACGAGCCTCAGAAACACCGATCGCGCGCGCAATATCGCGAATAGTCTGCACATACTTAGCAGCTACTTCAGGGGCCCGCGCACCACAGCCCTCGATTGGGCGGGTAACGATTTCCACCAGTGGAACGCCAGCTCGGTTGTAGTCAACAAGGGAATGATCAGCACCATGAATACGACCCTCGCCACCAATGTGGGTATTCTTGCCGGCGTCTTCTTCAACGTGTGCACGTTCAATATTGACGCGGAAGACTTCGCCGTCGTCTAACTCGATATCCAAGTAACCGTCGTATGCCAACGGTTCATCGGACTGAGAAGTCTGGAAGTTCTTCGACAAGTCCGGATAGAAATAATTCTTGCGAGCAAAACGGCACGATTCAGCAATCTTGCAATTGAGCGCTAAGCCCAGCTTGATCGCGTACTCGATAGCCTTCTTATTCACCACTGGCAAAGAGCCGGGCAAACCCAGAGAGACTGGCGTCACGAACGTGTTTGGTTCACCGCCGAACGCATTCGGTGCGCCGTCAAACATCTTCGTCTTCGTTGATAATTCGACGTGAACTTCGATTCCCAACACTGGGTCAAAGTTCTTAACGACGTCGGCATATTCCATTAGGTCAGTCATTTCTTCAGTCCTCCCACATATCCATAGCGGGATGCGAAGCAGCCGGATCAGCTACGTTTTCTACCATTGCCGCTACCTTGTACATCCGTGCATCTTCGAAAGTTGGTGCCATGATCTGGATGCCAACTGGCAAACCTTCCGACAAGCCAACCGGGATCGTCATCGCTGGGGTTCCAGCTAGGTTTGCCGGGATTGTAGTCATGTCGTTCTTGTACATCGCAATCGGATCGTCGAGCTTCTCGCCGAACTTGAATGCAACAGTTGGCGTTGCTGGCGTCAACAAGACGTCGACTTTTTCGTAGGCTGCTTTCAGATCACGCTGCACTAGGGTACGAACACGTTGCGCCGAACCATAGTAGGCATCATAGGTTCCAGCCGACAGTGCGTAAGTGCCCAAAATCAGACGGCGCTTAACTTCGGGACCAAAACCAGCCTCACGAGTAGCTGCCATCATCGTCTCAGCCGTCACCGGACCTTCCTTTGGAAGAACCCGGTTGCCGAAACGTACGCCATCGTAACGCGCCAGATTAGACGACATTTCCGCCGGCATAATCAAGTAGTACGCAGACATAGCGTAATCAAATGACGGGCAAGAGACTTCAACGAAGTTTGCACCAGCTGCCTTGAGCTTGTCAATAATTCCATGGTAGGTCTCGAGAACACCGGCGTTGAAACCTTCACCGTCAAGTTCCTTGACGATACCGAAAGTCACATCGCTCAGATCGTGAAGTTCTTTACCTTCGTTCACGGCGGCGACGAGGTTCGAAAAATCGTTGGTGAGCGAGGTCGAATCAAGCGGATCGTGCTTGCTGATGATTTCTTGGAGCGCTGCTGCGTCGCGAACATCTCGGGCAACGGGACCAACTTGGTCGAGCGAAGACGCTAACGCAATAATACCGTAACGAGAAACCGCACCATAAGTTGGCTTGGTGCCAACAGTTCCGGTCATTGCGCCAGGCTGACGAATCGAACCGCCAGTATCGGAGCCGAGGGCCCAAGGTGCGAGGTAACCCGCTACTGCAGCCGCGGATCCGCCACCAGATCCACCTGGGATAAGATCCTTACCCCACGGATTTTGGGTGGGGCCGAATGCTGAATGCTCGGTGGACGAGCCCATAGCAAATTCGTCCATATTGGTATGGCCCAAGATCGGCAATCGTGCTTCTTTAAGGAGCCGTACGACAGTTGCGTCATAAGGAGGTAACCATCCTTCGAGCATCTTCGACGCTGCGGTAGTCGGAATGCCTCGTTGACACATGTTGTCTTTCAACGCTACCGGGACACCAGCGAAGAACGGAAGTTCCTTGCCTGCTGTGCGATCTGCGTCTACTGTGCGAGCTTCTTCGAGTGCTCCTTGGGCATCGACTGCAAGGAACACATTCATCTTCGGATTGAGTTTTTCGATTCGATCCAAGAAGAGCTCAGTGAGCGCCACCGAGGTGACCTCACCTGCTTGCAATAGTTGCGCTAGTTCCCACGCAGATTTTTTGTGTAGTTGTTCAGTCATGTTTACTCCTCGCCCAGAATTGCTGGGACACCGAATTTGCCGTCGTCAGATTGCGGTGCCATTGCTAGAACCTCATCGCGATCGAGTCCGGGCACAATCTCATCTTCGCGCCACACATTGGTGAGTGGGATTGGGTGAGATGTTGCTGGGATGTCAGCGTTCACGACTTCTTTGAGTCGGGACACTGATGCGTTAATTACTTCGAGTTCAGCTGCGAATTGTTCTAATTCGTGGTCTGATAGCGAGATACGTGCGAGGTCTGCCAAACGGGCGACCTCTTCTTTTGAAAATGTCGACATACTCTTATGTTATCGTTCCCTACCCGCTTGAGGCGAAACGTATCGTAAACTGAATTCATGTCTTTATGGAAAAAACGTAAAACTTTCGCGCCGCAGCGCCTGGTGAAGTATGCGCTTTTTGCTGGCTTGAGCGCCCAAATCGCTGCTGTAGCAACGATTATTGCTGTTGATGAACAACGAAAGAAGCGTAATCCGCAACGCGGTGAATTTCCACATCAGTCACCGTGTACTACACGCGTTTCGGATTCAGAAGTGACAGTGTACACATTCGGCAACCATCTTTATGACGATATGATCACTGCTATCGAATCTGCCACGAAACGTGTGTACTTTGAGTCATATATTTTGAAGGCCGATGATGTGGGTTATCGGTTCCGGAATGCGCTCATTGATGCTGCTCGGCGCGGCGTTGAAGTGTTTATCATCCTAGATACGCTGGGAAACCTGAATCAAGATCCACGCGCTCGCCGTTTCCCAGATTTGCCAACTCTCCACGTTATCCGTTTCCCGTTGTTGCGTCCGTGGATTTTGACAACTCGTTCGAAAGATTCAGGTTTTGATCATCGTAAGATCTTAGTTGTTGACGGTAACGTAGGTTTCGTCGGCGGATATAATATTGGGCGCTTGTATGCCGATCATTGGCGCGATACTCATATTCGCGTCGCTGGTCCGCGCGCATGGGAACTAGAAAACGCGTTCATCGATATGTGGAATGAGTATCGTTCTGCCTACCACCCGTACTTGCCTGACGACGTCGTTCGCTCGTGGGTTTCAACATTTACCGTTTCGCAGAACGTTCCGGCCTACCGCTCCTACCCTATTCGTGCCAATTATTTGAACGCGATTAATCGAGCGTCAAAGAATATTTGGATCACGATGGGTTACTTTATTCCAGACTACGCTATTCGTAACTCGCTCACCAGTGCCGCACAACGCGGGGTTGATGTGCGCATTCTTATTCCACAATTTTCAAACCATATCATTGCTGACTGGGTAGGGCGGCCGCATTATTCAGAATTACTGGCTGCCGGTTGCCGTATTTATCTTTACAAAGATGCAATGGTCCATGCCAAAACTATGACGGTTGACGGTATTTGGACGACCGTTGGTACCGCGAATTTGGACCGGTTATCAATGGCTGGCAACTACGAGGTTAATGCTGAGATTTTCGATGCCGGACTTGCCTCTGCGATGGAAGATATTTTCAAACTTGATGTGACGAATTGTGTTGAGCTTACCCAAGAGTCGTGGGAAAAGCGTAGCCGTTTAGCTCAGCTTGCGGAACGTTTGATGAAACCGCTCGCGCCGTTCGTCTAGATACCTCACGGCATTTCGCCGGTTTCTAGTAGCTGTTGAAATTGTTCTTCATCCAGGATCGGAATACCCAGTTCTTCAGCTTTGGTGGCTTTCGAGCCAGCATTTTCTCCGGCAACGACGAGGCTCGTCTTTTTCGACACTGAGCTTGTTGCTTTGCCTCCTGCTGCAGTAATTGCTTCTTTGATACCCTCACGAGTAAAGTTGCTCAGCGATCCAGTCGCTACAATAGTCAGCCCGCTCAACGTTTGCCTTGTAGAAGTGGTATCTTCCTTGCGAGTGAAGTCAACGCCGTTGCCTGCCCACTGGTCCACAATCTCCTGATGCCAATCTTGCCTAAACCAGTTCAGGAAAGAGGTAGCGATAATCTCGCCAACACCGTCGATCGCTGAGAGTTCTTCCAGGCTGGCTTGACGCATCTGATCCAGCGAGGTGTAGGTTTGTGCGAGCGCCTGCGACGCTACTGGACCCACGTGACGAATATTGAGTGCAACAAGTTTGCGCCACAGGTCTTTGCCTTTGGCTTTGTCGATTTCTTCTAGCATCGTTTGCAGGGTTTTCGATGGTACAGAAGGTTGGGAAATCGCGCGTTCTTCCCCTTTTCCTGACCATTGTGGTTTAGTCCAGGCGGCACGGACGTATTTCCAGTTGCCGGTTTGCTTGCCCTTGGATTTTTCTTCCTGCCAAATCCATACATCACGTAGATCTTCGGCGCGCAACTGGAATAGCTTCGCTTCAGTATCTAAGACGGGTGTTTGCGGTTGCGGCAGTCCCAGTTCCTTTTGAAGCTCGAATGGAATAATATCTTCGTGGTCCATAATCGCGCCATGTTCATCGACAATTCCATAGTTCAGACGCTGATTAAGGTCCAGCTGAAGCCGCCGAACCCGGCCCCGCTCGTCCTCCAAAATCAAGGTGTGTCCAGTAGCGAGAGCGGTCAGCGCATCGGTCCGATTTTTATCCGGATGGCACAACCAACGAGCGGCCTCTTCTCCCAAGCCTTCCATATCGAGAGCACCTCGCGAACCAACATGCGCGACCCGCTGAGTTAGTTGCGCCGGGCAAGAACGCTGATTGGTACACCGCAGGTCAATATCGCCATCACTGATAGCCGCAATCGGCGCCCCACATTCTGGGCAATATTCGGGCATCACGAATTCGACTTCAGTGCCGTCACGTTCGGCAAGGATCGGTCCCACAACTTCTGGGATGATATCTCCGGCTTTTCGTACGACGACGATATCACCAATTTTTACGCCTTTACGCGCCACCTCCGAAGGGTTATGGAGGGTTGCTTGGGATACTGTGGATCCGTCAACAAACACTGGTTCCATAACCGCATAAGGTGTAACCCTACCAGTTCTGCCCACTTGGACTCGAATATCAACGAGTCGGGTTTGGACTTCGGTTGGTGGGAACTTAAACGCTACCGCCCACCGTGGAACACGCGTGGTATACCCGAGTCGTTCTTGAACTGCACGGTCATCAATTTTGATCACGACGCCGTCGAATTCGAAAGCTAACGTATCGCGTGCATGTTGATAATGATCGAGGAAGCCATTAATTTCTGCCAGTGTAGTGTGTGTTTGTGTCACGTTGGAAACCGGTAGCCCCCATTCATGGAAAGCTCGATAGACTCCAGCTTGGCGTGAAAGCTGGTTGAGCAGTTCGCCGTCGTCGCTGACAATCTCGCCAATTCCGTGAGCTATGAAATCTAGCGAACGCAATGCTACGGAACTAGTGTCTTCTTGCCGCATGGTTCCGGAGGCAGCGTTACGTGGATTCACGAATGTCTTAACGTGGCTTTCTCGGCGCTTCAACGGAATCTCGGGTTCCCAGTGCGCACGATCACGCGTCTGGTTCGTCTTTCTCATCTCACGATTGCGCGCAGCAATTTCTTTGTTGGCTTCGCTGATGCGCAAGTTTCGTTCATCGATTACCGCATTGCGTTCGACAACACTGCGATTGTAGGCATTAAAAGCTGCGACAGGGAAGAATACTTCACCTCGAACTTCAACAAGTTCTGGAAGATGGGAGCCTCGAAGTTCGTGCGGTATCGATGCGATTGAGCGCACGTTTCGCGTCACGTCTTCACCAGTGACGCCGTCTCCACGAGTTGCTGCCCGTTCCAGCTTCCCGTTGCGATAGGTCAGGTTCAGTGCCAGTCCATCGATTTTTACCTCGGTAGTAAATAGCGTTCCCTTTGGTAATTCCGCAGATATCCCGGTGAACCACTGAGCGAGTTCGTCTCGCGAAAACACATCTTGCAAGGAATACATGCGTTGTGCATGAGTAATGGGTGGAAGACTATTGTGAACGGGCTTGGCTCCAACCTTCGTCGTCGGGGACTGCGGAGTCCATAATTGTGGATAGGATTCCTCTAAATCGCGTAATTCGCGGATGAGAGCATCGTATTTTGCATCCACCATTACCTGATCCCCACTCGAGTAATAAACCTCTTGTGCATGTAAGAGTTGCGGAGCTATCTCGTTCCATCGCGAACGCGCCTGTTCGAAGTTTTGTGTATTCACATGGCTTATCGTACCGAAAAACACGTATCCTAAAAGGCATGAACGAAGAATCAGTGGATCGATTTCCCCTCATGTCTGATGTTATCCTTGCGTGCCTCATTGGAATGAGCGGAACCGAACCACTTTTCACTAAGTTTTCAACATTATCAGATAGCGATATTACTTATTTGTGGCTTTTAAGCGTTCTCACAGCTTTCCTTGTGGTTATCCGTAGAACGTCTCCCAACACTTCGAGTGCTATTTTCCTCCTTGCCCTGCTGATTCGGTATCTCATTTTTCCGAAATTCATCCTACTTTTAGATATCGTTGTAGCGATAATGGTATTCTCCGCGAGCGCTCGGGCACGCACGTTCACTGCCGTATCAGTCAATCTGGCAACGCTCACCGCTTTGGTTTTAATGTGGATCCAGCATTTGCCTGTGCGTACCTGGCAAGATACCTATGTTTTCTTTTCTACACTTGCGCTTATCCCAGCATTTGGATTCGCGGGATTCGCATACCGTTCACGGCTTGATCAAGCTAGAAAGTTCAAGCTTGCTCAAGAGCTCTTACAACAGGAAACAAAAGAAAATCAGCAGGGAGCCGTTGTTCGAGAACGCACTCGCATAGCTCGAGATCTCCACGATATAGTTGCCCACACTCTGGGAGTTGTCATTGCCCAAGCTGACGGTGGTCGCTATGCAGGACGTAGAGACCCCGCACAAGCGTTGCACGCCTTAGACACCATCGCCGACATGAGTCGAGCTGCACTCACTGATATTCGGTCGATCGTTGGTGTCTTGCGCGAACCGAATGAGAGCGATGTTTCCCTGAGCCCTCAACCGGTATCTCAAGATATCAGCGCACTCATTGAGCGAGTGAATAATTCCGGCTACGATATAAGCTTTATTCAGCTAGGAAGGATTCACTCACTTCCAGCAGGTACGGGAAATATGCTATATCGCATTTGTCAGGAATCTGTCACAAATGCGATGAAACATGCTGGTACGAAAGTCTCTATTGTGGTCAAACTTGAGTGGCAAAACCGCCGCGTCGTGCTCTCCGTTATCGACGATGGTCGAGGTGCTTCTGTCCCTAATGACGGGAAAGGAAATGGGATTATCGGGATGACTGAACGCGCCGCCCTATTTGGTGGCACACTAGAGGCAGGGCCCCGGCCCGGTGGTGGATTTTTAGTACGCGCAACAATACCTTACGATAGGGAGTCTTTAGAGGGGAGATCCGATGGATAACCAGATAATCCGTGTCGGTCTAGTTGACGATATGGATTTGATGCGTGACGGCATAGAGATGATGATCAACTCGCTTGAAGACATGGAGGTGGTCCTTTCTGCTAGCGATGGCCAACAAGCGATCAATCGTTTGCAAGTCGTCCCAGTCGATGTCATCTTGATGGATGTCCGCATGCCCGGGATGGATGGTCTAGCCACAACGCGGGAAATTACCTCTACTTCGTTACCAACAGGTGTCGATCCCAAGATCATCATCCTTACCACCTTCGACGAAGATGAATACCTGATGGAAAGTATCCGTGCCGGAGCTTCTGGCTTCCTGTTAAAAGACGATCCAGCTCCCAAAATGATTGAGGCGATCCGAACGATCTATCACGGAGATGCTGTCCTTGCACCCTCAACGACGCGCCGACTTGTTGACAAACTCGCAGCTGAATCATTCCGCCCACGTGATTCCAACCCCGAAATTCTTGACAATTTAACCGATCGTGAGCGTGAGGTCTTCCACCTGATTGCGCGTGGATTGACCAATACTGAAATTGCTGAACGATTATTTGTGGCTGAAGCGACAGTAAAAACCCACGTTACCCGCATATTTTCAAAATTAGGAGTGCGCGACCGCGTACAAGCGGTTGTTGTTGCTTATGAAGCGGGCATCGTCACCCCCGGACAAAATGATCTATGACTATTGCACGGCTCATCAATGTTAGCGCGCAGTCTACTGATATGACGACAAGCCGCGAGCTTAACGACGTATCGATGTCTTTTCCGGATAAAAAATTTACGGCAATCCTCGGCCCGAGCGGCTCTTCTAAATCTCTCCTGATTGAAGCTATCGGTGGTCTAGCCGAGGTCAATACTGGAGAGATTATCACATGCGGCACCACAGTCACCGGTGCCTCGTCTCAAACTCTTGCCCAGCTGCGTAGTGAATCAGTTGCCTTCGTGTTCAGCAACCACAATGTTGTACCGAGTCTCACAATCGAAGAGAATCTGTTCCTCGCCCATCGATTAACCCGGCGTACAGTTGACAGATCTTTTGCTAAAGAAGTAATTCATTCCTTTGACTTATTCCCCTATCTCGAACGTAAAGCATCAAAAACTCCAGCAGATGTCCATCAACGCCTAGCAATAGCACGTGCGATTTTGAAAGAAGCACAATTACTTTTGGCACAGGAGCCGACGAAATTCTTGCGCCACAATTCCTCAGAAAAAGTACTTGATAGTTTCCGACGTTGCTCGAGAGAATACGGTATTTCAATCATCATGTCGACCCACAGCAATTTTGTCGCTTCCTATGCTGACGAAGTTCATCTATTCTTGGACGGCTCACCAGCAGGAAATGTTGTCAATCCTTCGCTACACTCGCTAGCTTTCGCCCGAGAAAATACCACCTATTGGGCGTAAAATGCTGGCATTTGTTTTTGAGCATTTAGTCTCCTTCTGGCGAATCTACCTCTTGCCAACGATCGTTACAGCAATATGCACTATGTTACTTTTGCTCGGAATTTCTACGTTGGAATACATGCAACTATCTGTACCGTTCTCTGCGAAAGCCTCGGTACCAGAAGCCGACATCCGTGTGTATAACAGCGCGCTTCCTGGCGATAGCTTCCTAACCGCATTAGAAGAGATCGATGTGGTAAAAACTGCTTATTCCCCTACCCCACTATGGGGGATGGTCATGACAGATTCGGCTTCAGCGCAATTAAATATCAAATCAGTCCCACCGAAGGCTATGCGCGTCGAAGATTTCTATATCGGAGCTTATCCTACTTCTGCCGATGAAATAGCCCTACCTGTTGCAGTTGCTCGCCAGCTTCATGTGGCGCCTGGTGACGAGGTAGTATTATCTCTTCCTTCCGTTGGGGATCACGGTCTTGTTCGCCGGGCGAAAGTAAAAGGCTTATATGCATATAGTCCACTGAATCCTGATTTCCATTCATTATTTAATGCAATTTCTGGGATGAATATGCGTGAGCTGTGGCGCACGACAGAGGGACTCAAACGTGTTGGAGAATCCGGAATACTCTTATCTGGCCACCGCGGAGTACCTTTGGCGAGGCTAAAAGAGGCTGTTTTACGAATCCCTGGCACAGTCGTTGTCAACCGCAACGAGACATACGCTGAAGAATTCAGGAAAACTCAGAACTTTGTCACAAGCCTAACGATACTGGCTCGTGGTTTGCTGACAATTCCAATCCTGATCGCTGGGATAACCTGGTTTTATTCAGCCCGCAGTATTCTGCGCTCACGACAAAAGGACTTTGCACTGTTATCCTCTTTAGGGTCATCTACTGCGAAGCTTTTTTCAATTGCAGTATTACAGATGATGGGCATAGGCGCAGCCGCAGTTGCAGTAGGCATCTTTTTCGGCAATATGTTAACAACACCGATTTTAAACATATTGCAGGGCCTGCCTGGATCGCACTTCTTCTTGCCCTTTTTCCAGCCGTCACTACAACTGTCTTTCATCTCGACAGTATTCATGCTAGGTGTGCTGTTGGCATCTACCGCGCCCTCAGCGTGGAATCTCGTGTACTTTCTACACCAACCCAACTATCGCGGTTCGACTACACCAAGTTTACTCCCATGCCTAACACGTTGGCTTGCATCGGTCGCGCTCGGTACCAGCATCATTATATTTGCCGGGATCGTTACCCGCGGTAACCATGTCACAGCGACGTGGTCTTCGTATTCCGCGCTCTTTGCATTGATGACTATTTTTGGCATTGTCACGTTAGCTCTACTTACCCATCTATATATGTCCAACTGGTTGCGCACCACGGTTTTAAGGCTCGATATTTCATTATCCCGGTTTATGCGTCAACAGCCGAAGACTGCTAAGAAAACCACATGCACTGGGCTGTTTAGCGCACGACTGCTTGTTTTGTGTATTGCAGGTTTTGTCGTTGTGATAACGACTCATTCTTCGTCAGCTGCACTTATTGAACATATTGCCGGACAAGTAAGCCCATATGACATTAGTGTACGAACTGACGAAAATAGCGAGTCGGAACTGAGCGATGAACTCATCGCGATGGTCGATACCTATCCAGGAATTAAAAACTCTCTCGTGGTCTATTCGGCAAGTGTTTCTCTGTCTTCTCCCATTAGTAAATCCTCGACAGTGATCGATGTTCGCGCTGTGGATCGAGACGATTCTATTGAGTATTTTGCAGATGATTCGCATGCCGATGTTCCCCAAAGTGGGGTTATTCGAATTCCACGAGATTTGATGAGTGTCTTAGAAGTCGAAAATGGGGATGTCATTACTTTTCAAGGAGTCAATAACGGAGCTGTCCCATTGACAGTCCAACAAAGTTCTACCCCGTGGGTCGTGATGGAACTTCAGGATTTTCAGCACATTCAACATCCACTGATTCACGATGAGCTATGGCTTAAGACAACAGAAAAGAATAAACATCAGCTATCATCATTTTTTACCCGTTTCCGATCGGCCGTTTTAGGCACTCAACTCCGCGGTGGAATCCGAATACACTCAGGCATCACTGGTGAAACTCTCACTATTGCCGAACGTCCTCATTGGACTACGCCCATTCTTGCATTTTTAACCGCATCGAGCTTGCTTACCGCATTGGTCGTTGTTCTCATGAGTACCCCGCGAGCAAACCGCTTCGCAAAGCAAAACTCACGGCTACGTGCCAGCCTCGGCATTTCGCCGATGTCTCTACATATCAACAACATCGTTGAAATAGTAGGTTTCGTTCTCATTGATACAATCATCGGGATTGGATTGGGACTCTTAGTCATGCCACCACTATGGTTCTATCTACTCGGTTTGAAATATGCAGAAAGTTTGATTATTCCACTTAACCAGATCCTCCTTCTTGGTGGAGCAATTGTGCTGTTAGCTATCGGTTTTACCCTCATACGCCCGATATTCCACGGACCAAAATCCCTCGTTTTAACCAACTAATATGTGACCTATACCTACCCAGACAAACGTCACAGTTCCAGCTCTTTATAATCGTCGTAAAACCTGCCAAGGTATCCATATATAACAATGACGATGCTTGGAGAGTTGATAAAATCTGATGGATTGGCGACACGACGCTGCATGTCTGGATGAAGATCCGGAGCTGTTTTTCCCGGTAGGGAGTTCTGCAGCAGCTATGGCACAAACTGAGCGCGCTAAAGGTATCTGCTGTACTTGCGATGTAGCCGAGATCTGCTTGCAGTGGGCGTTATCTACCAATCAAGACGCTGGTGTGTGGGGTGGCCTTTCCGAAGACGAACGACGCAGCGTCAAACGCCATAGCATCCGAGCTCGACGGATCTCCTAATCCACCAAGTTCTCCACACGATCTCTTACGGTTGAACTAGGGTTTCATCGCCATCGTGATAGTGACCACGGTTCCGCTAGGTTCTCCTGGCTCCCAGTCAATCCGCCCATGGAGTTCTGATGAGACCATGGTTTTGACGATCTGAGTTCCTAAACCTGATCCTGGTCCCGAATCTCCAATGCCCACGCCGTCATCACTGACCGTCACCGTCAATTCGTTTCCATCACGCAACGCATCGACGCTCACATGCCCGCCACCGACTAAACCGTGCTCGACCGCATTGGAAATAATTTCGTTAAGCACCACAGAGAGCGCGGCAGCCTCCTCCGCGCGAATAAGACCAAACGAACCAGTAAACGACGACGTTACTTCAACGTCGTTCACTGCAATATCAACTGCCATCTTCAGCACTGGAATAAATAGCTCGTCGAAATCCACGACTTCATTGATCGTTTGCGAAAGTTGTTGATGAACCAACGCGATAGTTGCAACGCGACGCTGAGCAGTAGCAAGTGCGATGCGTGTTTCTTCTGTGGACGCTCGGCGCGACTGCAACCGAAGCAAGGCTGATACAGTCTGCAGATTATTCTTCACACGGTGGTGGATTTCGCGGATCGTTGCGTCTTTTGTGATCAGTTCCTTTTCTTGCCGTCGTAACTCTGAAACATCGCGACACAATAGCATTGCGCCAAGCCGTTCTCCCCCGTTACGCAATGGTACGGCTCGCATCGAGACTGTCACGGAGTGTGCTTCCACCTCAGCCATCCAAGCAGCTCGCCCCATCAGGACCACGGGGAGTGACTCATCTACCGATGAGTAGTCATCAATTTTTTCAGTGAGGAGTTCCGCTAAAACTCTATCGTGGAGCGGCACATCTACCCCGATACGCCGGAAGTGGGAGATCGCGTTCGGCGAGGCGAAAATAACGACGCCATCTTCGTTTAAGTGGATAACACCATCAGAAACACGTGGCGTACCGTGTCGATAACCTGACGGGGCTTCCGCATACGGGAACTCTCCTGTGCTAATCATTCTCGCCAAGGCTTGGGCAATCGCATCGTAGTTCTGTTGGGCGTGTGAGAGGACACGGTCTGGAAATAACGCATTAATGGCAACGACGACTGCAATGTAATGCCCTCGATAGCGAACGGGGATAAAGGTTGTTTCGACTTCGTCATCGCCCCAGGTCACTACTTCGCCACTGGTTAAAGCCGCATCAATACCTGGCAGATAGGAGCGTTCAGCAACTTCTCCAACAGAGTCCGTCTCGAAAAGAGTAGTAGCAGTTGCCGGACGCGCTTGAGCAGCGATGACTGGCCCATCAACAGTAGCAGTCACCAGTAGGAGGTCTGCAAAGAGGATATCAGCAAGCATTTGCCAGTCGCCGGTGAGCATGTGAAGCCATTCGCGCTGATCAAATGATAGTGCGGTTCGTTGTTGCAAAATATTTGTTAGTGTAGGCACAGTTCAACAATAGTGGGAAATAGTGTTGAATAGGAGTATGAACATCACACATGATCTGCACTATGGTGGAACCCTCACTGAGGTTCTTGAGGTTTTACGCTCTGAGGAACTTGTTTTCCGTCGTTTACAGGAAGTCGGGAATCCGGATTACGAATTAGTTCACGACGACGTTGAGGGCAAGGCACGTACCACGTTGACAGTTATTGCTGGTCCGAATCAGATCCCCGATCAGCTATCTATGTTTTTAGGTAAAAGCGCAACGGTGACAATCACGAGTGTGGAAACCGTAGCCGATGCTGGTGCGCAGATCGACTACCGTGTTTCGAGCAAACTTCCAGTCAAGTGCGTTGCTCGGATACTGCTGGTTGATACTGGCAGTGGCACTGCCGGAAAACTCGAGCTACAACTTAACGTGACGGTTCCGTTTGCCGGTGCGATGATTGAGCGTGGCATCGAGAGTAAGGTCCCCGAGATCTTAGTCAAGGACACTGCTCTTGTTAACGAACTGTTAGCCAAGCGGAGCGAGCAGTAATGATCAATCGGCAGTATGAGGATCTGTTGGCCGATGTGTTAGCTAACGGAGATAAGAAGACTGACCGTACTGGTACCGGAACCCTATCGGTGTTTGGCCGGCAGATGCGGTTTGATTTAAGCCAGGGTTTCCCCCGGATCACCACGAAGTTTGTGGCGATGAAGTCCATCAAGGGTGAGTTGTTGTGGTTTTTAAATGGCGAGACCAATATTGGTTGGCTCAGGGAGCACGGCATCACTATTTGGGATGAGTGGGCTGACGACGACGGCGAACTTGGCCCGGTCTATGGCTACCAGTGGCGTTCGTGGCCAACTCCGTCTGGAGAGCATATTGACCAGATTTCGCGCGTTATTGAGCAGTTGCGAACCACTCCGGATTCTCGGCGCATGATTGTGAGTGCGTGGAATGTGGCAGATTTGGATGAGATGGCGTTGCAGCCGTGCCATGCGTTTTTCCAGTTCTATGTGGCTGACGGGAAGCTGTCTTGCCAGCTTTATCAACGCTCCGCCGATCTATTCCTCGGGGTGCCGTTTAATATTGCCTCATATGCGCTGCTGACCCATATGGTCGCCCAACAAGTTGGTCTCGACGTGGGCGAATTCGTGTGGACGGGTGGAGACTGCCATATTTATCTCAACCATCTTGACCAGGTACGTGAGCAGCTTTCACGCGAACCCTACCCCTTCCCTACGTTGGAGTTGCGCAAGGCTCGCGATATTTTCTCCTACACGATGGATGATATTTCGGCGGCGAACGGCTACCAACATCATCCTGCTATTGTGGCTCCGGTTGCAGTCTGAGCGTGTTGGAGGCGAGGGAAGTTATGCGAATTGGCGCGATTTGGGCGCAAGCTAACGATCGAGCAATGGGCAAAGATGGCACCATTCCATGGTATCTTCCGGAAGATATGCGGTTGTTCCGTCAGATAACGACCGGTAGCCCGGTGATTATGGGGCGTTCGACGTGGGAATCGTTGCCTGAGCGAATGCGCCCGTTGCCGAACCGGACGAATATTGTGCTGACGCGTGCAGAAGATTATGACGCTCCTGGGGCGCTGTTGGCCCATAGTATTGATGAGGCGTTGGCGGCTGCCGCTTACTGCGAAGCCGATTTTTGTTGGGTTATCGGTGGCGCCCAGATTTATCAGGCGTTTCTCGACACATGCGACCTCGCGGTTGTCACGCATATTGATCTCGAGGTGTCCGGCGCAGATACATTTGCTCCGGTTCTTCCAACCGGTTGGCAGCCGCTTTGCTCCGATACACTGACGTCGGAGAAAGGATTAACGTATCAGGTCTGCGGTTATCTCAATCCGTGCTCTTCACTATCTGAGGATCACATCCGTCAGCTTTTACCGTAAGCTGCCAAGCTAGTTCTCGCCACTTTCGAAGGATTTTCATGTACGTCGCTCATCAACATATGCTCGATCCGCAAGCTGCTCTCGCTTACGCCAGCCGTATCGGCGTTGGGGAACTGATCACTACTGGCGAGCATGGTATTAACGCAACGCGCGTCCCGTTCGTCGTCATCGACAAAGATGGTACGCACGTTGTGCAAGCTCATTTGAACCGAGTAAATCCGCAAGTTCACGATTCTGGCGATGCGCTACTGATCGTCACTGGAGCTGACGCGCACGTCCCCGGGCACTATCTACCGCCAGAAAAACCTGGATCAGTTATGCCTACCGCGCCTAGTTGGGATTATGTGACGGTTCATATTCGGGGCGCGTTCCATACGTTCGACGACGACGCCTGGAAACACGAACATTGGCAACAACTCGTTGCACATCATGAACCGGTATGGACGATGGCTGATAGTCAGCCCCATCGGATTCAGCGAGCCTACAGCGCCATCGTAGGAATAGAACTTGCTGTTACTGAGGTGGTTGGCAAAGCCAAACTTCATCAAAACCTGTCCTCCCCTGATTTAGCGAACCTTGCTGATTCTATGGAAGCAGGCGGCGCGGAGGAGGTCGCGCGCCTCATGCGTGATATTTCTATCCCGTGGGCACAGGCCCGGGAGGCGCGTGTTGGCAAAGCACTAGATTTGCGTGCTAAACACGAATTCTGATCCCCTTACTCTTGTCTGTTTGTTGCCGGTTGGGTGATACGGCGCATCGCCGGAGACAGCGCAACAATCGCACAACCAGCAAGGACCAACGCACAGATGAGGACTGCGACGAGGACCGGGTCGAAGGTAGCATCGAGGGTCGAGGAGAATATCTGGAGCATCACCCAGGCAGCACCGAACCCGAGTGAGCTGGCAATAACCAGCATCGTCGTCAACGGCCCAACGGTTTCGATGAGCATCATGCGGGTAATGTTTTTGGGTTGCATTCCGCTGAGTCGAAGCGTGAGCAGGGAACGACGGCGTTCAAGCAAACCAGCATAGGTTGATACCAGCATCGATATAATTGCGACGGCGATTGTTCCGGCAATGCCGAAGTGAACCAAGTAGGTCAGCAAAATAATGGCATCTACTCCAGCAAACGCGGATTTGTCACCAGCGGAGAACATCCAGATATTCTCTTCGTTGTTTTCTAACTGGTGTGTCCGCGCTAGCAAGGAACGGAACTGTTCTAGCTGGCCTGGGTCACGTAGTTTTGTCACTACCGTATACTGTGTGCGGTCGGTTGCTGCCCCATACGCCGATCCCACATGTTCCTTGAAATCTGCGAGGCTAGTGGCGCTCACTTGTGCTTGTTCGTTGGTCTTCGATGCCCACAGGTTGACGCCAACGACACCATCGGCGCAAGAAGTATCAATGTAGTCATTGACTACCTGGCAGTCAAATACTGTCCAGGCACCTGCAACCAACGGGAAAACATGGCTTTGTTCGATGGTCGGTTCAGCTTGTAGCAGTTCGTTGAGGCGCTGTGCCGGTGCGTCGTCGTCGAAACCGAGAATGACTGAAGTACCCGAGTTCAACGAGTGGACGGTTTGCGAAGCGCGGGCAAAAACATCATCTGTTTGGGACACGGCAGTGAGGAAGAAGGAACCTGCGAAAACTGCGAGTACCACACCGGAAACTGAACGTGAGATTCGTGAAGCATGTGCTTGGACATACGTCAGACCAATAATCGTTGGCGCAGAGCGGGCCCAGCGAGCACTGATCCGTGCCACGCTATAGGTTAGCCACGCACTAGCGACCACTAAGCCGACCATCATGCCGATAACGGCCCCTATCAAAATATATGAATCATTAATAACGCCGGAATTATAGTCCACCACTGCATACTCGTAAGCGATCGCACCGATGCTCACTGCAAGTGGTATGAGCCGTAACCAATGCGGTTTGCGAGTGGTTGTTTGCCGGCGCATCACACCTAGTGGTGACACATGGATGTGGCGCATCCCCCAGCTGTGGGCAAGGACCACTAAGACAATTGTTGCGATGGCAACGCCGCCTGCTTGGAGCGGGGTAATCGCAAAGTTGTTTGCCCACAATCGCATGCCGTCGATCCCAATGGTTGGGAAGATTGGGCGCACTGCCATAAACAACGCCAGTCCGAGTATATAGCCGATCACTGCGCCAACCATTGCTTCCATGACTAGTATTCGCATAACTTGCCCACTGGTGGCACCGACGAGCCGCAGTGCAGCATAGCGTTGTTCGCGTTGCACACTGCCGAGTGTTGCTGAGATTGAGATCAATAGCAAAACGGGGAAGAGAATAACGATCAGCCCGAGGTACATAATAACGACGCTGACTTTGATCGATTCTGGTGGTGCTTGGGAAAAATCAGAGATTACTACCCCGGTATCGCCGAGGTATGCGCCACGAATAACGAGCAGATCATCTGGGCCGGCTGTTAATTCCTGTGGCAGATTTCCGATATCGGTTACCCCAAAGCGATCGTGAAGTTGGTATTCCGGATGGTCTTCCATAAGAGTTCGGACCCCAGCCGAAACGAGATATTCTCCAGGAGCTGGCCACGTTACAGCATAGAGCTCTGGGGCGTTCACGGTGGCCGAGGAATCGACTATGACGCCGCGGATCTCACTGGCACCGACTTTCATGAGCGGGTTGAAGTCATCTTTTGCTACCCGTACAGAATTGGCTGGATCGGGTGCCGGACGGCCTCCTTCTTGGGCATCCATTTCGTCACCAATACTTCGTAACCATAACGACGGCGAGTCAACAGATAGCGCATTATGAAATGAGGCAGCAGTCAGCAAGAGCATGACACCGAGTGCCACTGCCCCGGCGATCAGCACGAGGCGTCCTTTGGTGTGTGCTAGGGAGGTGCGCAGGAGTGTCCACGATAGATACATTGTTTATCCCTCCAGCAGTCCGTCGCGCACAACGACTTCCCGATCGGCATAGGCTGCGATCAGTGGCTCATGGGTGACCATAACGACCGTCATTCCGGTTGTTCGGACAATGTCCATAAACATGGCCATCACGGTTTCGGAGTTGAGCGAGTCGAGGGATCCGGTAGGTTCGTCGGCGAAAAGGATGGATGGTTTTGGGCACAGCGCCCGGGCAATAGCGACTCGTTGAGCTTCGCCACCGGAGAGTTGACCGGGAAGGGATTGGGCGTGTTCGAGCAATCCAACGGTGTCTAACCATTTATTGGCCTCATAGTAGGCTTTGGATTTTGATTTGCCATCAAGCAGGAGTGGCACGGCAACATTGTCACGTGCGGTGAGTTCGGGGACAAGTTGGGAAAATTGGAAGACGAAGCCGAAGTCCCGCCGGCGCAGTATTGTGCGTTCTGATTCGCTCATGGTGGTGAGTTCACGTCCGTTAACCTGGATTGTGCCAGAATCAGGGAGTTCGATACCAGCGAGGGCGTGGAGCAACGTGGATTTTCCAGAGCCGGATGGTCCCATGATAGCGAGGGCTTCGCCGCGCGTGACGTCGAGCGATATTCCGCGCATGGCGCGAGTTGTGCCGTAGGTTTTGGTGAGATCGCGGGCGGTGAGGATTATTTCAGGCATAGTTCTTCCTTGAGTGTGTTGAGGCGGGCAGAGGCAAGTTCGATCCAGCGCAGGTCAGCTTCGATATGAAAAATTGCGTTATCGAGGAGGAGTTTTTCAGCCATCGGTGCGTCTTTTTTGCGCCGGGTAAGGTCGCGCATGCGTTCGAGATGTAGTTTGCGTTGAGCGCGTAGGTAAGGTGCGGCATCGCCTTCGACGATGAGGGCGAGGACTGTTTTTCCGTACATGGTTGCTTGTAGTGTTGGGGACGGCACTTCTGGGGTATTGAGCCATTCGACGACGGCGTCGCGGCCGGCTTGAGTTAAAGCGTATCTGGTGCGACTAGGGCCGTTGGATGCGCCGTCGTCGTCGACTTCGATCACTTTGGCGTCGCGTAAGAGGCGAGCCAGGGTGGAATAGACTTGACCAGGCAGAATTGGTTTGTCGCCGGCGAACAGCTGATCATAGAGTTTTTTCAACTCATAGCCGTAATTTGGTTCTTGGGTGAGCAGACCAAGGAATGCGTACTGGACTTCCATACAACCCCCTATACACTGAGTGACTAATTCCTCTAGTCACTCAGTGTATAGGGGGTTCATTGTGAAATCAACTAGATTTTCTCCCACGACTCAATATCGCCTGGAACCACAACAAAAACTGGGTGGGCAGTAAAGGAGTCGTCAATCCACGGCTGCTCGGTGAGCAGATGCTCAGCGCGTCGAGCAACTTTACTGCGTAACCAACGTGCCTCATAAGCCAATTGCCCATCCGTCACCGGGATCTGAATATCAGATAGGCTCTGTGGAGAATGCAAGATTTTCGACTGGTCGAAATTGTAGCCACGGCGAGTGGCGTCCTCATAAAGCCCGGTCAGCCACGCGCCGATAGCCAACATTGGATCGGAATGTTCGCGGAATCGTTGCAACTGCGGATGGTCACGATAACCTTTGGTTTGACCGGCAAGGACTTTTTGCGCGAGCAGTCCTTCACGCCATCCAGCAATCAACGCTGCACGATCTAAATTACTCGGATGTAGACTCCACAACCGCACGTGTATCCTCCAGTTTTTCAGACATAACTGTTACCCAGCACCGACTACCACCCAGGGCGCCTACTTCTACAGAAACTCAGCGTCCGCCGTCGTTAAACCGTCTGAGCAACTACTAGCCTACCCTATCGACTTACAGCGCCTCGCGGGAAGCGACCGGCACGCAAGCCGTTGAGGATTACTAATACTTCACCAAACTCGTGAACGAATACGACCATCGCTAATCCAAGCACGCCGGTGAGCGCCAACGGCAACAGCCCAAGGACGATCAGCAACGAGAACCCAATATTTTGATCGATAATACGCCGGCAACGTCGGCCGTGAGCAAATAGTTGCGGCAGAATAGTGAGCTCCTGACCAGCGCAGGAAATATCTGCGCTCTCGACGGCGACGTCAGAGACGTGGGCTCCCATCGCGATTCCGACACGTGCCTGAGCTAATGCGGGGGGCGTCGTTGATTCCGTCGCCGATCATCGCCACCTGTTTCGTTGTGCTTAACCGCTGGACGGCCGCAGCTTTTTCTTTCGGTTTAAGCTGGGCTTGGACATCGGTGATTGCGGCGTGGTTGGCAAGCGTGCGGGCGGTGGCAAGGTTGTCTCCGGTGAGCATGGTTGTGCCAATGCCGGCGGCGTTGAGTTCAGCGACTGCCCTAGCTGCTTCTGGGCGTAGCTCGTCGCGTACCACTATTGCGCCGATTGTTTCATTGTTTCGCGCAACGACGACGATGGTGGCGCCTGCATCTTCAAGTTCGGCGACGCGGCTGGCAAACTGCTGTGGGGCGAGCCAACGGGAGTTGCCAACGGCGATTCGTTGGCCATCCACTGTGCCTTCCATGCCAGCTCCGGGTACTTCGCGCGCGTCATGGACAACGGGTGCGTCATGGATAGCGGGCGCGTGTGGTTCGGCGGATGGCGCGGCGTCGAGAACGGTGGCGTCAGACGTAGCATCGTCAGGCGCAACGGCTGTTGCGATTGCACGCGCAATCGGGTGATGACTGTGCGTTTCCAGCCGGGCGGCGAGCGCGAGTATCTGCGCTTCGGTGTAGCTCGGGTCGGTGAGAATCTCGACGACGACGGGCTGGTTATTCGTGAGCGTTCCGGTTTTATCAAAGGCGATGTGGTTGATAGATCCGATTTCTTCGAAGGCGGAGCCGGAGGTAAAAACGATGCCCTTTTTGCTCACCGCGCCGATTCCAGAGATAACGGTGATGGGCACTGAGATCCCTAATGCGCGCGGCGAGGATGAGCACACCAAGCACGAGTGGGCGGGCGAGACGGTCTGCGATTCGCGCGCGGTCACCTTTGATGTTTTGAGCTTTTCTACGAGTTCGACGACGGCGGTGAGCGAGTTGCGGCTGCCAGGTGCGGTGGCGTGAATGTGGAGGACACCAGACTGGTTGATCGAGCCTGCGTAGACAGTATCGCCTGGCTGGACGTTGACTGGGATTGATTCGCCGGTAACTGCTGAAACATCGAGACGTGAGGTTCCCTCATGAACTATTGCATCAGTTGGTATCCGTTCGCCGGCGTGGACGCGCAAACGATCTCCGGGAAGAATTTCTGATACATCGATCTGAGTGTCTTTTCCATCCTGACCGATGCGGGTTGCGTTAGTCGGTAGCAGATCGAGCAAGGAGCGTAGGCTGTGGCGGGCGCCGGTCATTGCCCGATGCTCGAGCGCTTCGGCAACAGAATAGAGGAATGCGAGGCCAGCTGCTTCTTCGACCATGCCAAGTAGAACCGCGCCAATAGCGCTCAGCGTCATCAGGACGCTAATACCGATTTTCTTAGACGCTAGTTTAGTGAGGGCTTCAGGAACAAACTGTCCGGCACCGAGCAATAGCGATATCCAAGCTCCCAGCGTTCCGAGAATATTTCCGGCGAAGAACCAGCTAGTGGCGATGCTCAGCACTAGGAAGAGCCCGGCGAGCATGGAGATTTGCAGGTTTCGATCGCGCCACCAGAGAGCTAACTCGCGGGTGTCTGTGTCGGTGTTGACTGGCGTCGCTGGTGTTGCACAGCAGGTGTCCATTAGCAGCACTCCCCTTCGATGTGCGACGTCGGTGTAGTGCGGTTCGACGTCGTTACGTCCTTATTCGACGCCGGCGACTTACGCAACAGGCAAACCTCTGGCGTCCGTTCGTCGTCAATCTCCGAAACACTATCGAGAAGTGCACTGAGATGTTGGATTATGCCGGCATCGACCACGCGATATTTGGTTTGGCGCCCTTCTTGTTCAGTTGTGACCAATCCACAACCACGTAGGCATACCAAATGGTTTGACACGTTCGCACGAGTCAGGCCCAGCTCCCGCGCTAAAACGGCAGGGTAATTCGAGGCGTGCAGAAGGGAGATCAGGAGCGCTGAGCGAGTGGGATCGGACATCGCTCGACCTAGCCGGTGCATCACGTCAAGTTGTTTTGGCTCAAGAGCCATACGAGCACTATACAGCGACTGCTGAACTATTGGAAGGTGATAAAAACTCAGTAGCCCACATTCATTACTGACGAACACATCTTCACTTGCACACCTAACAAAGCGGCTCTTCGCGTTTTAGCGGGGTGAAACGTTGTTACTCGGTGGGTTTACAGGCCTAGTATCAGGTGCTGGTGTAGTGATTTTAACGTTAGTAGCTGTGTTTTCGTTGTCGTTAATGTGGCGGTGATGAGATTTTTAGTGGCCCGGAATAACTATACAAAAGTAAGCAACATACATTGTCTTTGTTAACCCGTTGGTGTTAGTGCGTGGAACACTCGATGATAGAAAATGCCTTGTGATCTTCTCACTGGTAAACAGGTTACACGAAGATATTATGCAGCAGTCTCCAGTTAGGTTTACCGGCATACAGTAATGCACGAATGCGATAGTTGTTGAAATTCGTGAACCCAAATCCGATACGTTTAATACGTTTGATGAGATTGTTTAACGCCTCGGTGATGGAATTAGAAAGATGCGTTTGATGATACGCCAAGATTTGAAGCTGCCATCGTTGTAGCGTGCGTCCTAGCTGCTGAATTTCTGGGGGCATAGCCACATCCAGGCATGTTTGTATCAATTCTGCAAGCATGGTGGTCGCAACACCAAGATCTGTTTGCTGATAAAACTCTCGTAAGCGTTTATCCGATACGCAATCGCTACTTCAGCGTGAGGATCTCCTAACACAAGCATGCTTTCTAGACGCTGGACCATTGCTGGCAGTAGTTTTTCACTACCATATGTCAGTAAACGCCGAATCTTGTATAAAGGATCTTTTTTATGCCCACGGTGTCCCAAGGTCTGATTTTGCACGCGTCTACGTACAGTATCTAACACACGATTGGCTAACGTAATCACATGGAAATGATCAGCTATTTGAGTTGCCTGAGGTAATACCACGTTATACACAGCACGGCATGTTGGGCTCATGTCTAAAGTGGCATAGCGGATTCGTGCTTTCCAAGCGTTGGGCTGGTCTTTTAAATAGCGGGCTACGTCTATGTAGTTACAGCTTGGGATAATATCAATAATTTGATGATGCTCGACGTCACATACCGTAGTGACATAACTTGTGCGGTGTCCTTGTATGCGAACGAAACTTGTTTCATCAAGCCCGATTGCGTGAGTCTTGTTTAAACGCTTACGGTCTGCTTGTAGTAACACTTGACCATACATAGTTACTGCATCATTGACTGTGTGCCAAGAACACCCAAGATCAGCTGCGACTTCGCTAATTGTTCGTCCCATGCCTACTTGCCGGGTCGCCCATTTAGCTGCCCTGGTAGTCATCTGGCAACGTTGAGCAGCAATACGTTTATCTTGACTTGTCCATGAACCAACATCACATGCAACGTTTGGACAATACAAGCGGTGCTTACGCCATAACAAGCTCATAGACCGACCATAGACAGGTAAATCTATATACCGCACTCTTGGCCTTTCTTTAACGCGTGCAAGACTTTCACAACGCGGGCATGTTGGTCTCTTAAGGACTTGTTCAATTTCGATTTCCTGTTGAGAGCCATAACGGTAATACGCCAAGACGCGAATATCTTTCAAACTCACAAGCCGAGCAAGAATTACGGTAGGATCATAAGCGGTGAAGATAGTTTCAGGTTTTTGATTCACACTCTAAGCATGAACTACCTTCACCACTTCTGCATCCCCACACCCCGCTAAAACGCGAAGAGCCGCTAAAACGCGAAGAGCCGCTAAAACGCGAAGAGCCAACAAAGCTCAGCCCGCTCTAGCGAAACCATATTGAACAAAATAAAATCCCTGAACTCTGATGAGTTCAGGGATTTTGTCTAGTTGCGGGACCAGGATTTGAACCTGGGACCTCCGGGTTATGAGCCCGGCGAGCTACCGAACTGCTCCACCCCGCGTCGGTACTTACTAGTTTAGGAGGATGAGGCGTTAAGTTCAAGATAGGAATAGGTGCCCTTTCTCACGTAACACGATTTGCCCACACTCCACACTCCGCGCTCCGCAACCCACTTAACCGAAATACATCGAACCACTTGACACCACATATGTTATGTGGTTAATTAGTCATGCAACTGACCAGCTAACGAGGTGATATATGTGAATGAAGAAAATCCTCTGCGTTTTGATTCAACCACCCCGATCTACCTACAGATCGCCGAAGATATTCGCCACAGAATTCTCGACGGCGATCTCAAACCTGGAAGCCAGCTCATGTCCACAACACAATACGCGACGAATTATCGCATCAACCCAGCAACTGCCAATAAAGCATTTGCGGTTCTGCAGTCTGAAGGCCTGGTCTACAAGCAACGCGGAATCGGCATGTTCGTCACTGAAGATGCCCCTACCCTGCTGCGCGCATCCGGCCAAAAAGAATACGTCGAATCCATTCTTTCCCCCGCAATCCACCACGGCCTTGCGCTCGGCTTCGATTCATCCAGTATCCAAGACTTCGTTCAGTCAATATTGAAGGAGCAACAATGACCTCCACCCCGCCATTAAAAGTCATTACCGAGAATGCCGGATATTCTTATTTCCGTCACCGCGCACTCGACTCACTATCCACCACGTTTGAAGCCGGCACAATTACCGGCTTGCTCGGACGCAACGGATGCGGAAAATCCACCCTAGCTATGGTGCTTGCCGGGCAGCTCAAACACAGCGGACACGTCCAGATGCAGTGGGACGGGCAAACCTCGTCAGCACCGATCTGGGACAATGGCAAACTCATGCGTCATGTGGCACTGGTGTCCGATGAAACCTCAGTTTTTGGTGATTGGAAGATACGAGATACTCTAGATTTATGGCAAGCCACCCGACCACACTTCGATCGCGAGTATTGCCTTGAACTCCTCGATAACTGGTCGATCAGCCCCAAGCGCAAACCAGCCAAACTTTCTCGTGGCCAAAAGTCAGCGTTCTTTGCATCCCTCGGCTTAGCTTCTCGTTGTGCCTTAACAATTTTCGACGAAGTCCATCTCGGTATGGACGCAGTCATTCGACAAGAATTCTACGATACTTTATTGGCCGATTACGTCACGCATCCGCGTACCATCATTATCTCTTCACATCTGGTCAATGAGATCGAAAACATTATCGAAAATGTGGTGATCCTTGACCACGGCAAGCTCAAAGAAGTCGGCGACGCCGATCGCTTACGAGCTAAATACTCCACCAAATCTACTCTCGCATCACTTACCGACGTTCTTATCGCAGCTACTGGGAGGAACTCATGAACCTCATCGCACGTCTTATTTCCACTCGGCAACTACGTTCGATCCTACTCGGAACCCCGTTTATCGTGACCGGGATTTATATCTTCAACCTCATACTTGGCGTCCAATTCTCCGTCAGAATGAACTCATCTCCAGAGCACACCCAATTCTTCAACGTTTCGATATCGGGCGCGGAAGACGGGACGGTACTTCTGGGCTCGTCTCAAGTGTCGGACATTCTTGAAGTAACAACCATTATGTTGGCTAGAACACTGCCGTTGATTATCGTAATTACTACACTAACAACCTTCACAACAAGCATACGCGCCTGGTTAGGTGCTGGTGTTAATCGTCGAACAATCTTCGCTATCTGCCAAGTATTCATTGGTTTCTTTTCTTTATTCGCGACTACCCTCACGGCAGCACTCATGGGCGGATTTTCTGTCACTGGCCTGGCAAGCTTTACCAGTTTCTCGCTCGAGACAGTGCTGTATACATTCTTACTCTACGTAGTGCTCTTAGAACTCACCCTTCTCGGTACGGCCGTTTGCCTTCGGTTTCCACTGTGGATCGCTCTCACCTTGATTTTCGGTGTACCCTTCGCTTTTGCTCTCTTCATCGGAAACGTTGCCAGTGGAGTCCTACATATATCCCTCGATCTGGATCTGACAAATAGCGTCCCACTCCGAACCGCCGTATCACTTGGTATCAGCCTGATCATGGCGTCACTGAGCTGGTTCACCCTATTCCGGCTACCAATGCGGCGCGGATAAAGCTTCACGACGAACACCGCACACGATCAACAAAAATGGCGAGCATATTGCTCGCCATTTTTGTTTGCTAACTACCCATCACGGTTGCTTCTGTGCATCAACTTCTTGTTGTGCTTGCGCAGCTCGGGTAATAGCTTCGTTGAGTTTCTTTTGTGCCTCACCATAGGCCGCCCAGTCGCCCGACTTCAATGCGGCATCAGCTGACTTGATTGCTTCCTTCGCGTCATTAAGAGCCGCGCTCAAATCAGCAGCTGGCGTACCTGCTGGGGCTGTTGGTGCGGCTGGTGCTGGCTTGGTTGGCTCAGCTGGCTTCGCCGCATCGGCAACGTCGTCAGTTCCAGGAACCTTAACTTTGTCACCATCAACTGGTGCCGCCTTATCGCCCACGATGTTCGCATCGCCTGCGTTCACGCCAGCGTCACCAGCAAAGACCATATCCAACGATTCTTGCAGCGTAGGAGCAAATCCCACGGAGTCACCAAAGAGAGTCAGCACATACTGCAATGTCGGATACTGTGTACCCTTCGACGCCTGAACATAGACCGGCTGAACATAAAGCAGTCCGCCACCGACAGGCAAGGACAACAAGTTACCTTCAAGAACCTTGGTGCCACCTTGACGCAACAGGTTCAAATCTGTTGACACCTTCGGATTAGCAAACATCGTGTTCTGTGCCTGGCCAGGGCCTGGAACAGTTAAGTCACGCGGTAGTTCAAGAAGCCGCAGCTTTCCATATCCCGGCGCAATCTTGCCAGTCTCATTGCCGGCATTAGAATCAGCAGCCAAGAAACCAGTCATCACGTTACGCTTGGTGTTTCCACCAGGGATATAGGAGGTTGACAGTGAGAACGACGTCTCTTCCTGACCTGGCATCTGCAACGTCAAATAGTACGGTGGCTGTGCCGGAGCATTCACATCATTCTCCGACTGGCCAGTTGGTTCGCGTGGAATCTGCCAGAAGTCACCACCGGAGTAGAACGACAACGCGTCATCAACGTGGTAGCGGGCCAACAAGCTACGCTGCACATTGAACAGATCCTTCGGGTAACGCACGTGAGCAATCAAATCACCTGGCATCTTGGCCAACGGAGTGACCTGACCCGGGAAAATACCTTGCCATGCCTTCAAGATCGGGTCTTTTTCATCCCACTGGAAGAGCGTCACCTTGCCATCATAAGCATTGACAACTGCCTTTACCGAGTTACGAATGTAGTTAATCTCGTTCGTGCCTCCGGCGATCAACGCACCAGATCGGTTGGTGGCATCACGGGTAGTCTCATCAAGAGTCTCGCGAGCCGAGTACGGATAGTTGTTCGACGTCGTATAACCGTCGATAATCCATACGAGTTCAGATGGCGTATCCGGATTTGAATCCATATCGACCACTGCTGGAACAGCCTTCGAATCAAGCGTCAAATATGGTGCAACCTTAGCAACGCGCTGATGTGGGTCGCGGTCGAACAGAATCTGCGATTGATCCGTGACACGATCCGAGAAGAACAATTCAGTAGAACGGTACTTGATCGCAAACATGAGCTTAGACCAGATGTTGCCAATCGACGGACCGCCGTTACCGGTGTAGGTGTTATTGACCTGACCGTTGGGAGCATTATCGTTTGGATAATCGAGCTCCCACGGTTCGGAAGATTCCGGCGCACCCACGATTGAGTACTCTGGGGATTGCTGGCCGAAGTAGACGCGTGGTTCGAAATCTCCGAGCTCACCAGTGGACGGAATTCCCGCTTCCCAGAACGCTGGATCACCCTTAGAGGTAACCGTATTTCCATATGCGGCAGCGACGCCAAAACCGTGAGTGAAGACCGTGTGGTCATTAACCCAGGATCGGCGTTCGTCATCCAGACCGGCTAAGTTCAATTCGCGCACTGCGATCACAGTGTCACGCAATTCGCCATCGATCGTGTAGCGATCGACAGTGAGCGGCGCCTTAAACGAATAGTATTGACGGTTCTGCTGAAGTTGGTTGAACGACGGATCAACGATATTTGGATCCAGCAGACGAATCTGTGCAGTGGTCTGCGAATCTTGACGCAACTGGCCAGCCTCAACCGTGGTACGAGCTTCATACTGTTGGGTCTCGACGTCGGACAAACCGTAGGCTTCGAGGGTTGCGTTGATATTGCGCTGGATGAATTCTGATTCTAGTTCAGCTGCGTTCGGATCAACCTTGAAGCGTTGCAACAGCGCCGGATAGGCGGCATTGACAACTAAGGCCACTGCAAATACCGAAGCAATACCGACAACGGCTGGCTTCCACTTGCGGACGATGCCGGCGTAGAGGAAGAGCACCACCACGAGTGCGGTCACAATCGCCAAAATGGTGAGACCGGGCTGCGATGCATTGATATCAGTGTAGGTCGCACCCGAGAAACGCTGCTTGTTGCCCAGCAACAAATTGTAACGATCCAGCCAGTAGTTCCCGGCAAAAAGCAAGGCTCCTACCGCGAGCAAAATACCTATATGGAGCTGAGCTTTGCTCTTCAAATGCGGACGATTTCCCTTGAACTCAAACGCTCCGGTCACCCAATATCCGGCAATTGAGGCCATCAAAGACAACAACAGTAGCGTGCTGACGAAGCCCAACAGGATCTGCAACGCTGGCAATGAGAAAACAAAGAATGAAATATCGAGCCCGTACTCTGGATCGGTAGCTCCAAAGGATGTGCCGTTGAACCACAGCAAGAATGTCCGCCACGTAGTTGACAGGCCAGCACCGAATAACGCACCGACTGCCAACGGGATAAGTCCGAAAGTAACTATCGAATGACGGCGCAACCACTCAACGTTGCGCGCCAACGGATTAGTTGAAACAACGACGTCGGCGTTTGCTGGCGCTTTGCCAAACGATACTCGCAAGTTAATGGCGAAAACGAGTGCAGCTATCAGCGTGCCGATAGCGCCAAGACCGATTGCTGCACCGTATTGAGTCCAGAAGACGCGGGCAGCGCCAACCTGGTCAAACCACGCAAATTCTGTCCAGAAATCAGCAAAAATCACAAGGGCAAAAACGATCACGCCCAACACGATTAAAGTTGGTCCGAACGCGCCACCAGGAAGCTTGCCCGGCTTCGGATTGGGACGCGAGATATTCGACGTCGGTGTTGTCACTGCGATGTCCTTCAGCTCGATACATTATTTATACAGACGCATAAATACTTTCCTTAACCGTATCTTACTTGCCCGCGTACTTAAAGGGCATATGAGAGTCTAGAGATATGCCAGTGGAGAAATATGGGACAATTAATCTATGACACGTGAACTCACACAACAATTACGCGCCTTGCGCGATGCCACTATCGATATTGAACGCCATGTTGCTACCGGCGGTTGGGATGCACCGATTCGGCTCTTTGCTCTTGTCCGTGCCCAAGCTGCGCTGGCGAAGAATCCCGAACTTGCCGACGAGCTTCCAGCTGACGTTTCGGCTCAATCGATTACTGATCCGCAGTTGTTGTTCTCCGTAGAGCAAGAAGGACTTCCGCAAACGTCGTCGCTTGAGGAACTTCTTGGGCAGATTGTGTGGCCCGACGACGTCGATGGCGCAGCGCTATCGGTCGAACGGATCGTGTTACCGCCGTCGGCAGAAAACGATATTCCGCAAGATCCTCATGAAGCGTTGGAGTATCTGCGCAAGCACCCCGATCGGCAAGATGTCCGCATGGTGGTTGCCGCGTTGCGCGAAGGTCAAACCTGGAGTGTGATTCGGATGCGTTCGCATGATTCGGATGCGGATGTGCTCTCCGGAGAAAACCTGGTTGAAGGTCTCACCGCCGCCCTGCAGTCAACGTTTGAGTAACCTGCGTTCGCAGCTGAGCAATCCGCGAACGCTACTGCCCGCGAGCGCTACTGGGTGATCTCCACTGGTTCTGGAACGGCAGAGCACGGCGTGAGATCTGAGGTATCTCCCTTGCCGATCGCTTCAACTGCATGGATCGAATCGTCGATCGTGCGCACTGCCCACACGTTCATTCCAGCCGGAATATGGCCGGTGGTTTCATAACAATTCGATGCCGGGGCTAAGAAATTTTCGGCTCCGGCATCGCGGGCACCAACGAGTTTTTGCGCAATACCGCCGATCGGCATGATGGTGCCGTCCCATGAGAGCGCACCGGTACCGGCGATCACGTGGTCGCCTCCGAGTGAGCCCTCGGTGAGCTGATCATAAATCTCAACCGAGAAAATATTTCCTGCACTCGGCCCACCGATGCCGTCGATAATATAGTTGGCTTGGGCTGGCATGGTCACATCGGTGACGTTTATCAATACTCCCATCATCGAGCCCGGGCGCACACTACCGTCGAAGTCTGGTTGGCGTTCGACGGTGACGACCGGAACGGTGAGTTGTTCGCCGTCGCGCTCAATCGAAACACTCAATTCTGTACCGGCTTCAACACCGGTTAAGAAGCTCGTGAGCTGGCCGAAGGTTTTGACCTCCAGCGGCTGGTCCATCTGCGGGCTACGAACTGCTCGGATCACATCACCTTCAACGAGTTTGGCTTGATCGTTCGTATTGGCTGCGACCACCAGGTTCATCGTCACGTCCAACCCGGCGCGTTCCATCGCCACTGCCGCCGCAGTGTCTTGCGAGGACGCCATCATTTGCTGATCTCGCGCCGAAATCTCTTCCGCACTTTGGTCCGGAGCATACAACGCGCGGATCGGAACAATCCGGGCTGCGCTATCGAACATCGCTGCCATCACTGTGGAACCGTTCGCACCTGATTCGGCAGAACCATAGGCGGAGACCGTCGTCATCAATAAACGGGTATCCGAAGGATACGTTGGTTGCCCGGTTACTTCAACGATGGGCTCGCCTTGATATTCGCCGCTGACGTCGTCTGCCGGGCCGGGACGCATCACAATAAAACTTGTGGGCATCAGTAACGCGGCCAACAAGAAGATGCCAAAAATGAGCGCCGGGATGGCCGGCGATTTCACCGGTTGCGGCGCAGGAGACCAAGACTTTGTATTCACACATCTATCATGCCCTAGTGCGTGCGGGACTGGGGAGGTCGTTCGCCCTGCGCGCACCTGACTATCTGCGTTGTGGGTAATGTCCTCTGCCAGTTAGGCTATAGACAGATATAAAGGAGAGCAGTATGCCCGAGCAGAACAATGAACAATGGGAAGAAATGTTGCGCGCCATCATGGGCGATTCCGCCGATGAGGTGATTCGTTCGATGAAAGAATCTGGACTCGATCCGTCGGCTATGGGGGCGGCGATGAGTCCAGAGCAGATGCGTGCGGTTACTTCCCAGTTGCAAGCTATGCTTGGTTCGCATGGGGAGGGTCCAGTTAATTGGAAAATCGCTGAAGAAGTAGCTCGCGATACGATTATCCGGACCAATATGGATAGTTTGTCGGCGGCGCAGGGCGACAAGATCCGCTCAGCACTTTCCGTTGCGTCACTGTGGCTAGATGCGGTGACCGACGTCGATCCCACAACTGGTCCGAATCTTGCGTGGACTCGTCTTGATTGGATTGCACATTCGCTTCCGACATTCAAGAAGCTTCTTGATCCGCTAGGTACTAACATTAACCGTGCTTTTGGTGATGTGATGCGTGAGCAGTTAGCGCAGTTGCCACCGGAGATGTCTGGCTTGATGTCAGATCCGGAAGCCTTGTTGGGCTCGATGATTTCGTCGTTCTTGGGGATGCAGTACGGTTCGGCTCTCGCTCAGCTCGCTTCGTCGTCGTTCGGCACTGCCGATATTGGTTTACCTCTCATGGAAGGATCTTCGGCGGCGTTGGTTAATTCCAATATCACTGAGTTCGCTGCCGAGCTGGAAGATTCTGAAGACGACGTGCGGATGTATATTGCGGTGCGTGAAGCTGCCGCGTCGCGGTTGTTCACCTCGATTCCCTGGTTGCGTTCGCGCATTATTGACACTGTTGCCGAGTATGCTCGTGGCATCGAAATTGATATGTCGTCGATTGAAGAGCAGGCGCGCGCTTTCGATTTTTCAAATCCGGAAGCTATGCAAGATATGGATTTCACGGGCGTATTCTCCATGGAACAGTCTGCTGCGCAAAAGGATGCGTTGGCTCGCCTCGAGCATCTGCTTTCGCTGATTGACGGCTGGGTTGCTGCGGTTTCGGCCCGTGCCGTGTTGGCGTATCTGCCCAGCGCAGCTGCTCTTCGTGAAATGTTTGCTCGCCGGAATGCCACTTCACATCCGGCCAAAGCGGTGTGGGGAAGCCAGCTTGGTGTGGAGCTTGCTCCGCGTCATTTGCGTTCTGCGTTGGCGTTCTGGGAGCGTGCCACTCGGGAGTTGGGCGACGCAGGTCGCGATCGTCTGTGGACCCACCCGGATTTGTTGCCAACTGCTGAGCAGTTAGCTGATCCGCAGTTGTTCTTCTCTCCAGAAGCGGCCGCCATTGAAGAAGAGCTCGATTCGTTCTTGTCTGAGTTGCTTGACGGTGAGGATAATACCGAATCTGGCTCAACGCCTGCCTAGTTTTTCCACAGCTGTGGATGCTTGCCACAGCTGACTGGGAGCTTTGTTTTAATCTAGTGCCACCGTAAGAGGAGGCAGTATGCAGATTAAGCCAGGTTTACCGGTTATTTGGCGTGAGACTGATCAGATCCAGATTGGGTTAGATCCGCGCAGTGGCGTGATTCTTGAGGGCTTGAGCGTCCCGGAACTACATTTTGTTGATTCGTTGAGCCAACCCCATACAGAGGTTGATGTGTCGCACCGGGCCCGAAAGTTTCATGTTTCGCCAGATCGAGCGCACACTATTGTGGCGATGTTGGAACGTAGCGGTGTGCTCACGAGTGAGAATGTTTTTGCTCCTGACGATGCTGCGCATGTGCGCTTACATAATTCTCTTCCGCACGCCCGACGCCGGGCACATGTGGTGTTTTCTCGCGGTGACTATCTGAGCACGGCGGCGGCGTTGATTTTGCGCGACGCCGGTGTGGGTACGTTATCGTGCCGGGACACTGCGATGGTTGGTTCCGCCGATCATCGGCTCTTAGCCGCCGAGTTTTCTGGCGTGCCGCGCTATTTAGCATTCCGTTCTTTCTTCGATACGGATGCTGGCAGTCCTGCGGTTGCTGACAGCCCTGCGGTTGCTGACAGCCCTGCAGCATCACGTACTCCGACGGCGGTGGTGGAAACTGGGCCGTATGCGCTCAATCCGGCGCATACGGCCCAGTGGCTAGCTGACGGCGTGCCGCTCGTTCATGCGTGGATTGAAGAGGTTGATGTGGTAGTTGGGCCGACGACGATTCCGCACGAAAGCGCGTGTGTCTCGTGCGTGTATTTGCATCGTCGTGATGCTGATCCGCTGTGGCCGCGGCTGGCAATGCAGACCTTTGGTAGGCCAGATATTCGTGCCGATATTTCGTCGATGGAAGTCGGAGCGGCGCTCATTGCACGCGAGGTGTTGGCGTTAATCGACGGCGAGCGGCCAGCGTTGCGGAACAAGCTCAGCGTGATCGGGCCACAACCTGCGCCCCCAGCCTTGTGCGACATATCAGTTCATCCGCAGTGCGGATGCCAAGACTTCGCGAACTGACCCGGCACACTCACCGTGCCGCAAACTGCTCGACAACACTCAACACCCCTTGCCCGAAATAGGACAGCTTCATCGCGCCAATGCCTTTGATTTGGCCGAGCTCTGCAAGGTTGCGGGGCTTAGCGATCGCAATGTCACGAAGCACCGAATCATGGAAAATCAGATACGGTTTGCGCTGTGCTTCGCGCGCCACCTCGGCACGCCACGCACTAAGCGCATCGAAGAGCTCTTGATCCTCTGCATGGTAGGTGGCGAAATCTTGCGCCTGCTCAGCTGATTTCTTGCGCGCCTGAGTTGCCCGCGACTGCAACTGCGGCCAAATCTCAGCGAGGAAACGCGAGCGTTGCCGATCAGCACGTCCGGTATTCGTACGCGCATACGATATCGCTAAATATTCTTTCGCACGAGTGATCCCCACATACAGCAAACGCCGTTCTTCTTCAATTCCGGCTTCGCCCTTCGCCAACGAGATCGGCATCAGCCCCTCGCTCATGCCAACCAAGAACACTGCCTTCCACTCCAAACCTTTCGAGGCGTGCAAGGACGCCAGCGTAACCGAATTAGTGGCTGGCTCGTTCATCATCTGCGAGCGTTCGGCCATCTCGGC
Source organism: Arcanobacterium phocisimile (assembly GCF_016904675.1). Classification (NCBI taxonomy): domain Bacteria; kingdom Bacillati; phylum Actinomycetota; class Actinomycetes; order Actinomycetales; family Actinomycetaceae; genus Arcanobacterium; species Arcanobacterium phocisimile. The sequence goes on along the minus strand of NZ_CP070228.1, from coordinate 478,091 downwards.
AAGAAACTCTTCAACACTCGCGTCACGTTTGTCTTCCATGTCTGCCGCCAACTCACGCAAGGTATTGAGCGCATCCCAGCGTTCGCGAATCGCTCCGCGCCCCACCGGCGGCTCCGGCCGCCACCCTACCTGCTTCAACGCATCGGTAACGGCAGCTTCGAGCCCGTCATGTTGCGGGAGCCGGGCAACTGAGCGAATAGACACCATCGCTTCTTTGACGTCCTTACGCTGGAAGAAACGATCGGCGTCTTTAATCGACACCGGAATGCCGGCCTGGGCTAACGTCGTTTCTAACACTGCAGATTGCGCATTGGTACGATACAGAATCGCAATATCGGAATACTGTATTCCGCTTTCTACCAGCGTTAAAATCTTGCCCGCCACTTCGCTCGCTTCGTGCGCATCATCGCCGTACTCACTAAAACTTACTGGACGCCCGGACGGCAACATAGAGCTGAGGTGAACTGCGCCGTCGAGTTGGGATTGACCAATAACCGTATTGGCTAAATCCACCACTTGCGGGGTTGAACGATAGTCGCGATGGAGCCGCACAATCTGAGCTTGCGGAAAATGCCGAGAAAACTCAGAAAGATAGGTGGCACGTGCTCCTGCGAAGGAGTAAATCGTCTGCGCCACATCACCCACCACGCACAAATCTTTGCGATCACCCAGCCACAGTTGCAACAACCGGTATTGCATCGGGGAAACGTCCTGGAATTCGTCTACCACAAAATGCCGGTATTGATGGCGGATAATCTCAGCAATTTCCGGCTCTTCACGCATCATGCCAATCAGCAACAAGATGACGTCTTCAAAATCAATAACCCCGCGTTCGGCCTTTGCTTCCTCATAGCGAGAAATCAGATGGGCGATATCACGATAGGTAGTTCCCGCAATGAAATCTCGCTTGTATTCACGAGCGCGCTCCTCGTACTCTTCTGGCGGGCACAAGGTCACCTTGGACCATTCGATCTCGGCAGCAAAATCACGGATAGCAGGTTTGGAGGTATCGAGGCCAAGAGCTGCTACTGCTGCCGAAACTAACGGTATTTTCGATTCTTTGATCTCTGGCACGTGACCGCCAATAGCTTGGGGCCAAAAGTGGCGTAGCTGAGCTAACGCAGCAGAGTGGAAGGTTCGTGCATTTATCGGGGAGACACCCAGATCGCGCAACCGCGAACGCATCTCGGAGGCAGCCTTGGCAGTGAAGGTCACTGCCAAGATATTACGCGGATCGAAAGCGCCGGTACGCACAGCGTATGCGATGCGGTGGGTGATGGCACGAGTTTTACCGGTTCCAGCACCGGCAAGCACTGCCATAGGGCCGTAAATATGCTCAGCTACTGCACGCTGATCTGGATCGAGAAAATCAAGCAACCCATCAGTATCCATGCTACCGCTCCTCCCCTTACGTATCTTTTTCCGTCGTGTATTGATTGTAGTTGGCGCCTCCGACAACGTGCGCCGTCACAACCACAAGGTGTGGATTAACCCAATTTTCCACTCAACCAGTGTTCGATTAATGCGCGTCCAACCGATGCGTTCGACGGCAAGGTGAGCTCACCGTTGGCAACTCGTTCCCGCACCGAGTCACGGGTAGCGAAGAACGCTTCGGCGATTTCGTCGTCGTCGATCTTCACTGCAGTCTCGCGAGTGTAGCCGACGAAGGCGACCATCAAAGAACGCGGGAAAGGCCACGATTGCGAACCGAGATAACGCACGCGATCGACCTGCACTCCGGCCTCCTCACGGGTTTCGCGGCGCACGGCTTGTTCGAAGGACTCCCCCGGCTCTAAAAAACCGGCCAGCACAGATACGCGCCCCTGCAGCCAGCGGCTGTTGCGCGCCAACAGTAGCCGACCCTGCTCATCAACAATCGCCATGATCACCGCCGGATCCATGCGCGGAAACACAACATGCCCGGTTGCGCATTGACGTTTGCGCCCGAGTCGGTCACTCACGAGTGGCGTTCCACATTGTTCACAAAAACGCGCCTGGCGATGCCATGCGGTCAACGCCAACGCCGACCACACCAGTTGCATTTGCGCGGTAGGTAACTCCCCCACCACGTGGCGGATGTCCACAAACTCTAGACGCACGCGAGCCGCCTCCGCCCCACTTTTTTGCAAAATGTTCTCCCACGCACCGTAACCCTCATGATCTGGAGAGCGTTCACCGTCGTCGTACACGAAATAATCGTGAGCCGAATCGGAGGCAAGATAGATCAATTCCTCGGCTGGAAGAGCTGCGGTTTCCTCGCCATCAAACCAGGCTATTTCCCCGTTATTGAAAGCAATAGTCGCAGAGCGTACACACGCTATCTGCATTCTTTCTCGCACAGGCATAAGCGCACTATCAATAACGAACGCCCCGGTGTTATCGGGCACGTCTAACGGGTTATACGTATGAGTTAAGTCATCCACTTTTACAACCTTACTCTTAGCCTGCCCGAAAACTGCATAAATTTGCCACAATATAAGGCGTGACTATTTCAGATACGCCATATATTGACGCTCCCCTGGCTCAGCCCGCGCTTAACAATCCGCCCAAGCTCGGTGCACACCTCATTGCCGACGGGGTTGATATCGCTGTGGAAGCACCGCACGCCACGAACGTCTGGGCGTGCTTTGTGGATCCGGACAATAACCATGCCGAACATCGCGTAGCGTTACGCCGCGGTCTTTATGGCGTTTGGGCTGGTCACATTGCCGGTATTACGGCTGGAACTTTTTATGGTTTTCGGGTTGATGGTCGCTGGGATCCAGCCGCCGGTCACGTCTATAATCCGGCGAAGTTGCTACTCGATCCGTATGCGCGCGCGGTAGGACGCACCCCGATCATCGATCCACGGCTGTACGGCTATGTGATGGACGACGATCACACCGCTCACCTCGACCAGCGCGATCCGCGTGACTCGGTAGAAGTCGCTGGACTGGGCGTAATTATTGCTGACGAGCCAACCGCTTGTGCGCACCCCTACACGCCGTGGGATGAGACTGTGATTTATGAAGCTCACGTTGTGGGTTTGACCAAGACGCTGCCGGGCGTGCCAGAAGAACTACGCGGCACCTATGCGGGCTTAGGCCATCCGGCGACGATTACGCACCTAAAATCGTTGGGAATTAGCGCGATTGAGTTGTTGCCGATTCACGCCAAGCTCAGTGAACCGTTCCTGATTCATAAGGGTCTAGAAAATTATTGGGGCTATAACACGTTGAGTTTCTTTGCCCCTGAGCCGAGCTATGCGAGCGCTGCGGGTCGCGCAGCTGGCGCCCAAGGCGTGATTGATGAAGTGAAAAACATGGTGGCTGCGTTACATGCGGCTGGTATTGAGGTGTTGCTCGACGTCGTCTACAACCATTCGTGTGAAGCCGGTACTGACGGCGTGACGGTTTCGTGGCGAGGACTTGATTCGTCACTGTACTATCGCCATGATTCAACTAATCCAGGAGCATTAAAAGACACCACTGGGTGTGGGAATTCTTTCGATTTCCGCCGCACGTCTGTGATTCGGATGACGTTGGATTCGTTGCGTTACTGGGTTGAGGTTTTCGGCGTGGACGGGTTCCGGTTCGATTTGGCGGTGACTTTGGGGCGCGAGGGCGATAATTTCAACCCGAATCATCCGCTCTATAGTGCGATGGCAACCGATCCGGTGCTCAGTACCGTCAAGCTGATTAACGAACCGTGGGATGTGGGTTATGGCGGTTGGCGTACCGGCCAGTTCCCGGTGCCGACGGCGGATTGGAACGATCGGTTCCGCGATACGTTGCGTTCGTTTTGGCTCAGTGAGCCGGCAGCGATCGTGCACGGCGGGCACGGTAGCGATCTGCGTGATTTGGCCACTCGTATGGCAGGTTCTGCTGATTTGTTCGGCCACGGCCGACTCCCTGGTGGGCGTGGTGTGCATGCCTCAGTGAATTTTGTGACGGCACATGATGGTTTTTCGCTCAACGATTTGACCGCTTATTCGCATAAACATAATGACGCGAATTTGGAAGATAATCGCGACGGTAGCGATAATAATTTGTCGTGGAATCACGGAGTTGAAGGTAGCGCGTCGGAGGCTATTATGACGATGCGACGTAAATCGGCACGTAATTTGATGGCGTGTTTGATTTTGGCTGCCGGCACTCCGATGCTCACCGCCGGGGACGAAATCTTGAAAACCCAGCATGGCAACAATAATGCGTACTGCCAGAATTCGCCGTTATCGTGGCTGGATTGGGAGCTTGGCGAGCATGAAGAAAACATGTTGGCAACGACGTCGTTCTTGTTGCAGTTGCGCCGGGAACATGCGGTGTTCCGCCCGACCCAGTTCTTTACCGGCAGTCCGCGCGAGGGCGACGCGCTACGTGACATGGAATGGTTGGATGCTTCTGGCAACCAGATGCAGGACTACACGTGGTTTGATCCCCAGGCCCGGTTGGTGCAAATGCTGCGTTCGGGGCGTGGAATAAGTCGCGATGCGTTGGTGATTATTAACGGTCAGGCTCAGGCTGAACAGGTCACGCTTCCGTGGGGACGCGGTACTGATTTTGAGCTGATGTGGGCCAGCCAATGGGAGCGCCCACGCGAGCACACGGAGCATATTGCACCCGGTGGGCATCTGACCCTCGCACCGTTCTCGGTGGCGGTATTGCTTGGTGGAAGTGTGGAGAGCTAAACCGGGCATTGTTCGCACTTTGCTGCGTTGTTTCGTGTTTTTGGGCGCAAAAAGCGCCCAGCGGCACAATAACTGTATAGCACCCTATCGTGCCGATATCCGCCATTTTGAGTCCTCTAAACTCAGTCACAATAGCCGGTGACGCAGAACGCCTGAGTTAATGGCTCTTGGGATTTTAGCGGGGTGTTGTACGGTTCGCACTTAGAGTGCGATCAGCCTCATTCTTACCACGATCACTGCAGGCATTCAGGATTTATCGCCATCTAGAAGTAGAAACCGTGCAGGTTCGGTGATGAGGTTAGCGCATACCCATCTGTCGTGCTCAGATGTTGACGTATTTGGCTGCTTTGAGTGGTCATCATTGCTCTTTTGCTTAACCTAAGGGCAACTGTTTGGTGAGTAGGACATGATATGAAGGCTAGCGTCGCCCAATCCCGGCAATAGCGCAAACCTAGGAGTATATCGCCTCGGTTTGCGCTATTGCCGGGTTTTGCTTACACCTACCTATTCACCCACCGGCGACACACAACATCATCCCTTAACCCAGCTAAAATGCGAAGAGCCGAATTAATTTCATCTTTTGACACGTTTGGAGCAAGTGACAACTTCTCGTCTTGAGAAAATACAACACATACATCCTAGGATTTATTCTTCGGTTACCTCATCCAATGACGGAATTTGAAGGTTCTGCGGAAGACTCCGATGCTGAAATACGAGAATTCTTACGATCAAGAAATAGACCCATAGATATCCCGCCAAGCGCAAGAATAATTAGCAATAGCGCGCTTATAGAAATTACCGGGTGGAGAATCTGTGCTGGAAAAAGCGCATAAATAAAGTACGCAAATGGCGTAGTGCCGAAACTTATCATGTAATCCAGAGAAGAAACTCTGCCCATTTGGCTTGCTGGTATACGAGACTGTAGGGCCGATCCCCATAAAACTCCAGAGATTTCAAAACCGACACCGGTAACAAAAGAGCCGATAATTAAAATCCAAAAAGAGTCGGATAAAACGCATGCAAGTAATTGAGCAACTGACAGTGCTCCCCACGCCATACTTCCGCTGATTAGTTTAGTCGTTCGGATTCTTAATGAAAATAGGCTCCCGCACACATAACCGATAGCCACGCTTGACATCATGAAAGACCAGATCGACGGACCGAGTCTCTCAATAATATAGATAGGTTGAGAAACTTCAGCAGCTCCAGAGTGCACTGCCAAGAAAATACCCCAAAAAGGAATCGTGAAATAAAGCCAACTATTTCCTGACATGACTGAGCGAAAAGTTGTACGATCATTCCCCTCGTCTTTTTGTGCAATCACATTTTCTGTGATCTTTATACGCGCAACCAAACATGCTGAAACTGCATTCATGGCAACTACAGACCAAAGCAGAAAAACGGGTGACGTGTGTACTCCAATAGCTGCGGCAGCTCCTGGCGCCACGATACCAGCAACATTGCGAAAGGAGCGCACTAGCGCATTGCCATAAAGTATCTCTGACTTTTCAACAATCGATGGAAGCAACGCATACAAGGAAGGAGATCCTACAGCTACAACAAAACCTGAGAACAATAAGATTAGCTGAGCCTTCCATCCTAACCCCTCCCCAGGAAGCACAAGAGCTAAGCAAACATTGAGGATCATTCCGGCCACAATTGACGATACAGACGCCTTCACACGATCCCACTTATCCGCAATAACACCGCCAAGCAAGGTGACAAGTAGAATGGGTAAAGTGCGCGCAGCTAACGAGAGCCCCAGGCCAAATGTGTCTGAACTATTTGCACCATAAAGAACAAGTGAAAAGGTCAAAAAACGCTTGCAAAGGACGAAATGCCTTGCGCCCACGCCAAATACCAGAGATTTATACTGCTGGGGCACATGAGCCCCTTTATCGAACATTTACCCATACTAGCCTAAAATACTAATACTTCTCCCTTTTCAAGTCCATCCACACTGATGAACGTGGTGAGAGTTTAATGGATGGAAAACTCTGCCGTACGTTAATTATCTGATACGCCTTTGGCGGCTACACACTGGGATTAATAGTTGTCTGTCTCCTCTTTCGCAGCTTTGTCGAGAAAACTCATTCCCTCGCTGATTAGCCCGCACCGCAGGAGAGGTTCTCCGCCAAACCAATAGGCATTAAAAGGCCTATTGCGATGTAGTTCAACTATCTGTTCGGCCACTTCATTAAAGCCGATTGCAGCATTTCCCTTTACCGCACCCAAAGCGCTTTGAAAAATGTCCATACCAGCACGATTGCGACTTTCTCTCAAAAGAACCCGGCAGCTTGAAATCCGTGCATCTTGGATTTACCTAACGGCTATCTCCAGCGGAGTATCACTCACCCGAGGATGCCGCTATCAAGACACGTAGATTTAGAATCACAGAGGACACATGCCTACAAATCGCAACGATTGAAAGGACTAAGCAGCATCCCGATACTGAGTAGGATACTTCATTTTCAAATTTTCTCATTGCTATTTTTCATTACTCCTTTTCCCATCAAGAAAAAGAGTAATCCAAGAATAAAAATGGTCACTGCAGAAATAGCGACTGCCGAGAAGATACTGAGACTTCCCCACAACCAACCAAACACCATATTCATTGTAGTAGAGGAAATAAGCGTAACCGTTGAGAGAATCGAGAACATTCCGTTGCGATGCTCATCGGAGAACTTACCTTGCTGCAAAGCTCCCAGCGCAACACCCGAGATCCCGAATCCGCATTCAGCAATAAGGAAACCAACGATCTTGGCAACAGGCATCGCCACGACACACAACAGCCCAATCGAAATTAGTGTAATTCCAATAAAGAAAGTCGGACTGTAGGGAAATTTAGAAAGCAAGAATTTCGTACTATACGAACCCGCCAGAGCCGCCAGACTCATAAAGAAGAGCATGAATCCGTTTCGCCCTACATTATCGCTACCCAACGTCAAAATAGGTTGCCACGGCAACACGATCGCGACGGTAACAGCACCCAAAAGCACATTCGCTAAAACCAGCGGACGAATCTCGTCAGAGAACAGCCAGCGCACTATGAACTTTAGCCCCAGTTTTGTGCTTGCACTAGATGTAGATTCTGTTTCTTGAAAGAGGAAAAACGACAAACCCGCTAGGACAATGATGCCTACGCCCGCAACCATGATCAGCGTATTTGCATCAATCCTTGCAACAAACACCCATATCAACAACGCGCCAACTGCCGACATTACCCATCGCGCGTTCGAAGTCTGCCGTGCCAGTTTCTCGAACAACTCTTGCCGATCAAGCGTTTTCGAAGAAGAAAGAAGGATTGGGGCAAAAACACCTGATTGTAGAGCCATACCGGTTGTCCAAAGAATAAGTGATATAGCAATGTAAATTATGGACGACGAAAGGGAAAGGAATACCAGACTAAGACCCCACATCGCTAGCCCAGTCATCAGAAATCTTTTATGACCAAACCTATCAGCTAGATTCCCACTGGGTGCTTCGATCAGTATCGAAAAGAGCGTACTTAGCCCAAATAGAAATCCTAACTGGGCTGGCGAGACATCTTTTTGCAGGACTGCAACGACATATACTGCCCCAAATAAGAAATCGAAAAACATTAAGAGACCATATACGAACACAATTCGCCGAAGCGTCAATTGTGCGTCTCCCCTATTCCCTATTAACACCCTAGCCCCTAAAACTCACATTCCTAACTCTGCTGATATTACAAATATAAAACACATAACTAATCTCTATGAAGAGCCCGTTTAACCAAGAGCACCTATGGCCTTGGTTTCATAAAATGAAACATTACTCGTTTGTTCCTACCCAAGTGCGAGTGGCTGCACAGGCTGAAGAAAGTTTGGTCAAAATGCTAAGAACTGCACAGTACGGTTTACCATACGCAGGATACTTAACTATAGGGTGTAGCGTTCCAGTCGGCTTGTCATGTGGAACTAGGTGTTTCTTACCGTACGGCCCGGTATTGGTTAGCCCTATCTCACTAACTGGGACGAACGATACCTGAAGATGCAGATACTATTGCGGAAAACGCGAGGCTAGATAGGGAATTCTACGAGCTTCACAATACGAATTAGTTGTTAAAAACAGCTACGGTTTTCCGTCTTCGAACTCAACCTAAGAGCGTTCGGTACATGATTGCGTTCATTGATAGACACAACACTCCTTTCACATGGAGTATTCATCGGCAATGCTGTTAACCAACACTCGTAAAAGGAGGGTTGTCGCCTTCGAGCGGATATCGTCAAGCCAAGTATCGTAGTCCTTCAACTAAACAGGTTCGAGACAAACAACTCGCGGAAATGAATCGTTCTTTGTGCAGTGTTGTTAACTCACCAGCCGCTATCAGTGACGGCGATGTATTTTATAGCTCTATACTCTCATCAGGGATGATCTGTCCATAGTCGTAGAGTCCGCGCAACTTCATGTTCGACAAAGTGGGCGTCCATTGTCTCATCTATTTCAAGGTTCTCGATCTCAACGGTGCCGTTCGAAACTCTTGCAGCGACTCTTCCGATAATGTTTTCATTGTTCAGAAGCGGCATAGCAAAGTAGCCGAATTCGCGTTTATTCGCGGGCTTGTAAATTTCGAGTCGATAGTCTTTTCCGAAAAGTGCTAGCTGACGTGGGCGATGCCAAATTAACGAATCAAATGGCGAGAGAACCGAAATATGTGGACTTGACCAATCCAGTTCGTCAACTTTGTCAAGCAACTGTTCATCGATCAACCAGGTGTCGTTAAGTCCCTCAACATTCACCGGAACAAATCTGCTTTCATGGCAATAGTCAGCGATCTGTGGGTCTTTCGGGAATCGAAAGTAATCATAAACATCCTTGAGCCGCGCAACCCCAAGTGCATCTAAAGCAAGATCTACCGATTTTTGCAGGCTCTCATCAATACTTAGCTTCTCCTCAGAAGGCATATTAGCTTGTTCCGGGGTGCTGTATATCCTTTGCCAGCGTTCATCTCTGCTAACCACAGCCAATTCGCCAAAACTCAACAACCATTCACACGCGACTTTCACCTCACTACTGCGATTCCAGCCGTTGCCACGAGTTTTACCAAGCATTCCATGAGAAGCCGGCCCATCGATCGAAATCCGCTTCAAAACCTCAGCTGCAACTTTCGGGTCATACGGAACACCACTGAGACCATTTTTGCGGATACGATCACGGCGCCAGTGAAAAATCGACCATAGAGATTGCGGAAGAAGTGAATGTGCATGGCCCCAATTTTCAAACAATCCGGCCGCTGAAGTGTAAAGAGAATCTACTTCAGATTTATTCACCCCGCGGGAAAGAAGCACAATTTCTTGCGAACGGCGCACTGCCTGAATCGAATCTATTTGTACACAACCCAGTCGTTTCATCACAGATTCCAATGAATTAAGCGCCCCTAGCTGAGCCGGGGCTAACCCTTGCGCAAGCACAGCTACCTTTCGCGCAGTCCGTAGATCGATATCCTCCACCAGTCTTGACCTTTCCCTTCTCGATCACAGCGACATGCTCGCACGATTTATAGAAATTAGCCGTGCAATCTCGTAAACAATATCATCCATGTATTCAAAGACAGATTTGATTCCAGAGTTTGTGTCAGTGGAGCAAATCTGAGTCAAGTTTTTCTATCGCTAGTTCTGAACTCAACGAGCCCGACAACATCTTATGTCCAGATCCGCCCTGCCCGCTTAACTACAAGATGGAGGAATACATGTGGTTTAATAGTCTCAGGTCAGGCTCAGCAGCTCACACTTCCGTGGGGACGCGGTACTGATTTTGAGTTGATGTGGGCCAGCCAATGGGAACGCCCGCGCGACCACACGGAGCATATTGCACCCGGTGGGCATCTCACCCTTGCTCCGTTCTCGGTTGCAGTACTGCTCAGTTAACCACTAGAAAACAACTGAACCGATGAATAGAACGGCCCTTCGACAAACTTAACAATATCGACAGCAAGAGGAGCGCACGCGATGCATCCAGATTTTAATAAGCTGTGGTTCGCCCGTGCCTCGTCTGATGCTGGAGAGGCACTTGCAACTGGCGCACTGTCATTGGCAGCGGTCACGCTTCTTTCGGTATCTTCGCTTGAGCTTTCGCTACTTTCTGCGATCCCTGGCTTTATTAGCGCGTTCGTCATGATTGTTGCTGGACCGTGGCTTGAATTCAGAGCAAAACGGCCACTGATGATATGGATTGATATTTTGCGTGCAGGCATCCTCGCAACCATTCCTATCATGCTCGTTTTCCAATCGTTTTCTTACGTTCAGTTGCTAGTTGTTGCAGTTGTGCTCTCCACGCTCTCAAGTCTTTTCTTGCCAGCTTCAATGGCACATCTCAAGGATCTTATTCCTGCTGAACAGCGCGTGTCTGCCTTTAGTAAATTTGAATCAACTTTCTGGATCTTCACCACGTTTGGGCCAATGATCGGCGGATTCATCACTCAGCTTCTTGGCGTTGGCATCACCCTATTATCGCAAGTCATAGGCCTGCTGGGATCAGCTTTTGGACTGAGTAAGATTACTACCCCTGAAGGAAAACCTCCGGTCCATTCAAATGCGCCTTATAAACAGCAACTCGTCGAAGGCTTCGGCTATATCGCTTCAAAGCCTATACTGCTCACGCTTTTAGGAAATGCCACGTTATTTGCTGGGTTCCTTGCCTTCATCTACCCGTTGGAGATCTTGCTCCTGCTAGATTCTTGGAAACTATCCCCTATTGAATTTGGTATAGCTCTTACTGTTCCCGGCTTTGGCGGGATACTCGGCTCAACCTTTGCCGGACGAATCACCAACACATTGGGAGAACGCAATGTTCTTACCTATATTGGAATGCTGCGTTCGCTTCCTATCTTTGTTATTCCTTTCCTTCCTGGAACAACAATAGGCTTTACTATCTACGTGTGTGCGAATTTCTTCCTCATGTTTCTTGCTGCTCTCTTCCGTCCCGCATACGCTACCGTGCGGTTGACTGAAACTGACGATCACCTCATAGCGCGAGTTACTACCGTCTTTAGCCTTTGCTCGAGAATCTCTGGCCCCTTACTCACAATCGCCGGTGGCATCATCGGCCAGTACTGTGGAATCCACACTGGAATCTTCATCGGTGCTTGCGGTTTACTGATAGCAAGCACAATCCTGCCGTGGAACACATGGCAGGCGCCAACACCCCCGTCGTCGTAAAATCTTTTAGACAACGGTTACAAACCCGAACTAATATCCATCATGAAAAACAATCACCCTCACCCTAGTGTGATACGTTTCAACACCGAAGAAAACGCGGTCAGTACAGATAATCAGGAAGAGACTGTTGCAGACGATGTGGTTACTCAACTAACTCACCAGTTTGCCAACAATTACGAACAGGCACTGTGCGAACTTGCCCATCAAAATCCCCACCACGGATCAGAACAGCCAAGCAGCGAAAATATTCGGTAAACAGATGCTCTAGCCTTATCCATAGTCGCAGTATTGCTTGGCGGAAGTGTGGAGAGCTAAACCGAGCATTGTTCGCACTAAGCCGTGTTGCACTCTACTAGCGATTAACTAGTGCACACCATTAGCTTCACCATACAACGGGAAGAATAACGAGGTCGCCCAGCTCAGTATCTGTAGCACGTTCATCGAATACTATTATGAAAAGCGTCAACTCCAAGATTATGTTCCTATTGTTTGCGGGTGTAGCAGATGTTGAGCTTTCGGCTACTAGCCGAGGTGCCAGTAGTAGATCCCGCCGTTAATAGTTAGTAGCATACCGGCCGCGAAGGACACCCGTCGTTCGAACTGGTGGAGTCCTTCGCGGCCGGTTCTGTTTCAGCGCAGGTGCGACAAGATAGCGGGGTCTTTAATCTTCTTGTCGTTCGCCAGCATGAGAGCCTTGCTGACAATTTCGGCGGTCTTCGGGTCACTGTCCACGAAGGGAAGGAAGATGCGTCCGCGCTGCTGTGAATGGACGGGGAATACTGGTAGCATTCCTCTGCCGGCCACATGAATCACGCCGGAGCCTAAGTGCATGGAGTATTCATGCAACTGGCCTTTAATGGTGATGTGGGAGCCCTCAATCTGGTAGTTGCTAACTCCGAGCAGGCCCAGATTGTGTTCGAGGATGCGGGTGCGTAGTTCAATCGTGGTGTGATTGAGCTCAGGATCAACTCCGCCCACGTGAGCGACTGAGACTACTAGGTCAAGGTCACGCATGGTTTCGCTGAAAATGATGGGATCCAGCTCAGCCATGTTATAGGTTTTACCGGTCTTGTTGTCCAAGAAGACAACTTTTTCGAAGCTGGGTGCTTCCACGTCACCGGCGGTATACCAGTCAGCGTAGGAGTACAGTTCAATCCGCAGATCGCTATGGTGGTGGACTTTCTCGAAGCCTTCCTCGCCATTTAGCATCCAGCCGCGAGAGTTCAGTAAGCCTAGAGTCTGGTTGAGAGCAACCTGGTAGCCGGCGAAGCGTTGCGTGTATCCATCTTGTTTGCGTTCTTCCGCGGTCATGGTGTAGAGCTCGCGGAAGACCTGCTTGAAGGGCTGGATAATTTCACGTTCCAGTAGCAGGTTCTGCCAGGCCACCCAGTCATGTTCAGCCAGATCGACGGGATGAGCGACGCGGAGCTGTGCGTCCTCGGCCAGCTCTATCTCTGCCTTAATCCCCTCAAGTTTTCCGTTACGGAAGAACCCGACCTTTCCTTCATGGGTGAACAAAAGGTCACGCATGAGAGCTGAGACGACCGGGACTGTGTCCAGTTCAGTAAGCGCTGACGGAGTGAAGGTTTCCCGTGTGCACATGGCATCTTCGAGCATGGTGCGGGCCCGCCGGTACTGGGCTTTGAGCACGGCCTTAACCGTTTTGAGCTCTTTCACGTAAGCATTTTTGCTGATCTTGCCGGGCACGCTCTTGAGTTGCTTATCATCTTTTGAGACAATGATTTGCGGCTTCTCAGGCCTAGTCAGGTCAATATGGATGAAATAGTCGTCAACCTGATGCGGGCTGAAGAATTCCGCTTGGCTCTGCGATAGTTTCGCTTCCATGCTCCAGGTGAAACGGTTAATGGACATACCCACATTTCTGGCTAGGTTGTTCATCGCGATGGAAACTTTGAGGGCTTCCGATGCGCGCCGTTGGGAACCGAACTTCTTTGATTCAGCGAGGAAGGATTGGAGTTTCTGGTAGCGGTGCAAAAGATCCTTTTCGCGGTCTCGAGATTTGCCTTTGCCGAGGGGGATGAGGCCGTATGCCAGTACCATCTCCTGATTTCGTTTATCGGAGATCCGTGATTCAACTTCTTTGAATTTGAGTTTGCCGCGGACTGCGTCGGCGAAGTATTGGGCGCGCTTGTGTTTGCTGCCATCAGTAATGTACTTCGCGGCGTCGTAGAGTGCTTGGAAGTTCTTTTCTCCTAGCTCTTCGTAGCTTTCTCTAAACCAGTTCAGGTCCATTTGCCCGTTCTCAAAATCAGTAAAAGCGATGTCAGTGTAGCGGCGGACAATTAGTTTTTGCTGGTCGCTGAGACTGTCATTCAAATGAGTTTTGAAGAAGTAGGCGGCTTTAACTAGCCCCGGAATCTTCAGATAGTTTTCCGCGTATTCGATGAAACGCAGATTGTAAACGCAGGCCTCTAGCAGGCGCTGGTTATCAATCTGATACTGCTTTACGAGTTCGTTGAAACGTTCTTGGGTGAGGTCTTCTTCAGGCAAGGTTCGGGCAATAATCTTGGAGAACATTTCTTTTTTACCTTCATGCCCCCAAGAGTAGCCGCGCACGAAAGTCAGCTTGTCCATTTTGGAGAGGGTCTTCAAGAAGACTTCCGCGCCATAGAAAGCAAACACTCTAGAGATTGCTTCAGAATAAGGGGTGTCAGAGTCGGTGCGGGCAATCTCAAACTCCACCAAATAGGAAACCATCGCCCGGTAAACTTCTTTCTGCTTTTCCAGATAGGCGGGCTCATGGTATGTCGCGTTGGCACGATAATTGGTCGCCCGATTCACATTTGTGGAAACCTCAAATAGCAAGGTATTCAAATGGGAGTCATATTCAACGGAGGGGCGCCAATAGCTGCGGACAATCGGGTACGGCTCAGGGTCCAGCATCAGGGTATAAATCAAATCCAAGCCAATTAGACCTAAGTCTTCCAGCTTGAAGAGCACTTCAATCGCGAAGGTGTAATTGTGCTGTTTGGAAATCGAAACTAGGTTGAGGACTATTGCCAGCATTTGTTCCGGATTAGCCCACGTGGTTTGCGTATCGAAGGCCTGTATGGACACGTAGCGCTCGTAGTCGAAAAGGCTGACGGTATCTGGGTTGACTTCTTCAGGCATGTCATCTAGCGGAATCATCTCTCCTGCCTGGATGCGTTCTCTTTCTTTCGCAACCTGATATGCCAGTACTTGAGCGAAGAAATCTTGACAAGAATCGTTGACCTTTTTATGTTCACGGCGGGCCAGTTCCATATTCAAGGCAGCCCGCGCGTTAGCAACAACATGCTCACGATCAGTTTTGTTTACCTTAGCGGAAGCCCACTCACTAAACATGTTGGAGAGGTCCGGAAGATACTGATGCTTAATCGCCCAATCTGTAATCTCATCACGGTAACTTCGCCCGTAATCCTCATACTGAGTGACGGCCGTCAAATAGTGTCGCCAGAGTAGGCATTCCAAGTCGGAAAGTTGCGTGGTGAAGGGCAGGTAGTCTTCGTAAAACGTGTAACCATCGTAGGGCGTTGTTTCCCGATACTGGCTCACAACGTCAGTCATGTAAAAGAAGTCGTATCCGGCGCGAGCCTCATACTTAGCCCCATCATATCCGGTGCGGACCACAGTTTCCCCATGATGGGCGGCGAAGGCTTCCGCACAGTCATTCATGAACTTCGTTAACTTGTTGAGATCAGGGTTCAGGTAGGTATCTACCGCTTGCGGATCCCAGCTAAGGTCTGGGCGGGGAATCTCAGCAACCGGGGTGAAGAAAAGCTCTCGTTCCTCATGTGCGGGCTTTTCTTCGCCGAGGAGGACCGCCACCTGATCTTGTAGCGAGGTTTCAAACTCGATGCCGCGAATAAGCTCTTGCACTTGAGCGTACTGGGGCAGGTTTTTAACTACCTCATAGTTGTCGGTCAGGTTGCCAATAGCACCGTTACGCTTGTTCTTATTGCGGGTAGACAGTGCAGCATGGGCTACCTCAAGAATAGTTTCAGCGGGTGCTTCCTTGAGTAGCTGTGCCACGTTGTTACGAACCGTGGAGCTCTTTAATCTCAGCAGATCACCTACGGTAAGGAAGTCTTCATGGGTTAGCTCTAGCTTTGCGGCTTTGATGATGTCGAACGCGGTATCGCTAATACCGGTACCGATTGCGGCGACCACAGCCTTATGGACCGCCGGTACTTTCATCCGCGGAATCATCGCGCTGTGGTCGCCCCGAGAGGTCCAGTACCTAGGAAAGACCGCGTAGGCTTCCTCGTAAAAGTCTTCAACCTCGTCGACTAACGGAAGGACCACAGACCGGTAGTGCAGGTTCACATAGTAGGAACTGAAGGGGGCATCTCCTTCACCGTAGATGTTGTGGTACCGGGCAGAGGTCTTCACCTTAGCGAATAAAGGTAGGATTCCAGCCAAGAAGTCACGTTTTTCAGGGAGGGAACCGAAGCTAAGCTCGGGAATATTAGTTAGCAGAGCTGCCGCTAAATTTCTGGCTTTTTCTTGTCCAGCTTTGGTTTCTTCTGGAATCTGATTGATAGTTTGCATCAAAAGGGTCGGGACAGAGCCCGGTATGGTGAGTTTTGCTTGCCCAACGAAATGCAAAGCGGCAATTTGTTGATGCTGATCCCATGCTCCGAACCGTTCAACAATCACAGATAGGGCATCTTCAACGCTATGGCAGGCTTTCAAATACAGGCCCAGATAGAACTTCACATAGTTCTTTTCCAGTAAATACTCTTCAGCCTTTTCCTCTAACAAGCCCTCAAGCAGCCATTGGCCCACCAGCGGAATGGTTTTATCGGACAATCCATCGGTCAGGCCCCCAAAAGTCAGGAAAGCCCTTTTAACCGAAGAGAACCGGAGCAGATTCTCATCTTGAATAATCTGTAGGAAATATTTAAAAGTATCCACAGAACCAAAATCAATCACTTCAATAATACTCTGACGGAGGCCTTCAGACAGTTTCGCGGCCCGCAACAGCTTCTCAACTAGGGCAATAGCTCTGGGGTGCCCCGACATTATCAGGGCCCGAAGCAAAATGTTGGAGAGCTGGGAAACCCCCTCGGCCTCAAAAATACCCTTTTCGATCCGGTCCAAAAGACCTTCACTGTCACGTGAAACTGCATTATCAAGGCCCGACAAGTCCAGATTTGGTGCCAAAATAGCGGCCAAATACATTCCCGCCTGCTCAAACATCCAAGCGTTCTCAGTGATGGGGTCTTCTGGCGAGAAGAACAACTCGGTCAGGTTCAACCCCAGGTGCTGGTAGATACAGAAATGCTCCAAAATCCGATATCTCAACTCAATCTGCTGGTACGGAAAATCAGAATGGTAGGAGCGGCGCTGATAGGTGTTCAAGTGAGTTGCTAGTTCCGGTGCCAGCGCTAAGTAACGACAGTAGGCATCCCGGTAGTCATCATTTAATTGCTGGTACAGGAGGTCGAATGCAGGCAGGGCAAGCAATTCCTCAGGGGTGCGCGGGTTAGTGTCACGATACCGGCCCGCAATCATCATTCTCTCTTCTACGGAGTCATAATCTGAAAGATCAGAGACAGAATCTTCAACTTCTAGCAGAGCTTCTTCAACATCACCGTCAAAGGAGAGAATGAGCTCTTCAAGGTTCGTTGTTTGGGCTGTTGCAGGTGTTTTGCCGTAAATCAGTTGCTGCTGCGACTCCGGTAAACTGGCGCGCAGCTCACCCAGTGCGCACAGGTCACGCCATGCCTCTTTAAGAGAGTCGTTTTCTCCTAAGCCGACGCGGTTGAATAGATCCCGCACCCACTCAGGTTTAGTAGTGAAGTAGTTGTATTCGGTAGCCATGTTGCTCCTTCAAAATAATGCTGGACAGTGCAACATGGGTTTAGTATCGGCCAGTCAAAAAGGTGAGTTTTAAGAGCACTAGACGGTCATCTTCTGCTAGGGAAATCTTGCTATCTAAACCAATAATCTCCGCATCGTTGAAGAAGATCTTTACCAGTCCATCCTCCACTGCCTGCAGAGCAGTGTCTATGGCATCAGATAACACGACCTCCCCCTCGTTTTCATGATCCCCGAACCAGACTTTGCCGGTCTCTAGCATCCCTGCCAGCTCCGGCTGAGTCAGCGCTACAGTCTCGGGTTTTTGCAAGAAAGCTGCCACCTCAATCTCAACCAGGGCGGCAATCAAATCATGCAGGGTGTTCACCTCAGACTGTAGATAGTACGGAATCTCGCTGAGGGGACGCGTCTTCCCCAGCGACTTCTTAACGACCTTGATTCTCATTGATAGTCTCCTAACCGGTGTTGCTTCCACTATAAAGGAGCGGCGGGACATTTAGGACTGCCCGTCCCACAGTTGGACATAAAACTTCTTTCCTAGAACACAAATTAGTAAAAACCGCCCGCACAAAACTGTGAATGGGGCTCCTATTTTTCTTTTGTTTAGTCTAGACGGCTAGTTTGACGGGCCTGGTTTCGTAGAAAGTCTCGTCTCGGATCATGGTGAAGAGGACTGCTAGATACTTGTGTGCGAGTGTGATTGGACTGGCCTAGTTTTCAGGGCCACTCGGCTTAAGTGTTGACCGTGTTTCCTTTTCTCCATCGTTGCGCGTATTGTCGTGGGCTAAGGTAACTCAGCGAGGAGTGCGTAGGGAAGTTATCGTAGAGCTGTGACCAGTGTCCGATGAGCACGCGGGCGTGAGAAGGATTCTCGATGAAGTTACCCTCGAGCAATTCCTCACGCATTCGATTGAGGAACGATTCAACAAACCCGTTATACTATGACTGGCCCGGTGGAATACTGTCTGAAGCGTTTGATCCTCACTAACCCAACTTTCCAGAGCACGGGAGATGAATTTCAGGTCCGTTATCCATCCGGATCATCCGTGGTTTATCACCATGTTCTTAAATGAACTCATCGATGATAGTACATATGCTGACCATCTTCCCGTGCCGGGCCTGAATCACACTGGAAATCCAAAGACCACACATCTTTAGGGTATAGACCAGGGGCAACCTTACGGTGTTCTTCACCAGTTAAACGCTTACGCGTCTTCCTGGATAGCACACGCAGACCTTCCTCACACCAGATTCTGCAGAAGGCTTCCCGACATACTCCATATCCTTCTACTAGCGCCTTGATTCAAGCATCGCTGGTGTCCCCACCGGCGGTGGTCCTTAGCAAATGCGTGCATCCACTAGCACAAGGGAGGACACTTAACAGATTTGCTATCGTAGCATTTTGCATGCCGCTAAGCACTGTGTGAGAGCCTAACAATGTGCCAGGGAAGTCTTTGGAAGTAGCCAGCGCAACTAGATACCATTCCCATCATGACGGCGAGCTGGGCCTAGAATTTCCCACCCCATAGTTTCTTCCGCGCTACTTTTTCAACTCAACCCGGCCCAACAAAAGCTTCAGATGCGAGTTCTCGCCCCGCCTTCCTTAAGTTCGCGAGCCTTTTTCAACTTACGAACAATGTGTTCTGAAGTGGGCCTAATATAAGCCCACATCACCATTCATCCATTCTCCCCCCCCGAAGGCAGGATATCAATAGACAACACTCAAGTCACCTGGATCGAAAAATCTAGAACGCTCCTATCTTCACTGGAACAATTTCCTTGATGGCTCACAAAACTGCATGTTTCACTCTTTAATGTAATTGGTGGTGGATACTCGGTTTGAGTATCCACCACCAATATTCTTCATATGTGTATCATGGTCTTCGCGAATCCCAGCCTACGATTACAAAAAGTATTCCAAGAATTTCAGAAAAAACGCCATAAGAGAGATATTTTGTAAATGACGCAACTTTTTGCAGCGCAGCAACAGAGAAATCTGAATCTGCGGCATGGTGTCCCGAACTAATATCGTCCACAAGAATATTGAGAGTGTATGAACTATTCAGCGATGCAATAGTCAATAGAAACCCGACCAACACACAGATAATCCCTAAAACCAAGAAGACTTTTTTTAACTTCATTGCAATCTCATTCTCTCGTCGGTTTAGTAGATGTTATGACATTGTTCTCCAGCATACTGTCCATTTACAAACACTCTGGCACATTGCACACCTCTATTAACGGATTTGAAACGAGAGTAGATGGGACCTGTTGTCAAAAGTTTGCACCCCCAGTAGGTATTTCCGACATCTGTACGGTAGATCGTATTCCCGTAGCGATTCTGAAAGTCGATACGATAATTACAGAGGTTTAATCCTTCTGCTTCGGCCACTTCAGAGTTAATTGTCAAACCGCTTCCGTTGATTACGTGATCAAGCATCATTGACGGAATTCGGATGTCTTTAACGGTAAAACCTCCGATTGGTTGCGATCCCGACGCTGAGAGTGGCATTATGATATCTCTTCGCGTAGGAACAAGTTCGTAATTATTATCTCCTAGGCTTGGAACAAAATTTGGGAGAGAGGGATCATTGTTCTGAACCGACCCCCCCCGTAAATAGTGGTTCCTTCTTTGAAATTGTCTTCTGCCACGGCCGATGTCATCATGGACAAACTGACCACCACACAAGTGATGGATGCAATCAACATGTTCTTCACTGTGTTTTTCATGTTAGACCTTTCGTGTCAGTGCATGAGGTTTGCGATTATCACGACCTCTTCGTCGTGATAACCACTTTCATAATACAAAATTGATTAGTACCATGTGCTGGTTCGTGCAGTTTACTAAACGGAAATTTAAGTTACGAGAATTAAGGAATGTTTCAAATCGCTCACACACCCTGTGGCAGAAGAATAAATGCGATCATTTTTAAATCTATTTTTTACATACTATTCGGTGCGTCTCATGTCCCGTTGGTCCGGTAATACTGCACGATGTAGCGTTTTCGACGACAGTGTTCAACGTTTGTCTCCGCACAATAAACTTAAACCTAAACGATCACCACACCGCTCAAAGAATGATGGGGTTACCCTTGAATACCGGATGCCTAATTAGTGCGGACTGGGTGTTCGTACGGAAAGATGTTTGTTATGAGTCGTCAGCGGAAAAGATACACGTAGGAATATCGCGTTGAGGCTGCTGGCCTTGTTACTGAGACTGGGAGGACTATTGCAGAGGTATCGCGCGAGATTGGTGTTGGTCAGGCTTTGCTTGGTCGCTGGGTTAAACAAGAACGAGAGCACAATAACAGTTCCGGGGAACGGACATATGCCGAATTAGAGGCCGAAAACTCACGGTTGAAAAAGGAACTGGCCTCGATCAAGCTTGATAATGAGTTCCTGTCAAAAGCCAGCGCCTTCTTCGCTGCGAAGCAACACGAGAAGAGAAATACGAACTAATGCAGCGCGAGAAGGTTAACTACTTTATTGCCCGCATGGTCCGTTTGCTTAAAGTTTCGCGTTCATACTTTTATGCATGGGCTAAAAAGCAGGCCGCTATCTCAATTGGAGATGATGAGAAAACCAGCTACTACCAGCAACTAGATGAAAAAATTTATCGCATGTGGGAACGGTCAGACAAGGTCTATGGCACACCACGTATTACTGCTGATCTTCATGCTGGTGGTGTGAGTATTGACAAAAAGACCGTGGCCAAACGCATGAAGTTGATGGGCATTGAGGGTATTTCCCCGAGGAAGTGTGTACCTAGTAAAAAAGTTGGTGATGCTTCGGTTGCTGCAATCCCTGTGAAGTGTACCGGGTTTTCTTCCTAGGCTTGTGCCCTGGTTGGTGTTTGTATTTTCTGTGTTGTGTTAACGGTGTGCCAGTAATCGTTTTCAACTTCGAGCGGTGTGCGGTAGTCGAGTGCTTGATGTAGCCGTGTCTTATTCCACCAACTTACCCATTCAAAAGTAGCGATTTCCACTTCGAGTACGTCTTGCCATGTACGAGGATGAATAAGCTCGTTTTTATAACAACCATTGACATTCTCAGCTAAAGCATTATCGTAGCTATCACCCACGCTACCTTGTTGAGGGAATAATCCCTCCCCTGTGCTAGGTGCTCGTTATACACAATCGAAGCGTACTAGGAACCATGATCGCCATGGTCTACTAGCCCGCTGACCTCCTTCGCACAAGCAATTGCTTGGTTTAACGCCTGGTAAAGCCTGGGTTCGCATAGAATCCAACAACGCCCACCCCACGATCTTACGGCTGAAAACATCCACAACAAAAGCCGCATACACAAACCCCTGACGTGTTCGAACATACGTCATATCGCCCCACCCATAACTGGCCGGGTTTAACGGCACGGAAATGACGATTAACTAAATCAAGACGAGTATCTTCACATCTTCTTAGCCGACTCCCCACCGAGGATCGGCCCTTTACCTTTGCCTGACAAGCCGGCTAAACGCATAAGCCTAGCTGTTTGTTCACACCCAATCATGATCCCGGCACGCCCTAAAGCATGCCACATCTTACCCACCCCATACACACCATAATTCGAGGCATGAATATCCACGCATAATCCCCACAAACTCACTATCGCGTCTGGCTCGAGCGCTTAACGGAACCGACTTGGCATAACGATAACCACGAGAGGTAATGAATCCTCCCTCACGATACTTAATTCAACGTCACGCACATGAAACACGACATGCGAAACGATCCTTATGAGGTCTGATGCATTTTTAGGTGACAGTCTTTTATGCAGCTTTGAGTGCTGTGGTTACTATTTTCTCATATTCTATGGGTGTTTGTTTACCGAGCCGGTTTTGGCAGCGTTATCGCCACACGCTCCAACTCTTCCCATGGACCCAATCAAGTGGTGATTTTGCAGGGCTTGAGTCTAAGCATTCGAACGAAATTGGCTACCGCGCTCGGAATGGACAATACATCCGTGCATGTTCATTCCTTCTCACTTGTGGTAGTGAACTTATGGCTAATTACTCCTTGTTGATCTGTGATTGCTCAGTAATCATCATGAACAGCAGGCCCAGGCCTTGGATGGCGAGAACGTTTTTTACCGTAAGAAGACCATAGTTGTTCTTGATTACACAGTTTCCATGCATCAGACCCCTTCCACCTTGGAGCATACAACCGCTTCTAACCTATGTGGAACACATGGCACGTGCCAACAACCCCGTCGTCGTAAAATCTTTTAGGCAACGGTTACAAACCCGAACTAATATCCATCATGAAAAACAATCACCCTCACCCTAAAGTGATACGTTTCGACGACGACGAAGAAAATACCGCTAATTCTGGCATCATCGCGACCGAAGAAAAACCTTCATGTACTACAGTGAGCGAACGTTTTATGAGCTAGTTGTTCGAAACGAGCATATTACTTCTGCTCTGCGTGGTTTTTGCTAAGGAAACTGGTGATGAGCGTTTTAACATCGCGCCACGTGCAGGTTTGAGGAACCGAAAGCGCGCCGTGAAAAGTTCCTGGAAGTATATGCAGTTCAGCAACTCCACCGCCATCGATCAGATCTGTTGCCAAAGTAATCGCTTCGTCTCGCAAGGGATCCACGGGGTTCGCAATGATCATAGTCGGCGGCAGCGAGGCTGCACTATTTCGCACTGAAACATGCACTTGTGTTGGATCCACGCCAGCGAGATAGTGCTCCCAAGCTGCCTGGGCAGCTGCCGCCGTCCATACTGGACCCTCGCGATAAATCTGGTAGGAGCGGGAGGAAACTCGTGGATCAAGGCATGGTTCTAAACAAATAAAACCGGAAATCGTCGTATTCGATCTTGTGGTTACTAGGGTTTGTAAAGCTTGTAGTCCAACTCCAGCGCCGGCTGAATCCCCCAACACAAAGATAGGAACGTTTGGGTATTGATCTTCCATATAATTGATGGCATCAATGCAGTCTTGAACTGCGGCTGGATACGGGTGTTCGGGCGCCAACCGATATTCAGGCGCACAGATCACAGTAGTTGGGAGCAGCTCTAGTAATTCATAGTTGCGTTCATCATCATATTCGGCCTTCCCAGCCACATAACCACCACCATGAAGCGCAATGAGTATCTGATCTGGTTGTTGATCAGTGCGGTACAATATCCGCAACGGTAAACCGCGGCCGGTTTTCATTATGGTGGCACGAATTTTACTGCCTACACCGCCATCAGTTCTCGTTAGCAACTGTTCTCCGGCCTGACGTAATTGTTCAACATCCCACGTAGTTTGGGGCGGAGCACTGCTTAACCAACGCTGCAGCTCAGGCGCAAGATAAGGATGTGGGGAAAAATTATCGTCGAGAGATAACAAGAAATCATCAACAAGAGCATATAACTCAGTGGAGTTATCTCTACGAACCATATGGGAAGTGCCCGAAATCAGTGCGGTTTTCAGATATGGGTTGCCATAACTGTTAACTTCTTTCAAGCCCTCCCCGCCAAAGAGAACATCACTGCCTTCGCCGGTCACTAAGAGAGTATGGACGCTAACGTGGTGGAGAATTATTCGTCCCTGGGAGCCGACAATTCCAGTTCTGACAAACTTTTGATCCACTTGCGTTTTCCCTTGTAACCATCCGCCATATTCAGACACCGGCCAGCTAGTATATGTTTTCATAAGCTCGATCATGGCTTCACCGACGTCGTTGCTCATGAGTTCTAGGCGTTGAGCCAGGAGCGGACCTCCGGCTCGATACGTTTCATACTGCTGTGGGGTAAGAAGCGCCGGATCTTCGAGGATAAGCGCTGTAACAAGTGAAGGTATCTGTAAGGAAACATGCGTAGCAATTGCGCCACCAAGGGAGTGCCCGTAGATAACAACTTTCCCTTGTGGTGACTGAGCAGCGGCAGTTTGGACACTTTCGATCGCCGTTTTCACGAGAGCAGAAAACGGATCTAGCAGTTGGCTATCAGAAAATCGAGGGCTAGTTCCATGCCCGAGAGAATCGACGAGGATTACCCGCCAGTCAGGCGCCCAATGGTCTGCGAGGTCACTCAGTGAGGCCGCATTATCCGTCACTCCGTGAAAAGCGACAATGGTACCGCGCACGGATTTACCGCTTGCAATGTGAGTCAACGGCGTGAACACTGATCTGCTCCTTTACATAACCTCCGAGGATTCTAATGAATATCCTAAAGCATCACTGGCTTTAATAACCGCGGCGAACTCACCATCACCGCACTCAAAGCCGGATACTAACAATGCAAACCGTCAGATAACTACGCCTATTACTTACTAGCAGCCAGAAGCCCCTACTTTCGCTTTTCTCTTGGAATCAACAAGATAAGCAACGCAAAAAACTAGCAACGATAGATAGCCAGGCAAGCCCGTTTCAATGACGTCAAATGCATAAAGCACAGCAAAAACAAAAGCGGCTAAACCTGAGAAAAACATGACGAAAGCAAGGAAAATTTTCATTAGCTGAGAGCCTTCCTCTATATTCACATCACTGACACTTATAGGGATATTTTACCAAAGACCGATACGAAGCAATATTCGGATGGAGCAGGGCAATCACTCAATCCACTATCGGACACGCCCACCTACAAACAAACGCTCGCAACACAAAGCTAAAGACATTTTCTTTTATTTCTTCGTTTTCCTATCCAAAGCTACAACCAACCACGTAATATTCCACAACAGAAGATGAACATGAGGAACTGACCATGTTTTCCATCAAGAATACGGATGAACCCCATGCAAACCTACGTCTACTTCACCGGGAGAACTGACCGTATTTGACGGAAGTTATCTCAATGGGAGGAAAAGAAGGCCCGTTACTGTTTTGATAAGCTCTGAAGCTGGCATTTGCGCGATGATGGGTTTGGCTGGACTATCTCGGCATGATTGTTTGCCCCTGTCTTTTAATGATCCGGGGGGTGTTGTCACCGGGATCGGACAGACATACTCGTGATTACTCATCAGGGGCATGGCACTGGAATATGATGCCTGTCGCAGGCGTGGGTGTAAGACGGATGTGTTTACCCGTGAAAGCTAACAACTAGTTAGCTGGTTGTATTCTTGAAAGTCAGACAGGCAGCGATACCGGAGAATTTTGATATCTGGCTTGGCATCGACGCAGGGCAAGACTGATCACTGGGCAACCATCGTTCACGGTAGTAGCGATCAAGTCTACTCACATTCGCTTACCCAACGATGGAGAAAAACTACGACAGATTTATGATGAGCTTGCCAGCCTTGGCTCAATACTTGTTGTGGTAGATCAGCCAGCAACAATTCGGCGCGCTGGCTGTGGCAGTGGCCCAAGCAATTGAGGATACATGTCGCGTACTTACCCGGTTCGGCAATGCGACCGATCGCGGATCTATAACCAGGGATAAGCTAAAACCAGCCAGCGCGATGCGTTCATCATCGCTCAAGCAGCTCCCACGATCCCCCACTTCACATGGTTGATGAAGATGAAGCCGAACTGGGGATGCTCACCGAATTTGATGATGATCTCCCCAACAAAGCATTGCCGGAAACCCTTAATAGCTCAAATAAGATCGAGCTGGTTCACACTCAGGTTGGGGCGAACAACGTCGACGTAGAATTCGCGACGTTCAAGTGAGCAACCTGATGAAATCGTCCCAGACTTAACCGGAGTCTAGGTTATCACCCCGCCAACTGAGACTGAGTAGGAATTTTAAAACCTGCTCCTAAATCAAGAAAATGAATGAAATCAAGACAGATGCCTAGAAACAAAACCGGGGCAGTTCATGCCACATAACTGAATTTCTTACACCTATAGGATTTAGTTCCTATTTTCTCTGGAATACTCCTTATATACTTATATGCATAAAGTTAGGAGGTGAGATGAGTTCTACAACAGACGCTCTGAAAGAGCTCAATTTAGACAGTGAGTTAATCGAGCTAACCGACCAAGACGACCATTGGCATTTCATTACATGCGGAATCATCATCGGATCAGGCGGTTGCTAATGCAACTCGTGTGGCCGAGATAAACGCTCGGCCACACGACTTTGGAGAAAAATGAAACGTGGTATAAGCGTAGGAATTATCATTACCCGACGATGTAATGCACATTGCATCCACTGCTGCTTCGAATCAACGCCTAAATGTTCAGAGGAGATACCGACAGAAACTCTTATGCAAATTGCGCACGAAGTGGCTTCAAATCCAATAGTCCAAACGGTAGGCATAAGCGGAGGTGAAGCAATGTTACGTAAACAGGTGGTCCTCAACATGATAAAGATCGTGACCGCACAAGGTAAGAAGGCTACCCTAACATCGAATGGTTTTTGGGGAATAACCCCGAGAAGTGCACGAGAGGCCATTTTAGAACTCAAACAAGCTGGACTCGCCTATCTGACTATTAGCCACGACAGCTTCCATTCCCCATTCATCAACAAAGCTCGTGTTGAAAACATCATAAAAGCATGCGATGAATTGAATTTGGAATGTTGCATTAATTGCGCCACAACTAAGAGTAACCCTCTCGATTCTTCCATTCTCTCAATCAAGAAAAAATATCCCCAAGTTACCATAAGGGAATTTCCCGTAACACCAGTCGGCGCTGCCACCAATCTTCCAGAGAGTGAATTGTACAGATCATCACTACCAATTTCGGAGCTAAACTGCCCCAGCTTCGAACCAACTTTTCACTACGATGGGTATATCTACCCATGCTGCTCTCCCGCAGTCTTTGGCACTAGTTTAAAAATCGGAACTGTAGACGGGACGCCTTTTGAAGAAGCACTAAAAACGATTACTTACAATAGCTACTTTTCAGTTATTAGGCATGAAGGTTTTGGCTGGATCTACAATTTAGCAATTTCCAGAGGCCTAATCCCACGCCTTGAAGACTCAATAGTTACAGACGCATGTAGCGTCTGCCGAGCACTAACACTCACCCCACATGTATTACAGAGCCTCGCCAACGATATAACCTCACGCGCGAAATTCCTTATGCAACAAAGTTAGATATTTAGATAATGAAAATACGTAAATATCTTCGAGCTTCCACAGAGGATTATATTCTACTCTCAAAAGGCGAACAAACATTTGTGTATTTCACCTCAAAACGGAAGTGCTACGTAGGAAAAACTGAGGAGTTTGAGGAAAACCATACGTGGCAAGTCGAATACACCTATCACGAATATCGATACGCCTTCATAATTTTCACTATTACAGCCGCGTGTATTGCTTGGTCATTACATCTATATATTAGCAGCAACCTCAACTCTTACAGATATCTATCGAGCTACCCTCACCTATTATCGCTATTGTTCTACGCGCTATTTCAAGCTCTTATACACGAATATTCCCATGTTCTCGCTTTACGTTTACACGGTCAAAAAATTGATTCATGGGGATTTCATTTTAACCTCGGTTTCATACCTTCAATTTTCGTCCGAATAAACCGTGTCTATCTACTCCCTCCGGGATTCAGAATAACTGTACATCTAGCCGGAGTCTTTGCGAATGCAGTTTCAAACACAACTTTCCTCATTAGTAGCTATCACTGCACACAATTAAGTGCTAGTGCACCGATATTTCTAATTTTCAACTTTGCTATACTCTTCAATATTATTCCTTTTGTAAATTCAGATGGTTATAGAGCACTCCTCACACTCTTAAACCTGGACACCTCCACCTTGAAGCATACAAACTCTTCTAACCTATATAGTAGAATTTATTATGCTCTGAAAGTTGGAACGGTTTTATTTTTCCTTATTTCCATCGCAACAATAGTAATAAGCATTGTGGGAGGCCGGGCAATATGCTGAAAGAGATTCGCGATTTCATTCCAATGTTCGTAGCAACCCTCAGCATTTCCTCCATTTCTTGTTGCCTCATCACGCTATCTCTGAGCACGACTATCGCTGGTGCACAGTTACCAACTGGCCCAGCTGCAGAGCAATTCTCCGTTCTTGGAGGCTTCCAGATGGCGTTGACTATTATGGCAATACTTTTCTGCGTTCCAACTATTATCCGGCTAGCGGTCGAGGAAGATTCGAGAAGAATTGCGCTATGGCAAGTCATTGGCGCTTCTCCATCTGCAGCACGATTACGGTACGTTACTTTAGCCTGCCTTGCGGCTATTATCGGCTGTGTGCTTGGCACTGTACTCGCAATGTCACTATGGGATTTCTACATAGTTCTGATTCAGAAAACTGGACTTCTCCCAGCTGATTCAGGTTACATACATCAAAGCATATGGGCAATCGTGTTCGCACCGATTACATCACTTCTCACCGTCATTCTTCCGTTAGTTTTAACGACTCGCTCTCTACTCAAACTCGATCCTGTTATCGCAGTAAATGGCCCTCTTGCGAATCCAACTGAACGCCAGTGGGTGCGCTATCTTTTCTCTTTCCTCGTGACTGGAGGAATGATCGCATCTTATATAGCAATATCAAAGGTACCTATCACCACCAGCTCTGAGATTCTTAGCGGTTTGATCAGCACTTACTGGGGAATCGGACTTGGGCTATTACTCGCGTTTGGCATATCAAGCAAAGCGATAGTTAAGTCCACAATCACGTTCATTGGACTATTCGACCCAGTTAATATTTTTGATAGCTGGATGATTGCGTTAACCTCTGCGAAGCGCCGAGCATTTCGCTCTACAGCGTTCATCACTCCGCTAGTTTTGGCAGCAACATCAGTCGGCCTAGTATTTGGCATGATCTCCCAAACACGTAACGTAATGTCCGCAATTGGAGCCTCCGAGGAGAGCCTTCAAGCCAGCCCTAGTTCCCAGATTCTATTAATTTTCAGCACACCAGTTATTCTGGCAGCGGCAAGCGGAGTATTAGCTGTCTATTTAACAAACCGTTCTCGAGTGCACGACATTGCACTACTACAGGTTCTCGGTTGCAAGCCTTCGACCATCACATTCGCAGCATTTCTAGAATCCCTTATTTATCTACTTGTCGCATCTTTAATCAGCACAGCAATCCTTTTCATCAACAGTTTAGCTATGGGTTTAGCACTCTCGGCCGGGCCAGTTCCAGGAACACAATCAAGTGGCATACCTCTTGAAACATACATTCTTTTAACCGCTGGATTTTTACTGATAACACTTTTTACCGAATTCTCAACTTTGATTCAATCTCGCTCACTAAACATGCAAGCTATTGTCCGATAAGAGGTTTAAGATGCAACCCATAATCCATGTAGAAGATCTATCAAAGAGTTTCCCACTAAACAAGAATGAATCAGTACACGTGCTGAAAAACTTATCGTTCCAAGCTCAAGCAGGAGAGTTTGTATCTATTGTTGGCCCTTCAGGGTCTGGTAAAACTACCTTTCTTTACTGCATGTCTGGACTAGAACAAGCAGATTCCGGGATAGCAAAACTATCCGGCAGCGATGTAGTGTCCGCATCCAGAAAGGAAAGAAGCGCGATACGTCGTAAGAACGCAAGCTTCATATTTCAAGATTACAATCTGATTGACTCGATGACAGCGCTTGAAAACGTCAAGCTTGGTCTTCGTTTCAATAAAAAACGACTCTCTGCAAAAGCTATCAAAAAACTATTCGACCGCTTCGGTCTTTCGGATAAGTTAGATTCTTATCCAGCACAACTCTCCGGAGGTCAACGACAGCGAGTTGCAATTGTCCGGTCTCTCGCGGTACAACCAAAAATTCTTTTTGCAGATGAGCCCTCAGGAGCACTCGATTCAGCCTCAACACGCCTACTTCTCGATCAACTCGCCCAATTACATAAAACTGGGACCACTGTAATCATGGTTACCCATGACCTTGAAGCTGCCGCTAGAGCAGACAGAGCCATAGTTTTACGCGATGGTATCATCCATAGCGATATAGTAAACCCCACCGCCAAACAACTATTTTCGCTCATAGGTTCAACAGAATGATCCTCCCAGAAGTTACTACTAAGAAAACCACGTCGTTTTGAACTTTAGATAATTCCCACCTGTCCGCCGTCGTGACAACCTTTGCCAGATCTCCGTGAAACGTCACGCTTCACAACTATGTGAAGCAAAAAGTGGTGGCACGGCACGCTAGACTAGAGGGCATGAGTGAAAATAATGCGCAACTCGCCCTGGAGACGGCAACATCGGATGCTTCGCTCGAAGCTACCCGCCAGATGAGCGAGAAAATCAACCTAGCTATTGACGAAGATCCCTCGAAGTTCCGGGTATTGACCGGCGCACGGCCAACTGGGCACCTGCATATCGGCCACTATTTCGGCACTTTGCAAAACTGGCGTAAACTCCAGCAACGCGGCGTCGATACCTGGCTACTTATTGCTGACTATCAGGTGATTACGGATCGCGATGAAGCCGATTCGATCCGCGAGCGCACCATGTCTCTCCTCACCGATTATCTCGCGGTGGGTATGGATCCTGAAGAAACCGTATTCTTCGCACACTCGCAAGTCCCCGAACTCAACGAACTTGTTATTCCGTTCTTATCGGTTGTTTCCGACGCCGAACTGCGCCGCAACCCTACAGTCAAAGCTGAATACGAGGCAACGAACGGCCGGCCAATGTCTGGCCTACTACTGACCTACCCGGTTCACCAGGCTGCCGATATTTTGTTCTGCAAAGCGAACCTAGTGCCAGTTGGTAAGGATCAGCTTCCACACTTGGAGCAGGCGCGCGTGATCGCTGATCGGTTTGAAAAGCGGTACAACAAGGGTAAGAAGGCGAAGCGAATCTTCCCTCGTCCGCATGCCCTTTTGTCCGATGCGGCGCACGTGCTCGGTTTAGACGGTGAGAAGATGTCGAAGTCGCGCGGCAACACGATCGAGTTGCGGATGAGTGCAGACGAGACAGCTAAGAAGCTCAAGCGCGCAGTAACCGATTCGGATCGTCATATTACTTACGATCCGGCCAATCGTCCCGAAGTTGCCAACTTGCTACTTATCGCGTCGATGTGTACTGGACGTTCGCCTGAAGTTATCGCCGAAGAAATTGGTGACGGCGGTGGCGGCACTTTGAAGAAGGTTGTCACCGAAGCTCTTAACGAGCATCTGGCTCCGATTCGTGCCCGTCGTGCGGAACTAGAACAGGATCCAGAGTATCTGCGCAGTGTTCTTATGCGTGGCATTGAGCGTGCGCGCGAGCAGGCTCAAGAGACTCTCGACGACGTCCACAACGCGCTCGGAATGCGCTACTGAAACATACAAACATAACGGGACTTTCGTCCATAGAAACCGGCGTATCTGAATTCGAGCAGCGATTCGATGGCGAAAGTCCCCTATGAAACATTTTTCGCAACGTTTCACGTAGGTTACGATTGCACTATAAGGAAGTGGCCCTCAGCCCATTACAGCCTTCTGAAAGGGAGAACATGACCCATCCTGATACAACATCCGCAATCGGAATGCAGGTGCGCGCCGTCTCTGGCCGCAACGAGCACTCTGGCACCCCGATGGAATACTGGTCAGCAACGTCCAGCGCCGTCGTCGATCGCATCGCAGATAACTGGCAACGCACCGAAGAAACCTATAACGCTACGCGTATGCAGCACTACTTCTCTGCTGAGTTCCTCATGGGCCGTGCGCTGTTGAACAACCTCACTAACCTCGGCATGATCGAAGAAGCATCCCAAGCACTCAACGCCTTCGGTCAAAACCTCTCCGATGTCCTCGAAGAAGAACACGATGCGGCACTCGGAAACGGCGGCCTTGGCCGCTTGGCAGCCTGCTTCCTCGATTCCTGCGCCACGATGGATCT
This sequence comes from Arcanobacterium phocisimile, assembly GCF_016904675.1. Lineage (NCBI taxonomy): Bacteria > Bacillati > Actinomycetota > Actinomycetes > Actinomycetales > Actinomycetaceae > Arcanobacterium > Arcanobacterium phocisimile. The sequence continues at coordinate 445,719 of NZ_CP070228.1, read as the reverse complement.
GCCAGTACGCGGATACGGAATCCTCTACCGCTACGGACTCTTCCGCCAGCTATTCAATGACGGCTTCCAAGAAGAAGAGCCAGATGCCTGGATGGAAGAAGGCTACCCATTCGTTATTCGCCGTGAAGAAGAACAGCGCATCGTCAAATACGCCGATCTCGATGTTCGAGCTATTCCTTACGACATGCCAATCACCGGCTACGGCACCAAGAACGTCAACACCTTGCGTATGTGGAAGGCTGAACCAACCAAGGAATTCGACTACGACGCCTTCAACTCTCAGCGCTTCACTGACGCTATCGTCGAACGCGAGCGCGTCCACGATATTTGCCGCGTGCTCTACCCGAACGACTCCACTTACGAAGGCAAGGTCTTGCGTGTTCGCCAGCAATACTTCTTCTGCTCGGCATCACTGCAAGCAATCGTCGATAACCATCTTGAGCACCAAGGATCCTTGGACAACTTCCACGAGTTCAACTGTATCCAGCTCAACGATACTCACCCAGTGCTCGCTATCCCAGAACTCATGCGCTTACTCCTCGACGAGCACGGCTACACGTGGGAGAAGGCGTGGGAGATTGTTTCACAAACCTTCGGTTACACCAACCACACCGTGTTGGCCGAAGCACTCGAAACTTGGGAGATGACCATCTTCGATCGTCTCTTCCCACGCATTAGCGAAATTGTGCGCGAAATCGATCGTCGCTTCCGCCAAGAGCTCGCTGGCGAAGGCTACCATCCAGGCAAGATCGAGTACATGGCTCCAATCCAAGGCAACCGTGTTCACATGGCTTGGATCGCTTGCTACGCGGCCTATTCCATCAACGGCGTGGCTGCATTGCACACCGAAATCATCAAGAAGGACACGCTCCACGACTGGTACGACATTTGGCCAGAGCGGTTCAACAACAAGACCAATGGCGTCACCCCACGTCGTTGGCTCAACCAGTGCAACCCACGCCTAGCAGCATTGCTCACCGAGCTTCTCGGCTCAGATGCTTGGGTACGCAACCTTGATGAGCTCAAGAAGCTCGAAAAGTTCGGGGAAGATACCTCGGTACTCGATCGTCTCAACGAAATCAAGGCAGCAAATAAGACTGACTTTGCTGCATGGATCAAGAACCGTCAAGGTGTTAGCGTCAATCCGGAAGCTATTTTCGACGTTCAGATCAAGCGTCTGCACGAATACAAGCGTCAGTTAATGAACGCGCTTTACATCTTGGATCTCTACTTCCGGTTGAAGGATGATCCAAGCCTTGAAGTTGCGCCACGCTTATTCATTTTCGGCGCGAAGGCAGCTCCCGGTTACGTGCGTGCGAAGGCAATCATTAAGTTGATCAACGAAATCGGTCGCTTGATTAACAACGATCCAGATATGGACGGCAAGCTCCAGGTTCTCTTCGTGGAAAACTACAACGTTTCCCCAGCTGAGCACATCATTCCGGCTGCCGACGTATCTGAGCAGATTTCTACTGCTGGTAAGGAAGCATCGGGAACCTCGAACATGAAGTTCATGATGAACGGCGCATTAACGCTCGGTACCCTCGACGGTGCGAACGTCGAGATCCTCGACTCCGTCGGCGAAGAAAATGCTTACATTTTCGGTGCTAAGGAAGAAGAACTTCCTGAGTTGCGCGCCACCTTCAACCCACGCGCCACCGCAGAACAAACCCCTGGTTTGAAGCGCGTTCTCGATGCGTTCGTAGATGGTACTTTGGACGACGGCGGAACCGGCATGTTCCACGACCTGCTCAACTCCCTCTACGAGCCAAGCTGGGAGCCAGCCGACGTCTACTACGTACTCGGCGACTTTGCTTCCTACCGCGAGACTCGTGACAAGATGGCTGCCGACTACCAAGATCGTCGCCACTGGGCAAAGATGACATGGAAGAACATCGTCGAATCTGGTCGATTCTCTTCTGATCGGACCATCGGCGACTACGCCCGCGAAGTCTGGAAGATTACGCCACACACGATCTGATTAAGTCAAGCGATCAGCTCATAAGTAATCTGCTGGTGGGGGTTGGTGTTCATAACCGAACGCCAACCCCCACCAGCTTTTTGCCACACCAGCTTCTTGATACAGTCACCTTACCGACCACAGGAGGCTGACGATGCTCACTATCCCACTCCATACCGGCGATCCCATCATCGATGCATACAGTTTGCGCGTCCTAACCACCGGCTCTGTTATCACGCAGATCACCTTCATCAATCGCGAACACGAATCAGAAACCAACCCGCACGATCCGTTCGTAGCTCTCATCACCCAAGCGCTATCAGCCTGGTACGACGGCGACGTTAGCAAACTCCGCGCCCTTCCACTCGCCCCCGCAGCCACACCGTGGGCGTCCAAAATTCGCACAGTGCTCCACCGCCTGCCACTAGGCAAAACCCTGAGCTACACCCAACTCGCACAATTGGCCAACAACCCACGCGCAGTGCGTGCCGCAGCCAGTGCCTGTGCCAGAAACCCGTTTCCGCTTGTCATCCCCTGCCACGCCGTCGTCCCCCAGCCGACACAACACAAACTCGAACGCAACCCCGAGCTCGTCACAACTGCGCATTTCCCCAGCGGAAACTACGCATTCGGCCCGGACCTCAAACGTGCACTCCTAAAATTCGACCATCAACATTCACACCAATTCCGCTAAGAATTTTTGAGACGTAGATAACTAGATTAGACTAGGAGTGTGACTACTTCGCAACGTAAATCCAGTTCTGTCCGTAACCGCTCGGCTCGCACCTCACGTAGCCCTCAAACTCCACAGATCCAGCCTGTTAGCCGGATCCCGATTGTTGAGGTCTCACCCCAACTCCTTGATGGCACCAGCCCTGTGAAGGCAACCATCAACGAGTCGTTCCCGGTCAGCGCCACCATATTCCGAGAAGGCCACGATAAGTTTGCTGCCGCCGCAGTGTTGGTTGACGCAACCGGAAAAATCATCGACCAGACCCCCATGCAAGATACTGCGCCAGGGTTATTCCGTTACGAGGGTTGGTTAACTCCACACACTCTCGGAGCTCATCGCTTTTACGTTGAAGCGTGGTCGGACCCGTATGCCACCTGGTTACATAACGCAGAAATCAAGGTATCTGCAGGAATCGACATTCCGCTCGTTTTCGCTGAAGCAGAAGTTCTTTTCAAGAAAGCAGTCAAAGCTACTCCAATACGTACCGCAGAACGCACTGCACTACGCGAAGCTCTGACAGTCATCTCCAAGAAACGTGCACTGCCCGAAATCAAGCTAGCTGCCGCCCGAGCACCTGAAGTTCAAGAAGCACTAGCTAAATATCCCGTTAAAGAACTGGTATCTCGGTCAAAAGAGTATCCGCTATTTGTCGATCGCGAACGCGCCCTTGTCGGTTCCTGGTATGAAATCTTCCCGCGTTCGGTGGGCGCGAAGAAGGACCCTGAAACTGGCAAGTGGACATCAGGCACACTACGCACCGCAGCCACTGATCTCGATCGCATCGCCGGGATGGGGTTCGACGTCATATACCTCACCCCAATTCATCCTATCGGTGAAACAAACCGCAAAGGACGTAACAATTCGCTCACCGCACAACCGGGGGACCCTGGTTCACCGTACGCAATCGGTTCTGCCGACGGCGGTCATGATGCTATCGATCCACAACTAGGAACATTCGACGATTTTGACGAATTCGTAGCCAAAGCCCATAAGCTTGGCATGGAAGTTGCGATGGATGTAGCTCTGCAGTGCTCCCCAGATCATCCGTGGGTCACTGAGCATCCGGAATGGTTTACCACCCGCGTTGACGGCACCATCGCTTACGCCGAAAACCCACCCAAGAAATATCAAGATATCTATCCGCTCAACTTTGATAACGACCCAGAAGGTATCTATCAAGAAATCAAGCGCATTCTCGAGTTGTGGGTTAGCCACGGAGTAACACTTTTCCGAGTAGATAATCCACACACCAAACCAGTTGCGTTCTGGCAGCGACTCCTTGGCGAATTCCGCCACAACCATCCAGACATTATTTTCTTAGCCGAAGCATTCACTAATCCACCTATGATGCAAACCTTGGGAACCGTGGGATTCCACCAGTCCTACACCTATTTCGCGTGGCGAAATGAACGCGAAGAGATCGAAAAATATCTCACCGAAGTCTCCCACGAATCAGCGCACCGCATGCGTCCAGCGTTCTGGCCGACCACCCACGACATTCTCACCCCGTACATGCAACGCGGTGGGATTCCAGCGTTTGCGATTCGTGCGATTCTCGCTGCGACTGGTTCTCCCACCTGGGGAATCTACAACGGTTACGAACTCATAGAAAATATCGCCCGCCCAGATGCCGAAGAACAGATCGACAACGAAAAGTATGAATACAAGCCCCGCAACTATGCCGTTGCCGAACATAACGGCATGTCCACATTGCTGAAACTACTCAATTCGATTCGCAACAAGCACACAGCTTTGCAACGGTTACGTAACGTCACCATCAACCCCACTTCAAATGACAAAATCGTGTCATTTACAAAGATTGCCCGTCCTGAAGAAACTCCGGATGGCACGTTGGATGCAGTTATCGTTGTCGTCAATCTCGATCCGTACGCCTCTCGAGATGCTAGTGTGTATCTTGACCTCTCCCCGTTTGGCATCTCCCCGCGTTGGGACAACGGTCCACTATTGCAAGTGACCGACGAAATGAACGGCCAAACCTATCTGTGGAACGAAGCTCCATACGTACGTCTTGATCCGCACGGCCAAGTTGCCCATATTCTATCTGTGAAGGTGTTACCTTGACCAAACCCACTATCACTATGCCGCCGCTCGACCGCCCCGGCATCAACGCTGATCCCAACTGGTTCCGCACTGCCGTCTTTTACGAGGTGCTCTTGCGCGCATTTGGCGACACTCACGGTACCGGGACAGGCGACTTTCGTGGTCTGATCGATCACCTCGACTACCTGCAATGGCTAGGGGTAGATGCACTGTGGATCCCGCCGTTCTATCCGTCACCGATGCGCGACGGCGGCTACGATATTTCGAACTATACGGCGATTAAATCCGAATACGGTTCGATGGAGGATTTTGCCGAACTGGTCGACCATGCACACCAGCGCGGTATCCGTATCGTGATCGACATCGTCGCCAACCACACCTCCGATCAACATCCGTGGTTCCAAAGCTCACGTGCTAACCCCGACGGGCCCTACGGCGATTTCTATGTGTGGCGCGACACCGACGAAGAATACGCCGACGCCCGCATTATCTTCATCGATACCGAGGCATCGAACTGGACCTTCGATCCGGTACGCCGGCAATACTTCTGGCACCGCTTCTTCTCCCACCAGCCAGATCTCAACTTTGAAAACCCGGCCGTGCAAGAAGCCATCATCGACGTCGTCAAATTCTGGTGCGAAATCGGCGTCGACGGATTCCGCCTAGACGCTATCCCGTATCTATTCGAAGAAGAGGGAACGAACTGCGAAAACCTGCCGCGGACACACGAATTTATTGCGCGCCTGCGCCGAGAAATCGACGAATCCTATCCGGGACGAATCTTTATCGCCGAAGCCAACCAGTGGCCCGAAGATGTGGTCGAATACTATGGCACCGAAGAAAACCCCGAATGCCATATGTGTTTCCACTTCCCCGTCATGCCACGCATCTACTATGCCTTGCGCGACCAGCGTGCCACCGCAATCCAAGAAATCCTCAAAGCCACCCCAGATATTCCAGCCGGCGGGCAATGGGGAACATTCTTACGTAACCACGACGAGCTCACCCTCGAAATGGTTTCCACCGAAGAACGCGCCAAAATGTATGGCTGGTATGCCGAAGATCCGCGCATGCGCGCAAACGTTGGCATTCGACGCCGACTCGCACCACTCCTAGGCAATTCGCGCGCCGAAATCGAACTCGCCAACGCCCTCCTACTCTCCCTGCCAGGTTCGCCTTGCCTGTACTACGGCGACGAAATCGGTATGGGCGACAACATTTGGCTCGACGACCGAGACTCGGTACGCACCCCGATGCAATGGACTCCCGATCGTAATGCTGGTTTTTCCAGCGCTGATCCTGGCAAACTCTACCTGCCACTCGTACAATCCTTGGTTTATCACTATCAGGGAACGAACGTGGAATCCCAGCTAGCCCAATCGTCATCACTGCTGCATTGGATGCGCGGTATTTTGCAGATCCGTTCGCGGTATCCAGTGTTAGGAAATGGCGCGTTTGAGCTCCGCGACACCGACCACGAATCGGTTCTCGCCTACACCCGCGTCAACAACGATCAAGCCATGTTGTGCGTGATGAATATGGCCAACACACCACGTGCCGCCCGCATCGAGCTCCCGGATTTCGCCGGTTGCCAGGTGCGAGACGTCTTCGGCGGGGCACGTTTCCCTGATATCGACAACGACGGAACCTACCAGTTGACCCTCGGTTCGCGAGACTTCTTCTGGTTGGAGTTAACGAGGAATCATGATCAGAATTAACTTTGACGACGTCATTCCACTACTTCGTCCGTGGATCGGGGCTGCGCGCTGGTATCGCGGTACGCAGGTGACAGATATTACCTGTGTGGCAAGCTGTGCGTTACCTACCCCAGCAAATGACACGATCACTTTTCTTCATCTACTCGAAGTGTCCGGAACCTTGTTCTGTGTTCCGTTGACCTACAGCGTCAACCACGAAGCGAATTCTGGACTGATCACAGTTGCCGACGGTCATCTCGAATCCGGAGAAACAATCTCGCTTGCAATCTGCGATGCTACCGAACATCGGCGCGGTCAAGACGATCTGTATCAACTCCTCAACGGATCTTTTACTTCGCTCTACAATCCTGCAATTTGGGTCGATAATACTGGTGAAGAATTAGATTTACGGCTCACCCCGGCACGAAATATTCACGATCTTCCAGCGCCGGCAAGCTCGCATAAACTCACCTCTGAACAATCCAACACCTCGATTATTTACCGGTTCGACCCGGTTGTCGAAAATCAGCCCGTAGGCTTGATTTGTAAGCTTTTGCGAGTGGTCTCCCCCGGCCACAATCCCGACGTCGAACTCCAACTGGCACTCGACGATGCCGGTTCGCACCACGTTCCGAAACAATACGGATCAGTTGCCGCTGCATGGCCGGGAACCGACCATGCTGATCTTTTTGTGGCGCAAGAATTTCTTGCCGGCTCAGTTGATGCTTGGCAAGTGTTCCTCACCGATCTCAACACGCACGGGCCAGTAATGAGCGCCGAGCAAGGCGAACGTATCGTGGCGCTAGGTCAGATAACGCGTGAAATCCACAACGAACTCCGGAGCAGTTTCGGAACGAGTAAAGCCGACCAGATCGGCGTCGTCAACACGTTGATGGAACGCGCCCAAGCCGCAATCGCCCAAGTCCCAGAGCTTGAAACACTACAGGCACAGATTCGGACAATTTATGACGCCACCTTGGCGCTCGCGTGGCCGGAAACGCAACGCATTCATGGCGATTACCATCTCGGACAAGTCTTAGATGTGCCCGGACGCGGCTGGGTTGCCCTCGACTTTGAAGGCGAACCGTTGCGGCCATTAGCCCAGCGCACACAACCCGATATGGCGTTGCGCGATGTTGCCGGCATGATCCGCTCATTCGATTACGCAGCGGGCGCTGCCCACAAGGCAGGTGCCGACGCTGAACGATGCGCCACCTGGGCACAGCAAGCTACCGAAAAATTCTTGACCGGATACGGCACACTGACCGAAACCGAACACACAATTCTTACCGCGCTCATTATCGACAAAGCCCTCTACGAGGTCTGCTACGAAGCAGTATCACGGCCAGACTGGATCGATATTCCACTAGCGGGAGTGCGAAAGGCACTTTCATAAAATTGAACCGTATTATTAGATGTAAATCACACCAAAACATGGGAAAATAAACGTATGAACGCACAGCTTGAACCAATAACTGTCAGTAGCGAAATACTTGACGCTGTTTCCAATGGCCACTACCACGCCCCGCATGACATCCTTGGACCACATTCGGACGGCACTAACGTGACAGTACGCGTTATTCGTCAACTAGCAGACGAAGTTACTGTTATCACCCCGAATGACGAATATCCAGCAACCCATGAACACAACGGCGTGTGGGTGGCAGTCCTACCCGGAAAGAACATCCGCGATTACCGTATTCGAGCCCGCTACGGCGATTTCGACTCCGTCGGTGATGATGGCTATCGGTTCTTGCCAACAGTCGGCGAAATGGATACTTACCTGTTCAACGAGGGACGCCATGAACGCCTCTGGGACGTACTCGGTGCGCACCTCACCACCTACGAAACTGAAATGGGACTCGTCTCCGGAACCGCATTTGCAGTATGGGCACCGAACGCCCGTGCCGTGCGCGTCGTCGGCGATTTCAACGCCTGGAACGGAACCGTCTCCGCCATGCGCACCATGGGCACTTCTGGCGTCTGGGAATTGTTCATTCCGGGAGCTAAAGAAGACGCTCGCTACAAGTTCGAGATCCAATACCCTGACGGCTCCTGGCACCAAAAGGCCGACCCATTCGCCCGCCGGACTGAAGTTCCACCGTCAACCGCATCGATTATTACCGCAAGCAACTTTGAGTGGAGCGACGACGCTTGGCTCGACCAACGAGCCGCCCGAGACCCACACTCCGGCCCGATCTCTATCTACGAAGTACACCTCGGCTCATGGCGAATGGGCTTAGACTTCAAAGATATGGCAGAACAGCTCATCGGCCACGTGAAGTACCTCGGTTTCACGCACGTCGAGTTCATGCCACTAGCCGAACACCCCTTCGGACCATCATGGGGATATCAAGTCACCGGCTACTACTCGCCCACTGCACGATTCGGCACCCCCGATGAACTGCGTTATCTCATTAACGAACTCCACAAGGCTGGAATCGGCGTCATCATGGACTGGGTACCCGCACACTTCCCGAAGGACGACTGGGCCCTGGCACGCTTCGACGGCACTCCATTATTTGAAGACCCCAACCCGATGCGTGGCGAACACCCAGACTGGGGAACCTACGTCTTTAATTTTGGCCGAAATGAAGTCAAAAACTTCCTCGTTGCCAACGCACTCTACTGGCTCGACGAATTCCACATCGACGGTATTCGCGTCGACGCCGTAGCATCCATGCTCTACCTCGATTACTCGCGTGAAGCTGGCCAATGGGAACCAAACCAGTACGGTGGACGCGAGAACCTCGAAGCTATCTCCTTCATCCAAGAAGCCAACGCTACCGCCTACCGCAACCACCCAGGCATCATGATGATCGCCGAAGAATCCACCTCGTGGGAAGGCGTGACCCGCATGACCTCCGAAGGCGGCCTCGGCTACGGACTGAAATGGAATATGGGATGGATGAACGACACGTTGCGCTACATCCAAGAAGAGCCCATCAACCGGCGCTGGCATCACGGCGAAATCACCTTCTCCCTCGTCTACGCCTTCTCCGAACAGTTCGCGCTACCTATCTCCCATGATGAGGTCGTCCACGGAAAAGGCTCACTGTACGAAAAGATGCCAGGCGATCCATGGCAGAAACTCGCTGGTGTACGCCTCCTGTTCGGCTACCAATGGGCGCATCCAGGAAAACAGCTCCTGTTCATGGGACAAGAGTTCGCTCAAATCTCCGAATGGAACGAAGGCAAAGGCTTGGACTGGTGGCTCATCGACAATCCTAGCCACGATGGTGTCATGTCCTGCCTGGCACGACTCAACGCCGTCTACCAAGAACATCCAGCACTATGGTCCGAAGACTTCACTCAACGTGGATTTGAATGGATCGACGGTTCCGACGGAGACAACAACGTTCTGACCTTCATCCGTAAGTCCTCCATCGACGACGATATCGTCGTCGTCGCCCTAAACTTCGCTGGAACCCCACATATGGACTACCGTATCGGGCTACCACTGGAAGGCGAATGGGAAGAAATCGTCAACACTGACGCCCTTGAATACGGCGGTTCCGGAGTTGGCAATATGGGAGCTATCCACACCGAAGATATCCCATGGAACGGCCGCGCACAATCCGCGCTTGTCCAGCTGCCACCGCTCGGCGCTGTCTACCTCACGCCAAAGAAGTAACAGAGCCCGGCTCGATTCACCTCGACTAAGTAAAAGCCTTGGGTCCTTTCATTTGAAAGGACCCAAGGCTTTTACTTACGTTCAGCAAGCTGAGCGATCCGCATTAACGAATAGAAGCTAACAGCGCTCGATAACACTCAATACGTTCGGAAACTACCCGACGCAGGTGGCTATCTGCTCCGGCATCCGCAAAACTCACCTGCGTTTGAACATCAGACTCAACCGTCTCAATAAACCGCAGAGCTTCTTCCCACAACGTCTCCTTCGTCTGCAAGAAGCCTTCTGCTTGATCAATCACCTCGAAAACCTTCCGGCGAATATCGGGAATATCCAGCTCAAGATCCGCGATATGCACATCCAGGGATGCCATATCGCACTCCCCCAAAGAAATCCGATACGCGTTCGCTTCATACGTTCCCGGGTACGAACACGAGCGAACTCCCATCAACTGCAGTTCAACATCGGCCATACGCGATGGCGCATCCTGCTGTGCTTGAACACTAATATGTACCGAGGTACCACCATAGTTTTGGTGGAGGCGATAACGATAAGGCTGGTCACCGCCGTCGTCCTCAATCAACTCACTTACGCCATCTCCGAGGAAAACACGTAACGTAACAGCATGCGGATGATCGGCCACACCTGCATAGGTATCGGTAGCTAACGCAACGATACTTCCGGCTTTAGCAAGTACCGGATAGCTCGTGATATCACGGTAGAACACCGTTTCCTGGCCGCCTAAGTATCTCTTTCCATTGAAAAAGTCATACCATGTACCCTCCGGCAACCATCCAGTCGCACCCGCGTAATGCGAATCTGGATCGAGAGGTGCCACAATTGGCACAACAATCATCGACTCACCAAAAAGATACGTGTTCGGGTGCTGGTAGGCTTCGCCGTCGTCACCATAATCGTGATACAGCGGCCGAATTGGCGCCCGCCCATCTATGCTCTGCCACATCGACGTATACACATACGGAATGAGCTGGTGACGAAGTTGCAAGAAACTAATCTGCGTATCACAATACGGTTGCGGGAACACCCACGGTTCTTTGCTAGTGAATGGCGACGCCGTAGCATGGAGACGCATGATTGGCGAAAAAACACCAAACTGCACCCAGCGAGTATGCAATTCGTTGTTACGTATCCCAGCCATATGTCCGCCAATATCATGGCTCCACCAGTAGTAGCCAACGTTGGCAGCATTGGCCGTGAAATACGGCTGGAATGCTAACGAATCCCATGAGGTGATGGCATCGCCAGAAAAACCAATCGGATAACGATGCGAACCCAAACCCGCATAACGAGAAAAGATCGCCTTTCGCGAGATATTGCGGATCGAAGAGTTCAGATAATGATAATGGTTGAGCATCCAGAGCGGATCTAGACCAGGAATACTGGTCTGCTCGCCTTGCTGCCAGTCAATCCACCAAAAGTCAACGCCTTGCGCTTCCAGCTGCTTATGCAACACATTGAAATATGCGTCCATAAACCGGCGATCCACTGGATTAAACTCAACCGGCGTACCATCAGGTTCCTTCCCCAACTCCCGGCACATATCCTGATATGCGTCCTCATGGAAGCGCACTCCGTCAGCTGGATGGACATTAAGCGAGGTGAGCATTCCGCGCTCATGCAGATAGCCTAAGAAGCCTTCCGGATCTGGGAAAAGCTCCCGATTCCACGAATAGCCTGTCCATCCGGAACCCACTTCAACAGGAACATCAGTGATATGCCAATCCATATCGAGGACACCTACCGAAAGCGGAACATGATGGGAATCAAAATCATCCAATAACTGGCGGTATTCGCGGTCAGAATATCGCCAATATCGTGACCACCAGTTTCCGAGCATAGGACGCGGAATCAGCGGGGATCGCCCAGTTAACGCAAAGAAACTAGCAAACAGCTCATGATAGTTTTGCCCGTAAACGAAGAGATAGACGTCTTGCGCATCTTCATGAGTTTCCCGCTGGCGAATCCACCCATCTTCGCTGCGCACAATCGAATCAGAATCGTCAACTAACACATACCCCGAAGTGCTCACCAGGCCAGGCTCAAGCGGATGAGAACCATCAATATTATCCAACGTGCGATAAGTTCCGTGAAGATTACCTGGATCATCCTGCGGCCAGCTGACATCAATGGGAGAGCTAGCGTCCTGGAACTTGATCCGTAGCGCCTGCGGGATATTCAACTGTGGATCAAAATAAATCACTGCTCGTTGAGTTTCAATAACAACACGAGAGTGCCCGCCCCCTTCATCAACGAACATCGAATAGTCTCCCCCACCAAGTTGTGGGCGATGTTCAACTAGTTGGGTAGGTTCATCTACAAAATTATTGTGAGGATCTGTTTCAAACCGAATACATGATGGCGAGATAACGCTCACGCGCCACGAGTCACCAGTCAACACTGATTGGATGTTTGGCGTAACAGACAATTCCATCTTCTTTCAAACTAAACGTGAATGCTGCAGGCATGAATGGAAGTTGGCGCGACGATAAAGAATTCTTTATCGTCGCGCCAACAGCAAACTATCGCAGAGATTAGCCCTTCACAGCGCCACCGGTCAAACCAGAAACGATGTACTTCTGCAAGAACAAGAAGAGCAATAAAATCGGAACTGCGGCAATGATGGAACCGGCTGCAAACCAATCCCAGTTCTTCTCATTTCCGCCAACCCACAAGTTCATGCCAACAGCAAGTGTCCAATTCTCTTGCGAGGTCAGAATCGTACGAGCCAAGATGAAATCGTTAAACGAGCTAATAAAGCTCAACAATCCCACCACAGCAAGAATCGGAATCACCAACGGCATGATGATGGTCCAATAAACCTGGGAGTGCGAAGCACCATCAATCTTGGCAGCTTCATCCAGTTCCATTGGGATCGAATTGAAGAAGCCATACATCAAGAAGGTGTTAGCACCTAGCGCACCGCCGAGGTAAACACAGATCAACGCGAGCTTCGAATCGATACCCAACACTGGGAACACATCACCCAAAGTGGTGAGCAACAAGAAGATCGCGACGAAGGTAAGCAACTGCGGGAACATCTGGATCACCATCAACGACATCAACGTCATCTTCCGCCCGGAGAACCGGAAACGAGAAAATGCGTATGCTGCAGCCGCACCCATGAGCACAGTGCCGATCGCCGTCGTCACACCAATAATGAGCGTATTAGAAAACCACGTCCAAAACATCGTATCGGACAACTCAGTGAAGTTATCCACCGAAACGGACGAGAACATCTTGTTCGCACCCGTAAGCGTAGTCTTAATACTTGGATTGAGCGCCGCCGAAACAATATAGAGAATCGGGAACGCCGCATAAGCAACTGCAACAACAGCTATCAGATGCCGGAAACCAGTCTCACGGAACCACTTACCAAACGGAACTTTGTTTGCAGTTACCGCTGGAGCAACAATAGTATTCTGCATGATCACATTGCCTCCATTGACTTAGACTTCTTAAACGAGTAGAGCGATACCGATCCGACGATCAAGAAGATCACCAGCGACATCGCCGCAGCCAAACCATAGTTCGGTGCTGCCTCACCAGTGAGACCCGCAATCTTATAAACCATCGAAATCAAAATATCAGTATGCCCAACTGGAACCGACGCATCGTCCATGCGTGGACCGCCACCATTAAGCATGTAAATCAAATTGAAGTTATTGAAATTAAATGCGAACGAAGCGATCAACAGCGGGGTCAATGAAATCATCAGCTGTGGCAACGTGACATTGCGCCATGCCTGGAACGGTGACGCACCATCAATCTTAGCAGCCTCAGTTAGCTCGCCAGGGATAGCTTGGAGAGCACCGGTAACAATTAAGAACATGTACGGGAAGCCCATCCACAAGTTCACCAAAATGATCGACACCTTAGCCATCGTCGGATCAGTTAACCATGGAACTTCAACGCCCAACATTTGGTTGAAGAATCCATAGCTTCGGTTCATCAAACCAGCAAACAAGAATGCGGTCATGAACGACGGGAAAGCGTAAGGTAAGAGCAACAGCGTACGGTAAATCTTGCGTCCTTTGAGACGCTCATCATTAAGGACAATCGCCAACGCCATACCTAACAAGAACGTTGTTACAACAGATAAGAACGCAAAAACAACGTTCCAGATCAGAACTTGGAGGAACGGCTGAGCATACCGCGAATCGCCAAAGCCCTTCGCGAAATTGCTGAACCCGACAAGCACACGCCAACCAACATTAATCGTCGAACCGTCGTCGGCCTCGAAGAAACCCGTATCATCGTTTGCGTGGTAGACAGTACCGGTAGCAACATCAGTCATTGAATCAGTATCCGGATCATACGTCATCGACGAAATGAACTGGTATCCAACGGTTCCCGTCTGCGTACCGATAGCACCTTCGTCAGGATTATTGCTGAGTGCAACACGTAGTTGTGACACTTCGTTTTGGCGATCGCCTAGCTCAGAAAGCGGAACAATCCGGTATCCGTTGACTTCGGTGATTTTCTTTCCGGTGAACGAGCCATCAACCTCAGTTAGTTGTTGCGACGCTGTACCAGCCTTGATGACGTTTTCATCTGGGTCAATAACCGCGAAGCCCAGCTCGCCACCTTGTTCAACGATGACCAGCGGGTACTGCGGAGAATTTTCTACACGTTGCGAGGAATTTTGTAGCAAAATCGATTCAATTGCCGACTGCTTATCGAGAGTGTGCTGATGTCCGTAATTCGTGAACGCAATGTAGGCCGTGTAGACAATCACGAAGGCCTGGAATACCAACAGAAACACTAACCCTGGTGCAAGATACTTTAAGGCCAGTGTGCGTCGAGAAAAATATACCCAATCAAGTGCCACCAAAAGCACAATCATGAGGCTTCCGAGAGTTACTGAACCTACACCGAAAGCAGTGAATATAATAAATATTCCGAGGGCATTAACAATGCCCATCAATATGAGTTTGATGAGGAAACCGGTTCCCCACTTGGTGGCAGCTGAATCCCGTTTTGACAACTCGGTTCGTCGTGCCGTGCGCTTGAGAGATGCCTTACTCGGCTTAATCATCTGCGACATGTTCATCTCCTGATATAAGAGACGGCCCCGCCCCCATAGGCGACGAGGCCGCTACTCTTAAATGAAATCACTTCTTGGCAATTTCGTTTTCGATGTCAGTGATCATCTTGTTCCAGGTTTCAACTGGATCAGAGCCACCCATGATCTGGGTTTCAGTACCGCCCCAGAAGCCCCAAACTGCACCCATTTGTGGGAGAGCTGGCATTGGGAGGCCTGCTTCGCCAGCCTTGGCAAAGCCAGCAGCAACTGGATCAGATTCGATCTTAGCTGCAGATGCCTTCAAAGCTGGAGTGCGCTGGCCAGCCTCATAAAGGGCGT
Organism: Arcanobacterium phocisimile; assembly: GCF_016904675.1. Taxonomy (NCBI): domain Bacteria; kingdom Bacillati; phylum Actinomycetota; class Actinomycetes; order Actinomycetales; family Actinomycetaceae; genus Arcanobacterium; species Arcanobacterium phocisimile. Next base: position 430,254 of record NZ_CP070228.1, on the reverse strand, counting down.
CCTGGACTTCTTCGGAACCAACATAGTTCACGAGGAAGTCGGTGGCAAGAAGCTGGTTTTCCGACTTAGCGGAAATGAAACCACCCTGGACTCCAACGAATGGAGCAGCTGGCATATCACCGGCAGCTGGAACTGGATCAACTGCGACGTTCATACCTTCGAAATCGCCGAGCATCCATGGGCCACCAAGAATGAATGGAACTTCGCCCTTCTTGAATGCTTCAACAACGATATCGTAGGTCCATGCTGTGGAGAGTTCACCGGCAGTTGCCTTTTCACCAAGCCACTTCGCGAATGCTTCGCCCTTTTCGCCACCGAGGTTCAACTCTGGGGTGTAGTTGCCCTCTGCGTCAGTCTTGAAGACTGGGCCGGAGAAAGAGGACTCGAATGGGTACATGTGGAACGGATCGCCCTTTTCACCAATCTGGACCATAAATGGGTTCGGTGCTCCGGTAGCCTTTCCAGCAGCAATCATTTCATCGAAGGTAGCTGGGGTTGGGTCCTTGGCGAGATCTGCATTGCGGATAATCGCAAGGTTCTCAACTGCGTATGGTACGCCATACGTTTGCCCGTCGTAGGTAAAGCCTTGGAGAGCAATATCGGAAAATTCGCTTGCCTTATCACCAAGTTCAATTGGGGCAACAATACCGTTGGTGACGAATTCACCTAACCAGTCGTGAGCACCAAAGGTGATGTCTGGGCCTTTACCTGTTGGGACTTGAGCTGCAAATTCGGAACGGATCTGATCATTTTCTTTAACGACCAGTTCGACCTTGTTACCAGTCTCTTCTTCATACTTCTTAGCAGCAATTTCGAAGGCTGGCTTGCGGTTGTCATCAACCCATACCGTTAGCGCAGCATCTGATGACTGGCTTTCGGAAGCAGTTGTATTATCTGTAGCTTTTTCCGATTCTGAGGAACCGCAGGCGGTTAGGCCAGCGATCGTCATTCCGGTGATAGCTAAGAGTGCAATGCCACGACGCATTTTATCTCCTCAAGGGTTATAACCATGTAGTTTTCAATAATCACGAGCAACAATCACCTATTTTGTGAGCTACGTTGCTCATGTGTTGTGCTTTCAGTATAACGACACCACCAATTTATGCAATTCTTTTCACGCATTTTGCAAGAAACGAGAATTTTCGCAGTAGTTCACATAGAAGTCCCAGGCGCACCCAATGAGCTCTTTATGCGCTATTTACTTGCATAATAGACAATGTTCAGGCAATTCGCGGTATCGTTAGTTCTGGAACCAGAGAAAATTTTTGCAATATTCCATTAACGAAACACATCGAGCAAAGGAGCTCACATGGCCAAGCGGATCCGACTAGCTGATCTTGCCACACACGCAGGAGTATCAACAGCGACTGTCTCACGGGTCTTAAACGGCAAACACTCCGTCGCCCCCGATACTCGACAAGCTGTCCTAGCCGCACTCGACTTGCTCGGTTACGAACGCCCAGAGCAACTGCGCGAACGCACTGGTGGACTTATCGGCTTGATTCTTCCTGAACTAACAAATCCCATCTTCCCGCAGTTTGCCCAACACCTCGAAAATGCCATGACAATCCAGGGCTATACCCCTTTACTGGGTGCACAGATCGCCGGCGGCGCAACGGAAGATTCGTATGTCGAGGCAATGTTAGAACACAGTGTCGACGGCCTAATTTTCGTTTCTGGACTTCATGCCGACGCCACTGCGAGCATCGAAAGATACCACCGCATCACGGCCCTCGGTGTGCCGTACGTAACGATGAACGGGTTCAACACTGGCCTTTCAGCACCTGACTTTTCAACTGATGATGCCTCCGCCATTCGCCAAGCCGTGCGTCACCTAGTAGGACTTGGCCACCGGAAAATTGGTCTCGCTACTGGACCACTGCGGTTTGGCCCAGCACGAGTAAAAACGGAAACATTCATCGACACGATGTCTCGAGCCCTTCCCCACGAACACCCCTACCGTTCACACACACTTTTTACTGTTGAAGGTGGTGTCTCAGCATGTACCGATCTCATATCGAAAGGTTGCACAGCTATCATCTTCGCCTCGGATATCATGGCCTACGGCGCTATCCGTTACTGCCAATCATCTGGGTTGCAGATCCCCGACGATCTCTCGATTGTAGGCTTTGACGATTCCCCGTTAAACGCCTTCACGAATCCACCGTTAACGACGCTTCATCAGCCAGTGAAAACCATGTGTGAAACCGCTGTTACCACGCTATTAGGGATGATCAATGGAACTCAGTCACCTATCGGTGCAATGAAGTTTGAGCCGGAACTCATCGTGCGCGAGTCCACTTCGTCCCCACGTCGCTAGAAAAGAGCGTTCGTGAGAGCTTTACGAGCCTGATGAACACTAGGCGAATGTTGCCCAACTATGTCGAACAGGGCAAGCAAGCGAGTGCGTACGAGATCACGATCTTCGCCCTGTGTAGCTTTGATAACGTCGATCAAGCGGGTAAACGCCGCCTCAGCGTGACCGAAGGACAACTCTAGATCGGCAGCTTGCAAATGAACATCAATCTCGGTCAACGGAGAACTCGCTGCCGCATGCAATAAACCTTGTGCTTCCAATGGAGAATTTTGCGGATTAATCGCCTGGACACGTTGCAATAACTCGACCTGGTTCAAGGCTGTTTTTGCTTCCAAATCGCCGGGGTTTTCCTTGATTGCCGCAGTGTAAGCGGCATGTGCAGCGTCAAGGTTTCCAGCTTCCAAGGCGACCAGCCCTTCTTGATGAAGCGGCGGAATTTCTGGTTCGGGAGCTGCACCTTCCGGGTCACCATCGAGCACACCATTGAGACCGTATTGTTCACCAGCTTTGAGAAGTTTTGAAAGCGTCTCATCGATTGCTTGAGAGTCTGGTAAACCTTGGAATAACGGCACCGGTTGCCCTTGGAGTAACGCCACTACTGACGGAACGGCTTGAATACCGAACGCGCCAGCTACGCCGCGTTCGGTTGACGTATCAACAACTGCGAGTTGGATCCGTCCAGCACGTTTGGTGATAAGATTCGTTAGCTGGGAAATTAAAGTTTGAGAATGCTCAGACTCTGGTGCCGCAAAAACCACGATAACCGGCAAGCTCATCGATGTCTGAAGAGTCGATTCGAGATTCTTTTCAGTAAGTGTCAATACCCAAGGTCCAGGTATTGTTGCTAAACTGGGTTGACCAGCCTCATTTACTGGTTCGGGTTCTTTCTTGAGCGTAGAAAGATCAAATACTCCACCAAATCCTGGCATACTCATGAGATTATCCTGCTTTCACTACACTTATTAAGGCGGGAACCGATGCGCCGATTAATTGAATCGGAACCTCGGATCCCTTAGGAGGGAGGTAGAAGGCTACTGACGTAGCGTACTGTGCAACAACCGGGTTATCGACTTCAATAACGCCATCTTTCGTACCGGACGCTAGCGCACCGATAAACGATCCAAGTTTGAGTTTTGCAGTATCTTTTGTACGCGTGACCGTCATATCGTAGCGTAATTCGCCGACGACGAGGAGCCCGCCGTCTTTTGTGGACACTGCACGGATATCCTTATTAGGAACCGAGAAGCTTGTTGCTGCGTTCCCTAGTCCGTTCAGTGCAGATGTTAGATCCTGGGCCTGCTTTTCTGTTTCTTGATACAGGGGGTCACCTGTTTTAAACGGCACATCGCCAACCGCTCGATTCGTCGCATAGGTAGCGTATGCGTCAAGAACAGCCGCAGGATCAACGAGGTATTCTCCGGCCTGCGTTGCAAGATAGCCTTGGTCATCGTTTTGCTTATTGATGATTTCGATTTTCGGTGGCGAGGGGAACATATCAAGCACAGCCCACAGCGAGTAATTTTGGCGGGCAGTCGGCTGCTGCCAGACCGCAATCGTACCAATACCGCGAGCCGTATTAGTTTTATCAATTGCCATCATCGTGCGCGGAAAATCAGTACCAGAAGATACTGTCACTTCTTTACTGTCAAGTGTAAAAGAAGTAGGAACAGTCGTTTCAGTGATCGTAGCCAGATTGTATTCTGCTTCGCGTTGGATGCGCAACGGTCCAGTAATCCGCTCCCCAAGCGCTGCTGTATCGCGGCTCTGATCTGCTTGTTCTATCGTTGCTGAAACCGCTGTAGCGAGCTCAGCATACTTTCCTTGCGGAAGAATGTTTGAAACGATGTCAGTTTTTTGTACTTGCGGTACTCCAGCTTCTTGGGCGCAACCAGAAAGAAACATCGTGCCAGCTACAACCACAGCGAGGCCAAATCGGATTTTACACATTTTGATCTCCATCTTCCTTCTGTTGAATTCCTCAAGAGAAATTCCATAGTGAGCGCCAGTCGTTTCCATTACGCTCGATCTTTTGCTCCATAGAATCGACAGTTTCGTGACCACTGAAGTTTTCTGAGAGACCGGCTTCGACAACGGTTTTATTTTCTTCCGCATCATCATTGATATCAATCCCTGACGCCTCATGTTCTGCTTGACGTGCGATACCAGAAGCTGTCTCCATCGAATGAGTTTCGCCATCATGCCCATCTGATAATAAGATTCGGTCTTCTTCGGCTAGCTCGCGGTTACGGAACATTTCGATACGTGCTGAGGAAGGCAAAATTGATGCACCAAACGCTGAGCCGGTATACGTACGTTGAACTTCACGGCCCACACTCGGATCTGCAATATCGCCATCAAAAGCACCGATCACCGATGTTGCCGAATCTTGATGCGCATGCGTACGAAGCTTGACAGCGGTACGCTTATGCGGCCGGGAAAGTTGACGCTCTTGGAAAGAATTCAACAATAAAAATGAGCCGATTAGTGCCAATAAGCTAGCAATGACATAATAAACAACTGGGCTACTGATTTCCCGCGTCCCGATCCACTCTAAGGTAACCTTCGGAGCTTCACCTTGGGCTGTTGTAGCAAGGAAGGTCTGGCTATCGAGGTCTTTTGAATCGAACTCGATAGTAGTTTCGCTTTTGCCCTCACCTGTTTGGGACCACATATCCGATCCGACGAGATTGAACGATTGCGCTGTGACAGCTTCTGCGACAGTTTGGATTCCCTCTGGAGTTCCTTCTTCAGTAGAAGTTGTCAATTCTTTCCAGGATTCCATTCCCGAAATTTCTTCTGCCGGCGCTTGTCCAATATAAGCAGCAACATCTATTGGAGAGCCTAACGCCCACTGAATATCATTATCCGGGGAGTCCAAAGTAACCCTGACTTGATCGTTAACAAGCGTCAAAACACCAGAATCTACATACACAAACACTGTAGATTCTGCTGCTGAGGTCGATAACTTGACAGTGGTTTCTTTTACTTGTGAGGCATGTATAGCAAACGTTGCCACTAACATGATGAGCCCAACAACAAGGGAAATGATCCCTAGAATCCGTTTCATATTCCCGCTTCCGTCGATCGTTGACAACATGTAACGATTTAATAACACTACCTTATTTCCTGGAGCCTGATCTGACGATGTGAGTAAATTGACCCCGGGCAGGTACAGTTAAACTATTACATCTATTATATGGAGGAAACCATCGTGGCAGAAGAACCTCTCTTCCCTGTTGTCATGCGCGGCTATGACCGTGCACAGGTCGAAGAACGTATTTCTAGTCTTAGTACCAGCCTTTCTCAAACACGTACGCAAGTTGCCCAACTTGATGAAGAAGTTCTCAAGCTTTCTGCTCAGCTAGCACAGGCTCAAACAGCCCTAGAAGAAAACGACCGCCCCTCCTATTCTGGGCTGGGCAATCGCGTCGAACGGCTTTTGAAATCTACCGAAGAACAAGCTCTCGATTTGATGTCCCGGGCCCGGACTGAAGCTGGCGCTATCGTATCAGCAGCTGAAGACCGCGCAGAAAAACTGCACCAAGGCGCCCAAGCTGAAAGCCAAAAGATCCTTAGCCAGGCTCAAACACAAGCAACCACAACACTCGAAAAAGCCCAAGCAGAAGCACAATCGCTAGCCACTGTCTCTCGCCGCACAAGTGAAGAAATGATCTCCTCAGCCGAACGTGAAGCCGAACGTCTCCGCATCCAGATCCAAGCAGAAACGTCTACCCTACGCTCCCAAACCGAACACGACGTCGCTCAGCTCCGTACATCAACTGAAGCTGAAATGACTCAGCTACGCTCAGACACACAAACTGAACTTGCGAAGTTGCGTGCCGACGTCGAAGCTCAAATAGCTCAAGCTAAAGCTGATACAGAACGCGAAATTACCGAAGCTAAAGCGGCTGCAGATGCCTCGATCGCGAAGGCGAAAGAAGACGCAACCCGAGAACTCGCTGAAGAAAACGAACGCTTGAGCGCTGCAGCTAAAACAATGGTTGAGAAGGCCGAAGCAGACGCACACAGCGCCGAAGAACGAGTTATCGAAGCTACGCGGCGGGCTACCGAGCTAACCGAAACAACAGAAAACGACGTTGCAACACTGCTGGCTGATAGTCGCATGCAAGCTGACGAGATTCTCGCTGTGGCCCGTGAAGAAGCACAGCGTATACGCGAAGAAGCAACGGCCGAAGCAAACCGCAAGGTGGGAGCAGCTCGCGAAGAAATCGACTCTCTGAAGGAACAGCGCCAATCCCTCTCGTCATATATTGAGGATATGCGTGCGATTCTCTCCGGCTCGCAACGCTCACTCTCACTGCAAAACATCGTAGATTCTGCTGCCGAAAAAGCCGACGGTGAAGAATCCGATTAAGCAGTCACCCGTTCGACGAACTCCCGCAATGCCAGCGCTAGTTCCTCTGGCTTTTCATCTGCCGTAAAGTGCCCCGCTCCTTCAATTTCAAGGATGCGGGGTTGCTTTGCGTTGAGCGCCAAACCCATGAAGTACTCTAGCGACGCGGTCGGATCATCTGTTCCACGGATGAAGAACACCGGACCATCAACCAGTTCAACAACGTCGCTGCGATCCACGCGGTTAGCCAAAGCTCGCTGGATCCATGCCAACCCGGCACCCGGCGCCGCTTTGAACCGTGCAACAAGCGACTCTTGAACCTCTGGGGTGACTTCCAAGCCGGTCATCGTATCCTTCCATGCCTCCAGCATCTCAAAGGCTCGGCCCTGCTCGGCAAGCTCAGCCATCGAAGCTCGGAACTCTTGGCGCTGTGGATTATCAGATCCGATCCCCGTATCTATAAGTGCCAACCCATCGATCATCTGAGGATAGGTTGCTACGAAATCAGCAGCAATAGCACCACCCATAGACAAACCACCGAGCATGATCTGATCAACACCAGCATGGTCGAGGGTTTCTTTCAAGGCATGAACATAGGCCATGGTTGTGGGCTCATCACTGAGCTCTTCACCAGCCGGAGAAGCACCAAACCCTGGTGCATCCACCGTGATCACATCAATAGGTTCAAGCAATTTCCTGACGGTATCCCACATCGAGGAATCCAAAGGTAATGCGTGAAGCAAAACAAGCGGGCAATTTGACGGTTGGCCAGTGCGGCGCATATTCAACATAGTCATACCTCCACCGTAGCACTCGCCCGCTACGGAACGAAAGGCTTATCGCCGTCGTCCGCGCGCCTCCCAACATCCCGTATGCCAATGACGGCGGTCATTCTGGCCGAACTCTTTGCCTAGAATATGATCCTCAGTCCACGCAACTTCGTGGGGTTCACCTACCCGAATGATTCCCGAACATCCTGGGCACACATACTCTTTGACACCGGAGTTAATATGATGGACCTTAAAAGCACGCCCGTCATCAGCGTATTCGATACGGGTATACCCCATCAAGGCATATGAATTAAGCTCGCGCGAGGGCCGAGAATATTTCTTCGAACGACGCATCAGAACAACCGATCTTCAGGGTGATCAACGCCGCGCATCGCATCGTAATCAAGAATGACGCATTCAATCCCACGGTCTTCAGCCAAAACACGTGCTTGCGGTTTGATTTCCTGGGCAGCGAAAATACCACGTACCGGACTCAATGTAGAATCACGACCGAGTAATTCGAGATAACGAGTTAGCTGTTCTACCCCGTCAATTTCGCCGCGGCGTTTAACCTCAACTGCAACATGTCCCCCATTGAGATCTAACAACATCAAATCTACCGGCCCAATAGCAGTAGGGTATTCACGACGAACGAGCTCCAAATTCTCGCCCAACACTGCCACTTGTTCGGCCAACAGTTTTTGCAAATGTGCTTCGACGCCATCTTTAACTAGTCCCGGCTCAACACCGAGATCTTGCGTCATATCGTGGAAAATTTCGTAGATGTTAATTCGGAGAACGTCATTAGTTTTGTTGTGCTCAATTGACCACGTCTGAGTCACTCCGGCCTTGAGATCAGCTTCAGAGACCTCAACTTCGGTCATGGTCGCTGGCGGAGACATCCAATTCAGGGGCTTATAAGAACCGCCGTCGGAATGCACGAGAACAGAGCCATCTTGCTTCATCATCAAAACTCGAGTTGCAGGTTCAAGGTGAGCATCAAGGCGGCCAGAATAATCCACACTACAACGGGCAACTACAATACGCACAGGTCATATCTCCTTCATCTTCAGCGAACTCAAGCAACATTTAACGAATGTCATTCGATCTCATCTAGAAACAAGCATGAGCAATTCCTTGTACCATTCTCACACAAAGACTGGCCGCACTGTTGATGCGGCCAGTCTTTAACATGATCAGAAAAGTTCCGGTTCTTCTACCGGAGGCGCCGAGTCGATCCACGAAACGATACCAGAAACGGCAAGCGGTGTGGTTGCCAAACTCCACGACCTTTCGCCCTGTTGGATTCGAACTACCTGAATTTCGCTATCGGTCGCAGGTGAAACTGTGAAATCTAGCTCGCCACGTTTCCACTGGATTTGCGGATAAGGACTTAGCGAATGCGTTGAATACCAATTCAATTCGAACGGCTTGAATACAGCAACGCCGGTCACCCAGCGTTCACTGCCTTCTTCACGCACAGCAACATGGAACGAACCACGCCGGGAGAACAAGGTACGTAAGCGCATCAGGAAATAAACTCCGATGAGAATCACACACAGTGCCACCGCAACAACAGTCCACCACAAAGCCCAACTGATCAACCGCTACTCCTTGTGATTCTCGACGACCACCATGACTTCGTCGTGGTCAACGGTCAAAAATCCTTTACCAACCTTGATCTCTTGGCGATCTCCAGATGCTGTCGTAAAGCGAACACTACCTGGTGTGATCACCGCAAGGATCGGCGCACGGCCGGGCAAAATACCAAGCTCACCATCGAAAGCTGGAACAACAATTTCTTTGACGTCCCCGGAAAAGATTTCTCCAGAGCGGGCAACGATTTCGAGCTTCATCAGCGCATATCCTGTTGAATCTTGTGCCATGCACGCTCAATATCTTCGATACCTCCGATATTGAAGAATGCCTGCTCTGGGATATGGTCATATTCGCCGTCAGTGATACGTCGGAAGGCTTCAACAGTTTCCGCGATTGGCACAGTAGAACCTTCAACGCCGGTGAACTTCTTCGCAGTGTAAGTGTTCTGCGAGAGGTACTGTTCAATACGGCGAGCACGAGCCACGGTGACCTTATCTTCTTCAGAAAGTTCATCAACACCAAGAATGGAAATAATATCCTGGAGTTCCTTGTTCTTCTGCAGAATTGACTTCACCTTGGTCGCAACATCGTAGTGCGCCTGGCCAACGTACTGTGCGTCAAGAATGCGCGACGTTGACGATAGCGGATCCACCGCCGGATACAAACCACGCGAAGCAATATCACGCGAAAGCTCGGTGGTGGCATCCAAATGTGCGAAGGTCGTTGCTGGAGCCGGATCGGTGTAATCGTCAGCTGGAACGTAAATTGCCTGCAGCGACGTAATCGAATGACCTCGAGTGGAGGTGATTCGCTCCTGCAAAGCACCCATTTCGTCAGCCAAAGTTGGCTGATAGCCCACAGCAGACGGCATACGGCCAAGAAGAGTCGAAACCTCAGAACCTGCCTGCGTAAAACGGAAGATATTATCGATGAAGAGGAGCACGTCCTGGTTTTGAACATCACGGAAGTATTCCGCCATGGTCAGCCCGGAAAGTGCAATACGCAAACGCACCCCTGGTGGTTCGTCCATCTGACCAAAGACCAATGCAGTCTTGTCAAGAACACCAGCGTCTTCCATCTCGTGGATCAGGTCGTTACCTTCACGGGTACGCTCACCCACACCAGCGAATACCGATACACCGCCGTGGTCCTGCGCAACACGCTGGATCATTTCCTGGATCAGAACAGTCTTACCAACACCTGCACCACCGAACAGACCGATCTTTCCACCCTGAACATACGGGGTAAGAAGGTCGATAACCTTGATGCCGGTTTCGAACATCTTCGTTTCTGGTTCTAGCTGGTCGAAATTTGGAGCCTTACGATGGATAGGCCAACGTTCATTGACCTCCAGTGTTTCGCCTTCACCCAAGTTCAACACATCACCAGTAACATTAAAAACATGTCCCTTAGTGGCATCACCAACTGGAACGGTAATTGGCGCACCGGTATCAACAACAGTCGCACCACGGACCAGACCGTCGGTTGGCTTCATGGCGATGGTTCGGACGATGCTATCACCAAGATGTTGAGCGACCTCTAAGGTCATCTTCAAAATGCTTTCGCCTTCACCTTGGCTTGAAAGATCCACTTCGGTGGTTAGCGCGTTGTTGATTTCGGGGAGAGAGTCTGGCGGAAACTCAACGTCCACAACAGCGCCCACAACCTGGACGATACGTCCGGTGGTCACTCCCTGCCGATTATCTACTGCAGTCATTATTCTTCCTTACTGTGTCCCTGAGCAGGTGGGACGTTTTAGCTCTTCCCCAGGCTGTCTGCGCCGGAGATAATTTCTGTAATTTCCGTGGTAATTTCCGCCTGGCGGGCGTTGTTTGCCAAGCGCGTATACCTGTCGATGAGATCGCCTGCATTTTCAGTTGCGGAGTGCATTGCTTGCTGGCGGGCAGCAAGCTCCGAGGCTGCGGACATCAGCATCACTGAGTGAATTCGTTGACCGACATACATCGGCAACAATTCGTCGAAAACTTTCTGAGCCGACGGTTCATACTCGTACAGTGGCTCATCTTCGACGCTCGTATCCGCTTCGGCTTCGCCATCAACCACTTGCAGTGGCAACATGCGACGTACTTCGACGTTTTGCGTAACCATCGACACGAACTTCGTAAAGATCATGTACAGCTCAGCAACACCGCCGTCTTCGGCGTCGGCAAGGAACCGTGTCAAGAATTCCTCAGCAATTTCACTGGACGTTTCATCACTTGGCTTATCGGACTCACCAGTCCAGGCTCGCACGACAGGGATATCGCGGAATCGGAAATATGAAGCTCCGCGTCGGCCTGAAACGTAAAGGACTGGCTCTTTCCCTTGCTCCTTAAGATCGTTCACTAGCCGTTCGGCTTCCCGCAACACCGATGATGAGTAAGCACCGGCCATTCCGCGATCAGAAGTTACGACGAAAACGATAGCCTTGTTAGTATCCGTACGTTCTTTAACCAATGGATGGTCTGCATGCGCATGAATGGCGACCGTCGCGATAGATTTAGTCAACGCCTGCGTATACGGATCTTGTCCGAGCGCACGGTCGCGAGCCTTACCAATGCGTGAAGCTGCAATCAGCTCCATCGCACGAAAGACTTTCTCCAGCGTTTTTGTTGCTCGGATTTTTTGTTTATAAATCCGCTGTGCGCCTGCCACGATCAGCCCCGCTTCGTACGAACGATCTGTTCTTGTGACTGCTCAGCCTCTGGGAGCGAGTCATCCTCAGATACGGTGTCATTATTTGCAGTGAAGCCCGCACGGAACTCTTCAATGCCCGAACGAAGTGCTTCTTCAGTACTTTCTTCGAGCTTACCAGTGGTGGCAATATCCGCAAGAACTGACGTGTTGTTCCGCAAGTAGCTGATCAGACCAGATTCAAACTTAGGAATATCCTTGACGTCGATATCGTCAAGGTAACCGTTAGATCCGGCCCACACCGACGCAACTTGATCTTCAACAGCGTATGGCGTGTACTGCGGCTGCTTGAGCAAGGCCATCAGACGTTCGCCGCGGGCAAGCTGCTGGCGAGTCGTAGCGTCTAGGTCAGATGCGAACATTGCGAACGCGGCCTGGGAGCGGTACTGCGCCAAGGTGATCTTCAAGGTTCCAGCAACTTTCTTCATCGCCTTAATCTGAGCGTCACCGCCCACGCGGGAGACGGAGATACCGACGTCCACAGCTGGGCGCTGGTTTGCATTGAACAGATCGGACTGGAGGAAGATTTGCCCGTCAGTAATTGAAATGACGTTGGTTGGGATGTATGCCGAAACGTCGTTTGCCTTGGTTTCGATAATCGGTAGACCCGTCATCGAACCACCGCCGAGCTCGTCAGAGAGCTTTGCACAACGTTCAAGGAGCCGGGAGTGTAAGTAGAAGACGTCTCCTGGGTATGCTTCACGGCCCGGTGGGCGACGCAAAAGCAGGGAAACAGATCGGTATGCTTCTGCCTGCTTGGAGAGATCATCGAAAATAATCAGGACATGCTTGCCGTCATACATCCAATGCTGGCCGATGGCGGAACCGGTGTAAGGAGCCAGGTACTTGAAACCAGCGGAGTCTGATGCTGGAGAAGCAACAATGGTGGTGTATTCCAATGCTCCGTTGCGCTCGAGCGTTGCGCGAACTTCAGCAATCGTGGAGCCCTTTTGTCCAATCGCTACATAAATACACCGAACTTGCTTCTGCGGATCGCCAGACTCCCAATTGGCTTTCTGGTTGAGAATGGTATCGACAGCTAGCGCAGTCTTTCCAGTCTTACGGTCACCAATAATGAGCTGACGCTGGCCACGACCAATCGGAATCATTGCATCAATAGCTTTGATACCGGTTTGGAGTGGCTCGTGAACTGATTTGCGAGCCATGACGCCGGGCGCCTGTAGTTCAAGAGCACGCCGAGAATCGAGATCGGTAATTTCTCCCAATCCGTCAATCGGATGTCCAAGCGGATCAACAACGCGCCCTAAATAACCTTCTCCGACAGGAACAGAGAGAACTTCGCCAGTTCGGCGTACTTCCATTCCCTCTTCAATGTGCGAGAAGTCTCCGAGGACGACGACGCCGATCTCGCGTTCTTCAAGGTTCATGGCCAAACCGAGAGTGCCGTCTTCGAACTTCAATAGTTCGTTCGCCATCGCTCCTGGCAAGCCTTCAACACGGGCAATACCATCGGCACATAGTGTGACGTGACCGACCTCTTCACTGCTGGCTGTTGCCGGCTCATAAGAGCTGACAAACGTATCCAGTGCAGACCGGATTTCATCGGGCTGGATTGTCACATCAGCCATACATCATTCCTTCGCTCGAAGCAGCTCGTAAGCTGCAAGTTAATTAGTTTGTAAAGTTCTTCCGCAATGCCGAAATACGGTTTGCAAGAGTTCCATCTATCACATCGTCGCCCACGTGAACTCGGATACCACCAATAACGGCTGGATCTAAAGTGACGTGGATTGTTACATTTTTATTGTAGGTACGCGTCAAAATCGAACGTAGTCGATCTTCTTGCGCTCGAGTGAGTGGCACCGCACTCGTAACAGATGCGACGATATGTCGGTCGAGTTCAGCAGCGAGATCAAGATAACGGGTCAGAGATTGAGCTAACGTCCAACCCCGGACAGTACGAATAACTGCGCGCATTAACAATCGTTGCGTGTAGACAACACATCCAGCAAACACCTGTTCGGCGAGTTGAGCACGCGCTGGGGCCGGGTAATGACGATCACTCAGTGTCAATCGCAAACCACGCTCCGCACGCAAGGTACGCAGAGAAACGTACAGCTCTTCCTCTACACGAGAGAGCTCATCTTCGCGGCGAGCACCGAGCAATACTGTATACGCACCCAGATACTCCAAGCTAACAACAATATCGCCAGATTCTGACCAACGCTCACGAGCTAAGCCAGTGAGCAAATCAATGACTACACCACGAGTCTTCCCAGAGAACAGATTTACCACGAGGTTTGCGCGGGCATCTGCCGGACGCGAGCTGTCTTCTAAAGCTGCAACAATCGCTGGGTTCTCCCCGAGAATGTCTGCGATAGAAAATATTGCTTGCGCAATATCGAGTTCATCGCCTGCTATCTGACTGGTTAACCCGTCCCACCGATCACGTGCCCGCGTTAACGCTGCTTCGCTTCCCGAACGCATTAAGCCTCCTGTGGAGCTGAAGGAGTTGAAGCCTCAAGCTCGTCTAAGAATCGATCAGTTACTCGTTGAGCTAGTTCTGAATCAGTCAACGATTCACCGACGATACGGGTAGCTAGTTCGGTAGCAAGAACGCCTAACTCGGCACGTAGTACACGCCGAGCTGCATCTGAATCAGCAGCAATACGTCGATGTGCATTGTCGATGATCTGATCAGCGCTTGTGTGTGCTTGGGACTGGGCATCAGTCATGATCGCTTTTGCATGCGCATTGGCTTTTTCGCGAATTTGCTCGGCATCGCGATGGGCATCGCGAATCTCTTCTTCCAGGCCGGCACGTTGGTCAGCGATTTCAGCACGTGCCGCATCCGCGGCGTGCAGACCCTTCTCAATCTTTTCTGCTCGCTCATCCAACGTTGCCATGAACGTTGGCCATGCAAGCTTGTAGATAGAAATCGCAACGATCACGAACGCGACAGTACCCCACACCAGATCTGGTAACGCTGGTATAAGTAGCGAATTGCCACCTTCAGCAAGGATAGTCGTGCTTGTCATACGTATCACGCAGCGAAAACGAAACCAGCCACGAAGCCCAGCAGACCTAGAGCTTCAGCAAATGCGATCGACAGAATCATGTTCACACGCAAGAAGCCCTTGAGCTCTGGCTGACGGGCAGTTGCTTCCTGGTTCTTAGCACCAATAAGACCAATGCCGATAGCTGGTCCAATGGTTGCAATACCGTAACCGATGGTGGCGATGTTACCGATCATGGGATGTTTCCTTTGTTTGTTACTGTCTCAGTGTTCTGAGATGGATAATGAAATGTAGACGGCAGCAAGCATAGCGAAAATATATGCTTGCAATGCGCCAACAAAAAGCTCGAAGACGACGAAGACAACGCCTACGAGAAGAGTGAGGCTTCCTAGCCCCGCACCAAAAACGCCGCTGATCTCAAAATAGAGATAATGCGTTCCCAAAAAGCACAGGACCAAAATGAAGTGTCCGGCAACCATGTTTGAGAGCAAACGAACGGTAAGAGTTAGCGGACGGAGAATGAAGGTTGAGAAAAATTCGAGTGGAGCGAGCAGAATATAAACTGGTTTTGGCACTCCAGACGGAAAGAGCTGTTCCTTGAAGAACCGACCGAAACCCCGAGATTTAATCCCGGCAAGAACGAAGCCGACGAAGACAAACAGTGCAAAAATGAGTGGCATACCGACGAGTGAAGTACCCGCGATTTGCAACCCGGGGATAACACCGGTGAGGTTCATGAAAAGAATGCCGATAAATACAGTGGCGATCATTGGCTGGTACTTTGCTGCCTGATCTTCCCCGAGGATTTCTTCACCGATTTGGACGCGGGAGAAATCGAGCAATGTTTCAACTGCCGCTTGACCACGTGAAGGCACTAATTTGGCCGAACGTGAATACCAAAGCATCACCCCAAGCAGCACAAAAACCGCAATCAACCGCACCATGAGCAGGCGATGGATTTCGAATGGCGTACCCGCGAATAACAACGGATCGGGATTGAACTCGTGATCCAACGTCGGTGGAGCGAATGAATCACCCGACTGTGACGCAAGAATAATCGGCGCAGCTCCCAGAGCTTTCAAAAGAGAAAACACAGTTCTTAAAATCCTCAGTATTGCACGGACTGTACCTGCAGTCGCCAATGGCGCTCATCCGCGACTTCAAGGTATGAACATTGTTTACTCTACCCGAGTTCATCGCCCATAGCCAAAGGGCAAACAAACACGTGGGATATCTTAAACATCGGCACTAATGGATGGCCCATCCTCGCCAATGATCACCACCGAAATTGTCAATAAATTCAGCATAATCCCACACATCATGGCAATGATCACCACTCGTGGTTCACACAGTGGTAACTGAGTTATTATCTGCATCGCCAACGCAATAATCATGATTTTAACAAAGTAGCCACCAACCATCGTCACCCCGGCATTCAGTCGCGCAAAAGTGAAAAATGAAAACACTGCGTTGACCACGTCTAAGGCAAGCAAGATGCCAGTTCCATACGCGACAGAAACTGCAAGCTGTCCATACCCCGAAAGTAACGCTCCGATACTTACTGCGCCAAATATGACGATCGTGGCAGCAAGATTCCAGACAATTGAGCGCAGAATAATCTCTTGAGCGCTCCTGCGCTCACCAGGTTTATGATTCCGTCGGAACATCGGATTTACTATGGATTGTTTGGTGTACCGCTTCCTTTAGCCGTGCCACGGCACGCGCACGACGCGCAGCAAAAACTTGAAATGTTACTGCTATCGCGATCAGTACACCGAAAATACTCGCCGGTAGCACCCAACGCAACGGGAAAGCCACCGCACTCACTGCACTAAACGAAGCAACCGCGGTCCACATATACAGCACCAATACCGCATTCGTATGCGAATGCCCGTGGCGCAATAACCGATGGTGAAGATGTCCCGCATCAGCAGAAAAAGGCGATTTCCCTTTCGCCACGCGGCGAACTACTCCCCACACCAAATCCACAATCGGAATAATCAAGACTAATAACGGCACAATCAACGGCATGTAGGCAGGGATAGCTTGCGGAGTGTTCGCAGCCACCGGGTCGATCTGACCGGTCACGACAATCGACGCACCCGCAATAATCGTGCCCAACATCAATGCGCCCGAATCACCCATAAAAATCTTCGCAGGATGGAAATTATGCGGTAAGAATCCTATACAAATACCAACCAGCGGCGCCACTAAAGCTGAGGCAATCGACGTGAAATCTCCTGGCGATGTTTCCCGTGTCAAATAATAGGTGTAGGCAAAAAACGCCAAGGCCGCAATACCCACTACACCAGCAGCTAAACCATCAAGACCGTCGATGAAATTCACCGCATTGACTACAACTACCACCGCAACAATCGTAACGAAAAGAGTCAACCGAGCCGACCCCACAGTAATGCCAAGTAACGGCACACTAACGAGTTGCACGCCATACCACACCATGACACCCGCAGCGAGCATCTGCCCAGCAAGCTTGGCATACCACGGCAGCTCATAGATATCGTCAATTACACCGATGGCACAAATAATACCTGCACCTGCCACCACCGCCCACGCCATTGAACCTGGGCCTAGCACGATATGGAAATACGGAATTTGCGAAGCAATAACAAGGGAGATGACAAAGCCCAGATACATTGCCACTCCACCGAGACGTGCAATGGGAACTTTGTGTACGTCGCGAGCGCGAATCTCAGTAATCGCGCCAGCTGCCAATGCCGCACGATGCACCACCGGTACCAACAAATACGTGACGATACCAGCAATAACCATGATTAATAGATATGCTCTCATGCGTTATCTCCGAGGTGGACTATTCGAGCAAGCTCCGCACGACTCAATGCGCCTTGACGTAAGACACTATACGTATCATCGGCTTGGTTCCAGCGCACGATCGTCGACGGCACACCGCCTGGAGATCGCCCGTGATCGAGGTAGACTGCCACAGCTTCGCCTAGTTGTTCAACAGCTTGTGCAATCTCAGTGGCTGGCTCTTGCCCGGTCTTATTTGCCGAGGTAACTGCCAACGGACCAACTTGTTGTAAGAAAGCTACGGTGACATCGTCGTCGGGCATACGCAAGCCAACAGTTCCAAACGTCTCCCCTAGATCCCAGCCGAGCGAGTCACGCGCAGGCAAAATAATCGTTAGTGCACCCGGCCAAAATTCGTTCATCAACGACCGTGCGCTCTGTGGTAGCTGGCTCACTAAGGTTTCGGCCTGCTCAACCGAGGCAACCAAAACCGGTGGCGGCATTGCGCGGGTACGGGACTTTGCCGCTAAAAGTGCGCTCACAGCGTCGTAAGAGAATGGGTCAGCACCGATGCCATAGACGGTATCTGTAGGCAAACAAACAACCTGACCAGCGCACACTGCAGTGCGTGCTTCATCCAGCGCAGTTGCCAGATGATCACTGTGAATAACCTGCATCACATACCCTCTTTTTCTGCGTACAGCCACCGGTCCCTGCCAGCTAAATCGCACCCGGTGTGCCCGTTGACAAAACCGTGCCGATGCGCAAAGTCAACTAACGCTGGCCCTTGCTCATCGCTATGTTCCATAATAAGCACTCCGCTTGGCTTGAGCAGGTCGTAGGCGCGGGTGACGAGCTGACGCGGAATATCTAATCCATCGTCACCACCGCCGTATAGCGCCACTGCCGGATCGGCGAGGACGTCCGCAGGTAGTTCGACCGAATACGGAACATATGGTGGATTCGTGATGACGACATCCACCCTGCCCACTAGTTCTGGTAACGCGCTACGTGCATCACCTTCGACGAGTTCAACATGCGAACCATAGCGCGCGTTATTCACTCGCGCTAGCTGATAGGCGTTGGAGTCTTGTTCAACAGCCCATACGCGCGCGCGGGAAACTTCAGTTGCTATCGAGATCGCGATTGCCCCCGAACCAGTACATAGATCGACGACGACGGGGTGAGGCTCACTGATCTTCGCTAGCGTATCAATTCCAGCTTGGGTCACCATTTCGGTTTCTGGGCGGACGATAAAGACGCCCGGCCGGCTAACGAGCTCAAGATAGCGAAACCACATCAGCCCCATAATGTGCTGAACGGGTTCGTGCCGTTCGCGGCGCACAATAGCATCCTCAAATTGGGATACTTGACCCTCAGTAAGCAAGGCTGCCAGCTCTGGCCGACGGGTATTCACCCATTCGGCAAGTAGCCTGGCGTCCACATCTGCAGATGGTAGACCAGCTTCCGTAAAACGTTGCGTTGCCCGCGCTACTGCTTCTCCCCAAGTAGCCATAAGTGATTCCTATTGTGGATCGGTGGCATCTTTCGCAGCCTGATCTAGGCGCTCAGTTTCATCAAGTACGCGCAAGGATTCGATGACAGCTGAGAGGTCGCCGTTGAGGACTGCATCAAGGTTGTGTGCCTTGTAGCCGGTGCGGTGATCCGCGATGCGGTTTTCGGGGAAGTTGTAGGTGCGTACACGTTCGGAGCGGTCCACGGTTCGCACTTGGGAACGACGTTGGTCTGCTTCTTTTGCTGCCTGCTCTTCAAGTTGGAGCTGACGCAGGCGTGCCAACAAGACACGCATAGCCGCTTCACGATTCTTAATCTGCGACTTTTCATCTTGCATTGACACTGTAATACCGGTTGGCAAGTGGGTGATGCGCACTGCAGAGTCTGTGGTGTTTACTGACTGGCCGCCAGGACCGGAGGAACGGTAGACGTCGATGCGTAGCTCGTTGTCGTTGAGTTGAACTTCTTCTGGTTCGTCAACTTCTGCAAAGACCAGCACGCCAGCTGCCGAGGTGTGAATACGCCCTTGGGATTCAGTTGATGGCACGCGCTGAACACGGTGCACTCCGGCTTCAAATTTCAGATGTGCCCACACGCCGTCAGCTGGATCTTCTGGAATCGAGGATGCTTTAACAGCCATCTGGATATCTTTGTAGCCACCAAGCTCTGTCGGGGTGGACGATAGGGTTTGCACACTCCAACCTTTGGATTCGGCGTAACGCTGATACATACGTACAAGATCTGCTGCAAAGAGCGCGGATTCTTCTCCACCTTCGCCTGCTTTTACTTCCAAGATAGCGTCTCGCGAATCGTCTGGGTCGCGTGGAATCAATGCGTCACGCAAACTTGCTGCAGCCTCAGCTGCTTCCTTTTCCAAACGGGGTAATTCGGATTCAAATAGTTCGCCGTCTTCGCCGCCGATTTCAATGATTTCCCGAATATCATCGAGGTCAGCTTGGGCCTTTTCCCATGTGCGATATCGGCTTACTACGCGGCCGAGTTGGGCGTATCGACGCCCGAGACTGCGCAATTTTTCCGGACGCGAAATCACGTCCGGGGACGACATCTGGCTCTCGATATCTAGATATTCCGCTACCATCGCATCTGCTGCGGGAAATGCACTCATTGCTGTCCTTTGATTATCGACTGGGCGTCGGTTGCCACCAGCTGGTGAAACTCTTTTCTTACTTTACGCGTAAAACAAACGCCGGCACGACAAATCGTACCGGCGTTTGTAAGAGAAGCTAATTTGCGCGCTTGCCGTAGCGTGCTTCGAAGCGAGCCACGCGACCACCGGTGTCCAGAATCTTCTGCTTTCCGGTGTAGAACGGGTGGCATGCTGAGCAGACGTCAACACGCAACTCTCCACCTTGGATGGTGGAGCGGGTTTCAAATTCATTGCCGCACGTACACGTCACATGCACTGGTGCGTAATCTGGGTGAATACCTTTTTTCATAGGAAATCTCCTTGGATCGTTTTCTGCCTTGGGTCCACATCGCACCCGAAAAATACGGATTTTTCGTGGATTGCTTGGGGTTTTCACACCAAGCGGCCATGTGGTGAACCAATAGCCGACTCATTATTACATCATATTCCCCATGATAGTGCCCACCTGTCGTGAGTAATATCATGGGGAATATCGAAGGATTGCTAGGACCTACTCGTCCACTCCTGCGCCTTGGACGCCGCGAACAATCGACATCAACAATGCCGAGTTCGATTCAGTCTTACGCATCCGGCCAAGTAGCTGATCAGATGCTTCTTGGACTTCCATCTGGCCTAATCCGCGACGCAAGTGCCACATAATCTTCAGCTCCTCTGGCGAGAGCAACTGCTCTTCACGGCGGGTACCTGAAGCGTTAATATCGACTGCTGGGAAGATACGACGGTCAGCTAGCTGACGAGACAAGCGCAATTCCATGTTGCCGGTGCCCTTGAACTCTTCGAAAATAACTTCATCCATCTTCGAGCCAGTTTCTACAAGCGCCGAAGCAATAATGGTGAGCGAACCGCCGTTTTCAATATTACGGGCAGCACCAAAGAACTTCTTTGGCGGATAGAGAGCTCCAGCATCTACACCACCAGAGAGAATACGGCCAGACGCAGGCGCAGCCAAGTTGTATGCACGCGATAAACGAGTCAACGAATCGAGCAAAATCACAACGTCCTGGCCAAGCTCAACCAAACGCTTCGCGCGTTCAACAGCAAGTTCAGCAACGATTGTGTGATCGGTAGCTGGGCGATCGAAGGTCGAAGCAATGACTTCACCCTTGACCAAGCGCTGCATATCGGTGACTTCTTCTGGGCGTTCATCAACAAGAACAACCATCAAATGCACGTCTGGATCATTGTTCGAAATCGCCATTGCGATCTGCTGCATAACAACAGTTTTTCCAGCCTTTGGCGGGGAGACAATCAGACCACGCTGGCCCTTGCCGATTGGTGCAACCAAATCGATCATACGGGTGGTCAATGCCTTTTGCGTTGTTTCCAGGCGAAGCATCTCTTGTGGATACAACGGGGTGAGCTTGTTGAATTCTGGACGCAAGGCAGCATCTTCAACACTCAGACCGTTAATCGTTTCCACATCGACAAGCGGATTGTACTTGTGCTGGCGACCGCGCGAATTTTCCGCATGCGGACGAACCGAGCCTTGGACTGCGTCACCGCGACGCAAGCCGTAGCGGCGGATAGTCTGCGCAGAAACATAGGCGTCATTCTTGCCAGGCAAGTATCCGCCGGTGCGCAAGTAGGCATTATTGCCGTCGATGTCGAGAATTCCAGCAACCGGGATAAGGACGTCTTCGGTCGACGTCTGCTCTTGATTGTTGTCGTTATCGTTGTTGTCCTGGTGGCGATCGCGACGGTTGTTCCGATCACGACGGTTGTTCCGATCACGACGATTACGGTTACGATCACGGCGATTACGTGAATCATCTTCGTCGTTGTTCTGCTCTGGGCTACGACCCTCTTCAGCGCGACGCTCAGCAGCTTCACCTAGCGCGTCGAGTGCGGCGGCCTTTTCTTCTTCGGTCATCTTTGATTTGTTATTTCGACGACGATCGTTGGTGCGATCCCGGCGGTTACGGCCGCGCCCTTCTTCTGGAAGCTCGATCTCTACCTTGCGGGATCGAGAAGCTTTGCGGTTCTCAGATTTTTCAGTTTCCGTTGCTTCGGACGTCGGTGCCTGTGGCTCGCGTTCTTCGGTTTGTGTAGCACGGTCCTGCTTACTCTTCTGAGAGTTTTGTGAAGCTGAGTTACTTCGGATGGCAGCAATATAATCTGCCTTTCGAGACTTCGGCGGCATTCCAATGCCCATCGAAGCTGCGAGTTCTTTGAGTTCCGGTAGCCGCATTGTAGACAGTGCGGGCTTACGACCAGTAGTTGTTTCGCTCACGAGGTTCCTTCCTCGGTGGCCCTGAGGGCCTTCTAGACATAATCAAACCATGACGGCTTAAGGATCAAGGATAAACGGCGAGAATATACATCAGCCGGGCGAACTCTGGCTTTATCGAAACTGCAAAGCAGTCAAAAACAGCCGTTCGCTGTTCTCAAGTGTACACAAGATAACTTGAATACGCCACGTAATGGCGACAATCACATTCAATCGTCGAGCCGAGAGTTTGCGACCGAAGTTGCAATACAGACATACCCTTCGCCGGTGAACCGTTTTTGCAAATCAGGACTCAGATCTGCAAAAAGCACGATCGCAGGTCCGCTGCCGGCAAAAACCGCTGGCCATTGTGCTTTGTGTAGCGCTTCGAGAAAATAGCCGTTGTAAACAACCGCTTTATCATCAGATCCCTGCGTAATCACCCGTTGGCACAAACTCGACAATAACTGCGGATCTTGCGTCAACGCATGCGTGAGGGCCGCAACCGGACCGCGCGCATATCGCGAACCGGTCGTAGAACGACGGTGGGCTACCAGTAGCGTCGTGGCCAACGGCGAATCCTGCGGTATCGAAACAGCCCGGTGCACATCGCCGTCGTTCCAGGACAGACTTACTCCACCTTGTATGATTGCCGGCACACGCGCCGGCGAAGCACCCAACGATATCGCTAGCTCGAACGCATCGGCGTCGGAAAAATCTTCCGGGTTGCCCACTAGCTCTCGCACCAGACTGATACCGGCCACAATCGCTGCCGAGCGTGCACCCAAGCCAACCGCAGGCGGTATTTGTGTTTGGCCAATAAGCGCAATACCTGCCTGCGGAGCTTGTAGCTTGTCCAACGTTGCCAACATAGCCATAATCGTCGGATGTTGGCCATCTCGTGGCGCCACATCCTTACTAGGACCAGTGATCGTCGCTCGGCTCTCCCCCACAGTTACTGTTGCCGCGTAGTCGTCCCACAACTCGAACGCAACACTGATGTGCTCGCCTTCACTATCGGAACACAGCACAGCACTAGCTGGAACTCGAACCCGCGCGTAATCAGTTAGCAGCCGCATACGGTCAGCAAACCTACATCTTGTCTGGAGCACTAACGCCAAGCAGCTTCAAGCCATTGGCAAGAACTTGACCTGCTGCATCATTGAGCCACAACCGGGTGCGATGAACATCTGTGACTTCCTCATCCGCACGCGGAGTCACACGCGAATTGCCATACCATGCGTGGTAAGCACCCGCGACTTCTTCAAGGTAGCGTGCTACACGGTGCGGTTCGCGAAGCTGAGCCGACTGGGCAACAATCTCCGGGAACTGTGCCAGTTTTGCGATGAGTTCCGAATCTGCCGGTGTATCAAGCAAAGAAGGAACAAAACTATCCCGGGTGACACCATGAGCGGTCGCATTCGCATCAACGGACTTGGTGCGCGCATGCGCATACTGCACATAGTAAACCGGGTTTTCGTTGGTGCGGGAGGAGATAAGCCCAAGGTCGATTTCCAGTGTGGTATCCATAGCGGCGCGTACCAGGGAGTAACGAGCAGCATCCACACCTGCAGCATCAACGAGATCCGAAAGCACAACAATGGTTCCGGCACGCTTAGACATGCGTACTGGCTGGCCATCCTTGACTAGGTTGACGAGCTGACCGATAAGGATCTCCATGTTTTCACCCTTACCAGCAGTATCGCCGAAGGCACGAGCCATCGCGTACATACGGCCAATGTAGCCGTGGTGGTCAGCGCCAAGCATAATGACAACGTGGTCGGCTCCGCGCTCACGCTTGTCCAAGTAATACGCAATATCGCCGGCAAAGTATGCGGCATCGCCGTCGGACTTGATAATGACTCGATCTTTATCGTCACCAAAATCGGTGGTACGAATCCAGGTTGCACCTTCGGATTCGAAAATCACGCCTTTGTCACGCAACTGCGAGATAGCCTGATCAACTGCACCGGACTCATGCAAGGTATCTTCATGGAAGAAAACATCGAACTCGACGCGGAAGTTCGCCAATTCCTTCTTGATTTCGCCAAACATTCGCGTAACGCCATGCTGACGGAAGAACTCTTGAGCTTGAGCATCATCTTGTTCAAGTAACTTATTACCTTCTTCGTTCGCAGCTAACACAGCCTCAGCGATATCTTCAATGTACTGACCGCCGTAGCCATCTTCCGGAGCTTCCTGACCGCGCGCACGAGCCAAAAGTGACTTGGCGAAGCGGTCAATTTGGGAGCCGTGATCGTTGAAGTAGTATTCGCGGACAACTGATGCGCCCGAGGCGGTCAAAATACGAGCAAGCGAGTCGCCTACAGCAGCCCACCGCGCGCCACCAATGTGGATCGGACCAGTTGGATTAGCTGAAACATATTCAAGATTAATAACGTGGCCAGCAAGCGCTGTTCCTTGGCCGTATGCCTCGCCAGTTTCAACAATGTTTCGAGCGAGCTCTCCAGCGGCAGCGGCGTTCACGGTGATGTTGATGAATCCAGGACCCGCAATTTCTGCATGATCAATACCGGCATCTTCGACCAGCTTATCAACAACAAGTTGCGCAAATTCGCGCGGATTCATTCCGGCCTTCTTACCCAACTGCATAGCAACGTTGGTTGACCAATCGCCATGTTCGCGAACACGCGGACGTTCTACTCGAACTTCCGGAATCTCGTTCGGATCAAGATTGATCTCGCCCGCACTAGCCGCATTTTGAATGATGGTATAAATCAATGATTTAAGTTCTTCTGGAGTCATACTCCAAGTGTATCTGGCTAACCAACCATTATTTCTATCTCACACGTACAATTGCTCATGCGCTTGGACACATTCAGGTGATTTTCGACGCTGGTGGCCGATTCCTATTTTTCTTCCCCGTCAATTCCTGTTAAGCTATCTAGGTCTGAGCCCCGATAGCTCAGGGGATAGAGCGTCTGCCTCCGGAGCAGAAGGTCGCTGGTTCGAATCCAGTTCGGGGTACTTTTCACACAATATGGCGTAGTGCCGATGGAATGTCGGTAATGATTCCGTCTACCCCAAGATCAACTAGCTGTGCTGCATGTTCTTCGTCGTTTACTGTCCACACATGTACGGCCATCTTCAATGAGTGCACAAGTTCGACAAACTTTTCGTCCACAATTTTGATTCCGCGAAACGATTCCGGCACTTGAACAGCATGCACACCGTCGTCAGCTGCCGGTAACAACCGCAGTATTGCCGAACGTAGACTACCAGGAACATTCGCAGCAGCGATTAATTTTGCGACGGCGGAAATACCCATCGACGATGAGACTCCGGGGAGCTTTTGCCGTAACTGCACTAATCTACGTTCCGAAAACGAGGCGAGAGACACCCGTTTCTGAGCTCCTGTGTGTTTGATAGCAGATATTAATGGCTCAATGACGCGGTTTTCCTTAGCATCGATATTGAAGACCAAATGTGAAAACTCGTCGAGAGCCTCATCTAACCGCATCAATGGTTGGCCAGAATGATCCCGATAACGTCGAAGCTCATCCCACGTGTACTGCGAAACTCTGCCATGTCCGTCAGACACTCGATCGAGAATTGGATCGTGAATGACGACGGCGACGCTATCTTTAGTACTGTGAACATCAGTTTCGATATGGGATAGACCCAGATCATTCAGGCGGGAAAACGCCTGTCGAGAATTTTCGGGAGCTTCTTGTCCGCCACCACGATGCGCAATTAATACTGGATCAGAGGCGTAGCCCCATAGCCGAGATTGTGTCATCTGCGTTATTTAACTCCGCACACGTCATTAATATCTACAGCTCCTTGTTCCTTCAAGAAGCTCATCGGATCAACTGGACCTGGCCCAGTAAATCCAGCATACGCACCTGGATGAATCTCAAAGTGCAAATGCGGACCGGTCGAACGGCCACTATTTCCAACGTCAGCGATACGATCACCGAGGCGAACAACGTCACCCTCGTTAACAAAGATTCCAGAAGCATACGAGTGCAGATACCACGAAGTGAATACTTCACCATCAATATTATGCTCGATAACAACGACCGGATCGCCAAAGGTTTCGCTGCTTGCCCCAGAGAACACAACCTTACCGTCAGCTACAGCATAAATTGGTGTGCCGATCGCTGCCGAGAAATCAACTCCCTCATGAAGCTTCGATGTTCCATAGAGCGGGTGAATCCGCCAACCAAATGGTGAAGATTCTTGGAATGTTCCAGCCGCCATAGGATGAATGAGCTTGTTGAGATTATTGCGTGCAAACGACGTCAAAGAATTGGCGCTTGATACCGTTTCACATACTACAGCATTTCCAGAAAATTTCTCTTCATAAGCTTTGAAGCGGGCAGAATCAGCAGCACTTGAAAGCGATCGAAGGCTAGTGGGGGTTTGCGAGCCTTCAACATCTCCCCCGGCAAAATCTGATTCGATAGAGTTTGCTTGCGCAGCAATTTCAAAACCATAAGAACCGAGCGTTAAACCGCATCCCACTGCTAAAGCGAAAACACAGGCGGTGGAAGTAACAGTGCGAAGGTTCTTTGGCCGAGAAAAGATCTCGCGAGCATAGGCATAGGCAGAACGAATACTAGATCCTTGAGGAGAAAAATTTTTGCTCTTGGCAACCGCCACGGAATCGTTGCTCTGCGCCACGGTAACACAAGGATGTTTAGTTGCATCATCATCAACTGTAGGTGCAGTTTCCAGCATTGACTGAGCCACAGGAATAACCACTGTGGATTCCGATGAAATATCCGTGGATTTACGCCGTGATTCTTCAGCGATGCGCGCAAGCCGCAATTCACGGCGAGTAGGCCGAGTAGATTTTTCGCTCACGCGCTTCCCCTAAAACAGTAGTTTCGTAACCATTGACTATAATAACGGTTTGATAACAATTGTGCTACACCACTTTGCAGTGACAGCAAACACATGTCAGCGTTGCATGGCGTCGCGCACTTCTCCGATTAATTCTTCGAGGACATCTTCCAGGAAAATGACACCCTGTGAGCCATCTTTAAGGTTCACTTCCGCCATGTGAGCACCGGCCTGCTGCATGACACGCATTGCGGTTTCGATCTCATCGTCAGGATCTACCGTTACCAAGCGGCGAATCTTCCAGCCAGGAATAGGATCAAAGCGATTTTCTGGCGCAATATCCAGAATATCTTTCACATGAACATAACCGATCAACACCCCATTGGAAGCCACCACCGGGAACCGTGAATACCCTGTATGCGCCACCCGATCCTCTAACTCCTCTGGAGTAAGCGAATCAGGGACCGTTTCAAGATCTTCTTCGGAAACCATTAATTCCACGGCGGTCTGTTCCGAAAACTCGATTGCCGAAGAAATCAGCCCCACGTCGGCATCTAACACTCCAGCTGCTCGGGAAACTTCAACAATAGAAGCCACTTCATCTGCGGTGAAGGCTGAAGCTACTTCGCTTTTAGGTTCATAACCAAAAAGCCGAATCACATGATTAGCCACCCAATTCATCGAAGCCACAACCGGGTAAAAAAGTTTAGAAATGAACACTAACGGTGGCCCCAATATCAACGCTGTACGTTCCGGATTAGTCACCGCAAGATTTTTCGGAACCATCTCGCCAATAACAACATGTGCATAAACAACCAACAAAAGCGCAATGACGATAGCTATTGGATGAACCATCGACTCTGGCACACCCAAGTTTTCTATAGGCCCATCGATCGCGTGGGCGATCGCTGGTTCAGCGACAGCTCCGAGCGCCACTGACGCAATGGTAACACCTAACTGACAGGTTGCCAGCATCAGTGTGACATGTTCAAGCGCATAGAGAACTGTCCGTGCGCTCTTCTTGCCGTTTTCTGCTAACGGTTCGATACGCGAGCGCCGCGATCCCATAATCGCAAATTCTGCGCCCACGAAATAGGCGTTGGCAGCGAGCAGTCCGAAAGTAATGAGCAACGAAGGTCCGAGGTTCATTCTGCTTCCTCCTGCTGCTGGGTTACTGTGAGTCGCACTGTCTCAACGCGACGACCATCCATTTTTTCAACACACGCCGTGATACCGTCGTCAACAAATTTGTCACCGACGTCAGGAATCTTGCCTAATCCAGCCATTATCCAACCACCGACAGTTTCCCACGGCCCATCATCTGGAATACCGATGCCGAACTCCCGACTAATTTCATCTGGTCGCATGAGCCCAGGAACAATGGTTTCTCCGGTCGCCAAGACCCGCGATTGTGTGTCGGAACCATCATGTTCGTCCGCAACATCGCCAACGATTTCTTCGATAACGTCTTCAAGCGTCACAATGCCAGAGACCCCACCGTATTCATCAACAACAACCGCTACTTGTGACCCAGAGGCCCGCAGGCGTACCAAGAGTGGCGCCAGTTCGAGAGTTTCTGGAACACGAGGGACTGGAATCATGAGCGACGACGACGTGACACTCACCTCTGCACGGCGTTCGAACGGAACTGCTATCGCCCGGCGCAGGTTGACGATTCCGCGGATGTCATCCATATCTTCACCAATGACCGGGAAGCGTGAATGTCCCGTAACGCGGGCAAGATCGATAACATCAGCTGCCGTTTGATCGACGTCAAGATGATTGACTCGCCCTCGATCGGTCATGACATCGACAGCAGTCAATGCACCAATATCAATCGATCGCGTCAGTAGCCGTGCTGTGGAGACATCAAGAGTTCCCTGCTCAGCTGAGCGTCGCACCAATGCAGAAAGCTCGGTGGCAGAACGCGCCCCCGAAAGCTCTTCCGCAACTTCAATTCCGAAACGGTGCAAAATCCAGTTTGCTGAATTATTAAGGACAACAATAAGCGGTTTGAAAATAAGAGTAAAACCCCGAAGCGGTAGGGAAACCAAGGCAGCAGTGCGCAATGGGGCAGCTAAAGCCATGTTCTTAGGCACTAACTCGCCAAAAACCATGGAAAACAAATTCACCACGATGAAGGCGAAAACTACTCCGGTTGCTAGTGCTGCGGCGGAACTCAACGGGGTGTTTCCTAAAAATTTTGCAAATAGTTCCTGAAGTGGGGCTTGTGCCACATATCCCAACAAGATAGTCGTGATGGTGATACCTACTTGGCATGCTGAAAGCTGAAGCGAAAGATGATGTAAGGCTTTGGTGACTTTCTTTGCATGCGGATCACCTTCTTGAGCCTTAGCGTCCACAGTGGCCGGATCAAGTGCAACGAATGAGAACTCAGCAGCCACAAAGACTGCGGTGCCCAACGTCAAGAGAACACCGATACCGAGCAAAATCAGATCTACTAGCACGACCTATCACCAACGTCATTTGTCATAGACAATATCCTAGCGTAGAGATGTCTTAATCCCGGAGTTAATTTCCACAATTCCTCTTTACCTCACGATTTATCTCTGTTTGTCTCCTGTAAAGACCTCGATAATCGGGTATAGTTTGAAGTTAAGATATCTCTTCGATTGGCTAGCGAGGCAAAGACAGTGACGTCAACACATTCAGAAGATTTTGGAGCGAATCAGAGCTTCATCGAGGATCTTTATTCCTCATATTTATCCGATCCGCACAGTGTTGGCCCCCAGTGGAAAGAAATGTTTCGCAACTGGCAAGCATCTGGACGCACTCCACTCACCACTGACGCCGGTCACGACCCCGAAGTATCTGAAGAGACCCAGCAAGCTCAGCTCTCAATTCATTCAACACATGCGCGTGAAGTTACTGCGTCAACCAATGTCACTCGTTCCGATCTTCCACCTCAGCCACGCTCTGCAGCACAACCCGCTGTAACTCCCTATGCGAAACAGTTTGACCTCAAACCGAAAGTCGGACAGATCTTCGAACAAGATCATCCTGAATATGTAGCGCTCAAAGGAGTAGATCGTGGGCTTTCGAAGAACATGGACTCTTCGCTTGAATTACCGACTGCTACCAGTGTGCGCGCTCTGCCAGCGCGCGTCATGTTCGACAACCGCAGAGTGATCAACAAATACCTTGCCTCAACACGCGGCGGAAAGGTTTCCTTCACCCATCTCATCGCCTACGCAATGGTCGAAGCCCTTTCTGAAATGCCGGAGATGAACTACTCCTACATGCTCAACGACGCCGGCAAACCTACGCTCGTAAAACCATCGTCGGTGAATCTCGGTATCGCCATCGACGTCACCAAACCAAACGGAGAACGCACCCTCGTTGTTCCATCCATTAAAGATGCAGAGCATATGACGTTCTCTGAGTTCCTCGTTGCCTTCGAGGAACTGATCAAACGCGGACGAGATAACACCTTAACTATCGAGGATTACCAAGGCACCACAGTTTCACTCACGAACCCAGGTGGTCTGGGAACCACACATTCGATTCCGCGTTTAATGAAAGGCCAAGGCTTGATTGTCGGGGTCGGTTCGATGGTATATCCACCGGCATTTGCAGGTACTGCCGAAACCCAACTTGCACGTATGGGAGTCTCAAAGGTCGTCCATATTACCTCCACCTACGATCATCGCGTTATTCAGGGAGCAACTTCGGGCCGATTCTTACGCCTGATGGAAAACAAACTATTAGGTTTGGATGGCTTCTATGATCGCGTCTATGTGGCGCTCCATATTCCATACAAGCCATTCGTATGGGAAACTGACGTTGAATACGATGCCAAACGAGAACTCGGAAAGCCGGCACGTATTGCCGAACTTATCCACGCCTACCGGCAACGTGGGCATTTGATTGCCGACACCGATCCATTGTCATTCCACGTCCGCCGTCATCCAGACTTGGAAATCAGCTCCTATGGTTTGACACTGTGGGATCTCGATCGCTCCTTCCCTACCGGCGGTTTCGCCAACTCCTCCCACCTGACGTTACGGCAGATCCTCGATCAACTGCGCGAAGCCTATTGTCGCACGGTCGGCATTGAATACATGCATATTCAAGATCCCGCTCAACGCAAGTGGTTCCAAAAGCGACTCGAACGCCCAGCCGAACCAGCAACCCTGGAACAGCGTCGCCGGATACTTACTAAGCTCAATGAAGCAGAAGCCTTCGAGTCTTTCCTCCAAACGAAATACATCGGTCAGAAACGATTCTCCCTCGAAGGTGGCGAATCCTTGATTCCGGCCCTCGATTCAATCCTCGAAGGGGCAGCCGAATCTGGTTTAAGCGATGTCGCTATCGGCATGGCTCACCGCGGCCGACTCAATGTGCTCACGAATATTGCCGGCAAATCCTATGCGCAAGTCTTTAGCGAATTCGACGGCCGAATCGATCCATCTTCCGTTCAAGGCTCAGGCGATGTCAAGTATCACCTAGGCACAGAGGGAACCTATATTTCTCCACGTGGCGACAAAGTCGGCGTCTACCTTGCGGCGAACCCGTCACATCTGGAAGCTGCCGACGGCGTTTTACAGGGTATCGTCCGTGGAAAACACGACCTTATTGGGGTCAAGGATTCGTTCTACCCTGTGCTACCAATTCTCATTCACGGCGATGCGGCATTCTCTGGCCAAGGAGTCGTCTGGGAAACCTTCAACCTTTCACAGCTGCCAGGATATAAGAATGGCGGAACCATTCACATCGTGGTCAATAATCAGATTGGTTTCACCACTGCCCCGTCGCTTGGTCGTTCTTCACGCTACACCACTGATATGGCTAAAGGTCTTCAGCTACCGATTTTCCACGTCAATGGCGATGATCCAGAAGCTGTGGCACGAGTAGCTCGTATGGCCCAAGAGTTCCGTGAAGAGTTCCATAAAGACGTCATTATCGACATCACCTGCTACCGTCGTCGTGGGCACAACGAAGGTGACGATCCATCGATGACCCAGCCAGTAATGTACTCCTTGGTTGATGCCAAGCGCACCACGCGCCGTATCTACGCCGAAGCACTCATCGGCCGTGGCGATATGACCTCCGAAGAAGTCGCAGAACTCGAGAACACCTATCACGAAACGCTCGACCGTGCGTTGAACTCAGTACGCGAATCGGATGATACGTTGACCAAGTCTGAAATCCAGGCGGCTGTTTCACTCGGCCAGCCGCATTCGCAAGAGGATGACTCAGCAATGATCGGTTGGCAGACTGCGACGACGCCAGGAATCATGGCTCGTATCGGCGCCGCTCACGTCCAAGTTCCAGAGGGTTTCACGCCGCACAAAAAGGTCATGCAGTTGTTCGAAAAGCGCAACGAAATGTCCACCAAGGGCAATATCGACTGGGGCTTTGGCGAACTCCTGGCATTCGGTTCCCTGCTCATCGAAGGCGTGCCGGTGCGAATGTCTGGCCAAGATGTACGCCGCGGCACCTTCGTTCAACGCCATGCAATTTCGCACGGTGAAGGAACCGGTAAGGAATGGACCCCGCTTCAGCATCTCACCGAAGATCAAGCATGCCTAGAAATCCACGATTCACCGCTCTCGGAATACTCAGTGATGGCGTTCGAATATGGATACTCGGTGGAGCGTCCAGATGCATTGGTGGTGTGGGAAGCTCAGTTCGGCGACTTCGCCAACGGAGCACAAACCGTGGTTGACGAATTCATTTCCTCAGCGGACCAAAAATGGAATCAGAAGTCTTCCCTTGTACTCATGTTGCCCCATGGGTATGAAGGTCAAGGCCCGGATCACTCCTCGGCACGCATCGAACGCTATCTCCAGCTGTGTGCTGAGAACAATATGTTTGTTGTTCAACCATCGACGCCAGCCAATCACTTCCATATGTTGCGCCGGCAAGCATACTCCCGCCCACGCAAGCCACTCATTGCTATCACGCCGAAGCAACTGCTTCGCCGTAAGGGTGCTGTATCGCAGGTAGCAGATTTCACAACTGGCACATTCCAGCCGGTTATCGGCGAGCATCGCACTGACCTGCATGTCACTCGCGTGGTGCTGTGCACCGGCCGGTTGTATTACGATCTGCTCAATCGTCGCGAAAAGGATAATGACACCTCGGTTGCTATTGTCCGTATCGAACAGCTCTACCCGAACCCAGTGAAGGAATTGACTGACGAGTTGGCAAAGTATCCGGGTGCCGATCTCATTTGGGCGCAAGATGAGCCAGCGAATCAAGGCGCCTGGCCGCATCTGGCCCTAGAAATGTTCTTGCCGATGGGATTGCTGGTCAAGCCGATTTCGCGTGCCGCTGCCGCTGCAACCGCAACTGGTTTAGGTAAGATCCATCAGGCGGAAGCACAAGCAATTATCGATGCGGTATTTGCTCGCTGATCGTTGCTAGCGAAAGCTGTATGCAACTATTGGCCTGTCGCACTACTGCCCGCTTGTGGACTGTTACCAGTAAGATAGAAGCAAGTCGATCATCAACGACACCGTTGTTTCAGTGAAAAGGGTAAAGATGACCAGAGATAATGTAGAGCATCCCATGCGCATTATGTTCGTCGGTGATGAACTCGTCGCCGGCTTCGGCGACGCACGCGCACTGGGTTGGACTGGTCGCGTTATGGCTCGTACCGCCTGCGAACCACCGCTGATGCATATGACTCTGGCAACCCCGGGCGAAGGTACTGAAGCTTTAGCTGCTCGATGGGAGAACGACGTCGTTAACCGAATGGATCGCAAAGCGGATAATCGTCTCGTACTCGGGCTCGGTTCTCACGATATGGAAAAGAGCCTTTCCCTTGCTCGCTCTCGCCTTTACGTTGCCAATATTCTTGATAACGCCATGAGTCTGGGTCTCTCGCCATTTGTCGTCGGCCCGCCTCCACGAAACGACCAGCCGCTACGTAATCAAAACGATCTGACTCAAGCATTTGCCGATGTGTGTACGCGACGCAACGTTCCTTACGTCGATTGTTTCACACCACTATTCAACCACGAACAATGGGCAACAGATATGTCGATGACCGCCACCTACACCCCACGTCAAGCCGGCTATGGCCTCATGGCATGGCTCGTATTACATAAAGGGTGGCATGAGTGGCTCGGCGTCACTCCACACGAATCTCTCACTTAACCCCCTGCCGGCGCTATCAACTTTGTGGCAAAACCACTAATCGCCCGTCAGCAACTCGTATCACGTCAATTGGCCAGTTGTAGACGCGGGTTAGAAGTTCTGGATTCAATACCACCTCGGGCGTATCGTAGGCAGCAATACTGCCCTCACTCATTAACGCAATCCGGTCACAATGCGTGCCAGCGAGTTGGAGATCATGCATGACGGCAATAACCGCATGCCCGGCCTGGGCGAGCTCCCGGCAAATCTGCATCGTCCGTTCCTGATGGGCAATATCGAGCGCTGCTGTTGGTTCGTCAAGAAAAACAACACTAGCTTCTTGGGTGAGCACGCGCGCTAGGGTAACCCGCGCTTTCTCGCCTCCCGATAGTCGAGTGACATCACGATCTTCAAAGCCACCGACGTCGGTACGTGCGAGTGATGCCGAAATTATTTCTTGATCGTGTTGCGGGTTTGGAGCCCAACATTGCCGCCCCATCGCCACAATATCTTGCACCATGTAAGAGAATGGAAAATCGATAGCTTGGGGCATGACTGATCGTGTTTGTGCCAATTCTCGGCGCGAAAAATCAATCAAGTCGGTTCCGCCATAGGCAACTGTGCCAGCTTGAGGCTCAAGATCGCCGGCCATGATACCCACCAGTGTCGATTTTCCCGTTCCGTTTGGCCCTAGCAAACCAACGACTTCGCCGTAGTTCACTGTCAGAGAGATATCGTGCAAAATTGTGCGACTCCCGTATGCGAATGCGATGTCTGAGGCTGCGACTGCAACATTCCCGCAGATGCGCAAACTAGTCATATTATCGTCCCATCCGTAGTCGAGTACGAAGCAAAATAAAGAAGGTTGGCCCACCAACTAGTGCCGTGAAAATACCGATCGGCAGATCAGCAAACGGGATGATTGTACGCGCAGCAAGGTCTGAGAGCGTAATCAGTAACGCACCGGCAAACATCGAAGCTGGCAGGAGCACTCGGTTTACTGGGCCGAGCGCTAACCGCATCACGTGCGGAACGATCAGTCCAACGAAGGCGATAACTCCGGCATAAGAGACTGCAGCCGCAGTCAGTAAGGTAGCTAACGTGATTGCAATGAGTCGCAGGCGCTGAACGTTGATACCTACGTGGCCAGCTGCACGTTCTCCAAGAGAGAGAGTATCGAGCTGTTGCGCGAGTGTGAAGGACACCGCAATACCGAAAGTGACAACGATAGCGACGATCCAGACGTGGGA
Source organism: Arcanobacterium phocisimile (assembly GCF_016904675.1). Taxonomy (NCBI): domain Bacteria; kingdom Bacillati; phylum Actinomycetota; class Actinomycetes; order Actinomycetales; family Actinomycetaceae; genus Arcanobacterium; species Arcanobacterium phocisimile. The sequence goes on along the minus strand of NZ_CP070228.1, from coordinate 394,721 downwards.
CCAGACCGTTCCGTTAAGCGACCCCATTTGCCAAAATACGATATGGTCGCGAGCAGTTGTGGGCGCGATATAGGTTGCGATGGATGCTAGAGCGGTACACACGGCGGTGACGGCGATACCGGTTAGCACAAGGACAATCACGTCGGCTTTGCCTTGGGAGCGCGAGAGCGTGTACACGATTGTCGCAGCTGCCAAGCCAGAGAGAAACGCGGCAAGTGGCACAGAAAAACCTGCGAGCGCATGGGGTGCGAAAACGAGTGCCAAGGCTGCACCGACGGAGGCTCCGGACGATACACCCACGATTCCTGGTTCGGCAAGCGGATTGGAAAAAACCGCTTGCATGACAGCGCCGGCCACTGCGAGTGCAGCACCGACGAGCAGGCCAAGGCAAATTCGCGGAAAACGGATGTTCCACAGGGTTGAAAACGCGAGGGGCTCGTGCGGGTATTCAGTCAAGCCGAGGGGTGCAAAGAGAGAGCGTAGCACTTCGCCTACACCGATGGGGTATTGCCCCAATAGGGCCGAGACTAAAGTTGCCAAGCACAAAGCGATGATCACGATTGCAAAGGTCAGGGCCACACGTGCGTTTCGACGGGCTATGCCCGCAGTGACAGAAGCCATATGGTTACTCAATTCCGTATAACGCGCGGGCCACAGCAAGCAGGGTTTGACCAGTTTGTGGACCAAACGATAGTGATAGTCCATCTGGGATGGCGACTATCCGTTGGTTTTGACCGGCCCTAGTTTCGGCAACGCCAGGTCGAGCAAGAAGTCCTTCAACGCCGTTGGTGGATTCGAGACCGGCACTCATGGTGAAGATGACTTCTGGGTTAAGTGCGACGAGGGATTCAGCATTGGCAGGGGTGAGCCCGGTGATTCCTTGTTCGCTAGCGAGGTCCTTTGCCCCAACGGATGTGAGCAACGCCGAAGCGCCTTCGTTGGCTCCGAGAATGAAGAATACTCCCCCGGTTCCGCGCACATAAAGGAAGGCTGCTTCCATTGGTTGCTCAGGGGTCCAGTCTTTAATCTGTTCGAGCGCATCGCGGGTTTCTTCTTCGGTGCGTTTGGCGAGTGCTTGGCCGGCTTCTGGATTTCCGAGTGCTTGGGCGACTGCGGTAATCAGTGGCGTGTTTTGCTCTAGTCCGCGTTGGGCGTCGATGAGGACAAGAGGGATGCCAGAAGCGCGAAGTTGGTCGAGCGCCTCTGGCGGTCCGACGCTACGGTCAGCGATAATTACCGTAGGGTTGAGGGAGAGAATAGCTTCAGTATTGAGCGTGTGCCCGTTTTCGGTGACTACCGGTAGTGCTTGGAGTTGTTGTTCGGTTGAAGAGACTGTGCGACCGACAAGGTTTTCCCCATATCCAAGGGCAATGACAGTCCGGCTTAACGTGCCGGGAAGATCGAGCGCTAAAATGCGGGATGTGTCGGTGACGGTGACGCTATTTCCTTCGACATCAGTAACTGTGACTGGCAGTTTCTGCGGGAAGTTTCCGCTAATTGGTTGCGGATCGTCAATATCGGCAACCACACGAAGTCCACTCATGTCGTGTGGGTTTGGCAATTCAATGCTGGTGGTTGTTTTTTCGCTGCGTGGAGCAGAGGTTTCTTGTGGTTTTTCATCAGGGTGGACGGGTGTTGTGCAGGCGCTGAGTGCTAATGCTGACAAAGCGAGAAGTGCTGCTAGTTTTCGGTTCATGGTGGTGTTTAGTTCTTTTCGCCGAACACGGTGTGGAGCACATGTTGTGCTCCACACCGTTGGTTGTTTTGGTCGTAACTGATTTTACTCAGTTATTTTTAGGTTGTTTTCTTGTCGGTTTATTTACCTCACGCAACGTGTAAGCGCCTACGGCGAACACCGAGTGCTCCGAGACCTGCAAAGAGCAGAAGAATCGAACCAAGTAACATACCTTGGGTTTCGATACCCGTCTTGGCAAGGGCGGTACCGAATGCACCGTATTCGATGAGTTCGCCGGTTACCGGATCACATTCGGTTGCTGGCACCAAGGTGACTTGTGAGGACATCGAATCAAGTGTTTCACCAGGTTTGTAGAATCCGGCAAATGCCTTGGCACCTTGTTCGGTGAGAGAAACTGCAGCTCCACTGAAGCTCAATGCGCCGTCAGAAACCGAGATTCCGTTCAAGGAAACGGTTGCGAAGTTGACTCGTCCGAGCTCGAACTTCTTTCCGCTCATATCTGAGCCGGTGACAGTCATGTAGAGCGATCCACTGTTGCCGTTGATTGAGATGCTTGGGTTACTCATGGTGAGGTCAAGAATCCCGTCGTGGCCGGTGAAGTGGACTGTTCCACCGTAGTAAATGTTTCCAGTGCGTGTTGCAGTGTTGTATAAGCCACCGGTTGCTGGGAAGTTGAACGTCGATCCGTTCCATGAAGCTCCATTGAGATCCCAACCGCCGTGAGCGATGGAGCCACGAACATAGGTGGTGAAGGAAGAACGAATTCCCCAGCTGAGGTTTCCACTGGTAATCCGCTTCTTGTTTGGATCAACTTCGCACTTCTTGATCGGTGCAGGAGTATTGGCTTGGTTTTGTGTGGCGTTGGATTCTGGGTGTGCCTGTTGGTCATTTCCAGATCCTGGGTTAACATCGGTTCCATTTTCGCCTGGTGCAGATGGCTTTTCGTTGTCTGCATTAGGTGACTGTGCTGGCACACCGAGCACGATGGTAAGTGGGTCAAGTTCCTGACCTACTCTGTAGAAACCAGCGAATGCTTGCGCTCCTTGAGCCGTGAGTACGACACTGGCGAATGACAACTTTGTTTCGTTTCCGTTGGTAACTTTTTCTGGTGTCGATAAGTTCGCGATGGCTACTCGATTGGTTGTGAGCTCTCCGGCAGGAACTTTGATTCCGGCGAAGACTTTTCCGATATCTTTTTTGTCAAAAGCGCGTGAGTCAACGGTTGCGTATAGTTTCCACGATCCGGATTCGTTTTTGACTGTTGGTTCCGAGATAGCTAAATCGAGCAGACCGTGATGTCCTGTGAAATGAACTTTGCCATCGAAGTTGATCTCCGTGAGGCTATCTGTCGAGATTTTTCCGTCATTCTTTACCGGGAACTTAAATTCACCAACCACACCGTTTGACAGAGTCCAGTCTCCGGCGGCGAATCCGTGAATGTACTCACGGAAGGTTTTTTTCACGCCCCAGTCGAGGAAGCCAGAGATCTTGTTGTTTTTTGCATCGTTTTCATTAGCCTTGCGGGCTTCTTCAGCCTTACGTGCTTCTTCAGCCTTACGTGCTTCTTCAGCCTTGCGTGCTTCTTCAGCCTTGCGTGCTTCTTCAGCCTGCCGCTTAGCTTCAAGTTCCTCTTTAATCTTTGCGATTTCTGTAGCAATCTTCTTGTCTTGATCGTCATGTGATGCCTGAACATCTGCCTTAGTCTCAGTGTTGCGCAGGTCTTCCGCATTCTGATCCTCGTTAGGAGCGCCACGTAGTAAACTCTTCTTGGTGCCCCAATATTCATCAACAATCTCTGTTAATGGCTTTAGAGAATCCCAGCCTTCTTGCCCAAAGGAGTTATGTGCAAGCTTAATCCAGGTGATGAATTCAGCATTTGGTTTCCATTTAGCGAGCGCTGACGGATCACTAATGAAGTTATGCTCTAGGTCAAGCTTCCGAATGCCACGTTTAAGGGGAAGAGTGCCAAGATCTTCGATCAGATTGTGGGAAAGGTTCACGCTCTTAGCAAGGACGAGATCGTTCCATCCAGAAAGATCAGAAATACGGTTGTACGAGAGATTGAGATCTTCAATAGCGTCTGCTTCTGGGCTCTCCGCCAACAACGGCAACTGAGAGATGTCACTAATACGATTGTGGGAAAGATTGAGCGTAGACAGATAAGGCTTGTTTTTAACTGCAGCAACATCCGTCAACCAGTTTTCTTCCGCGTTTAACGTGTAGAGATCTGTCAGCTTGGCTAATGGCGCGAGCGACGTTAGCTGGTTTTTACCTACCGAAACGCTGACGAGCTTCGTCAAGTCACGTAGTGGTCCAAGATCAGTAATCTTATTCTGGTATAGATTGATCGAGGCTAGATTAATTGCCTTTTCCAAACCTTCTAAGCTTTTGATATCGGAAGCGGCACAACTCAACGATTGAATTCCCTCGAGTACCTTGTTTGTCATTGGGATCTTTGGATCGACGCCCTCCTGCTCTCGAATACATTTATCGAGGTTAGCGTCTGGGATTTGAATATCTGTGAGCGGATCATCACTGTAAACCGGGCCATTTACTGGGTCTTTCCAGCGGTCAGGGAACATTTCCCACAAGACGGGTGCAGGAATAGCTGCATCTTCGGCCACCGTTCCGATGGTAGCAACAAAAGGCGCACCCTTTTCACCAGCATAGAAGCCAACAAGCGACTTGACGTTTTCTGTTAACACTGGATCAAGAGAGGACACCACAACATAGCCATTTTTTTCAGTTACCTTCAGATCTTCAAGTTCTGCAATCGGTTTCTGTTCAAACTGAACTTGTCCGGCCTTGGCCATCGTGCCCTTGGTGTAGCCATCAGCAAGCAGTTTTTTGGTGTCAAAGTCGATGGTTGGATTTGCGATCCAAACATTGAGGTAGCCATCATATTTCGACCACTCGATTTTACCGGTGAAGTGCAACTTTCCAGCAGGCTTGGAGAAGTCGAGTTGCTGATTCGGAGCGAGACTCCAAAGTAGATTCTTTCCCTGCTCGAGAATAGTGGTCTCGGTAAGTTTTTCACCTTCAGAGCCGACGTAGTCGCGGAATGAGCGGCGGAAATCCCAGTTAGCGGATCCGCTCAGAACTTTTGCCTCGGTTTGAGCAACTGGCTCAGTGACTTCGGTAGCAGGCGCAACAGGTTCAGCTGGCGTTACGACAGGTTGGGTTGGTTGGGTTGACTCATCGACAGATGCGGCTTGAGCTGGCTGAGCTACTGCAACATCGTCGTTTGCAACGGCCGCGCTTTCTTCAGCGCTTCCTTTTTCCGTAGCGGTTAAAGACGGTTCATTCGTACCCGCCTCATTTTCTTGGCTAGCTAAGGCTGGGATGGTGTTACCCATCATCAGCGCTGTCGCCAGCGCTGATGAAATAAGCATTTTCCTCATTGTGCGGCCCATGTGTAAATTACTCCTACATTCAGGCTAAATAAACATCATTTTTTCATGACAGAAATATGCTACTTAGGGCAACCTTATAAATCAATATGCAACTTATTCACCACCTTGCCAGCAACTTCCCTGCCACACACTAACAAGCTCATAGCGACACATGCACATTAGGATGTCCTAACAAGTCAATGGCCCAGCAACCCTTATTACTCCTCAAAAATCAGCACTCGACTATCGTCAGAGCAACTAAACAACCACACGAAAGTCCTATCTTCTAGGAAAGAAAGTGATTAATATAGATATACGATGTTATTCACAACACACTTCCGTATTTACAATGAGGGTACACATGTTTACAGCACTTCCTGCTCTTGATTACCCCACTCTCTTCGCCTTCGAAGTTGGCGAATGGTGGGATTACGCGATGCTTATCGCCGTCACTGCAGCGCTGGCACTCACAGCCTGGCTAGCCCAACGCAATAAATGGGTCGTCCTTGCCGTTTTCGTGATCGCACCAGTTCTGCTCACAATTTTCTGGTGGCCATACTCCACTCAAGGAACGCGAGCTGAGGGATGGTTCCCGATTGTCAAGCAATACTCAGCACTAGCCGGTTCACTATCCCTAGTTGGACTACAATATTCGCAAAAGCTTCGTAAGAACCAGTGGTATCTCATGATTCCGCCTATCATTCTTGCCATTAACATCCTCGAAGCCGTTATCCGTGATTTCCAGTGCGCAAATATTCATGGTCTAGACCCAGCAACCGGACTAACTATTTCGGGTGGTAGCTGGAACTATATGAACGGCATTGCCGGCATTCTCAATCTACTGGCAATCTCCGGCTGGGTCGGAATTTTCGTTGCAAGCAACAAGAGCAAAGCAATCATCTGGGGCGATCTCACACTTGGATGGATTATTGCTTACGACCTGTGGAATTTCGCATACGTCTACAATTGCTTGCCTGACCGAGCATGGTACTCCGGTCTTGCTCTACTAGCCTCATGCACCATTCCGGCACTATTCCCAAGCATGCGTGGATCGTGGATTCAGTTCCGCGCTTACACACTGACTCTCTGGTCTGCAGTCGTCCTTACGTTCCCACACTTCATGCACGACTCAATGTTTGCTCATCGTTCGAGCTACAACTCAACAGCACTATTCCTCTTCTCATTCCTAGCGCTCGTTGTCAATGTCGCCGTCTTCGGATACCACTTCTACCGCATCGCTACGCTCAAACGTAATCCATTTAAGGTCGAAGTCTACTCCGATACTCCAGAATACATTCGCATGGTCCGCAGGAATGCATCCGAGGAAGACAAGATAGCTATTGCCGGACGTCTAGGTAAGACTCCCGAAGAACTACACTATCGAAAAGCCGCAAAGCAGCGTAAAGGGATACGCCCAAAAAACTGAGTGATCAACTAACAACTTCTACGAGAGTGGAATCGGGGAACTAGTACTAGTTCCCCGATTCCACTCTCTATCGCCTCTTCATTTCCCCTAACCGCTACCTAATACCACGCACACCGGAACCCACTTTTCTATGACAAATTACTTTCCCATTCATAAACCCTCATCTAAAAACGAAGTGAGCGGACACCACATGGCACTCGCTCACTTCGTCAGGACTATCTTTCAGATGAATTACTTCTCTTCTGAAGGCTTCTTCTTACCCCATCCCTTGAGATAGGTCTTTTCCTTCTTCTGGCGAATCTGCTCTTCCCAAGAGAACTCTGGCTCTTCCCAATCAGTGAAATAATCCTCGTCGACAATGTCAGCCCACGGTGTTCCTGGGCCCGTTGGTGGCCACTCGGGGTTGTCCGTGACGGGTTCACGGATTTCTGCCACGGCTGGAGATTGACGACCGTAACGCATCCACTGAGTATAGGTTTCTTCAAATAGCGGGGTCCCATCCCAACGACCAGCTGGGGTACCGGTATTAAACCAGCGTCCACCCAAAATACCGCGCATCATCTTTCCGGTATGGTGCTGCTTCTTGCGGAACTCAACTACACGCTTAACATACAGGTTTTGAAGGTGCGTCATGACACCACCAATAAGCTCAATATTAATCCAGTTGATCGCTGAAATCGTTGGATTATCCGGTTCGAAACCAATACGCCAGTGGTTGATCAATCGGCAACGGTCACCCTTCAATGGCACGAAATAGAAACACCAAGCAGCAGCAAAGTGCTTCATGAATGGGAAACGGAATGCGTAAGAACCTGGAGCGGCTGGCGGATTCTTGGTGTCCACCCACTGCACCATGTACTTACCTGGAACAACGTCTGCCCATTCCATTGACATACCATGGAAATCGAACGCCGCAATATCGCCTGGCACCATGGAATCTGGCTGCTGGAACTCTTCTTGAATCTCATAGGAATTGAAGAACGGTAGTCGAGCGAAGGTACGCTCGAGGAACTCTGAACTGAAAGAACCAGACTTTTCCGCACCAATCTGCTTGAAAATACGGTAAACAGCATAAGCTGGAGCATCAATATCAATGGCATACGTTGACGAATATCCATTGTCATAGTTCGCATCGATCAGATCATCGCCAGGATATACCCACTCCTGTTCTTCCTTCGTTGCTTTGCCACTAAACTGACTGAAAGCAACCAGACCACTAAGACCGGTGAGCGCCGCAGCTCCACCAAGCTTCATCCACGATGACTTTTTCATCGAATCTCCTTCTGTGTAACGTCGTACAATGACGACCTGCCACCACCCTGTGACGTTAGTCTCCAGTATCTCAAAATTTTCACGTTAATATTGAGGATAAAGTCCTAGTCGATACATTTATGTATCGCTTTCGACTCGCACTTTCCTGCACTATAAAGCCGAAGGATACCTCATGTCATCACTATTCCTCTGGGAGATTGGAACTCCCTCAGTTTATCTTTTCTGGGTAATCGTCCTGGTCGCACAGATCGCCGTCGCCGAAATCAATCGACGCTGGAACTGGACCATCTTCACCCTATGGACCATCGGTGGCATCGCCGTGATGCCGTACGTTATCATCCACGGCGTTCCTATGGTTGGTTGGTTCCCGTTCGGTAAATTCGTCATCATGATTGCCACCGCAACCATGACCGGCTACCTGCTCGTATTCGGCAAACGCCATCCTGACAAGGCACGGAAGTATGCACTTTGGATGGGTATCGCACTATGGCTCGGTCTATCCATCAACATCATGGAAGCCAATATTCGCGACGTTACGATTTTCTTCCAAGCCGATTCCTACTACGCGTGTGCCGCAAGTCCGCAATGTTTGATGGATATCAACGCCGCACATTCGATTGACGTCCTCAACGGGCTACCGGAATCGCGCGGCATCACCGCGCCACTGCATTCGGCCGAATGGTATCAGGCACTGGCAGCTAACTTTGAAGCCAACCACGTCGGTATCGATCCAGCAACTGGATTCCGCACGATCGGCGGGCACTGGAACCTCGTTTCTGCACTTGCTGGACTGCTGAACATCATCACCATCACTGGTCTAGGTAAGATCTTCGTTACATCAGAATCCAAAACAACACTGGCAAACGGTAAGAAGCAAGTTCGTGGCCTGATTTGGGTAGACATGGTCTGGCCATGGGTTATCGCCTACGACTTGTGGAACCACGCCTTCCTATACAACGCGTTAGCCGATTACACCTGGTATTGCACGTTTGCACTGTTGCTCGCTTGTACAATTCCAGCATTCACATGGGCAAAGGGCCAGTGGATTTGGTTCCGCTGCTTTACACTCATGTTCTGGATTGCCGCAAACAACCTCTTGCCTGAACTTTTGGTCAAGCCAAGTTCGATGACGAACTATGCAACGATGAACCCAGTTGCCAATATTGTCTGCGCCTGGGCAGCATTGATCTTCAACATCGGATTGTTCATCTACTGGCTCTACAAGATCATCAAGCACAAGCGCAACCCGCTTACCAACTGCTTGTACTTTGAAATGAGCGAGTTCCGTACGATTGTTCGCCACCACGCCGATGAGGACACCGCACGTTGGCTTACCAATGAAATTCCAGAAACTCCTGAGCAGCTTGGATTCATCGATTCCACTTCAAAGCCTGCTAACAAAGCGAAGCATAAGAAGTAAGAGAGCTAGCGAGCATAGAATGCGCATGCCACGCAATAAATAGTGGTTATGGTCTGTTTTAAGGCCAGATATGCAAACTCTATGCACACTCTTCACCTAACCTCTAAAAAGTGATATCATTTTTATATCACTTTTTAGAGGTTAGGACTTTATATGGACACATCAACACCAGTCACGGTAGCCGCCGACCCAGTCGGCCACTCTGGCATCCGGGTAGATATAACAGAAAAGAAAGCATGGGCACTAGGATCAGCTGGAACGATCCTTCTCTTTTTCAGCATCTTGGCAGCTATCGGACTCTCCTCATGGTTCTTCATCCAAGGCGCGATTGCGCAAGATAATGGCACTGCCACCACTCAAACAAATGTCGTCATGACTATATGCGGCATCGTCTTCTTACTGGCATTCTTTTTACTTACTGGATTCACGATCGTTTCCCCGGGTGAGTCTCGCGTCGTTCAGCTTTTCGGAACCTACATGGGCACGATCCGGAGTACCGGGTTCAGTTACACCATCCCATTCACTAATCGTAAAAAAGTTTCAGTGCGCGTACGCAACTTTGAAACCAACGAGACGAAGGTTAACGACTACTCTGGAAACCCTATTAATATCGCAGCAATTGTTGTCTGGCAGGTCGCAGACACCGCGAAGGCGCAGTTCTCGGTTGAAAACTATGAAGACTTTATTAAGTCCCAATCTGAGTCAGCACTCCGTCATATCGCCACTCAACATCCTTACGACTTTCCTGTTGATGGACGTTCCTCACTGCGCGGATCAACCGAGGACATCAGCATTGAGCTAGCTAATGAAGTTGCCGAGCGAGTGAGCGTTGCCGGCTTAGAAATCGTGGAGACCCGCATTTCTTCCCTCTCTTACGCTCCTGAAATCGCCCAAGCAATGCTACAGCGCCAGCAAGCTGCAGCAATCGTGGATGCTCGCGAAACAATCGTTGACGGCGCCGTCTCCATGGTTGAGATGGCACTCGATCAGCTCGAACAGAAAAACATTGTGGATCTTGACCCAGAACGACGGGCCGCAATGGTATCCAACCTGCTCGTAGTTCTGTGTTCTGATGGACAGACACAACCAGTCATTAATGCTGGAGGTCTTTACCAGTAAGCTTATGACACCTCGCAAAGCTATTTCGTTACGCCTCGACCCAGCGGTTCACGATGCCGTTGCCCGCTGGGCCGAGGACGATTTGCGCTCAGTCAACGCGCAAATCGAAGTCATTCTTCGAGATGGGTTACGAAGAGCTGGCCGACTCCCTGGCACTACCGGTCAGTTACCGAAACGCGGACGGCCGCCAAAAAAGCCTCCGCAGCAGACGGAGACGTAAGGCGCACTACAGGTATCCCAGTACTCCTGTTCTCCTGCTCTCGCATCCATTGGCGCTTTCGTGAAAACGAAAGGAAATGCCAACGAATAATCGATTCGGAGTTAAATAAACGTCTCCACGTTTCGATATTCCCATTGCATACATGCTCGCGCCTAATCACTCGTTTAATTGAGCGTTTAGTCAAGCGCCAGAGTGAGACGTACCGCGGATAGTCAAGAGCTACTAACAAATCTGCGCGCGAAAAAATGACATCTTTGAATTTTCCCCACGCTGAATCGCATACCCATTCGGGTAATTGCGTGAACTGATCTGCCAACGCACGCATCTCATTTTCGTCCCGATTTTGCCATACCGCTTCCGAAGCTGGCACAAAACCAATTTGTTCGTCAACAAGACACAGCGGATAGTGACGGAGTTGCGCAAATTCCCGAGCTAACGTTGACTTTCCGCTTCCAGTAACACCATAAAACAGCACTCGCCGAGCTGACACGATCTCATATTCATGTGCTATTGGCATTGAGCACGCACCTTTCTCATACGAACGTAAGATGACTAAAAGAGAGCGACTTATTAGCCGCTTTCTCCTATTATGGAATCAATGATTCCCAAGCTTCGGACTCAAGATCAGGTGTTGGGACGCTTGCCGTGGTTTGAACCGCGCTTCTTGCGGTCACGGCGCTTACGCGAACGCTTCGAGACATTAACGCCTGCCAGGAACGCATTGTCTCACCTTCGCCATATACCATCCACGAACATGGGTTTTCTTGCAGACTTCACCCTATAATCAGCTAATATTTCCGGCCTTGACTGGCCTTGCCGAATTTGATCATGACGTTGCCACACATTTCACATCGGGGATATTTCACTCCTTATCCAAACCGAATTCAACACCAACTTCCCCGCAACAAAACAGAAAAAACGAGATTCGATTCGGCACACTACCAGTATCGACAGCCCAACCTGCGATGCCACACACACGTAAACGAGATGTTACCTATTTCACAGTTTCACTTCACTAGGTTACATATTTCATATACGATTAAAGAGTGCGATGGCACACATGTGAACTCTCACCAAATGCTAACTTCAGAGGAATAAAAGAACCATGAAAAAATATCACTACTCACATCAATAGCCACTTCATGCACTCTTGCTATCGGCACTATGACTTACGCGTTTGCGCCACCCTTATCTGAGAATTCACGTGATCTAGGCGATTAGGAACTTGCTACAATTGTCGCTCAATCAACGCCCGATAAAGTAGCTATTAATAACATAGAAGCCGTCCCAACCGAAGATGGATATCTTTCGCGCGGTTATGTGGATGTAGAGATCCCTAAAGACGCCTACAAGCCAGTTGTTATTACTTCGGTTGACAGCCCCTCCCCTACCTCTAGCACCAAACTGTTTCTAGACCCGGAAGTGAAGAGCAAAGGTTCACTTACAGACGATGGATCCGTTGTTTATGCTGGCAAGAATATCGCTCAAACAGTACAAGCAACAAAAGATGGCGTACGAATCAATACTGTCATAACCTCGTTAGATAGCCCTCAAGAATTTCACCATACGCTGGATTTATCTTCGGACTTACGATTGGCGACTGGTGCGGAACTAGAACAATTAACACCCCCTGAGGGGAGAACCGAACCTTTAAAGGGCGTGTATACCCTAAACTCTAATAATGATCTGGTTGGCGAAATTTCTGCCCCTTGGGCAATTGACGCTAAGGGGAAGGAAGTTCCTACTTACTACACCATCGAGGGTAATGCCGTTATCCAGCATGTAGAACATCGAGGGGCAGCTGTTACCTATCCGGTAGTTGCTGATCCTTGGTTAGGTTTCGACTTAATTTCAAAGGCAACATGGGAGCACCGGGGTGAAGGGTGGACCCTTAAAGTTTCGCCAACGGGTTGGGCGCGTGCTAATGCTCCCAGTTATTTAGTTGGTGTTGCGGGCTGGAACGAACTTTACGCGAAATACAAGAATAGAGGACTAAATGTCAATCTTGACGGTATGCTAGACCAATATATCTGTCACCAACAATTTGCTTTTTGGAAATCGACGTGGATTCTCGATGAATGGCGCCCCAACGTCGGCTACCTGCAGACTGTTAACTCAATGTGCAATCCAGGCGGAGGGAAGATAATTGACTAAAACAAAAGAGAAGACATTTCTGGCGACGTGGCCACTAGGAGCCATCTTGGCTCCTTACGTCCTATCTCCGATAGGTTCTGTCATTAGCGTAGCTCTGTTTGTTGCGGCCGTTGTGTTGTTGACTAAAGATCCGCAACTAAACAACGTAGCGAGAATCGCTACGGCGCTGCTTTGGATCTCATCTATTACCTGCTTCGTCTACGCAATACTTGCTTTCGGGTCTATGGTAGAAGCGGCAGATAATATGTCACCTAATACATCATGGACGCAGGGATTCCTACCGATCATCATTGCTGGTGTGATCGCACTTATCGCTTCAGCTTTCATCGTTTTGAAAGAAAAAGCGTAGACCTAAGAATCCAGTGCGCAATTAACATATGAAAAGAGAGCGACTAAAAGCCGCTCTCTTTTCATTGGAATCAAGAGATTCCCAAGCTTCGAACCCAAAATCAGGTGTTGGGACGCTTGCCGTGGTTTGCACCGCGCTTCTTGCGGTCACGGCGCTTACGCGAACGCTTCGACATTGTGTACTCCTTAACCTTCGGCCGCAGTTTTACGGCACGACGAAACTATATTGTACCGGGTAATGAGCTAATGCGTCACATTAATAACGATGGAGCTACTCACGCTTACGCCTCCCGCAAACGAAACTAGCCCTGCAAAACCTCTACGATACGTGCCCGTAGCTCTTCTGGAGCCACATCAGAAGTGCACGAACGCTGTAGCGCCAGACGTACCATAACCTCGGCACGGATCATATCGCCACAATGCTCACACCCGGCACTATGCTGCAACATTCGCTGAGCCTGCTCCACTGGCATATCTTCATCGACGAGCTCAAACAAGTGCACCAAAACTTCTGAACAATCACACGCAACATCTGCACAGTGACACTCGTCAAGTTGTTCTAGTAAATCTTCAAAACGCTTCACTTCTTCTCCTCCGCCTTCTTCTTAACTTTATATCCCAGTTCACGGGCATAGTCACGAAGAATCTCTCTAAGCTGAGTACGCCCACGGTGAAGGCGAGACATCACCGTCCCAATTGGCACCCCGACGATATCAGCTATCTCTTGATACGAAAACCCTTCAATATCAGCTAAATACACAACAGTTCGACGATCATCCGAAAGTTGTTCCAGTGCTTCTTTAATTTCTGAATCGGGCAGCCGCTCAAGCACTTCAGCTTCCGCTGACATCAACCCTCGTGAATCGTGCGTTGAGGCCGCATATTCTTGCCAGTCCTCTACCTGGTCTGCATCAGCTTCTTTTGGTCTACGTTGGGCTTTGCGATAGTTAGAAATAAATGCGTTATTGAGAATGCGATACAGCCACGCTTTGAGATTTGTCCCCTGTTTATATTGGTGGAACGCTGCGAACGCTTTGGCGTAGGTTTCTTGCACCAGATCTTCAGCGTCAGCAGGATTGCGAGTTAGACGAAGTGCGGCACCATACAACTGATCGAGAAGCGGCAACGCCTGCTCCTCGAATTGGTGCGATAACAGCTTACGATCTTGGACTGAGACTACATCGTTCATCAGGAGATAGTTTACCGTAGAACGCCAATCCAATTCGCATCACAGTCCCACGATAAGTAAAACGGGTTATCAACACACTAAAGTGCCGATAACCCGTTTTAGAGCAAACGTATTATGCGCGCTGATAATGCACCATATTGAGGTCGCCATCAAACGCCACAAAGTTTGGCTTTTCGCCTTCAACAAAATCAACCGTCACACCTGGCTCGTCACCACGTAATGCGAGCGCACGAACTGGTCCAGCCACGCAACAACGGACAGCGGATTCCATGCTCAAATGGCCACCGCCCACCATGCGCTGAATTTCTTCAGCTAGCCGTGCCGTACCACCAGCGATAGCGCCACCATCAGTTAACCGGGCAACCCCATCCACGATAGTGACTGCCAGCGAGCCGAGCACATAATCACCATCTGGCATTCCTGCACCAGCCATCGCGTCGGTAACGAACACGACGCCATTCATCTGACCAGAGTTTTCGATCACTCGAACAACATCCCCAACCAAATCTGGATGGACGTGAATCGTGTCTGCCACAAGCTCAACAACAGTTTCACCGCTGCACGCAGAGGCGATCAGTTCGCGGACCGGCCCCGGCTCACGGTGTGCCAGCGTTGGCATTGCATTAAACAAGTGCGTTGCCGTTTGTGGAACCTCTATCCCCTTCGAACGGCCGTATTCGGTGGTGCGAGCAATCAGATCGTGCGCATCAGCCGTGCTACCAGAGGTGTGCCCCCACGAAGGTAACGCGCCAAAATCAAGCAACAAACATGCCGCTTCAAAAGCGTTATCCACTTCAGGAGCAATTGTCATGGTTTTAATCCAGCCCTTGCCAGCTTCTAACCAGGTACGTAATTCTGCCAGATCTGGATTACGGACTGCAGCCGGGTTTTGTGCGCCGCACTTGTGTGGCGAAATGTACGGGCCTTCCATGTGAATGCCGAGCAATTCGCCAGCTTCACATGCTTTCACTAAGTTTTCGATAGCCGGCAACGGATCAATCATGGACACAGTGGAAGCAATCATTGCTGTTGTACCCAAGCGACGGTGAGCCTCGATAGCTGTAT
This sequence comes from Arcanobacterium phocisimile, assembly GCF_016904675.1. Taxonomy (NCBI): domain Bacteria; kingdom Bacillati; phylum Actinomycetota; class Actinomycetes; order Actinomycetales; family Actinomycetaceae; genus Arcanobacterium; species Arcanobacterium phocisimile. Next base: position 379,420 of record NZ_CP070228.1, on the reverse strand, counting down.
AAACACCATCTAAGTCAGTCTCATCTGGGAATGATGCACCGCCACCACCATGATTGTGAATATCAATCAGACCAGGAGTAATCCAGCCGTCAGGCAACTCCCCGCCGGCAGGCAGAACACGAACTAGAACGCCGTCGTCGTCTATCTCGAGACCAGCACCGACTAATTCACCTTGGCCGTTAAGAACTTTTCCTTCGAAAACGCTCATCGTAGTGACTCCCAGCGTTCCATGTAGAAGTCTTTGAGTTCAAGCTTAGCTGCGGCGGCTTCATCTAAGAAAACTACAGCTTCTTGATGCATTTGCAGAATCGTGGCTGGCCACTTGGCTGAAACACCGCCCTCAACAAGTTCGCGAACTGCGTCTGCCTTACCAGCACCTGTAGCGATCAACAACGGCACTTCGCATTCCATGATGGTGCCCAATCCTTGGGTGATGCAGCGGGTTGGAACCTTGGCCAGATCATTCTCGAAGAAGCGGGCGTTATCTTCGCGAGTTTGTGCTGTTAACGCTTCGACGTGTGTACGTGAGGTCAGAGCACCACCTGGTTCGTTGAAACCGATGTGACCATCAGAACCGATGCCGAGGATCTGCACCACGACACCGCCGGAGTCCTTGATCGACTTGTCGTATGCTTTTGCCGCTTCATATGGGTCGTCTGCCGAACCATCTGGCGTGTTGAGATCTTCTTCGCGCAAACCCGTCCGCTCGTCACCAACAAGTTCGGCGCGCAACACGTTGCGGTAACGCTCTGGGTGCTCTGGATCGATACCGATGTACTCATCGAGTGCAAACGCCTTAAAACCTTCTAGCGAGAAAGTGCCGGCAGCATGCGCATCGCGCAGTTCCTGGTAAAGCGGTAGTGGTGTGGAACCGGTAGCGACACCAACAACCTTGCGCTCAGATGCGTTGAGCTTCTTCATCAAATATTCAGCAGCTGCTTTTGCCAGCGTTTCTTCATCTTTAAAAATACCAACATACATGTGCGATTCTTCTTTCGTTTAATGAGAGAACTTCTTCGTTTCCGAACAAACGTTTCGTTATTTTGTTGCGTTAATAAACCAGGAGGTGATCGAGGTTGGGTGCGTGATTGCCGTTCCGACGACGGCGGCAAACGCGCCAGCTTCAAGGACCTGACGAGCGTGTTGTGGGGTGTGGATTCGACCCTCGCAGATCACTGGCATGTTGGGGAAAGCTTCGACCATCTGGGCTAACAATTCAAAATCTGGTCCGTCAGTTTTCTCGCGATCTCCGGTGTATCCCGCGAGAGTGGTTGAAATAATGTCAGTACCAGCATCTACTGCACGTTGAGCATCCTCGAACGATCCGCAGTCGGCCATCGTCAAAATGCCGTCTTTTTTCAGCTCAGCAATGGTTTGCGCATAAGTTAAACCGTCTGGACGTGGGCGGCCAGTAGCATCGATAGCAACGATATCGGCGCCAGCCATCGAGCAGGCGCGAGCGTGACGCAAAGTTGGGGTGATGTAGACCCCTTCGTCCCCCTCTTTCCACAAACCGATAACCGGAATCTTCACACGTCCTTTGATGGCCGAAATATCAGCAAGGCCCTGGCAACGGATAGCTGACGTACCGCCGAGTTCGGCTGCCCGCGCCATCTGCGCCATCGTCTCCGGGTGGCGTAACGGTTCCCCAGGATAGGCTTGCACTGACACAACGACTGTGCCGCGCAACGATTCAATAAGCGGATTCATTAATTATTCTCCCTTGAATAGTAATAGAGGGCGGCGCCGAATAATGGGGCGTCAGATCCTAATTCACCGTTGCGTAATTCAAGATCCGCAACGAAATCCATAGCGCTTGCGCGATACCCACGGCGAACTTCAGACCACCAGGTTTGCCCAGAGCGAGTCATTGAGCCAGAGAGGACGACGACGGAGGGGTCGATCGAGTTTGCCAGCGAACCGAGCACTTCCCCCAGTGCATACGCAGACTGGGCGAAGGTGGTAGCGGCGAGTTCGTGACCGCTTTCAGCTAAATCTTGGAGTTCCCGACCGTTGTTGACTTTGGCGTCTGTGGAACGCGAATTGAACCAAGTAGTGATACCAGAGCCAGAGCAGATGGCCTCAATATGGCCGGTTCGGCCGCATGAACAGGGTTGGTCGGCTGCAAAGTGGTGGTGAATATGACCAAAATGGCCAGCAAGGTTGTGGTCGCCGAAGACAATCCGACCGTTAGTAATATGGGCTCCACCGATGCCTGTCCCCACGGCACATGTCAGAACTGAACGGAAACCGCGGCCCGCGCCAAGAACTGCTTCACCTAGGCCGTGCGCGTGAACATCGTTGATGGCCCAGACGGGTTTTGTGGTTGCTTCACGCAAAAGATCACCTAGTGCGGTACCGCCCCACCCGGGCATTGTTCCGGTTGCTGACACAATAGCACCGGTTTGTGGATCGACGACGCCTGCTGAGGCTACGGCGATGCCATCGACATCGACTCGTTCAACCAGTTCGGCTGCCAACTCACAGATACGTTCAGCAACACGGGCACCGCCGTCGAACGCCTGAGTAGGAATAGAGCCTCGTTCTGAGATGGATAGTTCGCCAATGCCTCCAGAAACGATCGCCCAACCGACTTTGGTACCACCAATGTCTAGCGAAAGTAGAACCACCTTTGTTCCTACGCTTTCTTACTGCATTGCACACTGCTCTGGCAGAATTTTGGCGAAAAAATTAGTTCCAAAAATCTGTCCGAAAAACAGGGCAACGATGCCTTGTATTCGTTAGAATAAAGCCTATGTTGTCTGACAAGTCATTGCAAGCGATCCTGAAGAAATATACAACTTCATCGGCACCTGAACGTTCCATGATTGGCACGGTCATGCGCTCTACCGCCACAATGGACGCAATTAAAGGCTATATCCTTAACCATGATCTCAAGCCAGGTGATGCTCTACCAACGGAGGCAGAGCTCTGCGCAGATCTCGGAGTCTCGCGTTCATCAGTGCGTGAAGCACTTCGTCAACTGGCTGCTCTCGATATCGTCACTGTTCAGCAAGGCCGCGGATCCTTCGTCGGATCGCTGTCACTTGAACCTATGGTCCAAACACTCATTTTGCGTAACGCTCTTGACCAGTCCTCCGGAAAAGCTAGTCTGCGCCAAGTGGTGATCACCCGCAAGGTTCTCGATCTTGGCATCGCTGAAGAGGTCGTTCATGAATTCAAGGGTACTCAAAACCCTGAACTACACGCCTTAGTTGATACGATGATTGAACGTGCGAGCGCAGGGTGTACCTATCTTGATGAAGATATCGCCTTCCATGAAGCGCTAACGAAATTTACTGGAGATTCCCTCATCTCCCAGCTTATTAGCGCAATGTGGCTGGTACATCAAGCATTCATCCCTGGACTGGGAACTCCTGCTTCGGATGAACTGCTCGCCACTGCGCAGGCGCATCGAGATATCCTTTTAGCTGCCGAGGCCGGAGATATTGAAGCTTACAAGAAGGCTATCGATGCTCACTACGGACCGTTGGCAAAGATTATCGATATGTGACTGCTTAACTTTCAGCGTAATTTTCCTCGTTTACCAAACTCTGCGGGAAGCTAACGGTAAGCTATAGACATGACTATTTTGAACAAACTTGCTCGTCCCTTGCTCGCAACCCCATTTATCCTCTCCGGCATTGATGCTGTAACGAAACCACAAGGCCATCGTGAACCTGCTCGTAAACTCTGGGCATTGGCACAAAAAGCTGGATTAGATAAAAAACTAGGAATTTCTGAACCTACGGATACCGCTCTCGATCTTGTAACGCGCGCATCGGGCGCAGTCGTAACGCTTGCTGGCTTGCAGCTAGCTCGTTCGCGCACCCCACGTTCTGCTGCGCTTCTCTTGGGCGTTACCCAGATTCCGCTTGCTTTGGCCAACAATCCCGTATGGGAAAAGAAGCCGATGGCTGCTCGGAAGAAGGATATCTCTGGGTTGCTCTCTGCAGCTGGACTCATCGGTGGCGCCCTTATCGCTTCTACTGATCGCTCCGGCAAACCGTCAGTTGGTTGGCGCGCAGCACGGTTGAGTGAACGAGCTGCTGAGAGCGCGTCTCAGCGTTTTGAACAGATAGCTCCGACACGTTCCTAAACCCTGCGTAGGATCGTGCTATGAGTACTCGCGCCGAACACTCATGGTGGCAGGCGCCAACAGTTCCGGCTGGGCAATACATGTTCGGCCGGATCGCACTGCCAGGATCAAAATCCTTAACAGCCCGCTGGATGCTTCTAGCTGCCACCGGCCACGAACCTGTAGAACTCTGCGGCGCCCTCGAATCGGACGATACCCGGGCGATGGCAGATGCTTTATCTGCATTCGGCGCGACCATTTCGTGGGCTGGCGAGAGATGCCGGATCTCCCCAATACCGCGGGATTCATCCGGGCAGATACAAATACCCGGCAACCTCACGATCAACGCACATCAAGCCGGCACAGTCATGCGCTTTGTGTTGCCTTTAGCCGCAATGGCTGACGGCGATATCGTCATTGACTGTGCGCCGAACGCCCGCCACCGGCCCATCGCCGGACTCGTAGCGGCCGTGCGCGATCTGGGCGTAGAAATATCGTGGGAAAATTCAGCAAATCCGCGTTTCCCACTCACTATGCATGGCCGAGGGCCACTCGACGGCGGACGCATAACCCTTGACACCCGAGCCTCGTCACAGTTCCTCTCGGCACTGTTGCTCGCTGCTCCTCTAATGTCACACGGTTTAGACGTCAGTCTTAGTCACAGCACTATCCCGTCTACCCCACACATCGGCATGACAATCGCCGCATTGCAACAAGCTGGCCACACCGTCGTCGTCAATAAAAACTCTTGGCAGGTGGACCCTGGTAAACCGCCAACGCCGAGCAGGCTTGAGAAAACACGCCGCATTGCAATTGAACCAGACCTGTCCAATGCGGGACCGTTCCTCGCCGCCGCGATGGTCACCGGAACAACCATCACTATCGACAACTGGCCACAACACTCCACGCAACCCGGTCGCGCCTATCTTGACCTATTACGGATGGCCGGCGGGCAACTCGAGGTCGTCACCACACCCGCCGGAAACGAACTCGTTTGCCGCGGCCCGCACGAGATTCAGCCACTCGACGTCGATATGAGCGACGTCGGCGAACTCGTCCCCACCATCGCAGCTATCTGCGCCTTCGCATCCGGGCAAAGCACCCTGCGAAATATTGGGCACCTGCGTGGGCACGAAACCGACCGCCTTGCAGCGCTCACCGCCACGCTCACCCGCGTCGGCGTCCAGGCACACGCTACGAGCGATGCGCTCGTTATTGATGCCAACCCGCGTGCGCTCCACGCAGCCGACCTCGACTCCTACGCCGATCACCGCATGGCAACCTGTGGTGCAATCCTAGGGCTGCGTATTGCCGGGGTGCGGGTTGGTAATATGAATGCGACAACGAAAACTTTCCCGCATTTTATACACATGTGGGAATCGATGATCACACGAACGGATGAAAAAGGTTGAGCAGACGCGATATTGGTACCGATGATTACCGGGTGAAAGTACGTCCGGGAAAGCCCTCGCGCCCACGCACCAAGATTCGTCCCGACTATTCGCAGGCGCCTCGCGGGCGCGTCTACCGGGTTGATCGCGGCCGCTACCATGTGCGCATGATCGACAGCGGTACTGACGTTATCGCTGTCAAGGCTCGCGAATTAGGCCGGCGCGGTATCGTCGTTGGTGATGTGTGCGCAATGGTTGGCGATCTTTCCGGGCGCAAAGATACCCTGGCACGCATCGCGGAAGTCGATGAACGTTCAACAGTTTTGCGGCGGGTTGGTGAAGAAGGCGAAGCAGCAGGAAACGAGCGTATTATTGTTGCCAATGCTGACCAGCTCGTCATTGTGGCTGCGTTAGCTCAGCCAGAACCACGTACCGGCATGATTGATCGTTGTGTTGTTGCTGCTTACGACGCCGGAATGGACGTTATTTTGGCGTTGACGAAATCCGATTTGGCTCCCGCGGATGAGTTGCGTTCGATTTATGAGCCAATGGGGTTAGACATCGTGGTTACCAGCGTGGTTGATCCGGCTGAAGCCGAAGCTGAGGCCAGTAGCGAGCCTGGAGCTGGTAGCGAGTCGGAACCTACCGATGGTTTGGCGGAGTTGCGCGACAAACTCACCGGTCGCGTCTCGGTTCTCGTTGGACATTCAGGCGTTGGAAAATCGACGCTGATTAACGCACTGATTCCACAAGCAACTCGAGAAACCGGGCACGTCAATGGAGTTACTGGTCGCGGCCGGCACACCTCGACGTCGGCAATGGCCTTCGACTATCTCGGTAACGGCACGGTGATCGACACTCCTGGTGTGCGGACGTTCGGCTTGGCACACGTTACCCCGGACGGGCTTTTGCGCGGCTTCCCTGACCTGGACGACATCGCTGAAAACTGCCCGCGTGGTTGCACCCACGAAGATGGTGTAATCGAGTGTGCGCTCGACGATCCACAATTCGTGGAACCTGGATCAATGGCAGCTACACGAGTAGAATCCTTTAGGCGTTTGCTTGCCTCGCGGGGCAAGCCGGAGTGGTGAGTAGAAAGCCAAAGTCAAACCCTGATACTTTCTACTCACCACGAGTGGAGATTTTCTTATTTTACAAATCCTGGCACTGGGCGCCTACCCAGCGCTCTGCACGAAAGACTTCCAAGCATCTCCCTTTAATGTTTTCCCAACACCATCCCGCTCGAATAAGAGCTCTAGATCATCATTAACGTCAGCTCCGAGCTCACAACGCACAACCTCCTCTTCGAGCTCATCCCCATAGGTTACGATCAGAACAGTCGGCATATGTTTTGAAGAATCATCATCCTGCTCACTGAGACTCTTCCTCCTCAAGATTTCTTGCTTGAACCGCTTATTCACTTCTTCATCTCGGAAAGAATAGCCAACAATCAGCCAATGATCCGAATCGGCAAGCGCATGCTCAAACAGCAAGTATGCGCTTTTAAATGGTTCTTGACTAATAAGATTGCGCTTAAGGTTTTGTGAAGACAGAATAACCAACGGAGATAGCTTAAAATCATTGGGACGTTTCCTCATACGTTCCCACAGCTTGTTGTCGCGAATATCTTTAACTGTAACCTTTATATGATGGGTCACCCCATCCGTATCTTCTGTCTTGAAAAAACCTAGTGAACCATGCAGGTGAACCAGTGAAGTTTTAGCTTCCCTGATCGCTTTTATCCGCACCGCATAATCATCCTCTGAAGAATCCACAAGAGAGAAATACTGAATTGCTTTCTTTTCGATTTTAGACTTCTTATCAAGCAACCCCAGACATAAGTCGAATGTTCCGCGAGCCTTAAGGTTACCAGCTTGTGTCGCTAAATCTTGCAACTCGATTCCCTTACTTTTACACAACCCTAGCAACCTCCACATAAGTCGATTATCGTAGTTGAGATTGATGAAGGAACGTTGCTCGAATTCTTCTATAACTCCTGATATAAAGGCAGAAACTTCGTTGTTCGTAGACCGATGGCGTTCATCGATAGTTTCTAAAATATGCGCAGTTGCTACCTTTTGAAGCGCCTTGAGAAATTTTTGAACTCGGGCGATATGCTCACCCATTTCAGTATTTCTATCAGTGACTTGGGCTATGGCGCTAAGCAGTTCCATACGCCCTTCTTCAACTCCGAACGCTCCAACAATTTGCTCAAAATCGTTTAAGTCGCAACCAGGAAAAACATCTTGAGCCAAAGCCGACAAGACATCATTCATTTCCGAGAGCTCTTGAGATTCTCCATCTTTACGACTATCATCGGATAGACCAATAAATTTTTCTCTTAACGCACTCGTCAGACTGTCTAAACGTAAATCTGCGTTATCAGCTATTGACAGTCCATTTCCAGACAACATCATTACTCGTCGTTGAGTCATTTTAAAACCGTTCTTTCAAGCATTATCTGACACAAAAGTAAACACCTACATAATAAAGACTACCCGGAAAAAATGGAACTCATCCGGAAAACAATTTTGAGCACGTTCCGAATAAGAGCTCTGCACTTTTAACTCAAAAGAAACTGGTCTACACCTTGCACAGTCCAAGCCACCTAAGTTTACTACCCCTGCATAATCAGAACTTTTGCGTGAATTTCTAGGACAATCTGCGAAAGTTCGTTGAAATTCTCCACGTCAGAGATCGTGGCAAGTTCTTGCTGGAAGGCGCCAAGTCGCTCATGTGAAGCCTTCGCATGCTCAATCGCCTGGGCAACTGTGGCGTTGGTAGAGTCGATAATCTCTGGCATTTCCACATCTTCTGCCGACATCTGCCACAATTCCAGTAGCTGACGCGGAATAGAAATCGCATGCAGAACACGATCCATGTAGTGGGCGATATCGTTTGCACGTTCGCGGTAGGCGCGAGCGTGCTCTTGGAGCGCTTCTACGTCGGCATTCAGTACCGAGCTGAGCATTTCTAGTGATTCAAGTCGCTCACGAACTGCACGTTCGTCAGCGGTTTCGTTGGCTTCGACGTCGAACACTTCGCGGGTAACGAAGCCTGGAGCAAGCCCCGGAACACCAATTTTAGCGTCGTACCCGGTGTCGATAAGTTCAGCAATGAAGATGCCACACATGTCTGAATGGAGGCGCGAGAGCGCGATACGGAAACGGGTTTGTGCTATCTGGGCGTCGAGCGCGGTGACCTTCAAGATAAGCGCATTAAGATACGTCGCGGTCACACCTTGCATCCGATTCCACACCAGGAGTGGCTCAAGGGCTGCATGTAGTGCTGGATTTCCTTCGCCTAGCTGCGTAAATTCGTGCGAAACGTTAGACATGGTTGCCATATCGCTACGGACGTGTTCGACGACGGCGTTGAGCCGTTCGCTCATTTGTGCAAGTTCGTCTTGGTGACGCATCCATGCTTCGAGCGTGTCATGCTCTTTGTGAACCGCGGCGAGCATATCGTGGAGCTGCGATTGCCCTTCACGTTCCGGGAAAGTTACGCCTTGGGTTTCACGCAAGGCGACCTCTTCTGGAAGTGACGCGATTTCGAAGTCTTCATAGGAGTCGATGCCAGCGCGGGAGAGTTCCTCAGAAAGGAATGACAGGGCAGATTCTGCTGCTTGGCGACGGTTAAGTCCGCCGTCGATCAGTGTTTTCTCATGCTCGAGAACGCGCGCATAAACCTCACGAATACGGGTGAACACTTCTTCGCGCATAGGACGGGCACGTACTGAGAGGTAGCCACCGGTAGGTAGTGGTGTGATGGTGGCGAAGACGTCATATTCGGAGCCGTCGCCAGCGAGATTAAGCATGTATCCTGCGAATGGCTTACCTGCTTCGAGGGTGTCCCAGACGAGTTTGAAGATCGAGGCTGGCATATCCGGGTGGCGCACAATATTGTGCGGTGCTCCGCGTAGTTCATCGACGTCGTATCGTGATAACCGAGTGAATACTTCGTTTGACAGCTGGATAACGCCTTTAGAATCCGTGGTTGAAAAGAATAGTTCGTGCGGTTCGACGTCTTGAATTTCTCCAGTTGGTGCGGGTTTCACGTATGTCTCCTCGGTTGACGACGGCGGTCGCGATCGGTTCGCGCACTACCTACTTCCTGTATTTTAACAGTTTGGCCGACGGTGGTTGTGCCGGAGTTTAGAAATATGTGTATAACTGGGCCAGTGTCACGCATTTTATGTCGGAGGCGATGGCTAGACTAGACGCATGAGGTTTTTACATACGTCAGATTGGCATTTTGGTCGCACGCTTCACGGTACAGATCTGCATGAAGCATATGAGTTGTGGTCAGATCATGTGGTGGAGGTAGCCCACACACGTGATCTTGATGCCGTGCTTATTTCTGGCGATATTTTCGATCGCGGGATTCCGCCAGTGGCGATGGTTCAGTTGCTATCGCGCACGTTGGAGCAGCTAGCCGAACATACGATGGTTATTCTCACTGCAGGTAACCACGATGCTCCTACGCGGCTAGGATTCACTGCCGGGTTGTTGCAAGAACGCGTCGTTATCGCCACCGATCCACTCAAAATTGGCACGCCGATCGAGGTACGTCGTGGTGAAAAGCCGGTGGGGTACGTGTATGCGCTGCCGTATTTGGAACCTGATATTGAGCGCGTGCGCTTGGCTCCAGATCCCGAATCTCCGTTGGCTCGCAGTCACGAAGCAGTGGTCCAAGCAGCCATGGATCGAGTACGCGAAAGTATTGATGGTACTACCGGCGATCATCCGATCGATAATTCCCTCCCCACGATCGTGATGGCACATGAATTTGTTGTTGGTGGCGAACCGTCAGAATCAGAGCGCGATCTGCATATTGGTGGTGTTGATAGCGTACCAAGTGGCGTATTTGATATTTGTGTCAATGGTAAAAGCGTTATTGATTACGTGGCGTTGGGCCATCTACATGGCCCACAACAGGTACATGAAAAACCCCTCATGCGGTATGCCGGCTCTCCCCTGCCGTTCTCATTTTCCGAAGAGCATCATAAGAAATCCTCAGTTCTTGTCTCTATCGAGCAGGCTGGAGATGCTCCAGAAATTGAGCTCATTCCAGCACCGATTTATCGCCCGCTAGCTACCTTGCGCGGAACGTTCGATGAGCTGATGTCCAGCGAGTATGCACGCTATCGCGACCATTTTCTGCGCATTTTCGTTACCGATATTGATCGTCCCGAGCGGATGCTGGCACGGCTACGCCAGAATTTCCCGTACGTACTTGAAGCTCATCACGATATTCCACGCCAGGATATGCCAGTACAGGAGGTCTCATTAGCAAAAGTAAACCCTGTCGAAGTTCTCTCGGAGTTCTTTGCCACCGCCGGTGGCCGCGAACTCAATCCAGAAGAACTTGCTCTGATGACCGCCCAGTGGGAGCAACTAGGGAAGGAAGAAAAGTAACATGTTATTTCGTCGCCTTGTTATTGATGGAGTGGGCCCGTTTGGTTCCCACTATGAAATCGATCTAGATTCTCTGACTGCTAGCGGTCTCTTCCTTCTCGAAGGGCCTACGGGTTCTGGAAAATCGTCACTTATTGACGCAATCGTCTTTGCACTCTACGGCAGAACCGCCGGGGACGAATCAGATTACAGTCGCATCCGTTCCACCCATGCAGATCCTGCAAAGCCATCCACAGTTGAACTCGTTTTCACCGTCAGTGGTGGCACCTACTATGTACGGCGGTCGCCGCGATGGGATAAACCTAAGCGTGACGGCGGCACCACCACTGTTTCAGAAAAAGCTACCCTGATTCGCCTGTCAGAAACCGCTATTGAACAAGCCCAGTGGGACAAGGGCGAACCGCTGGCTTCTGGCGCACGCGATGTAGGCACTGAGTTGAGTAAGATTCTGCCACTCACTCGGGCACAATTCGTCCAAACAGTTGTACTCCCTCAAGGCCAGTTTGCTGATTTCTTACGATTGAAGTCAGAAGATCGTTCCACCCTGCTTGAAACGCTGTTCAACACCGGAGTGTATCGTCAGTTCGCTACCGCACTCCACCAGCGTGCAGTTACGGCGAGCAAAAAGATTGACAAACGCCGGCAAGCAGTTACTGAAGCGACCGCGAGCTGGTTAGGAAATCCGGCTGTGGCTGAGTGGGACGAAAAGGTCCGCCAGCTTCTTGACGAACTCGTCGATCCGGAACAACACCAACTTATCGAAACGCTCTCGGACGTATCGGATACGCTCGATGAGCGCCAAACTCATAGCGCCACCGAGCTTCAGCGACTCACGAAGCTCGCCGATGAGGCGCGCGCGAAACTCTCCGCGGAACAAGCTCTTGCGGGTGCTCTGGAAAAGCGCGCCAGCCTGCTTACTCAACAGCAAGATCTCTTCGAACAAACTGAGCAGATTGAAGCGGGTAGAGAACTGGTAAAACGCCACTTCGCTTCGGTTGTTCCGTTAGAGCGCCAGCGAACCGTCGTCGATACTGATAAGGAACTAGCGAAACGTCGCAAGTCGTTGGACACCACGCTTTCCCGAATCGATGAAGGCATCGCCGTCTACGAGTCGAGCCAATCCCCGAGCCTCGATACTCTCCTCGTCGAACAAACCGTTGATGCGCTCGAAACAAAAGTCGAAGAAGTTGACGAACGAGTGACCGACCTGCAACAGCTCCACACGCTCGAAAAAGGGAACGTAGCTCGCGAAAAAGAAATCAACAAACTGGGTAAGCAACTTGCGCGTTACCAAACAGAACTAGAAGAAACACATGCCCGGCGCGAGGAACTACCGCAAAAAATCAACCAGACTCAACACGATCTCGACCAAGCCCAACTACTGGCCAACACCCTGCCAGAAGTGCAGCGCAAACTCGACGATGTCAATGAAAAAGCACAGATTCTCACACAAGCCCAAGCAGCTTCCGCACAGTTATCACAAGCCGAAGGCACACACAAAGAGTTAGTGGCAGCTTTTGCGAGTCAAAATGCTACTTATAGTGAGATCAACGCCCGCTGGGTTGCCTCCCAGGCGGCCATCCTCTCCGCCGAGTTAGCTTCCGATAGCCCATGCCCGGTTTGTGGTTCACTCGAGCATCCAGCTCCAGCTCAACCGCAAGAAGAGCACGTCACTAAAGCCGACGTTGAGCGTGCCCACGAAGAACTAGAAGCTGTGCGAAGCAAGCTCGAACGTTCATCCGCATCGCTAGCTACCACACGCTCCACGTACGAGCATCTACAAGAACAACTCGGTGAGGATACCGAAGAGACTCTTGCAGCCCAGCGCACGTCACTTGAAGAGCAACAAAGCCAGGCCCGTAGCGCACAAGGCCAGGTGGAAAAGCTCGATGCTCTGTTAGCGGAGTTGCGCGGCGAACATGAAAACATTTCAGTGGCTTTGTCTCGCTTGGAAACCGAGCATCACAACCTCACAGCTACCGTGAAGAAAGAACAAGAACAGCTCGATAAAGATAGCGCAACCGTCGCCAAAGAACGCGGCGAGGCAACGAGTATCAGCGAGCTTATCGAAGAACACAAGCAGGATCGAAAAGATCTCACGGCTACCCTCCATGCGCTGTCTGCTTATGAACAAGCCCACGAAAACTTGGGCACTGCACGCCAGCACCTGGCTGATGCGCTGAGCGAAGCAGCAATGAGTGAAGAAGAAGCACAAGAAGCATTTCTTGGTAAGGACGAGTTAGCACAACAGCAAGCCGCTATCTCGCGCTTCGAAGCGAACTGGGCACACGTCCACGGGCAGCTACAAGAACCCGAAATTGCGAAACTCACCGGCGAAGAAACGACTGCGGTGGAACAACGCAGTGAAGAATACGCCGCTGTCCAAGAACGCCAAGAAGAATGCGCCCAACAGGCCGCCATTATTCGCGAAAGCGCACGTACCGCACATCGTCTCTACACAGCGGTCGACGCCGCTTTTCGAGCGTGGGAAAAAGAAGTGGAGGATTCCGGCCCGCTCGCCCGTCTCGATCAACTAGCTCAGGCTGGCAAAGCTTCACACACCAGTGTCAGTTTGCCAGTGTGGGTGTTGATGAAGCGTTTCGAAATGGTGATCGAACATGCCAACGATTATCTGGCACGTTTTTCTCACGGACGCTATGAGCTGGTTCGTCCCGATGAAGCAGAAAAGGAACGCAAGACCGGGCTCGGGCTGTCGATTATTGACTATGACGCACGCGGCGAAGGCGCCAGCGAAATCCGGTCTACTCGCAGTCTCTCCGGCGGTGAAACATTTTACACATCGCTCTCACTCGCACTCGGCCTGACCGAAGTCGTTCAAGAAGAAAACGGTGGAATCCGCATCGACACTCTCATGATCGATGAAGGCTTTGGCACACTGTCTGGAGAAGTGCTCGACGAAGTCATGACCACACTAACTGAACTCGCCCGCGATGGGCGCAAAGTTGGGTTGATCTCCCACGTCGACGAACTGAAATCCCGTATCTCCAATCAAGTACGCATCACGCAAAAGAAAGGCGCCGGTTCCACCATCACCGTTATCAGTTAAGAATCCTCACAAGGCTGCGAGCTGCTCACGCTCACTGATATCGAACCACAACAGTTCAATATCCCCGGTGGCTAAGAATGCCTCCTCATCGCCCGCGAGTGCCTGAGAGATCAACGATTCTGAACCAGGCGCATCCATATGGAATGATTCGACGTCTTTCCATGAAATATCAGTCCCGAGTTCAACTTCCGTCGGCAGTTGCGGATCCGATACCGCGGAAATAGACGAGTCCACCACTTCAGCCACCGCCACAATCCTGCGCAGAGAGCTCTCAGGGCCCTCCCCTAGCATACGTAATGAATCGTCTGCCGCAGCCAACGTAGCAATATATTCATAGCCTTCGGAGTCCTCGTCCACAACCGTGGCGCGAAGCTCGGAAGTAACTGCATGGACACGACGAGCGGTTACACGTTCGGCAGATAACTCAGCTAATGTCATGGGGATATAGATGCGCATAAACGCATTCTATCCTCAATCCACGCACAAACTCGCTCCAAATCCCGCGAATACCCACTTTTGGGATACGCCCGTGTGGTAGCCGTTCCAGATAACAGCACTCGATCAAGGCGACCACGTTCCTCACGAACACCAAAAATCGGTATATCTGTTATACCCACCGTATGCAAAACGTCTCGGGCGTGGAACATCGGACTAACGCCCAACGCCGTCGAACGCACCCCAGTCAACACAATCGCCTCATGGGCAAAACCCTGTTCGCGAGAAGAATCCCAATGCTCAATTAGACGTCGTAACCCAATCGGCGTCGCCGATGCAACATGAATAACAATATCAGCCCGCTCCAAAGCAGAACGCGATAACGCCCAGCGATCAATCCGCTCACCGTGCTCATCCAAGCCGCCAGCCAAATCCACCATGGTTAAAGCGCAATCCGCACACGCTACCGGCCAGATCCGATCCGCAACCGGCCGAGAAATCTCACGCCAACGTTGCCCAGTATTCATGCCTGCAAGCAGTTCAACCCCGCAAAACTCCGCAGAAAGCTCAGAGAAGATCGCGTCAATATCAGGCTTTTTACCCTGGTCGATCATACGAGCTACACCAATGATTCCTGAACTTTCTTCCACATCAAAGAACTGGGCTAACGATGGCGATCGTACATCTCCATCAACAACCCGCACCTGGTCCTTTTGCGCCATAAGCACCGCACAGTCACGTATCAGAGTTGACCGGCCGTGGGAGCCCTCAGGCCCCCACACTGCAACCAGACTTCCTTCATTGTTCTCTTTACTCGTGTTTCCATTATGTAATTGGTGCGGAGAAAACTCAGCAATAGTTTGCACCGCTCGTATCCGAGCTACAATTTCTATCGGTAGCGGTGAGAGAATCTCGACGTTTCCAAAAGCTCGAAGATCCCGAGATGAATACGTCGAGGAGGTTGCACTCCTGCCAGATTCTGCACAAGGGCGTGCAACAATCGCTACCCCAACATACTGGCGCAGCTCCGAGATCAAGGTGAGGTCTAGGAAATCGGCATCTTCAGAAATAACCGCTAACGTCGCAATACGTGCTCTGGCCCCGGCAAGTACTTCAGCCAAGTCGGCACATCTGCGCGCAATAAGATGCGTTTCACCGCTTTCTGCCAACATTTCGATGACAGCAGAATCGATCTGTGTTGGTAAGCACAACAAGACACTCATGGGTATTTCCCTTCTGCGATGACAACAAATTCATCACCTTGCCCAAGAGCGGTCATAACATGAGCTACGCTGGCTTCGTTCAACCGTACTTCGACTTTCTGTTTACCGTCACTCATTGACCGAGTTTCGCGAGTAACGACAAAGATTGCATGTTGGGCAACTATGCTTGCTTGACCGTCGTGTGTGCGCGGAACCCGCCAAATAGTGACGTCTTGTCCGGGTTTGAGGTCCGCTGAAACAGGTACTGTAAGTGGTAGGACAAGTGTGCTTCCTTGATGCTGGGTCGATAGCGTGCTGGTGCTGAGGAGTTCGCCTGGGGAAAGAGGCCGGCCAGCATAGGTGCCTTCCGGCAGTTCTAAACCGTGAACATAGCTCGCTGCCAGATGTGCTGGCACGTCCACCAAAATAAAATCTTTTGCTGTTAGTCGATCTCCGGCTGCGATATGCTCGATTGCTTGAGGAATTTGGACGGTGTGTGCGGGCCGGGCTAGCATGCCGCCAACAACGCCACCACCTAAAATCAATACTGCTCCAAGAAGAATACGTGGATCGCGGGCTCGCTGAGTAAAACGCTGAATCGAAACCATAGCTCTATATTTGCAGTAACTGGATTTTTCCCGAAAAAGTTTTCCACAATAGAGTTATCCACAGCCATACGCCATGTGCGAATATCATTCGGCGACAGTTAAGAAAAAGTGTCAGAATAGTTTTATGCAAAAGTTTCTTACCATCGCGGATGTTGCTGAAAATTTGAGTGTTTCAGCCGGTCAAGTCCGCACTCTTATCAAAAATGGCGAACTCTCGGCTATCCAAGTCGGCGGCCGGGGGCAATGGCGCATTTCCGAACAAGCCGTTGAAGAATATATTCAGACAGGATACGAGCGAACTCGGGAGAAGATCTCATCGAATAACTTCGACGAGTAACCGTTAACAGTATTAAGCAATTGTAGTGTGGGTAGCAATAGTTCTATTGCTACCCACACTACAATTTAATATCTACCCGATTGTTAAGTACTTTTACACAGCTGAGCAGAAAACTCACAACATTCGGCATCCCGCACACGCCCCTCGGGTTCTTCCTAACCCAGCGTTGCACTGCTGACCGTAGCGAGATGAGTAAACGGAATATACAGCTCTCGGTGAGTTTGTTCGTCATAGTGTGCCGTCTGATATCCATACAACGAGATTAACTCAGCTTTCGGTTCCACAACCACATAATCCTTGCCAACGCTTAAGAGTTCGGCGCGTACTGCATCGGCATAACGATTCACAAGAACCGTGTGGCCAATCAGGCGCCGTAGCACAGAACTCATTGTTGGTACGTAACGGGAGGATTCGAAGGCGGCTTGACGCAAGCCTCGAGCCACACTTATTGCATCGAGTTTGACGAGATCTATTTGCTCTTGACTCGATAACATCAACCAGTCTTTACCTGATTCAATAACGACGCCTGTGACATTGCATTCGCTAACCGTGATAGTAATATATCGGCCGCGTGCACCACGTATACGATCCGCGAAAGACACACTAGCATTTTCTGCATCTGTAATTTCGTCGATTTCCTCGAAAAGTTCTTGACGCTCGTTATTGCGAATATGCGCGGCGATACCCTCAATCAGTGTTTCCCATACCATACCGATAAGTATAAAGATTCATTAAAAAGCGACAATATTTTTTATCCACAAGCACGTGCCGGGCACACCCTCTTTTCTTTGAATATTTGACACGTAAGAATATCAAACAGCATCAAACATTATCTCTAAGGGTTATTCGACATGAAAAATGGACTGCCGCTCTTCATATGTGGAACCACGTTCGCGTTGAGCGCCGCCTGGCTCGCTTCGAACACCAGCGGACAACAACTAACCGGTGACATGTCTTTGACATTATTTGGCATGGCCACGTTAGCCGTACTGTTTTACTGGCACAGTCTATCGTATCTTTTACTAGCAGCCGCAACCCGGCATGATATTCCGTCAATAATACGTTATGTTTCACGGTTTGGCTCACCAAAAGCTCGGCATCTCGCGCTTTCGATGCTGTTACTGGCCCCTACTCCAGCGTATGCCCAGTCTCAGAGCACAAGTTCTCCATCAGATGTTGCACCTATAACGAACCACAACTTGCCATCTGTCGAAGCTACTCACCACACCCCTGATTCACTTCTGCGTCGGACTATTGTGCCACACGAGATTGCAGTATCGATTAGCCAGCCAAGTAACAGCTCAACAATCACGGTCAAACCGGGCGATTCGTTATGGACAATAGCTCAACGGCTCTACCCTGCTATCCCGCCCAATGAGATATCGGAAGCCACATTCGCCCTGTGGGAAGCAAACCGTGACATCATCCCGGACCCACATACTATCCATCCAGGTCAACAACTCATCATTCCCGCATCCGGAAGGTAATAATCATGCCCAGCCCCACTGTCTTAAGTCTCGATGCTTCGCCCTCCCTCAACTTTTACCCGGTTGCGAAGAATACACGCCCATACAAGAGCCATATCCCTGTCACTAGGAGGGAAACTATTGCACCACCAGCTACCTCACCCGATAAGCCATTTGATCGGATCTCATTCGCGGCCACAACAAGTGAACATACCAACGACGACGACGATCGTCGCGCACTTGACCGAGCCCTACCCGACGGCCTTGCGCCAGCAAAAGCTTTTGCTGCACATGCGGTTGGCCAAGCGGTAGAAGTCTTACAAGGGCATCGCCCAATACGACAACTCCAAACATGGTTAGCACCCGGTGTCTATCGAGCTTTGGCTGCACGCGCCGGTCTCAATCTCAGACTCCATGGCCCTGCTCCTCGCGCATCTCGGCCAGCAATTCGCCGCCTTTATATTAGCCACCCGCGTCGTCGGATCGCTGAAGTATCTATCGTCATCCATGACGGTTTTCAAATCCGCGCAGTGGCGTTACGTTTAGAAATCCGACGGGAACGCTGGCAAGTAACCGCACTCGAAATTGCTTAAAAGCTAAGGGTGGAGCCGCGGATTAATCCGCGGCTCCACCCTATTGACTCCGGAAGGCGATCGGCTTCTACTATCATGGATAGATACATGACCAGCGCTCTTGAGCCTTACGCGAAGATAGTCTACTTGTTCTTCTTTGCCGCCCGGCGCTGAGCACGGTTCATCTGCGGCTCACTAGAACCAACAGTTGTTTGACCATGCACTTCACGACCCTGCTCGTTTGTCGCACGAGCCTGACCACTACCGTCCTTGGCAGACGACGTGTAAGTCATCTTCGCAGCCGACGTAGGACGCTTGAGACCAAGAATTTTCTCGGTTGCAGCCTTCGTCGCACTCGACTTAGCAGCCGCAGAAGCCGCGGCCTTCGCTACTGCTTGTGCATCCATCAACGAACTTTGACCGGCCATCACTTCAGCAGCTTCAGCAGCTTCGCGCGCCAACCGCTCCGATGGCAATTCAAAGCCCATTAAGAAACTCACTGTTTCACTACGAATTTGGTCATTCATCGACTGGAACATTTGATAACCCTCCTGCTTGTATTCCACAAGCGGGTTACGCTGAGCCATGGCACGCAAGCCAATGCCCTCTTTCAAATAATCCATCTCGTACAAATGTTCACGCCAGTTACGATCGAGGGTTTGCAACAAGACCTGGCGCTCAATCTGACGCATCTGCTCATCACCCAACTCCTCTTCACGCTCTTCATACTGGGCATGGATATCTTGCGTAAACTCGTCACGGAGTACATCCCGGCTCAGCAACTTCTGATCGCCGTGCTCCTCAATGAACTCCTCCGGAGTGAAACTTGGCTTGAAATAGCGACGCATATCTGCCCACAGCATGTCCAAATCCCAGTCGTCCGACGGGCCTTCAGTATGAGCGGATACAATATCATCCACCACGAAATCCATAAAGTTTTGGATCTGGTTTTCGACGTCCTCACCGCTCAAAATACGACGGCGCTCAGTGTAAACAACAGTACGTTGATCGTTCATAACATCGTCATACTTCAACACATTCTTACGGATTTCCGCATTGCGTCCGTCGAGCTGAGCCTGCGACTTCTGGATAGCATTAGCCATCATCTTGAAATCAAGCGGTTCGTCTTGAGCACTTGACCGCAACGTATTAACAATCGTTGGACCAAACAAACGCAAAAGATCGTCATCAAGAGACAAATAGAAACGTGACTCGCCCGGATCTCCTTGGCGGCCGGCACGGCCACGCAACTGATTGTCGATACGGCGAGATTCGTGACGCTCCGAACCGAGCACATACAAGCCACCTAATTCGGTCACTTCATCGTGTTCTGCTGCAACCTGATCCTTGGCAGCCTGCAAAATCTCCGGCCACCGCTCTTCGTATTCTTCGGTGTTCTCTTCCGGATCTAAACCGAGCTTGGACATCATCTCAACTGCGATATGCTCGGCGTTACCACCAAGCATAATGTCAGTTCCACGACCCGCCATATTCGTTGCAACTGTCACAGCATGCTTACGACCAGCCATCGCTACAACAGAGGCTTCACGTTCGTGCTGCTTAGCGTTAAGGACTTCGTGTGGAATATGCGCCTTACGCAACAGCCCCGACAGTAACTCGGAATGCTCAACTGAGGCGGTACCAACCAAAACTGGCTGGCCTTTCTCGAAACGTTCCTTAATATCTTCAACGATCGCAGCGAACTTCAACTCAGCTGTTGCATAAACAATATCGCGTTGGTCCACACGAGCAACTGGCTTGTTGGTTGGGATCGGCACAACTCCGATGTCATAAGTCGAAGCAAACTCTTCAGCTTCAGTCTCAGCAGTACCAGTCATACCGGAGAGCTTGTCATACATCCGGAAATAATTCTGCAAGGTAATGGAAGCCAAGGTTTGGTTTTCTGCCTTGATTTCTACGCCTTCTTTAGCTTCGAGTGCTTGGTGCATGCCATCGTTATAACGCCGGCCTGGCAAAATACGACCAGTATGCTCATCCACAATTAAGACCTCGCCGTCGCGGACGATATAGTCTTTGTCGCGATGGAAAAGCTCTTTTGCTTTAATAGCATTGTTCAAGTAGCCAATGAGTGGCGTATTGACTGACTCATAAAGATTATCAATACCCAGGAGATCTTCGATTTTATCGATACCTGGCTCCAAAATACCCGCGTTACGCTTCTTCTCATCAACTTCATAGTCAGTATCGCGACGCATCTTCTGCACGGCATCAGCAAATGCAACATACCAGCGGTTAGCATCACCGTCAGCCTGGCCAGAAATGATCAATGGGGTACGCGCTTCATCGATGAGAATGGAATCAACTTCGTCGACGATAGCAAAGTTATGGCCACGCTGAACCATCGAACTTTCTTCCATCGCCATGTTGTCACGTAAGTAATCGAAACCGAACTGATTGTTCGTACCATAAGTAATATCAGCTGCGTATTGCTGACGACGTTGATCCGGTGTTTGCCCATCCAAAATACAACCAGTGGTCATACCCAAGAACCGGAAAACACGCCCCATAAGTTCCGACTGATAAGAAGCCAGGTAGTCATTAACTGTCACGACGTGAACGCCTTTACCAGACAAGCCGTTGAGATAGGCCGCCAAAGTTGCCACCAAGGTTTTACCCTCACCGGTTTTCATTTCGGCGATATTTCCCAAGTGCAAGGCTGCACCACCCATGATCTGCACATCATAGTGCCGTTGACCGAGAGTTCGAACCGATGCTTCACGCACAGCGGCGAACGCATCTGGCATGATCTCATCCAGCGTTTCACCATGAGCAATCCGCTCACGGAATTCCTCGGTGACAGCCTTGAGCTCTTCATCGCTCATGCCAGAGTATATATCCTCAAGCAAATTCACTTGCTTCGTGATGGCGTTGAGCTTTTTCAAAATTCGGCCTTCACCGGCTCGAAGCAATTTATTGAGAAGATTTCGCACGTACGACTCCTTGATTCTTGGCGTTTAAGATAAAACGCTGATACTGACTACTATCCTACTCTGGTTCGCGAAATCGCGGGTATTCATAGTTACTAAGTTCGCCTCTAGCGTGGCAGGTTATGACAGCCGATCAACCATCGCACGTGCAAACGATTCGAGAGCATGACGAACTGCGCCTTCTGGCACAGTTCCCAAATGTGACAATGCATCATCAACCCATTGGTGAGCCAACGTTCGAGTTTCATCAACCACACTATGCGAACGCAACAGGCCAACAACGACGTCGAGATTGTCACCTTGAGTTAAATCACGCTCATCTAAATACGCTAAAATCTCTTGACCTGCATCATCAAGTGTCCCGTTGGCTGCATGTTGACGCAACAAAAGCGTTGGCATCGTTGGGACACCTTCGAGTAGATCAGTCCCTGGCGTCTTTCCGGTAACTTCCGGATCAGAAACTAAATCGATGACGTCGTCTGCAATCTGAAAAGCCACACCAACCTTTTCACCGAATTGGGCAATCTCTTCAGCCAATTCTGGATCGCCACCAGAATACAAAACACCGTAACGACCAGATGCCGCAATCAGCGAACCGGTTTTGTCTGCTAAAACTTGGATGTGGTGAGCGATGGGATCATCACCCTCGCGAGGGCCGATTGTTTCATGAAGTTGGCCCATACAAAGTCGCTCGAAAGTTTGGGCATGCAACAATACTGCCTGCGGACCGAGCTTAGCAACAATGCCTGAAGCGCGCGCAAATAAAACATCGCCAGCCAAAATAGCTGAGGAATTCCCATAAATGTACTGCGCCGAAGGAACACCACGACGTAACGGCGCTTCATCCATCACGTCGTCATGATACAACGTAGCTAAATGGGTCAACTCCACTACAACCGCAGAATCCACAACTTCAGGATCTGCCGGACGAGGCCCGAGTTGCGCTGTCAAGACACACAAAGCGGGCCGAAGCCGCTTCCCACCGGCCATAGCTAGGTGGGAAGTGGCTTCGTCCACAACAAGATCATCAACCTGCACAGCCTCACGCAGTGCCGATTCTACTTCCTCCATTCGAGAGGTAAGCTCAGCTACGAGAGCCGTGGACGGTTGATCAAATAGATTCGAAATAAGACTCACTAGAATATACCCGCAATGAAATCGAGAATTGGACTTGGGAAGATACCAAGCACGATAGTACCAGCCAGTGCAACACTGATGGCAACTACACTCAGACCTTCCGAAGAAACGATCTCAATCTGGTCTTCGTCAGGTTCGGTAAAGAACATGAGTTGAATCAGTCGGAAATAGAAGAAAGCGGTGACAACTGAGGCAATAATGGCAATGATAACCAACACCGTATCACCGGCAGCAATACCTGTTGCAAAAACTTCGAACTTTCCGATAAAACCTGCGGTCAACGGAATACCCGCAAACGATAGTAAAAATACCAGCATCGCGGTAGCTAAGAACGGATTACGTTTTCCTAATCCTGCCCACTGCGAAATTAGGGTTGCTTCACCCAATACACTGCCAGCAGAGTCCTTGGCGCGTACCAAGGTTACGACACCGAACGCACCGATAGTTGCTAAGCCGTATGCTAACAAGTAGAAGATCACTGCTCCGAGTGCAGCTAACTGGATTCCATTGATATTGGCCAGTGTCGCATTGACAGCAATCAAAATGAAGCCCGCATGAGCAATAGACGAATAAGCTAAAAGACGCTTGATGTCAGTTTGAACCAAACCCATCACCGTGCCGACGACGATGGTTGCAATGATAACAATCCACATGAAAATGCGGAAAGCATCTGGAACAACGCCCACGATCCACAGGAAGACACGAACCATGGCAACAAACGCGGCAGCCTTGGTACCCGCGGCCATGAATCCGGTGATCGGTGTCGGCGCTCCTTGGTATACATCAGGGGTCCACGAATGGAATGGGACGGCTCCAACTTTGAAGAGCAATCCTATTACGAGCATAATTGCGCCCACTGCTAGGAACATCATTGTGGCTTGCTGTTGCTGAGCCAAAATAGCAACACCGTAGAAACTGAGCGTACCGGTTGCACCATAAATAAAAGCTGCCCCCATTAAGAACACTGCTGAGGAGAATGCTCCTAAGAGGAAGTACTTCAGTGCCGCCTCCTGGGAAAGTAGCCGACGACGACGAGCAGTCGCGCTCAAAACATAGAGTGGAAGAGACAAAAGCTCAAGCGCGATAAACATCGTCAACAGGTCAAAGGCGGAGACAAATGCCATCATGCCACCAGTGGCGAAGAGTGCAAGCGGGAAGACTTCAGTCTGCTCACGGGCAGCTTCGGTCGATTCACGTTCTTCAGCAGAACCGGGTCGAGTAGCGGCCGAAGCAGCGAACGATCCATCACGTAACAATGTACGATCAGCAATCAGCATAAAAGCGAGAAACGCACAGATAAGAATCACTGCCTGGCCGAGAATAGAAAAGCCATCTTCGACCAGTGATACGCCCGAGAACGCAGCACTATCAGAAAGTGATAGTGGTCGAAGTATGCCTGGATTTTCTTGGCTAGAAAGATCTTTCCAACGCCAGATAATAGCGATGAATGTTGCTGCCAGAGCGATGAGCGATAAACCGATCTGAGCCACCCGGCGCACCGAGCGTGGAAGGAAAGCTTCTAACAACGTACCGAGAACCGCAGCTCCGAGAACGATGGCAAGTGGTACCGTTGCAACCCAATTAATCGTGAGATTCACTTGGTGCTCCCTTCAATCGAAACTTGAGCATTATCTGCCGAGGAAACTGCAACAATAGTTGCGTTCTCTGCGACTGGAGTAACCAACTCCAAGACCGGTGCTGGGTAGAATCCGAGCACGAGCATTAGCGCGATGAGTCCACCCATCACAGTTTTCTCTCGACCGCCTAAATCAGGTACATCGATGTGTGGTTTCGGCCCAGTAAATGCACGCTGATACGGTAGCAAAATGTAGATCGAGGCGAGCACCACGCCAACCGCAGCAACCATTGCCGCGTACGGCCAAATAGTGTAGGTACCCATAAGTACCAAGTATTCAGGAATGAACCCAGAAAGACCTGGCAGCGCGATCGTCGCCAAACCTGCAATGAGGAACGAGCCGGCAATAACCGGAGTGACACGCTGCCAACCACCATAAGAAGAAATCAGGTAGGACTGACCACGCCGCTCGAGGAAGCCAACAATGAGGAAAAGTCCAGCTGTACCCACACCGTGAGCAACCATGTAGAGAATCGATCCGGATAGCGCAAGTGCCGAACCGGAGAAGATACCCATAACGATGAAGCCGAAGTGCGAGACCGAGGTGTAGGAAACGAGACGCAACATGTTATCTGAGGAGATCGCCATGAGCGCACCCCAGATGATCGAGATGATCGCCAGCGTAATAACAACGGGTGCTACCACGGTTACTGCGTGACCGAAGAGCGGCAAGCAGATAGCGATCATTCCGAATGTACCCAGCTTGTCAAGCACACCAACGAGCAACGTTGAAGTTCCTGGGGATGCCTGCTCGGCAGTATCGGGCAACCAGGTATGAACTGGCCACATTGGCGCTTTGATCGCAAAAGCGATGAAGAACGACACGAAGACCCACATCTCTGAGGTCGCTGTTAACCGCAAAGTTCCAGCGATCTTATCAAGAACGAAGGCCTCCGGTCCACCACTTCCGTATGCGTAGACGGCGATAACACCAGCAAGCATAATCAAGCCACCAGCGAGCGAGAAGAGCAAGAACTTCATCGCTGCGCGAGTGCGCTGAGTGCCACCGTACCGACCGATCATAAAGTAGACCGGAACGATCATTGCTTCGAAGAGCACGTAGAAGAGGAAGAGATCGCGGGCGGAAAACAAGCCAATCATGATGGCTTCGAGGACCAAAACCCAGGCGAAGTATCCGGCGTCGTCATGTGACTCAAAATCCGTCCACTCAGCAGCAATAACGAACGGAACCAAGACGGTTGCCAAGGCAACCATCACAGCACCCATGCCGTTAATTCCCCACGTGAAAGTCACGCCAATCTGTGGAATCCACTGGTAGGTTTCATACAACTGAGTGCTACCAGCTTGAGCAACGTCGAAACTCGTCACAAAAGCGGCAACGAAGCCAGCCAAAACGATCAGCGAGATAGCGAGCGCGAATTGACGGGCGAACTGGCGTAGCGGTTTAACCAACCACAACAGCAAACCCGACACAAATGGAATCGCAACGAGGATTGTGAGCCACGGAGCGGTTGCTTCAATGATGTTCATGTGAATATATCTCCTTGTCTCACATAGCTGATTGGACGGCTAGAGCAAGGGCGAGAATAACGCCCAAGGTAATCCAGCTTGCGTACGTTCGAACATAGCCAGTTTGTAGCTTGCCCACCAACGTACCCGAGGAACGCGTAGCCTGTGCCAAGCCTTCGATACCACCGTCGACGATTGTCTGATCAGCAACTTCGGTACCGGCTGCAACAGCAATACCGGGCTTCATAAACAGGTTCTCGTTAACCGCGTCTTGGTAGAGGTCGGCCCGAGCAGCGCGAACCAAAGCGCTACTGTGTGGGGCGAGCTTCGGAACAGCACTTGCCACATACATCTTCCATGCCAGGGCAACACCGATAGCGACAACCGTCAAGGTTGCACCAGTGATCGCCCAGATCGGAATAACTGGATGCGGATGTTCACCGTGTCCAACAGCTGGCTCGAGCCAGGTCAAGAATCCGGTGTAGTTCAATACTGCACCAAGGCCGAGGGAACCGAGGGCCAAAATTGCCATTGGCACCCACATATATGGGGATGGATCGTGCGGATGCTTGTCTTTGTGGTCCCAGCGCTCTTCGCCCAAGAAGATGGCGAAGAAGACGCGCGACATGTAGAAGGCAGTCAAACCAGCAACCAGAACGGTAATCGTTCCAAAGGTCCATGGCTGGAGCCCCTCACCGGAGAAAGCGACTTCAATGATCTTGTCCTTGGAGAAGTAACCCGAGAGGAATGGGAAGCCGATGATGGCAAGGTAGCCAGCCAAGAAAGTACCGAAAGTAATCTTCATATGGCTGCTCAACCCACCAAAACCACGAATATTGACTTCGTCCTTCATCGCATGCATGACAGCACCGGCGCCAAGGAACATATTTGCCTTGAAGAAGCCGTGAGTAACGAGGTGGAAGATAGCAAACGCTGCGCCAACTGGGCCCATGGTTGCAGCCAACATCATGTAGCCGATCTGCGACATGGTCGATGCTGCCAGCACCTTCTTCATGTCGTCCTTGGCAGCACCGACAACGGCACCGAACACCAAGGTGATCAGACCGATGATAGACACAACGAGCGATGCGGTAGGCGTTACAGCGTAGATAACACCGGAACGTACCATCAGGTAAACACCGGCGGTGACCATTGTTGCGGCGTGAATCAACGCCGAAACTGGGGTTGGGCCAGCCATTGCGTCACCGAGCCAGGCTTGGAGTGGGAACTGTGCAGACTTACCACAAGCTGCAACCAGCAAGAAGATGCCGATGAAGGTTGCGGTGCTCGCCGGAAGTGTTTCAGCTCCAGTAGCGACGTCGGTGAAAGAAACCGAGCTGAACGACACCACCATCGACATCATGGCGATCAGCATTCCCAAGTCACCAACACGGTTCATCACGAATGCCTTCTTACCAGCGGTGGCGTATGCCGGAACGTGGTTCCAGAACGAGATGAGGAGGTAGGAGGCTAAGCCCACGCCTTCCCATCCGAAGAACAAAACGAGGTAGGAGTTGCCCAGAACCAACAACAGCATCGCGGCAACGAAAAGGTTGAGGTAAGCAAAGAAACGACGGCGATCAGTATCGTGCTCCATGTATGAAATAGAGTAGATATGGATTAGTGTTCCAACGAATGTTACAAGCAAAACGAACGTCAGTGAGAGCGGATCCGCTCGAGTACCAAAATCAACTGAGAGTTCACCGGCTGGAACCCACGTGTAGAGCGTGGTTTCGACGACGCGGTTCATGGCGTCCATGCCCAGCAACTGGAGCGTAGCAAGGAGGCCGACGACGAAGGCGCTTGCTGAGGCAAGCGTGGCCAACCAGTGACCCCAAGCGTCAGCGCGACGGCCTAAGACGAGAAGAATTCCACACGAGATCAGCGGGATCGCAACTGCAAGCCATACCATGCTTGCTGCTCCGGTTGCCTGCCCAACCTGTGCGACTGCGGCTAGATTAAACAAGAGATTCACACCTGCTTTCCGTCAGTGCTTCATGAGGTTGGCACCGTCAAGCGATGCGGACCTGCGGGTTCGGAAAATGGAGACGATGATGGCCAAACCAACAACGACTTCGGCGGCAGCTACGACCATCACAAAGAACGCGAATTGTTGACCTTCAAGATTGCCGTGCATTCGCGAGAAGGTGATGAATGCAAGGTTGCAAGCAGAGAGCATGAGCTCAATACCGAGAAGTGCAATCACGCCGTTTCGACGAGTGAGCACAGTGGCAGCGCCGATCGCGAAGAGAATTGCGGCTAAGGCGATATAAAACATGAGGTTCATCAGTTCTCCTCCGACTTCTCAGTGTTCTCTAGAGTGATATCGTGCTCACGCTGAACTGTTTCGGAATCAGGAATCTCGTCGGTACCTGAAACAGTCATCGGAGTGTCACTCGAGCCGAGTCGAGCAAGCGCACCTTCGTGATCTGGAGCGCTCTCACCTGGCATACCAGCAATCTGCGCCTGACCGGTAGCGCCGTAGGTTGCCGGACCTTGAATTCCGCCATCCATAACGCGCTTGACTGTCATTGGTGAAATTTCTGCAACGGTACGTACCTGGCCACGAATGTGGAGTACGCGGCTGGTCGAATCTTCAACTGGCAAACCACCTGCGGTAAGCGCTGGGTTAGCCGACGAGTTCGACTCTGCGTAAACGCCCGGCGGTGGCTTCTGGCCAACGTGAACGCCGGAATCACTGAACTGCTGCATACGCATGTGCGCGAGCTGTTCTTGAGTGATGCGCTCCTTGACACGATCACGGTGAGTGAGCGTCATTGCGCCCAAGGCAGCAACAATGAGCAACGTTCCAGTGAGCTGAAGAGTAAGAACCGATGAGGAGAAAATCAGTGTTGCGACACCCACCGGGTTGGATTCCGCATTTGCTACTTCCAGACCAATTCCTTGTGGCGCTTTCGCACCGAAAGCAACACCGATAAGAATTGCGGCAATACCGACTCCGCCGAGAATAGCTACTGGGCGCTGCACCTTGAGCGTCTCATGTCCCGAATCTGCTGAATCAACACCGATGAGCATGAGAACGAACAGGAACATCATCAAAATCGCTCCGGTGTAAACCACCACTTGAACAACGCCCATAAACGGGGCTTCGAGCGCCGTGTAGAGCACAGCCAAGCCAACCATCACGCCGATAACGCTCAACGTGGTGAGTACAGCTTTGCGAGTGATAAGTAGACCGAAGACTGCCAAAGCAATCATGCACACTGACGTTACAGAGAACAGGATCATCTCCCCTGTTCCAATCGACAGCGTAGTTAATGGTTCAGTAGGCATCAGTTCTGCGCCTCCTTCGTAGCCACAGATGTCACGCGTGCAGAAGAAACGGTTGGATCATCTGGACGTACTTGTTTCACCCAGTCAACCTGATCTTGGGTTGGACCAGTAATTTCGCCCTTGTAATAGTTCGCATCTGTGGTACCGTCAGCCATTGGGTGTGGCGTAGCGAGCATACCTTCAGCTAGTGGAACCAAAAGATCTTGCTTCTCGTAAATCAGCGACTCACGGGTTTGATCGGCAATTTCATATTCGTTTGTCATCGTCAATGCGCGAGTTGGGCAAGCCTGAATGCAGTACGAGCAGAAAATACAACGCAAGTAGTTGATCTGGTAAACCCGACCGTAGCGCTCACCAGGTGAGTACTGCTCGCCTGGATGATTAGAGGAGGCTTCAACGTAGATTGCGTCAGCTGGGCATGCCCATGCACACAATTCGCATCCAATACACTTTTCCAAACCGTCCGCATACCGGTTGAGCCGGTGCATACCGTGGTAGCGCGGACGTGGTGGAGTTTTCTGTTCGGGCTTGTGCGGCAGGTACTGTTCAGTAACTGTTGGGCGGAAGAGGGTAGAGAATGTCACACCAAAACCAGCGACCGGTGCAAATGCTCGACCCAATACGCCCTTCTTATTCGGGCTATATAGCGATTCGTCAGGCTGAGCGAATTCTTTATCCGACATTCTTTACGCCTCCTGGGTTGTAGTTGGCACAGGGTTAGCTACTCGACGAGTAGCTCGTGGCGATGGCGGAAGATGCTGACCTGGCAGTGGTGGCACTGGATAGCCGTCTTCAAATCCATCAAATTCTTGGCTTTCACGCTGAGCAATGAGCTCACTTTGTGAAATCTTCTCGTCGTCACGAACGAAGGCCCAGATCAGCATGATGATCGCAAAGCCAGTGGACAGGATGATCATTGGCCAACGATCATTGAACTGTGGGTGAATCATCTTGTAACCGTGGAGCACAAGCACGATGGTCAACCAGATGAGTGCTGATGGAATCAAGCCCTTCCAGCCAAGCTTCATGAACTGGTCGTAACGGAATCGCAACAGTGTCGCACGAACCCACACGAAGATCCCAATAAATATCCAGACCTTGAAGATGAAGACAAGCATGGGGAACCAGCCGGTGTTCGGGTCGAAACCGATCAGACCGCAAAGAGTGGTCATAATTGGTCCAGAACGCCAGCCACCGAAGAACAAAGTCACAGCCAACATCGACACGTTGAACATGTTGACGTATTCGCCCAAGTAGTACCAAGCGAACTTCATCGACGAGTATTCGGTATGCGGACCTGCAACAATTTCGCCTTCAGCTTCTGGAAGGTCGAAAGGCAAACGGTTCGTTTCACCGAACATGGTGACGAGGAATACCAAGAAGGCAGGAAGCAACGTAACAACGTTCCAAATCTCTTGCTGAGCACCGACGATACCGGAGGTCGACATCGTGGCCGCAGCTAAGAAGATCGTCACTAGGCTCAAACCCTGTGCGAGTTCGTAAGAAATCATCTGGGTTGCCGAACGCACCGAACCGTAGAGCGGGAGGGTGGACTTCGCAGACCAACCACCGAAGACCATTCCGTATTCGCCCAACGCTGCAACTGCAAGAATGAAGAGCATCGCCACTGGGGAATCGGTGAGTTGTAGTGGAGTGCGCAAACCGAAGATTGACACTTCTGGACCCATTGGGATCACTGCCATCACGGAGAACGCACAAATTGCGGTGATAACCGGAGCAACGATGTAGACGATCTTTTCTGCACCTGCAAGCCAGAAGTCTTCTTTAAAGATCAACTTCAAAGCGTCTGGGAAGGACTGGCCGAGACCGAATGGGCCAACAGTGTTTGGGCCAACACGGTTCTGGAATCGAGCAATCAACCGACGCTCGAACCACAGTGCGAAGATAACTGAGAAGATCAAGAAAAGCACAATAAAGAGTGCCTTCAGCCCAGAAATCCACCACGTATCATTGGAGAAATCTGCAACGACCTGAGTAAAAATCATGGGATTCACTTCGTTACCTCCGTTGCTTGAATCGAAACGATGTCTCCGGCTGCAGAACCAATGAGAGCAATCTGGCTACCAGCTGAGTTCTGTGGAACCCAAACCACACCATCGGGCATCTCGATAACTGCAGTTTCCAAAACCATCTCACCAGTGCGGCCGATGATCTTCACATAGTCACCGATCTGTGAGTCACGTGCCGTGTTCGCTGACATCAAAGCAACTGGGCGGCGTGCGGTACGAGCTAAGTTTGGCTCATCGGACTGCAAAGCACCAGCATCAAGCATGAGTTTCCAAGAAGCAAGGACGACTTGTCCGGCGCCAATAACTGGTGGTTGCGCGGTACGCACAACTGGGTCTTGCCCACGTTCGCCATCCCAATTGCGCATCAAAGCCCACTCGGAAACCGCATCAGACAAGGTTGCCAAACCGAGATCGACACCAAACTCATGAGCCAGATCGTGCAGTACGCGGCGATCTGGAACATTGCGTGAAACTAATGTCTGACCAAATGGACGCAACCGGCCTTCCCAGTTCACGAACGTGCCACCCTTTTCTGCCGGAGGTGCTACCGGGAGTAAAACATCAGCAAGTTCAGATGTTTCGCTCTTGCGCACTTCGAGCTGGATCACGAAAACATTTTCAAGTGCTTCACGTGCTCCGAGTGGCAGGTCTGCAAGCTCAACACCACCAAGGATGACAGCGCCGAGTTCGCCAGCAGTTGCCGCAGCCAAGATTTCCTCAGTTGAACGGCCTGGGGTTTCCGGAAGACGCTCAACGCCCCAGGCAGCAGCAACATCAACACGTGCGGCTGGGTCAGAGACCAAACGTCCAACTGGGAGCAGGTGGGCAACCGCGCCAGCATCAAGAGCACCACGATCACCAGCACGACGTGGAATCCACGCAAGTTTCGCACCGGTGCGTTCCGCGAGTCGAACAGCTGCCGAAAGTGTGCCAGGGAAATCAGCACTCCGTTCACCGAGCACAATCACTGCGCCTTCACCGGCAAGATCGCGGTAGGTATCTGCAAAGATGCTATCGCCTGCGTCGTGCATAGCGTCGAGAACTTCAGCTTCAGTACCAGGCGTTGCTGGGATGAACCGGGCGAGCATTTTGGCACTGCCGCGGGTTTCGAAAGCCGAAACTACCGAGACCGACGTCGTCTTATCAAGAGCGCCCTTGCGCAACCGCAAGAATACCGAACCGATTTCTTCTTCAGCTTCGAGGCCAACGAGTAGAACATGCTTTGCATGCTCGAGATCGCTGTAGGTGACGTCGCATTCCTTGCCAGCTACGCGAGCTGCTAAGAATGCATCTTCTTCGGCGCTGTGCTTGCGGGTACGGAAGTCGATATCGTTCGTACCCAAGACGACGCGTGCGAACTTCGAGTATGCGTAGGCATCTTCGAGAGTCACCCGGCCGCCGGTAATGATGCCAACGCCCTTCTTCTGTGCCTTTTTCAAACCTTCAGCAGCAACATTGAGCGCTTCTGCCCACGAAACTGGTTCGCTTGGATCCACGCCCTTGAGCTGTGGGTAGACCACGCGGTCAGTGCCAGTCTGCCAGCGGAACGCAAACCGATCCTTGTCAGTGATCCAGTCTTCGTTGACATCCATATCTTCCAATGCAAGACGGCGAACAACCGTGCCACGTCGGTAATCAACGCGGATTGCTGAACCCGAAGCGTCATGCTCAGAAACCGAAGGAACGGAAACCAAATCGAATGGCCGAGCCCGGAAGCGGTAAGAAACCGACGTCAACGCGCCCACTGGGCAAATCTGGATGACGTTACCGGAAAAGTAGGAAGAGAACGGCGCACCGGTCACATCTACTTCATTTGGCTCAACTGGGCCAGATGCATAACCAACCGACAGGCCCGCTTCGCCAGCTGGACCCGCGAAATTGTTTAGTGCGGTCAACGACTCGGTTTCCTCATCCGCAGCGAAATCGAGCACACCGGCGTCGAAATTACCAATCTGGGAACCGTGCATGCCGTGAACTTCCATACCAGCACTACCGCCGGAACGGCCGTGAAGCTGGATGAATGGGTCGCCCGCAATTTGGCTCGAGAATCGTGTACAACGCTGGCACAAGATGCAACGGTCGCGATCGAGCAAAATATTTGCCGAAACCGAAATTGGCTTCGGATACGTGCGCTTAATGTCAACGAAGCGGGACTTGGTACGACCATCGGTCATCGCCTGGTTTTGCAGCGGGCACTCGCCACCTTTATCACACACTGGGCAATCCATTGGGTGATTGATGAGCAAGAACTCCATGATGCCGTGCTGTGCCTTCTTGGCAACCTCAGAAGTTTCTGCCGAGTAGACTTCCATGCCCGGTGCAACTGTTACGGCACATGCCGGCTGTGGCTTCGGCATCTTCGAGATCGTGCCGTCGCGGCCCGGAGCAGCAACCTCCACCAAGCACTGGCGGCACGCAGCTGCTGGTTTGAGTAACGGATGGTCACAGAAACGTGGAATATGCACACCGACTTTTTCAGCTGCGCGAATGATCAGCGTACCTTTAGGAACTGACACTTCCCGGCCATCGACCGTGAGTGTTACCAACTCTTCGGTTGGAGATACCTGGGTTGTCATCGAACACCTACTTCACTGAAAAGAGCCGATTGAGCGATTGGATATTGCTCGGCAGTTGGCATCGAGCACGCATCGACAAATTCGGAACGGAACAAATCGATTGCGGAACGAATCGGCGTTGCCGCCGCATCGCCGAGCGCACAGAAGGAACGGCCAGCAATATTCGATGCGATTTCGTAGAGCAAATCGATATCGGCTTCGGTTCCTTGGCCAGCTTCGAAACGGTGCATGATTTGGCGCATCCAGAATGTGCCTTCACGGCATGGAGTACATTTACCGCATGATTCGTGCTGG
This sequence comes from Arcanobacterium phocisimile, assembly GCF_016904675.1. Classification (NCBI taxonomy): domain Bacteria; kingdom Bacillati; phylum Actinomycetota; class Actinomycetes; order Actinomycetales; family Actinomycetaceae; genus Arcanobacterium; species Arcanobacterium phocisimile. The sequence goes on along the minus strand of NZ_CP070228.1, from coordinate 345,462 downwards.
TAGAAGTCAGTCCAGCGAGACACGACGCGCACCACCGAAACGGTTTCGTCGAAAATCTGGATTGCGCGCGTTGCGAGCATCGAACCGGCTTCGGCAACTTCTTCATATCCGAGTGGGACGTCGAGGTGGTCTGGGGTGAACAGCGGAGCTGAGGAGCCACCGACGGCGAAGAACTTCAGTTCGTGTCCTTCGCGAATACCGCCAGCCATGTCGAGAAGTTCACGCATCGTGATACCGAATGGTGCTTCGAATTGGCCTGGGTTCTTCACGTGACCAGAAATGGAGAAGATACCGTGACCTGGGGAATTCTTCGTTCCAGCACCCATCGCAGTGAACCATTCGGTTCCGTTCTTGATGATTCCTGGAACCGAGGCGATCGATTCGACGTTGTTGACCACGGTTGGGCGGGCGTACAAGCCTGCTACTGCTGGGAATGGTGGCTTCAAGCGTGGCTGACCACGGAAACCTTCGAGTGAATCGAGGAGTGCGGTCTCTTCGCCACAGATGTAGGCACCAGCGCCGGCGTGCACGGTGATATTGATATCGTAGTCACCGTTTGGGCCCAAGCCCTTGCCGATGATTCCGGCTTCTTTTGCTTCGCGTACGGCAGCGAGCAAACGTCGGTAAACGTGGACGACTTCCCCGCGCAGATAGATGAAACCATCGTGGCCTCCGATAGCCATCAAACAGATAGCCATTCCTTCGATCAGCAGATGGGGGTTGGCCATCAAGAACGGGATGTCCTTGCAGGTACCTGGCTCGGATTCGTCGGCGTTAACGACGAGGTAGCGGGCACCGCCGTCTTCTGGTGGCAAGAATGACCACTTTAGACCTGTTGGGAATCCTGCACCACCACGGCCACGCAACCCTGATTCTTTGATCAGGTTCGTCAATGCGCCTTTTTCTTGGTTGATTTCCCATGCGCGTGCTAGTGCCTGATATCCACCAGTTGCACGGTACCCGTCGAGAGTCCATGGGCGCTCGGTGTCCCAATTGTTAGAAAGAACCGGGGAGAGCGTTCCCGGTGCACGGAAAGCATTCACTGTGCGTCTCCTCCTTCTGGGCGTGGCGCAGTCCAATCGTGCGCACGCGCAATCTTCAGACCACGCAACGAAGCTTCGCCAGCTGCCGGTCCTTCATCAACGTGTCCGTCTTCGAAGCCAGCGAGCACACGCGAAATTTCTTTGAAGGTGTGGACTTTGTCTGGTCCACGCGTTGGCTTGATGTCTCGGCCAGCGCGAATATCATCAACGATCTGTTTGGCTGACGCTGGGGTCTGGTTATCGAAGAATTCCCAATTCACCATAATGACTGGAGCGTAGTCACAGCCAGCATTACATTCGAGTTGCTCGAGGGTGATCTTGCCGTCTTCAGTTGTTTCGTCATGACCAACACCGACATATTCGGAAAGCTCATCCCAAATGAGGTCGCCACCCATCACTGCGCACAGGGCGTTGGTACACACACCAACGTTGTACTCACCATTGGGATGACGGCGATACTGGGAGTAGAAGGTCGCTACCGCGGAAACTTGGGCGCGAGTGAGTCCTAAAATATCGGCGACGAGCGTGATACCACGAGGCGAGCAGAATCCATCGATTGATTGAACAAGGTGCAACAGCGGCATAATAGCTGAACGAGATTCTGGGTAGCGCGCAACTACTTCGGCGGCCTCGGCCCGGAACTTTTCTTCAACGTGAGGTTCGTATGGGGCACTCATTAACGATCGACTCCTCCCATAACCGGATCGACACCGGCGAGCGAAACAATAAGATCGGCCAACATGCCACCTTCGGCCATCACAGATAGCGATTGCAGGTTGTTGAAACCAGGGTCACGGAAGTGTGCACGGTACGGGCGCGTTCCGCCGTCGGAAACTAAATGTACGCCGAATACCCCCTTTGGATGTTCAACCATTGTGTAGCTTTGGCCCGGTGGCACGCGGAAACCTTCGGTTACCAGCTTGAAGTGGTGGATGAGGGATTCCATTGATTCGGTCATGATTTCACGAACATGCTCTGGGGTTGAGCCTTGGCCGTCACCAGCGATGGACAACTGTGCTGGCCAGGCGATCTTTTTGTCGCCAACAATCACTGGCTCGCCAGCGGTCTTGTCGAGTTCGTCGAGGACCTGGTAGCAGATGCGCAATGACTCGTAGCATTCGCGGAACTTTACGTCGATACGGTTGTATGCGTCAGCTTTGTCTGCCACCGGCACATCAAACTCATACTTTTCATATCCACAGTATGGCTGGGTCTTGCGCAGATCCCATGGGATTCCAGCTGCGCGCACCGATGGGCCAGTCATGGACAGTGCCATCATCGACGATAGCGGCGAAACACCAACATTGACGTGACGATCGAGGAAGATGGGGTTCTTCATCGTCAGGTCTTGCATTTCGGAAATCGTCTGGCGGACCTTTGGAAGGAGTTCACGGCAGTAGTCGGTGAAGCCTTCTGGCACGTCGTTAAGAACACCGCCTGGGCGTATGTACTCGTGGTTCATACGCAAACCTGTGACATCTTCAAGTAACCGTAAAATATCTTCACGGGCTCGGAAGGTCAGGGTAAGCATGGTGGTTGCACCTAGTTCATTTCCACCCGAGCCGATGCCCACGAGGTGGGAGGAGATTCGAGTGAGCTCCATTAAGAGCACACGGATCGCTTGGGCACGCTGCGGCACCTGATCGGCGATACCAAGCATCTTTTCTACACCCAAGCAGTAGGCGACTTCTTGGAAGATGGGTGCTACGTAGTCCATTCGAGTACAGAATGCGACACCTTGCGTCCAGGTGCGGTATTCCATATTCTTCTCAATACCGGTGTGCAAGAAACCAGTCGCTGCACGGACTTCCTTAACGTTTTCGCCGTCAAGCTCAACCTGAACACGCAAAACACCGTGAGTGGATGGATGGACTGGGCCGAGGTTGACGACGATATGTTCTTCGCCGACTTGCTCGGCTGCGCGAGCGATATCGGCCCAATCGCCACCAACAGCTTCGAAGCTGGTGTATGAATTGGACTCTTCTTCATTGATTCCACGCGTTGCGTGTGGCATCTGGGTAGTCATTAGTTGTACTCCCTGCGTGTGTCCGGTGGCGGAATAACAGCGCCCTTATACTCAACTGGAATACCACCAAGTGGGTAATCCTTGCGTTGTGGGTGTCCGATCCAGTCATCTGGCATAACAGAGCGAGTTAAGCCAGGGTGGCCGTCGAAAACGATGCCCATCAAGTCCCATGCTTCACGCTCTGGCCAATCATTGCCTGGGTAGACGCCAACGATTGATGGAATATGCGGATCGTTTTCTGGCGTGGTGACCTCGAGAGACAGTGCACGGTTATGGGTGATGGAGAAGAATGTGTAAAAGCCGTGGAGTTCGCGGCCCTGATCTTCCGGGTAGTGCACGGCGGAAACACCGAGGCACAACTCAAACCGCAGATCTTGATCATCACGCAAGTAACGAGCAACGCGAACGAGGTGTTCGCGCTTGATAAAGATGACGAGTTCACCATATTGCGTGGTGACCTTTTCGATCACGTCTGCGGGGGTGAGACCATCTGCAGTGAGCAGTTCGCCAAGAATGTCGACGACCTCATCGAACCAACCGCCGTATGGGCGATGAGCTGGTTGCGCGATGGTAACTATTTCTTCGTGGCCATTAAATCCGGTTGTGTCGGCGCCGTTCTTCACGCCCCACATGCCTTTACGGGTGGTGACGTATTCTGCGCCTGCCCCGCTTTGGGTCACGGAACCATGATCGGTCATGCGAGCAATCCCTTCTGCGATTCGAGTGGAAGAGCTGCCAAAGCGGCTGCTTCTGCCTTGCGGGCCACTTCCTTGCGGTGTTCGCCCAATGGTCGATTCTTCATCAGGTTGTTACGCAGTTCGAAGACGGCGTTGATCAACATCTCCGGACGTGGCGGGCAACCTGGGAGGTATATATCGACCGGAACGATGTGGTCGATTCCTTGGACGATAGCGTAGTTGTTGAACACGCCACCCGAGGAGGCACATGCACCCATGGAGATAACCCACTTCGGATCAGGCATTTGATCGTAGATGTTGCGCACGACCGGAGCCATTTTGTGGCTGACACGACCAGAAACGATCATGATGTCTGCATGGCGTGGCGATGCACGGAAAACTTCCATACCAATTCGCGAGGCGTCGAAACGAGTCGCACCGAAGGACATCATCTCAATAGCGCAGCATGCCAAACCCATAGTCACTGGCCACGGGGAGCGCTGTTGTGCCCATCCGGCAAGTGCTTCAACTGTAGTCAGGCCGATACCTGCTGGGATTTTTTCTTCAAGACCCATTTATTTCACTCCCAATCTAGGCCGCCACGGCGCCATTCGTATATGAATGGGACCGTAATAAGGAAGACGAAGGATGCAATCGCAATCAAACTTGCAAGTCCTAGCCGGTTAGCTGACACAGCCCAAGGGTAGAGGAACACAACTTCGATATCGAAAATAATGAACGTCATTGCCGTCAAGAAGTACTTGATAGGGAAACGTCCGGAGGCTCCAGCCGATGGCGTTGGTTCCAATCCGCATTCATAGTTAGCTACTTTGACGCGGTTGTAACGCTTTGGACCGATGATGGCGCTGACTGCCAGACCTCCGATACCAACCAGAGAAGCAACCGCGATCATGATCAGCAGTGGCACGTAGGGATTCATGCGACCTCCAACCCTTCATTGAGTGCCTGCGGTGAACAGACATCAATCTTACTCGTCTTTTTTCCTGCATTTGATGGTTCGTGATATATCGTCATGCTTTGGGAACCACCTTCGATAATGTCGTAATAACTTTGTCCATCCAATCGCCGTCGTGGCGATCATAGGAATCTGAAAGAAGCTTCATTACTAATTTCATCAGGGTTGGGCGCGGTAACCCGTATTTCACACACAGATGCATAATCTCCGGACGCTCGATGAGTGCGGCAAAAATGCGCCCTAACGTGTAGTAGCCGCCGAGTTCGGCTCGTAGTTCGCGCGGGTACTGTGCCATAACGCGATCTTGCGCTCCAATTGTTGGGCGGATGAGGGCCTGGGCGATAAAGTCGGCAACCATGCGCCCGCTCGCCATCGCATAGGCAATACCTTCACCGTTAAACGGCGAAACCATGCCGCCGGCATCGCCAACGAGGGCTAGACCGTTCTCGTAGTGTGGCTTGCGATTGAACGCCATTGGCAAAGCAGCTCCGCGCAACCGTCCTACTTGGTTTTCTGGGGTGAGTTCCCATTCATCGGGGGTGTTGGCTATCCACTTCGTGAAGACATCACGGTAATCAACCCCGGTGGGTTGCGCAGTTGACGACAGGGAGCCCAGACCGACGTTAACAAGACCGTCTCCGACGGCGAACATCCACGCATATCCCGGCAGTAACTCTGATTCACCGGGCTTACCAGCCCATAGTTCGAGCTGGGATTCCATCATGTCAGTGTTGGCAAGCGGGGAGCGGAAGTAGGTGCGGTGGGCAACTCCCATCGGCCGATTCATCGCCTTTTCTCGCCCGGTGGCGATAGCGAGACGAGCCGAAACACCACCACAATCGACCACGAATCGAGCCGAAATTGTAAATTCTTCACCGCGGGAGCCATCGGCAGTATTGCGTGCACGCACGCCAACAACTCGGCCAGATTTTTCGTGCACAACTGGACCGAGAACGGTCACTCCTTCACGCAAGCGCGCTCCAGAAGCTACGGCATGTTTGATCAGAAGGTGGTCTAAATCTTTGCGTGGCATTGCCGAACCGAAGTTTGGAACTGAAGCTAATTCTGGCCATGGAACTTCAATAACGTGCCCAGCACCATAACCGCGCACGCCCCAGTTACGTACCCAGCCATCTTCTTCACGGACGGAGATTCCCATCCGGATCAGCTCGGCCATCGCGCGGGGCGTTAGACCATCTCCGCAGACTTTATCGCGCGGGAATGTTGCCTTTTCGAGAACTAAAACATCGACACCATTTTGAGCGAGGTAATGCGCGGTCGCCGAACCTCCAGGGCCGGCTCCCACCACAATCACATCTGCATGTTCAGACCGGGACAACATTCACCGCTTTCGCTCATAGATTAGGACTTCTTTCCTTAGTCTACGGACTTTGACAGCACTCTAAGAACTCAGAACAAACTCATTTACGTTAGTGTTTAGTTGCTAAAATCATTTCGTGCCATAAGCCGCGCAAATTCACAGTAAAAACGCCACTTAAAGTCGCTTCCATCACTCATTTACGAATTGCGCGGTGCAATGCCACAATTCCATTAGTGAGGTTCTTATATTCCACGCTTCGCCATCCAGCTTCATGCATAACAGCAGCAAGATCCTTTTGAGAATGCCACGCCTGGATCGACTCACGTAAGTAATCATAAGCAGGCGCATCTGACGAGAAAATCGTCGACAGCAGCGGCATACCCAAACGCATGAACTCAAAATAGGTGGCGCGGAATAGCGGATTCGTTGGCTGGGAGAACTCCGCAACCACGATCTTTCCGCCGCGTTTAGTCACGCGCAGCATGTCGCGCAACGCTGCTTGTGTATCAACCACGTTGCGCAAACCATATGAAATTGTCACGACGTCGAATGCTTCATCCGCAAACGGCAACGCAGTAGCGTCACCTACCCGCAAATCCAACCCTGGGTGAAGTTCCCGGCCGCGAGCAATCATGCCAGGTGAGAAATCGCAGCCAATCACGTCTGCACCGTCGGCCGCATATCCAGCTGCGGAAGCGCCGGTACCACACGCAACGTCGAGAACTTTCAGCCCCACACGTGCGCCGACTGCTTCCCGGGTAACCTTGCGCCACACGTGCACAAGCCCGCCAGTTAAGACAGTGTTCGTCAGATCGTAGTGTTGGGCGACGTCGTCGAACATCTTCGATACATCGTGCGGTTTTTTCTCCAGCGATGCGCGGTGCTGGGAATTTTCAACTTCAGTTTGTGCGCTTAGCGATAGCGTTCTTTTCATGTCTGCATTTAATCACTTTCCGCACTAACATTCGAAACATGTACACCATCCCACATTTACGCGCCCAAACCACTCGCCTACCAAAGACGCCTGAATTGGCGGCGTTACTGACCTCGAAACGCCAGCAGCTTGCCTGGTTGCGAAACGGTAGCGGTTTGGTGGGAGCTGGCCAGGCAGCACGTTTTGATCTTGATCCAACGTCGCAAAGCTCCCACGAAGATGGCCGCCGGTTTGCTCTAGCTTCCCAATGGTGGCATGACATAGAAAATGCAGCTGAAATCCGCGACGAGATCGGTCAACCTGGTTCTGGTTTAGTTTCTTTTGGCTCCTTTAGTTTTACTCCTCATTCGCCAGCTGGGTCAACTCTCATCGTGCCCCAGGTTGTAGTTGGAATTACCGGCCCAGGAACCGGTTCTCAAACCTCCGGAGAGGCTTTTTTAACGCTGATCGGCCCCGATGATCAGGATGTGTTTACCACTTTAAGCCGACAGGCAAAAGAACTTCTGGACGCAGTACTCGTTGGTGTCTTGCCACAATACGAACCGATCCGCACTGCCAGGGTTGAACCCGCCGTTGATCCGGAACGATATTTGGCTGACATTGAGAGCATTACCCGAACTATTTCAGAAGGCGACGTCACAAAGGTCGTTATTGCGCGCCAACTTGATGTTGTTGCCGACTCCTCCATCGACGAGCGCTATCTTATTTCACACCTGGCTGATCATTTCGACGATTGCTGGACATTTGGAGTCGATGGCTTGGTCGGAGCCACACCAGAATTATTGGCACAAAGTAGCGCCGACGGGGTTTTCACCCGGGTACTAGCTGGCACAGTTGGCAAAGATGCTGCCGACACGGCTACTGAACTACTTGGTTCGCCGAAGATTCTTCATGAACATGAAGTTGCAGTGACTTCAGCAGCGGAGTCGTTGCGCAAAATTGGATCAGTAGATGTCACTGACCCATTTGTGCTTGAGTTGCCTAATGTTTCACATTTAGCCACTGATATTCGCACCACGCTCGCTTCGAATGCGGATGCTTTACAGGTTGCTGGGACCTTGCATCCAACGGCTGCGTTGGGCGGGACCCCGACGGTTCGCGCGTTAGAGATTATTAACGACGTCGAACCAACCGATCGCGACCGATTCGGCGCACCTGTTGGTTGGCTGGGCTCGGGCAATGCTGGGCAGTGGTGTGTGGCGCTACGCTGTGCACGTATTGATGGTGAGTTCGGAGCGCGTGCCTGGGCGGGTGGCGGAATTGTTGCAGATTCTGATCCGCAGGCGGAACTTGCTGAAACCGAAGCGAAGTTTGCGCCGATTATGGGAGCTTTCCAGGTTTAGGGTTTGCCGGGGATGTGCTGCTCTTAGGCTGTAGCTCCTACTTCTCAGGCGAGTACTGCACCAAATCGGCGCCCTGCGGCAAGAAGAGGTCTATATAGACCTCGCGTGTCGCAGGGTGCCATTTTGGAATATCATGACTGCGGTTTACCGCGGATCTTCGCGCGCTGCAAGCGTGACATCTACTTCAAGCAGCTCACCATCTCGCTCAAGTTTGAGGTTGATAGCATCTCCAGAACGGTACTGGCGAACGTAGCCAGTGAGCGCAGTGGCGGTTGAGACCTTTCGTCCGTCTACTTCGATGATGTTGTCACCTTCGCGCAATCCGGCCTTATCTGCAGGAGTTCCTGGTTCCACTGTTTTAACGGTTGCCGAGGTTCGGCGGGTACCGTCAAATTTAGCTAAACCGTTAGAGATAGTAACACCAAGGAAGGCATGTTCGGCGTGACCGGTATCGATCAATTGTTGGGCAACATTCTTTGCCAGATCGATCGGGATCGCAAAACCCAAACCGATCGAACCCCCGCCTTGTCCGCTAAAACTAGTTTTCACCGTAATGATTGACGATGCGATTCCGATAACTCGACCTTGTTGATCAAATACTGGCCCTCCAGAGTTTCCTGGGTTGATGGCTGCATCGATTTGGATTGCGTTCGTAACGACATTTGCGCCACGGTCTGCTTGAGTAGGGCGGTCAAGCGCGGAGATGACTCCCGTTGTTAAAGTTGAATCGAGGCCCATCGGGTTACCAATAGCAGCAACCGACTGCCCTACCTGCAGTGCAGCAGAGCTTCCTAGTCGCGCTACTGCCAAATCCGTTGGTGCATCTTTAATTGCCACCACCGCGAGATCAGTGGCTTCATCTGTTCCCACAATATCGCCTTCAAAAACTCGTCCGTCGGAGAACATAACGAAAAGCTCGTTTGCCCCTGACACCACGTGGTTATTGGTCAAGATATGGCCTTCATCGTCAATAATGACACCAGAGCCTTGAGACTGGCCAGTATCACTCGTGACGTCAAGCGAAACAACCGTTGTACCGACTTCTTTGGCAACTGCTTGCCAATCAGCTGCACCGACCGAACTGTCGACGAGCTGAGTTGTGCCTGACGGGCTTTCTTCGGCGCGCATTGTTGCTGGGCGGGGCCCGGGGTGGTTGAAAAAGTCATTCGCACCGATTCCGATTCCGCCACCAACCAAAGCGGCAACGATCGACGCAGCAATAAGTGCCGTCCAGCCAGGCTTACTTTTCTGCCGTGGCTGCCGAGCCACTGGAACGCCAATATATGAGGGCGAGGTTTGTGGTTGTGGACCAAAAGCGGTGTCGGCCTGACCGTATTGTTGCCATGGTTGCGCGCTAGCCCACTGGTGTTCCGCCGGCTCGGCCGCAGGTTGTTCGGTGACCGGCTCGGTGACCTGTTCTGCTACTTCTGGTTCTCCTACTGGCCTAGTGAACGGATGGGGAGCGAAATCATTGTATGTTTCACCCGCAGACTCTAAAGGAGTATCTGGCTGATCTACTGCCGGGGCTTGGTCAAGTAACGGCTCGAAGACCTGATCTGGCGACGCCTGCGTCTGCATTCTGTCTTGGGACTGTTGACCTCCAACGACACCATCGTTTTCGTCCTGTGGACGCGCGCCTTTTAGCTCTTCCATCATTTTCTCCTAATTACCAGGAATCTTCATCTGCTAAAAGATTCCCACCATGATCTCCCAATACTCCCAAAGAAGTATGGGAGTTTACTGAAAGTCATTTAGCCTGCGGTGAACAGCGTCAAGAACGTGCGCACGCCGTTGGGTCCGCAGCGCCCGATCCGCGCGCATCGACGTGTGCCCGAGCCGCACGTGGATAATTCGCACCCCTACTGGCACTCCACTGAGCACTTGACGCAACTGCTCAACGTCGTCAACTGGCTCATAGGTTGCACCAACCGCTTGTGCGTAAGCCGCAACATCGAGTTCCTTCTGCGTGCGGAACACTCGATCATAGGAAGCTTCCTGCCCAGTTCCGTACTCCAGTGTGGCAAAAAGTGAGCCCCCGGCGTCGTCAATCATGACGACGTCGAGATCCAAGGACTGCTGGTGTGCCGTATGCACTAAAGCACCAAGGTCGTGAACAAACGTCACATCTCCTAACGCCACCCGAACAGCTTTGCCGGTCGCCAACGCGATGCCGAGCGCGCTGGACATCGTCCCGTCAATCCCGGCAAGCCCACGGTTGGCATGCACCGGCGGGGCTGGAAGTGGTGCATAAAGATTTATTTCGCGAATAATCGACGATGCTCCCACTACCAGCGGAAGATGCATGCTGTGTTTGCTAATTTCGCGACCGATCGTGGCAAAACTGAAGTCGGTTGCGTGGCTGGAAATATGGTTTTCGGCCGCCTGTGAAGCCGCCTGCCAAGCAACCAACCATTCCTGGTCATGAACTAATACTGCGTCAAGATCTTCGACGTCGATCACCTGACCGCGACCGGCGACATCGGCATACGTCGGCACGTCGTCGAGAATATAAACCTCGACGTTCGGATCGGCAAGCAGTGCTGAGATTTCGCGGGTGAGTGTGGGATGCCCGACGACGACAACCCGGTTAATCTGGGCTCGCAACTGACTCGAAAGCACAATCGGATGCGCCACGACGGCATTGGGATGATTACGAAGCGACGCAGACGGCTCAGCCAGAATCGGCACCCCGACAAAGTGTGAAAAGTTAAGGTTTTGGTGGACTACCGTACTCCCGGCAACAACCACGCAGCGCACAGTTCTATCACCTTCGCCACCGATGTCCCGGTGTTGCGCTTGCTCCACATCGACGACCACACTTTCCCATCGAATTTCGGGCATGAGTGGTTCAATGAATCCCACGTTGAGATGGACTGGTCCGGGTACAGTGCCCAGATGCTCTCCGCGCGCCCCGCCCACAATTCGCCGAATGAGGCCACCCACATTCGTCAGCGAACCACCAGCGGGGAACTCTCGAAAATCTCGAACCGACCCGGCTAACACTGCCTGATGGTCAGTGGTTTGGCTCGCACGCACCCCACGCATATGATGTGGCCGATCCGAGCTGAGCACGATGAGTGGAACCCCAGCATAAAACGCTTCTTCGACGGCCGGATGCAGGTTTGCCACAGCCGAACCAGAGGTGGTCACAACCGCCGTCAGCTCCCCCACCGAACCAGCGCCGAGCGCCACAAATCCTGCAACACGTTCGTCAGTTTCCACATGCAACCGAACCAAACCTGCCTGTTCGGCGTCGTAGAGCGCGTAGGCGAATGGAGCAGAGCGCGAACCGGGGCATAACACGAATGTGCGCACTCCGTGAGCAATCAGATGCGTAAGAATTGCACGTGCGGTGGTGGTTGAATCTGCCACTTCTACTCCCCTACTGAACGTATTCGTCGGTGTGTAACGTGTAGTTCGCGTCGATAGTGCAATATTGCCACATGCTTTCTAGGCGCATGTCCCAGGCCTGTACAAGTTGCGGATCTGGCGCCGGAATATGGTCTGGTTCGACGTCGCGAACTGCAATCGTACCGTTTTTGGGCACCAGTGAGTCGGTGACCGTATCGGCGGTCAATAATTGCACAGTTGCCAGTCCGCATGCATACGGCAACTGTGGCAGGGCTGCCGCGAACGCCAATCCGGCACGGATACCGATTGAGCTTTCTAACGCCGAGGAAACAACAACTGGCAGTTCGATCTGTTTGGCGATCTCGAGCGCTGCACGCACGCCACCAAGCGGCTGATTTTTTACGACGATGAGGTCGGCGGCGTTGAGTTGTTTGACGCGCATCGGGTCGCTGGCTCGTCGTATCGATTCATCAGCAGCTATGGGCACGGGGGAGATTTTGCGCAGGCGGGCGAGGTCCTCGACGTCGGCCACCGGCTGTTCAGCATACTCCAAACCGCCAGCTGCTTCGTTAAGGGCTAGGAGGGCATCGCGGGCCTGGGTCACATCCCAGGCGCCGTTGACGTCTACCCGGATTTTTCCGTTCGTACCCAAGGCTTCGCGTACTGCGGCGACGCGCGAGAGATCGTCTGCAAGATTTTGCCCTGGTTCGCCGACTTTAACTTTCGCAGTGGTGCAGGTGCCGGCTAACACGATGTCGCGAGCGCGCTGCGGCGTGGTTGCTGGGACTGTGACGTTGACCGGGATATCGGTGCGTTGTGGCTGGGGATAAGGTTGAGTTGCACTTTCGATGCCGGCATTAAGCCAGGCAGCCGAATACTGCGGATCGTAGTCCCAAAATGGGCTGGTTTCTCCCCAGCCGGCTGGGCCGTGGATGAGCAGACCATCGCGTTGGGTCAGCCCGCGAAATTTGGTGTGTAACGGTGAAGTGTAGACGTAGATGTCAAGATGCATAATGCCTAGTTTAGTCGTGACGTGGCTGTAGGTGGTGGCTGTGTTGGTGAGCTTACAGCGGGTGTGGGCTGGCCTCGTGGTGTGCGAGTGAATGGTGTGGGAGGCTCGTGGCACAATAGTGCTATGACTATTTCTCCTTTGCCAGCTGTTGTTTCTGAGATTTTCGATCCGCGCCGGTGGCGTAGCGTTGAGGGTTTCCCAGATGCCGATATCACCTACCATCGCGGGGTTGAACGTGAGTTTTCGCCGTCTGGTGAGGTGATCTCGGAGCGCGATTTGCCGGTAGTGCGAATTGCGTTTAATCGTCCAGAGGTACGCAATGCGTTCCGGCCGGAGACTGTTGATCAGCTCTATCGTGCCTTAGATCACGCTCGGCTAACTGGCGAGATTGGTTGCGTTATTTTGACTGGTAACGGACCGTCTGCCAAAGACGGCGGGTGGGCGTTTTGTTCTGGAGGCGATCAGCGTATTCGAGGTCGCGATGGCTATCGGTATGACGGTGGCGATGACGATCCGCAGTTGAATAAAGCTACTCGTGATTCGGTGGATCCACACCGTGCGGGCCGGTTGCACATTTTGGAAGTTCAGCGTTTGATGCGCAACTCGGGCATGGTCATTATTGGCGCGATTTCGGGTTGGGCTACTGGTGGCGGTCATTCGCTCAATGTTTTGTGCGATCTGTCGATTGCTTCGCTAGAGCATGCGCGGTTTATGCAGGTCGATGCCAATGTTGGCTCGTTTGACGCTGGTTATGGTTCGGCGTTGTTGGCTCGCCAGGTTGGCGATAAACGGGCTCGGGAGATTTTCTTCCTTGCCCGTGAGTATTCGGCTACTGATGCACAACAGTGGGGTGTGGTTAATGAGGCGGTTGCGCATTCCGAGTTAGAAAATAAGGCGTTGGAGTATGCGCAGATTATTGGCACGAAGTCTCCGCAGGCGATTCGCATGTTGAAGTTTGCATTTAATTTGGCTGATGATGGCTTGGCTGGTCAGCAGGTTTTTGCCGGCGAGACTACTCGCTTGGCATATATGACGGCAGAGGCGCAAGAAGGTCGCGATGCATTTTTAGAAAAGCGCGCGCCACGGTGGGATAATTTCCCGTTCTACGCGTAATCTGCTTGGCATAGTTATGGTTGCTAACTCGTTTGTTCCGTTGCCCGATCCACAAGTGGTTGTGTGTGATGGCACTGAGGTACCGATGATTCTGGGGGCGATCCGCGATGGGCTTGCCGGGATGAATCGAGCACCAATTTTCGTTGTTGGACCCAATGTGTCGCCGGCGGATACGCTACATGAGGTACGCCAGGTTGGCTACCCACATGGCACCGGGGTGTTGATGCGTACCTCGGGGTCGACGTCGGGGACCGGTAAAATTGTTGCGCTCTCGTGGGAGTCATTATGCGCTTCGGCGGCTGCCACGCATGCGGCATTGGCTGGGCCGGGGCGTTGGCTCGCCGATCTTCCGGTGTTTCATATTGCGGGTTTTCAGACGCTTGTGCGCTCGGTTCTAGCTGGCACTGAGCCGTTGCGGATAAGTTTGGCTGAGTTGCTGGCAGATCCTGAGGTACTTAAGCTTGGCGAGCCTGGCCAGCCCACATATTGTTCGGTTGTTCCTACCCAGCTTTCTCGGATTGTTGGCTCTCCTCAGTTACACGACGCTGCCCGGAAGCTGATCTTTCTCGTTGGCGGTGCCGCAACATCGGGAGCGTTGTTGGAGCGGGCTCGCGAAGCCGGCTTAACAGTTCACACCTCGTATGGCATGACGGAGACCTGTGGCGGATGCGTGTATGACGGGTGGCCGATTGGTGACGCGGTTGTTTCGCTTTCGGAGCGCGGTCAAGTTTCACTCACTGGTTCGATGGTAGCGCTCGGTTATCTGCCAACGCCCAGTTCGAACGTTGCATCTGACGCCGACACCGCTTCCCACACCGACGCCGATGTGGCAGGCATCTTCCCTTCCGGCCCTGCAGGAACTATCCGTACCCACCGCACCCGCGATCTTGGCGAGTTTGGCCCACAAGGCGACCTACGCATCCTGGGCCGCACGGACGACGCCATCACCACCGGTGGGTTAACAATCATTCCTCGCATAGTCGAAGAAACATTGGAACGCGAGTTGGGCACCACCGTCGTTGTCATCGCAATTGCCGACGACGAATGGGGACAATCTGCTATCGCCATCGTCGATATTCCCCAGCACGAACTCCCGCCCGAGAGACAAGAAATGTTACGCATGCACGTCAAGCGCGTTCTTGGCACAGGCTGGCAACCGCGTCAAATCCTGCCGCTAAGTACGTTGAAATATTCGGCATGGCCACAAACCGCCTCTGGGAAGATTGATCGCCGAACCATTGCCCGGCAAGCCAGCATATACTTTTTATATGGCAACAGTTAACGATTGGCTCGAAGGCGCCCGCGTGCGCACCCTCCCAGCGGCGGTAGCTCCGGTAATCATCGGCGCCGGACTAGCTCACTACGACGGCGGATTCTCCTGGATTCGAACGCTCCTCGCAGCGTTCGTCGCCCTCGCATTCCAAGTAGGTGTGAACTTCTCAAACGATTATTCCGACGGCATCCGTGGAACTGATGACCACCGCCAAGGTCCACCGCGAATAACCGGCGGCGGAAAAGTTCGGCCAAAAGTCGTGCTTGCTATCGCGCTGAGCTTCTTCACCGCCGCATGTATCGCCGGTCTCGCACTCGTTGCACTCTCCGGCCAGTGGTGGCTCATCGGTCTTGGTGCAGCGGCTGCCGCGGCTGCCTGGTTCTACACCGGGGGGAAACATCCCTACGGTTACCTCGGACTAGGCGAAGTATTCGTCATGGCTTTCTTTGGCTGGATGGCTACCGTTGGTACCGCTTATGTTCAGACTGGACTGGCACCGTGGTACGCGTGGGCAGCCGGCACCGGGGTTGGCCTGATTGCCTGTGCCTTGCTGATGGTGAACAATATCCGAGATATTCCAACCGATAGTGAAACTGGTAAACGTACTTTGGCTGTTCGCATGGGCGATACTCGAGCACGCGATGTCTTTGCTGGAATGCTGGTTTCAGCAGTCTTTATCCAAGCTGTTGTGCTTGCCTGGCTGAGCGGATGGTTGGGTGTGGCTAGTTTGGCGCTCATTATTCCTATCGCGCCAACGATTCTTGAGGTACGCGGTAGAGCTCGTGGAAAGTACCTTATTCCGGCTCTCAAGCGTACCGGAATCTTCGAACTTGCTTACGCATTGGTGTTCTTGCTCGGCTTTACGCTGAACTAAAACACGTGAACTATCTTTCGGCACGAAAGTTCAATAAACTTAACTGCGTGGCTCGAGTATTTCTTGTTTTAACTGTTTTAGCACTACACATCTATTCGTTTATTGCTGTAGTACATACTGATCGTTCGGATCTGCCGGCGCGCCTTCCTAAGGTTGCGTGGCTGGTTTTGACGCTTATTGTTCCGATCTTGGGACCCCTCTTGTGGTTATTCTTCAAGAATCAGCATCTGTTCCGCTCCGGTACTACGCTATCCTCAGACTCGTTAAATAAGCCTTTCGGCCGCCGTAAAGAACAGCCTGCTGGCCCAGTGGCTCCTGACGATGATCCAGAGTTTCTTGCCCGGCTAGAAGCGCAAAATCGCCGCCGTGCCTACGAACAACAAAAGCGTGCAGAAAATGGCGAAATTGATGAGCCAGATGACGAACCTAAGTCTCCAGAAGAGCCCGAGGAAGACGGCGGGTTATACGGCCGCCGCTAAAGGACAGACAAATATCCTCCGAGTTGTGGTGGTATCACCGCAACTCGGAGGATATTAATGTTTTGCTACTTTTTTGTTTGTGCCTGGGACGTACCCGGGACCATATCAGCAGCTTGCGCCAAAATATCGGCGGCCGGCTCCCAATAATCAAGGGAGATCAGTTGTCGACCTACGAAAGTCAAGGATGTAACTGAGGCTAAGGAACATTCGCGTCGGCGTGGATCGTGAGCCAGCGGAAGCCGTTCAATAAAACGCCGCATCGTCCAGATCGGGAGCTGGTGGGAAACAATAACTGCCTCGCCACCACTAGCTACAGTGATTGCATCTGAAATAGCGGCCGACATGCGCTTGACGATGTCGGTGTAAGGTTCACCCCATGACGGTTCAAGCGGATTGGAATACCACGACCAGAAACGTGGATGGGCGAGTTGCCACCGGTTAGAGTTCACATCAATACCTTCGAACTTGTTATCTGCTTCGATAACACGCTCATCGGTTGTGATAGCGAGCCCGAACGCTTCAGCAGTTGGCGTTCCAGTTTCAATTGCGCGCTCTAAGGGAGAGGTAATCACAGTTCGAATATCGTGACCGGCAAAAGCTTGAGCCACTTTTTTCGCCATAGTATGCCCTAGCTCAGTGAGGTGGTAACCAGGGCGGCGTCCATAAAGAACACCTTCCGGATTATCTACTTCACCATGTCGTACTAAATGAACTGTTGTGATATCCATACCTTTAGCTTACCTGATGATTCCTGGCAAAGATGGCTACTGGCTACAGACTCGTTTTTCGGTCTCTTCAGCGTCGATAAGTTTGCCAAAGATTTCGCCTAACGTAAGAAGTTCTTCGCGAGTAAGTTTGCTGAGAAAATGCTCGCGCAGAGCTTCGGTGTGATCCGCAGTAGACGCTTCAATTTTTTCCTGCCCCTGATCAGTTAAACGACAGAAAATCCCCCGTCGGTCAGCTGGGCATTGGAAACGCTCCACGTATCCAGCTTTTTCTAGCCGGGCAACCGTGTGAGTTAAACGGGACCGCGAGTGGACAAGATCAGTTGCCAGAACTGACATCCGAGCTTGTTGCTTTTCGGCTTCAGCTAATCGCATCAGGACTTCGAATTCATGGAGCGCCAACCCGAAGTTTTCGACGTCATCGTGATTGACAGCATCACGCACGGCAGCTTGGCCACGCATAAAATTACGCCAGGCTTGCTGCTCTTCTTCATTGAGCATTCGTGTTTGTGTCATGTTAAAGTTCCCTACCGAGTTAATATTGAATATTTAACTATCTTAGTCGGATTTTTCAGCTTATTCAACCATGGGCGAGAAATCATCATCTATTTCCCTACGCATGGAAGCAATTCATCCGCATAAAATAATCGAGAGCCCGAAGGCCCTCGATTATAGTCACTTCTTGTTGCGACGCTGATGACGAGTCTTGCGAAGCAGTTTGCGGTGCTTCTTCTTCGACATGCGCTTGCGACGCTTCTTAATAACGGAACCCACAGGTTACCTCCGGATTGAAACTATTACGGACGAGCCGCGTTTACGAACAGAACAGATTCTACATGACGTAGAGCGTTGCAAACGAATTAAGATCCGGATGCTTCACGATAATCTAATGATGCCCCACCCGTCAGGAGCTGATCAACAGCAGACTTCGGGACGCGGTAGGAGTTACCAACACGCACTGCAGGAAGATCTCCTGCATGCACCATACGATAGACAGTCATTCGCGAAACCCGCGTCATATCAGCAACTTCGGCTACAGTAAAGAACTGTGGAGTTGATGATGGGAGGTGAGCCATCTGCGATTCCGTTCTCGTATGGGCGAGCTTAAAAGCTCAGTGCGATTGATATTCAAGCACTCTCTACACTCGTAAACTAAGTGAAAAACGACACGTAGAGAAAAGCTTGGTTCTTCGCTAATCCTACCGGAAGAACTCTATTTTTACATCCTCAAACTTAATTAACTCCGCTTCTCTCTTCTTCGGTTCGTCACATTTACTCACCGTCAGCCACTAACATTGTCGAACTTGTTCATCACATGAAGCCGCAATCTCCCCGTTATATAGTTAGGGTTAATGCATCGTAACAACACAGTGGCGACCTCGGTGGAAAAGTGATCCCCAACCGTCGACGTCGGGGAAGGAACATAACATGGCACCTAAAGTTCCTCGACGGCCCTCATTTCCTCGTCGAGGTAAACGCGAAATTCGGATGTCACTGGGCCCAGATACTGAGCTAAGTATTGACGCACCCTCAGTACGCAGCTATATCAATGCTCTCGCGCGCCGCTCACCTGCACGCCTAGCAATGCTCGTTTTCGGCGCGCTGATTTTAACGATCACGTTCTTACTCATGCTCCCGTTCTCCTCCCGGGTTCCCGGTAACGCATCCTTTCTCGACGCGTTATTCACTGCCACCTCAGCGGTCTGTGTTACCGGATTAACCGTGGTCGACTCCGCTAGTCACTGGACTGTCTTCGGTCATGTCGTTCTCGCTCTCGGCATCCAGATCGGTGGTTTGGGCGTGATGGTTATCGCCTCAATTTTGGCGCTGGCAGTCTCTCGGCATCTAGGACTCACCCAACGCATGCTTGCCGCCACCGAAACACAAAGTAGGCTTGGCGATGTTGGTGCTCTACTACGTGCAGTTATTGCCACCTCCGTTATTGCGGAGAGCGTTCTGACAATTATTTTCTTGTTCACTTTCGTCCGATTAGATTCCTCATTCGTCAGCGCTCTCGGTCATTCTTTCTTCATGGCACTTTCCACGTTTAACAACGCCGGTTTCGTCATCCTTGATGCGGGACTAGCCCCATTCGTCGGTAATTGGGCAGTGAGCGTGCCAATTATTCTCGGAACAATCATCGGAGCAGTTGGCTTCCCCGTTACTCTCAATATTGCAAAGAATCTGCGTCGTCCCAGCGAGTGGACACTCCATTCGAAACTGACCGTCGTTACCTACTTTTCCTTACTCGGGCTCTCAATTATGATGATGGGTTTACTTGAGTGGTCCAATCCAGCAACTTTTGGGCAACTATCGGGCGCCGAACGTACTTTGGCTACCGTCTTTCACGCCACCACCCCGCGCTCGAGCGGACTTGCCACAATCGACATCAGCCAGATGCAGCAGTCAACCTGGTTCTTCCTTGACATGATGATGTTTATCGGCGGAGGCTCAGCGTCAACCGGCGGTGGCATCAAGGTAACCACGTTCGCAGTACTCGTCTTGGCAATCCGAGCCGAAGCTCGTGGCGACCGCGACACAGAAGCATTCGGCAAACGTATCCCACCCGATGTTGTACGACTAGCTATTTCGGCAACATTCCTTGGGACGTTGCTCGTCACGTCATCAACACTCTTATTAACGCACATAACTAACTTATCGTTTTCCCAGGTTCTTTTCGAAGTCATTTCTGCATTCGCTACCTGCGGGCTTTCTACCGGCATCACGCCAGGTCTGCCCGATTCCGCACAACTAGTTTTGATCATGCTCATGTACTTTGGCCGGGTAGGAACGATGACATTAGCTGCTGCACTGGCTCTGCGAAATCGACGTCGTGTTATTCGCCTCCCTGAAGAACGCCCGGTGATCGGCTAGGCTAAAACCATCTATCGTTAACACTGGAGGAACGCGAATGGTTCGGATGGCAAATCAAGGATCGGATGCCGTTTTAGTGATCGGTTTGGGCCGCTTTGGTTCCGCTATTGCAGTCACTCTCGATAAACTTGGTCGTGACGTTCTCGCGGTGGAATCAGACTCTGACCTCGCCCAACAATGGTCTCATCGGTTTCGTGTCGTAGAAGCTGATGCTCGTTCATCCGAAGCGCTACACCAGTTAGGCGCTGAAGATTTCCAGATCGCCGTCGTCGGTGTCGGTACTTCTTTGGAAGCAAGTGTGCTCATTACTGCCAATCTTGTTGACATGGGAATGCGCGAGATTTGGGCGAAGGCTACCTCACGCGAGCATGGAACTATTTTGCGCAGAATCGGTGCGAACCACGTCGTCTACCCAGAGTACGACGCCGGACAGCGCGTCGCACATATGGTTTCAGGAAAGATGCTTGACTACATTGAAATGGAAGATCAGTTCACGATCGTTAAAATGCTACCGCCAAAAGATATGGTCGGTTTTACATTAGAAGAGAGCCGGATTCAAGAACGGTTTGGGGTGCGCGTCATCGGTGTGAAATCACATGGTCAACCATTTGAGTACGCTACTCCGAAAACTCTCGTATCAGCTGGCGATACTCTCATTGTTTCCGGCGATCCTGCTTTGTTAGAAAGTTTTGCGAACCGTATCTAACCAATGCCTCGTACACAAGAATGTGTCGGACCTGGTTGTTAAGGTAATTCCATGGCAAAAAGTAAAGCTCAATTCGCGTGTACCGAATGTGGATGGACTACGTCAAAATGGGTAGGGCGCTGTGGCGAGTGCCAACAGTGGGGAACAGTTGTTGAGGCAGGGTTTAATCCTGCGGCACGCACTGTTACTGCGCTAACTCCTGTTACTTCTGCCCAGCCAATTACCGATGTTAGTGCACAAGCCTCAGTGAAATCTCCGACCGGTGTAGGAGAACTCGATCGAGTACTCGGTGGCGGTTTGGTCCCGGGTGTTGTTGTGTTGCTCGCTGGCGAACCCGGGGTTGGAAAATCCACTCTCTTGCTTGATGTCGCAGCCAAAGCAGCGCGCGAGGCGCGCAATGCAGGCAAAGCTCCAGTTTTATATGTCACTGGTGAAGAGTCAGCTTCGCAGGTGCGTTCACGCGCCGAACGTATCGGAGCTCTCGATCCTCACTTATTGCTTGCCGCTGAAGCTGATTTGGCCCGAGTTTTAGGCCATATCGAAGATTCAAAACCATCGTTACTTATCGTCGATTCCGTCCAGACGATTGCCAATCCGGAGATTGATGGATCTGCTGGTGGAGTCGCACAAGTTAAGGCAGTCACCTCAGCATTGGTTAACCGGGCGAAGAGTACTGACTTGCCGATTGTGGTTGTCGGCCATGTCACGAAAGATGGTTCGATTGCTGGCCCTCGTGTACTTGAACATTTAGTAGATGTCGTTTGCCAATTCGAAGGCGATAAACATTCTCGGCTACGTATGGTGCGGGCGGTAAAAAATCGTTACGGAGCAACTGATGAAGTTGGCTGTTTCGAACTTATCGATGCCGGAATCCGCGAACTTGAGGATCCTTCAGGGTTGTTTTTAAGTTCCCGCAATCTCACGGTGCCGGGCACCTGCGTCACTGTCACACTCGAAGGGCGTCGGCCGATGCCGGTCGAAGTCCAAGCCTTACGCGTTCCAGCCGCAGGCCCGCCGCGCCGTACTACATCCGGTGTTGATTCTTCGCGCGTAGCAATGATGTTGGCAGTGCTCCAGTCACGGCTGGGTGTCGCCTACGATCATTGTGACGTATTTGTCTCTACTGTGGGTGGCGCGAAAGCTAACGAACCGAGTGTCGATCTGGCCACCATACTTGCGTTAGCGTCAACTGCCGCTGATTTGCCGCTAGCCCCAGGAGTTGTCGCACTAGGCGAAGTCTCGCTCACCGGCGAATTGCGCCCAGTTGTTGGATTGCAACAGCGAGTCAACGAAGCTCACCGGCTAGGGTTCTCGGTGGCTCTAGTTCCGGAAGCTGGAGATGAAATAACGACTCCAGGGTCTCTGACAATTCGCAGAATTTCAGATGTGCGTAGCGCTATCAACGCTGTATTACCCACTCATTAAACGTTGTATCCATAATTGCCGGCTGTGCTAGCGTTTACTTCTAGTTGTTCTCAGCAGGAACCGGAGCTGAGAACACTTGGAACGGCAGGCCCTTCTCAGTCATTTTCTCACCCATGTAGTACACATTGGCTACATAGGATCCTGCCGCAGCCGGAGCGTTTGAACCACACATCTTGCCCCCATACATTCCATTCCACGTGAATGTCTGTGTGGTAGTTACGCCCTTATCAAGTAACAAGCGGGGTGCACTTATGCCAGCTTCGCAGGTTTCGGAATCGAAGACCTTAATATCACCAGTATTGATCGTTACTTTGAAATCGGATGCAGATGTTTCCATTGAACATGGCACTTTACTGCCAGTATTTTTCACCGAAACACTAATTGCAATCGGTTGTCCGCCAGTATTTCCCTCTCGCGACAGCTCAGTAGTCAAAAAGTCCAACTGACACGGAACCGGATCAAAAGCTCTGGCTGGATCGGGCGGAGCAGCATGTTCTTCAATTTTCTTCAGCGAAAACCACACTAGCCACAAGGACGCGGCAATAACTAACAAAAATGCGAGAATAAGCGATATCCAGCGAAGTTGGCGACGGCGTTGTTTGACTGCACGCAACTGGTGTGCTCGAATAGCCGCTTGGCGCTGATGGGCGTGAGAACGCCCATCACGCGAACGTGCCTCATCATGAGGACGACGTCGAACAGGAGTTTTTCCACTCGCGTTAGCTGGCACTCGCCCACCGGAAACTCGTTGGGGCCGACGTGGTCGCTGCGCCTGGTCTGCTCGCGAGCGCACCTCTTGCCTGGATTGCGCAGCATTCGTAGCACGACGAGGCTGACTAGCGGCTCGCGTTTGGCGTGGCTGCTCACTGGCATGAGTACGGGTACCGCGTGTCCGTGCGTTTCGAGGGGTAGCCGACGAGCGCCCACCCTTCGCTGATGGACGAGAACCTGAACCGCGCTGATTATTCACAAGACCAACGGTATCTGTCAACGCCCAAACAACGAAACGTCCACGCCGTCAGATGGTGACTTTCACGTTTTCCCACCCAGGCTGTTCCCTCATGCATCTTCTTTCCTTGGCATTCAGAAATGACATAACACAAGGTGAGTTTTTAAGACCTGCCGAAAACGACGTAGATTTCTCCAGCTTTCATAATGATTGATCAAGTGAGAGATCGATGACGAAAGATCATTTCACGCCTATAACTACACCGACCGTTCGGTACAGTTATGGGCATGTCGAGTCTCTCTTCTGTTCCCAAACAACCGCCCACGCCACACAAGTGGATGTTCCTCGCGGTTCTTAGCCTTGGCTTGTTCCTCGTCGGGGTAGATAACTCAGTTCTCTACACTGCCCTGCCAGCACTGCGTACCGCATTGAACACTACCGAGCTCCAAGGGCTCTGGATTATCAACGCCTACCCGCTAGTTCTAGCAGGCCTCCTGCTTGGTACAGGTACGCTCGGTGATAAAATCGGCCACCGTCGCATGTGGATGATCGGTCTTGTCATCTTCGGCATCGCCTCGCTTGCCGCTGCTTTCTCCCCTAATCCATGGGCACTTATTGCGGCACGCGCACTTCTCGGGTTTGCCGCCGCTACTCTCATGCCAGCTACCTTGGCACTACTGCGCACCACTTTCACAGATCCCCGAGAACTCGCCACTGCGATCGGCATCTGGGCTGCTACCGCCTCCGTTGGCGCAGCAGCTGGCCCGGTAGTTGGTGGCTTCTTACTCGGTCACTTTTGGTGGGGCTCGATATTCTTAATCAACATCCCGGTAGTCATAATCGCCTTTCTTACCACCCTGGCAATCGCACCGGCAAACATCGCATCCCCGGAAAAACACTGGGACTTACTTTCCAGCCTTTACGCCATGTTCGCTATGTTCGGAATGGTGATGTTCATCAAGGAAATTGCCGGGCAGCAGCATATGTGGATCGTCATCGCATCACTCATTTCTGCTATCGCTGGCGCCGTAGCTTTCAAACTACGTCAAGATAAACTCGTTGCCCCCTTGATCGAATTCTCAATCTTCTATTCACGCATGTTCTCAGCCGGCGCGCTCGCAGCTGGCATGAGTCTGTTCATTATCGGCGGCTCGGAACTCATGACCACCCAGCGCTTCCAAATGTCTGCTGGATATACACCGTTACAAGCCGGGCTATTAGTTGCAGTAGCAGCAGTCGCTGCCTTCTTCACCTCTGCGCTCGGTGGGGCAATCCTTCATATTGCCGGTTTCCGAACGCTTATTTCTGGCGGATTTACCATAGCCGGTATTGGATTGACCATCGTGTACTTCGGTGTACTTCAGACCCTCTTATGGCTAACTATTACCGGACTTGCCCTCATGGGTGCCGGCATAGGATTGGTTATGAGTGTTTCGTCTACCGCAATTATCGGCTCCGCACCAAAAAGCCGAGCCGGAATGGCAGCTGCAGTCGAAGAAGTCTCCTATGAGATCGGCACCGTTTTTTCGGTAGCTATCGTCGGTAGTCTGCTCCCCTTCTTCTATCGAAAGAATGTACCCACGGCAATCCAATCCTCAATTGTTGACGGCTTAGCCCACCCGACTTTGGCAGATAGCGCACGCGCCGGCTACGACGCAGCATATTTAAACATGCTGCTACTCATGTTAATCTTCACCGCAATCGCCGTCGTCGTCACCGCATATGCACTACGCGGAAACCCGAAAGAAACTCCCTATGCGCACGAGTAAGAAGACCACAATACTCAAAGCTATCGTTGAAATTATCGAAGAATCCGGGGTTTCTGGAGTAACCTACGAAGCTGTCGCCACCAAATGTGAGTTGAGTAAATCTGGGCTCATCTATCACTTCCCGTCACGTGAAACAATGCTCGAAGAAGCACACCGCTACATGGCCCAACACTGGGAAGAGAGTCTGCGCGAAAGCCTCGACGCCACGGACAATCCGACGTCGGTGACCGCTATCCTCAAAGCTAACCTTGCCGTCTCACAACATGCAGCTACGCGCGCTGAACTGTTAATGACGATCGACGCTGCTTCCACCCCAGAGCTGTACACGATCTGGTCCGAAACACTCGACCAATGGACGTGTGCTCCGGACAAAATCACTACCGATCCGCGAGCATGTCAGGCATATCTGGTACAACTCATTGCCGATGGCTTGTGGGCGCACGACTATATTAACGGTCGAAAATTAACCAAAGAACAACGCGCCGCGCTTGTGGACGCCGCACTTAACCTCATACCAGGCAACGAATCGTGACCGCACAGCATTCTCACCTCTACTCCCAACTCACCAATTGGTTTTCTCAGTCCGCCCGGCCACTGCCCTGGCGGCAAACCCGCGATCCTTGGGCGATTTTGCTATGCGAAGTGATGAGTCAACAAACACCGGTCGCACGTGTCGAACCAACCTGGTATCTGTGGCTGGAGCGCTGGCCCACCCCCACCGATCTGGCGAACGCTACAGCCGCCGATGTGCTTCTGGCATGGGATTGCATGGGGTATCCGCGCCGGGCGCTACGGTTACGCGAATGTGCCCAAGCTATTACTGAACGGTTTTCAGGTGAAGTTCCGCGCCAACGCGAGGAATTATTGAGTCTGCCAGGAATTGGCCCGTATACTGCTGACGCTATTTTGGCGTTCGCCTATGAAGACTATTCTGTTGTTCTCGATACGAATATTCGCCGAGTGTTAGCGCGGTGGAACGGTCAGGCGTTGCCGGCGCCAACTCAAACGCAAGCTGAACGCCAACTGGCACAAGAGTATGTTCCGACCGAACCAGATCAGGCTTGGCGTTGGAATGCTGCGATTATGGAGTTTGGGGCACTGGTGTGTACGGCACGTAACCCGCGTTGCCAGGTGTGCCCGGTTAGTGACAGCTGTGGTTGGAAAAACGCTGGCTACCCCAGTGATGCCTATGCTCAGAATCGGACGACGCAAAAATGGGCGGGGACGAACCGGCAGGCGCGCGGAGCGATTATGGCTGTGGTGCGCGCCAATCCACATGAGTCGTTTACTGAAGACGTGCTCCGCGAGTTGAGTACGTTATCGGAGGATCGTTTCACGGCAGCGTTTCGCGGATTAATAACTGACGGTTTAATCGCTAGTAACGACGCCGGATTCTATAGTTTGCCGCGAACCTAAACAAGTTGCATAGTGTCGGGTTAGCCGAGGTCGCGTAACCGTGCGGCGGCGTCTTCGTCGATAATCAGATCAGTGACAACTCCGGCATGTAACGCCGCCCGAGCGGCAACGACTTTATCAACTCCGGAAACCACGCAAAGTCGGCGTTTGATTTTTTTGAGCTCATCTGGTGTTGGACCTGAGGCGCGTTTGTTGATTGCGAGGTCTTTCCAACTACCGTCTGCACGCATGAGTACAGTGCACACGTCCCCGACAACGCCGTCGTCTTTAATTGAAGCGAGGTCGTCGGAACTGAGGTATCCGCCCGAATAGACGAGTGAAACGTTTCGGCCAGTCATGGAACCGACACCAAAAACTGCGATATCTGCCGAGGCTTGCAGTTTCCGAACTGACTCAATTGAGCGTTCGCGCCACAAGGCCTCTTTTGTTGCGGCATAGTCAAAGAAGGCAGGAACAGAGAAATGCTGCACCATACTCCCATGAGCACGCCCGAAGGCTTCCATAATTGCACCAGCGTAGGGGATACCGGTAGTAGATGGATTTGCTGCACCGTTAAGTTGGACGACGACTGATCCATGTGCTGGCCGTGGAACGAGGTGGTCGGCGATCGCCGAAACTGTATTTCCCCATGCGACTCCGATAACGGTATGCGGTTCCATCAAATTTGAAATGAGTACGCCTGTCATTTGAGCCACTGCAGTGAGCCTACGGGCCTCGTTAGCTTGGAATGGGATGGGGACGACGTGGGTGCGAACCCCGTAGTGCTGCGAGATCCATGTGGCGTTTTTCGAGGACGTTTCTTGGGGTGCATGCAAAGTTATTTGCACAAGCCCTTCTTCGCGAGCCACCTTGATTAATCGTGAAACTGTCGAGCGTGAAACGTTTAATCGTCGAGCGATCGTTTCCATCGTCTCACCTTGCACATAGTGCATTGTTGCCGCTTCATAGGCTGCTGAAACACGCTCAGACATGAATTTTACCTTCCAATAACCTCCAGCTGGAACATCTCCCACTGTACATGAACGTTTGTGCACAGTTGTGCATATTCACCATTTTAAGCTCCCCTAATTATGCTCTATTCGTCACAACTCACTAAAGTGGGGCTAGGACTGCAATGGTGCACACCAATGATAGTGAGGATAATTCCATGAAGACTTTATCTACCGACGTTGTCGTAGTTGGTGGTGGCGCTACTGGCGCCGGCATCCTACGCGATTTGGCAATGCGTGGTTTCCACGCAATCTTGCTCGAACGCGCTGATATCGCGCAAGGAACTTCGGGCCGATTCCACGGACTACTCCACTCTGGTGGACGTTATGTGGTCTCCGATCCTCGTTCAGCAACGGAATGCGCCGAGGAAAACCTCATTATGCGACGCATCCATGCCGACGCTGTCGAAGAAACCGGCGGCCTGTTCGTCGTCACCCCAGAAGATCCTCTGGACTTCTCCGACAAGTTCATCAACGGCGCCAAAGACACCAACGTTCCCTGCGAAGAAATCTCTGTCGCACAAGCATTAAAAATGGAACCCCGCCTCAACCCTGGCATCAAGCGTGCGTTCGCAGTCGAAGATGGTGCGGTTGACGGCTGGCGTATGTGCTGGGGACTGATCGAATCAGCCCGCGCGCTCGGATCCCTCACTCTCACCTACCACAAAGTCACCGAAATCTTGAGCGAAAACGGCAACGTTTCAGCCGTCATCTGCCATAACGAACGCACCGACGAAGACATTCGGATCGACTGCCGGGCAGTAATTAACGCAGCCGGCCCATGGGCTGGACAAGTAGCAGCGATGGCTGGAGCCCACGGCGTCGACGTCGTCCCGGGCCGGGGAATCATGATAGCTATGAACCATCGGCTTTCTCACCGCGTTATCAATCGGTGTATCCACCCAGCCGACGGAGACATCATCGTTCCAGCACACACCGTCTCCATCATCGGAACAACTGATAAGGCTGTGGAAAACCCTGACTTCCTCGAAATCGAACACGACGAAGTGATCCAGATGCTCAACGCTGGTGAAGTCCTCATCCCAGGATTCAAGAAATCGCGAGCAATCCACGTTTGGGCAGGTGCACGACCACTCGTGAAGGACTCACGCGTATCGTCCACTGATACCCGCCACATGTCGCGCGGTATGGCAATTATTGACCACGGCGAACGCGACGGTATCGCAGGTATGTTCACTATCGCCGGCGGAAAACTCACCACCTACCGGTTGATGGCAAAGAACGTTGTTGATGCGCTTATGGAACACTGGGGAGAAGATCGTCCTTGCATCACCGAAACCGAAGCTGTCCCGTCAGCTCAAGGAAAGCGCACGCATCGCAATTCTGATCGCCTCGCGAAGGTTGAAAAGACTCGCGATCATGACTCCGTTATTTGCGAATGCGAGCTCGTCACCCGCTCAATGATCGAAGAGCAGCTTTCGGCTCAACCTGAAGCAAATCTCGATGATGTTCGCCGTCAAACTCGCCTTGGCATGGGGCCATGCCAAGGAACTTTCTGCGCAATCCGCGCAGCTGGCGTCATGCACGAAGTCTACCGTCGCAATTCCGAGCACGAAAATAACGCAGCAGCCGCAGACCGCACCTCAACCATGTTGCGGCTGTTCACCACCAACCGCTTCGACGGCGTCTACCCACTGCTGTACGGAGAGCAAATGCGTGAAGCCGCGCTCAACCAATGGATCCTCCAAGGAACGTTGGATATCGATCATTTACCAGCGCCGAGCGAACCAGCCAAACAAGCAACCGGTGATCTTGGTCTGCTTCACGGCCGCCCACAGCCACCCAAAACTCAGGTCATCAAACCACAGCCGGTAAGCATGACATCCGCAACTAACGAAGAAGGTGACAAGTGATGAAAGTTGTTGTTATTGGCGCCGGCCTAGCTGGCCTATCTTCAGCACTCATGCTGGCCGAAGCTGGTCATCGAGTCGAAATCATCTCTAAAGGCCTCGGTGGCTTGTTGCTTTCCACTGGTGGAATTGATGTTTATGGCTGGACCGCTGAAGGTGCACCCGTCACCAAACCTTTTGAGGCAATCGGAGCTATTGATCATCCTGATCACCCGTATCATAAGATCGGTGCACAGGCAGTACGTCACGCAGTAGGTTGGCTAGGCCAACGCTTACCGTTTATTCAATTACCGGCAGACGAAGAATCGAACTCGCTAGTTCCGACGGCAGTTGGTGCGGTACGCCCAATGTTCGGCCTACATTCAACTCTCCTTCCGCTTGAAGATGGCCAAAAACTCGTCGTCGTCGGAATTAAACAATTCAAGGATTTCCCGGCACAACTCATTGCCGATAATCTCTCGCGTTCCCCACTGGTCAATGTTTCCGCACGTGCGATCAGTATCGATCTTGATGTGCGTGGGAATGAAGCTGATTCTGCAGCAACGAATTTTGCTCGATTCCTAGATACGACATCCGGGCGGGCTGCATTCCTGGATGCATTGCGTGGCCAAGCACAGCCCGACGAGATTTTGGTACTACCAGCTATCCTTGGTCTTCAACCAGAAACTTACCAGTATCTTACGGACGAACTTGGCGTGCGAATCAGCGAAGTCCCGGTTCCCCCGCCGTCAGTTCCTGGCCGCCGCCTCAACGATGCCCTCGTAGCGGCAACAAAAGCCTCACGTATCGACATCTCCACCAACGCACAAGTAATTGGGTTCGAGCATGAAGATGGAGCTGTACGGACCGTTCATATTCAGCGAGCTGGTCGCGTCACCGTGTCGCGTGTCGATGCCGTTATTCATGCTGGTGGCGGTTTCGAATCTGGTTCACTCACTCGCGATCCAGACGGCACAATTACCGAACGTATTTTTGGACTCCCCGTTCGTGAAGCCGCCGATATTTTCTCTTCTGGCATCCGAGTGGACCAGCACATGCATCCGCTAGATACCGAGGGTAATGTGCTCTACCGCAACATGTATCTTGCCGGATCAATTCTGGGCGGAGCGCATGCGCCGGTAGAGAAGTCAGGTGAAGGTATTGCGCTGGGTTCAGCGTGGGTAGCTGCCCATTCAGCAATAAGTGAAGGAGAAAACCGATGAGCCTCGATTATGCAAAAGCTTCAATGGCCCGCATGTCACTTGACTCATGCGTGAAGTGTACAATATGCGAAACTCAGTGCCCAGTTTCTCGTGTCACTGATTTATTCACAGGACCAAAGTTCGTTGGCCCACAAGCTGAACGTTTCCGCGTCGGCGAATCTGTTGACAAGTCACTCGATTACTGCTCAGGTTGTGGCATTTGCACTACTGCATGTCCACAAGGCGTGAAGATCGCTGAGATCAACGCCCAGGCGCGCGCGGTAATGAAAGAAGGGCATATGCCGCTACGCGATCGCATCATTCCAGAAACCATTTTGGAAGGTATGTTGATGACGCCAGTTGCCCCAGTAGCCAATGTTGTTCTTGCCAACAAACCGATTCGTACTGTGATTGAAAAAGTCATTGGTGTCCATCGTGATGCACCAGTGCCAAAGGCTCGGATGCAAACTTTCCAAGGATGGTACAAAAAACATAAGCGTGCGCGTGATGCGGAGCTCGGTGCAGACTACGTTGCTCCGCGTGGTCCAGTAGTCTTCTTCCACGGATGTGCTGGCGGTTATTTCGAAGTTGAAACATCGAAGGCAACGGTTGAAGTTCTCGAGCATATTGGTTTCGAGGTGCTGGTTCCTAAGCAGGGTTGTTGCGGTCTGGCACATCAGTCCAACGGCTTGTTCGGCCGTGCAGAGTCTCAGGTGAAAAAACTTGCTCGTCAGTTAACTGAAGCTGGTAAGGACCTACCAATTATCGGGTCTTCCGGTTCGTGTGCTGGAATGTTGCGCCATGAGGCACATGAAATTTTGGGGATCGATGATCCTGTTGTTATGGATGTTGGTAGTCGGGTTGTTGAACTTTCCGAATTCTTGCTCGAGCTGATCGACAATGGTGAATTCCCAGTAGCCGAATTGGCTAATTGGGACATCACGATTCCCTACCATCAGCCGTGCCAGGTCAAGTCGCAAGGTATTGGCATGCCAGCTATCCGCATGATGGAAACCATTCCAGGTGTAACGGTTGTGGAATCAGGTCAACCGTGCTGTGGTATTGCTGGAACGTATGGCTTGAAGAAGGAAAAGTATGACATCGCTCAGCGGGTCGGCAAGCCGTTGTTTGACATGGTTAAAGAAACCAACCCGCAGTTAGCTGCGTGTGAAACTGATACCTGCCGCTGGCAGATTGCGCATGGTACTGGGGCAAAGGTTGTTCATCCAGTCCAGGTTATCCATCACGCATTGGGCTTAGGAAACATTTTTGCTAAGTAAAACTTCCCGCGAATCAGACTTCTAACAAGTTTGGTACATCGAAACAGTTGATAACGCCACTGCACCTCGTCTTCTGACGAGGTGCAGTTGGTTGTAAACTGGATTGCATGTCCACTCCTCTAAGTAACGATGGCTTATTCGACCTCCCTGACGTCATTGAACGTATACCGCATGCGAAGGTCATATTGGTGACCGGACCATCGGGGAGTGGAAAAACTCGGTTCACTTCACGCACCGGGTTACCAGTTGTTTCGCTAGATGATTTCTATTACGACGGCGATCGCCCCAGCTTGCCGCGGCGGCATGGAATGGTTGATTGGGATTCCCCTGCTACCTGGGATCGCCAGGGAGCAATCAATGCACTGATCGAACTGTGCACGAAAGGTGAAACGACTGTTCCAATTTATGACATGCCCTCTAACGCGCGGGTCAGCGAACGAACATTGAGTATGGATGGGCGGCGCCACGTTCTCGCTGAAGGTATTTTCGCGGCAGAGATCATTGATGATCTGAAAAAAGAGGGAATACTTGCTGACGCGTTATGTATCGCCCGCCCTCGCGTGCAAACTTTCTGGTTCCGGTTGATGCGTGATCTTGATGAGGCCCGCAAGCCGCTTCCCAATCTTTTACGTCGCGGCGTTGCACATTTCATGCATGAGCCTCAAATGTATAAAGACCTCGAAGCAAAAGGAGCTCGAAAAGTCTCATATACTGAGGCACAAGAGGTTTTGACGCAAATGCTAGCCGCACAACGCTGGTCTATCTAAAAAGACTATACGAAACTGAGTGCATCCTCCTTGGATCGCTGTGCACATTTGTGCATACCCGACCGCTAACCACACTCTAACCCTAGGTCTATGCCATAGTGAAGATGTGTGATAGATTACATATCAACTGGCACTTAGTTATTTCTTTCCGCAACGAAGCGGAAGGAGAAAGGTAGGCGAAAATGTCTCTACTAGAAATCTTTATCTCAGAAGCACTGGGTACTGCGTTGCTCATCACACTAGGTGTTGGAGTGGTAGCAACTAATTTACTCACCAAATCCAAAGGCAAAGACACCGGCTGGCTGATGATCAACTTTGGCTGGGGCTTTGCAGTGATGATTGGCGTTTATGCCGCATGGAAAACCGGCGGTCACCTTAACCCAGCAGTAACTCTCGGCATTGCCGCAACTGGAGCAGAAGAATTCATTCCTGGCATTCCTGTTACTTTTGCAACTATTATGACGTATATTGGTGGCCAAATGGTCGGAGCAATGATTGGTGCAGCTCTCGCGTGGCTGGCTTACAAAGATCATTACGATGCGCACGAAAATCAGGCTGAAATTCTTGGAACTTTCGCCACAGGGCCTGCAATTCGTAACTACACCTCCAACATCATCACTGAGATCATCGGTACGTTCGTGCTCTTGGCTTGGGTCATCATCAACGGCTCTACCCCAACCCAGATCGGCCCACTTGCAGTCGCTCTGGTAATCGTATCTATCGGCGCTTCCCTTGGTGGACCAACCGGATACGCAATCAACCCAGCTCGTGACCTTGGCCCACGTATCATGCACGCAATCTTGCCAATCAAGGGCAAGGGCGGATCCGACTGGTCTTACGCTTGGGTACCAGTAGTTGGCCCAATCATCGGCGGCGTACTTGCCGGCGTCCTCTTTGGCGCCAATATGCTCAATCTTGCCGGACTATAAACATACCAACCAGAATTCAGTCGGTAATGACGCCGACTACGACAACCACAATCAGAGGAAAACTCAATGACTGAGAAAAAGTACGTTATTGCAATTGACCAGGGCACGACGTCGTCGCGCGCCATCGTCTTCAACCACTCCGGCGAAATCGTTTCCGTTGGACAAAAAGAACACGAGCAAATTTTCCCGAAGGCCGGTTGGGTTGAGCATGATCCAATAGAGATTCGAGACAATATTCGCGAAGTCATCGGTCAAGCCCTATCAAAGGCAGATATCAACCGCCACGAAATCGCCTCAGTTGGGATCACAAACCAGCGCGAAACTGCCGTCGTCTGGGATAAGAACACCGGTAAGCCGATTTACAACGCCATCGTGTGGCAAGACACTCGAACAGATACTATCGTGCGTGAACTTGCCGGTGATGCAGGCGCAGACAAGTACAAGGAGATCTGTGGCCTGCCCCTAGCCACCTACTTCTCTGGCCCAAAGATTAAGTGGATTCTTGACAATGTTGAAGGCGCACGCGAGAAGGCCGAAGCTGGCGATCTCTTGTTTGGAAATACTGACTGCTGGGTATTGTGGAACTTGACTGGTGGACCAAATGGAGGAGTTCACGTCACCGACGTCACCAATGCTTCGCGTACTATGTTGATGGATGTTCGGAAGTTGCAATGGGATGAAGGCATCTGCATCGACATGGGTATCCCCATGTCTATGTTGCCGGAGATCCGTTCCTCGTCCGAAGTCTATGGCCATGGAGCGAAGAACTCCCTCCTCATCGATACTCCTATCTCAGGCATCTTAGGCGACCAGCAGGCGGCAACCTTCGGTCAGGCGTGTTTCCAAAAGGGTATGGCGAAGAATACCTATGGCACGGGTTGCTTCATGCTCATTAATACCGGCCATGAAGCCGTCACCTCCGAAAATGGCCTACTAACCACTGTGTGTTACAAGATCGGTGACCAAGAGCCAGTGTATGCTCTTGAAGGCTCGATCGCTGTCACTGGTTCTCTTGTTCAATGGCTCCGGGACAACTTAGGTATCATCAGCACAGCACCCGAGATCGAGGC
Organism: Arcanobacterium phocisimile; assembly: GCF_016904675.1. Taxonomy (NCBI): domain Bacteria; kingdom Bacillati; phylum Actinomycetota; class Actinomycetes; order Actinomycetales; family Actinomycetaceae; genus Arcanobacterium; species Arcanobacterium phocisimile. Next base: position 311,089 of record NZ_CP070228.1, on the reverse strand, counting down.
CTTAGCTGAAACAGTTGAAGACAACGGCGGAGTCTACTTCGTGCCAGCCTTCTCTGGCCTATTTGCCCCCTACTGGAAGGACAACGCGCGCGGTGCAATCGTTGGTTTGACGCGATTCAACAACAAGGGACACTTGGCTCGCGCAGTCCTGGAAGCTACCGCATTCCAAACAGCTGAAGTGCTCGAGGCGATGAATGCTGATTCTGCTGCTGACCTCACTGAGCTACGTGTCGATGGTGGCATGACGGCAAACAATACCCTTATGCAATTCCAGGCAGATCTGCTTGGAGTTGACGTTGTGGTACCTGAAGTTGCTGAAACAACTGCTCTCGGCGCTGCCTACGCGGCCGGTATTGCAGTTGGTTTCTGGAATGGTGAAGACGACGTTATCGCCAACTGGAAGGAAGGCAAGCGCTTCTCGCCGCAGATGCCAGTTGCTGAGCGTGAGCGTCAGATGCGCCTGTGGAAGAAGGCCGTAACCCGTACTTTCGATTGGATTGATGAAGATACGGAAAAGATTGACGGATAGTCAATAAATACTGCGCATGCATTCCTAAGGAAAGGTTTGGTGCAAAGTTTTTCAAACTTTGCACCAAACCTTTCCTTTTCTTATAAACACTTGCCGGATGTCTGATAAATAAGAGACAATGACTGTGGTTATCTGTGTCTCACATAACTATCTTGTTTCAGCGACGAAACGAGGCTGGAATCTCTCAACGATGACGGATGTCAGCCTGACGAAGATAAGCGATAGAAAAGGAGAACCGATGTCTCGGTTTACTTCCTCAGCGGCGGGCCTAAGCGCCCTTCTACTTGGACTTCCCGGATTGGCCTACGCCGCGCCACCAGAAGAAACTTCCCTAACATCACCGGGGTTGATTCACCACTACACTTTCGACGACAGTACCGGTAACGATAGCGCCGGTGAGCGTCACGGCAATACCGGCTCTGCCACCTTTAGCGAGAACGGCATTTCAGGTAAGGCACTGTCCGTGCGCGATGGTGCTGGCATGACGTTCGCCGAAACCCAGAAGTTCGATGCAGGCTCTAACTGGACTATTTCGTATTGGTTCAAGGTAGCTAACGCGCCCACGGCCCGTACCTCAGTCATCTCCGATGACACTGGAGATATCGCTTTCGATTTGCGTCTAAAGAATAGCGCTCCGGGCAGTGGTGCGCATGTTGGTCAGGGCGACAGTATGATCCTCACCTACTCAGTGGAACCTATCGTCACCGGTGAGTGGCAGCAGATCTCCTGGACGCAGTCTTCAGCTGCAGGGCTGTCAATGTACCTCAATGGCAAGCTGGTCGAAACTAAAGACTGGACTGCAAAAAATACCTTCACTGCCCCGTTCGATAAAATCGGTGGTTTGAACTTCACTGGAGAAATTGACGACGTTCGCGTCTATGACCATGTCCTAACCGGCACTGAGGTAGCCGCCGAATACCAGCGTCGCGGCTCCCTTGATACTTCACCCGCAGATCCTGACAACGAAGCACATCCTTCCGGATTGATCCACCACTACAGTTTTGATGCTGGCGACGGATCTGATTCGGCCGGAAACCGCAACGGAACTACCCATGGCGCGTCATTTAGCGACGACGCTATTAATGGTAAGTCACTTGCTGTGTCCGACGGCGATGGCATGACTTTCGATGCCGATCACACTCTCACTGCAGGTTCAGACTGGTCTATTTCATATTGGGCTAACGTAGATGCAGTACCTACCAAGCGCACCTCAGTGCTCTCCGATAAAAGTGGTCATTTCGCTTTCGATTTGCGTCTGAAGGACAGCGCCGCAGGTAACGGTGCACACGTAGGCGACGGTGACAAAATGATACTCACGTACTCTGAAGCTCCAGTCCTCGCACACAGGTGGTATCAGCTCACTTGGACTCAATCTGCACAGCGTGGTCTTTCTCTGTACCTTAATGGCAAACTAACCAGCACCAAAAACTGGACAACTACCCATCCATTTACTGCCCCGTTCGATAAGATCGGCGCTCAGAATTTCACTGGTAAGATCGATGATGTTCGTGTCTACAACCGCGTGCTTTCAGCAGACGAGATTTCTAGCCAATACCAAGAATTAGCTCCACAAACGCCACCAGCAGAGCCCGATCCATCCGAAATTCCGCACGACTACAACGACGGCGACCAAGTTGTTCTTGCCCGGCCATACGAAGGTGAATTCACATGCTACCGCATTCCGGCATTGACAACTGCTCCAAACGGCTGGATTCTTGCCTCGTGGGATGGTCGCCCATCGGGTTGCGGTGATGCCCCGAACCCAAATTCGATTGTGCAACGTATCTCTAAAGACGGTGGCCACTCCTGGGAGCCAGCTAAAGTTATCGCACAGGGCCACCCAGGCCCCAATAAGTATGGCTACTCTGATCCGTCCTATGTTGTTGATCGGGAAACAAAAGAAATCTTCATGTTCTTCGTTAAGTCCTTCAATGAGGGATTACGCGGTTCGAGTCTTGGAGTTGATCCAAAAGACCGCAATGTCATCCATGCAGCAGTGATGTCGTCTAAGGACAACGGTGTCACGTGGAGCGAACCTCGGATCATCACCCCGGAGATCACCGCGCAACCAGATATTATGCGTGCTCGCTTCGCCGCTTCTGGCGAGGGCATCCAGTTGCGATCTGATCGTGCCCATAAGGGACGTCTCGTTCAGCAGTACACCTACGCAGTAAACAAGAGCGGCACCGAGATCTTCCAAGCAGTTTCCGTCTACTCTGACGATCACGGAAAGTCGTGGAAATCCGGCGAACCTTTCGGTGTCGGAATGGACGAAAACAAGGTTGTTGAGCTTTCTGATGGTCGCCTGATGGTCAATTCGCGTGCGTCGAACCGTGGTGCTGCTGGGGTTGCAGCTCGACGTATCGCGATTTCCGAAGATGGCGGCGCACATTATGGTGAAACTGTTGTTGACAAGAATTTGGTTGACCCGAACAACAACGCTGCCATTATTCGCGCATTCCCAGATGCTCCTGCCGATGATCCACGTGCAAAGATCCTACTGTTTAGCAATACCGCAAATTCTGGAGCGCGAGTCAATGGCACGATCCGTATTTCTTACGACGATGGTCAAACCTGGTCTGCTGCTAAGACGTTCCAGTCTGGTTTCACTGGCTACTCAACGATTACTCCACTGCCGGATGCTACTGGAAAATTCACGACTGGGCGTTTCGGCGTCTTGTCAGAAGCCCCGGCTCCTGGCCACAATAACTATGGGTTCATCAGCTACACTACGGTCTCGTTGGATTGGCTAGGTAATATCCCAGCTATTATTTCAACAAATGATACAACTGTTCACCGTGGCGGAAATATCATCGATGTTTCCGTTGAGAACCTTGGAACAACCCCAATTACTGGTGGGACATTGTCAGCACAGCTACCAGAGGGATGGAAGTTTGTTGCAACTGATGTGCCGCTAACACAAGCACAAGACGCATCACCACTGGAGTCATTCACGGCACCAACGATTGAACCAGGCCAAAGCGCAACATTGCGAATGAAGGTTATTGTTCCAGCTACGCAAGAATCTGGGGCCGTACAGATCCCATTGACCTTGACAGCTGGCGAGAAGAACGTTTCTGGCACTGCGGACTTCACAGTCGAGTTGCTTGAAGGTGAAGAAAATCCACGATGCCTCGCAGTGACCTTACCTAGCGACTTACCTGCTGAAGTAACCAAAGCCCAAAATGGACCGAAGAATATGTTCGACGGTAACACCGGTACAATCTGGCACACTCCGTGGGATTCCACAAAAGTCCCACTGAATATTGATTTCTCGTTCCAATACGATTCAGCACTTAAAGTTCTTGATTTAACCAACCGGCTAGATCAACAAATCAATGGTCAAATTCGTAGCGGTAAGCTATCTGTTATTGACCCAGATGGCAAGGAAACACAGTTAACCTCCATTACTATGGACGATAAGTTGAGTGTAGATTTATCGAAGTTACGTGACATGTTGACAGACGGTGACCGTGTTACTGTTCGTTTGCATGTGACCGAGACAGCAGGTACCCGGGAAAATACATGGGTTTCTTTGTCTGAAGTTTGCTTCAAGACGGTGCCTTCTGCTCCGGCAACCCATGACGAGATTGACGCAGAAACGATTAACCCAGATGTGATTATTACTCATCCAGACGAGCCATCTGATCCAGCCCGGCCAGCCGATCCAGCTGCTCCGCATGCAGATCCAGCGCAATTCTCGGGGCAACGCGGTGAGACTGTGACCTTCGCGTTTGCCGGATTCAAACCTGGTGAACAAGTAACAATCGAAGTCCACTCTGACGTAGTTAAGCTCGGTACCTTTGTTGCCGATTCGGATGGCAAGGTCAGCACACAATGGTCTATCCCCACTGATTTTGCAACCGGTCTACATCACGTTATTGCACGTGGCGAAACATCTGGTGAGGTTAAAGCAGAGTTAACGATTTCCGCAAAGACTAAAACCCCCGCGAAACCAACTGATCCGCAAATAACGCAAAAGAAACAGGCTGGCTCTCCTAACCCGCAAGCGGGCAACCTGCTTGCAAATACCGGCAGCACCGCTGGCGGCCTCATCCTCGTCAGCTTCTTCGCACTCGCCGGCGGTCTACTCCTTCGCCGTCGTACCGTACAAAGCTGATATACAACTAACTGCGTGGTGGCCAGAAAAACTGTCGCCACACAAATATAGACTTCTGGCCGGAATAGTAATTATTCCGGCCAGAAGTCTATATTTACGTTTTACCAATCAGGCGCGTGGCTTAACAAACGGGAAGGTAATAGTTTCTCGGATACCCAAGCCAGTTAAGGCCATGAGTAGCCGGTCAATACCCATACCCATACCGCCAGCTGGCGGGAAGCCCTGCTCCATTGCTTCGATGAAGTCCTCATCGAGCTGCATAGCTTCCGGATCACCGTTAGCTGCATCGAGTGATTGTTGAGTCAGGCGCTCACGCTGGATAACTGGATCAGCAAGCTCGCTATACGCAGTAGCTGTCTCCACGCCACGAATATAGAGGTCCCACTTCTCAGTCAAACCTGGCTTCGTGCGGTGGTTACGAGTCAATGGTGAAGTATCTTCCGGGAAGTCGCGGACGAAGGTTGGAGCCCATAGCTTGTCACCAACGAGTTCTTCCCAAATATCTTCCGCGATCTTGCCAGCAACCGCGTAATCCTTAACCTTAATACCGTGCTGTTCAGCAAGCTCCACCAGACGCTCACGCGGAGTTTCCACAGTGATTTCTTCACCAACAGCTTTGGACAAGGATTCATAGAGTGTGATGGTGTCCCATTCACCGCCCAAATCATATTCGGTGCCGTCAGCCAACGTGACCGTGGTAGAACCGAAAACATCACGGGCCGCGTTCTGTACCAAATCACGAGTGAGCTTAGCCATCGTGTCGTACGTACCGTATGCGGCATAGGCTTCGAGAGCAGTGAACTCTGGGGAATGCGAAGAATCCGCACCTTCATTACGGAAGTTCTTTCCGATTTCGTAGACGCGATCAACACCACCAACCACTGCGCGCTTCAAGTACAACTCGGTGGCAATACGCAAATAGAGGTCTTGATCGTAGGCGTTGATATGAGTAGTGAACGGCCGAGCTGCCGCGCCACCATGCAGCACCTGCAAAATCGGAGTTTCGAGTTCGATAAAGTCATCAGATTCGAACGTGTTCCGCAGTGAGCGCATCACTTTTGCACGGATACGCACCATATCGCGAGCGCTCTGGCGGGTAATCAAATCGAGATGACGGGCACGCACCCGCGACTCTTCACTCAACGCCATTTCTACGCCGTCAGCAGTGGTAAACGTCTTTGGCAGTGGACGGATAGCCTTCGATGCCATCTCCCACTCGTGGGCAAAGATCGACAGTTCGCCACGCTTAGAGGTACCAACATGGCCGTGAACAAAAATAAAGTCACCGAGATCGACGTCGGCCTTCAACGCATCAAATGCTTCCTTGCCAACGTTGGCGAGGGAGAAAATAACCTGGATACGAGTACCGGCGCCATCCTGGAGAACAGTGAAGGCAATCTTGCCTGATGGGCGCATGAACATGACACGACCCGCCAAGCCAACCATATCTTCGGTTTCTTCACCGGGGGCAAGAACACGAACATCGCCAGCTGGGGTATCGCTAACGTTTCCCTCAGCGTCGAGTTCGGCAACCGCATATCCTTCACGCACCTTCACAATGGACGAACTGATCGGAAGTTCAGCAGCGTAAGCGTTGCGGCCTTCGTCGAGCAGGCGCTGGCGCTTATCCTTCCGGACCTGAATCTGGTCAGAAGTATCGTCAGCAACAGTAGAGGTATTATTTTCGTTCATATTCACCCTTTAAGATTACAAGGCATAGCTGGTTATTCTCAGCCAATTATACGTGAGATGGAGCGCGAATTATCGCACCTGAGAAAAAGGTATTCCAGAAGATTGCAGATCGGCAGAATTCGCGGGCACTTGTCCTGGTTCGCTTCCCACATGTAGTGGTTTATTCTCCCCGTCAACAAACACCACGTGCGGTTGAAGTGTGCGAGCAGTTTCGTCGTCGAGGAGCGAATAGCACATGATGATAACGAGGTCCCCCACATGAACTTTATGTGCGGCGGCACCGTTCAACACGATTTCACCTTTTCCGCGTTCGCCCGGAATCGTGTATGTGGTCAGGCGTTGACCGTTATTAACGTCAACAACATCGACTGCTTCACCTGGCAAAATATCGGCTGCGTCAAGCAAATCGGCATCGATAGTTACCGAACCTACATAGTGTAGGTCCGCTCCGGTGACAGTTGCTCGATGAATTTTTCCGGTTACCATCCGGCGTAGGCGTGTATTAGCCAATCACAACCTCCAAGTTGTCTATTAAACGTGTAGAACCAACCCAAGCTGCGGTGACCAGTAGTCCGTTACCTGATTCAGTCAGTGGCATGAACGTATCACGATCAACAAGCTCGAGGTAATCCATTTTCACTCCAGGCGCATGAGTGAGTGATTCGCGGGCAACAGCGAGTGTTTGACTGGCACTTCCACCGTCTAAAGCGACTCGCTTACCAGCTTCGAGTGCACGTGAGAGTGCTAATGCTTGTTCTTTTTCCGTCTGGGACAGGTAGGTGTTTCGCGACGACATCGCTAGCCCACTTGATTCACGTTTGATAGGCACTGCCCGGATATCGAGCGGCATATTCAGATCAGCGACCATCGTACGGATAAGCGCTAGTTGTTGGGCGTCTTTTTGCCCGAACCACGCAGCATGGGGCCGAACCAAATTGAAGACTTTGTGGACGACTTGGAGTACGCCAGCGAAATGCGTCGGCCGGGTTTTCCCTTCGAGGACTGTTGCTACCGGGCCCGGATCGATACGCACGAGCGGGTTACGCGGATACATAGCTTCATCAGTTGGTGCGAAGACGACGTCGACACCGTCGAGTTTCGCCACGTCACCTTCGAGATCACGCGGATATGCGTCAAAGTCTTCGCCCGGGCCGAACTGCAACGGATTGACATAGATCGAGACGACGACGTGGTCCGATTCTGCACGTGCGGCTTCCACAAGTGACAAGTGTCCTTCATGCAGTGCGCCCATCGTCATCACTAACCCGATATCGCCGTGGAGTGGCTTTAATGCTTCAATCAACTGGGCTGGAGTGGTAGCGATAATCATCGTTTCTCCGATCTATCTCGCTAGGATTGCGCCATATCTGCGCGTATTACCGGCTTAGAGTTTACTCCGAATTTCGTTGAACACATCTTCAGTGATAACTCTGCGAGCCAATGCACGCTTTGCGGTTGCTTCGGCAAGTGCCCGGTAGACGGGAACGACGTCGTTCAGTGCTTGTTCTTCGGCGGCGATAGTTTCGAGGGTGGCGACGTGTTCGGCAACTGTTCCGCTGTCACCGCGTACCACCGGCCCAGTTTGGAGGGCGTCCCCAGAACTGATGGCCCCTTCCACTGCCGCGGTGATGAGTGGACGGATGTAGTCGTTATCCAGCCCAATGGTGTTGAGTAGCCGGGTTGCTTGGGTTATCACTGTCACGACGTGGTTTGCTCCGTGAGCGAGCGCCGCGTGATAGAGCGGACGGTCACCTTCAGCAAGAATAAATCCTTCCCCACCCATATCTCCGACCAGCGCCAAACCAATGGGTTGAAGCATTGGTGGAGCTGTCACTGCGAACGGGCATCCGCGCAACCGGGCAATATCGAGCGAGGTACCAGTGAAAGTCATCGCTGGATGGATGGCGATCCCGAGTGCTCCTTGTGCTGTCGCAGGTTGGAGCACATTGGTGCCGTAGCGCCCTGCCACGTGGACGAGGAGTTGCCCGGCCTGCCAAGAACCGCTTTTAGCTAACCCGCTAACTAGGCCGGGAAGTTCGTCGTCGGGCACAGCAAGGAGGACTACTTCACTGCGTTCGACGATGGTTAGTACATCGAGCGCAGGAACACCAGGCAACATCGTTTCTAGACGTTCAATGCTGGCTTCTGAGGTGGCGTAGGCACCAATGATGTGATGCCCTGCAGCCCGCAACGCAGCGCCGAGAGCGCCACCTACTTTTCCCGCCGAAATAATGCCGATGCCTAAACGGCCAGTTTTATTCTCCACGAGTCCGCTCCCGGGTTTGCACGGTCAGCCCCAGCCGCGTCTTCCATTCGTCAATACTTTCACTCACTTCAACGGCGCGAGCTTGCTTCGTTAACTGGTTTTGTTCACGCAATAATTGACCCATATCGTCAACCGCAAAGTTCTTTACTACTCCATCACATGGTCCAGCAAGAAGATGGACATTAAGTGATGATAGCCCCAGAATACGTTGTAGCGGGCCTTGAGAAATGGCAACCGACTGAGTGTGGTCTTGGAAAATCAATTGAACCTGGCGCCAGAATCTGCCCCGCCGAATCGCAAAAACATCGACATTAGCATAGTACCCGCCTACTGTTGCAGCTATCGGATCAATCCATCGCGCCCGCTTCGGTGGAGTACGAACATAGTGGTTCTCGCCGCGACGGTACAACAACTCATGCATCAACAATGCGTCATTATCTGTACCGAGAGTGGGGAAAATAGTAGCCAGAATCCGCATGACTTCTTCTCGGTTCGCGCATGGTACAAGCGCGCCGATATTCCCATTTTCCACCGCATCCGATATCGATTCACCGGCAACCGTGACGCGAATCTGCCACCAGTCAAAACGTCGCCACAATAATGGTTGCTTTATGCTCACTGCATGGATGCGCGTGGGTGGTAGCGATCGAGTCACCAGTTTCGTCAACCCGTGCCGAGATTTCAGCCCCGTTTCCGCAACAAATAAAGTGGTGCCGTACGAACGTGAAACATACTGAATCGAATTAACCACTGAACCAATGATGATGATAAGGAAACCAATAGAGAAACCGCTACCAAAAACAAACTGCCAAACAGCGGCCAAAATCAAACCAGCAAACGCAAACCACGCATGTCCAGTAAGAACAGTCGATCCAATTAGTCGCTTTGTGGGGAGTTGATATATCTGATGCTCATCAGCCGGCGTGACTACCGAAACTTGAGACTCGTCACGGGCAGTAATATCTTTGCCAGCTCGGGCATCAGCCAAGCCGGTCAGGATTTCTTGGCGCAGTCGTTCGCATTCATCACGGCGAAGTAAACCGAGCTCCACTGGGTCTTCATTAAAACCAGCCGCATCGATCTTGACTGCACCGAAACCAAAAATACGAGCGAAAAGCTTCTGTTCGATCTCAACGGACTGGATCCGATCCCATCGCACATGCTGATATTGCTTAATAAACACACCGTTGCGGTAGTGGATTCCGCTCGGCACAATCGCATACGACTTATATCGCCACATGATTGTGCCAATACCAAGGAAAATTAATGTGACACCAAGCAAGATACCAGCGCCAACCGCCAACCAGAATGGGGTAATAAGCTCGATATACAACCCAATATCATTGAACGCATCTTCAACCCATTGAAGAGCGATATAGAAACCACCAACGATCAGCGCGAGCCAAAAGCTTCCGGCGTCTGCTAGCGGCGTTACCTTGTGAAATTTTCGCCAGGCACCTGCCGGTACACTGTTTTCCCCTAAAGCTTGCTTGCCTGCCATGGATTACAGACCTTCCAGCTTCGCTTGACCCATCCGTGTCAGCTTTTCCCGTAACCGTTCAGCTTCCGCGAGTGGTAAACCCGGAATAGACGCATCTGATCCGGCCGACGCCGTAATTAATTCAACAGACGCTAAACCGTAAGCATTCAATAACGGCCCGGTACCAAGATTTACCTGTTGCATCCGGCCATAGGGAACCATCGTGACTTCTTGGAACATGATCCCTTTGCGTATCAGAAGCTCATCTTCGAGCTCCACATATCCCAGCGCTTGAGCCCGGCGGACTGCAAGCCACATATCCCACATAGCGCCTGCCGTAACACCGCCAACCACGATCATACTCATAATGCCGAACCAGCTGGATACATCATCGACAAAGAAATAAAAGGCCGTGCCTACGCTGATGCCTACTAATATCCACCAAATAATATGGCGGATAAATGTCACCTTAACGAAGGCCGGATCTACCGGCTGAAATTCAGTATCTACTAATAAACGATTGCGCATACACCTAGTCTAGCGGCTATCGACTAGCTACACTTAGCCTAAAAGTTAAACGGCGGTAGCAGGCGGGACCGATTCGTCGTCGTCATCGTTTTTACACCATAATTCAGCGATAAATCCGGCCACCGACATACCAACCGATACGGCACCTGCGATACCCACCGCAATAGCCTGATATACCATCACATCAGAGTGCAAGTAGCTCATGTAACTGGCTGTCGCTCCGGCACAAACCCCGGCCATCACGGCACCAGTGCGCGAAGCGGCCTGTGCTAGCAACCAAATCCGAGCTGCACTGAGCATATTCAAGGGCCGATTCCCCATCCGATAGGAGCGCACTTTCCATGCTTCCCACAACACAAATACGCTCATAAGAGCCGGAACAATAAAGGTATAGATTGGTATTAGCACCGGAGCATACCCGTAGCTCAGCCACGTATCGATAACAAAAAATGCTGTTACACCGCTGACAATGAATAACGCTAAGAGCGTCCACCACGTCGTTGGATTAAGCGAATAATGCTCGTTAGTTTCCATCTCCGAAACCAACTTTCACAACATGTTGATCGGCCACATCGGCTAGCAACTGCGAAATAGGTGTACCGTTGAGGTCAGCTAGCGGATCGATCTCCAACCATGGTTCAAGTACAAAGCGACGCTCATGCGCGCGCGGATGCGGCAACATCAACACCGGATAATCCGAAACAACGCCTGAAACGTTGATGATGTCAAGATCTAAGGTGCGTGCGCCCCAATGTTCAGTACGTGTCCGCCCGTGGGCTTCTTCAACCATGTGCAGGAACTCCAGCATTGCCATCGGTGGAGTTGGCGAGGTAATCGACACGACGGCGTTGATGTAGTCCGGTTGCGGATCTTGGCCCGGCGCCAAAACCGGCGTGGTGCGGTAGAGCGAGGAAACGTCATCAACCCATTCCCCGAAATCTGACAGCTCGGCAATAGCGCGACGAACATGCTCTTCCGGATTATCAAGGTTTGACCCGATAGCAATCACATAGTTACGCTGCTTCTCCGCAAACAGTGGCCCTTCACGCATAATTGATACTGAAACGTCAGCGAATGGGTGCTCGATAGGCGCATTCGGTTTGTGAACAACCACTTCTGCACTCACCACCCGCGGGTCCATAATCGCGTTGAGGATCCGATGCGCCAACGTTTCAATCAGATCACAATGTTCACCTTCGATAACAGCAACAATTTTGTCTGCCACAAGAGCATAATTAACTGTTTGGGAAACATCGTCGGTACGAGCTGCGCGTTCCATATCGACTAAAAGTTCAACATCAACCACAAATTCTTGCGGTTGACGATGCTCAGCTTCGAGCACGCCGTGAGTTCCGAATGCACGAACTCCTGTAAGTCTGATTGCGTCATTGAGCGCCATAGTTTACTTCTACCTTAGTTCGCAAGAGTCTGGTTACGTTGGATGGCGGACAGTGTTGACACAACAAGCGACGAGGAACGCACATCGTGTACCCGAGCACCCCACACCGCATGTTGGGCAAGATAGCCGGAAATGGCGGCTGTCGAAATATCTCGATCAGTCTGGGCGTCCCCCACTAGTCGGCCAATAAAACGTTTACGTGAGACACCAACGAGAACCCGATGCCCCAACGAATTGATGTGGTCAATGTTTGCTAGGATTTCCCAGTCAGTATCGCCAAGCTTAGCGAATCCGATGCCCGGATCTAAAATAATTCGTTCCGCATCGATACCCCTCTTAACCGCGCGATCACGGGCGTTGAGGAGTTCGTCGATCACTTCGCTGGTTGCCTCGTGATACTCAGCAAGCGCATTCATCGTATCTGCTGTACCACGCGAATGCTGCAAAATATAGTCGCAAGATAAACCGGCAACGGTGTCAAACATGGCGGCATCGCCACGTCCGCCTGTCACATCATTAACAATATCGGCGCCCGCTTCGACTGCCCGACGAGCAGTTTCAGCATGGTAAGTATCAACCGAAACCATCGCTTTGCGCTCATGGGCGATCATCGCTAATTCAGCCACGACCGGAGCAATGCGTTCCCACTCTTGCTCCCAGCTGAGAGCTTGAGCTCCAGGGCGGGTTGATTCCCCACCAATATCAAGAATGCTTGCGCCTTGATCGAGTAGTTCGACGCCGTGTGCGATCGCAGTTTCGGCAGTATCCCAGCGGCCACCGTCAGAAAATGAATCCGGGGTGACGTTCACAATTCCCATCAGATGCATAGTTTGTTCCTAACGGTTTGCCATTATCAAGCTCATGGCTTCGGCTCGGGTTGCTGAATCTTTTAGGATCCCACGCACAGCTGACGTCACGGTCCGTGAACCTGGTTTTTGAACCCCTCGCATGGACATACACAGGTGTTCTGCTTCGACGACGACGATTGCACCTTGCGCATGGAGTCGCTCCATAAGCGCGTCAGCTATTTGCGATGTGAGGCGTTCTTGGACTTGGGGCCGGCGCGCGAAACCTTCGACGAGTCGAGCCAGTTTTGACAGTCCAGTCACCATGCCATCAGCGCTGGGAATATAGCCGATATGTGCAACACCGTGGAATGGAAGTAGGTGGTGTTCGCACATCGAATACATTGAAATATCGCGCACTAATACAAGTTCTTGATGATGGATATCAAAAGTCGTATTCAGAACCTCGGTAGGATCTTTTTCTATGCCAGCAAAAATTTCCCGGTAGGCTCGGCCCATGCGTTCGGGGGTATCCAACAAGCCATCACGTGTTGGATCTTCACCGACGGCAATCAGGAGCCGACGCACGGCATCGACAACTTCATCTTCGTCGTATCGTCCGACGTGCAATGCTGGCTCACTCATCGCTCACCTCTGGGGCCTGCGGTCCCTCCATCGGATCGACGTCCGGTTGCACGATGGTCGTCTCAGTTGTGCCTGTTGCTGAATCTGCTACTGCTGACTCCGGTAGTGGCACGGCAGGCAGATCAGATACTGGGCGCGATGGTGCAGACAACCATTGTTCGCGAGCCGGAGCTTTGACAATATCGGTGAAAATTTCTGCGAGTTCCTTTTCCAGAATCGTCTCTTTATCTAGCAAAGCTGCCGCCAGCGCATCGAGTACGTGACGGTTCTTCATCATCAATTCCCACGCCTCTTGGTGTGCGGTTTCGAGGAGCTGATGAACCTCTTCGTCAATAATTCGAGCGAGTTCTTCGGAGTATTCGCGACTATTTCCGCCGCCCAAACGAGTCATCGGATCTGACTCGTCAGGCACGAGACGTACCGAGCCAACCTTGGCAGACATCCCGTATTCCATCACCATCTTGCGCGCTATACCAGTTGCTTTCTGGATATCGTTCGACGCACCGGTGGATGGATCGTGGAACACGATCTCTTCTGCAACGCGCCCGCCCATGGCGTAAACCAGTTCGTCGAGCAGTTCATTACGTGAAACGGAGTACTTGTCTTCGGTTGGCATCACCATGGTGTACCCCAAGGCGCGGCCACGCGGTAAGATCGTCACCTTCGTAACTGGATCGGTGTGGTTGAGTGCCGCTGCGGCAACCGCATGCCCGCCTTCATGGTAGGCGGTCATCCGCTTCTCTTGTGCATTCATCACTTGGGTACGTCGCTGCGGACCAGCGATCACACGATCGATTGCTTCGTCAAGATCGTCGTCGTCAATGACAGTGTGCCCGCGACGGGTTGCCAGCAGCGCGGCTTCGTTGAGCAAGTTCGCTAACTCCGCACCGGCGAAACCTGGTGTGCGACGGGCAATCGATTCAAGCTCTACGCCTTCTGCCAACGGTTTACCCTCAGCATGGACTTTGAGGATGGCAGCACGACCCTTCAAATCCGGGACAGCGACGGCGATCTGACGATCGAAACGGCCCGGACGCAACAGTGCCGGATCAAGAACATCTGGACGGTTCGTTGCCGCAATAACAATCACGTTCGCACGCTCATCAAAACCATCCATTTCCACGAGCAGCTGGTTGAGAGTTTGTTCGCGTTCATCGTTTCCCCCACCCATACCTTGGCCGCGGTTACGGCCAACGGCGTCGATTTCGTCGACGAAAATAATTGCGGGCGCGATTTTCTTCGCCTTGGTGAACAGGTCACGCACACGCGAAGCGCCAACACCAACAAACATTTCCACAAATTCTGAGGCGGAAATATGGAAGAACGGCACACCGGCTTCACCGGCAACCGCTTTAGCAAGAAGGGTCTTACCAGTGCCGGGAGGGCCATAAAGCAGGACTCCACGCGGGATTTTTGCGCCCATCTTGTGGAACTTTTCCGGATGGTCAATGAATTCTTCAATTTCTTGGAGTTCTTCGACTGCTTCATCTGCGCCGGCCACATCTGCAAAGGTGGTCTCCGGGCGATCTTCTTCCATGCCGTCTTTCTTGACCCGACCAAAGGCGCCCATTCCGCCCTGTTGAATCTTCGGCAACAGCCACATGAGCAGGGCGAAGAAAATAACGAGCGGAAGCACAAGGGAAAGAATGGACCCGAGGAAGGACTGCTGCGGAACGATAGAGTTGTAACCGTTTTTCGCTTTAGCATCAGCGACCAGGTTTTGTACCTTTTCAGCTTCTGCCGTCACGAACTGGAATTGCACCTTCTTCGTTGGCCGACCTTCTTTACCTTCAAGATCGTGCGGAGTGAAGTCTTTATCGAGCCAGACTTGAACGATTTGAGTTCCATCAGTTACCTGAATGCGTTCTTTGGCAACCTCCGAGCTTTCCAAGATTGCAATACCCTCGGAGGTTTTTACAGCAGTAAAACCGCCAGGAGCAAACAGCCAGAACAATCCAGTGCCCACCAGCAGTGCCATTGCGATTGCACCAAAGACTGAACGTTTCGGGCCTTTCTTGTGACCTTCTTGCTTTTTGCCTTTTCCAGAGGTTTTCTTGTCAGCTTCCCGGGCGAGCTTTTTTGCTTCTTCCCAGCGATCACGCCACCCCTTCGGACCACGCTGTTCTGTTTCCGATTGTTTTTGTGGCTGACGACGACGTTCTTGCCGCCCACTAGAGTTAAACTCTTCGAGTTTGCGGCGGTTTTCCGACTGCGTCGTATCCTGTTCAGGGTTAGTCATGAATCCTCCAACGGCAGATACTCTGCCGATTTAGATATGGACCGCGAACCATGCCGTGACTGCTTCCCAGGCAAAAACATCAACTGATTGTGTTCTCGCCACGCTCGCACTCCCGGCAAATCTATTCCACGGTTGTTCTTACGCTCTGTTAGTAGTTTATCAAGTCCCGCAATATGCCAGTAGACGAGTTCGCCACTACGTACGCCACTTTCTTTCACGGCGTATTTTAGAGCCCGACGTCGAACTGCTTGGGGAGCTTGTGATAGTTGGTCGCATGCGATTGTTACTGGGTCTCGAGCAATAATAGCTTGCGCTAATTCACGACGCGCATAATATGCTAAAGCCTTGTTATCTTCTTGTAAAAGTTGGGCTGTGCGTGCAATAGCTGGCACTGTTCCCGGCCCGAGACTTGCTTCGAGCTCTGGCACAACCCGATGGCGCACAGCTGTTCGCCGCAGGTCCAACCCGTCGGCGGTTTTCCACGGGCCACCTAGCTCATTACTTGGATCGTTGATCCATTCCACATCGTATTCCTGGCAGATGATGCGCAGATCTTCGCGCGAAAACTCTAAGAACGGCCGAATCATCGGCACGTCTGGATACAGCGGTAGCTCTCCCGCTGCCGGCATACCAGCGATCGACTGGGCGCCTGAGCCGCGCGAAAACCCCAGTAAAACGGTTTCTGCTTGATCATTTTGGGTATGGCCGAGCAACACTGTTGCCGGTTGTTTTGTTGTGCCAAGCTTGCGCGCATATTCTGCAATCGCCGCGTAACGTCCCTGCCGAGCATTACCCTCCGGCCCTGCATTTCCAGTAACGTCAATACGCACAATATCGACATCGATCCCAAACTTTGCCAGACGCTCACGTACTGTTTGGGCTTCGGCAGCAGATTCTGGTCGGATACCATGATCGACACATACCGCGCGGGCAGTTAATCCCAGTTTCGGAGCAATAAACGCCAGCGTAATTGCTACTGCCATCGAATCTGATCCGCCCGACACTGCTACGACAACAGGCACGTCATCGTTATGGTCCGCCAATGCTTGACGCAGGGCGAGGCGCGAAATATTCACTACATGATGTGGACCACTCATCTAGATGTTTCCACCTTCTGGTTTAACAGTTGCACCCTCAATACGTGCCATCCACAGTTGTGGATCGTGCAGTTCCGTCAGGGTTGGCAAATTGCGTTCATCGTCCCAAACTTTATTAAACGTATCAACGCCAACAGCGGTGACGACGTCGGCAACAAAATCCCGACCTTGACTATACTGCTGGGCTTTTTCGGTCAAACCCAATAATTGTTTGACTTTATGTGCAACAACACCACCGTGCGCGCGACGGCTCGCAATCGCCTGCGCAAGTTGTGCCTGCGAGAAAAGAACATTCGTCGAGGCCTGGTCGCTCACATACGTCGCATGCCCTTCAAGCAACGACATCACTGCAGTGATGTGATCGATGTAGGCCTCTTCATCATCGCTCTTAGTATTGACCACACCTGTCGCTAGCTGCGCGATATAGTCAGCCAACCAAGGAGCAGTATAAAACTGTGCCGCATGAGTGAGCTCGTGAATAACTACCCACAAAGCTAAATCTTTCTGGTTGAGCAAATAGTCATCCATAAACTGTGCAATATTGGGTGCCACCAGGTACATCTGTGGCTTTTGCCCATACGGATCCCACTGGCCTAAAACCCTGCGGGACACCACAAGCCCCACAGCACGGATCTGGAAAGCTGATAATGTAACTGGCGGTTCAGATCGCCCTAACATTTTCTGTACCGACTCAACCATAGCTGTTATCCATCGGCTACGGTCAACTACCTGAACTGGAACCGCAGGAACTGACATCCGGGCAACTTCAGCAACAATGGTGCGCGCCTGCCAAGAGGCCTCTTTGAGATCGGAAATCAATGATTGCACTTGAACCGGACTCATGCTTGGGCCGCTACCAGTGAACAGTTGTGTCAGTTTTCGCGCATTATCGGCCACTACAGCTCCTCGACAATTTTGCCAACCGTATCATCAATTGCGGCTCGTACATTGAGATTATCGCTTTCCTTATGGTTACTGACAAGGGCAACGAAGATTAAAGGCCGCCCAGCCTTGGTGGTCACATAGCCAGCCAACGCCGTCGTTGTCGAAAGTGTGCCAGTTTTTGCACGTATTGCACCGCGCGCTGGGGAATCGAAGAATCGGTTATGTAACGTGCCCTCTAAGCTCGCCAGCGGTAGGGCAGAGCCAAGAGATGCCAATTCACATGCATCACAGTCCCAGGAACGTTGCAAGATATCCGCTAAAAGTTGCGCTGGAATACGATTGAGATCTGAAAGCCCGGAATTATCGTCAATAACGACACCTGCGATAGAAAAGCCCTGTGCCGATAAATTGTCCTTCACTGCTTGACCAGCGCCAACGAACGTTGCCGGCTTATTTTGCTTGATCGCCACTTCGTGACCGAGAACTTCCGCAATCGTATTATCCGAATCGGTCATCATCAAATCGACGAGCTCACGGATCGGAGCGCTGTGGACTCGAGCAATTTCAGCGGCACTTTCCGGAGTTTGGGCGCGCCCAGCAACGCCGATATTGACTCCGCGCGACTGGAGCTGAGCTGCAAGCTCCTGCGCCGCAGATACGTCTGGATCGTCGTAAAATAGCGAATACTTTTCCGTTGTTTGCTTACCTCGGTCGATGGCCACCGGACGCAACGGCATCACATAACGGGTATTATCTTCGCTCATGACAGTAGGATTGAAAACAGGTCCGCGATAGCGTGAGGAATCTACATAAAGTGTGAGCGGTCCCTCCAAGGCTTCTATTTTTGGCACAACTTGTTCCACGAGATCGGTTATTCCAGCACGTCCGATGACGGCATTCGGTTCCCCGACTCCAGCGCCCAGAGTAACGTCGCCGCCCCCGGTGAGGTAGATATCGTGGTCTTGGACGTTGACTGTGGTATCGAGAGTCGTTTGCGGACCAAGTTCGTTTAGTGCGCTTACGGCAGTTAAGTATTTCATCGTCGACGCCGGGCGCAGGGTTTGGTTTGTGTTAATGGCACCCGCGGTTGCCTGCTGAATCGGATCAACCACTAAAAGGTCGATTTCTCCACTCATGCGCACATCCGTGCGCATGTCATCGAGAATTGTGCTCAAGCGTGCAGAATCAAGTTCAGACAATGTGGTAAAACTCGGAGTTTGTTCCACAGTGACATGCAGCTCATTACTCTCAGGGTACGGCAAAGGCTCAGTAAGTGGCGGTTTCGTAGTGAAAAGTCCAGGAACAACATCCCAGGCATCCATGAAAATATAAGCGCCGACAACTATCATGAGCGTCGAAATTCCGATCTTTACTTTATTCACCCCACCAGTCTCCCACACGCAAGCAGGAAACACCGGCTACAATCATTAAAAGCAGACTAAATGACATGCCGAAGGAGTTACCTATGGAGTTTGATGTCACAATCGAAATTCCGAAGGGCAATCGTAATAAATACGAAGTCGATCACGAGACTGGCCGTATCCGTCTTGATCGTATGCTCTTCACATCTACCCGATACCCCGATGATTATGGTTTCATAGACAACACTCTCGGTGAAGACGGCGATCCGCTTGATGCGCTCGTTCTTCTCGACGAGCCAACGTTCCCTGGTTGCGTCATCCGTTGCCGCGCTCTAGGAATGTTCCGCATGTCTGACGAAGCAGGCGGAGATGACAAGGTACTATGCGTTCCTTCCGCTGACCAGCGCGCTTCCTGGCGTACTGAAATCGAGGATGTCTCTGAGTTCCACCGTCTTGAGATCCAACACTTCTTTGAAGTCTATAAGGATCTTGAGCCCGGTAAATCCGTTGAGGGTGCACACTGGGTTGGCCGTGAAGCTGCCGAAGAAGAAATTCGCGCCTCGTTCAAGCGAGCAGAGGATACCGGATATTACACTCACGGCCACTGAGAAGTAGCTAGCCTGTAAAGTAAAGCGTTGGGTGGAACCTTTGAAGGTTCCACCCAACGCTTTACTTTACGACTGTTATCACGGAGTGAACCGAGTTTTAGCCAGTGATTCGCAGGTAGATAGGGTTTCCGTACACTGGCCCCTCCTGGGTACCCATCGCAGGGTTGTAAGCTGCAATATGCATACCGTTACCGCTGTACATTCCGACATGCCCAGGCCACCAGAGAACATCACCTGGGCGAGCTTCGGAAGCGGAAACTTGTCTGAAACCAGCATTCATGTATTCGCTCGATACTCGCGGAACGTTGATTCCATGATGATTGAAAATGAACTTCATGAATCCCGAACAGTCCCATCCTGCCGGCGTGTTTCCACCCCAGACATATGGCGTTCCGAGGTAGCGTCGCCCAAAGTCTACAAGAGCTTGACCGGAACTTGTTCCACCACTCGGAGGTTCCGGTTCTGCAGCAGCTTCGGCATCAGCCTGGGCGGCAGCAGCGGCAGCAGCGGCCTGTTGCTGAGCAATTGCACGATCTCGCGCGGCTTGTTCTTCGGCTGCAATCCGAGCAGCTTCAGCTCGAGCTCGTTCAGCCTCTTCCGCCTTCCGAGCCTCAGCAGCGGCACGCTCAGCTGCTGCACGCTCAGCAGCGGCACGCTCAGCAGCGGCACGCTCTTCGATAGCTCGCTGATTTGCTAGGACCGCTTCACGTGCTTTTTCAGCCTGCTCGAGGGCGGCACGTGCACGATCGGCAGCTTCCTTATTTCCTGACTTTTCCGCCGCATCAAGATTTGCTTTGACGGTTACAATCGAAGATTCGGCCTCTTGCGAAGTTTTTCGAGCTATCTCAACTGCTTGGTCGAAACGATCAGCATTAGCACTGGCAATCAAAGCGTTAGCGGCTGCCTGCGAACGCTTTGCACGATCAGCTTCAATATCAGCCAATCGCTGAGCTTCAAGCGCTTCGGTAGTGCCACGCTGATGGGCAAGCACAGTCACAAGCTGACTTCGGCGATCTTTAGCTAGTTCGACCTGTTGCTGAGCTCGTTGAGCTAAGTTTTGCGCTTTTTCCTCAGCTTCACTGGCAGTATTAGCAATTTCGCGTTGTTCATCTGCGGCTTGGTCAGCTTTGTTCTGGAGAACATGTGCTATTTTTTCCAATGCAGCAAAATGCTTAACTTTGCTATCAGCTTGACTAGCAACAGCATCGTACGCACGGGTTCGCTTGTTGGCTTCATTGAGGTTATCTGCACCAAAAAGATAGAACGACGATGTAATATTTGCGGCGGAATCACGATAAACGGCCTGGGAAACAGCACCTAACTCACGCCGCGCACGATCAACATTTTCTTGTGCCTCATTAGCTTTCTTTTGGGTGTTCATTGCTTGCGCAATTGAATCAGCCAAGTCGCCTTCAGCTTTCAGGCTGGCAGCGCGAGCTTGTGCGGCCTGCATTTCAAGTTCTGTAGATTTACCGGATAACCTTGCTAATTCGAGTTCGGCGTCCGCAATCGAGAGTTTTGCGGTTTCTTCAGCTGCCTGGGACTGCGTAATGTCATCGTCTGAGACTGGAGCAGCAAAGGCAGTATGTGCCGAAAATGCCAGCATCAATGCGCTCAGTGACGCCCCAAGGGTATATGCCCGCTTCTTCACAAATTCCTCCGGTGTTTCAAATGTTCTCCGCGCGTCGCCTTGATTTTTTTATCAAAACTACTTTGCTACCTATTGACCGTATACCAAAATGACCAAAAAAGAAACACCTAAAACATAATTCACTTGATTAACAGCCATCCCACGATTCACGATATCCACATTTGCTATTCAGAGCACCAACATCCATCAAGACCCAACCAGATACTGCGTTTAAGGAAGGGAAATCACTTCCCTGCGCAGTGACATATGATCTAACGATCAACAATCTTCCCGCCACGCTCAACATGCTCAAGTCCGACGCGCAACAGACAGGCTGGCAGCAAGATACCTCATGCGACGGAGTAAGAAACTGGTGTGCAAACAAAAGTAGCGCAGACCAACCGACAAAACGACTCACATTAAAATAGCCCGAAGGGTCCATGCACTTTACCAGCGCACAGACCCTTCGTGTTCGACTATCTTACTACTAGTCTCCGTGTGCTCCCCGGAGCTTGTCAGCTATCAAAGAACCTCTTCACTTGTTTCAAGGACGTGAAGGTGACGCCGGTTGAGAACCACTAGCCACCAGGATAGAGCTGCACCAACCAAGGCAACCACAGCCATCATCAAGAAAATAATGCTGAACCCGGTGGCCGGATCGTCACGGTAAGCATCGAGAATTGAACCATTAAGCGTTGTCGCCCATAAAATACATGCAAATGCAAGGAAGGAATTAACCGACATTGCCGAGCCCACGATCGAGTTCGGCAGATTCAACTCTGCAACTGGAGCTTGTTGAATCCCTTTTGCCATCATCGTCAAGAACACAAAGAGAGAAATGAGCACTAACGCGAAAATCATGTTTCCTCTGTCTCCCGGCAACAGTGCCAAGCCAAGCAAAAATACTGCTCCGCCACACAATGTTACTGCCAATGTGAGCGCCGATGATTTAAATACCCGATCTGCGACGATTCCACCAACTAGACCACCACCGAGTCCGAGTAACACTGCATTGACAGTTGCATACAGAGCGGCAGTTTCCGTCCCCATCCCAAAAACTCGAACAAAGTACGGGGTGGTATAGATTAACGTCGTGTAGACCCAGTAGACATTCATGCCAGCAAAACCTGCCAACCACACTCGCGGAATTTTCAATGTTTGAATCAGGCCCGTTAGCGCTTCTTTGCTAGAAACCTCTACTGTTTCCGCATTTTCTGAAACGTCACCATCTTCTTGCGGGTCCGCTGGAACATATCGATAGATAAGCGCAATAAGGGGCAACGTTAACAACGCGTACACCACCATACCGGAGCGGAACGCCAAAAGGGATCCATGCGCGAGTGACATCACTGCGATCATCACGCCGTTCAAAACCGCTTCTCCGCCCGCACGAAATGCTGTCAGCGTTCCCAATGCGAATCCTTTGTGCGACTTAGAGGAGAACAAAACCACGCCTTTGACAACTGCTGGCCAGAAGATCGCATCAACAATTCCCCACGTAAATGTGATGGCGAGCATCACAGAAAAAGCAGGCTTCACAAGTATCATAAACAATGCGGTGGCACATCGATAGGCCAGCCCGACCATAAGAACTGTCCGAGCGTTAAATCTATTATTAACCCAGCCTCCTGGAATATAGAAAAAGACAGCTACTCCAAGCATAGTAAATAGAAGTCCAAACTGAGTATCAGTCAGGTCGTAATACTCAACAAGACGCTGATAGAACGGTATCTTGAAAGATTCGAACGCCGAATAAATAATTTGTCCAGAAAAAACCACCGTCAAGAATGCGGCTATCTGCTCTCGACTATGGAAGCCATTGCGTTTAAAGAACCCCATAGAAACCCCTTTGTAGTAAGAAAAGTGAATAGCAATGATGGAATACTAGCTGTGATGACGACGTCGTCATCTAAATCCCGGAAGATATTCTAACCATAGATGACCTTGACAAGCACTCGCACAACAACTTCTGTTGTGTAGTTCTAGCACTACTATTACTCTTATTCTATGACAAAATGGTATCCAGACTTTCTCGGCGACGAATATTTCGCGACCACAATTCCACTAGCAGACGACGACCAAGGCTCTGTAGTTGCAACCCTAATCCGGCATCGCCCACTCAAAGATGCTTCTGAAGCGGGTACGACCAGGCGTTTTGCACTATTGGCGGTTCATGGTTGGAATGATTACTTTTACCATACCGACTTCGCACAAGCCGTAACCGCTATGGGCGGCCGGTTCTATGCGCTTGATTTACGTCGATACGGTCGCTCGCATCGCGAGGGACAGCCCTGGGGATACGTCAGTGATTTAACCACGTATGATGAAGAAATCGGAGCTGCAACTGATATTATTCGGTCAGAAGAAGGCGAAGGCGTCCCCATTATTCTGTATGGCCACTCCACAGGTGGTTTGACCACAACTTTGTGGGCGCATCGTCACGCTAGCGAGCTTGCTGGTCTCATTCTCAATTCGCCATGGCTGGAGTATCAAGACTCCGTGCTCGCCCGCCAACTAGGTAAACCGCTCATCGATGCACTAGCACGCTTTAACCCAACAAAGATTATTTCTTCATCAGATAACGGTTTCTATCAGCGTACACTCACCGGATGGAAGGCAGAAGACGGGCCGATGCCTATCCATACGGCTGGCGATCCCTTCTTTGAAGGCGGCTGGAAACCTGATCCACGCTTCCGCCATTTCCCGACCTTCCCGGTTCGCGCTGGATGGCTGTCAGCAGTCTTGGCAGGTCATGCGAAGGTAGCTCGCGGTCTCAATACTGATCTACCTACCCTTGTCCTCACTTCTGCGCAATCCTCAATTGTTGATGTATGGGCGCCAAATCAACGGAGCGTGGACGGAGTTTTAGATGTCGAACTGATTTGGCAACGAGCTGCACATATTTCGACACACACAACAATCGTCAAGTTGTCTGGTGCAATCCATGATGTCATGCTCTCCCGGGCAGAGGTACGCCAGGAAGCTTATAACCAGTGCGATCGATGGATTTCTGCATTTGCGCGACTGCCATAACCAAAAGTTTTCCGCAATCGCTGTCGTTGAGTTTAACTAATTCAACGACGGCGAGAGCGCCGAGAACGGCGTGTGGGCTGGTTAGTTGCAGATCGTTGTCGAGTTATCCACTCTGCGAGTTGCGTCTTATCATGTTCCGCTGCTTCGGCGACCGCTCGCTCTGCTTCGCTTGCTGACAGTTCCTCTGAGAATATGACCGCATCGAGGTTATGCTTGGGAGCTGATTTATCCCACAAACGCTGCTCGGCTCGCTTGGCCCGCTCCAAAAGTTGCTGATATAAGACCGCGTCAGAATCTGCTTGAACTACTTTGCCTGGTGCATGCTGTGACCCATTGTCGATCTTCGTCTCCACATCAGTGATTGTCGAAGTTGTCTCTGAGGGAACCCCGTCAACGACTATACCTTCGGCATCATTGTGCCGCATATCTGCACCAATGACATGTTGTTCGGGATTTTCAACACCCCCATGACGCCGTGCTCGTCTACTCATACGCTTGCCATACCGACGAGGAGACTCAACCGGTTGAGTGAGTTCAGCCAGCTTGATGACCGAACCAACATGCTGAGAACCATCCGCCACTGCCTGCCCCTGCTCTTGCACTGCTACGTCTTCCTGAACAGCTTCATTTTCAGCAAACTCAATGGTCTGTGCATGCTGATTGGCGTTGAGAGCGGAGATATCAACTTTGACACGGCTAGGTTTTACGGCTCGTTGCGGTAGCGGCGGAATATTTGGACGGTCCACCCAGCCCTTAATCTCCCACAATGACTGATCGATTATCTCGCCAGTAGTGTGATCAGTATCGGTCAGAACTTGGCCTGTTTCATCATCATCTACAGCCACCTGTCCCTTCTCATTTGCGAGCACGGCACTTAAAACCGCAGGTACTTCCGCCGACGGAGCACCTATCAGCCATGGTGCAGGCGGAGCGCTGAGGCGATCCGGCGAGTAATTCTCAACATCAGTAACTTCAATAAGCGTAGAGCTAGATCCTTGGTGCGGGATAACAAGCTTGACACTGATATCAACTCCGCTAAGAGACTGGCGAACATCATTGGTCACTTCAAGGCAAAATACGTATAGGCGCGCAGAGGTTTGAGACAGTGGACTTGTGCCTTCAAGAAACATCGACCATCGATGAGCAAAATCTTGTTCGGTGCCAGGATAAATAGATGCAAGTTGCTGGCGACTGAGGGAACTAAACGTGCCAGCACGATGCGTCGCTTGGAGTAACACGTCTGAATTTAACGTAGGTACAACTTCAATTGTCACAACACGTTTGGCAGAGTCCAGCGCTATCAAGGACTGTTGGGGCGATGACGAACTTTCGTTTGTCACTATTCCTACAGGAAACAAGGCTCGATCAACGAGGTGGAGAGTTTGCTCGCTGATAGCTCGTATGACCTCATCAGATTCCCAATGAAAATCCCCTGACAACTGAGGAGCATCTTCTAATCGCCCATTATTGAGAGCAAAAACCGCCATACCCTCCTCCTCCCCTACGACACATGTGCACAACTCTTGGCGAACCAACCGGCCCTTCGTTAATCTTACAGCTAAGTTCCCACAGGTTCCTAGATAGTCTCATTTTTCACCGTGAGAAATTTTGCAACGCCTGGACAATAGCATCAGCAAAGAGCTGTCCACCTTCAGCGTCAGGGTGAACACGGTCACCTGCGAGAACCTCCGGATGCGCTAACGCGATATTTTGCCAATCTGCAAGCGCAACTCGCTCCGGATATTTCTGCGCAATAGCGCGCATCGTGGCATTAGCTATTGGGACCCAAGTTGCATATTCTGGAGCTGATGCAGTAACAAACACTGCCCGACGATCCGGCCCTAGTATAGCAAGGATATCTTCTGCATCTTGTTCGGTGATGATGGCATTAGTCCCCAGCCCAATGACTACATAAGGACGTAGTTCGTTTTGCTGAGCGTACTGTTGGGCAATAGCAGGGAACTCTTTTATGGAACGAGAAACCGCACCATCAACTATTACACCTGGTAAAACACTCTGCAGTGCAGGTTGAGAAGCAAGTGTAACGGAATCTCCGATGACTGTAACGTTGGCACCAATAACTTCAGGGACGTAGGTTTGCCCTGGATCCGGTACCGGTGTCGGGGTAGATTCTTCACTTTCTTCGCCGTTTTCTTCCTCGTTGCCTTCTTCAGCGCTGGGCGTCTGCGCCGGGCCCGGGTCAGTAACCTGGCCTGACTCTTCCTTCGAGGGTGCTTGCTCTTGATGTTGCTGATCAGCCAACGCTTTTTCTTGAGCCAGTCGAATATATTCCTCTCCAGATGATATTTCTCGATCAGTTACAAGGCCGATGGCAGCTAAAACTGACAGAACTGTGAAACCCAACGCATACCATATCGCACGCGTTCGAGTTTTCATTACCGTACGCAGCCACTGAACAAACCCTTGCGTTCTGATCGGAGTTTCAACATATCTGAACGATAAATCGGCGAATAAAATACTCAAAAGCATTATGAAGATGGCAGTATAACGGACATCAAACGGAGGATGATAAAACGCAATAACATGCAGCGGCCAATGCCAAAGATAAATTCCGTAGGAACGATGACCCAGCCATACAAGTGGGCGCCACTCGAGCACTGATTGTAAACTGCTCGCGCCAAGACCTGGTACGTCGGGAAGGATACCTCGAATGACCACTGCAGTGATGGTTGAGAATCCCAGCATCCCCAGTGGATACATCCACCAGCCATCAGGAACAACGAAACTCAAAATTATGATGGTTGCTAGACCTACCCAAGATAGGTAGCCCCAAAAGCTTGGTGCGTCCCTTCGTTCACCAGCTAACAAGCCCGGTAACCGTAGCGCAACTGCAGCGCCTATCATCAGCCCAAAAGAATGGGACAACGGCGATACATAAGAAAAGGTCTGGTCGGCTCCAAGATTCACTGCATAGACCGCTAGCGAACCAGCTGCTATCAACAACGCACCAATCGCACGGATATTGGGCTTGAGCCAGTGGACGAAAATAACTAAGAGCAGTGGCCAGAAAAGATAGAACTGCTGCTCAACAGACAATGACCACATATTGTTCAACAACAATGGTGATTGTTGGTCAAAATAAGAAGAAGAGTGCCCAATCTGTAAAATGTTGTAAGTTCCGGTTATTGCCCCAAGCGCTTGCCATTTAAGTTGCGTCAGCGCATCTCCCCCGAAAATACGAGCCAGCGCCAACGAACCGATCGTCGCGATCACAACTGCCGGCACTAGCCTGCGAATCCGGCGCATCCAAAACTGCTTGAGAGAGATCGATCCATTCGTATCGAACTCTTTAACCAACAGTGCCGTGATGAGGAATCCAGAGATGACGAAGAACATGTCTACGCCGATAAAACCAACCTCTGCAAAACCCGGAATTAAATGGTAGAGGACAACTAAAAAAGCCGCAATCGCACGTAAACCGTCTAAGCCTAGAATACGTCCATGTCGAGTACGCTTCACTGATCTACCTCCGAGTTCTGACTATCTATCCTACGTCCACGCCCGTCAGCTTTCGAACCTACAAACTACCTAGAAGACTACTGTAAGAATCTTCACCCCAATAACCGAATTATGTTTGAAAAAGAATTGTTGGCACATATCTGATCGATATGTGCCAACAATTGAAAATCTACCTGTATTACCGGGTTTCTTTAGGCAGTATGGTTAGCAGTTCCTCCTGCTGACCGAGGCGATTCATTCGAAATAGCAGCCCGGCCAGCTTCTAAGCGAGCAACTGGCACGCGGAATGGCGAACAGGAAACATAGTTCAATCCAATTTCGGCGAAGAAATGGATCGACGCTGGATCGCCACCGTGCTCACCACACACACCCATCTTCAAATCAGGCTTGGTCGCCCGACCGCGTTCTACACCCATCTCTACAACTCCACCAACGCCGTGAACGTCAATTGATTCGAATGGCGAAATACCAAACACGCCATAGTCGAAGTATTCGTTGAAGAACGTTGATTCGACGTCGTCACGCGAGAACCCCCAGGTGGTCTGGGTCAAATCGTTGGTGCCGAAGGAGAAGAAGTCAGATTCGGCCGCGATCGTATCGGCAGACATTGCTGCACGAGGCAGCTCGATCATATTACCGATAGGCAAATCGAGTTCGATGCCGTGCTCGGCAGACACCTCACGCAAAACATCATGGGCCATATCGCGTACGATCTGCATTTCACGTGACGAGCCAATCAACGGAACCATGATTTCTGGCCGTGGATCCTTACCTGCCTTCTTCAACTCAGCCGCCGCTTCGGCAATCGCACGCACCTGCATGGCGATTAAGCCCGGTAGCTTCAATCCTAGGCGCACGCCACGCAAACCAAGCATCGGGTTCTGCTCGTGGTTTGCCTTCACTGCTTCAAGCAACGCATGCTCGTCTTCGGTAACCTTTTGTCCCTTAGCTACCTTAACTGCCAATTCAACTGACAGTTCAGTGAGGTCTGGCAAGAACTCATGCAACGGCGGGTCGATAAGTCGCACAGTTACTGGAAGTCCATCCATTGCCTCAAAGATACCGAGGAAGTCACCCTTTTGAAGTGGCAAGAGTGCATCAAATGCTGCCTGCTTAGCTTCTTCGGTCTTTGCCAGGATAACAGTCTCGATGAGCTTGCGCCGGTCCCCTAAGAACATGTGCTCGGTGCGGCACAAACCAATGCCTTGAGCGCCAAATTCGCGAGCGCGCTGAGCATCCTCCGGCGTATCAGCGTTAGCCCGCACAAGGAGCTGGCGGGCGTTGTCGGCACGGGTAAGGATCATATCTACTGCGCGGACGAGGTCTTGGGTGTCGGCGTCGTCGGTTGCTGCTAGGGCAGCCTCGATGCCGTCAGCGATATAGGTCATCACTGGAGAGTTCGTTACTGCCACTGTACCTGCGAAGACTTCACCGGTGGTTCCATCAATGGAGATAACATCTCCGGCCTTAAAAACTCGACCGGTTCCCTTGATGGAAACTGTTCCCGCAACTTCTTCGACGAGGAGTTCGTCAGCACCAACTACACAACACCGGCCCATACCGCGTGCCACGACGGCTGCATGGGAGGTCTTGCCGCCACGAGCAGTGAGCACACCAGAGGCTGCAACCATGCCTTCAAGATCGTCCGGGTTGGTTTCGCGGCGAACCAAGATGACCGACGCACCGGCAGCAACGCGCGCCTTGGCTTGTTCGTTGTTGAGCACGATTTCACCAACTGCAGCACCAGGCGAGGCTGCCATACCACGTGTCAAGAGCTCTTTGTTTGCTTTCTTGTCAAACTGTGGGAAGAGCAAAGAGGTGAGCTGTTCCCCAGAAACTCGGGTGACTGCTTCGTCTTCGGTGATGAGGCCTTCTTCGACGAGTTGCTTTGCGATGCGGAACGCTGCAGCAGCAGTACGCTTGCCGACGCGAGTTTGCAACATCCACAGCTTGCCTTGCTGAATAGTGAACTCGATATCACAGAGGTCGCGGTAATGGTTTTCGAGCTTCTTCATGATTGCCACGAGCTCGTCATAGGAGGTCTTGTCGAGACGTTCGAGATCTGCAAGAGAGAGTGTGTTGCGGATTCCGGCAACGACGTCTTCGCCTTGGGCGTTTTCGAGGTAGTCGCCGTAGACGCCGGCATCGCCAGTGGATGGGTCGCGTGTGAAGCAGACGCCGGTTCCTGAGCCTTCACCCATATTGCCGAACACCATAGTTTGCACATTGACTGCCGTACCCAGATCGTTTGGAATATGTTCGCGACGGCGGTAGATGCGTGCGCGGTCAGTGTTCCAAGAGTTAAATACAGCGACGACGGCGAGGTTAAGCTGCTGGCGTGGATCTTGCGGGAAGTCGATACCAGTTTCGCGTTCGAAGATCTCTTTGAATGTGACCACGAGTTCTTTGAGGTCCTCGGTGGTCATATCGAGATCGCCGGCATATCCATTGCGCTCTTGAAGGCCGTGAAGCGCATTAGCGAATAGGTCGCCGTCGATATCCATGACTGTCTTGCCAAACATTTGAATGAGTCGACGGTAGGAATCCCACGCGAATCGCTCATTGCCAATGGTTGCTAATCCTTGGACTGACTCATCGTTGAGACCAATGTTGAGCACAGTCTCCATCATTCCTGGCATGGAGAACTTAGCGCCAGATCGTACTGACATCAAAAGTGGATCGTGGGGATCGCCGAGCTTCTTCCCCATAATTCCTTCAACCCCGGCGATAGCTTCGCTCACTTGGGCATCGAGCTGTTCTGGCACAGTGTTGTGCTTCAGATAGTATCGGCAGGTTTCGGTGGTAATAGTGAACCCTGGTGGGACAGGTAATCCCAATTTCGTCATTTCGGCAAGGTTTGCTCCCTTACCGCCCAATAAATCTTTTTGGTCCTTATCACCTTGGGTGAAATTGTAGACATATTTCGTCATATGCGTAGCGCCCTCCATTGGGTTGTGTGAAACATTCGAACACAAATGTTTTTAGTCCTCGTCATAACTTACCACTTTGGTCCTAAAGAGGAGAACTTTTCTGCGACCTTGAACACGTTTACTGCTGATAATTCTGAAGGATTTTGTTCACATCTTGAGATATTTTCTAGTTTCTTGAGAGAAGTTGCCGGCAGCCATAGAGTAGGGCTTATGAATGCTGTACTTGTTGCTGTTGTGTCCATGCTCCTCCTAGCGCTCACCCGGGTTCACGTTGTGATCGCATTGTTTATTGGCGCGCTTGTCGGAGGGTTCACGGCTGGCCTTGGTCTTGACGGAACCATGTTGGCGTTCCAAGACGGACTCGGTGCTGGCGCAAAAATTGCACTATCGTACGGTTTACTTGGCGCATTCGCTATGGCAGTATCCCAGTCTGGCCTACCGAGTGTCCTGGCTTCCTGGCTGATTTCGCGCACAAAATCTGGGCAGTCCGAAACTAACACTGCGCTGGTTAAGTATGGCTTGCTTGGCGGGATTGTCCTGATGGCTATTTTCAGTCAGAACCTTATTCCAGTTCACATCGCTTTCATCCCGATCCTCATCCCCCCACTACTACCGGTGTTCAACCGCCTCAATCTCGATCGACGCATCGTTGCTTCTATCCTGACCTTCGGCTTGGTCACCACCTACATGTTTATCCCACTAGGGTTCGGCTCAGTGTTCTTGAACGATATTTTGCTCGGCAATATTGAACAAGCCGGGCTCGACGTGAGCGGAATTAACGTTATGCATGCCATGGCAATTCCAGCAGCCGGCATGTTCGCCGGTCTCATCATTGCGATCGGCTTTACATACCGCAAGCCACGCACATATGCCGAATCTACTGTAGTTACACAAACACCCACCGCAACCGTATCGAAGAAAAACGCAATCGTCTCCGTCGTCGCCGTGCTGGTCACGTTTGGCACACAACTGGTACTGAACTCGCTGGGCTACGAAGCAGACGCGCTACTCCTGGGTTCGCTGTTAGGCCTAAGCGTATTCCTCGTGACTGGGACACTGAAACTTCGCCAAGCCGACGACGCATTCAGCGACGGCATGAAAATGATGGCCATTATCGGTTTCACCATGATTTCAGCGCAAGGATTCGCTTCGGTAATGAACGCAACCGGGCACGTTGAATCGCTCGTAGAATCAGCTAGCACGATGGTAGACGGCAACAAAGCCTTAGCCGCTTTCGCGATGCTTCTTGTCGGCCTCGTCGTTACCCTCGGTATCGGTTCATCGTTCTCGACCCTGCCGATTATTAGCACCATCTATGTTCCGCTAGCAATCTCGCTGGGATTCTCTCCACTGGCAACCGTTGCGATTATCGGTACCGCAGGTGCGCTCGGCGACGCCGGTTCTCCGGCTTCGGATTCGACGCTCGGGCCCACGTCTGGCTTGAATGTTGACGGCCAACACGATCACATCCGAGATTCAGTTATCCCCACGTTCCTACACTTCAACATCCCGCTTCTTATTGCAGGATGGGTTGCCGCAATGGTACTCTAGCGGCCCCAAGTCACAGTGCCCAAGCAACTCGTTTCTCGTGGCTGTGGCGACATTTCCCCATAGCCACGAGTAACCCTACTAACAACGAACTACAGACCTTCGCGCGCGTTGGATTCTTGCGTCATCTTCGCTAGAACGTCAGCAACCCGCGGATCAGTAACCGGTGTGTCCATTGGATCGTCATACACCAAATCACCAATCACGTTGTGCACATATTCGACGTCTTTATCGCCCCTACCTGAAAGATTGACTAGCAAAACGACCTCACCAGATTCGCGTGCGGCTTGCGCCCCGCGCTCACCGAGCGCCTCCACCAGGTTGCCGGCGTTGATCGACTCTGCAAGCTTCAAGGCATACGCTAGGGCGTGCGAGGATTCCAGAGCTGGAATAATGCCTTCATAACGTGACAGCATCCGGAACGCCTGCACGGCTTCGGCATCTGTGATGCCCACATAGCGCGCCCGGCCCGTCTCCATCAGATAAGCATGTTCTGGTCCCACACCTGGATAATCCAAGCCGGCCGAAATCGAGTACGACTCACTTACCTCACCCGATTCACCGAGCAACACATACGATTTGCTGCCGTGTAGTACCCCGACTTTGCCGCGTTCGAGCGGAGCGCCATGCTTGCCTGAATCGAGACCTTCGCCAGCCGGCTCCACACCAACCAGTTGCACATCCTCATTGCCCGGCTCATCACTCAGGTAATGAGCGAACGCCCCAATAGCATTCGAACCGCCACCCACAGCAGCAATCACCATATTGGGCAGGCGCCCGATTCGATCCAGCATCTGCTGACGCGACTCTTCCGAGATCACGGCCTGGAAACCTTTTACCAGCGTCGGGAACGGGTGCGGGCCGCATGCCGAACCGAGCAGATAATGGGTGGTGTCAAAATTATCTACCCAGTCGGTCAGAGCCACGTCGATCGCGTTAGACATCGAGCCTTCAACACCCACAACCGGCACAACCTTTGCTCCCATCATGCGCATCCGCAACACGTTCGGCTGCTGGCGGGCAACGTCCTTTGCGCCCATATAGATCGTGCACTCCATACCCATCAATGCGGCAATCATCGCGGTCGCCGTACCGTGTTGACCAGCGCCAGTTTCCGCAATCAACCGGGTCTTACCAAGCCGGCGAGCCAACAAGGCCTGCGCTAAGACTTGGTTGCCCTTGTGCGCGCCACCGTGAACCAGATCTTCACGCTTGAGGAAAAGCCGAACCCGCGGGCTACCCGGCGCTTTCGACGTCGTTATCGGCAAGTTTGCGCACTCAGTAATCGGTGTTGGGCGGCCCAAATAGTTGCGACGAAGTTCGTCGAGCTCTTTTAAGAATTCCGGATCGTCACAGGCGTGAACGTATGCTACTTCGAGCTCGTCTAAGACGGGTAAGAGTTGTTCGGGGACGTATTGACCGCCGAATTGGCCGAAGTATGCGTTAAGAAGAGTCGAGCGAGCCATGAGATACCTTTCAGTACTGCCGTGTAGCTGTTGTTTGGGGGCACTTCTTCTCAAATAGCCAAGCTCATATAAAAAACCGGCCCGCCACTTCGAAGAAGTTGGTGCGAACCGGATAAGAATCGTCGATAAACGGCTCGCCTATGCGAGCCACCACCAGTTTCGATTCATGTTCATCACGTTTAGAGCATACGGCTAAAGCTTCTGTATGCGCAAGCCAGTCCAGAATCTGACATGAACAACTAACTCACGCCCCAATTAGCACAACACAATGCACAGATTATAATTTTTCAGGATCACCGGCGGGCTGTGGTGCAGCAGAATCAATCGGGAATTCTGGAACGATAATCATTTTCTGATTAGTCACATATGTTGGGAGGTACCACCACTGGTGGTACCTCCCAACATATGTGACTCAGTTTTCAGCTACTTTTCTTGATCAGCAACATTCTGCTCATCTGTAGGCCCTAACGATGCCGGTTGAGCCAGACCATTCATCACTTCAGTTTCCGCGTTAGGAGTGACGCCTTCAGGCAAGCGATAGTCAGAATCTTGACCGGTAAACGTAAACGACATTGGAATGTCATCCTCATCTACGTCAACCACGATCGTTTGACCAGAACTAAACTCGCCGAACAACAGCTTCTCCGACAGTTGATCTTCGATATCGCGTTGGATTGCACGACGCAACGGACGGGCACCCAACACGGGATCGTAGCCACGGTCAGCAAGCAAATCCTTAGCCTTATCCGTCAGTACAATGCCCATACCTTGATCGGCAAGACGAGCACCGAGCTTGTTAATCATCAAATCAACAATCTGCAAGATTTCTGGCTTCTGCAACTGTGGGAAGACGATAATATCGTCAACACGGTTCAAGAACTCTGGACGGAAATGGTTCTTCAGCTCATCGTTAACCCGCAACTTCATCCGCTCGTAAGAGCCAGTCTCATCAGCATCGAACTGGAAACCAGTAGCAACGCCCTTGGCGATGTCCTTAGTACCCAAGTTGGTGGTCATGATGATCACGGTATTCTTGAAGTCCACCACACGGCCCTGCGAATCAGTCAACCGGCCTTCTTCCAGAATCTGGAGTAAAGAGTTGAACAGATCTTGGTGCGCCTTCTCAACTTCGTCGAAAAGCACAACAGAGAACGGCTTGCGGCGAACCTTCTCGGTAAGCTGGCCACCCTCGTCGTAACCAACATATCCCGGAGGAGCACCGAACAGGCGCGAGACCGTATGCTTCTCCTGGAACTCGGACATGTCCAGAGTAATCAACGCATCTTCATCACCGAACAAGAACTCTGCAAGCGCCTTAGCAAGCTCAGTTTTACCTACACCAGTTGGACCTGCGAAAATAAACGAGCCACCTGGACGATTCGGATCCTTCAATCCAGCACGTGTACGGCGGATTGCCTGTGACAACGCCACAACTGCTTCGTTTTGACCGATAACGCGCTTATGAAGCTCTTCTTCCATACGAAGAAGCTTCGACGACTCCGCTTCGGTGAGCTTGAAGACTGGAATACCGGTAGCCATCGAGAGCACTTCCGAGATCAGCTCTTCGTCAACCACCGCAACCACGTCAAGATCGCCTTCGCGCCAAGCCTTATCGCGCTCTGCACGCTTCTCAGTTAGTTGCTGTTCTTGATCGCGCAACGCAGCAGCCTTCTCGAAATCTTGCCCATCAATGGCAGCTTCCTTCTGACGCTTAATCTCGGCAATCTCTTCATCCAATTCACGCAACTCTGGTGGAGCCGTCATCTTGCGAATCGCCAACCGGGCGCCGGCCTCATCGATCAAATCAATGGCCTTATCCGGCAAGAACCGATCATTGATGTAGCGATCTGCCATCGTGGCCGCCGCTTCGAGAGCCTCATCGGTAATCGTCACACGATGGAATGCCTCGTAACGATCACGCAATCCTTCGAGAATCGCAATAGTTTCCTTCACCGACGGCTGTTCAACCTGAATCGGCTGGAAACGACGCTCAAGAGCCGCATCCTTCTCAATATGCTTGCGATACTCGTCAAGAGTAGTAGCGCCAATAACTTGGAGCTCACCACGTGCCATCATCGGCTTGAGCAACGAAGCCGCATCAAGAGCACCCTCTGCTGCACCGGCCCCCACAAGGGAATGAATCTCATCAATAAACAAAACGATATCGCCGCGCGTATTGATCTCTTTCAAGATCTTCTTCATACGCTCTTCGAAATCACCACGATAACGCGAACCAGCAACAAGCGAACCCATATCCAACGAATAGAGCTGCTTATCCTTCAATGTTTCTGGCACATCGCCGTGTGCAATCGCCTGAGCTAAACCTTCAACAACAGCCGTTTTTCCGACGCCTGGCTCACCAATAAGAACAGGATTGTTCTTATTACGGCGAGAAAGCACCTGCATTACACGCTGAGTTTCAGTATGCCGGCCAATAACCGGATCAAGCTTGTTGTCACGCGCAGACTGGGTCAAATTGCGGCCGAACTGGTCAAGAATAGTAGAACCAGACTTTACACCTTCGCGTGGGCCACCACCGCCAACACCGACAGCTTCCTTACCCTGATAGCCACTGAGCAACTGAGTTACCTGCTGGCGAACCTTCGGCAAATCAGCATCCAGCTTGACGAGTACCTGAGCGGCAACACCTTCTTGTTCTCTGCATAACCCGAGCAACAAATGCTCAGTACCAATGTAAGAGTGACCTAGCTGGAGGCCCTCACGCATCGCATACTCAAGAACTTTCTTAGCACGAGGAGTAAACGGAATATGCCCCGAAGGCTGCTCCTGCCCCTCGCCAATAATCTCAACAACCTGCTCACGCACTGCATCAAAGGAAACACCAAGTGCTTCTAGCGCTTTGGCTGCCACACCTTCGCCTTCTTTAATTAAGCCTAGCAAGATATGTTCAGTACCAAGATAGTTATGCTTGAGGTCGCGTGCTTCTTCTTGCGCAAGCACGATCACTCGGCGAGCGCGGTCAGTAAACCTTTCAAACAATGTGGTTTCTCCTTCAATTCATACAACTGCCACCTACCATAGCGACATTTTGTATGGAACCGGTAGCGCGTTCGCCACCGGCATGACTGTTAAATATCGAGGATGATGGTAAATGGTCCGTCGTTAAGAATCTCGACGTCCATCATCGCCCCAAACTCTCCGGTTTGAACATCTATATCGTAGCTACGAACCGCCGAAACAAGCCGATCAAACAATGGTTGCGCTACGACACCTGGAGCCGCATGCGACCACGACGGCTTCGTTCCCTTACGCGCATCCGCGTACAGCGTAAATTGCGAGACCAGTAAAACCCCGCCACCAGCATCGCCAACGTTTACCCGATCTTTCGGATCATCCGAACCATCGGGGTCACGCATAATTTTCAATTGCGCAATCTTCTTGGCTAGTTTCACAATCTCAGCTTCGCCGTCGTCGTGCGTAATCCCCACAAGAACCGCAAGCCCCGAACCAATTTTGCCGACGGCGACGTCCTCGCCGTCGCGCTCAACCGTCACACTTGCACGCTTGACCCGTTGCAGAACTGCCCGCATCACTTACCGCCCAACGACTTCGACGACATCGCAGGCGGCGGACCACCCAGTCGACGAGCACTCAAGCCGCTACCCGGACGCACCTGGGGCGAAGCTGAAGACTTACCCTCACGTCCAACAATCTCTACCTGGGATGCCTCAAAATCGCCCACAGTCAATACCGCATCAAGAGGAACATTACGTTTCACCAACGCCAACGCAACCGGACCGTCGTCAACCGCACGCGCCACCGACGTCAACTCACCAACCGACCGACCTTGTAACGAGACCTCCGTACGCGGCTCCGGCAACTCCTCTTCGCCGCCCTCCAAATAAAGGAACACCAACCGACGCGGAGGCTTACCCAAATTCACAAGCTTAGCCACGGTTTCCTGACCCGGATAACAACCCTTATCTAAATGCACCGCGGTACGTAACCAATCGAGTTCATGTGGAATAGCAGAACTATGGGCCTCACGGCTCAACGACGGACGCCAATCCACAATCCGCGCCGCCTCCCACGCCTGGAAACCAGCCGGCTTGATTAACAAACCAGCCAACGCCTCCAACGCACGTTGCGTATTGGTCTGTTCAACCACGACGACGGTGCGGCGGGTACCGTGAGCCGGATGATCGACGTCGTCCACACCATAGGTAGCACCTCCCTCAGCCGTAGTCGGCCACGGATCTTCCCACACGCAGCGGGCAACACTCGTCAGCTCAACCGGAAGCTCGCCCGGCCAATTCAGCAAACCAACCACGAGCGGATCGGCCAAAACCTTAGTCTCCACACGCATCATAAACGTCATCTTGGCGATATGATCAGCCAACGCCTGCCCATAACCAAAATCAGTAATCAGCCACGTCGTCTCAGCATCACTCATCGCGCCCGCTGCATGAACAATATGGCCCTGCGCATCAAGTACCAACATCTCCGTCGACACCCCTGCAGGAACCTGCTCAAAATTACGGCTAGAAATCAGATGCAACAACTTCATCCGATCCACGCCACGCACCACGACGACGTCGCGATCCAGAATCGAAAACGCTTTGCCCGCGCGCAACGACTGCTCTTCAGCAAACGGATTACCGAAGTGCGCCGGAACCCGGTCGCCGTCGAAAACAACTGCACTGGGAAAAAGAGAATCGATACTCACTGCGCATCCTGTTCATCAGCAGCTGGATCCACACTCGCATCGAAGGTCCGTGACAAGCGGCCCGCCATATACGAACGCATATCTGCACCGAACGCCGCCATATCCAATGCATAGAACAAATCAGAAGCAACCGAACCCGCCATGATCTTCGCCGCCTCGATCATCGCGCCCGAACCCGAACGCATCACCGAATCAGTAATCATCTGCAACCGTGGACCGTTAATCAAACCCACCCATGCGTGGGCCACACCAACCGGCGAGGTCAACATAGATTCAATCTCATACGAGCCGTCTTCGCGCTGGTTCGACTCCGGATTGACCCGAATATAGCCAGTGTGCTGCATCCACAGCTCATCCTTCGTCAGCTGATCATACGTCACCTGACCAGGTGCCTCCTTATCGACAACGCCTGCCGGTTCCTTCGCCAACCACACCTTCGAGGTCACCTTCAGATAAGGACCACCGTCCGAAGCATCGAAACACATCTCGTGAATATACGCAGCAGGTTCCACATTCTCGTACTCAAGAATGCCACCACCAACCCACGAATCAATCATCCACGCCAGCGGAGTATTTTCAGGAACTAAATTTTCAGGAAGTCTAATAGCCATACTCTAAGGCTAAACGACTTCGTTGTATCCTGCCTAGCTAGCAATCAAGACAACAACGCCTACCGCTAACGGCGGAATCATCGCCCGCGCGGCTCCGCTCAACGGCTGTGAAGGTTTTGGCATATGCTCCACTGCGCGAGCCGAAAGCAAATATGCCCCCGCCACACAAACACCAATAACGAAAGCAGAATCCAACGGCACTTGGGTGAGGTAGGCAAAGCCGAGAGCAAAAGCAATACCGTTGACGAAGCCAGCAATGCGAGCAGCAAGAGAATCAAAAGCATGCATAAGAGCCACAATGGTCAAGGTAATCGCTGCCACAATAGCAATACTCTTACCTTGACCAAGTCGCATCGCATGAATCCACAGCGAGCCCGACATCAACACCACTGCCCCCGCAAAGCCTCCTGAAAGCTGCTCGATCAGTCGCGGACGGCCATCTGTGCGAAACATCTCCGCAATAAACGCAGCAATAATACTCGCAGCGCCAACAATGGCAGTATGCGCAACAGTTCCAAAGAGTGCAGTCACAATCAACGTGACCGCCAATAACGTTAACAGAACGCGCGGAATGAATCGGGTCGGTAAACTCAGAAGATTAGGCCAACCCGCAATCATAATTGCCCCCATAATACCTACCGCCACAGCAATCATGTACGGGCCGAAAACAGCACCGAGTGCAAGCGATGTTGCCGCATATACGCCAAGCAGAGCGCGTGCGTATCCGGCACGCTTTTCCCACACAGCTGTCAATAAATAATCTCCTGGGACATTTTTGAGCACTGGCGCCGACTCCGAACTGTCAGCAGTTGGTTGTGTTTCGGTTGTATTCACCTAAACATTGTTTCACAAGTGACGGGATATTGGGAAAGATTTGCGTGGGCGGAGTCGAAAACTCGGCGTCCAACTGCGCTGGTTGCCATACCTACTTATTCTCTTGCCACCCTATAACCCTACCGCCGCCTCGTTTAAACGCATGCCTCAGTTATAAGTCTCAATCATTGTCCGACAAGCCCCCTCTTGACGGCAGCTCCTCTAAGCTCTAGCTCGTGCAACAGTGTGCACCGGCAGTAGAAAGCGTGCAGTTTTGCTAGCTAGCAATTCGCCTGCGAAGGGTCTATAGTACTTAACAAGACACCGGGTCGTGAAAGCCCCGGGCTCCAAATATTTGCCGCTACGAGCGGCCTTCGCGCCGACAGGCGCTCTCAGGTCCGGTGTCCTAATACTTCGACAGGGTCGTAGCGCATAGCTACGGCCCTGTTTTTGTTAGCCTGCCCTGCATAACTCCGCCCCGCACGACCCAACCACTCATTTCATAACCCAACCCAACGGATCTAAGCCCCAACTTGATGGAGCCAAATTGCACCGACCTTATTCGAAATCTCTCTTGGGTTCTCACCTTCGACCAGCTCAATCACCAACGCTTGTGGCTTCACTCGCTGATGCGATTGAACAAGCTCTTCACAACCACCATGCTGAGACCGGCTTGATTATTCTGGATTCACTTCTACATAAGCGCATGATCACGCCAGTCATAGCTGATCAACTAGTCAGTACTGCTCAGGAGCGTAAACATCCAATTCTGCAAAGATACACATCGACCTCACAATCGGGCAGTGAAACCCGAGTGCGTAACTATCTCTGCTCCAAGGGGTGTCATGCCTAGCCACAAGTCGACATCCCCGGGGTAGGACGGGTGGATCTCCTAGTGGGTAATTCCCTCATTATCGACGGCGATGCACCGGGCACTACCCCGGCCCCTTAGGTGTCCGAGTTGAACGGCTAGCTGAAAACTGGCACGGCGCAGAACCAGTACCGGCACAAATCTAGTAGGTGTACAGGCCCAGTTCGGCAGTATTCAGCACGGTGGCGCTGTATAGATCCTGTCGTGTTGAATACCGCCGATCGGAGCTAGAAGGCGGGCAAGGGGCGGATACGGCAGACAAAAACGGGGATGCGCTGGCGACGAAAGACGGAGCCAGCCGCTCACCTTCACCAAATGTCCGAGGGAATATCTCCCGGTAGCTCCGCCTTGTCAGCCTGGAACACTGGATCCACACCTTCCCTGATTTGCTTCTCATAGTCACGCAACAACGCCATAATCCACGGTGCAAGCGCCACAATCGCCACTAAATTCAAGACGGTTACCGCAAACATCGCAGTATCCATCACTGCCCACACGAACGTCAGTGCCGTAATCGAGCCGATAAAACTCGAAACGATCAAAACCGCACGAGAGGCAAGGTCAAGCGGACGGGATTTCTTTAAGAACACCAGATTCGCTTCACCATAGGCGTAAGCACCTAAAATAGATGAAAAGCCGAAGAAGAAAATCATAATTGCAATCGGCCACGCCATCCACGCACCCAACGTACCTGTGATCGCATCAGTCGTAACATGGGCGGCATCGTCTGCCGTAACACGAGAGTAGTCCAAAGCGCCGGTCGTCGAAATAATAAAACCGGTAGCTGTACATATGAGGATCGTGTCGAGGAAAACACCGAACGCCTGAATCAAGCCCTGTTGTACGGGATGGGCAACTGTCGCTGTGGCGGCAGCGTTTGGCGATGTGCCCATTCCCGCTTCATTGGAGAACAAACCACGGCGGGTACCGTTGAGCAAAGCGGCAACGAATGCCGAACCGGTTCCGACAAAGGCTTCGCGTGCACCGAATGCGGAGGAAAAAACATCGGCAAAGAACTGTGGAACTGCGGTGATGTTGAGCGCGATGATCACTACCGCGACCCCAACATAGAACAGTGCCATCATCGGGGAAATAACTTCTGTTGCTCGAGCCACTCGGCGCACTCCGCCAAACAAGACCAACGAAGTTAATCCAGCAATAACTAGCCCAATAATCCACGGGTCAATACCGTGGGCGCCAGAAATGACCTGTGCGATTGTGTTGGCTTGAACCATCGGCATTGCAACGAACATACAGAAGACCATTGCGCAGGCGAAAACGACGGCGAGCGGACGCGATTTCAAACCATCCATGATGTAGGAGGCTGGACCGCCACGGAACGAACCATCTTGATGCCGGAATTTGAAGATTTGTGCCAAAGTGGCCTCAGCGAACGCCGTCGACATTCCTACGATCGCGACGATCCACATCCAAAAAAGAGAACCAGGCCCACCCAGAATCATCGCTAGGGCGATACCGGTAATATTCCCAATACCAATGCGGGTAGACATACCCATTGCGAAAGCCTGGAAGGACGAAATCCCACCTCGCGAACCACGTCGTGACTGCGTCAAAT
Source organism: Arcanobacterium phocisimile (assembly GCF_016904675.1). Lineage (NCBI taxonomy): Bacteria > Bacillati > Actinomycetota > Actinomycetes > Actinomycetales > Actinomycetaceae > Arcanobacterium > Arcanobacterium phocisimile. Next base: position 268,810 of record NZ_CP070228.1, on the reverse strand, counting down.
ATTTGGCCATGCCAACAAAATGCCGCAGTTGTAGCGCGCGGGTACGGATGGTTAAGAATATTCCAGTTCCGACAAGCGCTAGGATCATCACCCAGGTGTAGAGCCAATCATTGAGGCCGCCTAACCAAGCAGTTACGTCCTGTATCGCATCGTAAACAGCCATCGTCTACACCTCTTTCCGATAAAAATAATGATATAAAACGTCACCATCTTATCTTGTTGGGGAATATATCTCTGCCGATGTCCACATTGTAGAACCCCTACATTTCAAGGAAAAATAAGGACAATAGGGACCTTCAAGTGACAAAAGGCCTTGTGATCTATACAACTTGAACCCGTGAAATTATCGGTTTGGCAAGCGCGTCGAGCCATGAGCAACGTAAGGTGAAAACGACAAGTGTTCACTTAGTGTTCTGAGGGCATTGTGAGTCTAAGTAAATTCGCACCGGGTAAAGCCGTGCTAGAAATGTTTGCAAAGCAAGCTAACCACATCGTATCTGCTGCGCAGATACTCGAACAGATGGGAAACGCCGACCGTGAAGCTCGAAAAGAGCTGAACAAGAAACTCCATGAGGTCGAAAACCTTGCTGATGACGGCACTCATGACGTGCTACAAAAAGTTGCACACAGTTTCGTACTCCCCTATGACCGCGAAGACGTCTACGGGCTTGTGTCCACAGTTGACGATATCGTTGATCTTATCGACGAAGCCGGCGACAACATGGTTTTGTACCGAGTCGATGAACTTCCCGAAAAAGCACTTGAACTTATTCGGATTATTACTAAATGCGCAACGGTAACTAACGAAGCGATGAAGCTTATCGCTTCAATGGGCGAGCATACTAAGCAATTCTGGCTGGAAATTAACCAGCTCGAGAATCAAGGCGATATCATTTACCGCAAGCTTATGCGTGAAATTTTCGCTGACGACGACGCCAACGCAATGGAAGTTTTGAAGATCAAATTTGTTGTTGACGCACTCGAAGCTGCTATCGACAGCTTTGAAACTCTCGCGGTCTCCATCGAAGGAATTGCGATCAAGGAGTCCTGATGGTTACTTCTACTATCCTGATCGTGGGACTAGTGATCGTCATTGCGTTCGCATTTGATTTCACTAACGGTTTCCACGACGCGGCGAATGCAATCGCTACATCAGTTGCTACTCGCGCCCTGGCACCACGTACTGCTCTGATTATGGCGGCTGTAATGAACTTTATTGGCGCATTGCTTGGAACAGGAGTTGCTGAGACTATTGGATCTGGCATCGTCGATATCGACGGGGTCGAGAACAATGTGGCATTATTCGTTGTACTTTCAGGCTTGGTCGGTGCCGTTATCTGGAATCTGATCACGTGGTGGCTTGGTTTGCCTTCTTCGTCATCTCATGCGCTTATTGGCGGTTTGGCTGGTGCTGGGTTAGCTGCATCTATCTCCGTGCAGTGGATGGTCATTGGTGAGAAAGTCGTCTTACCGATGTTCATTTCGCCAGTTGTCGGTTTCGTTTTAGCTTACGTTTTAATGACGCTGGTTATTCGCATATGTGCTAATTTTGCATACCGCCCAACAATGCGCAAGTTCCGTTACGCTCAAACAGTTTCTGCTGCTGCTACCGCACTGGGGCACGGCCTGCAAGATGCCCAGAAAACAATGGGCGTTGTGGTTCTTGCTTTGGTTGCGGGTGGTTTTCATGAGGGTCACGAAGTGCCGATGTGGGTCAAGCTGGGTGCAGCTACTGCAATTTCGCTGGGAACATATTCCGGTGGCTGGCGGATCATGAAAACGCTGGGGTCGAAGATTATTGACCTTGACCCATCTCAAGGTTTCGTAGCCGAATCAGTCGCTTCATCGGTTCTCTACACGACTGCATTCCTCTACCACGCTCCTATTTCCACCACGCACACAATCACGTCGGCCATTATGGGTGCGGGAGCAACGAAGCGGCTTTCAGCTGTGCGGTGGTCAGTGACGAAGTCAATCGTGGGTGCATGGTTCCTTACGATGCCTGCAGCTGCTATTGTTTCGGCGCTTTTCTACGCAGTTTTCCATTTCTTGTTTATCTAGTATGTAGAACGGATGAGTTCTTTCACGACTGGGCAGTCAAATCTTTGTTGATTTGACTGCCCAACGTTTATAGTTGCTGGTAAGAATTTATCTGAAGGAGCATACATGTCTACGTCAGCGTCTTCAACCACATCTTTTTTTGTACATCGTTTGCCTGTTTTTTTGGTAGTTTTTTTGATGATCGTTGCTGTAGCTGGATTCGGAATCTGGCGCTGGGGGCAAAATCTTAATTACTGGGGGACGCCAAAAGAATTATCGGCTTTACTCGCGGAGGATGTCGCTAGTCCGACGTCGTTCGGGCTGGAACCGACTGAATATTGGCAAACTCCGCCGGCAGGTTTTTTGGGTAAATCACGCCCTTACGAGGTTCGTTATATTGTGGAGGATACCGACGGCAAGGCACTAGTCACGCTTCAGAAAGCAGCTCTCGCCGACGGATGGATGGTAGATTCATCCTGCCCCGATTCACTTTTGTGGTGTGCAAATAAGAGAAATTCGGACAGTCCAACTAAACGCCTCACCATATCTCCAGGAGAAGATATCTCAACTATTGAAAACAGGTTTCCAATAGTGGTGTCTCTAACCTATTATTAGATTCATGAAATCTATAACAAAGAAGTTATTCGCAGGTTTTGTTGCCCTGTCGGCATCATTATTCACTGCCTCTCCCGCACTTGCAGATACGTCTCACCAAGATGAAAAATATCTGACACTGACTCTTATTGGTGACTCCTACACAGCCGGTAACGGTGCTGGCCAATACTACGGACCCGCCGAAGCCTATCGCTCCATGCGCAACTGGGGTCACGTTTATGCCGATAAGCTCAATGCCCAAGGCGTTCACACTACAGTACATAACCTTGCCGAATCTGGTCAGGTTACTCAAGGCGTTCTGGACAATCAGATTTCCAAGGTTCCTAGCGATTCCGATATCGTGCTCTTCACTGTCGGCGGCAACGATATCGATTTCCAAAGCATCATTACTGGCTGCTTTGGAGGCACGTGGATTGGGAACTCTTCGTACGATAACTGCAGTGCCGCTCTCAAGCACGCCCAAGATTTACTGCCTCAAACTTTTGCAAATGTTGAGACCATTCTGGAGCAGTTATCCGCAAAACTTTCACCTGATGCTCAGATAGTCATGGTTGGTTATCCGCTTCTTTCTACCGAAGGGGAGTATATTCTGGATAACAGTGGCTGGTTCAGTTCGGCCACGAAATCTATTGATGCCGCTCACGGCGTCCGCCAGTTCGGACTGGATGCAGTCGCGTTGCAAGAGGATCTGACTCAGAAGTGGAACCAGAACGTGGCCCATCCACATCTGACGTTCATTCCGACGCATGCATTGTTCGCTGGACATGAGCCAAATCCGTATTTTATCCAGTACAATCCACAGCGCTGGTTTAACGAAATGGCTGAGGAAAATGGTTATGTTAACGACGAGGGGAAGGTTGTCTCTACGACCTCTACGACGACGTTGATGTTCTACCATCCCAACATCACCGGACACAGTGAAATCGGTAAGTATCTCTATAATCAGATTGGCGTACCAGCGTCGGCACGTGATAAGCAAAGTTACGCACGTCCAATCGATGTTACTTTCCTAGTGGAAGCATCTTCACAGACAAAGGCTAAGCTACCCGAAATTAAGAAGCAGATCCGCCGTATCGCTGTAGAAACTTTTGACGCTTCAGCTAACGCAAACCAAAAGGCACGTTTCAGCTTAAAGTCCTTCGTTGGAGAAGATCCAATTTCTGATGAGCAAGCTCAGCCTGATGCTGACCTCCCCGAAGTTCCCCAGCCTGATGCAAGTTCTCCAGTAGAACCAGTCACACCTGATCTACCGGAAGCCCCTCAGCCAGAGGCCGTTGCCGATGAGTCAGCAGAAAATGCTGCACCAACTGATCCGGAAACTGCAACTGACGATACTGAACCAGCAGAGCCTACATCAGAACCAGAAGCCGCTAAACCAGCAGATACTGAGACTCCGATCGCAGATGCACCCGAGACTCCTGAGGGTCCGGCTGCAACAACATCATTCGGCGAACTATCCAATGTCCTGGACTCACTCAATGATTTAGATACGACCTCGAATCAGAACGCAGAAGATTTCTTGACAACTCTTAAAGAGGTAACGACTTCATCTGAATGGCGCGAAGAAGCCCGCAAGATCGTCGTCGTCATTGGTGATGCTGAAACTGGCCAAAATTCCGAGAGCCTCTCACAGTCCGTCGAACAATTACTTTTGAGCGCATTCGCAGCGAACACAGTCGAATTCAATCTGATTGATCTTGACACTGATCGCACCGAACCGCTTCCGTCTCTCTTCACCCGCACAGGTGGCCGGATGCAAGTCCTAGGAGATCTACGTCCACTAATTCTCGAAACCCCTACCGCTAAACTCGGCCAGGTGACAACACAAAAGGTTGGAACAACCGTTGAGTTCAGCGCTGATGGATCGGTCTCACCTAATAGCGACATCATGTCCTATGGTTGGGACTTCAATGGTGACGGGCAACCAGATAACACCACAAAAGAGAATAAGATTTCGCATACCTTCACAACAGTCGGCGAACACACTGTTTCGGTAACTGTGACAGATGCGGATAATCAGACAGCGATTGCAACCATTATTGTTGACGTGACAGAAGACGGCGACTTGGTGGACCAGAGTGTTGATAACTGCCCTGACATTGCTAATGAAGATCAGCTCGATACCGATAACGATGGAATTGGCGATGCGTGCGACGACCTGAACCTTGTTGAAATTCAGAAGAAGGTGATTGCGGGAGCTGAGGCTCAGGGCTTCGATATTCACTCGGTATTGCCGGGAGCAACCGACATCACGTTGACACTTGAAACCGCTACTCCGCAATCTTGGAATGTGACATTAAAAGACTCGGTACTTTCCTATGCTGCAACCGACAAAGCGGAAGGTGGTGAAACCGCTTCTGCTATGCTGACGATGAAAGTACCTGCTGGAACAACATTTAAGCGGAGCACGCCAGAAACGAAAGATATGACAGTTCGGTTAAGGTTGACTGCAACGAAGATTATTCCAGCAATGAAGCTAACCCCAGGCAAACAAACCATCCCAGCAATGGAACTGACCCCAGGCAAACAAACCATCCCAGCAATGGAACTGACCCCAGGCAAACAAACCATCCCAGCAATGAAGCTAACCCCAGGCAAACAAACCATCCCAGCAATGTCGCTCACACCGGCGACCAAGCTACCGCAGAATCCAAAAGTTGTCGATCATACAACAGGAGATGTGCTAGCACATACGGGAACAAGCGTTGGTGCGATTGCACTACTCGCAATGGTTCTTCTTAGCTCAGGTATGGTTCTTAGCATTCGTAAAGAAAGCTAAAACAACTATCCGATAAGCTGTAGTGGCCGGCGAAGATTTGGTTCTTCGCCGGCCACTATACATTAAGTCAAGCTCAACCTGCAGGCTACTTATTACATGCGCCCACGTCGAATAGCTTTCTCTCCTGCCAGATAAAATTCTTGGGCAGTTCGAACCATAGCAGTATTTCGCCGAGTAACCTCAGTTGCAAGAGGATGATCATCGTCAGCAATCCACAACGGCTCAATACTTGCAATATAGTCAGTAAACCGAGCTGAATGGCGAATGACCTCTAAAAAGTCCCCGCTAAACGAACCTGAAAAAACTTGATCCCATGAAGTCATCATGTCTACCGGTGTCAAAACACCCGACTGATCCGTGTCCACCTTTTCGGCAGCAATAAAACGTTGGCGAACATCATCCGGAAAACGCCGAATCCATTCACGTAGCAGAAAACCACGCCACAAAATTCCTGGCAATGACGTTTCTGGTGCATCAACCCACGACTCAGCCACGACATCAATCCCCTCGTCCGCAATCACCTGGTGTAGCCGTTCCGTGACCTCATGATCAATATCTGAGTCAAGAGGAATAAGTGCGTGTGCAGTTGCATAAGCTAATTCAAGCCTTGCTTCAATGTTGACGTCTCCATCAATAACTTCGAGTTGTTCCGGACGTAACTGAGCGGGGCGGCGAAATGATACGTTCATGGTACAAGCCTCCTTCAAAGCACTATAGCCACAGTCAAGTTTTTCATAATGTAGCCTACTGACCATCTTATACGCACACTGTTGGACGAATCACAACGACATGTTGTTTTCGGCTATTTGCCGTAAAACAATAATTCACTGATTTTCATCATACATTCTGATTTTTACTCCGAGCCAAGAAAGCGCTATACTAATAAAAGTTCCGACGCAAAATGCGCCGAAACGACGCTTGTTTTCAAGCGTGGGCCTCTAGCTCAACTGGTTAGAGCTGCGGACTTTTAATCCGTAGGTTGTGGGTTCGAGTCCCACGGGGCCTACCAGTAATCGCCGGTACTTTACGTGCCGGCGATTTTCACATCTATCTTAAATTCGTTAAGAAGCCGATGGTGGATGCGCTTTCCGCCGTCGAACCGGCTGAAAACCAACCAACGCCACAGCAACCGTAATGAAAACCAGACCCGATAGTTCTCCGATAGTTGGAACTTGGCGCAAAATAATCAACCCTATTAACAGTGATGTTGCTGGTAACAGGGAATGAAGTAACGCAAACGTTGGAGCACTTAACCGGCGCATAATTACTGCATCCATCACATACGGAGTTACCGATGCCAATAACGCCACCACCACGACTAGCCCGAAAATACGCCCGGCAGTAAAAATCGGCCCTAAGTGCGGAAATGCAACTGGAAACCATACTAGCGAGCCAAAAAAGGTACGCCCCACACCACAGCGATTACCGCAACGCTAGAAAACAACCCAATAGCTATCGTCACGCCACTATATTGGATCGCCGCTGTAGTCAACAATATAACCGGTGCCCATGCCCATGTTTCAGTTGGGTTCTCGCTCATGCAACCTTACCTTTGAGAGTTTTACCTGAGAACTACTTCAACAACGAGTCCCACATGGTCCGATATTGCCGTACTTAACGAATGCGAGCGTTGAGAAGCTATCCGATAGCCAAGTATATGATCGATCTGCCAGCGTGGTTTTGCGTGTGGGTATGTTGGTGCAGATGCCAGGACCGTGTGCGGGAACGTCATAGTTTTTGGAATCTCATCCAGTGCATCTCTAACAGCGTCAGGTCGCAGATTCATATCCCCAGTAAGCAACATCGGCGTGTGAGTCGGTGACACACCCCATGCTCGAGCAGCAACCACAAACCCACCAATAACGATCTCTAACTGCCGTGGGGCAGAATTTTGATCGATATCTAGGTGGGTGGTTCCTACCAGTAGCAACCCATCTGGGGTTTCTACGAGGCCATATAACGCAACACGCGGTTCGGGCCAGCGTATCTTCATCAAACCGTCGTCGGTGCGATATATCGGTTTGACGATAGGCGGTAATCGCAAATATCGAGCCGCCCGGATCGGATAAGCACTCAAGATGCCGACGCCATACCCGAAAGCAGACGGGGCATAGACGTGCTGCATGTGAAGCCATCGTCCTAAAGTTTCCACATGCCCAGCATGCTGGCTGTGTGGGCGAGTTAGTCGGGCGCGGGTTGGACCGTCAGCTTCTTGCACAGTGAGAATATCGGGACTCACTTGTCTGAGCTGTGTGACCGCTTCGGCAAATTGTCGATCGACGTCGACATCGTCACGTATCGCTTTCTGTGCTGGTCTGCCGTGCTCGAGGTTGAGCGTGGCACAGCGAACTGCCATCAGTTCTTGCCTGATCCTGGCTCGAATCGCAAAGCCACTGAGTTCATGCAGTAACGCAACCCAGTCGGGGTTTCGGGCGAATCATTAAAGACATGACCTAAGTGCGAACCACAGTTAGCACACCGCACTTCGGTTCGAACGCGTGGCGCGAGGGAACGATCTTCAATGTAGACAACCGCTCCTTTTTCGTCGGGATCGTAGAAGGATGGCCAGCCGCAGTGGGAATCGAACTTTGTCTCTGACGAGAACAGCTCCGCGTCACAGGCTTTACAGTGATACATTCCAGCGCGGTTTTCGTAGAGCAGTTCACCAGTTCCTGGGCGCTCGGTACCAGCTTCGCGAAGGACGAAGAATTCCATATCCGAGAGCAGGTTTCGCCATTCTTCTGGCGATTTATCGAGCTTGTACTCGATATTTTCAGTATGTTCTGGGGTCTTATCAACGTAACCCATGATCATCATTCTCCTTGGTCTGTGTGGCCGTGGCCGGCATCTTCATGGCCGTGTCCGGCGTCGTCGTATTTTGCAATATTAGCAGTCTGTTCTATCTTGCGGTTACGCTCTTCATAGGCATCTTCTCCTGGCCCGGAATACTGTTCGGCTCGTTTGTTCGCTTCTTCAGATCCGTGGAAGATCGCCGACTGATATCCTGCTGGTTTTCCATCGTCTTCTGCGGGGACGACGACGAACTCTTCGGAGTTTGCACCCAATTGGAACTCGTCATCACCCACGCGTTGGGCTATCGGAGTACGGGCAAATTTTTCTAATTCTTCGCGCGAAATGACGGTTGTCGACGCCGTATCAACAACTGCTTTATCAGGTTTGTAAGCTGGAGCGCTTGCCGCCAAACGTTCATCTACCCGTTGCCGGGTCGCTTCACTGACATCGTCGAAGTTGGGAGCATCATCGACGATTCGACGATAGTGCGGTATTGCTTGTGGTGCCTCGTTTTGAATCCACTCGACCATTGCTTCACGCAGGTAGTGCCGCAAATCGATAAGTGCTCCAGCGTTTTGTCCAGAGACGATTGCACGCATCATGATCAGCCCATTAGTGGCTTCGGAGATTTGCAGGATTCCGATGCGTCCGTCCCATAAGTCTGTGGACTGGAGTAGGTGCTCGAGTTGTTTACGGGCTTGTTGGATCGGAATGGTCCAATCTACATGCCATTCGACGATTCCCATCATTTCCGGGGAACGGCGAGTCCAATTTTCGAAAGGTTCTGCTGTCATTTTCGATGACGGAACCATGATGCGCCGCCCGTCCCACACTGCGAGGACGACGTAGGTGAGAGTAATTTCTTCGACGGTTGTCATTTCGTCGTTGAATAGGACGATGTCACCGACCCTCATCGAATCAGAGAAGGCTAACTGCACGCCGGCAAAAACATCACCGAGTACAGATTGCGCTGCTAAGCCGGCTACTACGGAGAGGATTCCCGCGGACGCTAGGATGGATGTTCCTGCTGTTCTAGCTGCTGGGAATGTCAGTAAGATTGCACCGCAGGCGACTACCCAAATAACAGCGGATATGACCCGGTGGATAACCTGGACTTGGGTTTCGATCCGGCTGGCTCGTTCTTCGGAGGAAACTTCCATGCGGAGATAGATTGACTTTACTAACCCGTTTACTAGGGCTACGACGAAACCAGCGACGACGATGATAAATAAAATCAAAAACGAATGGCTAAGCCAGCTCAACCAGCCGGGAGCGTCGTCAGTTTTGATGGAGTCGAGGACGGTTTGGAAACCAATCCACCCACCGAGGGTTGCTAAAACGATTACTACTGGGCGGCTGATCGTTGCGTGGATCGGCTCATAGTACTTGTACCAGCGAGCAAACATGTGGCTGATAGACATAACCACGATCGTGGCGACAACGCCTACCGCCACTCCTGCGAGAGTTCCGCCAACAAAACTGAGGACGTCAACCGTCGCTTCAACCACCGCTTCTGTTTTCTCAGAGACGGGCGTTGCAGGGGAATCGTCGACGCTATTGATGAGTATCTGCGGAAAATCCAAAAATGTCATGTCTTTAGCCTAAGATAAAATCGGCTAAATACCAAGGAAAAACAGGCTTCTAGCGAACAGTGACCGGTAACACACACGATTAATTTTGCATTATCGGGGTAAATATCGCTAAGCTATAGGAGTTCGAGGCGCGGAAGTGCTGAGAACGAAGAAGCCTTCGGGTTTCGCCCCCATCGTCTAGCGGCCTAGGACCCCGCCCTTTCACGGCGGTAGCACCGGTTCGAATCCGGTTGGGGGTACTAACTTCCCTAGGGAAGTAGATATCGAAAGATATCGGCCGTAAGGCCCTGTAGCGCAGTTGGTTAGCGCGCCGCCCTGTCACGGCGGAGGTCGCGGGTTCAAGTCCCGTCAGGGTCGCCAAGGAAATCCCGGGAAACCCGGGTGTTTTCTTATCTTGGCTCTGTAGCTCAGTTGGTAGAGCGTTCGACTGAAAATCGAAAGGTCACCGGATCGACGCCGGTCGGAGCCACCAGATAAATCCCCTGCCCTGGCAGGGGATTTTAGGTCTCGGTAGTTATCTGAGCCATCCTGGCCCTGTAGCGCAGTTGGTTAGCGCGCCGCCCTGTCACGGCGGAGGTCGCGGGTTCAAGTCCCGTCAGGGTCGCACATGTCCCCCTGCTCACGCAGGGGGACTTTCATATTTCTGAGCCCTCTGCCATCTAACCACGGCTGAAAAAGATCGGTACACTAGTGGCATGGATTTTCGCTCAAGGAAACGGTTTTTGCCACGGCACGGACAGGGACGTATCCCACTATCAGCACAATGTGCTGCACTAACACCACACCGCCAATCTGTCGACAACCCCACCGTGTCGCCAGTTACGCCTCCTGGGGCTGAATCCGCACCTGCAGCACCGCGAGCGAACCAACCGCGCGTCTCTGCAGCTCGTTCGTCGTTCATTATGTTCCTCGGAACCCTCGTTTCGCGAGCTCTTGGTATGATCCGCTCCCCCATTTTGCTCGGCGCAGTCGTCGGTGTTTCCACACCAGTAGCCAACTCGTTTGATGTTGCCAATAACGTACCGAATCTGCTTTACGGCATCATCGCCGGTGGATTAGTTAACGCTGTGCTAGTTCCGGCAATTGTGCGTGCTACGGAGAAATCACATGCTGAGGGTGTAGTTTTTATTAATAAGTTGCTGACTTTTTCATTCGTCACATTGGGCCTACTCACGCTAGTGATTACCCTAGCGGCACCTATGATCGTTAGCTTCTACGCCTCGACAATGTCCGCCGAATGGTATCGACTCACCGTCATTTTTGCATACTGGTGCCTACCGCAGATTTTCTTCTATGGACTGTATGCGGTATTGGGCCAGATTCTCAATGCTTACGAAAAGTTCGGACCCTACATGTGGTCTCCGGCACTGAACAATATTGTTGCTATTGGCGGTTTAATCCTCATGCTCGGGCTTTTCGGCAGCGAAGATTCAACTTCGCCGTCATCAGCTGCTGATTGGGCTGGCGCGCCAACGATGATTCTCGGTGGTGTTTCGACCTTAGGCATCGTTATGCAAGCGGTGGTTCTTTTCTGGCCGTTGCGCAACTTAGGCATCCACTACCACCCCGATTTCCGATGGCGCAATTCTGGACTCGGTGCAATCGGTCGTGCCGGCAGTTGGGTACTCGCTTTGATGGTTACCGGCATGATCCCAATTATGTTTTTGGTGAACGTCGCTGCCGGTGCAACTCAACGTGCGATCGATATGGGTATGGACACCATTGGCGTCGCCGGTAATTTCATGTACACCATCGCATTCGCTCTTTATTCGCTCCCGACATCACTGGTAACCATCTCCATTATCACCGCCGTGTTCCCGCGTATGTCACGTGCTGCGGCACGCAACGATTCCAATTCTGTACGTTCTGACATTTCGATCACGATCCGCACGGTTGGAGCTTTTAATATTTTGGCTAGTGCGTTGATTTTCGTACTGGCTGTGCCAGTTGCAAAAGTGGTTACTCCGACGTCGACTGCAGCTGAGGCGTGGTCACTAGCGTGGGTGTTGGGTGCACTCACCCTTGGATTGGTTGCAGGAGCTGCTGATTCGGTTTTAATGAAAGTTTTCTATGCTTACGAAGATACACGCACAGCTTTCTTTACGGTTCTCCCACTTCATATCATCACTCCGATTTTCTATTTCTTCACCTCCTATTGGTCACCGGAGTGGACGGTTATTGGACTGTGTCTATTTTCGTCGCTCGAAAACGTTGTCTATCTAGCGATTCATGCCTGGATTCTACGACGCCGATTGGGAGGTATTGACGGGCGACGAATTGTATCGAGCCATCTGAAGTTAGGCGCTATTGGAGTTATTAGTGGCGCACTAGGCTTTGTTAGTATGCTGGAGTTTGGTTACGACGCAGTTGCTAATAATTATTTCTTGTCGGTCGTTTCAATCATCGTTGTTGGCACACTGATGTCGATCACTTTTGTTGTATTACTGTGGATCTCGAAACTCCCTGAGGGAGAGGTACTTCTTCGTCCGGTACGTCAGATCAGTGCGAAAATTCTGACTCGAGTTCGCTGAAAAGACGCCGGTTTCATTGGGTTCTTTACTGGGGGTCGCAAAATAGTAGGAATTCATGAAACAATAGGAACATCATCGTCATCTGTCCATGGGCTGAATGCAGCCCGCGAAGGAGTAGTCCGTGACTACCGAACATAAAGATCCAATATCACCACGTGTAGAATCGGTGCCTTCACCGAAATCCACATCAGGTTCTATTGGAGAATTGGTTGCAAAGATAACTAGCCAGTTCTCTGCCTTGGTACGCGACGAAATCAAATACACGAAGCTCCAGGCTCAAACAAAGATTAAGCGACTCGGAGTTGGCGGCGTTTTGCTTGTTGTCGCTGGAGTGCTTGCCCTTTACATGCTGGGCTTCCTTTTCACCAGTATTGCCCTGGCATTTTCGCTATTAGTTCCTGAATGGGCTGGGTATCTCATTACTGCTGGCATCTTGTTACTGATCATTATAGTTCTTGCACTAATTGGTATGAGCTCGCTGAAAAAAGCAAAAGATGCGGAGATTGATCCAAAGATCGGTCTGACGAAAAATGTCGACGCCATCAAGAAAGGTTTTGAGAAGTGAGCAACGTGAACGAAGCTGCTCGTGCAGTAGCAAACGCTAAGATGGCCTCTGATTATGAAGCGCCTGTCGGCGTAGAAGATACTCGGTCGGCTAGTGAAGTTCAAAAAGACATTGAACGTGTCCGTGAAGAATTGACTGCAACTGTCAACGAATTAGCCGCGAAGCTTGACCCTGAAGTGCTCAAAGAGGATTTAAAGGTTGCTGCCATGGAGAAAGTTGAGAACGTCAAAGCCAAGGCTCAAGCACTCGCCCATGACGCCGCCGCTGGAGATAAGAAAGCTATTGGCGTTATCGCCGGTGTTGCTTTGAGTGTTGCGGCGATCATTATCCGAAAGATCGTTAAATAGTAGCTGTAGGGTCGCCGATTGGCGCCTCTTTCAGAATAAAGGGTGTGGGGAACAAACATAAGGCTTGTTCCCCACACCCTTTATCAACTATCGCATTAGAGGCAATAGTGTGGTCACTTACTCAGAAATCTCAGTGGTGTTGTTTTCTAAAATTGCAAGGATATCCGCGCGACGGAAACGACGGTGACCGCCGAGGGTCCGGATTGAAGGGATCTTACCTGAATCAGACCAACGGGCAACTGTTTTGGGATCTACTCGAAAGAGAGTTGCCACTTCGGCTGGGGTCATGAGTTCTGTATCGAATTCAGTCATTGTGTTTTCCTTTCACATAAACCTATGAAGTTCATCGCGCTTTGTCTTTTTATTCGGAAGAATAAAAGATTGTCCTTTTCCATTATAAAGGGAAGGATGAAGGTAATATATCCACCCAGGAGATGATTTATTTACTCAAAACCGCAACCAAGGGTGTACAAATTGCTCAACCATATTCCTTTATTCGGATTATTCCTTTGATTGCCTATCAATCTCACAGGCGTGATCGCTCGCATTTTCGCCTGCCACGTGGAGTTTAGGTGTCGATTCGTTGTAAAGTAGTTCCACGAGAACAATTAATGTACATAGCGGGGCCACTTCGCGTCGCCCCAAGACGAGTTGAGGGGGGTCGGATCCCTATGGGACGCGGCCGTCAAAGAGCCAAACAGCGAAAAGTCGCACGTGATCTAAAGTATTTCAGTCCCGAAACGGATTATGCAGCTCTCGAAAGAGAACTCATCGGAAAATCCAACTCATCTGCTGATAGTGATTCCGGAAATCCGGATAGCGAATGGTCGAGTTACGACTCGTATAACATTCCGCCAGCAGAAGACGATTGGGATGAAGACGATTGGATGCCGCCACACAAGTGACGAGCACAAAGATTTGTTATCCAGCCGGGCCAGATGGCCTGGCTGGAGCATTTCTGTCCCCATTTTCTACCAATATGGATTAATTACAATCCAAGTTGCGCTGCTCCGAAAAGTGGTAAAAGCTGGCGCAAATCAGAACGCGAACCACTTGCTTTAACAATTCCCGCTGTTGGTTGTCCGACCACTAGTTTTAGCCACGTTTGCGCATCCATCTCCACCACGTTCGGCGGCGTTCCACGAGTATGCGTAGGCCCTTCAATTGCTTGCACGGCTCCCACCCAAGGAACTCTTATTTCGACTGACCGCCCCGGGTGCCTAATCGCAAATTCTTCTAACGAAAAACGCACTGCCGTGCGCCGTTCAGCCTCTGTAAGCCTTTCTCCTGCCGCGAATCGCCTAACTGAGCCCATACCCACAGAGGGGTCAATCTTTCTCTTCACAAGACCATTGTGGCATATTTATACCGCGGTTGATAGTACAGAGCACACTACATAAGACAAGTGGACCCACGTCCATCGCAATCTCATTAAAATACCGGCAACAGAAACTTTGCCAAGCCGATGTTTCAGGGCGGTTACTGATAAACAGCAACCGCCCTGAAACATCATTATTCGCGATAGCGGAATAAGCTACAGCGAAGGCGCCAGACTACCTTCTAATAGCGAGCGTATTCATTGCGTGACCGTGTCGGAACGCAAGAACCAATCCCCCAAGCATGATGAAAAGTCCAACTAAACCTGGTATCCAGACGCCATGACCACCAGACAATGGCAGATCACCGGTATGGACATCATTGACGGTTACGACAATCTGGTCGCCAGCTCCTGCAACCTCCACATTCAGCGAATTAACAGCTTCTACTACTATCTTTCCTGCGGCATTCGTCTTACTAATCAGCTTGACTGGCTCTGGGAGAAGACTCAAGCCCTTCGGCGCTTTAGTTTCGACAAGATAGTAGGTCTTACTAGCGTCCACATCGAATGTAAGACCTTTCTCCTTGCTTATTTCTGCGACCTTCGAGTCAAAGTTAGGCGATTCCTGTTGCCCTTCTTTTGCCGAATACACGATGAACTCAGCACCGCCTAAATCGGGGAGGACGGCACTCTTTTGTGTCTTAGGATCGTAACTTGCTTTCCTAATAGTGACCTTTGCTTTCTCAGCCTTAGGAATAGAGTTACAAACTCTAGACTCAGCAAAATCAGTATTGCTAATCTTTGCGGAATTACATAGCTCTTTAGCTACACCGAAATCAGCAGTTACACCATCATTATTGTTCATCAGAACAAAGTTAACTTTGACTTTATACAGATGTACCCCTTTAGGCTCCAGCCACTTCTCCTTTTCAGTGCCGATTTTAACCTTTCCGTTATTAGGAATACTTATGGATTGCGCATTTTCATCGCTACCAGACCTGGACCAAGCCATTTTAAGAGAATTTAATTGGTCCGGCCAACCCTGCTTATACATATTATCGTCTACGACATAGGAAAGCGCGTCGTCTATAGTCGTATAGGAAGTTTTAATATTACCTATGTTCTCAACCCGAATCTCATACTCAGCTTCATAAGCTGAGTCGCCAGCATTTCCATTCTTGACAATGCTTCCCCCAGTTTTAGAAATCTCAAGGAGTGGCTTCTGGGCCAACGGAAGACAAGTAGGATCCGGAGCGTTTGCAGTGGAAGGATCATCAGTTTTAACTACATCCCCCGACACTAGAACATCCGCTTGATTGCACGCATGTGCACCATCGGAACTGCTGGCTCCTGTAGCATGCACAGTTAGCTCTACTACAGCTGGAGCATTAGGAGAAACAACCCCAGGGTGCTTATTGGGCGAATTGATCAAACGCTCATCTTTAAAGGGGTTTTCACCGGCCTTGCCTATTTCATTCCCATTCAATGTTGCCTTAATAAACTCATACTTATTACCATCAAGAACATCGAGTAGCTTGATTCCAGGAGCTGGAATCTTGCTAGTATTCGAAACTTTTATAGTGAACTTGATCTGGTTGGGATGACTACTATCTACAGCAACACCAGTTTTTTCTGCAGATATGTGAGCTTTTGGAAAAGCGCAGGAACTTAAATCTTGGACGCCTTTAATTCTAGGACTACTAAACAAAAATTTAGCTTCACCCGTTTCCAGATTAATCGAATACATTTCACCATCCGGAATCCGATTGCCATAAATACTCTTATCTGATGCATCGTACGATGCATATAAAGTCCCATCGGGCCCAAAAGCTAAACCAAAGAACCCTTTTTTCTTAAGGGAATTTTTTTTAGTTAGATTAGTAATTAAATGAGCAGTGTCACCCTTATTTGCCAATAATCTAGCTGCTGACAGACTAAAAAGGAAAGAATCCTCATTTTTAGTATTTTGGTAGACCCCGTCAATAAGTGTTTCAGTTCCCACTGTCGATCCAATAATCCACATAGTGTTGTTGCCGTCAATAGCAATATCTCCGAACAAAAGATCACTCAAAAAGAGTTGTTTTCCACCGCTATACTTAACATCAGATCCAATAAACCCATGATCTTTCCAACCAGCACTGGTAGCTTTGCCATCCTGATCCAGCTGCAATGAGTACATTTTTCCTAACCCAGAAAAAGACCACAAGGTGCCATCTGGACCAAAAGCTAAACGATTAGTGTATGTAGCTCCAGGTTTTTCAGTACGAAGTTTCCCTTCACCTTCAACCTCCCACTGCGCATCGGTGATTTTTTCTATCCTACCAGACTGTTTGTGGACTCGATAAAGACCGATGTTCGGATCACCCAGCTTTGCAGCCTGACCACCCACACGCGGCGTATAATAGACCCATTCGGGATGTTGCGCAGATGTTGCAGATGCAGTTGTCATGCGAGCCAGATTGCCAGGGGACTTTGGGTTTCGAGGCGCCCCGTCTGCCGGGAAATCTTTGTTTTCTTCTGGAGCTTTACCAGGATCCATAGAACCCAAAGTGCCCACGCCGCTCGATTCATTAACTGTAGTGTAGTCAATTACATCACAGCGAGCGATACCAAAATTATTTCCGTTTGTTGCGTTATCATACCGTACGCCTACATAAGTAGCTGCACCAGCAGAACTCGCATCTCCTGCGGAGTTGAAAAATGTCGCATCAACTATACCTACTGTCACTTGTTGCACGACTGAAGTACACGTCCAAACAGCCTCACTCCCTGCAGGAATAAACTGACGTTTCCGCGATTCCTTAACGATACCTGATTCAATTCGAAGAGGACTGCATGAATCATCTTTCATCGAACGGAAATAAAGTTTGTCTCCACTCAAATTTCTAACAGTATAAGTGTACTTAACTAACTCGCCGGACGGTTTCACATAATCCTTAGAAGACGCTTTTTGTATACTCCACTTTGGGTCTCTATTAGATTCGTAGTCCTTTGGAGTAACAGGGGCCGTTGGAATAACAACAGTATAACGGTTGCCCCCTTCCCCTCGATCAATTTTCTTATCTTGGACTTCAACAGCGAATGGGAGACGGTAGTTATTCAAGCTCTCAAAAGGCCTGAGATAAGTATTTCTGTTCCAAAATTCTCCAGCTTTTAGCGTTACTTCATTATATTTTTTGCCAGCCACATCGAATTTCGTGGAACAGGTAAGTCGGGCTTCAGAATTTGGCTTAATATAAGTGTACCTCGCAGTGGTACTCCATCCAGATCCATACTTTATTGGGGCGCACAATTTGTCAGAAATAACATGAGCTGAATCCCGATGATCGCCTCCGTCTAACCACCATAAGTTATTCCCGGACGTGTTCCGGATAACATATGTGAACGTTACTTCTTCATTTAGTTTCGGGTTAGTTGGAAACGCCTCAACACGTACCGTATAGCTGGCAGAACGCGGTTGCACGACGCCGCGTTCTTTATCAGGTGTAGCTAACGTGAAAGCATCTACATCCAGATTTAGTTTCCAGGAATCAGGTGAGTCAACTGTGGCTGCCGAATACGAGATAACGAGCTCGGAGTCTTTAACAGTTTGTTCTGAATCGCGATCCAACTGAACAGTGATTAATTCACTATGGTTATCAGACGCTTCAACAGATGCATACGAATCAGACTCCAATGGTTCACCTGCGAGAGTTACACCTCTAAGTGACACAACGTTAGACGGATTTCCAACACGTTCGAAGGTGATCATGCCTTCGTCTACCATATCTTCGGAAAGAAGCACATGAATCTGCTGATCTTCAGCTATATTGGCAATAAAATTAAAAGACTTATTTTCCGAATTAGCTTCTACAATCGCTGCGCTCTCATGCTGAGAGCTCGAGCTATTTTCGGCGCTCAACGCTGGAACTGCCGTCATAAATGATAAAAGTAGACCTGTAACCGCTACTACCGCAGTAGTCATTTTTCCACGTTTTATGTTCATTTCTGACCTTCTAAAGAATCTTCTGAAACGCTTTCGTTTAGGTTATTCTCTGCGTCTTTTCTGCGTCTCACAACAAGGATCAAACCCCCAACGATAAGAATGGTCGAAACCACGCCTGCGATGAGTATTTGAGCACCAGTGATAGCAAGAGGAGGTACTGGTGTAGGCGGCACCGGAGGCTCGTGGGGTGTTGGAGGAACCGGCTCTACATCATAATGCGTTTTCGCATCAATCTTCACAGCACAATCCCAATGGTCTCCCTGACCCAAAGGTACGGAAACCAAAAAATCATCTAAGTGAGATATTTTGTAATGAGGATCTTGAGGAGCTGTTGCAGTGATGAGGTAGAGCCCAATTGGCAGATTGTTAAAAGTAACCTTCGCATCACTATTTGTTGTCAAGGTTACTCGATCACCAACAAGCCCCATATCACGTGCTGTTTTAGGGGTAAGCCCGCCGATTTTCACCCACTCGGATGATTTAGATAGATCAAGACCTGCCACTCGTTGCGCAGATATCTCGAACCCTTCTCCAGTAGGTTCAGCCAAGCCATCATTCGGTGTTTGATCGTACGGGTTTGGCTTCGGCAACGAGATCGTAAGAGACGTCTGCTCGCACCTGATATCGTGTTCCGCCGAAGGCGTGTCTCCAACAACCGGTTGTGCAATAGCTGGACTAGCTACCGTAAAAGTGAGAACTGTAAATCCTAAAGTTGCTACGCAAGTGATAAGTTTAGAGACTTTCATTGCCACCTCCATTTTCCGAGATATCAGCACCATCTAGGGTTTCTGCCGACATATTTTTTCTATTGATTGTGATTGTTTTTACTTACATAAAGGAATCGAATGAGTATCAGAACCGCGGAAAGAGCAGCAATACCAAAAAGCCACATCCACCATTGAATTTCCCAACCCACACCGTTCTCCACCGCATCCGCGCCATTATCATCCATTGGAGCTCGTTCAGCATGAACTAAAAGACGATGGGAATTAATACCATACGGGGTGCAGGTAACAAGAGTCAGCAGGTCTTTTCCCTCTACTTTGTAAAGGGTGTCCGCTTCATCAGGCAAAACGACCTCAGTACCTGTAACAACATAACGGAGCTTTTCACCGTAAACATCTATATAGATTGAGTCACCCGTGGAAATATCCTTTAAATTATCGAATAGAGTCGCTGTTTGCAGCCCCGTGTGCGATGTAAGAACAGAATGGGTACCTTCCCCGCCTACCGGAAGATCAGTTCCAAAAAGATGACCTACACCCCGCTCTAAAGTCTCCGGACGAGTGCCATGAAAAACAGGAAGATCAACTTTAATACTAGGAATAACAATCCTTGCCATCGTACCCATCAGATTTAACTGCTCTAGGTATTCACTGTATGGCTCGTTATCGTCGGACAAACGAGCAGTCCACGGATCTAGAATTGGCCCAACTGTTCTATTCTGATTATATGAGTATGCCTTTTCCAACGACTCTTCAAGTTTGGAGGTATCTTGTTTTTCAACAAACGATGCATACTCATCAGCCACTAAACGCTGCTGATAATTATTCCATTGAGTAGAAACAATTGGATAGAGAAGGATCGATACACCAATTAAAATGATAATGGTAGGCATCAAAAATCCGCCGGAAGCCTTCTTATTTTTGGCGATCTCCGGCTCAGGCAAGCCAACATCCCTGCCTTCACTTTTTTCAGCGAACACTATATTTCTGTGCATACGCACCTTTCCCATTAAAATTCTAAATATAAATTGCACACCACACTGAAACAGACCACTCAGAGAGCAGACCTATTCAGTTGACCATAAGCTTTAAGATCTAGAATATTCAAAATATCCCAGTTAAGCAATCAGACTTTTCTGTCCTTTTACACCTTCATGTAGAAACTCACGATTACCTTTCACTCGCGCATTGGGGCGAAATTTCTAACTGCCACAACGATAATTAACAAAAATCCACAAATTGCCGAGGCAGCGACTACTTAGCTCATCCACTGGATAGCGTGTCAGATTACACTAAGCCTAGTTCCACACTTTTCTAAAAACCAGCAATTTCTAGGTCGAAAAACTATTCTTTCCTTCAACCACTCGCCTAGTGAAAACGCAGAATTATCCCTGCTATTAAATGATTCCCTGATCTAACATGGCGTCAGCAACCCTGCGGAAGCCCGCAATATTTGCACCCACCAGGTAATCGCCTGGTCTACCAAATTCATGTGCGGTTTCCAAGCATTCACGGTGGATATCGAGCATGATCTTATCTAACCGGTTTTCAACCTTCACGAACGGCCATTGAGTCAGACCAGCATTCTGTTGCATTTCCAATGCCGAAGTTGCCACACCGCCAGCATTGGATGCTTTGCCCGGAGCATAGAGAATATGTGAAGCCTGGGCAGCTTCAATAGCTTGCGGAGTCAATGGCATATTTGCTCCTTCTGCGATCAGCTTGACACCGTTGTTGGCCAGAGTCACCACATCAGCTTCTTCCATTTCGTTTTGGGTAGCACATGGCAAAGCAATGTCGCCAGCAATCCCCCATACCCGTTCACCGGCCAAGAATTGCGCATTAGGGCGTCGTTGAGCATAATCTGAGACTCTACCCCGCTCAACCTGCTTTACTTGCTTGAGAAGCTCGACGTCAATCCCATCCGGATCATACACAGCACCAGATGAATCTGAGATTGATACTGGTTTAGCCCCTAGCATTTGTGCTTTTTCAATGGCATACGTAGCTACGTTCCCAGAACCAGAAACGATGACTTTTGCACCTTCCATATCTTCACCACGCTCTTCGAGCATGGCCTGTGCAAATGTAACTAGTCCATAGCCAGTTGCTTCAGTGCGCGCTAACGAACCGCCCCAGTTCAGCCCCTTACCAGTGAGAACTCCTGCTTCGTTGCGATTGGACAAACGCTTATATTGACCAAACATGTAGCCAATTTCGCGGGCACCCACTCCAATGTCTCCTGCTGGAACATCAATATCTGCGCCAATATGGCGGGATAGTTCTGTCATGAATGCTTGACAGAAACGCATAACTTCGTTGTCCGATTTACCATGTGGATCAAAGTCTGACCCACCTTTGCCGCCACCGATCGACTGAGCAGTCAATGCATTCTTGAAAATTTGTTCGAAGCCAAGAAACTTCACTACCGATAGTGTGACTGACTTATGAAACCGCAAACCACCCTTATATGGGCCAAGGGTTGAATTGAATTGAATACGATAGCCACGATTGACACGAACCTGGTTATTATCGTCCTCCCACGCAACACGGAACATGATTTGTCGTTCAGGCTCAATGATTCGGGCTAAGATTGCCGCATCGCGGTAATCCTTGCGGGTAGCGAGCAACGGCTCGACTGATTCTAGGACCTCGCGTACTGCCTGTTGAAATTCTGGCTGGGTTGGGTTGCGTCGAAGGGATTCTTCGTAGACCTTTTCAATGTAGTTGTCCATGAGTGTTGCTCCTTTGTTTTTCTGCTAATCACAGGATAAACCGCAACTCTTCGTAGACAAAGACAAGATAGCCTATCAGGGCAATCGTCTCATACTTTGTATATGTTATACGCCACGAGCGGAGATATCCCTAGCCTGCTAACATCGCAAACACGGTCTCATACCGCTTCTTAACGGTCGCAACCAGGTGGGGTGGTAGTGGCGGAGGTGGGGTCCCACTATCTCGGTCCCAGCCACATCTCGTGAGCCAGTGGCGGATAAATTGCTTCCCCATTGCGACTTGTGCCTTACCTGGTTCGTAATCTTGGGCGAGCCACATAGTCGCCGAGTCTGGAGTGAGCACTTCGTCAGCAAGAACGATTTCGACGTCACCAGGATCAGCCGAGCTGCCAAATTCGACTTTGCATTGGGCGAGAATGATCCCGGCTTGCGCACACTTTCTGTGGCCTTCGTTGTAGATTCTTATCGCGATCGAACGAATACTCCGCGCAACGTCTAACCCAACAATATAGGCGAATTCATCAAAGGTAATATCGATATCGTTTGACTCTACCGAACCCTTACGGGCAGGTAGAAAGATCGGCGACGGAAGTTGATCTCCTTCGCGTAATCCTGCAGGCAGTTCCACTCCACAGACTTTTCCAGTTGCTCGGTAATCTGCAAGCATAACATCGGTCATATAGCCCGCAACAGAGCACTCAACTGGATACATACGCAAGCGCCGAACAATCATGGCACGTCCAGCTACTTCCTCAGGGACACTCACAGATGCGAGATGGTTGGGAACGATACCATTGAGCTCATCAAACCAGTGGAGAGTTAATTGAGTAAGCAGTTCCCCTTTGCCAGGAATGGTGGAGGGCACAACGCGGTCTTGGACGGATAAACGATCGGATGCAACGACGAGCATTGTATCGTTTCCGTCATGCCATTGGTTGTCAATCGGAACATACATATCTCGTACTTTTCCTGCATAAACACGAGACCAGCCAGGAATAGAGATGCCTCCAGCAAATGCAACCATTGCCCCTCCTTCGTTGGATTGTGCAATTAATACAATTTTACCGTGCGCACGGCAAAACTCTCCACGCAGGACAGGCCGATATCTCAATATGAGACAGAACGGAGCGACAGCTCGTAGTTACTATAAGGAACTCCACTCGCTAAGCAATATTATGGCCTGAGGAATTTTCCTCAGGCCATAATATTGCTTAGGTTATCGAGCTATTAACTCAGAGAGCTTCCTTAGCGGTTTCGATACGCTTGCGGAGAGCATCGAGCTCTTCCATAAGTGGAGCTGGAACCTTGTCGCCGAACTTTGCGAAGTACTCTTCGGAGTCCTTTGCTTCAGCTTCCCAAGAAATTGGATCAAGGGTGTACATAGCGTTCCAGTCAGCTTCGGTAACGTCGGTGCCTTCAAGGTTGAAGTCTTCGCGCTTCGGGTAGAGACCAGTCATACCTTCGGTTGCTTCAACTTCACCTGCCACGCGGCGTACGATCCAGTCAAGAACACGGGCGTTATCGCCGAATCCTGGCCAGAGGAACTTGCCGTCAGCATTCTTGCGGAACCAGTTGACCTGGTATACCTTCGGGAACTTCTCGCCGAGCTCTTCTTGCATCTCGAGCCAGTGACCCCAGTAGTCAGCCATGTTGTAACCACAGAATGGGAGCATAGCGAATGGGTCGTGGCGGAGTGCGCCAGCCTTGACGTCAAGAGCTGCTGCGGTAACCTCAGAGGACACGTTTGCGCCGATGAAGACGCCGTGTGCTGGGGTGTACTGCTCAGCAACGAGTGGAACGTTGCTTGCGCGACGACCACCGAAGAGGATTGCGTCCACTGGAACACCTTCTGGTGCTTCCCAATCTGGGCAGATGATTGGGCACTGCGATGCTGGAGTGGTGAAACGTGAGTTCGGGTGTGCAGCTGGCTCGCCAGACTCTGGGGTCCAGTCATTGCCGTGCCAATCGATGAGGTGCGATGGAGTCTCGCCATCGATGCCTTCCCACCAAACATCGCCATCGTCGGTAAGTGCAACGTTGGTGAAGATGGTGTTAGCCTTCATGGTCTCCATAGCCATTGGGTTGGTCTTGTAGGAGGTACCTGGGGCAACACCGAAGAAGCCTGCTTCTGGGTTAATTGCACGGAGACGGCCGTCTTCGCCTGGGCGCATCCAAGCAATGTCGTCGCCTACGGTCTCAACCTTGTAACCGTCAATGGTTGGCTGGAGCATAGCGAGGTTGGTCTTTCCACATGCTGATGGGAAACCAGCGGTGACGTGGAACTGGCGACCGGTCTTCTCATCGGTGAGTCGGAGGATGAGCATGTGCTCAGCCATCCAGGTGTCGCGACGAGCCATAGTCGAAGCGATACGAAGTGCGAAACACTTCTTACCAAGGAGTGCGTTGCCGCCGTAACCAGAACCGAAAGACCAAATCTCGTTGGTCTCTGGGAAGTGGGTAATGTACTTCTCATCGTTGCATGGCCAAGTGGTGTCTTCTTGACCCTCTTCGAGTGGAGCACCCACGGAGTGAACTGCTGGAACCCATCGCTTTCCTTCACCGATGAGCTCAAGAGCCTTGATGCCCATGCGGGTCATGATGCGCATGTTAACAACAACGTATGGGGAGTCGGTGAGTTCGATACCGAGCTGGGAGATTGGACCACCTAATGGACCCATGGAGAACGGAATGACGTACATGGTACGGCCGTGCATTGCGCCACGGAAAACACCCTTTTCACCAATGAGGGTTTCCTTCATTTCCTTTGGATCTGCCCAGTGGTTGGTCGGGCCTGCATCTTCTTCCTTTTCGGAGCAGATGAAGGTACGGGACTCAACACGAGCAACGTCCGACGGAAGGGAACGAGCCAAGAAGGAGTTTGGACGCTTCTCTGGGTTCAACCGGGTGAACATTCCGGATTCAACCATCATCGAAGTGAGGCGATCCCATTCTTCTTCGGATCCATCAACCCACTCAATGTTCTTTGGTTCGGTCAAGTTAGCTACTTCAGCAACCCACTCGACCAAATCTGCTGGCGCTACCGATGGTGCACCTTCGCGTACTGCCTCAACAGTGTACATGTCAGTCATCTTTTTCCTCCTAGAGATTGACAACGACGTTTGGTTTTTATGCCACATAGTCATACTACCGGGAATCTCGGTTTCTCACTGGGACTATAGGGCCCATGCTATCAGCGTAAAAATCAGGGTGTTCTTCAAGATCATTGCGCTGTTGCCGTTTCATGTTTTACCTACCCAAATTTCATGTTCACTGCCCGCAAACTACGTGACAGAGCACACGTTATGCACCTATCGACAAAACCGATATATCTAACAGAATTACCACCTAAGCTATTAACTACCCCACATTTCCTCACTATCTCGTTCGTATCATCATGTATCCGGACACGAATTAGGATGAGTTCTGGCGCATCTCTTTATCAGTCTTTAGAATCAAGGCAAAGAAAACTCTGAAAGTTAGGTTAAACCGCTTTGAAAATACCAGCATTCCTAAAAATAACAGCTGTAACAACAACTACTCTTATCGCTCTCAGCGCCTGCCATGTCGATCTCGGAGTCGGCGTGGAATCCGACGGATCGTTAAACTCAGTGATCGAATTTCACGATCCCGATCACCAACTGAAAGAACTGGGGCTTGGTGACAGTTGCGACGTCCTCTATGATGCAATTAAGGGACAGCTTCCCACTGATCAAGATGCCAATATCTCCGTCGATGACATCACATCAGGTGATGACTTTGCATGCCGATTCAGCGCCAAAACCGATAAGTCCGCAGTTGACCAAGGAATGCTCACTGAAACAGACGATACCTTCATTCTAAAAACTGAAGATACATCGGGCCAGGTCCCCAAAGGACAACTTGCCTTGCTCGAAAGCATGGGTGATTTCTCGCTAACAATCGTGATGCCTGGCGATATTGTTTCTGCAGAAGGAGGTAAGATCGACGGCAATCGTGCGACCTTTACCGATCTGGAAACACTTGTTAACGGCATCACCGTTGAAGGTAAGAAAGTAGGGGACGGCTCGATAGAGGAAATCACTCTTAATGATTCTTCTTCTAGCATGCCTGCTTGGATTTGGGTAGCAATTGCCGGTACACTACTTCTCGGAATTGGTGCACTAGTCTTCTTCATCGTGCGTAAGAAACCAGAAGCTCCTGCAACGTCAACTGGCTATGCAAACACTGCTATTCCAACTACTGATCTACCAACTGCCGCGAACCAGCCTTACCCTGGTTCAGCAATGCCTGGAGCCCACGGGGTACCAGAAGGCACTACTGCTACTTTCAGAGGCGCGGAATCTCCAGTAGCACCAAATCAACCATATCCCGGTATTGGCATCGCCGGAGCAAACGGCGTACCAGAACACCACACCGATGCATCTGATGGCACAGTGAACGACGCAGACCAACTCCAGTAAATCTGACACTTGTTCTTCTTTTGGCGAGGCAACTATCTACATAGTTGCCTCGCTTTTGATTCACTACTTTCACGCTAGACTGGAAACTAATACTTTCTTCTCTTCGACACAGGAGCCTGTTTATGACGTTCTCCCACAAAATAAAAGCCGCTGGTATAGCAACAATAGCTATGCTTGGGTTAAGCTCCTGCCAAGCAAGTGCTGGCGTTGGCATTCATGAAGACGGCCGGGCCACTATCGCGATAGAGTTCCATGACTCGTACGGCATACTCGCCCAAGAAAAGATTTCTTCCTGCGAGGATCTGCTCTCAGCATCTCTTGAACAGCTAAAGAACGATCCACAAACAGCAGAAATTCCTTCAGGAGCGATTGATCTCCTCCTTGAACAAGTCACAATCACTGAGCTTGAGTCGGATGATGAGCTTGCTTGCCGCGCCGATTTTGAGACACCTGATTCGATTGTCGATGGTGAGATCGTTAAAGAAACTGCAGATACGTTTATCGTTGATGGGCGTATCAATGATTCCGAAGATCTACCTGCTGGCTTAGGATTTTTAATAAATATGCTCGATGTTCGCCTTGTCGTTGCCACTCCAGGACCGATTATTCAGGCCGAAGGAGCTAAGATTGTCGGAAATCGGGCAGTTTACGATAGCCTTCCATATCTCATCGAGCACGGGGTTTATCTTGAAGGGCAAAAACACGGAACAGACAGTTTTTCTGATCTATTTATGCCCGCCAGCTCGGCCGGATTACCACTGTGGGCTTGGATGGCAATCGGTTTTGGCATTGCTGGCTTAATAGGATTTTTTGTGTTCTTCACTATGCGGAAGAAGGAGCCGGTATCTTCCCCTGCTGAACTATCTACCTATGGCTATGAAGTGAATTTAGCGAGCGCTTCGACTCCGGCTCAGGCAGCCACTCAGCAGCCTGCAACTGCTCAACCATCCACCACCCAACCAACCGAGGAATTTTCCAATGAAGATCTCATCTAACCAGAACCTTATGAATTCCCTGATTACTGGCGGATCAATCGCAGCTTACTATGCGTCTCCGGACTTATTCCGTTCGCGCACCACCCGCTTTTTCGTGAAAACAGCAGCCACTTTGTTGCCCTTTGCCTACATGCATATGACCAAGCAACTACCGATGTCTATCACTCTTGAGTCTGAAGCCGATATGAAGGCTCGCGAGGCTACAGAGGCTGAGGCTAATCCAACTCCTAACGACGTCGAAGTCAGAACTATCGAAGATGCCGAGAACACACCGGATGTGGATCCGCTCGAGATTCCGGCGCCGTTCATCATCGGTGCCGGTTTGGCAGCCTGTGCCTCGATTGCGTTTTCTGTTTGGGAAGAGCGTGCGATCTTCCGGCGTGGAGAGCGCCGTCGTGCCGAAGGTAAACGCCTTGCTCACTCCCAGCTCGCACTGGTGGGTGGAATATCCGCTGGAGTTGTCAGCTACCTGAGCGATCGCTTCGACGACTAACAGCTAAATAGCAAAGTGGTGGCCACGAACTCATGTTCGTGGCCACCACCAAATGTCTCGGAACAATCAGCCTTTAACCGAACCGGCAGCGAGGCCAGACTGCCAGTACTTCTGCAACGCAAGGAAGAGAACAATCAGTGGGAGAACTCCCAACAGCGCACCTAACATCACAGCTCCCTTTTCTGGGGCAAAGTAGCTCATCATGCCGTACAAGCCAAGAGTTACCGGCTTAATTTCATCAGCCGTCACCATCATCAACGGCAACAGGAAGTTGTTCCACGTTCCTACAAAAATAAAGAGGAAAATCGTCACCATCGCCGGTGCTAAAAGCCGCAACACCATCGTAAAGAAAATGCGAGCTTCGCTAGCGCCGTCGATTCGCGCAGCTTCGATGAGCTCCGTTGGCACAGATGTCTGAGCATAGACGCGGCCCAAGAACACGCCAAATGGGCTCACACAAGCTGGAATGATAATCGCCCACATTGTATTGGTGATTCCGATGTGGTGGAAAATAATATAGAGCGGGATAGTGAGGAGGGCCGCTGGCATGAGCAGGCCAGACATGATCACGCCCATCGTAATTCCTTTGCCAGGAAAGTTAAACTTAGCAGTTGCGTATCCTGCCATCACAGAAATGAGTGTGCCAACTACCCCAGCAACCGTGGAGTAGAGTAACGAATTCAATACCCACCGCCAAAACATTCCGCGCGTCCACACCATCAGCGTCTCGTGATTCTTCAGCAGATTAAAATCGTCGAACCATAATCCGTTTGTGGACACGAGTTGAGAATTCGTCTTCGTGGATGCCACGATCACCCAATAGACCGGGAACAGGAAGTACACGAGCGCAAGAAACAGGATTGCTCTAGTAAGCCAGCGAGCCACAGCAGACGGTGCGATAGAACGAGCTGGGATCCCTTCTCGCGAAGGGACATACTCGGTTCCGTCACTGAGCATACATTTTGCTACTTTTGACATTAGTCATTCACCTTCCGCTCGATCAACGCATAGGCCACAGCTAAGCTACCCGCAATCACTGCCATCACAATAGAAGTCGCGGCTGCCGGACCATCACCAGATGGGGTAATCTGCCCAACCATAGTGTTGTAAGCCATCATCATTGGAGTGTAGTCAGCACCCATCCACCGGTTCACAGTGGACAAAACAGCTGGTTCGTTAAACAGTTGGATCGTCCCCACAATTGAGAGAAGGACGGACAGCAGCACTGCCCCTCGAACCATTGGAACCTTCACCTTTGTGACTACTTGGAACCCAGTAGCTCCATCAAGCCGGGCTGCTTCCTCAAGCTCAGTTGGAATCGCCTGTAGCGCTGCAAGGAAGATCAGCATGTTATAGCCGGTATAGGTCCAAGTAGTCATATTTGCCATCGAGAAGAAAATGAGATTCTTGCTCATCAAATTAACGTCTAGTCCCAACCAGTTCAACAGCGAAATAAGTGGTGAGATTTCTGGAGTGTAGATGTAGAGCCAGATGATTGCCGCTACGATGCCTGGGATGGCAAACGGTAGAAAGTAGCCGAGCCGATATACCGCAACGTGGCGAACTAGCAGCGAGTCGAGAACAAGTGCCAACGCCAAGCCCACAAAAATCATGACGGGGACCTGGATGAGTGTATAGAGAATCACTCGCATAATTCCCATCCAGAATCTCTCATTGGCCACGGTTCTGTAGTAGTTATCTAAACCAACGAATTCCTTGACGAGTTCGCTTCCGCCGTAGAGTCCGCCACCGTCAGAGACTTCTTGGAAGAACGACGAATATATTGATGCTCCAATCGGTAGCAGAAAAACTAATGTGAAGCCAATGACGAACGGGAGCATGAAGATCCAACCAGTTAGGGCTTCATGGCGCTCTCGCCTGCGTCTACCTCTTTTTCTTGAGCTATCGATTTCTACCGTGTTTGTCATAGTGTGCCTCAATATAAATTCCTTGTAGTTCTCAACCAATCACGTCTCTTTCGGCGGCGGACCACCTACTATTCGACTACTGGTAGTTTGAGATTCTTAAGCGTCTTCATCGATTCTTCTTGAGCTGCCGCAAAAATATCGGCAATCTTGCCCTTGGAATCAATAACGTTCGCTGCCGTATCAACCATCTTTTGGCCTACCGCAGAGAATCCTGGGATGTACTGGAAGTCAGGGTTCAAGCCCTGGTTTGCCTTGGCAAGCTCGGTGAAAACGTCTTGTCCACCAAACTGACGCTTAATCTTTTCTGGAGTAGTCACCTCTCCCTTAGCTGCAACAACAAGGCCTTGTGTTGCAAGCTCTGCCGTCTGGGTATTGAACCAGTTGTTGAACTCCATTGCCTCGTCGATGTGCTTGCAGCCCTTCATCACGGCAACACCAGATCCACCGTCAGGGCCGGTCTTCACGCCTTCACCGAAATCTGGTAGTAGAGCTACTCGCCAAGTACCTTCAGCATCTTCGGGAACAACTGGGTCAAGCATAAAACCAGCTTCCCAAGCTGCACCGATGTTTCCAATAACCTTCTTATCGGTCAATGCCTTAGTGTATGCATCATCCCAGCGGTTAATCGTGGTGACTGCCTTGGCATCGATGAGTTCTTGCCAGAAGTTAGCTACTACCTCAGATCCCTTGTTTTGGGTATTGATCTTCCACTTATCGTTTTCGGTAGTGAACCACGGATCGCCGACAGCAGCAGCCTGTGCTGAAAGCCAGTGAGCGGCTTCATCAGGTTCGAAATTCAAAATGTACTTGCCTTGTTCCGCTGCCTTCTTAGCAGTTTCTTTCAGCTCATCGAGCGTAGTTGGCACGGACAACCCGAGAGCATCGAATTCTGCCTTGTCATAGAAGTAGACGAGCGGGCCAGTATCTTGCGGTAAACCTACAAGCTTTCCACCGGCTGCCATCTGGCCGTACGCACCGGAGAAGTTGTCCTTGTACTTTTCTGCCTGCTTGGTGACGTCTTCAACCATGCCCTTCACGAATGCTTCTGGGACCTCAGAGTATCCGAGCTGTGCTAAACATGGGGCGGTATCGGTTGCCACATCCTTTTCGAGCTTCTGGAATAGATCTGCAGCTTTACCATCGAATTTGGTTGCCTTGACTGTCATATCCGGGTGATCTTTGTTCCATCGATCTACGATTTCTTGAACTTTGACCATGCCTTCACCATCTGGCAAACGATGGACGTATTCAAGTGCGGCTTCTGTTTTTCCGTCTTCGCCGGACGATGCTTTTCCAGCCGAGTCCGATGAGCAACCAGCAAGACCGGCTGCTGCGAGTGAAACAGTTGCCAAAACGGCAGCAACTTTGCTGCGATGCGACAGTGTTGTCATAATTTTTCTCCCCTTTGAGTTCAGAATGACTGTTCTGCTTGCCATTACACTATACCGCTATTCACCAAAAAGTGAATCCGGTAACATAACACTTTTCTTGTCAACAGATATTGGTAGTCCGGAAGCTACTTATTTAGCCCGTTTCACCCAGACTTCCTTGTACTGCGCAAAAGTTCCAGTGTTAATTGTCAGTATTTTTTCTTCAGGACTAAATCCAACGATTGTTGCCCCCTCAACACGGATATCGTCAATCTTCGATGCCCATGGAACCTGGATTTCGGTATTGCGCCCATCACCGCGTTCAAAATAGATCCCACACCCATCAGCTAATGGTTCTTGCGAATCCAAGAAGCCGCCTACGACTGTGGCATAACATGTTGCCAATAAGTCGTGCGTGTTGCGATTCTGGCCGTTTTCATCCCAGGGCCCCCATTGTCCGCGATCAGAGGAGTAATAAAAAGTAGAGGCTCCCATCATTCCTAAACGCCATTGGGCATACTTGACATATTCCAGCCCACCCGGTTTGTCAGTGTTAAGTCCATATTCGCCGACGACGATGGGCACAGTCGTCCCGTCTGGCGAGAGATCTTTGGCTTGTTGACGAACGTTGGCTTGCCACAATCGCATTGCCCCTTTAATTGCAAGTGCTGACCATTGAGGCATCCCGCCCTCTTCAGTACCAAGCATGTACATGTGCGGAGCATAACCAATCTTTGGTCGCCCTCGGCGTGGGTCTGGAATGTAAGGCAGGTTTGTTCCCAGTCCCTGATTTGCACCTAAGGCAACTGGTTCTAGGAAAATCCAAGTATCGTTATCCGTTTCGCGAATTGCATTGATAACCCGCCTGTAAAGATCAGCTAGCGGCCCTTGTTCCAACGTTGCTGGAAAGGATTTACCTGCGAATGGTTCATTCATCAGATCGTAGCCAAAAACTCCAGGATGATGCGCAAACCGGTGAGCAACATGAGCCCACATTTTGGCATAATGATCCATTAATTCCGGATGCTTGCCCGTGTGGTTCCAGAAATTATCGAAAGCTCGAATAACACCTTTTTCAAGATAATACATAGCCCAGTTATCATGTTTATTTACTGGTAGCCCGTCAGTATAAGTTGCCCAGGCTGGAGCTCCATTTCCAACACCAGGAATATCAGCTACACCCGGCCCATAAAGGTCTTGATGCATGTCTAACAAAACAGTCATGCCATGAGAGTTATAGGTGTTGACTAGGTTCTCTACTCGATCAAGATAGGTATCATCGTACACGCCTGGTTCAGGCTCTACACATCTCCACTGCATCAATAGTCTTACCGCGTTACTACTGAGTTCGCTGCGTTCTCGAGCAATATCAGTTTCGTAGTATTCCGGCATACAGTCTTTTGCTACTTTCGTCGAACCATGCGTATTAAGTCCACGAAGAATCACTTGCCGACCATCAGACGTTGTCAAATATGATCCACCATCACCTCCCTTACCAAATGTTTCTACTATCGACTTAGCTTGTTCGCCCGTCGATAGCCCATCTTCCTCATTCGCATATGCAGCTTCTGGCAGCAACGATGCTCCCATAGCGAATCCAATCACTAACGCTGCAGGTTTTCTCCACTTCAGTCTCATTCTCTACTCCTTCCCTCTTTTCTAAGCACCGTTGCTTAGAATGTGTGAGATGAGAAATCATCGAGTATGTCGTTTTATATCTAACGAGATACTCACCGCCCGTGGTGTCCATGCGTGTTGCGGGTAGACATCTGGACCGCATGTCCGCGAGCCTAAACCATGCTGGCCACCATCAAGATATAGATGCCAGAATCCATCGTTTGCTTCCAGCTCGTACGGGTGGCGCGCGGCCGTAAGTGCGAACTCGTCCTGCTCATGCAGACTAAATGACGGATAGTAATCGGAATACTCCGGCAAACTGATATGCGGATGCGCATGCAGGCTGACCCCGTACGAGCCATATCTCAAAACCAACTCACGCATACCAATTCGGGTGCCATTTTCTTGCGGAACCGAGTACTCAAATTCTAGGTCTTGCGGTTCAGCAGCAAAGCGCCCCAGTGTCACTGCTTGGCGAGAATCCGAATATGCTTCACCAGGTCCATATCCGTACCATGAGACATGTTCTGGCCGCGGGATAGCAACATGAATTCCGGTCCGTGGCCACGAGCCCCGCCAGCTAGCTGACGGCAACACGTCCGCGGACAACCGGACGACTGGTTCGCCGTCGACAACGCCCCATTCCCAGCGCCAGGTGACGTTCACCCTGGCTTGGGACTGATCACTCGCCCAGACTTCTTCACGCGCGTATCGTCCACTGCACTCATCACCCGAAAGCTCAGTATGCCATTCGTGACATGCCATCTTATCCAGTCCTGCCGCACGCCACAAATCCGCCGACGACGACGCACCTTCCAAGCCGGCACCAAACGTCTTCCCTGGGCTTGCCAAACTAAATGACCCAAACCCACGCGATTCATCGTTATCCGTTGGCGCCCGCCATAACGACGGCCGAATATCAGCAACCGGAAGCTCAAGAACACGAATCAGCCGATCGCCGTCGAGCTCCACGAGCGGTTCTGTTGCGGGGTCAATCATGCCCCCAACCGGATACCGCAACGGTTGGACCTGCGGACGAATCTGGGTACGGCTCACCTCCCAGCCTTCTTCTTCCCACGAGTTGCCAGGGACTGGAATCTCATTGCGACACGAGACCAGATCAATCACGGCTTCTGGCGAAATAGCGTCATGCTCCCACACGAGCGTTTCATGTTCACCCGGCGCAACATCGTGCCCTAGTACGCCTAAACACGTCTCGCCCACATAAACGCGAGTCGTAAGAATATTTGAGCGTTGCGCATGGTATCGATTACGAATATCAACAATCAGCCGGCCTGCTTCTGCCCGAGCAACCAACTTAACCGGAACGTACACGGCCTTGAGCTCCGCAAGCGCCGGTGAGGGAACGCCGTCGGACCGAACTAACCCGTCCATCACGAAATTCGAATCGTGGGTTCGCTCCCCAAAATCACCACCGTACCCGAAGTATTCCTGGCCGTTATCCCAGGTACGCAAGCCGTGGTCGCGCCACTCCCAGACGAAACCGCCATGATACTGCTCGTAGCGCTCAATACACTCGTCATAGTCAATCAACGCACCCGGGCCGTTTCCCATCGCATGAGCATATTCGCAGTTAATCAGCGGGAACTGATGCACATGACCCCACACTGCCACATCGGAAATCGGTACGTCACCACCAGGAGAACACATGGCGTGAATCTGTTCGATCGGCAAATACATTCGGGAATGAATATCGGTGATTCGGCCGTCGTAATCGCCTTCATAGTGGATCGGACGCGACGGGTCCTCTCGGCGAATCAGGGCCGCCGACCGAGCCATATTCTCCCCATACCCCGACTCATTCCCGAGCGACCAGAAAATAATCGACGGATGGTTGTAATCGCGCGAAACCGTCCGCAAGGCACGATCCTCATAAACGCCTCGCCACTGCGGAGAATCAGACGGGTTACCAGCCCAGTCAGCAAACACAAATCCATGAGTTTCCAAATCAACTTCGCACACAACCCAGAAACCAAATTCATCTGCCAGATCGTAAAAACGTGGATCGTGAGGATAATGGGCGGTCCGGATCGCGTTGATATTGTGCCGTTTCATCATAGTTAGATCCCGGCGGAGCTGGTCTGGATCGAAAGCACGGCCCTTGTCCGGATGCGTTTCGTGGCGATTGACGCCACGCAATTCCAGCTTCTTTCCGTTGAGCAGGATGCGTGGCCGTTCTCCACGGAACACCTCAACCCGGCGGAATCCCACCCGGATCGTCCGGGTATCTAGTGAGTTGGTCAGCGTGATCGGATACAAGTGTGGCGCATCCGGGCTCCACGGCAACGTCGATTCGACGACAACGCTCTCCCATCGGCCGGTTCGTAGCACATGCTCGTGGTCTCCGATGCGGCAAGTGTAAGTATCGCCGTCGGACTCAACTCGAATGTGCAACGTGCACACGCCGGTGTGTGGATCATAGTCCCCGTGAACGCGGGCATCGCGGAAACTTCCCGCGCGTTCCACATAAAAATCAACGTCACGGAAAATGCCGGCCAGCCACCACTGGTCTTGATCCTCGATATAGCTCATCGCCGACCACTGACTCACAACCACTGAAATTGTGTTTGTGCCTTCGCGGATAGCCGAAGAAATATCGACTTCGTGCATCAACCGGGACCCACGCAAGGTAGCAACCAAAACATCATTGACCCGAACCTGCGCAATAGACTCAGCACCAAGGAACCGAATAATTGCGCGCCCGCCTGCAGTCACGTCAGCGAATGCTTGGGCGGAAACGTTGAACGTTCGCACATGTTCCCCGGTGGGATTATCGTGCGGCACGTGCGGCGAGTTGAGTGCAAACGGGAACTTTTGGTTAGTGTAGATCGGCTTGCCTCGTGTCCACAGCAACCGCCCGGCGTCGTCGCGTTCGGAACTGAACACCCAATGGCACGGTAATGTGATGGTCTCCCACGGGAGGGAATCATCTAGCTGGGCTGTGGGGTGGAGCCGGAAACGCCATTCGCCGTTGAGCGAGATATGATGCGGATAGTCGGTGGCCGGACGCCATGTGCGCGGAGGAACTAGGAAGCCAGTGGAGGCAGAAATTTCTTCGATATGTTGTGGCGTGCTCATAGTTCCTTCACTTTTTCTTGTAGCTTGGCGTCAATAGCAGAGTTGAGGCGCTCTCGACGCCGGATCAGTTCCTGTTCCGAAACCCAACCGCTCGCATAATCGAGGGTCTGGTCCGGATCAATAATGTCAAGTACCGCAGCGCGCCCCAACAGGGTTTCCGCGAATTGGCAGACGGCTAGATCTTGGAAGCCGGCGCCCACCATGCGGTGCCGCAGGCTTTCCCAAACTTCACCGTTCGGTGCAGGGTAAACAATGAACGCGTCACCAGAGATGAATCCGCCACCGGCGTCGTTTTCCCAGAACGGATCGACATACCCGGTGGACAGCTGCGTGTTATAAAAATTGTATCCCCACTGTAAAAATCCGCGAGCGCCAGACTTGTAGAGCTGGAAGCCGAGATAACGGTGGCGGATCGGGCGTTGGGCGATGTATTGATTGGCAAGTTTCGTTTCTTGGCATACGCAGTAGTAGACCCATTCTGGTTCGATACCACCGGCACGAAACTTGTCGATTGCGTCCGTGGCAACAACGGCAGTATCCACAAGTTCCTGGTAAGCCACGTCAGATAGCGCATCGATGACACGGCAACCCTCGAGCAGGTCAAGCACTTGGGCGCGAGCTGCAACATACGTGTCCACATTATTTTCGGCTGGCTCATCTGAAATATGGAAGTAGAGCGAGTCAGGATCCATATGTTCGCTCAAGAAACTACGCACAAAAGGAATAAGTTGTTCGAGGAATACGCGGTATTCTGGCGAGGTAGCAGGAGTGTCCCAGCCGAAAGCTGGCTGAACCTCTTGGCCCTGCCGAATATAGAATTGTGCGCAGGCTTTCGCTCCCCACTGGGTGAAAATATGCGGGATCTCGATAGCGCTAAACCCGTGCTTTTTCAGCAAGCCGAGCCAGCGCAGCGCCTGTGCCGTATCGAATACATACTCTCCAGTTTCGGTACGGGTAATGTCTAAGAGTTGCGTTGACATCCGGCGTTTGCCGGGGGCGGTATCGAGCGGCGGGGTCCACAGTGGAATGAGTAAACAGTTGATATGCATCCGCCGTGCGGCAATCATCTGGTTTTCGATCACCTGCCAGTGTTCGTCACTCCACACCGGCACGTGAGCCGTATGCGCTAAGGAATCGCAATGGAACCAGCGGGTGTTGACGATATCTGGTTCTGGAACTGTGGCCGGTATCGTTGTCACCTCTATTGTTGGTAGCACGAGTTCGCCGACTTTTACCATGATATGGGTGCCCGGGTCAGTGACACTCACCCACACACTATTCCAACCCTGGTGACGTTGTTGGACGAAACAGCTCCATTCGGAGCCGTCCGCGCTATTAGTCTTTTTGGTCTCCACTGGACGCAAAACATCTGGCATAAGATCTGGGCGAGAGACGAGATAACCATCGTCGTCCCCCATAAAAAACGGGGTAGATACCGGAACAAGCATGGCTTCTTCGCAGCGAACGGTTGCTAAATCACCAGCGGAAATGGTGATCGTGGTTTCGATTCGGTCAATACCATGGGGCGGTTCATGCCAGGCAATCTGAAACTGGAAAGGTTCATTGCTGAACCGAGTCCGCGAAAGTTCAGCCGGGCGCGGGCGTTGCGTAGGAAGAATCTTCGTTAGTTCGTCAACAATGAGGGCCTCCATGGCCAGCCTCCTCAAGCTCTGAGCCTGATAATAGTTGGGAAACATCATTGTTCCCGTTCTGGTACTCCGCATATTTTATTATTCACATCTATATTTATGCAAACGTTCACCATCGCACACAACGCATTTAAACTGCGGCATATTGCAGATAATCAAAATAAGCAAAAGGCGGACATCTGCTCGGGGTGCCCGCCTTTTGCTTATTGGCACACTTAACGCAGCATGCTAGGCGTTGACGCAGCTAGATCAACGCATCTTCTTGCCAACGGAACCGAGGCGCTCACATGCTTCAACAACGCGAGCAGCCATGCCAGCCTCAGCAGCCTTGCCCCATGCGCGTGGGTCGTACTGCTTCTTGTTGCCGACTTCGCCGTCGATCTTAAGAACGCCGTCGAAGTTGCGCATCATCCACTCAGCGACTGGGCGGGTGAATGCGTACTGGGTGTCGGTGTCAACGTTCATCTTGATAACGCCGTTGCGGACTGCGGTTGCGATTTCTTCTGCGGTTGAGCCGGAGCCGCCGTGCATGACGAGATCAAATGGGGATTCCTTGCCGACCTTCTTGCCAACTTCTTCTTGAATCTCGCCGAGGAGTTCTGGGCGGAGCTTAACGAAGCCTGGCTTGTATGCACCGTGAACGTTACCGAAGGTAAGAGCGGTGATGTAGCGACCCTTTTCGCCAAGACCAAGAGCTTCGATGGTCTTCATACCATCTTCAGCAGTGGTATAAAGCTTTTCGTTGATCTCGCCAACGACGCCATCTTCTTCGCCACCAACAGCACCGATTTCAACTTCGAGGATGGTGTTTGCTTTGACAGCAAGATCGAGCATTTCTTTAGCAATCTCGAGGTTCTCAGCAAGTGGAATAGCCGAACCATCCCACATGTGGGACTGGAAGAATGGGAGGCGACCAGCCTTGACTTCTTCAGCTTCGAGCTCCATAAGTGGGCGAATCCAGGAATCGATGTTCTGCTTTGCACAGTGATCGGTGTGCAGTGCAATGTTGACATCGTAGTTCTTCGCGATTTCGCGAGCGTAAGCTGCCATTGCGAGGGAGCCGGCAACGCGATCCTTCACAGTTGAACCTGACCAGTACTCCGCACCGCCAACGGAAACCTGAATAATACCGTCAGACTCTGCCTCAGCAAAGCCACGGATAGCAGCGGTTAGCGTCTGAGATGACGTAACGTTAATTGCTGGGTATGCGAACTTGCCGGCCTTAGCACGGTCAAGCATTTCGTTGTAAACCTCTGGGGTTGCAATTGCCACGGGAATACTCCTCTTGTAGTGGTTAGAACAGTTCTATTATCGCACTATTCGTGCCCACATGTTAAGCCCTCAGTCCCGTTCGTGAAATATTGTGCATTACCGCAAATCACGTTCAGTTTTATACTGATTTTTCCAAGGTTCACTGGAGCCATGCTTTGGCGTTTGTAGTACCTGTGCATTCAGTTTGCATATCTGCGGATATTTGCTGAATTTTCACCGTTTGGTGCGCAAAATGCAAACTCTGTGCTCGCTTCATCAAACAGCGCGCAGAGCAATCTGAGCCTTGTGGAAAACTGATCGCATGATATACAGAATTTATTAGACAATTACAGAATGGGTGGCATCTTTACCTATCAACAATTAAGATCAGCGGGCTACTCTCGCCGGGCAATTAACCATTTAGTTCACGAAGGTGCGCTCTCACGATTTACTCGTGGCTGGTTCGCAGACCAAACTGCGGATCAATCTGAGGTTCGAGCTATCGCATCGGGTGGCAGGCTGACATGCATTTCCGCATGTCGGTTATTCCCGCTGTGGACACCACCGGCAGCGTCCGATTGCCTCCATATTGCTTATCATCCTCGCCGAGGGAATATAAAAATGCCAGCACAAGCAATATGTCACCGGCAATTTTTCGCCGCAGACCAGGTCCGGCTCGATCTCCCCGAAATCATATCTATCGTGTTCCGTTGTTGTTCATCCGAGACTTCCCTCATCATCGCTGAATCGGCAGTCAACAACCGACTTCTCTCAGTTGATGAGGTCTCCGTTCTTATTGCACAGTTGCCTGCCAGAACTCACAACAAGCTTCTGAGCTTCTCGCCCTCCGCGCAGTCAGGGAGCGAAACTCGAGTCCGACTTTTCCTTGAAGGTCATCATTTTTCAGTGATTCCGCAGGCACATATTCCTAGTGTAGGATTCGTTGATTTACTGGTTAACCGGCGAATCATAATTGAATGTGATGGCCGGCAGTATCACGTGTCAGAAAGCACTTTTGAAAACGACCACCGGCGTGATCTAGCTGCTCAGGATGCCGGCTATCGCGTAGTTCGCCTGTCATACCGACAAATCTGGTACGAATGGCCGCAGACTCAGCAGAAGTTGTTGACTATTTTGAGGCGCCGGTAAAAACACCCCCGTACACACAGTTTGCATTTTTGCACCGGCAACCGGAATTTCGGCGATTACCTGTCGAATATGCAAACTGAATGTACAGTCGTTAAAGTACAGGCCGGCTTTCTGGCACTGGAGTCGCATCCGGCCCGTGCTGCATAATCCACATATGCATGGCAATTGCCGCTGCCGCCGCAACATTCATG
Source organism: Arcanobacterium phocisimile (assembly GCF_016904675.1). Taxonomy (NCBI): domain Bacteria; kingdom Bacillati; phylum Actinomycetota; class Actinomycetes; order Actinomycetales; family Actinomycetaceae; genus Arcanobacterium; species Arcanobacterium phocisimile. The sequence continues at coordinate 228,604 of NZ_CP070228.1, read as the reverse complement.
GACCGCGTGGAGCCAAACTGCGGAATATAGACGGCTGAATCGGCGGCTGCCAGCAGTTCGGCGCTCAAGCCGTTAGATTCTTGCCCGAAGATCAGTAGCGCGTTTTCGGGTAGTGGCGTGGCGGCGATCGGTGTGGATCCTTCCATATTGTCCACCGCAACGAGCACATAATCGTTTTCGCGGGCCCATTGTGTCAGGCTGGCAACGTCTGGGTGGTGGTGGACGTTGAGGTAGCGATCGGTGACGAGTGCGCCGCGCCGGTTCCAGCGTTTGCGGCCAACAATATGGACGCCGCTGACGTTGAAGGCGTTGCCGGTGCGCACAATGGATCCGATGTTGAGGTCGTGTTCGAGGTTTTCGATCGCGATGTGGAGTTTGGTGGAGTGCGCGGCGAGGTCCTCGCTGATTGCTTCGACGCTCCAGTAGCGGTATTTGTCCGCGACGTTGCGCTTATCGCCATTCGCTAACAGTTCCGGATCGTAGCGCGGATCGTCTGGGAGTGGACCTTCCCACGGGCCAACACCGGTGATTCCGCCCGGCTTTTCGCCGTTTCCCCAAAAGTCGAATGCTTCGTCGTTGGTTGCGTCGGGGGTTGGCTGGGTTGGGGTTTCACTCACGGTGGTCTCCACTATGTAGGGTTGTAGGCTGATATGCGGCGAGTCCAGTTCCGATGAGTGTGGCCTGGGTTTGTACCGGGATGCGTGGTTCGGTTGCGGTTTCGTCGTCGAAAAGTGTGATCGCAACGGCGGTGCGTCCGCTTGCCTCTGGGCCGAGGAGTTCGCCGTTTTCGGTGACGACGACGTCGTAGGCGAGGCCGCGTGAGGCGGCTGCGTGTTGGATTGCGAGCGCGAGCGCTAGATTTTCGGGTGCAACCGTAAGGATTTCGACGTCGAGCGGGCCGTAGCCGTTTTCTTCGAGCAGGTCGAGCATAACGTGGCCAGCCAGGATCGCGCCGTCATAGCTGAGAAGCAGGGCGCGCAGCTCGCGGGCTTGCTGTGTGATTCCGGCTGGATCGTACTGGGCAGATGATGGCATCGACTCGGGAGCTACCTTGGCGAAGATAGGCCGAAGCAACTCAGCTAATGCACTCTTTTGCGGATCATTACTGAACATAGCATTACATCTTAATTCCTTAAGTCACCATAAGGGAAACGTAACGGTTCAACTACTTCCATTGTCTCATCGATCGGAATCAATCCAAGGGAAGCTAAGACGCATAATCCCATGTGGTAACCCAAATTCACAGGGACAGCGTTTCCAATCTGCTTATATTGTGCAGCTACACTCCCATTAAACTCCCATTCATCAGGAAAAGTTTGGATTCTAGCATACTCTCGCACCGTAAAGGGACGTGTCTCTTCCGGATGGCACCGCTCAGTCTGTTTCTGAGCTGGATTACAAGTAAGAGTTAGCGCAGGTTCATTCCATGACATACGGCGAGCCATTCCCGTCTTTCCTCCACCAAGATAATAAGAAGCCCCCATATACTCTTTTTGGATTTCATCGGGAAGATCGCGCCAATTACCGCCTTCAGGAATCAGGCGCATTACTTTTTCTTTTTTCGCAGTATACTTTTGACCTGGTGAATCCGGAACTCCTTCGAGAGCTTCCCGCAGAGTGATAATATAGTCTTGCTCTTTCGGGAACACAATTGGGAGATTCTTTCCCCTCTTCACTGCGAACAAAAACAGTCTTTCCCTCTTTTGAGGAACATCTAAGTACTGTGCTCGCAAAATTCTGAAATTAATGTCATACCCAAGCTCATCGAACGTGTTTAACATCGTGACTAATGTTCTTCCACCATCATGGTTCACTAGTCCACGAACGTTTTCACCAATTGCAATATCGGGCTGTATATCGCGAACCGCTCTTGCAAACTCAAAAAATAACGTCCCTCGAGTGTCCGCGAATCCTTTAGACTTCCCCGCGTAAGAGAAAGCTTGGCAAGGAAATCCAGCTTGAATGACTCGCGCACTCATCGTAGAGAAATCTACTTCATGTACATCTTTATCGGATATATCCCAATTAAGGCCAAATTTTTCACTATTACTACGTAAAGTAGAAACGGCCTCTTTGTTAAACTCATTCAAGAAGACATGATTCAATCCAGCATTATGGAAACCAAGCGCAGTTCCCCCAGCACCCGCAAATAGATCAATACAAGAAGCATCTTCGAAAATTTCGCCGCGTGATAAAACTTCAAACGTACGCTGTGACCCCTCACCATTGAGTTTACAGCGCAGTCGAGCAATCTCATCGACATTAAAAAGGCGATCACCTCGCGCTCCTCGCGAAGCTTTTATTAGCCCTTGTTTCGCCCATCTCCGAATTGTATCTACTGACACACCAAGCTCTTGAGCAGCAACACCAATCTGTACTTTCTCCACTACACACCTCTTATGGTAACCTTTGCCTATGTAAAGGTTACCATAAACAAGGTGTCATTCCGCACTAGGTAGTGATCTAAAAAACAGCTCAGCAATCTCTCCCTCAACAAGACTATCGCTACCGATAATATCTCTAAATATCAAAGGAAGTGCACGATACAGTTGGAACAGCGCTTCCGGCTCCCCATATACCAACTCATAGGCAGTCACGCCGTCACAATGTCGAATGTCTTCCCGAACTGGCCTGCCAGCCACTTTCCACGGTTGATCATACCTCTCAGCTTTTTTGGGAATTATCTGGAAAACGTAGCCGACAGCTCCATTTGCTTTTACATGACGCTCAAGATCATCCCACAGATTTTTCTGATCCGAACCTTTGATAGTGTTAAAACGATTCTTAACTTCGGCATATACAGGTCTTCCTATAGAAGGAGGAAGAAATCCAGGATTGGTCTTCAAATCTATATTGCCACCAGACGAACCTGTCTCCTGCCAATTTGGAGATAGGCCAAGAACGCGTTGATGCCAATATCCCACGTTATCTGACAGTGTCTTATTGAGCGATCGCTCTTTTTCGAACATTAGAGCCTCTGTAAGGCTCCCACCCATCACTGTCGCATGTGCAATAATGGTAAATGGATCTGGAGGAAGCGGCTGCTTCCGCTGAGGATTCAAGACCTTATCAAAAGTCTTTTTTGTCACTTCGAATAGCGCATCCTCATCGATCCAATCTAAACCATATGAGTGATTATTTCCCATATTCTCTTCCCTGAACTCTTGCTTAGATTACATTTCACAATGTCAAGCATCTAATCACTTACCGAAACTCTACCGACAGTGACCTTGTATCCCATCTGTAGCAATTCTTTAGTATTCTGAATAAGGGTTATTTTACTAAAGAACGGCAACCAGTCCATGCCTGTTCGACTTGATTTCGCAATAATTAAATATCTGATACAGTATCTATTCGGCACTACAGATTCGTTCATATCAGGTAACACCTGTGACCAATCATCACTGTGCCCAACTTTTACTTGATCACGAATATAGTCTCTTAACTCAGATCGGAAACTCTGATCACCCAGAAATGTCTTTGCTGAAACAGTACCCTGAGCAAACAAGTGACTCAAAGTCGATGAACGCGACTTTCGTTTAACGTGGATAATCTCTCCTTCTTTGGATAAAACATCACAAAATTCGATACCTGTTCTCGCGCCTTGTGGCCTAAATACTTTAGCATCCAATAGAAGTAATCCTCCGCCTGATTCTCTAACCAAACGTTGATTATAATTCGTCTCTTTTTCTCCAACTTTTGCATCCGGAAAGCCCTTTGCGTCAAACGTTATTCTTTCTTCTAAATAAGAATCGACCTCTTCAACCAAAAGTTTGTCAACCTCGAACCAACGTCCCTCAATCAAAACATAGAGCCGCCCACCCTGCTCCAGTCTCTGCTCCGAAACCAGGCACCTGTATAATGTTCCACGTCGGTCGTATGCTTGAGTTCTTGAAAATCTTACTGAAACATGAAACCTTTTAAGCTTCTCTAAGGATAGTTGGTCAAGCGCGTCTCCCAACTCTTTTAAATAACTATCCAAATCAAGCTCCGGGTACTCGACTCCGCGAGTTCCTTGAATCTTGTAGGCGTCGATATCCTCCAAATCCAGCACATCTGGTAAAGCTAAATGGGTCGAGCCCAGCACTCCTGACCTTAACTCGCCCACTAACTTGTTATCGAGCAGGTTAATGGTTTTTTCATCCCGTACGAGCGCTAAATGATCAACCCAACCAAAATTTTTCTTATACGCCTCGGACTGATACGCTTCGAGGAGCTGTTCTAATAGTCTCGGCACTTTGAGTGCACCAATATCAGCATTGAGCACCACTGAATCACTACCGGAAATAGTGTTAAAAAAATCATTTCCATCGATCTTTCCTGCTACCGATTTCAAAATATCCCGCTGCGTGTCTACATTAAACGATGCAAGTCCAGCGTCTCTGCTTACTTGCATTTTTGCAGAAAGAACCAAATCGTCGAATAACTTCGTGTCTACACTTCGAATTTGTTTTGGATCAATTAAATTGAGGGCAACACGCAAACCAAAATTAAACTCAATTTTCTGCAGATCTATTAGAGAACGCCCATATCCGAATGCGATTGCAAAAATTCGTTCCTTCACTCTGGTTACTAACAACGCAGAAATACTTTTGGTTTTCATTTCAGGAAGATCCTCTGCCAAGATAGGAATCACATAGCTTAGCCACGCTGGAGTATTGTCCTCCTGTTTTTTATAAAACAAGCACCCGTCTGAGCCAAAAGCATTATTTGTTGGAATTTTAAAAACCTCTATTCCTATTTGACTCTTTCTCTCTAAGTCGAATATATCTTCAATGTCTTGAACATTTTCGCGAAACATATAAATAGTTAACCGCTGTTTCCCCATGATCTTAAACCTCAAATCTTAATGGATGCTCAGCAACGATTTAGATTATCTGTGAACGAATACTCTCAATAATCGGAATATCAGCCGGCGCCCACTGCACACTGAATAGTTCTTCTGCACCCAGCCAGCGAATTTCTTGATGCTCAGTCAGGGTTGGTTCGCTGCCTATAATAGTTGCAAAGTAAGCATCTAGCCAAACGATTCCAAAATCGTATTCATACTCTGATCGGGCAATGAATTCACCTACTTCGGCGTCAGTAAGCAATTCTTCACGCAGCTCACGAGCAAGTGTTTGCTGCGGGCTCTCTCCTGGCTCGATCTTTCCACCGGGAAATTCCCAATATCCTTCTAGAGCTCGCCCTGAGCCGCGCTGCGCAGCCATAATCTTGTCATCACGCACAAACACAGCGCCGACCACGTGAATTAATTTCTTCGCCATACTTCACCACAAAAATCATCTAGTTATGCACTATAAGACCACGTTAGCAGATGGATGTTCCCAAACACCTTCCTAGCAACACCACCTAAATCTGCTCTACCTTCATCATTCCCTGTTTACTGCAAAGCTTTTCGGTAACTACGCATAACGATCGACGCGTTTCTATAATTCTCAGCTTCAGCCATTTTATTTAGCCAGGGATAGCAAAATAACTTAGCAAGTTTCAAACTTCCTCTTGTACCCACAATTGCCGCCACCTTAACTCCCACGCGTAGAGATTCGTTGCGCATTTTCAACCGAGAAATGATGAGTTCCAACGCAGAATATAACGCAAGTAAATATGCGAATGGGAACATTGAAAAGAGAAAGAAACCGGAAAGGATAAAAATATTTATTTCTTTCGACCAATAAATTGAATCTGCATGACTGTACACCTTAAAAGAAACCAACAAAATAAATATAAAGCCATAAAGAATCAGAGCGCCTTGCAAGAAATGATTTGTGAAGGAACCTAATTTCTTTCGCTCGATGACTGCACTTGAAGCACCCAACAGAAACACAACGACCTGCATAAAAACTTCAACTACATACGGGAATGAAACCAGGTTGAAATAGGCAGAAACAATTACTGTGAAACCGACAGCATTCTGCGAAATAGCTTTAAGCAATTCGAAACCACTGATCATCTCTACCGGTTTGAAATAGAGCAGTGGAATTCCACCAACTAGAATCATCAGCAGAGACTCTTTGATGAATTCAACTTTCCACAGACCAATTTGCCAAGCAATCCACATCGATAGCACCGCACATAGAAAGTAGCACAACAACGCTACCTGCAATTTCCACGAAAAGGCTTTAAATAGATTCCAAATGCCCTTCCGGAAGCTGGGTTTTCTAATTGCTTCGACAATAACTAAAAGCATTAATAGTGCAAGAATTGTTAACGACGCTAGCTCCCGGTTTGTCAAAGCCTATCTTTCCTTTCATCTTAAACGAACGACAGTCTTTGAGAGAGCGTATGTACACATGATATTGATCAGCATCCATACGCTATTTGAAGCATAATATTCACTTCCCACACACTTTGCTGAACACCCCGACTTTCTGCATTTCATAAGCCAATAACAAGCCAATATTGTGGCGTCAACCCCGCCCAGAAAGCCCCGGACCGGCGAACTTGCGCACGAGTCTGCGCGGGGCATGGCGTACCACCACGCTCGCCAGTTTGTAGAGCACAGTCGGCGTGACCTCCACCTGGCCAGCCCGCGCAGCCGCCAACGCGGCCCGCACCACCTGCTCAGGACTAGCAAAAACGACTTCCGGCCACTGCGACGAATCTACGTGGGAACGCTCATGGAACTCGGTGCGAATCAGGCCCGGATTAACCACCGTCACCCCTACCCCGGTACCAGCCAGTTCTACCGCCAGCCCCTCACTGAACGTCCGCACCCATGCCTTGTGCGCCGAATATGTGCCTTGCACGGTCAGCGAGGTCATCGAGGCCACATTAATAATCGTGCCTCGCCCGCGCACCACCATCGCCTCGGCAGCCGCGTGGCTGAGCATCATCACTGCTCGAACCATCACATTCAAGCCATCAAGTTCGCGCTCCATCGCACCACCCACAAAATCTTGCCCCAGCCCGAAACCGGCATTATTGACCAGCAAACTTATCGGTGCATCACTTGCGCCCAGCCGCTGCGCCACCCGCTGGGTATCCGCCACATCACCAAGATCGGCGGCAATAACTTCAACCTCAACGCCGTAGGTTTGTCGAATCTGGCCACCGACGTCGTCCAATCGTTCCTGGTTGCGCGCAACCAGCACGACGTCGTGCCCATCGTTCGCTAGCTGGCGAGCAAAAGCGAGCCCTAGCCCTGCACTTGCTCCGGTAATCAACGCTCGTCCCATACGACAAGACTACCGCGCAACCCGTAAACTGGTCTCATGAAGATCGCAACGTGGAATATTAACTCTGCCCGTGCCCGTGCCGACCGCATCCTAAACGTCCTAGAACGTCACGATTTAGACGTGTTGGCGTTGCAGGAAATCAAATGCAAACCCGAGCAATTCCCAGCAGCCGAGATTGAGGCAGCCGGTTACGAGATCGCCGCCCACGGGCTTAACCAGTGGAACGGCGTCGCCATTATTTCCCGCGTTGGTCTTTCCGATGTTCGTTACGAATTCCCCGGCCAGCCCGGTTTCACCAAAGGCATTCCCGACGACGGCGCCGCCTTCATCAACGGTCCGCGTGAAGCTCGCGCCATCGGGGCGCGCGTGGGCGGAATCGACCTGTGGTCACTTTATGTTCCCAACGGCCGAGCCGTTGGCGATCCGCACTACTTCTACAAACTCGAATTCTTGCGCGCCCTCCAAGAATTCGCCACCACCCAAACCCGCCTCGGAATTGACCTCACCTTAGTTGGGGACTGGAACGTTATTCCTACCGACGACGACGTGTGGGATCCGTCCGCGATGGAGGACGGTATTTATTTGACCGACGCCGAACGCGCAGCGTTCCATGCGTTTAGTGTCGCTGGCATGCGTGAAGTTTCGCGAGATTTCGCCACGAACTACACGTTCTGGGACTACCAAAAGCTACGTTTCCCCAAGAATGAAGGACTACGCATCGACTACGTGTGGGCATCCGAAGGACTGGCCCAACGCACGATCGCCGGCGCAATCGACCGCGACGAACGCAAAGGCAAGGGCGCTTCAGACCACGTGCCAGTGATCGTCGAATTTGCTAGCTAGCCCGCATCTGATTAGTTAGCTCTGGCCAAACCTCGGCGTGCTCGTGGCCAAACATCCGGTTTCCTAAAAAGACGCCCGCTTGGTTGGCCACCGGATCGACCCACACAAACGAGCCGGACTGGCCGAAGTGACCGAACGTCGTCGTCGGAAAATCAGATCCCGTCCAGTGCGGTGACTTGTTGCCACGGATCTCCAAACCCAAACCCCACAGATTATCCGGCTGGCGGCCATAACCTGGCAAAATACCGGGAATCCCGGCAAACTGCGGACTAAATGCCTGCTGGGCCAGGTCGGGCGAAATCAACTGGGGGTCCAGCAACTCTCCCGCAAACCGCGCCACCGAATCGAGCGACGCCCGACCAGAAAACGCGATCGAGCCATCCACGCTGGCGTCCAGCATGCGCACGGGTTCAAGTACCGTCTGCCGCACCCAGTCCTGGATCGACATGCCAACCCGCGCCGCAACCGCCTCGCCCAGCACGTCAAAACCATAGTTTGAATAGATCCGGCGGGTGCCAGGTGCTGCAATAGGATCTCCTGCCGCCGACGGCAAACCCGAAGCGTGCGCCAACAAATGGCGAATAGTTGACCCTTCTGGTCCGGCTTGTTCGTCCAAAGAAACCAGCCCACGTTCTACCGCTACCAGCACAGACCATGCCGCGATTGGCTTCGTGACCGATGCCAGCGGATAGACCACGTCGGGATCGCCGGCGATTCCTGCTATCTCCACGCCGCGTGGGCCGGCGGTGAGCGTCATGTAAGAGTGATCGAATGCCAAGGTGTCAGCCGGTAAAAAATCTTCATACATGCTTCCAGTTTGGCATATTCGGGCAGGAGGTGCCCGGGCGGTGCCGGGGCGCGCAGCCTTGCCGGGGCAGCGGGGCGGCGCCTGTCCGCCTCGCACCGCCCGGCAGCTAGCTCAGCGCGCCCCGCTGTCACAAAAGCTCGTCGTACAGCGGAGATAGCCACTATATGCACCTATCTACTCCCAGAGACGAGTTTTAGGAACAACCCGCACTCAGGCCCCTAGCCAACAAAACCGGACGTGTCGTGTCGCACTTGCATCTTGCCCAGTAACAAGCGAGACTGTTAATTGTCGTGACAATTATGTCCTGACAACTAACTCACTGCCCGCCAGCAAGCAGACCGACCAAAGGAGAAAATATGTCCAAGATCCGCGTAGGTATCGTTGGAGTCGGCAACTGTGCTAGCTCACTCGTTCAAGGAGTTGAGTTTTACAAAGATGCAGACCCTAACACCCCAATCCCAGGATTAATGCACGTGAATTTCGGCGGATACCACGTGGGCGACGTCGAATTCGTGGCAGCTTTCGATGTTGATAGCGAAAAAGTTGGCAAGGATATCTCCGAAGCCATCTTCTCCTCGCAGAACAACACGATGAAGTTCGCTGACGTTCCAGAAACCGGCGTGAAGGTTCTTCGCGGCCACACCCTCGACGGTCTCGGCGACTACTACCGCGACACCATCACCGAATCCGACGCACCAGAAGTAGATGTGGTCGCCGAACTCAAGGCCGCCAAGGTTGACGTTCTTATTTCCTACCTGCCAGTTGGCTCCGAAGAAGCAGACCGCTTCTACGCCCAGTGCGCTATCGATGCCGGCTGCGGATTCGTTAACTGCCTGCCGGTGTTCATTGCTTCCACCGAAGAGTGGACCAAGAAGTTCGAAGACGCCGGATTGCCAATCATCGGTGACGACATCAAGTCCCAGTTCGGCGCAACTATCTCCCACCGCGACCTCGTCGCATTGATGGAATCGCGTGGCGTTCGTATCGACCGCACCTACCAGCTCAACGTGGGCGGCAACATGGACTTCAAGAACATGCTGCAGCGCAACCGTCTCGAATCGAAGAAGATCTCCAAGACCAACGCCGTCACCTCGAATATGACCGGCCCGGTTGACGATCACAACATCCACGTTGGCCCATCTGACTACGTGCCGTGGCTCGAAGATCGCAAGTTCGCATTCGTTCGCGTAGAAGGAACCACCTTCGGTGAAGTTCCGATCCAAATCGAATACAAGCTCGAAGTTTGGGATTCACCAAACTCTGCAGGTATCGTCATCGACGCACTGCGCGCCTGCAAGATCGCGCTCGATCGTGGCATCTCCGGCAACCTGCTCTCTGCTTCGTCCTACCTGATGAAGTCACCGAAGGAGCAGTTGCGTGACTCGGTCGCTCGCGAGCACCTCGAAGAGTTTATTGCTGGAAATCGCGAACGGTAAGCTCTCGATACTCGACGACGTGGCGTGGCTGATCCGCTCAGCCACGCCATTTTCAGAGCGTCAGACAGTGGGGAATTCCCTGCTTTTCTCGCAATCTTCCCAGGAATTTTCCAGACAAATACAGGCTAAAGCATAAATTTATATGATCTAGAAAACACTATTCAAAAATGTAACAATCCACCTTGAAATGTCAACGAAATTCCATACTATTCAATCTATGACTTTTAAAAAATACGCAACACATTCCGTTCTGAGCCTCATGATTGCCGGAACCGCACTTGTCCACCCTTACGGCGCAGCCTTTGCCGCATCTCCACCTGAATTATCAGCTCAATGCACCCAAGCTCGAGCCGATGTCGCTTCACACCAAAAGACTCTCGAGACACTCAAAGCGCGCCACAGCGAACTCATGAAGAAACTTGACGCGGAAAAAGAAGCACGCACTCAGGCCGAGCATAAGCTAGCTGAACTAGAAAAAGCCGCCGAGACCAATAAAGGTAAAATCGCTCAGGCACAAAACGCGATCGATCGTGCGACTGCGAAGATTAAGCAACTCGAGACAATGATTGGCCAGCTTGACAAGGACCTTAAGAAGCAAAACCAGGCGTTAGAAGAAGCTAAGACAGCGCTCGCGATTGCTCAAAAGGAACTTAAAGCCATTACTGCCCAACGCGATAAGACTCGCGCAGAGGTCACCAAGAATCAAGAAGCAGTCAAGCGTTCACAGTCAGAGGTAGTTGGTGCAGAAAAAGCCCTACAGGACGAGAAAGACGCCTACAACAAGGCGCTCGAAGAACACAACAAGCAGATAGCCCAAAAAGAAGCTGATCTTGCAAAGACCGCTCAAGAACTAGAAAAATCAAGCAACGAACTTCCGAATCTAACCGACCGACTTAACCAAGCAAAAGCCGATAAAAAGAAGGCAGAAGACGGCCTCAGCTACGCACATAAATATGCGACGCAAAAAGTTTCTTACTTCAAACAGCTCAAGGACGAGCTAAACGCTTACATGGGCCTAAAACAACAGCACATTGACACCAAGGATAAGCTGGAAAAAGAGATAGTTGAAAGCAATAAACAACTTTCAGAACTGCAAAACAAACATGCAGGCTACCATGCTGCAGAAGAAAAATGGGCGAAGCTAGATCAACAGATACGCGATTTAAACACTAAGTTAAACGATCTGCATACTAAAAAATTTGAACTGAACACTCGCCTCAGTTCTACAGAGGAACAGTTGAAACAACTTAATTCCCTCAAGATTAAAACCGATGAAGAATTAACAAAGGCTCTTAGTTCAGTTGAAAAGGATCGTATTGATTCCATACCAAGCCTACGGCACAAATTCGATGATATTGAACGCAATATTAAATCTACTGAGGCAACAATCGGGCAGCTAAAGCAAGAGCTTAGTAGCACTGAGGGATCTATCACTGACCTATCTACACAACATGACGATCTTAACCGTCAAAAAGCGAACCTTTCAGCACAGCTTGAAGAAGTCGAAAAACTACGGGACGAATTGAACAACCTCCGGTCTGTAGTTCGAAATAAGCAATCAACTGTTGAAAAGCTCTCGGAGAATATCGAGACGCTAGAATACCAGATTAAGAGTGCTGAAAAGGAGATAACCAAGCTTCAAAAAGAAATACTTATTTCTTCTGATAATGTTCGCTCTGCCGAGCACATCCTGAAAAGGCTATCCGCGACATCGCTTCAGCGGATAAAGCTCTCGCTGAACAGCAGGTGAAGATCGCCGAACTGTCGAAGGAAAAAGCAAAGCTCGAGCAAGAGTTGAAAGCTTTGGAAGAAACGCCAATTACGAACAACATTGCAGTTCTTACGCAAAAGTTGGACGAAGCAAAACAGCAACTGGCTGACCTCAAGATGAAACTGCAAGATGCTGAGAAACGTCTTAAGGAACTTGAAGCGGCTTATGGCGAAGCTCTAGCAGCTGAAAAAGCACAAGCAGAGAAGGTCGCTGCGGAAACCCGTCGTACGGAAAAGCTCCGCAACGAACTAGCTCAAGCTAAAGCAGATCTTGAAGCCGCTCAACACAAGCTAGATCAAGCCCGTAAGGACCATGATTCTGCTGTTGAGGCACAGGAGTCTCTCACTAAGCAGATCGCTGACGTAAAGGAAATGCGTGACCGAATCGCAGATTCATCCGCCGAGCTTGACAAGGTCACCAAGGAGCTTGACGCCAAACGTATTCTTCACTCAGAGTCCGTGAAAACTGAGAAAGAACAGTGCACACCAAAGCAACCTATGCCAAAGCACCCTGCACCAATGGCACCAGCACCAACACCAGGGCAACCAACACCAGCACAGCCGATGCAACAAATGGCTCCAGCTAACGTCCAGCACAACGCTTCTAGCCAGCTTGCCCAAACGGGCGTTGCACCAGGTGAAGCATTGCTCGGCGCAGGAGCACTTATCGGTCTAGGTGCGCTTGCTGCGGGAGTTTCCCGACGTCGTCGTCAAGGGTAAAACCACTATCGAAAAGTGACAGATGCACATAAATGGGGCTACATGTTATGATCTGCTCCCCAGATGTTGGACAGTTTAAATCATATCCTGTCTGTTAGGCTGCAAGGGCCTGATTCCGGTATTCAATCGGGGTCAGGCCCTTGAGTCGTTCTTGGATACGGTTGTTGTTATACCAGGTGATGTATTGGTCGAGTTGGTCAAGGAAGTCTTGAACGGAGGTAAAAGAGCTTGGGTGGTAAAACTCGGCTTTGAGGTGACTGAAGAAATTCTCTGCTAAAGAGTTGGCATAACAGTTACCCTTGCGAGACATTGATTGAACCGCGCCGATATGGTCAAGCTGGTTACGCCACGATACATGCTGGTAATGAAATCCTTGATCAGTATGAACAATCAATCCTGGCTGCGGGTTTTCCTTGGCAATGGCCTGAGCTAACGACGCGGCTGTGAACGTGGTTGTGGGATGGAAAGCATGCGTGGCAGCGATGATGGTCCCATCGAAGAGGTCGATAATGGGTGAGAAATAGACTTTCTTACCACACACGCGAAACTTAAGTGATATCTGAGACCCATTTACGATTGACCTGTGCGACACTAAAGGCACGGTTAAGCACGTTTCGAGCAAGACGATTAATGGTTCCACGGTAGGAGTTATACCGGCGTTTAGGCCGTGTAATACACACTAACTTCTCACGCGCCATGATCTTAGCAACGAGTTTTTTCGATACCCGCCAACCATCTTTCATCAACGCTAACCGGATACGCCACTGGCCATACCGGCCATGAGCTTGATAGAAAATATTTTTGATCACTAGCGCAAGCTCAGCATGTTTATCGCCACGCCCGACACGGGCCTGATGGTAAAAGAACGTTGAGCGAGCAAGCCCGGCAATACGTAGTAAGTCACTAAAGCGGTAGCGGGACTTGAGATCTGCCACGACGCGGGTCCGGGTCAGTATTCGTTGCTCATCAAGTCCCTTAATGCTTTTAGGTAAGCATTTTCCGCTTCTAATTACTCTAAACGGCGTTTGAGCTGATCAAGCTCACTAACTGGCCGGGGTTGATGTGGATCTTTTCTTGGTCGACCCTTTGGTCGAGGACGTAGTCCGTCTACTCCTTTAGTCCGATAGATCCGAACCCATCTTTCTAATACTTTCGGTGAGGACAAACCCAGTTCCTTCGCAATGGACATCTTTGTTTGCCCGGAAAGGAACCGCTCAACTACCTGGAGTTTAACCTCGAAGGAATACTGTGAAGGAGTCGGCTTGTGCATGAGAACAAGTCTGCCATGAATACACCACCTCTCCCATAGATTCTTTGCAGTTCTCACCCCAACACCTACATGCTTGCTAGCAACATGAGGACCAAAACCAGCCTCAAACAACGAAACCAACTGCTCACGCTGGAGCACACTCGCCTTACTCGAAGCCAACATAAAACTACCCCCTGAAAGAAGGAACCCAATCAACAAGTCCAACTTTCAGGGAGCAGTTCACTAACCATGTAGCCCCCATTTATGTGTATCTGTCGCTTTTAGATAGTGATTTTACCCTTGACGACGACGTCGGGAAACTCCTGCAGCGAGAGCACCAATACCGATCAACGTTCCCGCACCAAGTAAAACCTCTCCTGAGGCAACACCAGTCTGGGCGAGTTGAGCCGAAGCGTTGTGTTGAGCTCTGGCTGGCGCCGTCTTCTGACCAGGTTGGTTCTGTCCGGTCTGCTTTGGCGTGCTTGGGGTTTGGTCTGCCGGATCAGTCTGCTTTGGCATGTTCGGGGTTTGGTCTGCCGGATCAGTCCGCTTTGGCATATTTGGGGTTTGCTCTGATGGTGCACATTTTTCTTTTTCAGTTTTCACTGAATGAGAATGGAGAATGCGTTCAGTTTCGAGCTCGTTAGCAATCTTCTTTAATTCGGCAGACGAATCACCTATGAGATCGAGTGATCCTTTCGCATCTGCAATCTGGTGCTGAAGCGAATCTAGTTCCGCTAGGGCATCATCGTGAGCTTTACGCGCATTGTTTAATTCGAAGCGGACGTTATCTAGGTCTGCACGGGCCGTGCCGTGTGTCTCACGCAGTTTTTCAATATGTTGCGTTTTCTCAGCGAGGTCTCGCTCGCGTGCTTCTTTAGCTGCCAATGCTGCATTGTAGGTAGGTTGAAGGCTATCGAGGTTTTCTTGCTCAGTGCTCAGGCGTGCTTTAAGAGGAGCTAGCGCTTGCTTGGCTGCTTCCAATTCTCGTTCACGGTCTGGGGTGTTATTGGCGATTGGATCTGCCAATGTTGCCAGCTCTCGTTCGAGTGCCTCTTTGTTCTTGGTGAGCGCGTCGATGGTAGAACGCTGGTCGAGAATTGCTTGCTCGGCTTGGGCAGCATCGCGGATCGCTGTTTGTAGTTTTTGTTCGACGACGAGGATTTCGGCAGCAAATTTACGAATTTCTTCCTCAAGTTCGGCTATATCACTTCGAATCTTGGTAACTAGGTTATTGAGGTCAGTAATATTTCCTTCGTAGCCTTCGCGCATTCGTAGTTGACTCTGTCGCCGAGCAGTAAGCTCGGCTACTTTTTGGGTGTTTTCCGGGATCTGGGGAAGTTCTGCAATCTCATCGTCAAGCTTCTTAATTTCGGCGTCGGTCATATTCTTCAACGCCATTTCCTCGTCTTTTTGCGCCACTACCCCTTCAAGAACCTTAGTTGCGTCACGAGCCTTTTCATCCTTTTCTTCACTGACTTTCCGTAATAAGTTTAGGCGTTCTGTGGCTTTATTTTGTTCAGCTTGTGCTTTAGTGAGCCGGTCATTGAGTTCGACAAGAGTCTGTGGTGCGGTTGCGAGCTGTTCAGTGACCTTCTTTAGCTCCTGTTCGGTTTGAGCGCTCCTGCGCGCTTGCTCTGCAACTGCGCTGGTGTAGCGTTCTTTTTCGTCCTGCAGCGCTTTTTCGGCACTGGCAACACTCGATTGTGCTTGACGCACTAGCTCGTTAGCTTGTTCAACTTTAGCCCGAGCTTGTTCGTGTGCGGTGGCAATAGAGTCGAGTTTGCGCTGTGCATTAGCCAGTTCTTGGGTAGCGGCCGCTAATGCTTTGGCGTGCTCAGCAATTTCGTTATCTAGGCGCGCAATAGCAGAAGTGAGTTCCTCGATCCGCGCAGTTGCGCGTTCAATCTGCTGGTGAGCTGTAGAAATCTCAGCCTTCTTATCCATCGCTACTGCTTCTAGTTCAGCTAGCTTATGCTCGGCCTGAGTGCGTGCTTCTTTTTCCGCGTCAAGTTTCTTCATGAGTTCGCTGTGGCGCGCTTTGAGTGTCTCGAGAGTCTTTTGGTGTGAAGCGACATCGGCTCGAGCTTGGGTGCATTGAGCTGATAGTTCAGGTGGAGATGCGGCAAAGGCTGCGCCGTAAGGGTGGACAAGTGCGGTTCCGGCAATCATGAGGCTCAGAACGGAATGTGTTGCGTATTTTTTAAAAGTCATGGATTGTATCATATAAAATATTTTTGGTTTTCCAAGGCGTGTTACGACATTTTTCAATAATGTTTTATTCATCATAGAAATTGGTGCTTTGCCCGGTATTTATCTGGGAAATCCCTGAAAGGATTGCGAGAAATGCTAGGGATTTTTGCATGAAATAAAACCACAAAAAGGGGGGGCTATAGGCCCAAATGTGTTGCTGTGAACTGCTCCCTGAAAGTTGGACTTGTTGATTGGGTTCCTTCTTTCAGGGGGTAGTTTTATGTTGGCTTCGAGTAAGGCGAGTGTGCTCCAGCGTGAGCAGTTGGTTTCGTTGTTTGAGGCTGGTTTTGGTCCTCATGTTGCTAGCAAGCATGTAGGTGTTGGGGTGAGAACTGCAAAGAATCTATGGGAGAGGTGGTGTATTCATGGCAGACTTGTTCTCATGCACAAGCCGACTCCTTCACAGTATTCCTTCGAGGTTAAACTCCAGGTAGTTGAGCGGTTCCTTTCCGGGCAAACAAAGATGTCCATTGCGAAGGAACTGGGTTTGTCCTCACCGAAAGTATTAGAAAGATGGGTTCGGATCTATCGGACTAAAGGAGTAGACGGACTACGTCCTCGACCAAAGGGTCGACCAAGAAAAGATCCACATCAACCCCGGCCAGTTAGTGAGCTTGATCAGCTCAAACGCCGTTTAGAGTAATTAGAAGCGGAAAATGCTTACCTAAAAGCATTAAGGGACTTGATGAGCAACGAATACTGACCCGGACCCGCGTCGTGGCAGATCTCAAGTCCCGCTACCGCTTTAGTGACTTACTACGTATTGCCGGGCTTGCTCGCTCAACGTTCTTTTACCATCAGGCCCGTGTCGGGCGTGGCGATAAACATGCTGAGCTTGCGCTAGTGATCAAAAATATTTTCTATCAAGCTCATGGCCGGTATGGCCAGTGGCGTATCCGGTTAGCGTTGATGAAAGATGGTTGGCGGGTATCGAAAAAACTCGTTGCTAAGATCATGGCGCGTGAGAAGTTAGTGTGTATTACACGGCCTAAACGCCGGTATAACTCCTACCGTGGAACCATTAATCGTCTTGCTCGAAACGTGCTTAACCGTGCCTTTAGTGTCGCACAGGTCAATCGTAAATGGGTCTCAGATATCACTTAAGTTTCGCGTGTGTGGTAAGAAAGTCTATTTCTCACCCATTATCGACCTCTTCGATGGGACCATCATCGCTGCCACGCATGCTTTCCATCCCACAACCACGTTCACAGCCGCGTCGTTAGCTCAGGCCATTGCCAAGGAAAACCCGCAGCCAGGATTGATTGTTCATACTGATCAAGGATTTCATTACCAGCATGTATCGTGGCGTAACCAGCTTGACCATATCGGCGCGGTTCAATCAATGTCTCGCAAGGGTAACTGTTATGCCAACTCTTTAGCAGAGAATTTCTTCAGTCACCTCAAAGCCGAGTTTTACCACCCAAGCTCTTTTACCTCCGTTCAAGACTTCCTTGACCAACTCGACCAATACATCACCTGGTATAACAACAACCGTATCCAAGAACGACTCAAGGGCCTGACCCCGATTGAATACCGGAATCAGGCCCTTGCAGCCTAACAGACAGGATATGATTTAAACTGTCCAACATCTGGGGAGCAGATCATAACATGTAGCCCCATTATTATCAAGCTATTTAGCGACAAAGATCTTCTTCGAGTAAATCGTGGGTGTGCATCGAATGCACACTACGCACCGCCAAGTAGGAGAGTGTCAAGATACAAAGGTATGGAATGCCGGCGTACCAGGCCACTGGCAGTAGCCAGTAGAGCCCAATGAAGATCGCAACCGACACAGCGATCGCCACAGGCGCAACAATGTTCGCTGCCAACAACCGATGCTCAGGCAATGGCAACCCGGCAGCCTTACGCTTGGCACGGAACGCCATGTGGGTAATCATCGTCATCACCCAGGTCACCAGAATGCCGATCGTTGCACAACCATAGAGCCACAAGAACGCATTCGCCGGGCTAGCGATTGCCAGCACAGAAGCTAACACCATGCCAACCATTGCGATCAATACTGCACGACGCGGCGAACCATTACTCGCCGTCACCGCAGCCCAGCTCGGGGCTTGACGGTCATTAGCCAGCGAATGAATCATGCGGCTTGAGGAGTACAAACAGCCGTTTGCCGCCGAAAGCGCAGCCACAATCAAAATCGCATTCATAATATGCGCCGCACCCGAAACACCCGTAATATCGAGCGCCCGCACGAATGGTGATTCGTCAATCGTGCCATGTGAGCCAGCAGTTTCCGTCCAGGGTTGCAACATGAGCACCACGAGAATGGCGAGCACGTAGAACAACAACAGACGCCAAATCATGGTGTGTGCAGCACGTGGAACGTCGCGCTCCGGATGCTCGGATTCCGCTGCACCAACCGAGACGTTTTCGATACCGCCGAAGGAGAAGACAGCTAAACAGATAGCCGCCAAAAGGCCCGAAATTCCTTTAGGGAAGAACCCGCCGTGCTCGGTCAAATTACCAGTACCGATTGCTTCCACCCCTGGGAACAGCCCAAGAACCAGGGCCAAACCGAGCGCAATGAAGGTAACGATAGCGATGACCTTAATCATCGAGAACCAGTACTCGCTCGAACCATAGAGATGCACTGAGAACAAATTCAACGCCACGATCAGCAACGAGCATAGGACAGTACCGGCCCACAGTGGCAAGCTCGGGAACCAGAATTGCAGATAGGTGGCTGAGGCTGTCACTTCAGCACCAACCGCAATTAACATCGTCACTGCGAAGTTCCAGCGCGTAACGTAGCCACCGTATGGGCCTAGGTAGGAGGCTGCTACTGCTCCGTGGCCGCCAGGAACCGGGTGGACCGACACCATTTCAGCCAACGCCCACACAACAGATAGAGCTAGAAGACCAGCCGCCAGATACGCAAACACTGTGGATGGGCCACCAAAACTGATCACCGATCCGGAGCCGAGAAACAGGCCGGTGCCGAGTGCGCCAGATAGTCCAATCATGGATACCTGGGCAGAAGTTAGGCCTCGTTTAAGCTGAACATGTTTGCCATTTACGGCAGATTCGGCAGAGGCCACACTGGCCCCTGCCGAATCTTTTGCTGTATTTATCTGATCTTTCATAGGTAGGAGCATACCCGTCTGACCGAACAAATCCTACAGCTGTCCACCTATTGGGATACGTACCATGCATTCAGTGTGGTTAGCTTTCCTCAACAACCAACTTCAGCTTGTGTGCGTTCTCCACCGCCGTGCCATTGGCGGGCACCACTTCACCGGTTTCTCGATCGAAGAATGAGGTATCGAGGTCTGCACTTTCAACAACGACTCGTTGCCCATCGCTGACGTCACCAGCCAACAGCAGGCGTGCCAGCTGATCGCCGACTTCGCGCTGAATCAAGCGACGCAACGGACGTGCACCGAATGCCGGATCATATCCTTCTAGCGCCAACACTGACTTCGCATCCTCTCGGACATCGAGCGTAATCCGACGCGAGTCCAAACGTTGCGCCATCTGAGCCACCTGCAAATCGACGATCTGGCCAATATCTGCAACACTCAACGGTTCGAAGATAATCAGATCATCCAACCGGTTCAAGAACTCTGGCTTGAAGTTCGCATGGACCGCTTCCATCACTGCCCGGTGCTGATCGGCAAGATCCAGCTCGGTGTTCGTTAAGAATTGCGAACCCAAGTTCGACGTCAAAATCAGGATCGTGTTCCGGAAATCAACCGTGCGTCCCTGGCCGTCCGTGAGCCGACCGTCGTCAAGCACCTGCAACAAAATATCGAAGACTTCCGGATGTGCCTTCTCCACTTCGTCCAACAACACCACACCATAGGGGCGACGGCGAACCGCTTCGGTGAGCTGACCGCCCTCTTCATACCCCACATATCCTGGAGGTGCACCAATCAACCGTGCCACCGCATGCTTCTCGGAATATTCCGACATGTCGATACGAACCATGGCACGTTCGTCGTCAAACAAGAACTCTGCCAACGACTTCGCCAGCTCAGTTTTTCCGACGCCGGTTGGGCCAAGGAACAAGAACGAACCCGTTGGACGCTGCGGATCGGCAATGCCTGCACGCGAACGCCGCACCGCATCCGCTACAGAGACCACTGCCGAACGCTGGCCGATAAGCCGACGCGCAATTTCGTCTTCCATACGAAGCAGCTTCTCGGTTTCGCCTTGCATGAGGCGACCGACTGGGATGCCGGTCCAGGCAGAGACCACATCGGCGATACCGTCCGCGTCAACCTTCTCCGCGATCATTGGTGCTTCGTCAACAAGTGTGTTCTTGTCTTCTTCACCGGCTGCGATCTGTGCTTCAACTTGTGGAATGTCGCCGTTTTGGATCCGTCCGGCGTCGTCGTATCGGCCTTCACGAATCGCTTTTTCCAACTCAGTACGCAGCTCGTCGAGGCGCACACGCAAATCGCCAACCTTGTTCCGGCCAGCTTTTTCAGCTTCCCAGCGCGCGTTCAGCGAAGCGAGGGCTTCGGATTTGTCGGCGAGTTCAGCGTTGAGCTTTTCGAGGCGGTCGGCTGCGGAGGCGTCGTCGTCTGCATCGGTTTCTTCCAGATAGGACTTCTCCATCTTTAACCGATCGACTTGGCGTTGCAGGACGTCGATTTCTTCTGGTGACGAATCGAGCTCCATACGCAGGCGCGAAGCAGCTTCGTCAACGAGGTCGATCGCCTTATCTGGCAGCTGCCGCCCGGAAATATAGCGGTCAGAGAGCGTAGCCGCGGCCACGAGTGCACCGTCAGAGATGGTGACCTTGTGGTGTGCTTCGTACTTTGGTGCAATTCCGCGCAAAATCGCGATGGTATCTTCGACGCTTGGTTCGCCGACGAAGACCTGCTGGAAACGGCGTTCTAGAGCTGGGTCTTTTTCGACATGTTCACGGTATTCGTCAAGCGTTGTTGCGCCCACGAGCCGCAGTTCGCCGCGTGCCAGCATCGGCTTGAGCATATTTCCGGCGTCCATTGCCCCATCTGCTCCGCCACCGGCGCCGACGACGGTGTGCAGTTCGTCGATGAAAGTAACGACTTCGCCGTCAGACTCTTTGATTTCTTGAAGTACGGCTTTGAGGCGTTCTTCGAATTCGCCACGGTATTTCGCACCGGCCACCATGCCGGCAATGTCGAGAGAAATAAGCCGCTTGCCGCGCAAAGATTCGGGAACATCGCCGTCGACAATACGCTGTGCGAGCCCTTCGACAACTGCAGTTTTACCGACGCCTGGCTCACCAATAAGCACAGGATTGTTTTTCGTGCGCCGGGACAGAACTTGGACGACGCGGCGAATCTCAGAATCTCGGCCGATAACCGGATCAAGTTTTCCTTCGCGCGCCATCTGCGTCAAATCCGAACCGTACTTTTCGAGCGCTTTGAACGTACCTTCAGGATCTGGGGAAGTGACTTTTGCTGAGCCACGTACCGACGGCAGAACTGCGCTGAGCTGTTCACGACTCGCGTTTGCCGAACGCAAAATATCGCCCGCGGAGCTTTGACTGCCAGCGATAGCGAGCAGTAAATGTTCAGTGGATATGTAGGCATCTCCCAGCGCGGTTGCTTCTTTCCCAGCATCGGACAAGACAAGGGAAAGATTACGTGAGGCTTGTGGTTGCGAGGCTGTTTGGCCTTGGACTCCTGGCAGAGTTGCCAGTTGCGCTTGGGCGCGTTCGACGACGTCAGCAATAGTGACACCGACGGCATCCAGTAACGCCGTTGCTACTCCACCTGATTGCTTGAGTAATGAGACGAGAAGGTGGGCTGGTTCAACGTGCGGGTTGCCCGCGCGCATCGCCATGTCGATCGCATCAGCTAACGCCTCCTGCGATTTCGTTGTTAACTTATCCATGTCAATAAACTCCTTGATAATACGACTGAACTGACGCGTTCTAGCCGTTCACTGCTTCATATAACGTACCTAAGGTTGAGTCTATTCCACTCAAGTTTAATTAACAAGACCCACTATAAGGCAAGAATTTATCTAGAAGGTAGATTGAGGACTAAATACCTAGTAGAATGAGGGTAATGCTACACATGGAACAAGCGTCGTTAATCAACGCCCTCATGGTAGCGACAAACCGAAAGGAGAATAGAGATGTCTCTATTTGATAAGGCAAAGGATGCGCTTAACAGCGATAAAGCAGAAGAGCTTACCGATAAGGCGCTAGATAAAGCTGAAGAGGTAGCCAAAGATAAGCTCGGCGCCGAGCATGAAGATAAGATCGATAGTGTCCGTGGAGTTATCGATTCCAAGCTCGGAAACGAATAATTCGTCCCCTACCGGCCGGGTTCAATATCTCGCAGTGACGCGAAAAAGGATGTTGGCCCGGCCGTTAGGCTATCCACATCAACCATCCACGGCGATCGGGGAAGCGCCGCGGGATCGAACGCGGCTAAAAACTCAGTAGCAGAACGGATTTCTGAAACCCCTAGACTACTGATCCGCATTTTTAACGATGTTGCAAGTAGCGAGATAATATCGCCCACTTCCCAACCAAACTCAGCCAGCTGCGCTATCGTCACCGCACCATCACGTTTAGCCAACCGCGCACCTTGACTGTTCAGTACCAACGGAACGTGAGCATATTCAGGCGTGGCATACCCCAAGACGTGTTGGAGATAAACCTGACGCGGCGTTGACGGCAACAAATCATCACCACGTACAATCTGCGTCACCCCGAATTCGGCGTCGTCAACCACCGAAACAAAGTTATACGAATAAACCCCGTCTCCACGACGAATCACCAGATCGTCAATTGCACCCCGGTAGCTACCGCACTGGCGATCTACAACGTCACCTTCGACGTCGTTCGCCGCCAACCGAAAAGCTGGCCCACGATTCAACGACGCTAACTTTTCCCGGCCCGCCTGCCGCTGCTCTGGCAACAAATCCCGACAGGTACCCGGATATGAACCGGGAGGTCGATGTGGAGCCGAGGCCACCGCTGCAAGTTCTTTGCGCGTGCAATAACATTCATAAAGCTGACCAGCTTTCATCATCTGGTCAAAAATCTCGGCATAGCGGTTCAAGCGCTGACTTTGGAAGACAACCGGACCATCCCAGTCAACACCCAAAGCTTCCAGATCACGCAGCTGCGAATCGACAAACGGCGGACGCGAACGCTCATCTAGATCTTCCATCCGCATATGAAATCCGCGCCCACTATGGCGCGCGAACGCCCACGCCAACAACGCTGTACGCAAGTTACCTAGGTGGAAGTCCCCCGTCGGCGACGGTGCAAACCTGCCCAACCCCTCACAACCTACGCTAGTTTCCTCGTTCATCATTCTCTGCTAACAGCTAAAACATCAGTACTCACTCATTATAGTGATAAGACTAGAGTCATGGGACTACTGAAAAACATTATTAAAACAACCGCGGTCACCGGCCTCGCAGCCGGAATCGCATCCTACGCCACAAATACCGACACATTGTGGAACAAGACGCAACTTAAACCTTCATGGCAACCACCAGAAGAAGTCTTTCCCATCGCATGGTCAGCACTCTACGCCTCGATCGCAGGTGCCTCAGCTGCTGTTTTAACTAAATTGGATAACCAGGCAGACGAGGCTCACGACGATCCTGAAGAACTCGCCAGAATCCATCGCGAGCGCCGCAAATTCAAGCGCGCCCTCGGCGTCAACCTCGCACTGAACGCCACCTGGAGTGCCCTTTACTGGAACGTTCGAGACAATTGGCTTTCTGCCGCAGAAATCACGTTGTTGGCCTCATCCTCAATACACTTAGCGTATCGTGCCGGAAAGGTCTGCCCAGCCGCTGGTGTAGCCCTCATTCCATATGCTGGCTGGACGGCGTTCGCTACCGCACTAAATATCGAAATTGCCCACCTCAACAGTTAACGGATAAACGTTTGTCTGCCGGTGCTGCCAGTGTCCGTTAGCGCAAGACCGAGTGTTTGAGCTACCGCTTGAGCATCCTCAGTGAAATCGATGCGCGAAAAATCGCGCGCGGAGAAAAACTGCGCGCCGGCAGCATCGTCACCTGTTTGGCATGGCATGAACGCGTAGGCAGGAATGTCACCACTGGCAGCGTTTAGGAGTTTCGTTCCGTATCCTCGACGGCGAACATCGCCGCGCACACCCAACCACGTCACCGCCAACAGGCGTTCATGGCCGGCCCCCAGCGCGTCCGAACGCACATACCCCACAACCTCACCGTTGAGGTCGGCAAGCCATATAGTTGACGCACCCTGATCAGTGAGAATCTGGACAATTTCCCGATACTCTTTTTCCTTATTGAAATCCACATCGGGGAAATCTTGCGCGAAAATCGCGGTTCGAAGCTCGAATAACGCACCGGCGTCGACACGCGCGGCCGGTCGGAGATAAAAACGCTCAGAAGTATTCATGCTTTTATTGTGTCATGACTAGGAAGAAGAAAACAGGACAATATAAGGCGGGCCACACCGGAACACCTGCATTGGTTGCGCTTGAAGCCGCGAATGTTCCCTTCACACTCTACGAATATGAGCATTCGCAAACCATGGAACACGGATATGCACAAGACACTGCACAGATTCTTGGAATCGATCCAGATACGGTGTTTAAAACGCTGATGGTTGAGTCTGGGAAAGATGCTTTTATCGCGATCGTTCCGGCCAGTGCCCGACTCAATCTCAAATCCGTGGCACACGCGGCTGGCGTGAAATCAGTGGCGATGATGGAGCCAGCGCGAGCCGAAAAACTCACCGGCTATGTTACTGGCGGGATCTCACCGCTGGGACAAAAACACCAGTTCCCTATCTTCTTGGACGAAAGCGCGGTCATCGCTGACGAAATATTAATCTCGGGCGGGAAACGGAGTTTATCAGTGGGCATCGCACCGGCGGATTTTATTGCCATATCGGGCGCACGGGTTGCTGACATTGCCCAGTGGTAACAGATGTCCGGAACGTCTACTATGTCCCTGTGAACATATCGCACGAAGCTAATTGAGGTGAGGTTATGAGCGACGAGCACACACTAGAGCTCAAAGAGGGCTGGGTTAACTACGAAGATTTCCCATACAAGCTAACTGACATGAGGATTGTTCGGACCTCCATTGTCGTGTTGCTCATGTACTCCATCCCTAGCGCCATTTTTGCTATTCGCACGAACAATTACTTGCTAGCTGCTCTGGTCGCTTTTGCCGTTGTGGGATGCCTTTTCCTGATTCCGATCCTGAAGAAAGCGCTTCCGCAAAATAAACTTCGCGAAGCCTTGCGAGACTTCTATGGCGCCGAAGCCGTCTTTATCAACACGGACGGCACGGTAGTAATCCATCTCAACAACAAGAGTTACTCAGGCCGCTTAGAGAAGCGCGATAGGTTCGCGCGAATCATTGACGTCAAATTCAACTATGAACTAAGCTTCATGGACTCTCTGATGAAACATATTTAAAACTCAGGGCGGGGATCTAGGTTTTTCCTAGATCCCCGCCCTGGTTGTCGGTAGCTTTACCTACCTGTACACATCAGCGTTCATACGTCCTTGCGGCGCATCACGAATGCGATACCGGCAAGAGTCACCAGCGCCGCGAAAGTACCGAGCGCCAGCACGTCCGCACCGGTCTTGGCCAGCATCGACTGGCCCTCACTCACCTGCGCAACAACCTGCGGAGCTGCTGGCTGAGGCTGAGGCTGAGGCTGCGGCTCCGGCTCCAGCTGCGGCTGCGGCTGCGGAGCAATCGGCGTCGCCGGAACCAATTCAGTCCACGCAATACCCGGCTTTTCCGGCTGCGGCTCCGGAGCAATCGGCGTCGCCGGAACCAATTCAGTCCACGCAATCGAGCAACCGAGCTCTTTACGAGTCAGCGCTGTCCACTGCCACTGAGTTTGCTGACCTTCAGCAAACATGAAGCCTTCCAACGGCTCGGCACGCACAATAACAGTCTTGCCGTATGGGTACTCGAACTTGTTGGCGTTGTCAGCCAGCGGCGCTAGTTCCACACCGTCGACGCTCACCGTATACTTCACGCCGTCAACTGGCGTAACTTCCACGAACGGCTGGATCTCGCAGGTAGCCGGATCGGCAGCTGACGGTTCAATAGGCGCTACCTCAACCGTTTCTGGCTGCGGATCGCGAGTATCAATCGCAACCTTGATCGGGTCGTGATCCGAGGAACGGAATGGCGATTTGCCGTCGAACAGGTTCTCGAAGTTCACGTTGTAGTTCCAGCGTGAGTATTCGAAAGCAACTGGCTCCATTGCGTTGACGTTCCACACGTCTGCATCCTTCACCATCGCCATCGCTGCCGGGTTACCGAGCGCATGATCGAGCGAACCAACCACACCACCATATTGGTAGGAATGATTCGTCACACCCATCTTCTCCGCAATCGACTCGTAGCCGAACTCTTTTTCGAGCTTCACCAACGGATCTTCATGCGTGTAAGAATTCAAATCGCCTAAGACAAACACTGCATCGTCAGCGAAGTTCTTCGCTACCCACTGCGCCATTTCGGTTACCTGCTCAACACGCATATGGTTGTTGTTTCCCTGGTAGCCATCGTTTGGCACTGTGTCCTTATTGGAGCCCTTGGACTTCAAGTGATTGAGGACGACGACGAATGGCTTTCCTTCCGCCTCTCCGTCCTTGAGTGCCTGGAACTTTTGCGCCAACGGCTGGCGAGCATACGTCCACTGATCGCCGTCGTACAATACCTTCGACTCATCGACTGGCTGAACTTGATCCTTCTGGTAGATAAACGCCAGACGAATAACGTCTTGGGCCTTAAGATCAGGTAGTTTCTCAGCGACTGGAGACTTGACGTACGCCCACTTGTCAGTGCCTGCATCAGTGTTCAACACCTCAACGAGGTGAGCGATAGCAAAATCACGGTCCTTACCGAACTTGACCGAGTTTTCAATCTCTTCCAGTCCTACAACTGACGAATCGAGTGCATTGATTGCTTTCACGATCTTCGACTCTTGCATCTTGAACGCAGCCTGAGAATACGCACCGCGTGGCTCACACCGGTTCGTGGTCAGCTTGGTTCCGTCGTATGCGGAGTATGCGGAACACTTATCGACGTCTTCACCCAAGGTGGTGAAATAGTTGAGCACATTGAACGAGGTGATGGTGACGTTGCCTTCAGCAAACGTTGGCGCATCTTGACGGGTGGAGGTAAACGAGACCCAGCGTGTCCATTCGGTGTTTGCCTTATCGTTGTAGTCCGACAGCGGCTTGGTTGGCTGGAGGTTCCACCGGTTTTCGTACTTTTTACGACCCACGGAGTTGGCGCGGTAGTCCAAAATCATGGGCTGTGGCAACTTGATAACTGTGCCCACCCGCAACGGGTTATTCACATCCAAATATGGAACCGGATTGTTGTAGTTTGGCCAACGCTTGTTTTTACTACCGAACGATGTGTAGTCGATGGAAGCGCCGTCGTCGAGTGCGATACGTTCGCGCTCGATCTTGGCAGCCAACTCTGGCCACTGCGTCTTGTCTGCGGTTTGGTCAGACGGAATCCGGAACGGCTCGTTGCCTGGTGCCAGGTCGAGTCGACCGTGGCGGTTTGTTAGATAGTTAGCGGTGACCGTGTAGTTGCCGGTGACCTGGACCAGCATGCCTTCGAGCTTTTCACGGGCTTCTTCAACATCTGGGATGCGCTCAACCTTGACTGGTTCTGGAGCGACGACGTCGTCGCCTTTGTCTAGTTTAGTGACGGTGTAGTCTGGGTTAACGCCGGCTTTATCATAGACGCTCACCTGGGTTAAACCGTAATATTCACTCGCCATACCGGTCACTTCAAGATAGTCACCTACTGCGATTGTACCGGGAGCCACGCCGGTCTTATTGCGGATGTTCTTAAAGTTACCGACATAGACGAAGATGCCGTCAGATGCGGTGCGCTCACCGGCAGCATCACCACCAGTTCCCGGGGTTTGCACATAGAAACCTTGGAAACCGCCGTAGGGATATACTGCGGTGACGACGCCGGTCGTCGTGACGCGTTGATCAGCATACGGAGTCTTGTCACCGGTTCCCTGGATTTGTGCAATTGTTAGGGTTTGTGCCGGTGCAACTGGCGGAGTGATTGGGTCTGGTTGCGGATCGGCTGGATCCACAGGAGTATCCGAATCATCCGGACCTGGCACATCCGGAGCATCTGGCACATCTGGCACATCTGGCACAGCCACACCAGAACTCTGCGGAGTTGCTGCCGAAATAGAGAAGTCCGCACTGTTGTCATTGGTATCTACGCCTGTAACGGTACGCTGAAAAGACTTCTCCTTCTTAGCTGCACCCGGAATCGCTTTCCCTTCACCGATAGCCTTGGTTCCCCAACCAACCAGATCGACCGCAGTAAAATTTTTATTCAGCTTCGAAGGAACACTACCCTTATCGAAAAGACCTATTGAGGCACCCTCCTTCGACGCACTCATTTTGAAGCGGCCGTCAGTTGAATCTGCATTCAGCTCTATTTCTGGATTACCCTCACGAGCCGCCACAAGATAATACCCGTGTGGCGCGATAGTTCCCGTGAGATCTGTTTGCGAACCGGATTTGTTTCCACTTCGTGAATAACCCTGCAATACGTAATTGCTCAGATCAATCGACGAAGTCGTCGGGTTATACAGCTCAACGAAATCCCGATAGGTTCCCCTATTCTCTGTTCCATCAACATAAACTTCGTTGATAACAACATGATCAGCGACCGTATTCTCGGCAGCATGAGCTGGTAATGCAACCAGCGGAAGCCCGAGCAAAGATGCAGTCGCAACACTCATCACCTTCATTGAACGCGAAAGTTTCATATGTGCGTGTACTCTCTATCCATTTCAACGTCATCGCTACTCGATAGCGTCTCGAATGTCGTTAGACACTATGAATTATGCTGTTTTCCCCTAGCCAACACAACCGAATTCTTAGAATCTGGACTCCATCGCGAAACAAAATATTGGCAATATACGCAATATCAGTACAATTAAGCTCATGACTAGCTTGCATGTACGCCAATTGTCCGAATCTGAAATCGAACGCATTACGTCAAGTTCTCAACACGCCGAAGATCGAGGCCTACTCGAAAATCTCGAAATGCTTGATAAAACTGCCGCACAGTTACGCACCGATCCGTCAGCAGATATCACTGCTGAGCTGGACATTCTCGGTGCAGCCCTCGGTCTTCACTTATCCCAACTAACCGGCATGCAATGGGCGGCAGTAACTGATGGAGTGGAATCTGCAATCGTTCTGATTGGTACGGCCGGTGAATCCACTATCGTCGTCTACCCATTTGACGTCGTCCAACGGCGCTGGAACGACGAAAATGATGAAATATTCCGCGCCTACGTCGCCGAGGTTCTCGCCTCGATACAGCAGAGCCAAAAGACAGCTAACGAGAACCAAACCGCGGTGGAATAACCAGATTCCGAGTAACATCCCACGGCTGGACATATCCTTCGCGAATAAGTAGTCGATCCACTATGTAGCCGGTTAAGCCCCAAATCATCAGGCCATCTAACTCAAAACCCGGCCCGACTCGGGTCGAGTGTTTCCATGTTCCACGATGATCGGGATGTGCAAGATCTGCAAGTTTCAACCAGTGTGCGCTCGCTACTTCTGATTCGCTGAGCTTGAGTGGATATGGGTTCGATGCGGAATAGGGTGAAGCGAGCCTGCCGACAACCGGAATAATTTTCTTCCCTGTTTGCGGAGCAGTTATCTCCGGCATCTCACCATCGATCTCAATATCTTCGGGGGCAATACCGACTTCTTCCCAGGTCTCGCGTAGCGCGGTTTGAGCTGGAGTTTCTGTGCTATCTCGGCCCCCGCCAGGAAGACTTATCTGCCCGGCGTGCGTGCGCATACCCGATGCTCGCACAGTTACCAACAATGCGGGAAATTCCTCAGTGGACAGCAGGGCTAACACTGCCGCATTAAACTGCTTCATAGGGTCTCATCGAAGTCGATAATCTCGTTCTCGACGTCATCATTTTCCGGCCCCGAAGCGAGATACCGTAAATTTTGTGCCTCCATTCGGGCACGCATATGCTGCTCTAGGAGCTCCAGTAGCCAATCGAGCTGACCGGGGCGTGGCACAAGTGCACTCGACGTGTCGAACTGATTATTATCTTGCAACGTTTGAGTGCTGCGCTTGCGTTCATCTTCGCGTACTGCTCGCAGGGTACGCCGAAGCACATCAATCGATCCAGATGCTTCGACCTGGCCAGATGAATTCACCGCAATGACGCGCTGTTGACGGTCTTGTTGGGAGCGAAGCTTTTCCTCCACATAGGCATGCTCGGCACGCAGTTCTGCCAATTGGCGTTCCACAACCGACTTCGCATGCGCAATCTGGGCAAGTTCATCGCGCAATTCAAAAATACGCGATATCCCAGCTAAGTTGATGCCCTCTTCCTGGGACAACCGTTGAATCTCAGTTAACCGATCGACGTCATTCAGCGAATAACGCCGACCGCCACCCCGGGTACGTTTTGCAACTACAAGACCTAGGCGGTCGTACTGGCGTACAGTCTGGGCGTGCATTCCAGCTAGTTCGGCGGCAACCGAAACCGTGAGAATCGGTGCATTTTTCGACACTTTTGCCATTATGCCTACCTCCTAGTGGATAGTTCTACCCGCCGCTGCTAGGCGGCGGGTAGGGACAGGTTAGATACGAGCCATCTTAGTAAATTCTGCGCGTGGATCATGATGTTCCATCGCCTGACGGTATTCTTCGATAGCTCTACGAGCATCGTCTGACAGATCCTCCAAAGCAGGAACAATGACGGTGAGATGGACGAACATATCGCCAACTATGCCGTTTGCGCCGTGGAGACCTTTACCGCGAACGCGCATCTTCTTTCCGGTTGAGGAGCCGGCTGGGATTTTCACCTTCACCGATTCCCCATCAATAACTGGCACGTCGATGATGGCACCTAGTGCAGCTTCATCAAACGAAACCGGCACGGTGATATGCACATCGTGCCCGTGGAGCTCATAGACCGGATGGCTCTCAACGGTAACATCTACCAAAAGATCCCCGTTTTGCCCACCGTTCAATCCCGGATTACCTTTACCCTTCAGGCGAATCTTTTGGCCCGTTGCCACGCCTTGAGGGATTCGAGCCGTTACTGGTTTACCGTTGACATTCAGCGTGATGGTGGCACCATCGACAGCTTGCCGGAACGTGAGTTTCGCGGATGCTTTCACGTCATGGCCACGTTCTGGACGGCGTCCGAAACCACCGAATCCTGCCGGACCGTTCGGCTGTGGTGCGCCTTGCCCAAACATATTCTTGAGGATGTCTTCGAATCCAGGAGTATCACCCATGGAGCTGTATTGCGCTCCACCGCGTGCGCCTTGACCGAATACGCCCGAAAAAATATCTTCGAATCCACCACCAGAACCTGGAGTGAATCGAGCCCCGCCAGACATGGAACGAATAGCGTCGTATTGTTTGCGCTCCTGTTCATCTTTCAGCACACTGTATGCTTCAGAAACATCTTTGAACTTCGTTTCTGCAGCACTATCACCCGGATTGCGATCCGGATGGTACTTGCGTGCGAGTTTACGGTATGCACTTTTGATCTCTTCGGCACTGGCATTTTTTGAAACCCCCAGAGCCGCATAAAAATCTTTGTTCATCCAATCTTGACTTGCCATGATCGTCACCTCCTCACAGGTGTTCTTCAATTAAGTAGCGATAATAGTTGGTATCCGAATACGCAGGCAGAGTTGCCATTTACTCAGGCTTAACGACGCCAACGCGAGCCGGACGCAAAACACGCTCACCAACCTTGTAACCTGGCTGAATGAGCTGGCTAACCTGTTCTTCAGTAACATCGGCGGACGCAGTTGCCATAAGAGCTTCATGAAGGTTGGGATCAAAAAGATCGCCTTCTGCTCCGAAACGCTCCATCTTGAAGTTGGTTTCTAACGTGGATTCCAACTTGGTAATGATTGCGCCAGTTGGGCCTTCGAGATCTCCATGTTGCCGTGCAAGTTCCGCATCATCGAGTACTGGTAAAAGTAGGTCAAGAACTTTGTTAATTCCGGCTTCATATTGGACTACGCCGTCAGCCTTCGACCGTTTGACATACCCGTTGTATTCTTGCCGCAAATTGTAAAGATCAGCATTGCGTCGAGCAAGCTGTTCTTCGAGTTCTGCCACTTTCAACAAAGCTTGGTCAGCTTCGGACAGTTGTGGTCCGCCATCTTCTTCAGCACTGATTCCAGGTGCTGACTCTACTGGCTCTTCTGGTGTTTGAGCCTCAGAACCAGTTGCGTTCACCGTTGGTTCGGTATGCTCTGGTTGCTGGTTCTCTTCTGGCTGGGATTGTGGGTTGATTGGTTCATCTACCATGATCGTTCCTCTTCTTCCGGTGATATATGTAGCGACCGGGGGCCGCGATGATACCGCGGCCCCCGGATACGGCTATCACTTGGAGTCGTTGTCGTCTACGATCTCAGCATCGATGACGTCATCTTCGCCTTCTGGGCTCTGACCAGAAGCATCTGCTGTAGCTTGCTCCGCTTGAGCTTGTGCGTAGAGTGCTTCACCGATCTTTTGTGCCTTGGTGTTGAGGTCTTCTGAAGCGCTCTTGATTGCTTCAACATCTTCGCCCTTGAGAGCTTCATTGAGGGCATCAACAGCTGCCCGGACTTCGGTGGTTACTGCATCGTCGAGCTTATCTTCGTTATCCTTCAAGACTTGCTCAATGCTGTAAACCTGCTGTTCTGCAGTGTTGCGAACATCAGCTTCTTCCTTACGCTTGGCGTCTTCAGCAGCGTGCTCTTCTGCTTCCTTGACCATACGCTCGATATCTTCCTTGGACAGTGCCGATCCACCGGTGATGGTGACAGACTGTTCCTTACCGGTACCAAGATCCTTCGCCGATACGTGGACGATGCCGTTGGCGTCGATATCGAAGGTGACATCGATCTGTGGGCGGCCACGTGGAGCTGGAGCGATACCGCCGAGTTCGAAGGTACCAAGGAGCTTGTTATCGCGAGCGAACGGACGCTCACCTTGGTAGACCTGGATGAGAACGGAAGGCTGGTTATCTTCTGCAGTGGAGAAGACCTGGGAACTCTTGGTTGGGATTGCGGTGTTACGTTCGATCATGGTTGCCATACGGCCACCAAGAGTTTCGATACCCAAGGAAAGTGGGGTGACGTCGATAAGCAAGACGTCGGTACGGTCACCGGCGAGCACACCAGCTTGTAGTGCAGCACCAACAGCGACAACCTCATCTGGGTTAACGCTCTTGTTTGGCGCCTTACCGCCGGTAAGTTCCTTAACTACTTCGGTCACAGCCGGCATACGGGTTGAACCGCCGACGAGGACGACATGATCGATTTCGGAGATCTTCACATCAGCATCTTCGATAACCTTCTTGAAAGGTGCCTTGGTGCGCTCGAGGAGGTCCCTGGTCATTTCTTCGAATGCTGCGCGGGTGAGGCGCTCATCGAGGTGGAGTGGACCGTTTTCAGACATCGACAAGTACTGCAAGTTGATGTTGGTGGAGGTTGCTGAGGACAGTTCCTTCTTGGCCTGCTCTGCTGCTTCCTTCAAACGCTGGAGTGCAACCTTATCCTTAGAAAGATCTACGCCGTGGTTGTTCTTCACCTGGGTGACGAGCCAATCGATAATGCGCTGATCCCAATCGTCACCACCGAGCTTGTTATCGCCTGAGGTTGCGCGAACCTGGATGGTGGAGAAGTCGTCTTCATCCTTACCTACTTCGAGGAGGGAGACGTCAAACGTACCGCCGCCAAGGTCGAAGACGAGGATAAGTTCATCTTCCTTACCCTTTTCCAAACCATAAGCGAGAGCTGCTGCGGTTGGCTCGTTCACAATACGCTGAACATTCAGGCCAGCAATCTGACCGGCATCCTTGGTTGCCTGGCGCTGTGCGTCGTTGAAGTACGCTGGGACCGTAATAACAGCATCGGTGACGGTATCACCCAAGTATGCCTCTGCGTCCTTCTTGAGCTTCTGCAAGATGAATGCCGAAATCTGCTGCGGGTTGTAGGTTTTTTCGTCGATGTCTACCGACCAGCTTTCACCCATATGGCGCTTCACGGACGAAATGGTGCGTTCGACGTTGTTTACTGCCTGACGCTTTGCGATTTCACCGACAAGGACTTCACCAGTCTTGGAAAAGCCAACGACTGATGGAGTTGTACGCATACCTTCTGCATTTGCGATAACGGTTGGTTCGCCACCTTCGAGAACGGTGACAACCGAGTTTGTTGTTCCTAGGTCAATACCCACTGCACGTGCCATGGAATTGTCTCCTTTTCTGTTAGCGCTATGCGCTGTTAAAAACTTCTACCTCTCAAGTGTGCATCAGCGCTGAACTTATGTCCAGTCGACTAACTCATTCTTGAGTCCATATCACTCAACTTTACAACGGCTATTTTTATTCCCAGGCTATATCACTTAATTTTTGACAAGGGAGATAACATTGATATACCAACACCGAACGGAAAGGCTGCTGAGTATGCAGGTCCAAGAATCCACCCCAGGCCATGATCCCTATCGATATCTAGAGGAACTATCTCCGCAGAACCTCGATTGGGCGAACGAGCTCTCTGCTCACACACTCGAGCAGTTTGGCGGCCCGAGGTTCACTGAGTGCCAAGCCCAGCTGGATGAAATACTGTCTGCTAAAGATCACCTTATTCTTGCAAGCAAACGCGGAGACTACGCCTACAACTTTTATATCGACGGCGATCATCCCCGCGGATTGTGGCGGCGAGCCCCGTTTGCTGATTATCTCGCCTACGTTTCGCCAGAAACTGAGCCGGAGTGGGAAACACTGCTCGATATCGATCAGCTTGGAAAAGTAGAAAATGAATCGTGGGTTTTTGGTGGCGCACAACTCCTCTACCCCAGCTACGATCGCGCTTTAATTACCTTACACCCCGGAGGTTCTGACACAAACGTTGTCCGCGAATTTGATATCGCCACCCGCTCCTTCGTCCCTGAATCGCAAGCCTTTGTTAAACCGAATTCTAAAGGATCGATGAGTTGGATCGATCGCGATACCGTCATTATCAGCGCCGATTTTGGTTCCGATAGCGTGACCGCTTCCGGCTACCCTATTTCTGCTCGGTTGTGGGCGCGTGGCGAAAAGTTGTCTGAAGCACCTGAGATTATCCACGGCGAGTTTGACGACGTCGTCGTCGGAGCTTTCTACGACCACACTCCCGGCTACGAAAAACTGCTGGCGCGGCGAGCAACCGATTTCCGTACAGCGCTCATCTACGACGTCGATCGGGTAAAGCTGCGCGCCGGGGATCCAGATGCACTCACGGAACTGAAGCTACCGGGATCGGCAATGGTCTCCCCGGTTCGCAACTGGGTTATTGCAGAATTACGCTACCCGTGGGAGCTGGAGGGCACAATGTATCGGGCCGGTTCACTCCTTGCGATGGAATATAGTGCCGCACTTTCTGGGCCACACCCACAAGATATTCACCTTATGTACACACCGAACGAAACCTCGTCGTTGTTGTCCATGAGCGCCGTCGCCACTGGCGTCGTTTTCACAACACTCGACGACGTTCGCCAACGTTTCTGGTTTGCCCACCATGCACAGTCGCAGTGGCAGATCACCGAATTGCATCCACAAGTTCCGGAATTTTCCAGTGTCAGCATTTCCCCAGTCGATCCGCAAACCTCGGATGACGTGTGGGTTACCGCCTCAGGGTTCCTCCATCCAACAACCTTGTTCCACGGAACCGTGTCACCAGCCGGACTCAAGGTTCAGCAACTACGCCAAGCCCCACACCGGTTCGACAATACCGGATTAGCGGTCGCTCAACGATGGGCCACATCTCTTGATGGCACTCAGATCCCATACTTCGTCGTTGGCCCACATGATGCGCTGGCAGGTAAAAAGCCCGTGCGCACACTACTCGACGGCTACGGCGGATTCGAAGTCTCTCGCCTACCGTCCTACATTTCCACCTATGGCAAGATGTGGCTCGAAAAAGGCTACGTCTACGCCTTGTCCAATATTCGTGGCGGTGGCGAATTTGGCCCACGTTGGCATCAAGCAGCATTACGGGAAAACCGACACAAGGCCTATGAAGACCATGCCGCCGTCGCCGCAGATCTCGTTGCTTCCGGTATTACCACCGTGCCACAACTCGCAGCAACTGGCGGATCCAACGGTGGCCTGCTCATGGGAAACATGTACACCACCTATCCGGATCACTTTGGTGCAATTGTCTGCCGGGTACCTTTACTGGACATGAAGCGCTTCTCCCATCTCTTGGCCGGCGCATCCTGGATGGAAGAATACGGCAACCCCGATACTGAGGATTGGGAATACCTCAAGAACTACTCGCCCTATCACAACGTACATGAAGGGCCCTACCCACCAATCCTCATCACCACCTCAACCCGAGACGATCGAGTGCACCCCGGTCACGCCCGGAAATTCTTCAAAAAACTACATGACGCAGGATTCGACGCCTACTACCACGAAAACACCGAAGGCGGTCACGCTGGCGCTGCAGACATCAAACAAACCGCGCTCGTCATGTCACTGATCTTCTCCTATCTCGACTCCGTGCTCGAAGCATAAGAAGGCTGGGCGAAAGAAAACTGCCTGTCTAGCCAAGCAGCTAGACAGGCAGTTAGTAAACCTCTCTGTTCGGATCAGTCTTCATTCGGATCAGCTTCAGCATCAGCCTTGGTTGGATGAACAGTGCCAGCAACGTGGTCCGGGCCAGCATAAATTGTGTAAAGCTTCAGTGGCTCGTCACCAATATTGGTGACGTTATGCCACATATCTGCTGGAACAAAAATTGCGTCATCATCTTTAACTTCGACTTCGAAATCAAGATTGTCCTCTGTCGGACCCATCTGGCACAAACCCTTGCCAGCTTCGATTCGCAAGAACTGCTCAATGCCATGGTGAACTTCCAAGCCGATGCACTCGCCAACTGGAATCTCCATCACCGTCAGCTGCAACTTGCTACCCGTCCACATGGTTGTACGGAAAGTCGTGTTGTCGAGAGTTGCCTTCTCGATATCCACAACGTAAGGGGTCTTACCCTTATCATCAAAACGACCAGCATAATTTTCCATGGCTATTCCTTTCGTTACCAACCTAGATTTCGTCCAATACTTTCACGAAGTTTCGTCAACCGCTGGATTCGAACCGGATCATCATCGAATCCGTAATCCAAAGCGTTACCGGTATTCGCGTATCGCACGGTATCCATAAAATATTCTAGCGCAACGCCGCTAAGTTGATTGGCTACTTGCGAACGCAACGCAGTAATCCACGAGAACGGCCGGCGAACAACCTCCGGAAACTCTTTGCCTTCGGCGTCGTTAATCGCATGCTCAACAAAATTCACCCCATTGAGCAGACCGTAATACGAACTACGCCCCAAGCGAGTGTTCATCTCCAACATATAGGGCACATCGGAATTCACATCGGCTTTGAAATCAATATTGAAGAACCCAATATAACCAAGACCACCAACAGCGCGCTGACACAAATCCTGTAAATCAGGCCGATCAGTATCAGTCAACAACAAATGATTACCCACCCACATCGGGCGAGTATCAGTCAGCACACTACGAGCCTGAACAAAAACCGTGCGTCCATCAGCACTGCGATAACCGTTAACCGAAAACTCTTGCGTATTATCACCAGAAATAAAAGTTTGAACCAACATATTTCCAGTGAATCCAGAAGCAAAAACAGCGCTCAAATAGTCGCGAGCCTCATCCGCATTCTGCGCATAGAAACCCTTATGCTTTTCCGGAAAATCAAACGAATTAAACGTCTCGTAGTCGTCAGCTTTAATAAACTGCTCACCGGCCAACACCTGTGAGGAAAAGTTATCCGGCCCAGCGATCAGAGTCTGCGGAACAGCAATATTCAGCTTTTTCATCCGCGCATAAAAATAGCTCTTATCCATCAACGCCACACCCAACTCTGCGTCCGGATACGGCATCACTGGCGAGAAATCAAGTAAATCCAACGCCCGGTAAAGCATGTGAAGATACTCTTCAGTTGGTGCAATCATCAAAAAGTTATCGATATCTGAATTGCGGCTAGCCCACACCTCATTAAGCAACCCCGCGAAAACATCAACATCACTCGAAAACCCAGCACGCGCATGAACTTGAGCTATTTTCGTATGGTAAAACGGCGCTAGAATACCAGCACCACACACGACCGCCTGTCGGCCATACGCCTCATGATAGGCACGAGCCTGAGTATATGAATTCTCATCTGTACCCAAAATCAGCGGAACAACAACCATCAGTGTTCCTTCCGGCCAGTTAGCTCACGGAACCGCTCATACGTCTCAGCATTAATAACCCGGTCAATGTTGCCAATCCAATGGATAACGTTGTTTTCCGTGAACTTCCGCTTGAAATGATAAAGACCATTATCTTCATCAGTATGGAAGATTCCACCCATGTCATAGAAGCGGCAGCTCTGCTCAGCAGCATACGATATCTCTTCATAATTAATCTGATACGACTGACCGATCTGGAACTCGTGCGAATCTGCACCATAAAGCGCATTCGCAGTGTCATTAAACGTCACCAAGAACGACGTCGTAATCGCCTTGCCCTCATACATGGAAAAGCTCAGCCGCACATGGTCTTCAAAAGCATCATACAAACGTTCAAAATAACTATACGGCCGGTAAGAAATGCCATGATGCTGATTCATCATCTCAAAAAGACGATAAAACTCAGGCAGATCCTCACGGCCACCCACTCGGTTCGTCACTCCAAGACGATAAGACTTGCGCACATTCTTGCGGGTGTTCTTCGACAAATCTGCCAGCAACTGTTCCGGATCGCGACCATTAATATCCAACACCAGGCTCATCAACGGCTGGGTGGTGTTCGCATCATCACGCTGGATTGGATATCCGGCTTGCGCATAGGTTTCACGCAACTTTTCATCATCAGGCACACCCGGATCGACACGTAATAAGAAACCCTCATTTGCGCGGGCAAACTCTTCAGCTTCAGCAATCAGCTCACTAACGACGTCGATCCGATTCAGATCGCATACCGGTCCGCGTGGAGCATAATACAGCCGGGCACCAAACCGGGAATCCATGATGGAAAGCACCGAAAGAGTCGCATCGATTTCACCATCAGTTTCATGGTAGAAATAATGACTATCCCAGCCGGCCTTCACCTGTGCCCACGCGCGGGTCTGCAACAAATTTGCGTATGGGCTAGAGGCGATAAAGTCGTCGAAACGTTGAGTCTGATTCAGGTCTTGTACATCGAGAAGCATAATCCAAGGATAGTCGACGACGCTCACTACCTGCACGAACACCACTCCTAAGAGCAGAAATGCACCCGTTTGACGTATTACTCTCGGGCCTTGCCAGCGACAGTATCCGAATCATTCGTATCGAATACCAACCATGAAATCGCAGCGAAAATCAAAACGCTTCCGCCCACGATATAGGCCGTCACGTATCCCGAATAGTCAATAATCAGCCCCGCAATAATCGGCCCTAAAATAGTGCCGAAATCATTGAACTGCTGGAAGAACGACACCACACGGCCACCCTGGCGATCACCCACAATATCAGCGATAGCACCCTGCTGGGCTGGCTGAATAAAACCAGCACCCAAGCCGCCGAAGAAGCACAACAACAAGAACGTCACCGTCGTCGCCGAAAAACCTAACGCAATCGTAAAAACGCCAGAAACAACTAAACCCCATATCACCACAATACGGCGGCCATAGAAATCAGCCCATCGGCCAGCGTGCAACAATGCCACCACGTTACCTAACGCAAACGCCGTCATCGCACCACCAGCTAACCAGTCGCCAGCCGGCAACCAGCTCGGCCCGAGCACAATCGTGCCGGCAAGAAGTGGTACAACCGCCACTCGCATACCCATGTTTGCCCAGCCCTGCACAAACGTCGTGATCAACACAAGTGGGAAGCGACGATTCTCAAACGCCTGCGAAACAGTCAAAACTGTGCGGTTTGACGAACCGGAAAGAGCCACAGTCGGCAGCTCCTTCGGGAATACTTCTGCTGAACGTGGAGCACGCACCTGACCACCAGAACGCTTAAACAACACCTCGCGTAATTTACGACGACGATGGCCATCCGCTGGAATCTCATAGGCAACAATCGCGATCGCGATCAGTAACATCAGCGCATAAATCAAAAACGGCCACCGATACCCCAACGGTGCGATAACCGCACCCAACGCCGGACCCGCGATATTACCAATAAGGTAGCCACCACCAAACGCAGCCGATGCTCGCCCGCGGGCATGCGGTGGCGCTAACTGGATCACTAGCGACATCGCCGCCACCGAAAACATCACCGAACCAAAACCGCCCATGCCGCGCAACACCAGCAAATGCCAATACGCTTGGGAAGCCGAACTGGCCGCTGAAGACAGTGCGACGATAAAAATACCGAGCAAATACATGCGACGTTCGCCCAACCGTCCAGACAACCGTCCAGCAGCCGGAGCAAAAATTAGTCGAGTGAACGCAAAAGCTGACACCACAAGTGTTGCGGCCGTCGTCGTCACCCCAAACTGGATAGCAAACCGAGGTAACACCGGGGCCACAATTCCATAACCCAACGAAATTGCAACCGAAGCCGCAACAATCACCCAAATCTCACGCGGAAGACGAACTTTTTCCTTGCTTTTACTCACACAGTTATGTGTATCAGTCAGCAACATAAAATGGAAGCTGTAGCCACGTGCCCTGACACACGTATAAACTATGAACCATGGTTGACACATATTCTTTTCCCCCGCCCCTCACAAAAATGGCAGACGGTACGATTAAACAAATCAATCCGTTCTCCGGAACCGAAGTGTGGACCATACCTGGACGCGCCAACCGTCCCATCGATATCGTTCACACGGACATCCAACCAATAGACCCCAAACTCGTTGGCCACACCTGCGCTTTTTGTACCCAGCGCATTCTTGAAACACCACCGGAAAAAGCCCGCATCGTACGTAAACGCGACGACGCAGTTGTCTACAACGGCACCAACGTTGACATGCTCACCCGTGAATGGGAATTCCGGCGTATCCCCAACCTGTTCGAAATACTCTCCTTCGATTACTGGGCGAAAAACTATGATTACCGCTTGCCAGCCACCGCACGCGGACGGCTTGAGGCCTATATGGCAGACCCAGCCGGTCGATCCCACGTCTTAAAAGTCCTGCGCATGAAACTGCGCAGCACCCACACCGATGAAGAATTCAACGCGCTGAGCGATCAAGAAATCACCGATTTAGCATATCCACTCTTCGGCGGCGGACATGATCTGATTGTGGCACGTCGCCACTTCACCCCCGACGCCACCGACACCTCACACTTAGCGGCTGCCGGCACCCTCACCCCGCAAGAACACGAATGGTTCATTCGGCTCACCGTCGACGCCATGCAAGATCTCTACGCACAAAACAAATACGTACGCTACGTGCAAGTGTTCCAAAACTGGCTCAAACCAGCTGGCGCTTCCTTTGACCATTTACACAAGCAGCTCGTCGCAATCGATCAACGCTCCGTCAACGGCAAGATCGAGGTTGAACGTGTACGTCAAAACCCGAACCTCTATAACGAAGCTGCCATCAACTACGCTAACTACCACAATTTAGTTCTGGCAGAAAACAAGCATGCGATTGCGATTGCCGGATTCGGCCACCGGTATCCGACATTGGAAGTATGGTCAAAGTCGCCCGCTTCCCAACCATGGGAGCACACCGACGACGAACGTCGCGCAATGAGCGATTTAATCCACGCAATGCATGCCGCTACTGGTCCAGCAGTGCCAACAAACGAAGAATGGCATTGCAAGCCGATTGACGCTGATGTGAGTATGCCATGGAAAGTGCTGATTAAATGGCGCGTCTCCACATTGGCCGGCTTTGAAGGCGGCACAAAGATTTACGTCAATACGATTGATCCGTGGGCGTTGCGCGACCGTGTTGTTCCACGATTGCTCGAACTGCGAGCCGAAGGAACTATCGCCCACAACATTTCGATTGCCAGCGAATGTAGTAACGAGCCGAATGTGCTCAAATACAATCCGAACCTCGGGATATAGCAGGGGCGGGAATTCTGCACGCCCGGCCTATCTTTGCTGGACTACACCCAGGCCTGCCTGAACTCGCCTAACCCTGGCTGGATCTTCGTCTCTCCTCACCCCAAACTTTATCTACAACGCGCGGTAGGGGTAATCTTCTCACCTCTCATCGTTCGATCCAGATTTACATGTTCGATTATAGGAACAGCCTGAGGCTTCCAGAAACGATCACGCACTCCATCACTCAACATCAACATAAAACTGGTAGAACAGGCCCACCCTCTTCGCTTTTCAAGGGTAAAAATGGGTGATACACTAATCTTACTTTACCGGTTTAGTTGTGGCGCAGATTACGCACAATATCTGCGCGACTGCCAAAACGGTAATCGGCATTTCAACGAAGAATAGCCCAAAACTAA
Organism: Arcanobacterium phocisimile; assembly: GCF_016904675.1. Lineage (NCBI taxonomy): Bacteria > Bacillati > Actinomycetota > Actinomycetes > Actinomycetales > Actinomycetaceae > Arcanobacterium > Arcanobacterium phocisimile. The sequence continues at coordinate 185,889 of NZ_CP070228.1, read as the reverse complement.
AACAAGGAGAACATCGATGAAGATCCGTTCCGCTTCCATCGGCTTCCTAGCCGCTACAACACTTCTGCTCAGCGCCTGCACTGGCGGTGGTGTATCTAACGAGTCAACGGATAACGCCGGCGAAGGCAACGCAACTGGCGAAATCACATTCCAAACATGGTCACTGAAGAACGATAAGTTCACTCCATACTTCGAAAAACTCGTTGCTGATTTTGAGAAGGCTAACCCTGGTGCAAAGATCAAGTGGATCGACCAACCAGGAGACGGCTATGAAGATAAGGTCCTCCAGCAAGCTGAATCCGGCGAACTTCCAGACGTTATCAACCTTCCACCAGAGTACGCTTATGCACTCGCTTCGGTCGATCAGCTCATGGACTTGAAGAAAGAATCCAAGATCATCGACGAATACGTTCCTGGTGGCGTAGAAGCGTACACCTTCGACGGCGTTGAAGGCTCCTTCGGATTCCCGTGGTATTTGGGCACTGAACTGAACTACTGGAACACTGAACTTCTTGAGAAAGCTGGCGTTTCTCAAGCTCCATCAACCTACAAGGAATTGTGGGCCGTAGCTGAGAAACTCGGCCAGGACGGCATTCAAACCATTTCCGATCTTCCAAGCCCGAAGGGCTTGCAGATCATGGTCTCTGACGCTGGTGGCAAGCTAGACATCATCAAGGATGGCAAGTTTGCATTCAACACTCCAGAAGCCGAAGAAATCGTCAACACCTACATTGACCTCTACAAGAAGGGCGCTATCTCCCCTGAAGCTCTCCAAAACGCTGGCACTGCGAACGCAAACGTCAACAACTTCAACAAGGGAACTGCAGCCTGGACAACAGCAGGACCGAACTACATTGACAAGGACGTTGCTGTTAACGCCCCAACCTTGCTACCGAACATGCAGGTAACAGCCGGCTTCGGCAACCCACCATTGTTCGTTCAAGGCATTTCAGTTGCTAAGAACTCCAAGAACCCAGAACTCGCTCTGAAGTTCGCAGAATTTGTTACCAACACCGAAAACCAAATCGAGTTTGTCAAGCTCGCAGTTGGCTTCTTCCCTGGAACGGTTGCTGCAAACGCAGATCCATCAACTTTCGCTATTGAGGCTGAGCACGAGCAGCAGAAGGTCGCAACCGATCTTGCCGCTAAGCAAATGGACAAGGCAAAGATGACCGGTGACCCGAAGTTCACCACCGAAATGGAAACGTTCGCTAAACAGCAAATCGCTCTCGCCGTTAAAGGAGAAATCACCGCGAAGGAAGCTCTCGATAAGTCTGTTGAGCACGCTCAGCAAGCAATCGAAAAGTAACCATTAACAACTGAGACGAAGGGGATGAGCAAATGAAACGACAAAAATGGTACACCCCGTATCTATTGACACTCCCGGGAGTGATCTGGGTGCTTGTATTTGCACTCTGGCCATTCCTTAACACAGTAGCACTGGCGTTTACTGACGCTCGTCCTCTTCGTCCCGCAAAGTTTGTTGGGTTACAAAATTTCTACGCACTTTTTAGCGATGAACGGTTCGTCTATGCACTAACGACGTCGTTGGTCTACGTCGTCGTCTGTGTTCCGTTGCTAACGTTCTTGCCACTTCTGTTAGCACTGTTGGTACACAATAAAATTCCAGGTATCGGATTTTTCCGAACCACATTCTATTTCCCTGTTATCGCATCTGCAGTCGTAGTGGCGATTGTGTGGGAGTTCCTCTTCTCAGGCAACGGCACCATTAACGAAGCATTGAAATTCTTTGGTTTCATTGACCGCCCAGTAGAGTTTTTGTCTGACCGTTGGCTCTTAATCGGTTGCGCTATTGGCTTGACCGTGTGGAAGGGCCTGGGATACTATATGGTTGTCTACCTTGCCGCGTTAGGTAATGTTGGCCGCGACCTGCACGAAGCAGCGGCTCTTGACGGCGCCGGTAAATGGCGTCGGTTCTGGTCTGTGACGGTCCCAGGCGTACGCGGCCCGATGCTGTTAGTCTCCGTCTTAATTTGTGTTGCCGCTATGCGTATCTTTACCGAACTTTACGTGCTGTCCAACGGTTCGGGCGGCCCGGGCGGGCGCGCAATGAGCGTTGTCATGTTGATCCAAGCAAGTGGCAAGGGCCTAAACGGTCAGGTTGGCTATGCGTCAGCAATCTCCCTCGTCTTATTCCTCTTGACGTTAATCCCACTTCTCATCGTAGGTATTTCCAACAACGGCGACATGCTCCGTGATGCCCTCGCAGCTCGCCGTACTCGTAAAGCCCACAAGGCCGCTCTTCAACTTGCCAAGCAAACCGCTGCCGCGCCTGCGGTCAACGCTGTTAAGGAAGGAATCTCCGCATGAGCACGTCCACTGATCTCGTCCGTCACGATCGCGCCTTCCGTACTCGCGGCTCCTCAGATATTATGAAGCCGTCATTGGCTGGTCTGATCGGCAAGTATATTCTTCTGTTTGCCGTGTTGGCATTGATGGTGTTCCCATTCTTGTGGCAGCTATCCACCTCGTTTAAAGGCGCTTCCGAAAACATCTACGATTTCCCGCCAACGATTATTCCGCAAGAGCCAACACTGTCGAATTACGCTGAAGTGTTCCGCACGATCCCGGTTCTTAGCTACGCATGGCATTCCTTGCTTGTCGGTGTAGGAACAGTTGTTTCGAATATTATTTTTGCAACCTTGGGCGGTTATGCGCTGGGCTGTTTGAAGTTTAGGGGCAAGGGAATCATTATGGCGATTTTCTTCTCTACCTTGCTTCTACCTGGCGAAGTCACTTTGACCAGCCAGTATTTGACCGTTAAATCGTTAGGCTTAGCAAACACGCTATGGGGTGTGTTCTTGCCTGGTGCTATTTCGGCAATTAACGTGTTGTTGATTGCCGCAGCTTGCCGGATGATTCCGCCGGATGTGTTGGATGCAGCGACGATCGATGGCGCAAACACATTCCAGCGGTTGCGTCACATTGTTTGGCCGAATATTCGCGGTATGGTTTCAGTTATCGCACTGTTTGCATTTATCGGCGCATGGGATGATTTCTTGTGGCCGCTGGTTGTCTTGTCTGACCCGGCGAAGTACACGCTGACTGTTGGTATGCAGTATTTGAATTCTAACTTCGCAGCTAATCCGCGTGTTATTGCGGCCGGCACGATGATTGCATTGGTACCGATTATTATCTTGTTCGCCACGTTGCAAAAGCAGTTCTTTAGGGGTGTTGAGGAAGGTGGCGTGAAGCAGTAATGGTTACGGCGCGTTGCAGGTGGATTCCGACGACGACGGTTGCGATCGTTTCCGATCTCGCATTTCGTCACGAAGCACAACGGTTGGCAACTGATTTCGGTGTCCGTGGATTGGCTACTGCTATCGATGATGTTCCAGGTGCAGAGTTTCGGATTGTTGTGCAGGTTTCTTCACAACCGACTACTAGTCCTGAAGCTGCGACGATTGAAGTCAGTGAAAAGTCAATCGTTGTCTCAGCGTCTGCTCCGGTAGGAATTTTCCGCGCAACGCGCCACCTTCTGTCCCTATTTGATGCTGCGGGATCAGTCCCATGTGGCACAATTCAGATTTCTCCGTTAGTTGCGGAACGCGGATTGCATATTGATGCGGCTCGCAAATATTTTGATGCACAATGGCTAAAGGATCGTATGCGGGAGGCTGCATCACTTGGGCTGAATGTTATCCAGTGGCATTTTTCAGAAAATGAAGGGTTCCGGTTAGAATCTCATGCTTTTCCACAGATCGTTTCAAAGCATCATATAACGCGTGACGAGGCTCGCGAGATCCTCGCACTGGCACGCGATCTGTATATAGAGATTATTCCTTCGTTGGATATGCCAGGGCATTTAAGGAAGGCATTGGCTGCCTTCCCAGAATTACAACTTCCACCCGCGCATCTAGCACCCGACGCCGAACCGTTAGCGATTCCAGATACCGGCCATGCGCTCAATATTGCGTTACCTGAAGCTCTCGATTTTGCGCGTGCTCTAATCGACGATTTTGCCGATCTTTTCGCAGAATGTCAATCTTGGCATCTCGGCGGCGATGAGTTTGTTGATTTTGCCCGCATTACTGAATACCCCGTGTTGGCACAGGCAGCTCAACGCACGTTCGGTTCGGATGCGAATGGTTTCGACCTGTTGACGGATTTCGTTAATCAGATTGCCTCTCACCTCAAAAGCCGCGGTTTTACGGCTCGGGTGTGGAATGACGGTATGCTTCGGGGAAACATCGTCCAACTCAATCCGGAAATGGTATTGACATGGTGGACCAACTGGCATGCTCATATGCGTCCGGTTTCGGATGCTTTGGCAGCCAATTATCGGATCGTCAATTTCAACGATTCACTGTTTTATTATGTTTTAGGTGAGAACGCTGGATACCGCTACCCGAGCGCCGAACGTATCGAAGCTGCAAACTGGCATCCGGGTCTCTTCCCGCAATTACCAGCAGGCGTTTCGGCCTCGCCTATTCAGGAAATCAAGCCCGAAAATGGTGGCTATCCGAACCAGCTTGTCGGTGCATTCTTCTCAATCTGGTCCGATCAGCCTGATGCACAAACCCCAGCCGAGGTAGCTGTAGGGATCCGCGAACCGCTAGCTGAGTTTGCGGCACGTTGCTGGCAAATATCCTAGGCACGTGCAGTGTGCCCGCATAACGTTCCGTCAGTCATTCGTAGCACGCGGTCAGCAACAGTGTTGGCCTCATCCGGATCGTGAGTCACAAACACGGCAGTCATTTGCGCACCTTTGAGAATCTGGCGCACATCCACGGCTAAGCGTTCCCGCAATTCTTTATCGAGAGCCGAAAGTGGTTCGTCAAGAAGCAACACGTGCGGACGCGGAGCCAGCGAGCGCGCTAACGCCACCCGTTGGGCTTGGCCACCCGAGAGCGTACCTACTTCACGTTTTTCAAACCCACCCAGTCCGACAACGTCAAGCATGGCAGATACGCGCGCTTCTCGTTCGCCACGTTTCACCCCAGCCATTTCCAGGCCATAGGCAACATTGCGGGCAACATTACGATGCGGGAAAAGCTGACCGTCTTGAAAAACCATACCGATGTTTCGGCGATGTGGCGTCACCCCATCCATATTTCGCCCACCAACAACGATTCGTCCGGCATCGATCGGTTCAAGCCCAGCAATCGCACGCAGCAGTGTGGATTTACCTGATCCTGAAGCACCAAGCAATCCCACGATTTCCCCATGAGCAACCCGCAGGCTCACATCACGTAATGCTTGATATCCGTTGGGGTAAGTCAAGCTGACATGGGAGACATCAATCGTACTCATGGTGTTTTCTCCATTATTTATCCGTAGTTTGGGACGTGCGCGAAACATGGGAGTGCTGCGATGCATGGCTGCTACGTGGTTTGCTGAGCATCTCTACGATCACCATCACGAGCGCTGTAATGCCACACAAAATGACTGTTCCCGCGTAAGCCATGCCCTGGTCGGTGGCACCGGCACGGCCAACAAGCTGATAAATCATGACAGGCAAGGTGGGTTCACGTTGTAGCACTAAGAACGACGTCGCCGAAAACTCGCCAATGCTGATAGCGAATGCGAACCCAGCACCAACCCCCAGTGCCCGGGCAAGCACCGGCCCTTCAACGGTGAAAAATGCACGAAACGGAGAAGCACCCAAGGTGAGAGCCGGACCATAAAGCTTCCGGTTAACTCCGTCAAGCATCGGCACACTCGTGCGGATCAGAATCGGTAATGCGACGAGTGCTTGCGCAAGCGGCAATAACAGCGGGGAATCAGCGATGAAGCGCAGCGATCCGCCAAGGGCGACGAGCATGCCGAAACCTAAAGTTACTGACGAAATTCCCACCGGGAAGATGAAAAGCGCGTCATAGAAGCGGGTGATTCGACCCCAGGTTTCGCCGCGTATTCGAAGTTTGCGAGTGACCAAAAGCGACACCATCACCCCGACGACGACGGCGATCACCGTCGCATAGATAGCAGCAGATAGTGACTGCCAAATCGTTGACGCTATCGCAAAATCGACCGAGCGGGCCGCACCAGGACGGAAAAGATCAGCGAAATTCGCGGTAGTGAACTCACCGTTACGTCGCAAGGAACGCACAATGACTTGGAGGATCGGAAGAACAATCAGCACGACGACGATCGCTACAATTGCCACCGCAAGTGGACGTTGTGCGCGGGTCAAGGTTGGCGGTGTGCGCACAAACCGCGAGTGCGAACCCGCTACCGTCGCGCGTTTGCTAACCCATTGGGAGACCATCAGCGCCAGGATCACAATGATAGCTTGGACCAGGGACAGCAATGCGGCGGTGCCGAGGTTTAAGAACTGTGCAGTTTGGCGATAGATTTCAGTTTCAAGAGTGCGAGTTCGGGTGGTTCCTAAAACCATCACCAAACTGTAGGAGGTAGAACAGTAAAGGAAGACCAGGGTTGATGCCGAATACACTGCGGGAGCTAGTTGCGGCCACGTTACAGATGTAAACGCTCGAACTGGTGACGCACCTAGAGTACGAGCCGCCGCTTCATAGTTCGGATTCAACGCACTCCACGCCGCACCCACAGTGCGTACAATCACCGAGACGTTGAAAAACATCATTGCTAACACAATAAGCACCGGCGAACCGGCAAGCCCGAGAAAGCCGAGCATACCACCGTCGTCGTAAAGAGAACGAAACGCTGTAGCAACAGCAATCGTAGGTAAAACGAACGGGAAAACAATCAAGAACCGTAGAAAGTTTTGCCCCGGAAAACGGGTGCGATACAAAACGTAGGCGGCTGGCACACCAACCACAACCGACAGTAATGTACCAGCGAATGCTAAACCAAGGGTGGTAGCGATGGCGATCCCTGCACGGGCATTGCTTAACTGGCCGATCAGTCCAGCAAAACCGCCACTACCCCAACCGTCTACCAGCTCGGCAACACCTAAGCTCAGCAAGTCTGCCACGGGAGCAAAAAAGAACAATCCGAGGAAGATTGCTGGGATACTAGCGCACAGCGCCCACATAACCAGTGGGCGCTGTGCGAGATGTTTCATCATCGGACGAGTCCTTTAAACTAAGGAACCCGTTCTTAGAACAGGTCAGTTACCGATGTGATCCACTGTTCCTTCATTTCGACGATCTTTTTCGCATCTAAAGCTGGAACAGCGTTTGGTCGCGGCGCAAACTCAGCCATACCCTTGGGGAGTTCTGCTGATTCGTCGATCGGGTAGGCAACGTTTTCCTTTGCAATAACCGTCTGCATCTTCGGGGTGGAGAGCCATTCGAGGAACTTCTGGGCACCTTCAGTGTTTGCTGCGCCCTTAAGTACGCCAGCATATTCCACAACCGGGTAGCAACCGCCAGCAACATTAGCGGTGCTAGAAGCATCGCCAGCTTCGTTGATCGTCCAGAATGGGGATGTCGCATAGGACATGACGATTGGGTAGGCGCCCTTTCCTTCACCAGCAGAGAAATCTACCTGGTAGGCATCCTTCCAGCCCGCATCAACCTTGGTACCGTTGGCGAGGAGCTGCTTCCAGTAGTCAACGTAGCCATCTTCGCCAAACTGGGAGATAGTTGCTGCCAAGAGTGCGAAACCGGTATCCGACTTGGACGGATCCTCGATGACGGTGAGGTTCTGGTAGTCCGGCTTCACCAGATCTTCTAGCGATGCTGGCGGTGTCAAACCCTTGTCTGCAAAATACGCGATATCGTAGTTGAAGCATGCATCGGAACGATCTAACGGCATCGCACCGGCAGCTTGCGAAACCATGTACTTGTCAGCTCCAGCTGGGCCAGCGAGCTTAACAGAATCGTCGAACACGCCAGCTTCAGCAACCTGGATAATGTTGTTTGCAGTCAGGCCGACGACGGCGTCACCCACCGGGCTATTCTTCGTCAGAATCAGCTTCGAATCCAGTGTTCCAGATTCTTCGCCGTTCAACATTTCTACCTTGAAGCCAGATTTTTTGGTGAATTCTGCGAGGACATCATCTGGCAACGAGAATGAGCCGTTGGTAACGACCTTCACCACCTCAGGAGCTTTTGGAGTTTCTTCTGGTGTAGCCTCAGACTTTTTATCAGCAGCTGGCACGCTGGATGTGCACGCACTAAGCGCCAATGCGCACGCAGTGACCAAAGCAAGGCTAAACTTACGGGTTTTCATGTATTTCCTCCGTTATTCATGGAGGGCCTGATACACGCGCCACATGGCGCAATGTAACAAGGAGAGATCTCACTTCCTCCGCCGGTATAACCCGGATCAGGTATGAGGGTCTGCAAATAACATTTGCACTCTCAGCGCCTTCGCGCTCCCCTGTGACACTTTCAATCTTACCATCGAGTTTTCGGCACGATAGAAGTGCATATCAAGGTTTGACTTTCCTCTCACTACGAGTGGCGATACACAAAATCCCGAAATTGAATGTTGCCACAACTAGTTGCAGTGCCACAAAAAATTTCGGGATATTATGCCAATACAGCGTTATCAGGCTTCGTTCTCACTACGGTCAGCGCCATACCACTGAGCAGCCTTACGCTGCATGGCTTCGTTGACGAACGCAGTCACACCTGCCGTCACTGCCGAGAAAGTAGCGATTTGCGCTAGTGGTAGATCCACATCAGTCTCATCACCATTAGGGGTCGCTTTGCCAAAGCCTTTTTCCCACACCAGTGTCACAACTTGGCGTGCAACAAGGCCTGCAACAGCACCAGTAGCCAAACTCAAGACTCGATATCCGAGATTCATCTCATTCCTTTCGTTACACAGCCCGTCAGAATCTTTGACGAACACAACTGTCTTTAGTCTACCGTGAGATCACGCCCAGCGAGCAGATCCTTATCTAATTCGTCAATATCGAAAGGGGAACTACCGGGCGGACGGGTTCGATAAGCAGCCCGCGAAATAACATGAGCAGAAATAGGTGAGGTAATGAGTTGGAAACCAATAACCGCCAATAGCGTCCATGTCACTGCACTTTCACGAACCACTAGCATCACCCCAACCATCAGCAATATCAGCGACATAACTTGGGGCTTGGTAGCAATATGCTGTAGCGAAAAAACATCTGGTACTCGCACTGCACCGATCGCCGCAATCAAAGTCAAAATAGTGCCGAGAAAAATCAGGCTCGTGCCAATCCAGTCAAGCACCACCATTATTCTTCCTCCTTTGGCAACGCCCGCGAAGTAACCGTCGACCCCACGAAACCAACGAGAGATAGCACAACGAATACCGGTAGCAGATCAGTGCGCCGCGTAAAAGCAAATAAAATCGCGATACCACCCACGAGTACCGAGGTAATCATGTCCAACGTAACCACCCGGTCAAGAATTGTTGGCCCTCGCCCTAAACGCCACAATAACAACGCTACCGCCAGTAATTCGATCACAGCACTAGCCATCAGTAACCACATCATTGGACTTCCTCCAATCTGCCGTAGGAACGTGAAGGCCCCGGAACATATCCGGCGTCAACTAATTCATCATGGGAAGCAAACGCCCGCAATAGCCGCTCTTCAACAATCAACACTGACTGACGCGTAGCCTCCATTCCCCCAGCTACTCCCACGTCGAAAACGTGCACATACAAGATCGATTCTTCACGTTGCACATCAACGACAACAGTTCCAGGAATTAACGCCGTCAAGCCAGCCACGCTGGCGATGTACACATCTGATCGCGAACGCAACCGTACTTTAACCACGGCTGATCGGGGATCCCTTGACCGTAACACAAACCACGATAATTGGGCGGTCGCACGAGCCATTTCCCAAGCCGACGTCACCACTAGTAGGACAACACCCCACGGCCGAAACCGTCCATCGAAAGGCATCGCTGGGAATGGAGCAACGGTTGTAGCAAGTAGTGCGGCTAAAAATCCGGCGCCGACGTTACCTACCGTGAATTCTCCCCACAACAGTACCCACGCCACAGTTAAACCGATAAGCAACCCCATGGAGGCGTGCGGAAAACGCTCGGATTGTAAAACCGCATGGCGAATCGCTCGGGAACTGCTATTTCTCATGGTTTCACCTCCGCTTGTTCAGTCACTTCACTGCTTTGCCCAGTACCGCGTTCGTCATCAGGCAATACGGATGAAATATAAGGGGTTCGTTGATGAAGTTCAGTAGCTGAATCCCACGTGTAACGACCAATAGGTCCAGCACCGAACGAAATCCCTAACGTCACTGTCACGAGCGCCGCAGTAGATACCACCATGGCACGCGGAATAGTTTTCTCTGGCATCTCTTCAGGAGCCTCTTGCCAAAACATCATCGTCCACGCTCGGGTTACCGCATACAAAGTTAATAGTGAGGTGACGATACCGGCTGCAATCAACCACCAATCTATCGGCAGGCCACGGCTCACCGAAGCCTGAATTAATCCCACTTTGCCCATGAATCCGGAAAGTGGTGGAATACCAGCAAGATTTAATGCTGGGATCAGGTAGAGCACGGCAAGTATGGGGGCAACTTTCGCTAACGAGCCGAGTTTAATTAACGACGTCGTTCCCCCACGTCGTTCGATTAGCCCGACGACGAGGAACAGTGCGGTTTGAACTGTGATGTGGTGGACGGCGTAGTAGATTCCAGCTCCGAGGCCATCGTCAGTGGATGAGGAAATTCCCCACACCATGTAGCCGATATGCGACACCAGTGTGAAGGACAGTAGACGTTTGATATCGTGCTGGGCCACCGCACCCAAAATTCCTACCAGCATGGTGACGATCGCAAAAGCTCCGAGAATGAAATCTAGCCGATTGGATGGGAATAGCAGGGTTTGGGTACGAATGATGGTATAGATACCAACTTTCGTCAATAATCCCGCAAACACAGCAGTGACAGGTGCAGGCGCGGTCGGATAAGAGTCTGGCAACCAGGCAGAGAGCGGGAAAATCGCGGCTTTGATACCGAAGCCGATCAGCATCATTGTTTGGATGGCTAACCGCACGCCAGGATCAACGTCAGGTAACCGTAACGCTAACTGTGCCAAGTTCACTGTTCCAGCAGCCGCATACGCAAAAGCGATTGCCATAAGTAGCACAACTGATGAGATTAGCGAGACCACAATATAGACTGTGCCGGCTCGTATACGATCATGGGTTCCGCCAAGCGTGATGAGTACGAAGGAGGCCATAAGGAGTAATTCGAAACCCACATATATGTTGAATAAATCCCCCGAAAGGAACGCGTTCGATACCCCAGCTGAGAGCAGCAAGAACGCTGGATGGTAGACGGCGATCGGAGCTGCGTCGTCACCGTCAGCTGCACCTTGAGCTACCGAATACACCAGCACGGCGAGGGTGACGGTGACTGAGGTCAGCAACATGATCGACGAGAGCCGATCAGCAACCAGACTGACGCCTACTGGCGATGACCAGCCGCCGACGTCGAGCACGATCGGCCCGCTGCGCGATAAGAGTACTAACGCAAGCGCCACGGTGAGCACGATAGACAAGATCGAGATAGAGATCCAGCCTTGTAGACGACGCAACGACGCCGAAGCAAGCGAGAGTCCGGCGCCTAAAATTGGGAAAACCACAGGAAGAGCAACGAGAAAGTTCATATTCATGAGAGCACCTCGTCTCCTGATGTGGTTTCGTGGCGCGATTCGGTTTCGTCACGAGCTTCTTCAGCATCGACTTCGATACGTTGCGGCTTATCAGCACGCTCAGCAATCTTGACCGCTTCGGATCGTTTCGCAAGCCGTTTATCTTCTAAATCGTCTTGCACTTCGTCGTTGCCAAACAACTGCCATGACCTATAACCAACTGCTAATAGAAATGCAGTCAATCCAAGAGAAAGTACGATAGCGGTCAACATCATGGCTTGAATGAGCGGGTCTGCCATCTGTGCCGGTTGCGCTTGTCCCACGATCGGGGGCTCACCCGACGCTCCACCAGCGATGAGGAACAAGATATTCACTGAATTCGTTATCGATGCTAAACCCAAGACGATACGTGACAAGGAGCGTTCCGAAACAAGGTATACTCCAACGGCCATAAGCACGCCGGAAAGAATTATCAAAGCGAGAGATGATGTCACCGTGCTACCTCCGCAACTAACTGCGAAACCTGGTTCGTGTCACTTTCCGTGTCCTGTTCAGTATGTCGATCTATTTCTGCCCCCAGCGAACGCACGATATCGAGCGAGAGGCCAACGACGGCTACATAGACCCCGATATCGAAAAACAGCGCGGTTGCTAGCTTCACCTGTCCAAACATCGGCATCACGAATTCGATAGACGCTGTCTGCAAAATTGTGCCACCCGCAGCAAGCGGAGCTAGTGCGGCTATGGCTGCGATGACCATTCCTGCTCCCATCAAATGCCCTGGATGCAACGGGATCGTAGCACCAAGCTCATAGCGGCCACCGGCAATATAGCGCAATACTAGGGCGATACCAGCTAGTAGACCACCGGCAAATCCTCCGCCGGGAAGATTGTGGCCCGAAAAAAGATAGAACAACGAAACAATCAATATGGCGTGGAAAATCAGGCGCGTACCTACTTCCACGATCACCGAACGATCCGCTGGATCTTGAAGACGCGAGGCCGCCAACCACACTCGATTATTTGATTGGGAACGTCGTGCTTTGACACCGTCAGGGATAATCAAATTACGGAATCTATCTACTCGCCCGGAACGGTCTCGGATGAAGAGTAGGGAAGAGATACCAATACCGCAAGCCACCAGCACCGACATTTCACCGAGAGTATCCCAGGAACGAATATCAACCAAAGTCACGTTGACAATATTTTTTCCATACCCATAGGCATAAGCTTCGTCGTGGAAAAGCTCCGAAATCGGAGCAACACTACGGGCACCAGCTGCGAGCCATGCCATTGCAGACATAGCTACGCCCATTGCTACCGCAAGTCCGATACGGATTCGCTGCACCGCGACAACTGGACGCGCGGAGAAATGGACCGGCAACCGGCGCAATACCAAAATAAAAACCACCAACGTCATGGTTTCTACTAATACTTGAGTCAACGCTAGATCAGGGGCACCGTATAGTTCGTAGATCAACGCCACACCGTATCCTGAAACGCCGATGAACATGATCGCTTTCAACCGGCGTCGCGACCATGCCGCCACAATCGCGGCAACCATCGTCACCACCGCCACACCAGCTTGCGGAAGCGAATCCCATAGCCGTATCTGAGGCAGATTTTCGATGCCGCCCCACCATAGCGACAACGGTACCGTGGCAACAATAAACATCATGATCATGCCGATATAGGCAGGTAGCGAACCACGCTGGGTTAACGCCGTCGCCCAACCAGATACTGTTTCCAGCTCGGTGACTAGCCACCGATAAATACCATCAGCACTCACCGGAACATCAAAGTCATGCATGCGCACGGCGAACCTTCGCGTCACCACAAAGAGCCCCACACCAGCAGTAATGATCACGCATGTGATAGCAAACGGTAGATGGAAGCCAGCGAAAACTGCCAGATGCCCAGGATTTCCAGCCAATGTGGAGGTGTACGGTAACAGGACCTTTTCGAGTACGCTCGCATTCAGACCGACAACGATACCCAGTGTTGCTAAGACAAGAATCGGGAAGGTCATCAGATACGAAGCATGTTTGGTTTCGGTTGGGGTCAATCCTGGCTTGGTGGCGAATGCTCCCCACCAGAATCGCGCAGTATACGCGACGGTGAATGCGGAACCGAGCGCAATAACTATCCAGGTAAAGGTATCGAGCGGGGTGGAATGTACTAGTCCTTCGAGGGCTGCTTCTTTGGCAACGAAACCAGCAGTGAAGGGCAATCCCATCATCGAGGCACCGGCTAATCCAGCTCCGATAGCCACTGACGTACATTGGCGGCCGACTCCAGATAGTTCGCGTAGATCACGTGTTCCAGTGGACCAATCGACTGAACCAACTGAAAGGAATAACGTGGATTTGAAAAGTGCATGGGCGACTAACAATGCCAAGCCAGCCAGAAGTGTTGCTGGTGTCCCGTAACCTACAAGGACGATGATGAGTCCGAGTTGAGAGACTGTACCAAATGCCAACACGAGTTTCAGATCGAACTGTTTCATGGCGCGGAATCCGCCGACGATTAAGGTTCCCAGACCAGCGGTGATCACCACGTATCGCCACTGCGGTAACTGTGAAAATCCGGGAGCCAGCCGGGCAATCAGATAAACTCCCGCTTTGACCATCGCGGCCGCATGTAGATATGCCGATACTGGGGTCGGTGCCGCCATAGCTGCCGGGAGCCAAAAATGGAATGGAATCAGCGCCGACTTTGATAGTGCTCCGATAAGAACGAGCACCACTGCGGTTGCGGTGTAGATACCGTGGGTATGGATCAGGTAAGGACCTTGAGCGACCAGTTCCGACAGTTGATAGGAGCCTCCCGGGATGTGCCCGAGCAAAATGATTCCGGTAAGCATCGCTAACCCACCAGCCGTAGTGACGATGATGGCTTGGCCGGCTGCTCGACGTGAGGCACTCGAGGTGTAATTATGTCCAATCAACAAATAAGAAAAGACCGTTGTTAATTCCCAATAAGTGTAGAGAGCAAGAGTGTTATCGGTTGTTACTAGCCCTAACATCGCACCAGAGAAGGCGACGAAGACTCCAGCAAAACGCCCAAGCCCTTGGGCGTTGGGGGCAAAATAGCGGGCACAATAGATCAATACCAGGCCACCTACCCCAGTAACGATGAGGGCGAGCACCCATGACAGATGGTCAATACGCACGTCGAGGTTGAGGTGCAATTGGTTAATCCATGGGATTTTTTCTTCGACTACACTCCCACGTAACACTTGGGGTCCGTAGCTGGCTAGCCAGACAAAAGCCGCTAGCGGGATGGCGGCAAGAATCAAAAATCCCAACCGTCCTGCTCGCATTATTCGAGGTGCACATAGCCCACCTAGAACAAAAAGTGCCAGCACAAAAAGCATCGCATTCCCTTCACTGTCTCCTGGTCACAGTTTACGGGAAAGTGGCAAGCAAGTTAACGCGTGACGTCGATGCGGTGGAAATTCAGGTGTGACCGGGACGCTGTGGGACCACGTTGACCTTGGTATCGTGAGCCGTTCGCTCCTGACCCGTAAGGGTGTTCTGCCGGCGAGGAAAGTTGGAAGAAGCACAGCTGGCCAACTTTCATTCCAGGATAGAGCTTAATCGGCATCGTTGCCGTGTTCGATAGCTCTAACGTGACGTGCCCAGAGAAACCCGGATCAATGAAACCTGCAGTGGAGTGAGTGAGCAATCCCAAGCGACCAAGGCTAGATTTACCTTCGAGCCGAGCGGCGACGTCGTCACCAAGGGTGACTTGTTCATAAGTTGCACCCAAAACGAATTCGCCCGGGTGCAAGATAAACGCACCATCGGCATCTACCTCTACGAGCCGCGTCAAATCGGTTTGGTCTAATGCCGGATCGATCACATCATATTTATGGTTATCGAAAAGCTGGAAGAGCCGATCGAGGTGTACATCAACGCTCGATGGTTGGATCATAGTCGGATCCCACGGATCCAACGTAATGCGTCCGTGCTGAACGTACCGGGAAATATCACTATCTGAAAGCAGCATGATTCTATTGTGCCACCTTCTGGACGCTCGACACCAACGTTGTGGTGAAAATGAACAATCGAGAAAGCTCCCATAGCCGTGTTACCATGCACTTATGCCAGTTTCTTCGTTATCTGAAAGCACCCAGAACTATATGAAGGCAATCTGGTCTCTCGGCGAATGGTCCGATGAGCCAGTTACAGCCTCAAGCCTTGCTGCACGTGCTGGAGTGAAACTTTCGACCGCATCGGACGCGATTCGCAAACTTACAGATCAGGGACTGGTTGATCATGCCCCCTACGGAGCAGTTTATTTAACCGATCATGGCCGATCACTGGCAGTGGCGATGGTTCGCCGTCATCGTCTTATCGAAACCTTCTTGGTAGATATTCTGGGTTACGCCTGGGACGAAGTCCATGCCGAAGCAGAAGTTCTAGAACATGCTGTCTCGGATGTGATGGTAGCACGGATGGCACAGCGTTTAGGTAACCCAAGCCGCGATCCGCACGGCGATCCGATCCCCGCTGCTGACGGTACGATCATTCGCCCGCAAGCTGTTTTGCTCAGTTCGATTGACGATGCCGGCCGGTTCCAGGTGGAACGTATTTCCGACGGCGATCCGGATCTGTTACGGTTTTTCGACATTCACGGAATCGCTTACGGTTGCGTGGTAGAAACCCAACCTCCGGCGCCGTATTCAGAGTCGATTGAAGTGACCGTTAAGGGACATGACTCGGTGCTGTTAGGCGTTGCCGCTCAACGCGCTATCTGGGTAAGTTCAGCAAACTAGCTCAGCTGTGTCGTTGCGACTGGTGGACAAACCGGCGCTTTTTACCAACGATCAGCACGCCAGTAAACAACAACCCATACCATACCGCCATCGCCGCCGACGTCGGCGCATGCAGTACGTAAGCTAACCAGAATCCCACGATAGCGCCAGAAACCGCGATAATAGCGGTACTGACCAACATGTGCCGCATAGACGTACTAAACAGCCGCGCCGTAGCTGCCGGGGCAATCATCAGTGCCACAATCAGAATTGCGCCAGCCGCATTGAAAGCAGCGGTGACTGTAATAGCTACGAGAAACATGAACGCAGCGTCAACTGCTCGGGCGCTAATACCCACGGTTTGAGAAAATTCCGGATCGAAGCTAGTAATTTTCAGCCGCGGATACATCAACCACATCGCCCCAATATTTAGGACAAGAACCGCGAGTAACACGTAAAGATAAACTGGCCCATACGAGGTGCCATTAATCATGAGTTGATGCCACGCAGCAAGGTTGAGGTCACCAGCGAGTACCGTATGTGTATCTAGATGCAGATTTCCGAAATTCAACGAAATTAAAATAACCCCTGCGGAAAACAGCATAGGGAAAATCAGACCTTGCGGAGCATCACCCGAAACGAACCCCGAGCGCATCAACCAGTCGTTTCCCAAAACGACGATCAGGCCAGCGACTGCCGCACCAACGATTAACAGGGGGGAATCGAAATCGTGGGTAATATAGTAGCCGACAACGATGCCCGGCAAGATCGCGTGACTCATCGCGTCAACCAGCATCGAGCTTCGGCGCAGCACAATAAACGATCCGGGGATGGCACACACGAGCGCAGTCACCATGGCGAGCAGGCTAGTTCCGATAACAAAACTCATAGCTGACTTTCTGCTACATGGGTGCGTTCTAATAGCTGTTGTTTAAGTTCTTCACGTGCTCGACGTCGAGCCCAGGCTTGCATGATAAGCGAACGGCGCGGGGAGAACACGAGTGAGATAACGAAGATGACAAACAAGACAATGACGATCATCGGACCGGTTGGCACTTTTCCAAGAGAGACGGCAAGGTAGGCACCGATTCCGGAACCTATTGCCCCGATCAGTGCCGAGACAATCACCATGGAGCTGAGCCGGGTTGTCCATTGGCGAGCAGCAGCTGGCGGGGTAATCACGAAGGCGATCATCACCACGAGCCCGACAGCACGCAGGCCGATGACCGAGGCGATGACGATGGTGGCGAACATGAGTGTGTCGATGAGTTTGCCGTTGATTCCCATCATGGTGGCGTGGGTGGGGTCAAAAGCGCGGGCCGCGAATTCTTTCCAGAATAGCGCAACCATCGCGAGCGCGAGTCCGCCGACGGCTAACGACGTGTAGAGATCTTCGCGGGTGATTGTTGAGGCGTTGCCGAAGAGATAGTCTTGGATTCCGCCTTTGCCGGGCAGGGGTGCGTCAGCAACGATGCGCATGAGCATCATTCCCAGGCCGAAGAATAGCGAGAGCGCTACGGCCATTGCCGAATCGAGATGGACTTTGGAGTTGCGCACGATCCATTGGGTGAAGAGCACAGCAAAGGTACCAACAATAACTGCACCAGTAATCAAGGCGAGCATATTGCGCCCGTCGGTTCCGATAATGACGACGGAGAACAAGAACGCCGCCAATGTGCCAGGTAACGCTGAATGGGAGATCACGTCGGAGATCATCGACTGTTTACGCAGATAGGCAAATGAGCCGAGTGCTCCGGCGACGAAGCCGATCACCGTCGTGCCGAAAAATACCATACGGAAGGTATGGTCGGAGAAAAATTCGATAATGCTCAAGCGATGTTTCCCCACTCGTCGTCGTCCGCGACGCGGTATGCGGTCCGGATGTTGTCGCGGGTTAGCGTTGTTTGGCTCGGACCGGAAGCGACGATCGTACGGTTAAGGAGGGTAACGTGGTCGCAATAGTCGGCGACGGTGGCCAGGTCATGATGGACGATGACAACCGTGTTTCCTTGCGAACGCAGGTGGTGAAGAACGTCAACGATTGCGCGTTGACTTTTCGCGTCGACGCCTTGGAAGGGTTCATCCATGAAGTACAGCTGAGGCTGTTGAACGAGGGCACGGGCGAGGAAGACTCGTTGACGTTGCCCGCCGGAGAGCTCCCCGATTTGCCGATGGGCTAAGTCTGGGATTCCGGTTTGTTCGAGAGCTTGCATGGCTTGGGCACGTTCGGCACGGCCCGGACGGCGCAACCACCCAAGTTTGCCGTACGTTCCCATCGTAACGACGTCGATCACGGTGGTTGGGAAGTCCCAGTCTACGCTGACACTTTGGGGCATATATCCGACGCGCTCACGTACTTTAGACAATGGTTGTCCAAAGAACTGCGCCGAACCTGTTAACGGTTTGACGAGCCCCAACATCGCTTTGATCAGGGTTGATTTGCCGGCGCCGTTGGGCCCAACAATACCCATAACGACGCCTTCGGGAACGCTGAAATTAACGTTGTAGAGTACTGGGTCTACCCGGTAGCACACCGACATGTTCTGAGTTGCGCATGCCGGTGTGCTAGAGGTGTGTGAAAAAGTCACTTGCTGAGCGCCTTTGAGATAGCTTCTGCGTTGTGCATCAAGGAGCCGAGGTAAGTATCGACGCCCTTTTCTGCACCAAGAGAGTCTGCGAAGAGTTCATCGTCAGAGATCTTCACGTCCCAACCGTTGGCGCGAACTGCTTCTTGCAAAGCCTTGATCGCCTGTGGGTTTGCGAGGTTGTCGAGGAAGATCACTGGAACTTTCTTTTCAGCGATCAACTTGGCAAGGTCGGAGATTTCTTGGGTGGAGAGCTTGGCTTCGGAGGAGACGAAGTCAGTTGCGTGGACTTCCAGATCGAAGGTTTGACCGAAGTAGTTGAAGGCGTCGTGGCCAGAGATCAGGATGCGTGGTGGGGCGACTTTATCAAGGAGTTCTTTAGCCTGTGCCACGGTAGTGGTGATTTCTTCACGGTACTTCTTGACGTTGTCCTGGTAGGTTTTCGCATTGTCTGGATCGATTTCGGCGATCTTGTCGGCTGCTACCTGCACGGCCTGTGACCATGCTTCTGGACTGTTCCAGATGTGTGGATCGTGCAGTGCATGGCCATCTTCGTCGGTTTCTGGCCATGGCAGGAGGTACTTCTCGTCGAGGGTATCGCCAACTGCTACTTGCTTATCACCGAGTGATTCGAGCTTGTCCAGCATCTGTGCTTCAAGGTGGAGGCCACTCCAGATCACGACGTCAGAGTCTTGCAGTTGTTCAATATCTTTGGTGGTGGGCTGGTAGGTATGCGGATCGCCACCTGGACCGACCATGGTGATCACTTCAGCATCTGGAGCGATGTTAGCGACAGCATCTGCCAGATAGCCGGTTGTCGCGAAGATTTTGAGATGGTCTTCAGCGGCGCCTTCGGTAGCTGAGGAACATCCGGCAAGCAGTAGCGCACTAGCGAGAAGCGCTGTGGCGCCGAGTTTGATTGTGGAGAAAGCCTTCATGTTTACTCTTTCATCGGGTGTATGAGCGGATCGTAAGATAGCGGAGTAACGCTATGCGACACTCATCTATCCAGCAACTAACTTAGCGATTTAGGATACCCTAATTCAACAATTCACTTGCCAATGTTTTATAGAACACACATGAACACGTGCAATTTTCGACAGCCAACTCGTTTCACAAGATGAGGTAACTGCTCTCACTATGTGAATCCATTACATAGAAACGAGCAAGAGGCGGTAAACTCGTGCCATGGCATACCACGCAGATACCACCGAATTGACCGGCAAAGAAGTTCTCCAATGGGATGAGTTTGGCGTAGCAATGCGCGAACTTGCTCAAACAATCGCAGATTCAGGCTTCCATCCTGAAGTTATTATCGCTATTGCTCGCGGCGGGCTCTTGCCTGCTGGTGCACTGAGCTACGCCCTTGGCGTGAAGCTCTCTGACGCAATGAACATCGAGTTCTACACTGACGTCGAACAGACTCTCCCAGACCCAATTCTCCTTGAACCGCTTTTGGACACGGAATCAATTAAGGGCAAGAAACTACTCATCGTCGATGATGTTGCCGATTCTGGACGCACCCTGAAAATGGCTGTTGATATGCTTGCCGATCTTGGTGCCGATGTGCGCTCAGCTGTGATCTACGATAAGCCACGCTCAGTTGTTGCCCCGGATTATTCTTGGAAGGCAACCGATCAGTGGATCGTCTTCCCATGGTCTTCACAGCCACCGGTAACACCAAACAACTAATCATCAACTACTAACT
Organism: Arcanobacterium phocisimile; assembly: GCF_016904675.1. Classification (NCBI taxonomy): domain Bacteria; kingdom Bacillati; phylum Actinomycetota; class Actinomycetes; order Actinomycetales; family Actinomycetaceae; genus Arcanobacterium; species Arcanobacterium phocisimile. Next base: position 165,330 of record NZ_CP070228.1, on the reverse strand, counting down.
TTTACGGGTGGTGGGACAGATTTACTGTCCCACCACCCGCTTCACGTCTTCCGTACTTTTACCGGTCACGCGCCGACCGCAACATCTAGTTCGCGCATACCCGCACAAGCTTCAACACAACCATCATCATCTCTGGCACACATCGGCGCAGATGCCCCGGTAACAGCAAGTTTAGGCTTCGGTCGCTTCGGTCTGCGCGGCAAGAAGTTCCGCAATATGCGGCTGGCCCGGAGCTGACGGCCGCGAACAAGCAGCGAACGTGGCAACCGAACCATAGTCCCAGCCCACAAAACGTGCCCGGCGCCCCTGCTCGCTCATCGCCACCGCAATGACCATCCGGCCAGTTTCCTCAGTGACCTCACGGGTAACCGTCAGTAGCCGATCGACGTCGTCCGAATTTTGTGCAGTGACGGCAAGTTTGGCAACTACTCCTTCAATCGCAAGCATGTCGTCAAACATGATTCGCAAAATATCCGATTCTGGAGTGGAGATCCAGTTATGGTCAGAAATAACGACGGTATACCCCAGCTCTTGAGCCCGCCGTGATAAGTCCGGAGCTGCACGATGCCAATATTCAATATCCACACCAATTCGCTCACTGGGTACCCGCAACTGCAGTAAAGTGTCAAGCATTTCCGCAAGCAACAGCCGATAACGCCCCTCACTTACCTTCACCGCACCACCTTGGCTAGCAGTACGGATCGTCAAGAGCAACGGAATATCAGTTGCTTGGATAAGCAATGGAATAATTTCAGAGCCCAGATGAGAAAAAGAGAAATTCGGATGTTCGCCAAATAACATGTCCACACGCCATTCAATGACGTGGGCACCGGCACGCTGCGCTTCTCGAGCTTCCTCGACTAACATCGCCGGCGTCGTACCTAGTAAAGGCACAATAATCGTTCGAGTACCAGGCGAAAAAATCATTTCCCCTCCTTCAACGCTGAATGTCACCGATAAGGCAACGATACCGCAGTGGAGATATATCGGGTAAAGTGTGGCGTGGAAATACTATTAGCTATAAGAAAAATGGGATCGTATGCCGATTAATCTTGATCAGTTCAACTCTGCTGATAATCCCACTCCGGCACATCAGCCCGGCTCTCGCGGTCCGTTTTACTTCTTCCTCGCCAGCGCGGCCATCGCGTTTGCTGTCGCCATCATTGTGATATTCATGATGTTCATTAACCAAGGCCGCAACGTCGTGGAAACTCCGCAAAAACCAGTTGCCCTAGAACAATCCGAAAAGACGCAACCTAACACTCCGCCTGCTGAAGACCCACAAGCTCCGCCGCCCATCGACGGGTCGAGTCTAGATGACGTCATTTCTACCTCAACCTGCAGCGACCCGCAAAGCGACACTCTTCCATTCTTCGACTATGTGTTAGCTACCGACTCACAACAGCAATGGAATGCTAAAACACAAAAAGTTTTTACTGACGCCTTGGCTAAACTCGATGAACATTGCGCCGCAAACAAGACCTACTTACTGGCTGTTCAGCAAGCTCTCGTCAATCCCCAAGCACCTCCGCAAATCAATGCACTAGTCAAAGATGCTACATGGATTACTCGTGTGCGACCAGCACCCGACGATGCACAAATCCCCACCGGACGCTTCACTACTGGCTTGCGCAATATTCACTGCTCGATGGAATCCGATGGCACCTCATGCACAATCAACAATTATCAATGGGCTGCGCCGGAAGGCTGTAGTGGCAAACCAGCAACACTACGCATCGATCCATCGATGGACGAACCAAAAGGTGGCTGTTTAACCGCGATTGTGGGCGAAACCGAGTATCCATATGGCACAACTTTGGCTAATAACGGCTATGCGTGCACAGTAGAATCCACCGGCGTTACCTGTTGGTCAGAGTTTACCGGGCACGGTTTTGAGTTAAGTCGCGAGCGCCTGAACCAATTCTAATTATGGCCGCTCGACGTCGAACACAGTGGATTCCCAACTACCACGGGGCCTGGGCGATGGTTGGAATTCCACCGCTTGTGGGCATCGCAATCGGTGGTTTCACATGGACTCACATTCTTGTGTTGATGTTATGGTGGATTGGCTACTTCGCTTTTTTCGCCACTGGTTTATGGTTACGTTCCGGGCACAAATCTCGCTATTTCACACCTGTCATCGCCTACAGTTTACCCTGCGTTGCGCTGGGATTAATACTAGCATTTTTGGAACCTGAGTTACTGAGATGGGTTCCGATTTTTCTCCCACTTATTCTTGTGACCTTCCGGCAATCTGCGATGCGCCGGGATCGCTCACTTCTTAATGACACTGTGACTGTAGCTGCCGCTTCCTTGATGGTTGCAGTGAGCGCTCACGTTGGGAGCTTTGCCCACCCTGATCTATCGTGGTCGAGGACGTGGGTAACGACTGGATTTGTATTCGGTTATTTCATGGGCACTGTCTTCTATGTGAAAACCAATATTCGCGAGCGCGGGCGAACATCGTGGCTTGTCGCCTCAATTGCATGGCATGTTGCGTGGTTGGGATGTGCAACTAGCATCTCCAGCCACGCAATCACTATCGCAGGCATTGAGCTTTCTAGCTGGCATACTGGACTATGGGTTGTGCTTGCGTTACGGGCAGGAGCGGTGCCCTTATGGGGAGCTCGCCATGGTTGGGTAAGCGCGAAAGCTCTTGGTATTGGGGAAATTGTTTTCGCGCTCGCATTCTCTCTAACACTCCTCATCCCCTCATTCTCCTAGGTTTTGTTAGCGCAATTATTCAGTGCCACGTCGGTAACCTGCTAAGCTGGGCGCATGAAATTTGTTATTCGTATCTTGTCCAATGCGCTAGCACTATGGGTTACCACGCTGCTTTTTAGCGGGTTCGCGTTACGTGAGCCAGTTATCGATTCCTTGGCCACCCTTGATCCGCAGGTTCGCACGATTATTGCCCTACTCGTCGGCGGTCTGATTTTGTCGCTAGTCAACGCATTCGTACGCCCTATCGTGAAACTGCTGTCGTTGCCGATCTATATTTTGACACTCGGGTTATTTTTCGTCGTCGTCAATGCAGCAATGTTGATGCTCACTAGCTGGATCTCGGGGCAAGTCGGAGTAGGTATCGCGGTTGATAGTTTCGTGTGGGCGATTGCCGGCGGTATCGTCATTTCAGTGGTGAACACCGCGCTAGAAATTCTTATTCCGAATAAGCGGAAATGACATACTGTACCCCATGCTGACATCTTCACTTATCACCTTGTCCCAGCAAGTTGCCGATTCGCAAGACCTTTCTGGAATTGCGGCATGGACTGTCGATCTTATGAACAAGCTCGGCGGTTTGGGCGTAGCCTTGATTATCGCCATCGAAAATGTCTTCCCGCCGATCCCGTCTGAAGTCGTTTTACCACTAGCTGGCTTCACGGCTTCCCAGGGTGGAAATTTGAGCTTTGTTGGTGCCTTAATCTGGTCCACTATCGGCTCGCTACTTGGTGCGCTCATCCTTTACGGCATCGCCTACCTTTTTGGTCGCGAACGTACGCGCGCTTTACTTCTCTGGTTACCGTTAACTCGCGAATCCGACGTCGATAAGACGGAACAGTTCTTCGAAAAGTACGATCGGCCAACCGTGTTTTTTGGCCGCATGCTACCGATTTTCCGTTCGCTTATTTCCCTACCTGCTGGCGTGATTAAAATGAATATCCCGTTATTCATAGGTCTGACCACTGCCGGTTCACTCGTGTGGAACACGGCGCTCATCACCGCTGGCTATGTACTTGGCGATAACTGGGAACTCGTCGAACGCTATGTGGGGTTGGGGTCAAAGATCGTTGCAGTTATTGTGCTTCTTGGCCTACTAGCGTGGGTTATTATGCGTGTTCGGGCAACGAAAAATCGTTAAAACCATTCGTTTTTATACGTCAATCTAACTACCGAATTGTCGTTTCGCCCGGTATCGTGGTGACGAGAGTCCAACGAAGGGATAAAAGTGACCACCACCTACCTCATGGCTGTTTCTGACAGTCAAGCTTCTGCTTTTCTCGATAACGGTTACGATCTGATCGCCGGTTTCGCCGTTGATGCCGCAGCGCTCGCCGATGTGACCGACGTCAGCAAACTCCTTGACGTTTTGCAACTACGGTTCCCCGGATCGCCGTTTTCCGACGACGGTCCACTTCATGTTCTCCACCTGCCAGCTGACGCATTTGTTCAAGCCCGTCCAGCAGTAGGACCGTTGCATCCGCAAGCCTTCCGTGGCGGAATTATCGAACCTGCCCCGTTTGATGGCTCGGGAATCGTAGAAGGTGGCGGGGTACGCACCGAGCTTCTGATGCTTGACCCGTGCCGTATCACTACTGGTTCACGGTTGTGGAGCTTTATCCCTGGCGAAGACGAACCCATCCTACGTGGCGTCTACCATGGCATTACTTACGGTTGGGAAAACACCGAAACAGGCACGTTTGTCGCGGGAGTTCCGTCTCCATTTGCGGGCGCTACCGTTAAACGCGCCTGGGGAGATGTGCCGTGCGACGTCGAATTAGAAGACGATCAGCCAGTTGCTGTCACGCTCGTGTGCCCGTTTGAGCCAGAAGATGAAGAAGGCTTCGAACAGTTAGAAAACCAGTTGTGGGCTAAGCGGATTGCGTATGATGAGTCGTTTTCTATCTACACTCCACTGATTACCGCTCAACTGTCTGGTATCCCGGTACGAATCTTGCGTGCCGTATCGACCGAAGAACATCCGCTTATGTTCCAAATCGTCTCGCTTGTACCCGATGCGGTTTACTGTACTGCAGTGAACTTCCAACGCTGGGCTGGCGGTACTTACACTGCGCTAGCGTTACCGGAAAATTTGGAAAATCAAAACAAACAGGAAGCTTCGCCGGTTTCGTGGTCGTTAGCTGATCGCCCGGCAGCTACCACACACCGCACCACTCCATTGGATATCGCCAACCCGAATATGCTTGTTCAAGAAGCATTTAATCTGCTTGGGCAAACCACTCCGCCGGCATGGACTGAACTCTCGCTACAAGCACAGATCATTGGCGATCATATCTCGTATGAAGCAAACGCCAAGCTTTCCAATGGTCAAGGTGCTCGCCTCAAGATCGTTCCAACAGCGGTGCTGCATTACCTGCGTCAGCTCAAGAAATTGCGTACCGAGGCTTGCGAAGCTCCGTTCTTTGCAATCGTTTTGCAGGCAGTGCGCGACGGTCAGGGATCGGTTTCGCTCAACGCAGAAGCTGAGCCACCCTACGCCGATCAGGTTCCAGATACCGAATGGGCACGCGAATATGCGCTTGTTAAGGCCAGCGGTCATCCAGTACCACAATGGCTTGTTGCCAAGGTTTCCAAAGCTACCAGTACCGGTAGCTCTTTCGGCCCGGGGGCAACTATCAACGAGCGGTCTCACACTGACTTGACGTCACATATTTCTGCTGTGCCTGAATAAGCCACGAAATGACGTCTTCCCTCGCCCCGCTACTTGTGCCATGATTAGTAGCGGGGCGAAATAGTTAAAAACGAAAGGAATTATGATGTCTCAAACAACTCTCGAAATCTCCGGCATGACCTGCGGCCACTGCGCCAACCACGTCACCGAAGAACTCGCCGAACTAGCAGGCGTATCCAACATCAACGTTGACCTTAACGCCGGCGCAACCTCGATTGTCACCTTCGAATCCGAATCACCAATTTCCGACGCCGACATCCGCGAAGCAGTCAGCGAAGCCGGAAACTACACCGTGGAAAGCATCAACGTAAAGTGAACGTCGACCTCAAGATTACGGGCATGACATGTGCGTCATGCTCGACTCGCGTGGAAAAGAAACTCAACAAAGTCCCAGGCGTCACCGCCGTCGTCAACTTGGCAACCGAACGCGCCCACGTCGAATTTCCAGCAGAACTATCGAACGCAGATCTCATCTCTGTCGTCGAAAAAGCGGGATACGGCGCAAGCGTCCTGGAAGACGACACGCTCGACACTTCCGATTCTGTTGCCCGCAGTAACGATTTTCGACGCCGATTCATCGTGTCCGTCATCTTGAGCGTTCCCATCATCGCCCTATCCATGATCGCGGCCTGGCAGTTCGCTGGCTGGCAATGGTTCATCACCGCACTGGGAATCCCCGTTGCTTTCTGGGGCGGATGGCCCTTCCACAAAGCGGCATTCTCCGCCGGCCGCCACGGCTCGTCAACTATGGACACCCTGGTTTCCCTCGGCGTCGTCACCTCGATGGCCTGGTCACTATGGGCGCTATTCTTCGGCGGCGCTGGGCATATCGGCTACACCATGTCGATGAGCGGACTACTCAGCCTCGACGCTCACGGCCACACCCATATCTACGTCGAATCAGCAGCCATGATCGTCACCTTCCTGCTGTTGGGACGCTGGCTCGAATCGCGCTCCCGGCGCCACGCCGGCGATGCCCTGCGCCTCCTGCTCTCAACCGGAGCACCCTCAGCTAAGCTCGTTCAACGAGCCGACGGCAGCCCAGCTGATGAAACCATCCCGGCAACCGATCTCGCCGTCGGAGACATTTTCGCCGTACACGCCGGCCAAAAAATTCCAACCGACGGAATCGTCGTTTCTGGATCCAGCGCAATCGACGCATCCCTCATCACCGGCGAATCCACCCCGATTGACGTGCACGAAGGTGACGCCGTCATCGGCGCAACCATCCTCACCAACGGATCCTTGCGTATTCGCGCAACCCGCGTCGGCTCGGACACCACACTGGCACAGATGGGCAGACTGCTTGAACAAGCACAAGTAGGCAAAGCCCCCATCCAGCGTCTCGCCGACCAAATCGCATCCGTATTCGTACCTGGCGTACTCCTTATTGCGCTCGCCACTTTGCTTGCGCGGATCTTCGTCTTCGACAACTCCCTCGATATGGCACTATCGTCAGCCATCACTGTGCTCGTTGTCGCCTGCCCCTGTGCGTTAGGTTTAGCAACCCCAACCGCACTGCTCGTCGGCTCCGGCCGCCTCTCCCAGCACGGCGTCCTCATTTCCGGCCCAGAAGCCTTGGAAAACGCCCACTCGCTGGACGCAATCGCACTCGATAAAACCGGCACCCTCACCACCGGCGAACTTACCATCGCCGACGTCGTCAACCACACCGCAACCGATACGCTCGCGGTACTTGCCGGCATCGAAGCCCACTCGCATCATCCGTTAGCGCGCGCACTCGTATCTGGCGCACACAACCGCGGCGTCGAACCGGCCACCGTCACCGACGTACGTGAAGAAGTCGGCCGCGGATTAACCGCCCGCTGGAACGACGAACAGATCTTCGCCGGCAGCCTCGCGTGGCTGCGGGAAAACCAGGTGCCGGTCCCAGCCCTTAATGAGCCTGGCACAATCGTCGCCTGCGGTAGTCGCATGGAATTCTATGGCTACGTAGTCTTGAGCGACACCATTCGCACCGACGCCATCGAAGCACTTACCTGGTTGCGTGAACAAGGAATCGAACCGATGATGATCACCGGCGACAACCTCGCCAGTGCCACCACCATCGCCAACCAGCTCGGGATCACCACCGTTCACGCCAACGTGCTACCGGAAGATAAATACGCCATCATCACCCAGCTACGCGCCGAAGGTAAGAAGGTGGCGATGGTGGGCGACGGTATCAATGACGCCGCTGCCCTCGCCGCAGCCGATCTTTCTATCGCCATGGGGTCGGGAACCGATGTGGCCCAAGCCAGCGCCGACGTCACCATCGTCGAATCGCGTATCAACGTCATCCCCAAGATGCTGCGCATCGGCCACAAGACGCTACGTATCATTAAAGAAAATCTAGCCTGGGCGTTCGGATACAACCTCCTCGCTATCCCGTTGGCCGTTTTCGGAATAATTGCACCCGGCCTGGCTGCGATTGCGATGGCTAGTTCGTCAGTCATCGTCGTCGCCAACTCGCTACGTTTACGCAATGCTCGATAAGATGGAGGAGTGAACAGTCAAACTCACCCGTTAACTGACGTAAAAAAAGCACCTGCGCGTGACGTCCTTGTTGTTGATGCACCTCAGCGGTGGATCCGGCAACCAGCCGATCTCGTAGGAGCCTTCGTTGCATTTGTGTCCGTTGCCGGGGTGGTTTTTCTGGCCTTATATGCTCGCCTGACGGTTCTAGGCGTCACAAGTGACGTACGTGCAGCAACATCAAGTTTCGTTGAACAGATCCTTTTTATCCCAATCAACACCGTGCAGGGTTTGGTTTCTTTCTTCCTGCCAATCACTCTCATTTTAGATATGCTGATCCGTCGGCGATGGCGTGCGTTAGCTACTGCAGTTGCCGCCTCAGCGAGCACCGTCGTACTCGTTCAGTCTTCACGCTTCTTCATCGAATACGCCATGCGCCAAGAGTGGATTTCGACGGTCAGTCCACTAAAAATGTTTACCGAACCGATCCCGTATCTTGCCGTTATTAGTGCACTGCTCATCGTCGCCGGCACCTATCGAGGATCTCGACTGGTACGTTGGGGCTGGATTCTGACCATCATCGTTATCGTACTTGCAGCCTTGCAGGGCATGAACACTCCACCCAATGCGGTGGCCACAATTTTGCTCGGTATCGGAGTTGCGTTTTGTACCCGATTTATCATCGGAACGTTACCGCGCCGGCTCACCGGCACCCATCTTGTGGATCTTATTCGCCGCTCCGGAATCGACCCGGTTGATGTCATCCGCTACGACGCCGACGTCGCTGATTCCGTATCGGCCTGGACGGTTCAGGCACGCAGCCCGATCGGCTATATCGACATGAGTGCTTTGCAACGACTCGCAACCATGTGGAACAAATCTGATGACGAACGCCAGGTTGGCGATGCCCTTGAAATCACAGAGCAGATCTCGACCATTTCGCCAGCTTCTGGGGTAAACGCAGCCGATTTATCGGCCGGCATCCGATCTTCTTTCCCAGCTTTTCGGCCAGAATCTGTTTCACGCATGTATGTGGTGCGAGATATTCATGGCGAAACCTTCTACGTTCACGTTCTTGACGAAGATCAGCTTATTGTTAGCGTACTCGCAGACCTTTGGCGACAGTTACGGTTCAAGGTTGCCTATCGAGAAAATTCGCGTACGCTTCACGATGCCGCCCAGCATCATATCCTTATGCAACTTGCTACCGAGGACGCCGGTATTTCCGAACAGCTATTTGTCGGCAGTGCGCACGCAGATTCATCGGTATGTATCGTGTACCGAACGTCGTCGTCGGTTTTGCTCGACGACGTCGATGGCGAAATAATCACCGATGAACAGCTCGATGCTTTCTGGCAGACGGTGCAAACTGCCCACCTGCGCGGATTATCTCACGGCGATATACACGCTGGCTGTGTGCGCTACAGCGATGCCGGTTTGCAGATCACCCAGTGGCAAGCTGGTTCGATTATGACTGGTGAAACTGTGCGGTTGGTTGATTTGGCACAGAGTTTGGCTATGCTCTCGGGTGTTGTGGGGATTAATCGTGCAGTGGATTCGTTGTCGCGCGCAATTCCGTTCGAACGCATCATGTCCTTGGCTCCACTGCTTCAAAAAACGCTGATGCCGGCACGTACGCGGGAAGATTTTCCGAAGGCGAAGGATTTTCAGACAGTACGGCAAGTACTTGAAGAGCGACTACCAGATATGGGTTCGATGGAGCCTATTGAGGTTAAACGCTTCTCACCGAAGACGATTATTACGGTGTCAATCGGTGTAATCGCCGTGTACTTGCTGGCTGCTTCGGTGAACTTTGAGGAGCTGGCAGCGGCGATTAAGTCAGCAAATATGATGTGGATGATCTTGTCCTTCTCTGCTGGTTTGCTGACATATTTGGGTGCGGCGATCACGTTGAAAGCCTATACGCGTGAACATGTTCCGCTGGGGCAATCAATTATTATTCAAATCGCAGCTTCGTTAGTGACGTTAGTGGCACCGGCCGGTATTGGTCCAGCAGCGCTTAATATGCGGTTCTTACAGAAGAAGAATGTGGCGACTGCGGCCGCTGTTGCGACTGTGACAGTGGTGCAGGTAGCGCAATTTGTGACCACGATTTTGTCGCTAGCTGTTTTGACGTTGATTACCGGTGAGCTAGGTTCGCTGTCAATGCCGTCAGAATCGGTCATGATCGGTATTACGGTTGGTGTGGCAGCTCTCGGTTCAATATTCCTCATTAAACCGTTGCGCCGGTGGATTTTACGCAAGATCCAACCGACTGTGGAGCAGATTTGGCCGCGCCTGGTCTGGCTGGGCACTCATCCGCAACGGTTGCTGTTGGGGTTGCTTGGCTCACTCATTATGACCATTGCGTTCATTGCCTGTTTCGGCTTTGCGTTGGGCGCGTTCGGCTACCAGTTGCCGCTGGTGACCTTGGCGGTCACGTATCTGATTTCGAATTCGGTGGGTTCGTTGGTTCCCTCCCCTGGTGGTATCGGCCCGGTGGAAGCAGCGTTGACCGGTGGTTTGGTACTTGCCGGTATTCCGTATTCAGTGGCGTTATCAACCGCGGTGCTCTATCGTTTGTTCACCTTCTGGGGCCGTGTGCCATTGGGTTGGATTGCGTTACGAATCGCCACAAAAAAGAACTATATCTAGGCGTTGCTAAACTTCTGAAATCAATAACGATTTGACACCTTTTCAAAACTCGGGCTAATTACACATTATACATATTAGAAATATCACGTCACAATAATATATATCAGAATCAGCCAAGCCATAATCTAGACTGATAGGTATCACGTTCGTGGCTAATAGTTTGCCCTGCGTAAGATCATCTGCCGGGAGCACATTTGATCATGAAACGTGCTACTCAGCGAATGTTATGGACACAAGTCCACAGCACGACAACAGGAGAACAAATGTTTAATAAATTGCGCAAGATGGCCGTTGTTGCCGTCACCGCAGGCGCCCTAGTCCTCACGGGCGGTATCGCCCAAGCGGACAATGGCAAAGCGCCAGACTCGGTCATTGACGCCAGCAAAAAGGGAAATATACACCTAGTCAAATATGACGACGAAGGTAAAGCTGGCTCTCCAGCAAATGGAATAAAGCTTGATAGTAGCCCTCGACAAAAGACAATTCAAGGAATTGAATTTTCACTTTCGCAAGTAACCAAATTTCCAATTTCTAGTAAATTTGGGACATTTTCCGGAAAGCCAATTGACATTACAGACGTTGCGCAACTCACCGCGCTAGCCAAGCTATCAGCATCTGACGTCACACAGGACATGTTAACACCTTCCAAAACGCCTGAAAACGCAACCCCGGGTGCAAATGGTTCTTTTAAGACCGGAAATAAAGGCGAGATCGATTGGAAAGACCTTAAGCTCGGCGTGTACATCCTGAGGGAAACAAATTCAACTGTAGGAGAGGTTACATATAAAGCCGCTCCGGATTCATTAATCTTCTTACCTACAACAAACCCTGAGAACCAGACTGAATGGCTTGTCGACACGGACGGTAATTATGGCATTTGGATTTATCCAAAAAACTCCAAGGACGAAAACACAAAGTTTGTAGATGACGCTAAATCGAACGTCGGCGATACCATTACCTACACAATCGAGGCATCAATTCCAGCTACCAAAGTACTCGATCTTAAAGACCAAAAAGATGGCCTAGAAACAAATCTTAATGAGTTTGCGTTCTTCGATCACTTAGATGAAAAATTAGAGTTAACAACCAATTCACGAGTTTTTCTATCAACAGCAATTTCTAAAGAAAAAGCACTTTCATCATTTAAGAGCAACACAACCAGTTTAGTTCAGGATTCTGACTATAAAGTGACCATTAAAGGTCAGAAACTGTTTGTAGCTTTTGACGTACCCGGACTAAACAAACTTGGAAAGGCAAAAGCAGCTGACAACCAGAACGAATTAAAAGCCTACTTAATTTTCCAGCCCACAGTCAAAAAGTCAGGAATTATTCCAAACAAAGCGATTGTATTCAAAAATAACGGCTCCGGTAAAGGCGATATAACGAAAAACCCGACTACTCCACCATCAGAGCCAGGGAAGGGCGCTAAAACAAAAACTGTTGTATCCGCTTGGGGAAAAATCGAGATCGTCAAGAAGGATGATACAGGAAAGCCCCTTCCGGACGCAGTTTTCCAGGTTTACGGTGTCACCGAAGACGGAATCGACTATAAGACCCCTGTGAAGGTGGGAAATACAAACAAGTGGACCACCGCAAAAGACACCGGAAAAGTTGTTATTGATGGTCTTCACGCAAACAATCTCGAAGACTCAGAGGCAAAAGATGCAACATATAAAAAATATGCACTTGTCGAAATAGAAGCACCTGCAGGGTTTGAGCTGAATCCTAAACCAATTTTCTTCACTATCGACGCTTCGAATGTCCAAAAGATTACAACAGAATCAACTTGGAAGCTTGATGAAGAAGGCAAGGTTATACCAGAATCAGAGACAACCAAAACGACAGTTGAGGAATCCGCTAGTTCCATCACCGACAATATCCAAACGCTTTTCCGCACGGTTGATGTTATCAACATCAAGTCCAAGCCAAAGCTTCCACTCACTGGTGGCGCTGGTATCACGATCTTCGGTCTGCTTGGCGCAGCGATTATCGGTGGTGGAATCTTCGCCGCTAAACGCAACAGCAAGAAAGCCTAAAACTTTCAAGAAGGAATCATTCCTTTACGTTGATAAACAAAAATAAATTTGTTTGTTAACGCATCTTTGGGTGGCTTGCCTATTACCCAGTAGACAAGCCACCCAAAGTTTATTTCCACGCCTGAAGAATAGCTGGCCAATATCTAGTTCAGTTTCAAATCCCTTGGCCCACTTCTTGATCCTTGGAAACCTATGGAGAGTTCGTCAGTTATAACATTCTGGCCTACATAACCGATCTCGTGGGGTAAATAGACCACGAACTGAAAGGTTGCCCTACGTATAAACCACATATAAGCTTTAGCAACATTATCGCCGCAGTATTAGACGTTAAGTGACCCCCACTCCTAAACGCCACAAAATCAAAAAGACTCACCGGCAACAATATTCGATCATTGAAGGAACAACGATGAAACAAGTCCGCAAAAGAAATATAATAACTTCGCTTTTCACCGTCACAGGTGTTCTACTTTCAAGCCTTAACCTGTTGCCTTCCACCAATAATGGTTATCTCCTTATGGGATCAACTAAAGCTGAAGCTGCTACCTTTACTAAAGGTTTCGATCCACAAGAAAAGAAATCTGAGGTGCTCTCCACAAAGTCAGACACGGTGAAGGTAGTCAATGCCAATGACTGGTGGAAGAACGGTAAGTGTAACGCAGGAATTGTTGATATTTCTTTTTATGCACCCGCGAATATCAATATTTCTGAAATCATTATTACGCGACCTGGTTTACCCCATCTAACTATAGAAGTTCCCCCCGTTGACAATTGGAAAGGGAGAGCAAATACCATAAAGGTGGCTGACTATAAGCGCATGTTTTCCTCAAGCTATGAGCCGACGTGGGACGACATAAAGAAAACTACGCATTACACTGTCACCGACAATGCAGACCCTAGTAAGAAAACAGTACAATACGCTATTCATCAGGATCTAACTATTGAAAAAGGTCAATATGTAACTATTGAAAACGCCCTTTCGTACTGCTCAGCTTATCCTCCTGGGACTACACAACCTTTAAGCATAAAACTCGTTGGAAAAGTGCAGGCTGGTGGTTTCTGTGAAGATCGTGCCCGATACTCACAACCGGCAATCTTTGCAGGCGGATCCGGCGAGCGGAAATTAAGCAGACCTTCTATCGGATCACTAAAAGAAATTGCAGCAAAATATACTACTAAAACTCGAGTTCCGTTACTCTATTATTCCCCAATAGACGCTACCGATGAACGCTACCTTGGCTTTGTTGCAAACGAAAATTATCCTCAAAATAGAATCTTGGCCCGCCTAGAATCCTACAAAGATTCACACGGGGATCCTGTTGATGCTTCTAAGGTAGTTTCCAAAGAAGGTCCGCGAACTCTGAGCGCCGAAGAAAAACGTAACGGGGTCTCTACCTACGTGACCGCTGCTATACCTGATGCCCAAAGCCGAGACCGATCCCAGCTTTTCCGACAAATTCCCGGACAAAGCAGTTTTAACACAATTGGGAAAGAAACAGGCTGGGTGGTAAACGCATTGGCTTATAATCCAGAAGACAACTGGTTATACGGAATCAGTCAAGGCCGAGTAGGTAACCATTCCTCACCTTATAGCGAACCTGCAGGTTATCAAGGAAAATTCTATACAATCACAAAAGATGATCCTTGCTTTCCCGCCGGCCATCTCCTTCAAATTCATCCAGTAACTGGCGAAGTTAAGAACCTCGGACGTGTAACAGCACCGGGAACCAACAACTATGCCTTCCAAGGAAAAGAAAACACCACCACCCCAAATGATCTATGGGGCGGCATAAATGTGGGCACTTTTACCAAAAATGGGCAATACGTCGTCTCGAATGCTTCAACATCCGGGACAGGTGCTTTATATTCGGTAAACATCAATAATGTCACTGCTCAACCGATCAATAACGCACAAAAATGGATCAACACAAGCAAACGCCTAACTAGCGACTGGTGGCCTGATTCTTTTCTTAGAGGTCCTGATTATGGCCGAAATAAAGACCGTTCTGGGCGCGCTTGGTCAGAGGACTACACTCCGCTTTATGTCCCAGAACAAGCGAATAATGGCTTCACGAAGAAGCAACATATCGCTGGAGATTACATTTGGGGAATTCAAAACGGTTGGAACTCAGATGTTGCGAAAGATGTTAAGAAAGTCTTTATAGAACGCATCAATACTCTCGATGGCACCGTTCATCGATGGGATATTAGTGGTCTCCGTACACGAGCCGGACAAAGTATTCCATCTGGCCACCAGTGGGGCAAAGCGTGGGCAGCCGGAAATTCCATTCTGGGATTCGGTACCGCCAGTAGCGGCGCAACAGCAGACCAAATACAGATTCAGATCACTAATCCAGAATCCAATAACCCCGCTTTTAGCTTGGTTTCCCGAGACAGCTTAGCTCCGAAATCATATAATTCCAACGGAACCTCATCGATTTCTGTAGATGAAAATGTCGTGGACCTTGAAATTCGTAAAACACGTAAAGATATCTCTGAAACTGAAGTAATCTGGGACATCGAAGTAAAGAATGTTTCGAAAGATACTACCAGTTCCGGTTTCATTGCTTACGATACTATTCCTAAAGACTTCGTTGTCACCGAATTGCAAAGCAATAATAGTTCAACACCGATTCCTGCAGGGACTACTAATAAAAGTTTTAGCGTTGGTAACTGGTCTGCATACGTTGGCACACCCATTGCCAACGGCAATACCGTAGTAGAAGCGATTCACGGACAGCTCGAACCAGGTAACTCTGCTATCCTCACCATAAAAGCCACACGTAAAAACAATTCTCTACCAACCGATTGTGTAGAAAATGTTGCAGGAGTTATCGGATTCGATCGCGATCCAAACACTAAACATGTAACAGTTGATAACTCCGGTCTAGACGAATTTGGCAACAAAACCAACGGTGAATATGGTGATGTGGATCGTTACCGCAAAGACAAAGACGGTAAATTGCGTGAATACGGAGACATCACGTCAGATAACTACTGTAAAGCAAGTATCACGGTAGAAAAACGTATCGTAGAGCCCGGACAAGAAAAGACTGAGCATGATCAGCGTACTTTCCCTGCTGACGCAAACACTGCCGGCTGGGAATTCACCACGAACAGTGGTGAACAAAAAGTTCTTCTCGACGGTTTAGAAGGCAAAACATTTACTGATGCGAACCTCCAAGAGCGCACTCCACAAAGCCAGTCCGTTCTGAAAACTTCCAACGGAACTGAATCTGATAAAAAGGGTACCGCCAAATGGCTGGTTAAAAGCTCCGCGGATGTCAAAGATGTTTCCCTTACCGAAAGCCAACAAGAGGGCTTTTCACTTGTGAAACAAACGGATATAAAGAACGCCAAATGTACGTACACCACCGGCATAGGAACTACACCCAAGAACCTCGAGTTCACGAATGTTGAGTCTCCTTCTAACCCGGGCGTAAAATTCAATATTCCATTTAATAAACGTAAAGGTGCGGACATTACCTGCGTATTTGATAATGCGAAGCTCGAGAATAAGGGCAAAGTAACGGTCAAAAAAGCTGAGTACGATCCAAAAATGGACAAGCCGACTGTCTTAGAAAACTTGGGTGGTGCAGAATTTAGCGTTTACGCTGCCAATACGGACAAGTCTTCACCTGATTACACTAAAGTTCTGCACAGCATTAAATATGAGGAAAACCAAGAAGATCACGGCTTATCTTTCGAGGTTAAACCTGGACAAACATATTTCCTTGTAGAAACCAAGGCTCCAACAGGCCTCAGCCTTCTTCCACAACCGTTGAAGCTTGAAACCTATTTAGATAATGACGCAGTCAAAGTCCGAACTGACAATACTCTGAGTGGAACTGTCCAGGGACAGGACAATAGCATCACAATCACTGTTAATGATGTTAAAACCGGAAATCTACCACGCTCAGGAGGCCCCGGAATCTCACTCTTCGGCATCCTCGCCCTTGGACTATTCGGAGTTACTACAACACTGATAAGGCGTCAGCACAACGTCTAATAGCTAAGACACAACGTCCTATCTGGTGGCTCAAATGTTTCCACAACATTTGAGCCACCACTATTTTTCCACGAGCTAAGGCGAGCGCCAACACCAATGCAATTACATTTAGTAGACTAGAGTTATGAATGAACGCGCAGGAACCCTGGCTCAGCAATCTGACCTTATCGACGTCGATGCTCTCATCAGCGCCTACTATGACATTGAACCCGATCCAGCAAACCCAGCCCAGCAGGTTGTATTTGGCACCTCTGGTCACCGTGGTTCGGCTTTCGACGGTGCTTTTAACGAGGCACACATCGTGGCAACCACCCAAGCTATTGTGGAATATCGCCGGGCACACGGTATTGATGGTCCGCTGTATATCGGCCGCGATACTCACGCACTCTCGGAACCAGCAGAGCGTACTGCATTGGAAGTTTTAGCGGCGAACGACGTCGAAGTTCGGATTGACGCTCGTCATTCTTGGACTCCTACCCCAGCGGTTTCTCTCGCAATTTTGACGGCGAATGGGGCTGACACGTTCGACGGCGTCCGCACCTCCGGTCCGGGCTTGGCTGACGGCATCGTCGTCACCCCTTCGCATAATCCGCCGCGCGACGGCGGTTTCAAGTACAATCCACCGCACGGCGGCCCGGCAGGGTCGGATGCTACCTCGGCAATTGCGCAGCGTGCGAACGAGATTTTGCGTGAAGGCTGGCGCAATGTGCCACGTGTTCCGTACGATGTCGCTATCAAAGCGGATACCACGCGTGGGCATGATTACCTGTCTGCTTACGTTGACGATCTGCAAACAATTATCGATCTTGAAGCGATCCGGGATGCCGGCGTGCGCATCGGCGCCGACCCGATGGGTGGCGCGTCAGCCGAATATTGGGGTGCAATCGCCGAACGTTACGGTCTCGATTTAACGGTTGTTAATCCGGTTGTTGATCCAGCGTGGCCGTTTATGACGTTGGACTGGGACGGCAAGATCCGCATGGATTGCTCCTCCCCGTATGCCATGGCTTCGCTGCTTGAACGCATGAAGCCGGACGCTTCTGGTCATTCACCGTTCGATATTGCAACCGGTAATGACGCCGATTCAGACCGGCACGGAATCGTTACTCCCGATGCTGGCTTAATGAATCCGAACCACTATTTGGCGGTGGCGATCCAGTACTTGTTTACGCATCGCCCGCAGTGGCCGGCTGGTGCTGGCGTTGGTAAGACGCTGGTGTCGTCGTCGTTAATCGATCGCGTAGTTGGCGATATCGGACGAAAGCTCGTTGAAGTTCCGGTCGGATTCAAGTGGTTTGTGCCCGGGTTGATCTCTGGGAAGATCGGGTTTGGCGGTGAAGAATCTGCCGGCGCATCGTTCTTGCGGAAGAACGGTACCGTGTGGACCACCGATAAAGATGGTCTGATTATGGATCTGTTGGCGGCCGAGATCACTGCGGTGACGGGTAAAAGCCCGTCTCAGTTGCATCGTGAACTGGTGGCCGAGTTTGGCGGTTCGTCCTATGCACGTATCGATGCGGCAGCAACGAAGGCAGAAAAAGCTAAGTTGGCTGCGTTGGCACCAAGCGATGTGACTGCCACTGAGCTAGCTGGCGAAACCATCACGGCGCATTTGGTTGAGGCACCTGGAAATGGAGCAAAGATTGGCGGACTGAAAGTCACCACGGAAAACGCGTGGTTTGCGGCTCGCCCATCGGGTACTGAGGATGTCTACAAGATCTACGCCGAATCATTCCACGGTGACGAACACTTGGCCCGCGTTCAAGACGAAGCCAAGGCTGTTGTCGCCGCTGCGCTAGAATCCTAACCAATCATTATGCTCCACCCATACGCACCTCGGATCGAACTCAATCGGACCTCAGATATTCCACTCCATGTGCAAATATCGCAGCCGATCGAGCGTGCCATTATTGCCGGCGAATTGTCTGCCGGCACGGCAATCGAGAACGAGATTTCGATGGCACATCGGCTCAAGGTCTCCCGGCCAACCGCCCGGCGTGCCATGCAAACGTTGGTGGAGCAAGGACTGCTGATCCGGCGGCGAGGCAAGGGCACTATTGTGGCGCCCAAGCCGCGCCATCGACTGTTGAAACTCACGTCGCTGAACGAAGAGTTGCGGGTTCGAGGGCAGCATCCGAGCACCGAGATTTTGGCCTACAATATGGTTCCGGCAACTGTGAAAATGGCGCAGCAACTCGATTGTCCACTCGGCACACCGGTGTTGGAACTCGAACGGCTGCGCTATCGCGACGGGGAACCTATTGCCTTGCTCTATAACTGGATGCGTGCCGATCTCGCGCCAAGTTTTGCTGATCTTGAACAGCACGGATTGTATGAGTTGATTCGTCAATCTGGAATGATTATTGCGTCGACAACACAGTCGGTTGGGGCTGAGCGTCCCACTCGACGCCAGGCTAAACTCCTCACTATTCCGTTACGTCAGCCAGTTCTCACTATCAACCGTACAGCTTTCAATGAAACAGGCGATATTATCGAGTGGGGCATTCACACGTATCGCGGCGATCTCTACCGTTATGAATCGACGGTGTTCTCCCACGGGGAGCACGCCTAAATACTAGTTTTTACACTAGAAAGGTACTCATGTCTTCCCAGACGTTGCGCCGCGTGCGCAGGGTGATGGTTGTTGGCCTGATCCTCACAGTTTTAGGTAATCGCCTGATTGAAGGTGGTTGGAACGCGCTTACTGCTGCTGGCCAGGTCAGTGTGGGCACATTCGTGCTGATTTCTTCCGCCGAACAGCTCTGTGTTTTCGCTTTTCCACTCTATGCGCATATCCTCAAGAAATATTCTCCGGATACGACGCTGATTACCGTTGACTTCATTGAAGCTCTACTGTCGGTTGTCGCCGTCGTCGCACTGATGTTTACCGGCATACCGCAGATGTGGCTGTTGATCGGATATATTGCGATCGATCTATTCCTCGCACCGGTATCTGATATCGCCGAAGAGTTTTACGGCGCGGCGTTCGCTCAACATTCCGAAGAACACGCACTGTCGTTTAACGCCGCACTGTATGCTTGGCTCGGCTTTATCGGCCTGGTTGTTGCCAGCCCGGCCGGTGCATGGATGTCTGTTCTTTCCGTGCAGGTTCTGTTCGTTGCCAACGCGGTGTTGTCGCTTGCCGGCGCGGGTTTCCGAATGTGGGCCCGGCACACGTACGCGATGCCCGCGTTAATTGATGCCGACGACGACGAATTCTCCGTAACCGGTGCACGCCTACCGATGCGTCAGTTCTTCTTTGATCTTTTCCGCTCCGGCCCAGCTTCGCCACTACTTTCCTTCGTCTTACAAGTCATCGGAGCATTGACCGGCTCACTCGTATTCTTGTGGGCAGCGAACTTGAGCGGGCGCCCGGCACAGATAGCCATGGGGTGGGTGCTGATTGCCTTCGGTAGTGCAGCAACCGTTGGCCCACTCGTTGGGCGGCGCATCTCCAAAGCCATCCCAACTAAACGCGCCTTGCAAGCAACCGCCGGACTTTCGGCTCTCAATATTGTGATCACCGTCGTCCTCATTGCCAGCAATAACGCCACATTCTATACCGCGCTCGGTTTCATTTTCTTCAACGTTCTATTCAACAAAGCCCGGGTGATTATCTTGGAAACTCACCGCCAAGTGTTCTTCCGCGGAACTCAGTTCGCTCGGATTATGAGTTGGTCCTATAGTTTTGGCGCGATCGGAACAATTTGCGGATTGCAGTTAGGCTACCTGCTCAACACGCCAAATTCGCCGTTGAGTGCCTTACTCATTGCGGCTACTTTATGGGTTGTTGTTGCTGGCGTAGTCAGCTCTCGCACCTCGCAACCGGCAAAGCAGTCTGCCTAATCCCTATGCAGTTTCACGCATCACGCCAAGAGTTGACCCTCTCCCTCAGCTGGCCAAGTTTCGTTAGACTGTATCTATGGGATTAGCTAATATCGCTCGCAACGTCGAGGATTCAATTAACCGTCGTGGTATCGTCAAAAGTCGCCGCGCTGGCTGGCTCCCACGCATCACCGCTTATGCTGGTTATGGTTCAACGAGCGCAGTTCGTGTTTTGGCACGCGCTATCATGTCAGATCCGCAAGCCGAAGATAAGACATTCACGTTACCTTTCTTACCTAGTCTCACCCATTCTTATGCTGGGCAACGGGTTAATGAGATTATTTCCTTCGCTAACGAGAAAGCTGCCGAAGCTGAGCGAGGCTGGCGACAATTCTTCACTACCCAAGTGGGATTTTTACCGGTTACAGTAACCATTGGCACCCGAACCATTTCGGCTCGAACTGACCGCAGCGGATATTTAGATATCGTCGTCGAGAATCACGGGCTTGAACCAGGCTGGCATGAAGCAACAATCACCCCTATAGCTGGTGAGCCTATCAAAGCTCCAGTCATGATCGTCTCACCAAAAGCGACGCTCGGCCTGGTCTCCGATATTGACGACACCGTGTTAGTTACCTGGCTTCCGCAAGCCGCCCGGGCCGCATGGAACTCCTTTGTCAAACACACAAACGCCCGGCAAGCGGTGCCGGGAATGGCTGAGTTTTATCAGACGTTGCTCGCCGGCTCGCCGGAAGCACCCGTGTTTTATTTGTCGACCGGGGCGTGGAATACGTATTCCACGATTTTGCGTTTCATGCAGCTCAACGATCTACCCATCGGACCAATGTTGTTGACCGATTGGGGGCCTACCCCAACTGGTCTTTTCCGTTCCGGGCAGGAGCATAAGAAGACGCAGCTGCGAAACCTGCTGGTCATGTTTCCGCAGATTGAATGGATCCTTGTTGGCGACGACGGCCAATACGATCCGCTGATCTATGACGAACTAGCTCGCGAGCATCCTTCGCGGGTGCGTGCGATTGCGTTGCGTGAATTAAACCCGGTCGAGCAAGTACTTTCCCACGGTTCACCCGAAGCGTTCCGCACGGACCGTGAAGATAGCGACGTTGAACGCGACGGCGTACCAGTGATCCGTGGCAAAGACGGATACGAACTAGGCGTGCGCGCCCGTCGTCATGGATTCAGGATTTTTTAACACAAGTGGAATCGCCGGAATATCTACCATTCCACATAGCTGCGAGACGTACACTCGCACATAAGGCAAAATATCAGAAACTACTTGCCTGGAAAGAAAAATCTCCCAATCGCGGTCATTCGGTAAAGCTTGAAGGTCATCTTCGGAATGATAGATTCCACGCATATGCATATCTACGCTAGCAATTTGAGCTTTAATGGATAATTCGATATCAACCACGAACTCGTTATCAATAACTTGCGGAGCGTAGAAACTAATATTTGTTTCTACATTCAACTTCTCCGTTCGATCAATCTGCACACTTTCTGAACGAATCAGATTCTCTATTCCAGATTTGACTACTTTGACGCGCTCCAACGTCATCGTTTCATACATCATGCCTGAACCTTGTCCGAGTAATGAACAGTGAAATCAGTGTCTCCGTATTGTGGATATGGTATTTCTTGATAAACGGCGACATTTTGAACTACGTGGCGGATTTCAACATCTGGAACTAATCGATATTCTATACTCACCCCAACTATGCGGGCATATCGCCGAATAGTTTGTTGTGTAGGATTTATTTGCCCTGATTCAAAACGAGAAATAGTTGACTGGCTAACTGACATTTTCTGCGCAATTTCTACTTGCTCAATCCCTAATTTTTTACGCATTTCTACAAGGTCAGAAATAAGTTGCCGATCGCGTTTATTTTGTTCCCGTCGTTTCCGGATGGATTCACGTCTTTCGCGATTAAGCATGCCCCTCCCCCATTCACTATATGCAACTGGTGCATATAGTGAATATATCATGTCGCACTAGGGGGCAATATGAAAGTTTTCCGCCCAAGACATACATCTACTCATTGCCGCTGCCATAAAGTCGTTCTGCATACTATTAAGCTTGACGTTGCCGTCTCGTTTGACATGCATCAGCAAAGTCACGATTCCAGAAAAAGGTGGCTGCTCTGGCTCCACCACATAGATACGGATTCGATATTTGCCATCCCCGAGCTCATAGGGTTCACGCAATCGAATTTCAATCAAGCCTGGTTGCGATTGAGTTTCTACCGCGTCAGCATAGACCTCGTAACTCAGCTCCCCAAATGCAGCTTGCTCAAATCGGTCTTCTATCGCCGCTATTAACTCATCAATTTCATCATCCGAGATATGAACATCTCTTCCGGCAAAACCCTTAAGAAACGACCCCAATTCTAGGATGTCAAGCATTACCCAACAATCATCAGGAAGCACGTCATTTAGCGGCGAGCAATCACTATTTTCGCATTCCCCACCAGCATGACGCATTCGGTAGCTCGGCAGGTTGGCCGGCGAGTTACAGCACCTGACAGGCCCTGTGGCAGGTGCAAAAATCACTACTCATCCTCGACTACAATTTCATCGCGAATCTTATGAACGTTATCCCCCACATTACGGATAGTCCTTGAATTCCATAGCTGCTGAGCAAGATCCATGATCTGCTCATAACGTTCCCGGCCTGCCTTGGCACCCAGCACATAAGCTCCGCCAGCAATAATCAATGTACGAAACAGCTTCATATCTACTCTCCTTTGTTCAACACTCTTACTGATAATGAAAAGTCTAGCGACCGCCCGCATAACCTGGCACCCGCCGAGCACCCATCCAACTCACTTCTTCACCGAAAGCCGAACAAGTAACCCGCGATGATCAGAATCGCCAACTGAAACCACAGCAGCATCCGAACCGGTGTAATGCTCCCCGTCATGCAAGACGCGATCGATCGGGGCAGCTAATAACGCTGGAGTCGACGCCGGCCAGGTTCCCACTGCACCAGAACCTGCCTGATAAGCAGCATCAGCACAGGAAAAACCTTGAGCTAACTGGTGATCGACTGTGGAATTAAAATCGCCAGCCATAATGAAGTTCGGCTCGGAACACACACTGTAAACTGAGCGGGTTTCGGAACGCCATTCATCGATCAACGCCGGCAACGGAGCAATCGGATGAACACCAACGAACACAGGTCCTTGCCCCGAAACCGGACGAGCCGAAACACCCGCTGCACTATCTGGAACAATATCTGCCTGCTCGTATTCGCCTAGACCACGAGATACCAGCAAAACAGTAGAGCGAAACTCCGGATCATACTCTGAGGTATGCGTATCAAACTGCTGGAAATCCAAACCACTCTCGCGTAACGCGTCGACCAGTTCTTGCCCATGCGCACTTGATGTTTCTGGTAAGACGATGACGTCGGCGCCGTTAGAAACTGCCAACTGGCTTACATCAGCCATCCCGGTACGACCACCCAAGGTGTTGTACGTCAACACCGTGATATCACCGTTGCCCGACGAAGAAAGTGACACCCCGCGATCTGGCCCAAGCTTGCCTGGATTAGATATCCCACGCTCAGCAATCATGCCGAACTGGATACCACTGAAAATCAACAGCACCGCACCCAAAACAGCAGCAATTCTGCCCATGCCAAGCAACTTGCGGCGTACAACAGAAAAAACGAAAAGCGCCACCGCAGCAAACAGTAAACCGCCCGCAATCCACACACGCAGCGACATGATCTGCGCTAGCGGAGTAGATAGAACAAAATCACGCGAAAAGCTCAGAAGATCTGGGCGAATAAGTATGGCCGCACATGCCGCGATCACAAACGACAGCAATCCCCAGAAATATTTCATCCATACCTCTTTTCTTGTTCACTGTGCATAAGTCTAAACCACACCTCCCACACAAAAACGATCCGACAACACTCGGCCACAGTTATCCCTGCGACGTCCCACACAGTCAACATCCCGAACACTCTCACAGCGAACCACCCTGACATTGCCCAACGACCGTGCGAAAATAGAAAACGATGTCTGTAGAAAAAACACACCACAAAACCCAGGAAAACACCTCCGTCCGTCGTTCTCCTGCGGATCGACGTCGGAAAAATCGGCACCACCAGCGCGCACCGCGCGGGCCACGCCCGTTCACACCCGAACAACTAGCTGCCCGGCAAGCAATCGTCCCCGCCATCACCTACCCGGCACAACTACCTGTCTCAGCCCGCCGTGCAGACATCATGGCCGCAATCAAAGACAACCAAGTCGTTATTATCGCGGGCGAAACCGGATCCGGAAAAACCACCCAGCTGCCAAAAATGTGTCTTGAACTCGGCCGCGGCATCACCGGGATGATCGGCCACACCCAGCCGCGGCGCATCGCCGCACGCTCCGTCGCCCAACGAATCTGCGACGAACTCGACGTCGAACTCGGCGGACCAATCGGATACCACGTACGATTCACCGAAGAAATCTCCCCCACTACGCTCGTCAAACTCATGACTGACGGCATCCTGCTCGCCGAAATCCAATCCGACCCGATGCTACGCCGCTACGACACCATCATCATCGACGAAGCCCACGAACGCTCCCTCAACATCGACTTCCTCATGGGCTACCTCGCCCAGCTCCTCCCCAAACGCCCCGACCTCAAACTCATCATCACCTCCGCAACCATCGACTCCCAACGGTTCGCACAACATTTCGGAAAGTTTATGTATAACGGCGGTGACGACGTCGTCGCCCCAGTTATCGAAGTCTCTGGACGAACCTTCCCCGTCGAAATCCGATACCGTCCACTCGACAGCGAAACCGAAACGCTGCCAAGTGGTGAAAACGCCGAATACCTCAGTCGCGAAGAAGCCCACGACCAAATCACCGGAATCATCGACGCCGCCGAAGAACTCATGAATGAAGGGCCCGGAGATATCCTCGTCTTCCTCTCCGGTGAAGGCGAAATCCGCGAAACATTCAAAGCCTTCAAAGACGAACTCGGCAACCGGTTCATCGAACCAGGCGGACACTCCTCTATACCCGGCGCCGTCGAAATCATGCCGCTGTATGCGCGCCTGTCAGCCGCCGAACAACAACGCATTTTCCAGCCACACAACTATCGGCGCATCGTGCTGGCCACCAACATCGCCGAAACTTCCCTCACCGTGCCTGGCATCCGTTACGTCATCGACCCCGGAACCGCACGCATTTCGCGCTATTCGCCACGCACCAAAGTCCAACGCCTGCCCATCGAGGCCATCTCGCAAGCCTCCGCCAACCAGCGCTCGGGCCGATGCGGACGCGTCGCCGACGGTATTGCTATCCGGCTTTATTCTGAAGAAGACTTCGCAGCCCGCCCCGACTTCACCGAACCGGAAATCCAGCGCACCTCCCTCGCATCCGTCATCCTCCAGATGGCCTCGCTCGGACTAGGAACCGTCGCCGACTTCCCTTTCATCGACCCGCCAGATCTCAAAGCCGTGCGCGCTGGCGTCCAACTATTGGAAGAAATCGGCGCCCTCGAACCCGACACGCGCACCCCTGTGTTGACTAGAATTGGGCGCAAACTCGCCCGCCTGCCCATCGACCCGCGCTTGGCCCGAATGCTGTTAGCCGCGGTAGATAATGGCGCCGCCACCGAAGTACTGGTGTTGGTTGCCGCCATGTCCGTCCAAGACGTTCGCGAGCGCCCAGCCGAATACAAAGCCCAGGCCGACCAACTCCACGCCCGATTCACCGAACCTAGCTCAGACTTTTTGGCCTACCTGAATCTGTGGCGCTACCTGCGCACCCAACAACGCGACCTATCTGGTTCCGCCTTCCGGCGCATGTGCCGGGCCGAACATCTGAACTGGTTACGCTTCCGCGAATGGCAAGACGTCGTCGCACAACTACGCGAACTGGCTAAACCGCTTGGGATCACACTGAAAAATATTGCCCTGCCAACCGCTGCACAAATCCAACAAGCACGCGACAAACACAACGATGTCAGCCACAATCGCGACGTCGTCCACGCTGTGAAAGCAGTGGGCGCTTCAGCGGACGCGCCGGCCGCTGACGCCATCCACCGCTCGCTACTTGTTGGTCTGCTCTCCAATGTTGGCACCTACGACCAGCGCAAACGCGACTATCTCGGCGCACGCGGAACCCACTTCGTCACCTGGCCCGGCTCCGGCCTCGCAAAACGCACCCCCGACTGGGTGATGGCCGCCGAACTCGTCGAAACATCGCGACTTTTTGCGCGCACCGTCGCCAAAATTGATCCAGCCTGGATCGAACGGGTAGGCGCACACCTGATCAAACGCACCTACTCTGACCCGTTCTGGTCCACCCGCGACGAAGCGGCGAAAGTACACGAAAAAGTTTTGCTCTATGGGCTGACCGTCGCCGCCGACCGGCAAGTACTGCTATCATCTGTGGGAACCGATTCCGCGAGCGAACTTGCCCGCGAAATGTTTATCCGACACGCCCTCGTCGAAGGCCAATGGCGCACCCACCACCAGTTCGTCAAAGACAACAAGGCTGCACTTGACGATGCCCGCGAAGTCGAAGAACGCTTACGTAGCCACGGCATTGTTGCCGACGAAGCCGCACAATTTGTGTTCTTCGACGAACGCATCCCCGACAACATCGTCTCGGCACGCCACTTCGACTCGTGGTGGAAGAAAGAACGGTACAACCGTCCCGACCTTCTGACCTTCACCCGCGAATTCCTGCTTGGCGAAACCGACGCGTCCGACGACGACTTCCCCACCGAATGGGTACAAGGCGACATCGCGTTGCCCATCAACTACACGTTTGTGCCCGGCTCACACGCCGACGGTCTCACCATCGACGTGCCGGTCACATTGCTCCCACAACTCACCGACGATGGGTTCGACTGGCTCGTTCCCGGGATGCTCGACGAACTTATCATTGCAACGATTCGCGCACTGCCCAAACGCATCCGGCGCTACCTCGTTCCGGCGCCTGATGCGGCGCGCGACGTCGCCGCCCGACTGCCGAAATGGGACGACGTAGCACACGGGCAAGCCGGCGCGCCAAGTTTCCGTGACGCGTTTAGCGCGGCCGTGCACGAAGCACGCAGTATCGAGATCGATGAAGAAGCCTGGGAACAAGCCGATCTGCCACCCCACTTGGTGATGACATTCCGGGTGCGTTCGGAACGCGGTGCAGTACTAGAAGAAGGAACTTCTCTCGAATATTTGCAGCGTTCCCTTGCGCCGCAAACCCGCTCTGCAGTTGAACACGTCGTGAAGAACGCCGTCTCGCAGGCGCTTTCTGGTGGTTCGGCCGGTCACGGAACCGAGGCACCGGCGTCGTCCCCAAACCCCGACCTCACTGCAAACACCCCGCTGAGCGAATTCACGGGGCAAACCCTCACCACTTGGCCACAAACCCCCGACGGCAAGCTACCGGACTCGCTCGAATCGGTCGGCGCACACGGCATGATCATCCGCGGATACCCCGCACTCATCCCTGTACCAACAAAAACTGGCACCGGCGTCGAACTGCGAATCCTCGCCGAACCCGCCGAACAAGTACGCGACCACCGCAACGGAATCATCCGACTCCTCGCCCACGAACTCACCCTGCCCGACGCGCGCGTCAGCTCGCGATGGACCGGGCGCGAATCCCTTGCCATGGCCGCATCACCATACTCGTCAACCACTGCACTCATCGGCGACCTCCACGTAGCGGCAGTCCGCAACCTCGCAGACCGTTGGGCGCGCGAAGAAAAACAACCACTCGGACACATCCGCAACGCCGAAATATACAACGACCTGCGCAGCTGGTTGCGCGACCGGGTCGAAGACGAAATCTACCGCGTTGCCCAGATCGTCGTGCGGATTTTGGAAGCATACGGTGACGTCGACAGCACGATTCGAGGAACCAAGTCGCTCGCGCTCATCAACACGGTGACCGACGTGCGCGACCACGTAAGTTCGCTGGTGCGCGATGGGTTTATCAGTGCTGTGCCGGAAGAATATTTAGCGCAGATTCCGCGATACCTGCGTGGGGCACAGATCCGCCTCGAAAAAGCACCAACCACCCCATCCGAAGACTCCCTGGCATGGCAGATCGCTGGCATCAGCGAAGCCGTTACCCAAGAGCAAGAAGTCGACACCGCGTACGATCCGCAACGTGCCGCCCAACTCGAAAAGGCGCAGTGGATGATTGAGGAATTGCGTGTTTCCTTGTTTGCGCAACAGTTGGGAACCCACGGGAAGGTTTCCGTGCAGCGCATCCGCAAACTGCTCGGGTAAGTGGCCGCTGGGGCGGCGCAGGCTTGGCTAGGGCCGGCCACTCGGCTCCGGCCTCCCGCCCTTGGTCCTGGTCCCCGGCCACCAACTCCCACACCCCCGGCTCCCAGTCCGACAGCCCGGCCACCAACTCCCACATCCCGGCTCCCAGTCCGACAGCCCCAAACCGGACTTTCCTGTATCTATTTTCCAATATCCGCGGCCGCACTCTGTCGAAACCAGCCACAAACAGCCTCTCTCCAACTTCCCCCCCCCACTCTCTTCAGCACCAAATGGGGGAATAGCGCAAACCTCGTTCATATACGTCGAGGTTTGCGCTATTCCCCGTTTTACTGCACATCTTCCACGTCGAACACCCGCCCAAACCCACCTCACCCCATCCACATCCCAGAATGTGTGCCATCTTACCCAAAAAAGACTGTATAACTATACACAGAAATGTATATACTTTCATTACTGGCCAACACCGGAACAAAAATTCCATCCGCGAGGAGAAACCATGAAAACCCTGAAGATTACCGCAGCCGCCGCTGCACTACTGCTGACCTTGGGCGCTTGTGGCTCCGACGCCGGAACGTCTACCACCGACGCACCCGACGCCGCAGCTACTGCCGGCGACGTCCGCGCCACTGACGTATCCGCAATCGAGAAGGTAGAGGAGATTGCCGCTCTCCTACCTGAATCTGTTACCAAGGAAGGAAAACTCACTATCGGTACCAACGCGTTCTATGCGCCAGCTGAGTTCTACGCTGAAGATGGCACGACTATGCAGGGCTTCGATGTCGATCTAGCTAATGCGCTAGGCAAGGTTCTTGGTGTTGATGTCACCATGGAAAATGCAGAATTCGCCGCGATCATCCCTGGCATCGGCTCAACCTATGAGGCTGGTATTGCCGCGATCTCGGTCAATCCGGAACGGCAAGAGACTGTTGATTTGACACAGTATTACGAGGCTGGTCTACAGTGGGCGGTACCTGCTGGAAACCCGAAGAAGTTTGATCCTGCTGACGTGTGCGGCAAGGTCGTCGGCGTACAAACAGGCACCGCTCAAGACGAATACCTTACCGAGCTCAACACTGACGGATGTAAGGACAACCCGGTCCAAATCCAACGGCAGTCCGAACAGCCACGGATCAGCTTGGAGCTGGCACAGGGTCAGCTTGACGCCATGTTTGCTGACACCCCAGTTATCGACTACGCTGTCTTGCAAACCAATAAGCAGATTGAAAAGATTGGCACGCCGATCGATGTTGTTGGCTTAGCCATCGCCAGCCCGAAAGGTGACGGCACTACCGAAGCTCTCAATAAGGCGCTTCAACACCTGATCGACACCGGCGACCTTGCTAAGATTTTTGAAACTTGGGGTATCAAAGATGGCGTTGCCACCACTGCTACTCTCAATCCAGCTAACTGATAAAACACAACACTAGGAAGCTCGACAGCCAGGATATATTATGCCGTCGCACAACAGCCCCGAACTTATTCACGCAGTCCCCGTCCGCCATTGGGGGCGGTGGGTGTCTGCCGTCATCGTTGCGATTATTGCTTACGCGATTCTCAACCAGCTTGTCACCAATCAGCAATTCCAATGGGATGTAGTGGCTGACAATCTGTTCAAGATTCAGATTGTTAAAGGCGTGGCGTGGACGCTTGCGCTCACGGTAGCTGCGATGGCGCTGGGTATTGCCCTGGCTGTCACGATGGCGATTATGCGCCGGTCGGATAATCCGGTTTTACGTTCGGTGGCGACCGTTTATATCTGGTTCTTCCGTGGCACTCCGATTTACACTCAGCTAATTTTCTGGGGTTTGATTGGAACACTGTTTCCGACCATTACAGTTGGAATTCCAGGAGTGGTTGATTTCTTCTCCTTCGCGCCGAATAATATTTTTGCTGAGCGGCAGTACACGATGTTCTTGTTTGCTGTGCTGGGGCTGGGAATAAACGAAGGCGCCTACCTTGCTGAGATTGTGCGTTCTGGTTTGAATTCGGTTGATCCGGGTCAAGAGGAAGCTGCGAAGGCCCTGGGCATGAGCAGTGGCATGATTATGCGGCGGATTATTTTACCGCAGGCAATGCGGGTGATTGTGCCACCTACGGGTAATGAAACTATTTCGATGTTGAAGACGACGTCGTTAGTGACGGCCGTGCCGTTGTCGCTGGAGTTGACGCACGTGACGAATGCGAGTGGTTTTTCCTCGTTCCAGCCGATTCCGTTTTTGTTGGTTGCCGCTATCTGGTACTTGTCGATCACCTCGGTGTTGATGGTGGGCCAGTATTATCTTGAGAAGTTTTACGGCCGTGGCACTTCGGATAGTTCTGATTCGTCGCGTGCACGGACGACGAAGAAGAGTCGGGCGGGTCGCCAAGCTGCAATTAACGCCGCGCAGACTACTGTCGACGATCCGTTCGCCGAGTACACCCCATGATTTTGAGGATTAATGATGACTACTGCGTTTGAAACGAAGCCGAAGGTGCGCGTCACTGACGTCCATAAGTTTTTTGGCGATCTGCATGTGTTGAAGGGTGTATCTTTCGATGTGCAGCCGGGTACGGTGACGTCGATCTTGGGCCCGTCGGGTTCAGGTAAGTCGACGATGTTGCGCTGTATCAATCTGTTGGAGACGATCCAGGCCGGGTCGATTTATGTGGACGACACATTGATGGGCTATCAGGAAAAGGGCGGCAAACTGTATGAGCTGACGGCGAAGCAGGCTGCGGCTCAACGTGCGAAGATCGGCATGGTTTTCCAACGGTTTAATTTGTTCCCGCATAAGACGGCGTTGGAGAACGTGATGGAAGCGCCCGTGCATGTGTTGGGTAAGTCGGTTGCGCAGGCGCGCACTCAAGCGCAGGCGTTATTGAAGCGGGTCGGGCTTGCAGATCGGATGGAGCACTACCCTTCTGAGCTGTCTGGTGGCCAACAGCAGCGTGTGGCGATTGCGCGTGCGTTGGCGATGGAACCGGAGTTGATGCTGTTTGATGAGCCGACGTCGGCGTTGGATCCGGAGTTGGTTGGTGAAGTGCTTGCGGTGATGCAGGATTTGGCGCGCGAGGGCATGACGATGATTGTGGTGACCCACGAGATGGGGTTTGCCCGCGAGGTTTCCGATCAGGTTATTGTGATGGACGACGGCGGTATCATCGAAGCCGGCAAGCCCGCGGACGTATTTGACAATCCGCGTAGCGAGCGCGCACGCGAGTTCTTTACTCGCGTGGTGTGAGCAGGATGCGCCTTGTGCGAGCCCTACCCGCGCAAAGACCCGACGAATAACATCGCAGCGAACGCCGCGATTCCGGCGCTTGCCCACCATTGAACGGCTGCCCATGTTGGGGTTCGTTCAAGTGGGCTCCGACGGACCGGTAGTATTTCGGCCTTGTTTGGCAAAATACGTGGACGATGCCTGAGCTTATCCATCAATTCGAGCTGCTGGGCAGTGGCAGTTCCTTCAACAAGTTCACCTAATTCTGGATCTGTTTGGAAAAGCGGGAGCAGAGTACCTACAGGCGGGTCGGCCACTTCCCCGACTCTGGTTCGCATCGTCACCATCGAACTAAATGGCGCACCCCCATCAACAGGTAACGCAACGACTGGCACAAGGATTCCTCGCCCACCACCGGAGCGAACTTCTCGCGCATACTCCGTCTCATTGGTCCCAATGACTCGCGCAACCACCGCACGTTGCGGCGCCGATTCTGGCTGCCACACATACCAGCAACCAAATACAATCGCTGCCAGTAACGCAACAGGTAAAAGAGTAAAAGCCATTCGGCCCAAGGGAACCTCATCAATGAAGAGGAACATTCCCACAACTGAGCCAAACAAGAATCCCATTAACACAGCTGCGCTCATGCGCCGTGCGTGATCAATAGGCCGCGATGCCGGCAATGCCACGCGGTTCATACGCAAAATAATATCGGTTCCAGACATGCGGCAATTATATCGACTATCTCCGACATATTTTCCTGCACACTAGCCCAGTCACATGATCAATTTCCCAACAGTCACCGGCGGATACAACGTCAACCACAACGGTTCGAACTCAAACCCGAGCGCTTTATTCATGCGTAGCGACGCCTGGTTCACGCTCGCCCCGCCAGTTCCCCACCGACGCACCCCGAGCGCATAAGTTCCCAACACAGACGCAGATTTCATCGCTTTCGCAAGGCCTCGACGTCGAAAATCTGGATGCATACTGGTGCGGTCGACTTCCCACCGCTCCCCTGCATCAAACAGCACCGTAAACCCAACCAGCGTATCTCTCATAAACGCACCCCAAACACGGACGCTACCGTGAGCGACCTTCTCACCGAAGTCGTACGGGAGAGGCTCATGGTGCGATGCCGGAGTGGATGGAAAGTCCGGAGCAACCAATCTATCAAGCGCATAAAGCGCAGACATATCGTCAACAGTCAGTTCCCGCATCTCAAAACCGGCGTGGATCGCAGCGTCAACATACTGCCGATAGAGAGACAGATCGGCGTCGTCGCCAAGATTCAGGCGCGCACCCCACGACGTCGAGCCAACCTGCCACCCCGCCTGACGTAACTGGGCAACTTCCGGCATGTCTTCGCGGAAAATTCGTGGTTCGCCGTCGACGTCGATCACCAGATTCAGCAAACCAACCGGGAGCGGACCGCCGTAAATATGCGGAAATTTTTCTGACTGCGGGTTCTGCGGATCTCCCGGCTCGAATCGAACCTCGAAGCCAGCTGCGCGCAACTCCTCGTCGTCAATGGCGACGACGAACGCGTCCGCCCGGTCCGCATACAGAAATTTTGCGACGGCGCTCGCCTGCTCCAGCGACTTGCTGGCATGCACGAAACCCACCGCGTCGACGTCGCAGTCTCGCGTTGAGCGCCTATACGTTCCGCAGTCGCGAGCTAAGTTCCAGTCTTCGGGCAAAACGATATGAAAAACCATACCAGCACTCTAACATTGTGCCGGCCGTCAACACCGCTACGATAGAGGGGTGGATATTGATCAGGCGCGCGCACTAGCCCAAGAACTCATGGCGTTTCATGGGCTGACTGGCTGGTCGTTCGCATTCGACCGAGCGAAGCGGCGCGCCGGCGCAGCGCATTTTGATCGCAAGCAGATCACGTTGTCGCGTGCACTGACTGAAGCCTCAGACGACGACGCCGTACGCGACACTATTCTTCACGAAATCGCCCATGTGCTTGTTGGTCCGGGTCACGGTCACGATCGGCTTTGGCAGGAAACATGTGTGCGGATTGGCGGTTCTGGGCAGGTGCGGTTGCGCAATGCGCCGCATATTCCGGGAGCCTGGGTTGGCGTGTGTCCGGCGGGGCATCGCGTTGAACGTTTCCGTCGGCCGAGCCGGCCACTGAGTTGCGCAATATGCCATCCGCGAGCGTTTTCCGCCGACCACGAGTTTGTGTGGCGTCGGCGCGAACAGTAGCTCCTGCTAGCTATTGCGGCACTCAACTATTGTGGCGGTTAACTATTGCTGTCCGTGCGCTTTCGCTACGAATTCCACAATTCCGCGAGCGCCCGCTTCGACCATATCCAACGTGTCGTAGAATCCGGAAGCGTCACCGTACCATGGATCGAGGACGTCGAGTTCGCCGTTCGAAGTGTAGAAGTCTGAACCGCGTCCGGCTTTGACTTTCTCTTGTCCTTCCAGCGGCCCGCCCGGTCCGAACACGCCGGCTGGGCCTGGCTGCACGGTTCCGTCAAATTCGCGCCACAGGTGGATTCGGGAGATGTGCTCTTCGCTTAAGCCTGCGCTGAGCATCATGCGGCGTAGCGAACGTGCATGACCGGTGGTCATGGCAAGGATCAGGTCTGCGTGTGCCAGTTCCATGTCGCTGGCTTGATGCGCATGGTGATCAAGTGGGACGCGGTAGCCTTTCTCGCGCAAAACCTTAGCAGCGCGCGAATCGACCGGGTGTCCGCTTTCTTCGCTGGACACTCCGGCCGACGTGACAGAGGCATCGATTCCAGCTTCGTCGAGTTGTGATTGCAGAACGATGGCGCCCATCGGCGAGCGGCAAATATTTCCTGTGCATACGACTAAGATTTTCATCTTCTGCCTTTCTGTTGCGCGTTGCGTTTGTTCCGGTTCCCGATGTACCAAAATGACGGGATCTGACACATCAGCTCCCGAACTCCGGCCCTCAGTGCTTACTTAGAAGTCCCAGTCGTCGTCTTCGGTGGCCTCTGCTGTACCGATGACGTAGGACGAACCAGATCCGCTAAAGAAGTCGTGGTTTTCGTCAGCGTTTGGCGATAGTGCCGCCAAAATAGCTGGGTTGACTGCGGTTTGATCAGCGGGGAAGAGGGCTTCGTATCCTAAGTTCATCAACGCCTTGTTGGCGTTGTAGCGCAGGAACATTTTGACGTCTTCGGTCAGCCCCATCTCATCATAGAGCGACTCGGTGTAACCTTCTTCGTTCTCGTACAAATCTTCAAGCAAGGAGTAGGTGTAGTCCATGAGCTCTGCTTGGCGCTCGGGCGAAGACTTCTTCACTGCCTGCTGGTACTTGTATCCGATGTAGTAGCCGTGGACCGCTTCGTCGCGAATGATAAGACGGATGAGGTCTGCGGTGTTGGTGAGTTTGGCGTGCGAGCTCCAGTACATGGGTGCGTAGAAACCGGAGTAGAAAAGGAAGGATTCGAGCATGGTGGATGCGACCTTGCGCTTTTCGGCATCGTCGCCGCGGTAGTAGTCGAGTACAATTTTCGCTTTCTTTTGCAGAAACTCGTTTTCTTCTGACCAGCGGAAGGTCTCTTCGATTTCTTGGGAAGAGATCAGGGTAGAGAAGATCGAGGAGTAGGACTTGGCGTGCACTGATTCCATGAATGCGATGTTGGTGTAGACCGCTTCTTCGTGCGGTGTGACAGCATCTGGGATAAGCGAGATCGCGCCAACGGTTCCTTGGATCGTGTCCAGTAGCGTAAGGCCGGTGAAGACGCGGGTGGTCATGAGTTGCTCATGCGGCTTGAGGGTGTTCCAGGATTGGATGTCATTCGACAGCGGGATTTTCTCAGGTAGCCAGAAGTTTCCGGTGAGACGGTCCCAGACTTCCTGGTCTTTTTCATCGATAATTTTGTTCCAGTTGATGGCTTGCACTGAGTCAATAAGTTTAATCTTGTCGCTCATATTTTCCTCCCAAAAATCGCGTTACTTAATCTTCTCATGACTGCATGTCACTTCCAATGGCATCGCTCAGCGTTTATTATGTGACTTATGACGACGAACGCTATTTCTTCTCCGGTTCCATCAACCATGTCGGACCGTATTGTTGGCCTCGATCTCGCAAGATCGTTGGCAATTATGGGCATGTTTTGGGCACATATGACGGCCTATGAGCCAGCTGGCTTTTTTGATGGCTGGTTGGCTCAGGTTCCCGATGGCCGTTCAGCAATCACGTTTGCCCTGCTGGCGGGCGTCTCTGTCGCGTTGATGACTGGACGCCAGAACCCATATGTGGGTGAACGGATGTATACGGCTCGGTTGCGGATTGTGGGACGGGCTTTGGTGTTATTTTTAGCTGGTGGCCTTTTGAGTTCGTTGGGCACATCCGTGGTTATTATCTTAGGGTTTTACGGTTTTTGGCTGTTGTTAGCGTTACCGTTTACTCATCTCTCGGTGCGCACTCTGGTGTGGGTTGCCGGCGTCGGAGCGTTTGCTGGTCCGTTTCTTCTGATTCTGACTAAGTCAGCGATGGCTGCTGGCGGGTTGTTTGTGGGGTCAGATCCTAACTCAGCTTTTATGACAGTGATGATTACCGGAACATATCCAGGGTTACAATATGGGGTTTTTGTGATCGCTGGGTTGGCGATCGGTCGTTGTGACATGTTGGCTCAGGCTCGCCAGTTGCGACTTATTGCTGGCGGTCTAGTGTTGATGGTTGGTGGCTACGGCTTAGCTTATGTTGCCACTGGCGGGGAGAACACTTGGCCGCAGCACATGCCGTGGGATCCGTTAACGTCGCTTTTGGCGCGCGACGCTGCACCGCGTTCGCTCGAGGGCCCACTCGGGTGGGTTTTCCCATCGTTAGGCGAGTTCTTTTCGGCTGAACCACATAGCGCCACGATCTTGGAAACAGTCGGTTCGGGCGGTTTTGCTATCACACTTTTAGGGGTGTGTTTATTGATCGGCTCTGCCGTGCGTTATGTGCTGTATCCGTTAGCGGCCATGGGTTCTATGCCGCTAACCAGTTACTGTGGTCATGTTGTCGCTATTTACTTCTTTCCGGATTTAGAACAGTCCCTTTCACTCACCGGGTTTTTCGTCGTATTGTTGACAACGATGGTGTTCGCCTCGATCTGGAAAGCTATGTTTTCCCGTGGCCCCTTGGAGTGGGTGGCGTGGCGAAGCGGGTTGCTGTACAGCCGGTAAACGTGAGTTAGTTACAGCATGCACGAGACGCAGCCGTCAACCTCGGTCCCCTCGAGAGCGGCCTGGCGGATGCGCATATAGTACAGCGACTTGATGCCCTTGCGCCATGCGTATATGTAGGACTTGTTGACGTCACGAGTTGTGACAGTATCTGGATAGAACAGTGTTAATGACAAGCCTTGATCGACGTGCTGGGTTGCTTCAGCGTAGGTGTCGATGATTGCCTGTGGGCCGATTTCGTAGGCGTCTTGGTAGTATTCGAGGTTATCGTTAGTGAGATAAGCTGCCGGATAGTAGACGCGGCCGATTTTGCCTTCTTTACGAATCTCGATCTTCGATACGATCGGGTGGATCGATGACGTTGAATGGTTGATGTAGGAGATAGAACCGGTTGGCGGTACCGCCTGGAGGTTCTGGTTATACATTCCGTGGGTGGCAACGTCGTCGCGCAACTGTTCCCAGTCAGCAGTGGTTGGGATGTGGATGTCAGCAAAGAGTTCGCGTACACGTTCGGTTTTTGGTGACCATTCACGTTCAATATACTTGGCGAAGTAGGAGCCGTCTGCATATGCGGAGCGTTCGAAGCCGTCGAACTTCTGCCCGCGTTCGCGTGCGATTTCCATCGAGGAACGGATCGCGTGGAAGGCGACGGTGTAGAAGTAGATGTTGGTGAAGTCCAATGCGACTTCTGAACCGTAGAAAATCTTTTCCCGACCGAGATAACCGTGAAGGTTCATTTGACCTAAACCAATTGCGTGCGACATATCGTTTCCACGTGCGATTGACGGCACGGAAGTAATGTCAGTTTGGTCAGATACAGCAGTCAGTGCACGAATGGCAGTTTCGACTGTGCGACCGAAATCTGGTGAATCCATGGTTTTCGCAATATTCAGCGAGCCAAGATTGCAGGAGATATCTTTGCCGACGTAATCATAGGAAAGGTCAGCGTTGAGCGTGGATGCTTCAGAGACCTGCAGGATTTCTGAACACAGATTCGACATCGTGATGCGACCGTCGATCGGATTTGCTTTGTTGACGGTATCTTCGTAAACAATGTATGGGTAGCCGGATTCGAACTGAATCTCAGCAAGGGTTTGGAAGAATTGGCGAGCATTGATCTTCGATTTACGGATTCGCTTGTCGTTCACCATTTCTTCATACTTTTCCGTCACGGAAATCTCGGTGAACGGTACCCCGTAGACGCGTTCGACGTCGTAAGGCGAAAACAGGTACATGTCTGCGTTTTGTTTTGCTAGCTCGAACGTAATATCAGGGATAACGACGCCGAGCGAAAGCGTTTTAATTCGGATCTTTTCGTCAGCGTTTTCACGCTTCGTATCCAAGAATCGCATGATGTCTGGGTGGTGTGCGTGGAGGTAGACCGCGCCTGCGCCTTGGCGGGCACCGAGCTGATTGGCGTATGAGAACGCGTCTTCGAGGAGCTTCATGACTGGGTTGACGCCGGATGACTGGTTTTCAATGCGTTTAATCGGCGCACCAAGTTCCCGCAAGTTCGATAGGTTCAGCGCAACTCCGCCGCCGCGCTTGGAGAGCTGGAGCGCAGAGTTAATACCGCGGGAAATAGATTCCATGTTATCTTCGATGCGTAGCAAGAAGCAGGAGACGAGTTCGCCGCGTGCTTTCTTACCTGCGTTGAGGAAGGTCGGGGTTGCTGGCTGGAAACGGCCTGAAATGATCTCATCAACAATGTGTTTCGCGAGTGCCTCATCTCCACTGGCGAGCGTGAGTGCCACCATAACAACACGATCTTCGAAGCGCTCGAGGTAGCGGGTGCCGTCAAAGGTCTTCAACGTGTAGGAAGTATAGTATTTGAACGCTCCAAGGAAGGTGGGGAACCGGAACTTATGGGCGTAAGCCTGCTTGTACAACCCCTTGACGAATTCCGGATCGTAAGGCTCAAAGATCTCTGGCTCGTAATATCCTTCTTCGATAAGGTATTCAAGCTTCTCTTCTAAGGAGTGGAAGAACACCGTATTGCGGTTGACGTGTTGCAGGAAGAATTGGCGGGCAGCTTGACGATCAGCATCGAACTGAATATTTCCCTCAGCGTCATAGAGGTTTAGTTGTGCATTCAACGCATGATAATCGAGGTTTTCGCCGATAAGTTCTTCACCAGTATCGGTCATGATTCGTTCCACCATTGTGTTAATCCTTCGCGCAGTTTCTGCACATCACCAGGAGTGCCTAATAATTCAAATCTATACATGTGGGGTACATGTAGTTTGGCGGAGATAACATCGCCTGCCAAACCGTACGCTTCGCCAAAATTTGTGTTTCCGCCAGATATAACCCCGCGGATATGCGACCGGTTTTGCTCATTGTTGAGGAATTTGATCACTTGTTTGGGTACTGCACCACGTTGATTGCCCCCACCATACGTTGGAACGATTAACACGTAATCATCGTTCACAACGAGCGGTTCTTGGGTAGGGAGGAGTGGTATTCGATCAGCTGGAAAACCTAGCTTTTCAACAAAGCGCTTAGTGTTTTCGGTTGCTGACGAAAAATAGACGAGGTAAACCATGGGAGAAACCCACGATGAGACTTAAGCGCGCATAGCAACTGGCGAAGCAGCAACAGCGAGGCGCTTGATCAGATCTGGGCGGTAACCCGACCAGTGATCGCCATCTGCGAAAACAACAGGAGCTTGTTGATAGCCAAGTGCCTTAACTGTTTCGAGGGCTTGTGGATCTTGAGTGAGATCCACTTCGGAGAAAGACAAACCATTCTTCAACAGCGCTCGCTTCGTGGCAGTGCACTGGACACACGCAGGCTTGGTGTAAAGAGTGATCGACATGTTTTCTCCTCGGTTAAATTATTTTCAGCTTCGGTACATAACACTACACCTAGTGATGAAAAAAATCTGCACCCCTAGATAAAGTGTCTCAAAAATATTTTTTACTGATTTTCACACCTGCCTAGAGAAGCCCGTTAATCCGCCAAGATCGCTCGACTTTTACCCTACGACCGTGAATTTCCACTTGACAAACCTACACTCACACGCCTCTGGTTGAGACAAAATATACCATCGTCGCCTTAATTTCGGACTTTAGATCACACCATCACCCCCCAACGTGGGAACTGCCTCTTGAATTTCAACGATTCCGACTTGTTTGGGCAAAACAGAAAACTGGCCGCTTGATTGATCTTGTGCGAAAAACATGTGCAACAATAAAGTTATCTATAACTTTGAAATGGAAGAGAAGCCGATGCCTAAAATGAACGTCGAGTCGTTCAATCTGGACCATCGTTTTGTTGATGCGCCCTACGTGCGTATTGCTGACGTTAAGCACTTACCACACGGCGATACTTTAACTAAGTACGATGTGCGATTTACCCAACCTAACCAGGCACACCTGCAGATGCCTGCGATACACTCCATCGAGCATTCTTTTGCTGAGTATGTACGCAACCATGCCGACGACGTCGTCGACTTCTCCCCCATGGGTTGCCAAACCGGTTTCTATCTTATTCGAGCACATGAGCCCGATCTCGAGGGCACACTTGATCTCATCGAAATAACTTTCCGTGACATTCTCAACGCATCGGAAGTACCCGCTGCGAATGAGGTGCAATGTGGATGGGGAGTGCATCATAGTTTGCCCGATGCTCAAGCTGCAATTACCGCCATGCTGGCACAGCGCACTAACTGGGAGAACGTCCAGTAATGAAAAACATCGACGCCCTCGTCATCTCCGCAATGCCCGAGGAAATGGCGCCTTTCCTCGAACTGATTCAAACATATAATCCAAAGCCGGCACAATCACCGATCGGTACGTTCTACCTTGCATCGCGCGGCTCGACGCGGATGGCACTTATGGTCACTGGTGTAGGCATGAGTGCATGTTCTTCAGCACTTGGCTGGGCACTATCCCAAGTAGCACCAAAAATTATCGTTTCAATCGGTTCGGCTGGTGGGTTGGCTCGCGATTCACGCGTTGGACAGGTCGTTGTAGGCGATGAGTATATCAATGGAGGCGCAGACGGCACTGTTTTCGGATACGCACGCGGGCAGGTGCCCGGACAGCCAGCCTCATTTACTGGCGATACACATATGCTCGATTCAGTCCGTGAAGTCATGGCCTCCGTCGCCGATTCTTTTTCGATTCGAATCGGCCAAATGCTCTCTTCAGACGCTTTTGTCACCGAACGAAACGTGACAGATACTCGCGAAGCTTTCCCTTACGGTCTCAGTGCTGATATGGAATCACATGCGGCTGCCCAAGTTGCGCATACGTGGGGAATTCCGTTCGTTTCCATCCGAGGCATCTCTGATTTATGCGGAGATCCCGACGATCAAAACATTTCATTC
Organism: Arcanobacterium phocisimile; assembly: GCF_016904675.1. Taxonomy (NCBI): domain Bacteria; kingdom Bacillati; phylum Actinomycetota; class Actinomycetes; order Actinomycetales; family Actinomycetaceae; genus Arcanobacterium; species Arcanobacterium phocisimile. The sequence continues at coordinate 123,949 of NZ_CP070228.1, read as the reverse complement.
CACGCTGAATTATCAGATGTGGCCAGGCGCGCAGCGGCAGTTGCTTGCCAAACATTACAACATAGCAAATATATTTCACTAACCCGCTGCACTACGCAACAATTTTCCCAAACAATTCTCACAGGCGCGTTATATATGATGCTAGCTCGCCGATATAACCTCGACGCTGGCGATACAAGCATTCTTGGTGACTACAACCTGAGTGCCGAGAGCCCCGACATTGATAAATTTGATCCGGATATTATTCAGGTGATCCTTGGCCAGGTTGCCGCAGGCAAAGAGCTTGCTCAAACTGAACCAAATTCGGCATTAACTGCCAAAGATTATGATCGGTTACGGACAGAGTTCATTGAGAGACTTCCAGAAGATCTCCGAATTGGAACATTCACCTGGCCACCTACCTCGCAAACCATTATCAAACGTTTTGATGGATACTGGAACGAAGCCTTAAGCGCTATTGGCCTTGTTCCTCGGCAAGGTCGCAGCCGTGGGGGAATCAAGTATTCTGAGGAAGATTATCAAACAGCAATTCTCGCATATAAGCGTCATGCCGCAGCTCATGATTCCCAGCCCTCTTTTGCCGGATATTCTGCGTTCGCAAAATCCGGCCCGTTAGCCGGAAAAATACCTTCGGGTGCCGCAGTGCGCCAACATTACGGTTCGTGGACGAACGCATTGAATTCTGTATCGGCAGATAGTTAACGTCAATGTTTTGGGGGTGGCCATATTTATGACCACCCCCAAAACATACTGTTGACGAGCTCGCCGGGATTTTGGTTAGTTCACTCCGATGTGATCGAAAATAAACGCTAGTTGCCCTGCGCGCTCTTCCCACTTCTTATACCGGCCAGAACCACCACCGTGCCCGGCAACCATTTCAGTACGTTGAAGGATCGGGCGCTCAATTTCGTCGTTGGTGACCGTATCACGCAATGCTTGTACCCATTTTGTTGGCTCGATATAGCTTACTCGGATATCGTTGAGCGAGGTAGAAGCAAGAATTGCTGGGTACTGCACGGCCGCAATATTTTCGTAGGGCGTGTAGGACTTCATGTAGTGGTAAACTTCAGCACTTTCGATCGGGTTTCCCCACTCTTCCCATTCAGTCACAGTTAGTGGCAATTCTGGATTCAAAATCGTGGTGAGTGCATCGACGAACGGCACGATGGCATGCACAACCCGGAAGGCATCTGGGGCCAAATTCGTTACCGCCCCCATCAACAATCCACCTGCTGACCCACCTTCAGCCGCTAACCGTTCGCTATCTACTAGTCCACTATCAGCCATCCACCGAGCACAGGACACGAAATCTGTGAACGTGTTGCGTTTGGTGAGCATTTTTCCATTCTCATACCATGAGCGGCCCATTTCGCCACCACCACGAATATGCGCAATCGCATAGACCACTCCGCGTTCAAGGGCAGAGAGGATTGTTGGGCTGAACCATGGATCATTAGAGATTTCATATGATCCATATCCGTAGATGATGCCTGGACTAGTGCCGTCTTTTTGCAGATCGGCACGGTGAACGATCGTCATGGGAATCTGGGCGCCATCTTCTGCAGTTACCCATTGGCGGTACTGCACAAACTTCGACGCATCGTAATGCGGAACCTCGGTTTGCTTCACACTGACGATCTCACCGGTATCCAAGCTCCAACGTTGGAACGTATCTGGGGTGAGAACTGATTCGATAATGAATCCGACTTCACGTGCATCCCACATCTCGTTGCCGTAAAAGTTCAATGTAGCAAGTTCTTCAGTTGGGAGAACAACCGCATCTTGCCAATTTTCAGGAGAAGCACCCGGACCAGCGTAGCCTTGCTCGTCAAGGATAGGATCTGCACCTGCTGGAGTTTCAGCACGGGCTGATTCAACCCGCTTCAAGGCTCGCAACTGCATCGCCCCACCGTCGCGCATATTGAGCACAGCAAAGTCTTTAAAAGCAATAACCTCACTCAACCGCTGCCCTGACTGAGCTCGGTAAATAGGCTGCCAGGTATCTGGCTCGCTTGGCCCAACTGGCGCCACGGCCAGATCGAAATCTTCATTGTCAAGATTATGCACAATCAGCAAACAATCGCCCGCTGGTTCAACCGTATAGTGCAACCCGTTGCGCCGTTGCGCCACCATAAACGACCGTTCTGGCGATTGGGTGGAATACAAGTGAACCTCTGCGGTGAGCTTCGATTCGGACTGTATGACGAGCCATGACCCATCGCGTGAAGCATCAATCCCCACCCAGAATAGCTCATCATCATCTTGGTAAATCAACACATCATCGTCGACATTGTGCCCTATAACATGCATCCACACTTGGTATGGGCGCCAAGAATCATCGTTACGCACATAGTAAACACGAGTGGAATCTTTTGACCACACTAGCCCGTATCCAACACCTTGCAAGGATTCATCGATTGTACGATCACCGTCGATAACTGAGATACGCACGTCGAACTGTTCGTTACCTGCATTATCTACTCCGAGGGCTAATAACTCCCCATCTGGTGATACTGAAGAAACCCCGATATTAAAGAAATCTTTGCCTTGCGCTAAAACATTAGCGTCATAAAGTAGCTGGGATTGGACGCTTTCAACATCTGGAATATCTGCCACCCCAGAACCACAGCCAAGTGCCGGGCATCGATAGACAGCCGGATACGATTTTCCTTCATATGTTCGGCTCCAATACCAATATTTACCTTCACGCACTGGGACCGAGACATCGTCTTCCTTGGTGTGCTGAGCAAATTCGCTCACCAGTTGTTCACGTAATGGAGCCAGATGCGCCGTGCGCGCATCAGCCCACGCATTTTCGGCCTCAATATGTGCAATAACTGCTGGGTCGGAATCCTGGCGAATCCACTCGTAGTTATCCACCACATCATCACCATGAAACGAGCGCGTAATTGGTTTCTTCGCCAAGCGTGGCGCATGCGTCAGTTCAGTATTCATATCTTGACCCTATCGGTAGGATCCGACACGGTTTAATGTCGGATAAATTTCTTCGGTTAAGTTTTACTTGTGGGCGTTGGATTGCTCTACAGCGAGCCGGTCAGCGAGATCATTTCCCGGATCTCCATTGTGCCCGCGCACCCATTCAACGTCGGTTTTCCCGCTTCGTGCTTCGTAAAGGTCAACGATCGCCTCGATTAGCTCTCGATTGAGAACGGGTTTACCATCGGCTTTGCGCCATCCGCGCTTGCGCCAACCTACAGCCCATTTCGTCATCGAGTCGATCACGTATTTCGAATCGACACGCAGCAACAGATCGACCTCCGGCCCGGCATAACGCAATGCGTGAAGCATCGCAGTGAGCTCCATAATATTGTTCGTGGTCTGGTGAGCGCCGCCAGAAACCGCATAACCTGCTGTTTGGTCCACGAACGCCCACCCGCCAGGCCCAGGGTTTCCCGAACACGCACCATCAGTTGCGATGACCAAATCGTACGACGACGAAGGGCGCCCGACCTGTTTTCCGATCTGCGTTTCGCGAGCGCCCGGAGGAGGCGTGAAACCCGTATCGTGAGAAACTTCCCCCAATGAGTCGAGAGCTGATTCCTCGACGTCGGCAGATAATTGCCCGTCGATATCTGGAAAGTCCGAAAATAATGAAGGCTGCTGTGAAAAATTCATGGGACTAGCTTATCTCACATGACCTTGGAGGCGAACATGGGTATTCTTAGAGTAGCGAGAAAGGTTTACCATGCTACAACTATCGGACTACCGTCAAGAAATCCATCTAGATGAACCGTTTCCGGAACCAAAAAATGATAACCGGTCAAATTACGATCTTTTGATGACTGCCCTCGGAGGTATTACCGAAAAGCACTATACAGGAACCTCGTCGCTTGCACATTTATCAACTGACAAGGGTCTGCTGCGCTGGTTGCAGGCCGAACTTGCAGTTCGCGAACCCAAGCCGCTCGATCCTATCTCGTCGCGTGCGATTAATACGTTGCTTTTCCGTGAAGTTGGCCGCCATGGACGCGTCGAAGCAGCAAACCTTCGCCGAGTATCGGATATGATTCCAGATTGCGATTACGGCCCTGCTCCGCACACTGTGCTTTATCGTGGAGATATGCGCCAACTCGTTGTTGACGCTGTTGTTAATGCTGCAGTACCAGACCTTAACGGTTGCCCGGTTCCGTTGCATGATTGCCTGGATTCGACTCTCCACGAGCAGGCTGGTCCATGGATGCGTAACGACACCAACACCGTCCGCCAACTTAACGGCGATAAAGGTCTAGCACCTGCCGATGCAATAATAACTCGTGGCTACCGGCTACCGGCAAAGTACGTTATTCACACCACCGGCCCGGAACTGAAAAACGGCAAGGTCACCGCGAAAGATCGCGCCACCTTATTCAAGGCCTACTGGAACTGTATGGAGTTGGCTCGCATGAAGGGCGATATCCGCTCAATTGCATTCCCTGGTATTTCCACCGGAAACGGTGGTTTCCCGCTTGAAGATGCCACGCAAATCGCACTCGACGCCGTCGAACACTGGACGTATCAGCATGACCAGAGTCTCGACCTTATCGTTTTCTCGCTCCGCACTGATGCGGATGCGGAAAAAGTTCTCCACCAGCTTGAGCGTTGGATTGAAAGCGATAACCGCTCGTCCAATATCGTACCTGCGTGATATAACCTTCAAACACCGATCCTAGATAAGGCTGGTGCATGGATCCCGAAACCCTATTCCGAGTCGTCGACGTCCTCGGAGTGATAGCCAATGCCCTGATTGGTTCCGCGCTCGCCCGTATCTTGGGCTATGACCTGATCGGTTTCCTTGTGCTGGGCACGGGAACCGCGTTGGGGGGAGGCATTATGCGTGACGTCATGCTTGGAGTTGGATTCCCTGTAGCTCTTACTGACCCGTGGTATCTTGGTGGAGCTTTTACTGCATCGATCTTGTCCTATCTGTTCCCGTTCGAAGGGAAATGGTCGCGGCGAATGCTCTCTCTTGCTGACGTCTTAGCGCTGGGCTGCTGGTCAGCTACTGGAGCTTCTAAGGGGTTGACTGCAGGACTTGATTGGATACCGTCAATATTTTTGGGCGTTATCACCGCAACGATGGGTGGGGTTCTGCGGGATGTCATGGTCAATCGCATACCGGCGATTTTTGGCGGTAGCCCACTCTATGCCACCTTCTCGGTGCTCGCTGCTACTCAAATGGTAATTTTTCAATACAACGGCATGTACCAGTTGGGTATGGGGTCGGCAATCCTCATGTGTGCGGTTTTCGGACTCATGGCACGCCGGTTCAACTGGCAACTGCCGCGAACTGCCTATGATTTACGACGTTATTCTGAACGGTTACGGCGATTACGGATCCGCCCGCGTCACATGCTCGATGATTCGTTGACTCAACAGCATGGCACTGAGGCTAATACGAAGGGTATGGCTCAAGCAGGCCGCGAATTCCGCCATAAGTTGCGCCATAATAATCCCGAGGAAAATAGTCGACTCCCGCGTCATTTCCGTGACGAACAGAGCTGAACGTTAGGCTTGTGCTTTATTCTAGTTATCGAAAGTGTCATTCGGTTTCTTTGATTTTATTCGCTGCTACGATTTCTGCGGCTCGGTATCCATCGCGCCAGATGTATACTGCCACGCCAAGGACTGTTACAGTCAAAATGATGATCCACCATGGGAAGTGTGGTAGTCGTGGTTCTGATTTTGCCGCTTCTTCTGCGCCTTCTGGTGTTGGATAAATTCGTTGCGCGGTGACAAGAATTCTGTGTGTATTAATCCCCAATGGTGTGCAAGTAACAAGTGTGACGAGGTCGCGTTCCGGGTCTGCTTCGATTTCTTGAGTGTCTTCTGGTGCGATGACTTTCAACTCTTGCACTTGGTAGGCGTAGACTTTGTCGAAAATCGTTATTGTGAAAATATCGCCTTCTTTGGCTTTGTCGAGCTCGTTAAATAGTGTTGCTTCGGGTAGTCCACGGTGTGCAGTGAGGACGGATCGTGTACCCTTTCCGCCGACCGGTAGCGATGTTCCTTCGAGGTGCCCGATACCAATCTCAAGGGTTTTTGTTTCTGTTCCATGGTAGATCGGCAGGTCAATGTCTAGGCTTCCATAGAATAGCCGTCCCATATAGCCGCTTCCGGTGCTGTTGAGTAAGTCATTATAGTTGAGCGCACCTGGTTTGAGTTCACCACGGCCGCTGGCGATATTGGCGTTGGCTTGGTAGATTGCGCCCGAAGCTAAAGACTCGTTATATTCTTGGGCTCTTTGAATCTCTTCGTGAATTCGCTCTTCCTGTTCCGAATCGTCTCCCACGGAAACTAGCTCTAGTCCGATAACTCGTGACTGTTCAAACTGAGAGAACCAAGATGCCACATGTGGGTACATGAATGTTGCCACGCCAGCCAAAATAAGAATGCTGGAAAATATGGCAGTAACCGGAAATTTCCACGGACGACGTCGAGATGTTACATGTTTCTTCTTCATGTTCTCTGTTCCCTTAACATAGAGAGTTGGTGGCGGTAGATTACCGCCACCAACTCTAAAATAGTCACTTATTGTATCGGAATCCGCTTAGTTCTTAGCGGTCGCACGACGCCGACGAGAGACTACAACAACCCCGGCACCGATAGAAACGAGTGTTAGTCCGAGAACCGTCAACAGAATGGTTCCCTGTGCACCAGTCAACGGCAGATCTGGAGTATCCTTCGTCTTATTCACAATCTCGGTTATAGAATTCTTGTTGCTGGCTACTGTGCCGGCCTTGATTGTAATCGTTTGCGGATCTGTAAGACCGGTGTAACCTGCTGGCGCTCCAGTTTCGTAGAGACAATATTTCTTAGTAGGAGAGCTAAGTTCACCATTACTGGAGTTTGCTACGAACAAGCCGAGGACATCAGATGTGGAATCCTTCCAGATAACGATGCCTTCTTCGTTCGATTCACCGGTTGCAATTGGGTTATCCGCTTCAGCCGAGCACTTACCATCGACTGCTTCGGTTACAGCGAACTTTGCACCCTTGAGGGCCTGTTTAGCAGTATCTACCTTCTTGACCTTGAGCTCACCCCAATAAGTGTAGGGAGTTGTTTTACCCGGAACTGTAACCCCGTTAAAATCCGATCCGTAACCATTATTAGGCTCTCCAGATTCTTTGTCCCATGGCTTGTTGTTGATCATACCGGATTCAGTGACTTTTTCGACTGTAGTAGTGAAAACGACTTGGAGCGTTTGACCGGCTTTCAAGGTATCGAGTTTGCCCTTATTAAGCTCCCAAACAATACCATTGTTAGGAGTGGTTACTTTGTAGTCAGATTCGGTTAGAGTCTCTCCGTCCAAAGAAACTTTAATAGTCTTGCCAAACTTCAAGCTAGAATCGAGGTAGTCAAAGATCTTTGCAGACTCATACTTTTCACCCTTTTTCAGAGCAGGAACTTCCTGCTCAATGGTCCATTCAACCGTTTCGTTGAGAACGAGTTTCTTCTGCTGACCATTCTCGTTAATCGTTTTTTCAGGACCTTCAAGTTTGAGGTTCTTTGGATATACATGAATATCGTAGAGCCAGTTTGCTTTCTGGTCATCGTTCTTGCCCTGCAGTCCCTTTTCTGGCATTGGAACCGAAACGAAGAACGGAGCAGTCTTAGAAATAACGTCCGATGGAGCAGCAGTTTCAGCGACGTAGTAGAATCCTAAGTCAATTTTACCGGTTTCAGCAAAGCCAGCTTCACCGTCCTTAAGACCAGTTTTGACAGAAGTTCCAACCCCGATTAAACACAGACCTTCAACATCAAAATTATCATAGTCAACCGGAGCTTGCGCTTCGGAGATAAGCTTCCAATCATCGTTGTCGGTAGTCTTTAGCGGGGTACATTCTGAACTAGCACCCTTCTTACCGACCTGCCAATAGGTAAAAGTAACACCATTGAGTCCTTCACCTGAAGGCTGATCTAACTTCAGTCCAGTATCGTGTGTATCCGCTTCAGCTCCCAGGCGCTTATGGATCGTTAATGAGCCTTTTTCCGGAGCATTCGGCTGGCCGGGCCCTTGAACTTCGGCACCGTGAGCTGACGGGACAACAGCAACCATACCCAACGCGACGAGCGAGGTAGCACCGATTCCGGCTACCACCCTCTTCATTACACTTGCAATAGACATTAACGTCTCTACCTTTCAATTCAGTTAAATACAATCTTCAGCCCACAAAAAACAGGAAACTTTTTCTACACTAAAGACGCTAAATTGCCGCGAATATCTTGGATATCATAGTGAAGCCACAGAACACGCCTCAGCACTTTTCCCGACAACCACCATGAATTTTATATGCAAAGAAACAGAGAAAACCAGTCCGGAGAACTACGACTCCAAAGATCACATCAAAGTCACATAAGGATTTCCGGCCGACAAAATTTTCTACACGACCGCTTCGCAACAAATGTAATCCACACTGCTAACACGGGCCGAAGATAGGGACATCAACACAAGGGCACTGCGTGGTACACAGTAAAAACGAATAACAAATTATCATCGCCATATCAACAGCCTAAGAGTGCTCGAGGGGGGAGTTGAACCCCCACGCCCTTGCGGGCACACGGACCTGAACCGTGCGCGTCTGCCTATTCCGCCACTCGAGCAAAAGTTCTTTTCATGAACTACGCCAGAATACACTCGGTTCTTCTCGAAATGCAAATGCTCCTCAACTACAAGCTCAGTGATTCAGCCCACCGATTACCTTGGTTTCTCAGCTTTTCTAATAACGCAGTGGATACTACTAAGCTATAAGACGTAAACTTAGCGTATCGTCATATGCGTGTCATTCTATAGGGTGGCACAACTATGTAGATGCAGGATGTTAAAGGTAAGGAACAGGTGAATGAGCGCATTCGATAAGATCGAAAAAACTGTGGAGAACGCAGTAGAGAATGTATTTTCACGCGCCTTTAAATCAGACGTCAAACCTGTCGAGCTCGCATCTGCGATCAAACGCACAATGGATGAGCGCTCTGCGGAGATTTCCCGAGATCGCATCGTTTCGCCCAACGATTTCACGCTGACACTATCCCCGCAAGATTTTAAGAAAATCGCTGAATGGGACGAAGACGCCTTACGCGAAGAACTCATTGGAATAGCCACAAACTATGCACGGGAACAAGCATACGTTTTCCTCGGACCTATTTCAGTGGCTTTTGCTGAGTCAAACACGCAGCCTCGCGGAAAAATCGAAGTTGCCTGCCATACCCGGCGTGGCCCAGTCGCCCCTGCCACCACCCCCCACGCCTCACCGCAAAACCCGATCATCGACGTCAACGGTGAGCGCTACATCCTCACCGGTGCCGTAACTGTTATCGGGCGTGGCTCAGTTGCTGATATTCAGTTAGACGATTCGGGGATCTCTCGGAAACATCTGGAGTTGCGAGTTACCCCTTCTGGTGTGATCGCAACGGACCTCAACTCAACCAATGGTAGCTTTGTTGAGGGGCATAAGATTTCTGCTGCCACTCTTGTTGACGGCAACACGATCACGATCGGACACACCCGCATCATGTTCTGGACCTCACCGGAGCCACAATGAGCCCACTAGTAGTTACACTTTTACGCTTCGGCTTCTTAGCTCTCGTCTGGCTTCTTGTCATTTTCATGCTGGTGACGATTCGAAACGATATTTTCGGAACAAAAGTACGTGACCGTGGTCGTCAGATCACCCAGAAACGAGCCCCGTTGAACGACGAACCAGCAACGCAAGCACGCCACCTCGTCGTCGTTCGAGGCCCACTCACCGGAACCGCGATTCCGCTGGGGACATCCTCAATCACAGTTGGGCGCTCCCCCGATTCGGCACTTGTGCTCGACGACGGATACGCATCTTCACGCCACGCCCGCTTCTACTCCGAAGGCGGATCGTGGTTCGTTGAAGACCTCAATTCAACAAACGGCACTTGGGTTGGGACACAAAAAATTATTGCACCTATCGAATTGGAAATTGGCGTTCCGGTCATCATAGGTAAAACTACGATGGAGTTACGTTAATGATCCGTTTTGAATATGCCGCGTTTAGCGACGTCGGCTTAATTCGTAAGTCGAATCAGGACGCTGGATACGCCTCCTCACACCTACTCGTTTTAGCCGATGGCATGGGTGGTGCAGCCGGCGGAGATGTGGCATCCTCCGTCGTCGTTGGCAATCTCGCACAGGTTGATGATTCACACCAAGCCGAAGATCTCCTACCGCTACTTAAAGAACAGCTCACCCGCTCCCAAGAACAACTTCTTCACATAGTGGAACAAGAGCCAGAGCTCTCTGGACTCGGAACAACTTGTATTGCTATCTTGCGTACTGGTAATAAACTTGGCATGGTTCACGTCGGCGATTCACGAGCCTACCTGCTCCGCCACCACAAACTTACTCAGATCACCCGTGACCACACATTAGTCCAGTACCTCGTTGACCACGGCGAACTCACACCAGAAGAAGCGTTACATCATCCTAAACGCCATGTCATCATGCGTAACATCGGAGCGAACGAAGGGCCTGCCGACGTCGACACCTCCGTTCGCGAGGCGCTACCTGGCGATCGATGGCTACTGACCTCAGATGGTTTGTTCGACGTCGTTTCTGATGAAACAATCGAATACACACTCCAGACTTACCCTGATCTGGATACGTGCGGCGAGCGGTTAATTGAGCTTGCCTTAGCTGGTGGCGCCCCCGATAACGTCACACTAGTTTTAGCTGATGTCGTCGACGATGCGGGGACCAGTTCATCATACGATCGCGGCCCAATCGTTGTCGGTTCAGCTGCTATCGATCACACAAAACCTACCCGAGCCGGTTTATCGGCAGCCGGACAACTCGTAGCTTTAACTAACCCACTACCTGTTCTTCCTGAACTGGACATTCAGCATGATCATTCACCTCGACGGTGGATCGCGCGTCTTGCGGTATTTTTCTTAGCTCTCCTGACGATAACAGGTGGACTTGGAGCGGGTTACTATTGGACTCAAACTCAATACTATGTTTCGTTAGAAGATAACAAAGTCGCTATCTTTAAAGGCATACCGCAATCTATTGGGCCATTTGATCTATCAGAAGTTTATGAAGTAACGACTATTCATGTTTCGCAACTGACCCCAATTGCACAAAACCGTCTAACGATTCCAATTACGCGCAGTTCATTATCTGAAGCTCGTAAAGTTGTTCACGATCTTTCGGCACAAACGATTGACGCCTCACCCCAGGCTGGCCAACAATCTCAGGAAGGCAAACAATCCCCGGCTGGTCAGCCAACGTCACCGTCCCAGCTACCAGGTGATCAGCCATGAGTGTGATTAGTACTCGACCGGCTCGTTCAGGTCGTGCTCAAGAACTCGGTTTACTTAGTGTCGCCCTCATCAGCGTTCTCAGCGCCTGGGTTTTGACCTATTATGGCGTCAATTCAGCTAATCCGGACCAAGCCTTACCCGATAATTTCTTCACCTTTGGAGGAGCAGCCGCAGGGGTTTTACTTCTCTGCCATCTTCTCATCCGGCGATTAGCACCTTATGCTGACCCAATACTATTTCCAGCTTCAGTTATGCTCACTGGGTTGGGGTTGGTGATGATATATCGGATCGATTTCCAGCTTGTCGCACGCGGCGCTAGCCCTGACGCTCGAGGGCAGCTTATCTTAGCCATCGGCGGTCTGATACTGATGGTGGGAACTTTGGCGTTCTTACGTGATCATCGCCGGCTTCGTCGAGTCACCTATATTTCACTGATCGTCGGTTTGTCGTTGCTGTTACTCCCGATGATTCCGGGACTTGGTGTTGAGGTCTATGGAGCGCAGCTCTGGATCAGCATTGCTGGTTTTTCATTTCAACCAGCCGAATTATCGAAAATATTCCTTGCCGTCTTTTTTGCAGGTTACCTTGTAGCCCAGCGCGACAATCTGTCATTGGCTGGACCAAAGTTTTTAGGTATTCACTTCCCACGCCTCCGGCACTCACTGCCAATCCTGCTTGCATGGCTTGCCGGTATGGGGATTTTGGCGTTAGAACGCGATTTTGGTACCGCACTGCTGTTCTTCGGGTTATTTGTTGCAATGCTCTACGTCGCTACCGAACGTACCTCGTGGATCATTATCGGCGGATTGCTCTCCACTGCTGGCGTGTATCTCATTGTCCAAGTGATGCCTCATATCCAAGCCCGGTTCACTATCTGGCTAAACGCCTTCGATCAAGATGTTTATGATGCACAGTACGGCTCCTACCAGCTCGTTCAAGGCTGGTTTGGTATGGCCTCTGGAGGCCTGTTTGGTACCGGTTTAGGGGAAGGTAGCCCAACGAATTCGTTCGCAGCCAACTCGGATTTTATTATTGCTTCGTTCGGTGAAGAACTTGGCCTGGTGGGCTTACTGGGAATTCTTTCACTGTATGCCATCATCGTGACTCGTGCAATGAAGACAGGTATAGCGTTACGTGACGGCTTCGGAAAGTTGTTAGCTGCCGGTCTGGGATTCGCAATTGCACTGCAGTGTTTTGTTGTCGTTGGTGGTATCACTCGCGTCATACCGTTAACCGGTTTGGCTATGCCATTTTTGGCAAAGGGCGGTTCCGCACTGCTAACCAATTTCATCATTATCGGCATTTTGATTCGCATGTCCGACTCTGCGCGTCGACCATTCGTCCCATCTTCTGTTTCACTGTCGACGATTAATACCGGCGAACTACCTGCCAATCTTATTGCGGATGAAGACGACGATCTCGAAAGTTCGGCTTCCACAGAAGCTGAACCGCATTCAGCCGAAGATTCATTGGCAACCACTGCAGTTCCTCGTATCACCGATGGGGGTTCTCGATGAATCTAGCGATTCGTAAACTTACAGCAATCATCATCGTCATGTTCCTCACACTGATGATGGCTGTAACATATATCCAATTCATTCGTGCTCCACAGCTGAACGCCGACACTCGTAACGTCCGAACGCTTTGGCGCGAATACGGCACGGATCGCGGCCCAATTATCGTTGCAAATCAACCGATTGTTACGTCTGAACCCCACGATGATGAGTACAAATATTTACGTACCTATCACCAGCCCGAGCTTTATGCTCCGCTGACAGGCTATTTTTCGACGACGTTTAACTCGATGACCGGTTTGGAACGTGAAGAAAATTCGGTGCTCGGTGGTTCTGATTCGGCACTATTTTCTCAACGCATTGAACAACTCATCACCGGTAAACAGCCTAAAGGCGGCGCGGTGGCCCTCACCATCGATCCAGTTATTCAGCAAACTGCATGGGATGCATTAGGGGATCATCGTGGTGCTGTTGTTGCGATTGAACCTGGAACTGGCAAGATCTTGGCGGCAGTATCCAAACCTTCCTACGATCCCAATTTGTTGGCAACCCGAGATAGCACTCTGGCGAATGAATCGTGGACGGCTATGAACAACGATGATCAGCAACCGCTTGTTAATCGCGCATTTGGTGGCAAACTCTATCCACCAGGTTCGGTTTTCAAGATCGTAACCGCAGCAGCCATGATCGAAAAACTCGGTTTGAACGCTGATTCTGTCGTTGAGGCACCCTTCTCTTACACCCCACCGGGAACCACGCATGAGATCTTCAATGCATACCAGCAACAGTGCGGCGATGGTTCGGGCCAAGTAACCCTCGCTACCGCATTTGCCGAGTCATGCAACACCCCTTTCGCGATTGGTGGAGTTAACGTTGGCGCAGAGCCACTTGTCGAAACTGCGCGAGAATTCGGATTCGATCAAGACTTCACAATCCCGTTACAAGTAATGGCGTCAAAATTCCCCTTCCCAGAAGATACTGCCGCTCTTGCAATGGATTCTTTTGGCCAACGTGACGTTGAAGTTTCACCGCTTGCTATGGCACTTATCGGCGCAACGGTGGCAAACGGTGGTGTCATGATGAAGCCATACATTGTTGCGCAAACCCTAACTGCCGACCTTGCTTTGCTTTCAGAAACTCAACCAACTCACTACGGTACGCCAATCAAACCGAGCACTGCAGCAATTCTGCGTTCGATGATGATTGGCGTGGTGAACAATGGAACAGGTACCAAGGCTGGATTGAGTAACGTACAGATAGCCGGAAAGACGGGAACCGCAGAAACTGGAAAAGAAGGCGGTGACCATTCGTGGTTTGTTGGTTTCGACGCAGTGGATCAACCTCGAATAGCTCTGGCCGTCGTCGTGGAGGAAGGCGGTAGCGGATCACAAGTTGCAGCGCCAATAGCGAGAGAAATTTTTGCATCGGCGGTCAATCGTGATTGAATCGCAACCTATCCAACACACACTTCATTATCAAGATAGGGCAGACTGGAAATCAGATTAATGGTCAAGGAAGGAACTCGAGAATGATTAACATCCCACGTATGCTGGGTGGTCGCTATGAAGTTGGCGAACTCATCGGGCGTGGCGGCATGGCCCAAGTTCACCTTGGTTATGATACTCGACTATCTCGCACTGTCGCTATCAAGGTTTTGCGCTCAGACCTCATCACCGATCAAACTTTTGTGGCACGTTTCCGCCGCGAAGCACAAAGCGCTGCAGGTTTGAATCATCCGTCTATTGTTGCGGTCTATGATACTGGCGAGGAACGAGTCGAGGGCGATGCTGGGCAAGAAATATCACTGCCCTACATCGTGATGGAATACGTCAAGGGACGAACCGTCTCCGAGCTGTTAAAAAACGGAGATGCACTTCCCATCAACGAAGCAGTACAAATAGCTATCGGTATACTTTCTGCGCTGGAATACTCTCATCGAGAAGGTATTGTTCACCGCGATATTAAACCGGGCAATATTATGCTTACCCATGATGGCAAAGTGAAGGTCATGGATTTCGGTATTGCCCGCGCACTAACCGATTCCTCAGCGACTATGACACAAACTAATTCGGTCGTAGGCACCGCACAGTATCTATCTCCTGAACAGGCCCGTGGCGAAGTAGTTGATTCTCGATCAGATCTTTATTCAGCTGGTTGTTTGTTATATGAATTGTTGACCGGCCGCCCTCCATTCCGCGGAGATTCGGCTGTTGCAGTCGCTTATCAACATGTTTCTGAACCGCCGGCACCACCTATGTCCGTGGCTCCTGATATTCCCGAGGCTATCGACCGTGTAGTGATGAAGTCGTTGGCAAAAAAGCGCGAGGATCGCTATCAGCGCGCCATCGATATGCGAGCTGATTTACTGCTTGCGTTACGTGGTGGGCGTGTCAATGCGCCAGCGTCGGATACGTGGAGCACCCAGATTCTCACTGCTCAGAACTCGGCTGCACCTACTCAAGTTGCTGCTCCCGTGACACAAACGACTCTTACTCAAACGGGAACGACTCCGGCCGTGGCGCCACCGAAGAAAAACAATACGGTATTTATCGTGCTCAGTATTCTACTTCTGACTCTTGCGGGAGCCGGGCTCATATGGGCTTTGTGGTCCAGCAATAGTTCGGGTGAGGTAACTGAGCCAGCCACTATATCTGTCCCAGACCTCGAGGGAACTAATCAAGTCTCAGCACGTCAGCGTCTTGAAGAAGCTGGATTGACCTTTGCGCTGGGTGATCCGCAAGAAGATAAAACTATTCCGGAAGGTCAGTTTGTTTCTTCAGATCCAGCCTTTGGCACAAAGGTCAAGAAGGGTTCTTCTGTGACGGTGTCATTTTCTTCTGGGCCCGGCAAGGTTTCAGTTCCTGACCTAACTGGTGGGAAATTCACTCAGGACACTGCGAAAGCTGAGCTAGAAAAACTCGGTTTGAAAGTTGGTCGTGTTGACATTAAGGATGTTCCTGGAAACGCGAAAGACGCTGTCACTGATACTTCACCGGCAGCAGGGCAATTAGTTGAACGTGGTAGCTCGGTCAACATTGTCGTAGCTTCGGGAAATATTGTCATTGACTCAGCAGCTATTAACACGCACGTGATTAACCAGCCGGAAGATGTAGCAAAAGCATATCTGCGAGACACTCTGAAAATTTCATCGTTCACTGTTGAAAAGGTTGAAAATCCTGATATTACCGCGGGATTAGTATTTAATATGGAACCTCTTCCAGGAACAGTCCCCTACGATACGACCGTGACTTTGTGGATAGCTAAGGAACCTGCTCGCGAACCGGATAATCCTGCTCCAACACCACCTGGGGCACCAAAAGATGATTCCGCTAATAACGGGGATGGCAACCAGAATCCCGGTTCTAATGTGGGAGAGAATCCGAACTCAAATAACCCAAATCCGCCAGATCAGAACTCGGCTAGAAGAAACTAATCATCGCACATGAATTTCAGGAGAGGTGGCTGCTCGTTTTGTACGGGTAGCCACCTCTTTTCCTACAACAAGTTTTCAACAAGTTCTCGTCGGAAAGAAAGCTATAAGGCCCGCACATGCATGTGCGGGCCTTATAGCTTTCAGTTCTTAGCTACTTTAGCCGACGGTGTTATCGAACCAGCCGGTAGTGTAGTAAACCCAAGGATAGACATAGGTGAAAAGTAGATAGATAACTCCTGCTAATAGAACGAGCATTTCAATAGCTTTCAACCATTTGGGGCCAGGTAAAATTCGCCATAATCCGTAGTACATAGATCAGCCTTCTTTCGCATTCATCTCAAGTAACTCTTTCGGCATACCCTCTGATCGAAGGATCGAGTAGTCGAGTTCGCCGTGAACAATCCAACGGTGAGTGGATGTGTATTGCGGATGACATGTGGTGAGGGTGATGAGACGTTTCGATGGAGCTTCGGTGACCTGCGTTCCATTTTCTTCAGCTTCACGTGCCTTGTATGGGTCTGGTGAAACGACTCGGACTTTGTCAGGAGTGACGAGTTCATGATCGGTCATACGGTAAACGTAGAAAGCATCAGCCGTCTCGACGATGATCGGATCTCCAGGTTTGAAATCTTCGACGAACATGAGCGCATCACCATTACCACGGCGGTGGGCTGCTAATGAAAAGTTACCCACTTGTCCCGGCCATGCGGTACCTTCGTAGTGGCCGAAGCCGCCATGATCGAGAATATCCCAGTTCGTGGTTCCTTCAGCCATCGTGCGGGTGGCAGCTTTTCCAAACGAAGGAAAATGGACGACGCCGAACATTTGCCCGTGGCTCGGGTTGAGTGTGAATGGTGGAGGCTCGTTTTCTACCGGTTCGGCCACCACGCTTGGCGCTGATCCATTCGCTTTGGCAAAATCGTCAAGCTGTTCACTTTGAACTTGGTTTGCTAAAACGCTTGTCCACCATAGTTGCCACACAACGAAGCCACCGACTATGAGACCAAAGGTAATGAGGATTTCACCTATGATACCGAGGAGAATAGAAAATAGACTTTTTTTCCGACGTTTTTTCGGCTCCTGTGCTCGTGTCATTGACCCATTTTGTTCAACCATTGGCGAGAAACCAAACGTGCCTGCGAGGGTGTCGCCGTCATGTTCGTTCGGTTGAGTTCGCACTCGTGCCTCACGAGGAAGCGCCGATCGACGTCGGGGTGGGGAAGTCAAATCTGCTGGCTGTTCGTCCTGCTCCAATGATTGACTCCTTTCATTTTTATATCTTTTGCTCACTATACGGGTATTTCTCCCTCAAAACTACCGTGTGGGCGCAGATAACGATAGTCTTATACCAGTTAGTTTCACTTTGAGCGAGGAAAATATGCCAGAATCTAAGAAGCGTAAGAAAGTCGAAGAGCGTCGTATCGCAGCATCACGCGATCGCCAGGAGCGCCCAGCACCTCAACTCCAGCGTTCTCCGCGCTGGTGGGCACCCTTAATGGTCGCCTTAGCCGTTATCGGCCTGCTGGTCGTTGTTACCGCCTATGTTTCCCATGGCCAAGCTCCTATTCCGGGTTTTGGTAACGGGAACTTGTTTGTTGGCATTGGCTTAATGCTAGTCGGCTTCTTAATGACTATGGGATGGAAGTAAGACTTAGTCTTTTTGATAAATGTCATTATGGTCAGGGATCTATCAATCCCTGACCATAATTTTTGATCTTGATCGCTTATCGCGATGGTGTTGCGCAGTTACTTATTGTGCTTGTACGGTCACCAACCGCCACGGTTTACTTCTTTCTGACGACGACGGCGTAGCTGCCACCATATTGCAGTAAAAATAAGTCCGGTGAGGAAGCCACCGAGATGCGCCTGCCAGGATATCTGCGGCGCAGTGAAGGCTAAGACGACGTTAATTCCGAGTAAAACAAGGATTCCTCGCGGGTCGGATTTGATAGCGTGGGTAAGCACCACAAGCGCACCGAAAAGACCGAAAATTGCGCCCGAAGCACCGACTGCAGCGATATTCCACTGCCCGGTCCATAACGCCCACAAATAGACAGCTGCATTACCACCGACGGCACTGACCAGGAATAATCCAGCAAAGCTCACCTTGCGCATAACTGGTTCAAGTTCTGCACCCAAGAACAGTAACGACAGCACGTTAAACCCTAAGTGCATCACCCCGCCATGTAAAAAAGCACCTGTGAGATAACGCCATGGCTCAACATCTGCGATGACTGGAATGAATGCATAATCATAGAAAGTATTGCTCAACACATATGTCATTAGTGTTGCCAAAATACATAGTGCGCTCATCGTAGCGGTCACTGGGGGAATATTGAGATTCTTCATATGCTCTCTTTTTACCTAAAAGCATTCCTGCCGCGCTGTGATGCGCGGCAGGAATGCAGTCATCTAATAAGTGTAAAAATCACTCAGAGATGGTGATCGACTCGATCATAATTGGTTCAACTGGACGATCCATTGGACCGGTTTGAGTGGTAGCAATCTTATCGACAACAGCCTTAGACTCATCATCGACGACCTTGCCAAAGATGGTGTGGGCGCCGTGCAACCATGGAGTTGGTGCAACAGTGATAAAGAACTGGGAGCCGTTGGTTCCCTTACCCATGCGCTTACCTGCATTGGCCATAGCCAACAGGTAAGGCTCGTTGAAGGCCAGTTCTGGGGAGATCTCGTCGTCGAAAACGTATCCGGGACCACCGGTTCCGGTTCCGAGCGGATCGCCACCTTGAATCATAAAACCGTCAATAACACGGTGGAAAATTGTGCCGTTGTAGAGTGGCTCGGTGGACTTTTCACCAGTTGCTGGATCAGTCCATTCGCGCTTACCCGAAGCAAGTTCGGTGAAGTTTGCGACGGTTTGCGGAGCCTGCTCTGGGAAGAGTTCGAGGGAGATGTTACCAACTGAAGTTGTCATTAATGCTTTCATAGTCTCCATCCTTGCACACCTGACGCTTCCTAGCCACCACGAACGCAACTTCACCGGCTGAGAGCGAAAACTGCCGATCACCGTCGCCAATTCGGTTAACCGCGAACAAGGAGGCCCAATATCTCCTATTTCAATGCAACTCAATGCTATTTCGTGAAACAATAAGAAGTAATAGAAAGCTCACCGTGAACAATTTACGGTGACACAACTTGGAGGTGGTGCAATGTCTTTCTTTAAGCGCGAGACTGCCGCAACAAAGGCAGCACAAGAAGCAACGAAGCTCAAGGATCAGGCTGCCGTAGCAACTGGTTCGTTCATGGCAAAGGTTGCCGATACATATAAAACATCCCGTACATGGGCAGAACCACGAATCGAAGAAGCCGCTGAGAAACTGGTTCCAGTTGCTCAAGATGCACTCGCCCGAGCAAACGATGCTGCACGCGAGGCCTACGAACGCACTCGTCCATATGTGGAAGAGGCCGTAACCAAGGCAAAGCCATACGTCGAGGAAGCTGTCACTGCAGCTCGCCCATACGTTGATGAAGCACAAACGTTTGTTTCTGAAAGTGCTGATCGCGTCAAGGAAGAATATCTTCCACGCGCAAAGCGTGCTGCCAATGCTGCATTGGCAGAGATTAAGGCAACTGCTGATGATCAAGCAACGAAGGTTGTCACGCTTTCCAAGAAGGAAATGAAGAAGGCAAACAAGCTTGCAAAGAAGGCTGAAAAGAAAGCCCTGAAGCTCGCTAAGAAGAACGAAAAGAAGTCACACACCAAGAAGTTCGTTGGCTTAACCCTCGTTCTTGGTGCCGCTCTTGGTGTCGCTTATGTTGCATGGGCTCGCTCTAAGCCAGTTGAAGATCCATGGGCAGATGCTTACTGGGAAGATCTCACTGTTCCTAACGATGAGGCCTTGGACGCCGTCGAAGAGCAGCTTCATGAAGCTGGCGAAAAAGTCAGCGAAGTGGCAAGCGATGTCGAAGAGAAGGTTTCCGAGAAGGTTTCCGATTCCGATATTCCAACCCCACTTGAGGTTGCTGAAAATATCGAAGGTAAAGACGCTCAGTAGTAACTGACTTTCACCTATCGATATCGATGGCTGAAACTATCGGCGTATTTCGTCGCGATTCACGTTACGTGAAGAGCACGAAATACGCCGATTTTCATTTTCTTCCCTCGTGCTCTCCCAGTTGAAACAAAATTACGTCATAATAGAAGGCATATGTAGCTGATAGCAAAACCTAAAAGCTATCGAAAAGAAAGGTTGACCTATGCGCGGCATCATCTTGGCAGGTGGTTCGGGAACCCGGCTTCACCCCATCACTCAAGGAATTTCAAAGCAGCTCGTCCCGGTTTATGACAAACCAATGATCTACTATCCGATGACGACCCTCATGCTTGCCGGCATCCAGGACATCCTGGTTATCACCACACCACACGACGCAGCTAGTTTCCAGCGTCTCCTCGGTGACGGCTCCCAGCTTGGTGTCAACCTTTCCTATGTTCAGCAACAAGTTCCGAACGGCCTCGCACAAGCTTTCGTGCTGGGCGCAGACTTTATCGGCAACGAATCGGCCGCTCTCGTTCTTGGCGACAACATCTTCTATGGTCCTGGCATGGGAACCCGCCTGCGTCGCCATGTTAACCCTAACGGTGGTGCAGTATTCGCATACCATGTAGATGATCCAGAACGTTACGGCGTCGTCGAATTCGATGACCAATTCCGGGCGCTTTCTATTGAAGAGAAGCCTACCCAACCGAAGTCAAACTACGCAGTGCCAGGCCTGTACTTCTACGATAACGACGTCGTCGACATCGCCGCAAACCTTGAACCGTCACCCCGTGGCGAATACGAAATCACTGATATCAACAAGCATTACCTGCGCGAAGGTCGCTTGACAGTTGAAGTTCTTCCACGCGGTACTGCCTGGCTAGATACCGGCACATTCGATTCGTTAGCTGACGCTACCTCGTTCGTGCGCACCGTCGAGGCACGCCAAGGTTTGAAGATCGGCTGCCCAGAGGAAGTCGCTTGGCGTATGGGGTTCTTGACCGACGCCGAACTAGCTGAACGTGCTGAGCCGTTGCGTAAGTCTGGTTACGGTGAATACCTCATGCGAGTCCTCGCAAGAGGTAAGAACGCATAACATGAATTTTTCGGCCATTTCCGCGGTCGTCGTCACATACCACCCACAAGATGTCAATGAATTATTGGGCAACTTAGCTCTACAGTGTACTGAGGTGATTGTTGTCGATAATTCCGAAGTACCACCAGAGCATCTGATCGACACGTGTAACAAAACCCACGCCCGACTTTTGTCGTTGGGGAAAAACGTTGGTATTGCTGCCGCTCAAAACATTGGTATTGACCTAGCGTTAAACCATGGAGCTGAGGCTATTATTCTTTTCGACCAGGATTCGGTTCCTGGCTCGTCACTCGTTCTCGAACTTGCTCACTATCTCGCCGACGATGTTGCTGCCGTCGGGCCGACACCGTACGACGGAGACGAACCCCTCGTTTATACTGACCACACATGGGGACCCAAGCGGCCTCGTACTCGCTTGGACTCCACCGAGCCGATAGATGTCTCGTTCTTGCTCGCCTCTGGGTGTCTGATTCGGGCAGATGTACTGCGTGAGGTCGGTTTCATGCCAGCAGAATACTTTATTGACCATGTAGACCTAGCGTGGTGTATGCGAGCACGCGCGTACGGTTACCGGCTGCTAGCAATTCCTACAGTACAACTACCACATTCGCTCGGAGATAAGGGCATAAAAATTAAGGGGCGCAGCAAAACTATCCACGTACATTCACCTATCCGGAATTACTATCTCACCCGGAATACCATTGAAGTCATGCGCAACCCTGATCTACCACTACGATGGCGAATCAGGTATGGTTACTGGATAACGCGCTTTGCTGCATTCACACTACTGACGAGTTCCGATCGAGGAATGCGCGGCGAGTTGATTTTGCGTGGTGTACGTGACGGCCTGCGACGACGGATGGGAAAAATTCATTAATAGACACGGTTTATCAATGATTTCTCAAAGATTTAGTATTCAACTCAGAAATATCACTATCGTCGTCTTCCTTATTGTAACGATATGGTTTATTGCCTATGTGTTCCGCACTGTCACCGGAACGACCCATGACGCGAATGAAGCAGCAGAGCTAGCTGAACAAGCGGAGGCTTCTACAGAGAGCCAAACAATGTTTGCTCTAACGTCATTCGATCCCTCTTTGGAGTCCTTAATTTCACGAGTAGATTCTTTGGAGGCCTCAAATTTAAATGACCTATATCAATCCGACTTATTATCTGAAGCTACTGCTGATCGTCTCGCACATGCGATAGAAACTATCGAAAGCACTCAATCCCAAGTGGGATTCGTGATGGTCGATATCACCACAGGGACCGCTATTTCCTATAATTCTGAAGCAGAATTCTATGGCGCTAGCACAATCAAAGGCCCATACATTGTTGCGATAAGTAAGTTTCTGCCAGACTCAATAACCGGTTCTGACAAAGCACTGATGCGCCAGGCTATTACCGTTTCCGATAACGATTCATATTTTTCGCTACGCTCGAACTATGGTGACGAATTGTTCGCATTTTTTGCTGATACTGCAAACGCTCCTGATATCAATCGCGAAGAATACTTTCCTCACCTCACGCCCAAACAGCTGACCAAACTGTGGGTGGAGAACTTCGATTATTTCTTCGTGTATCCCAACGAACAAGCAGATGATACGCGGGAACACTTCACCAGCCCATATAATTCGTTCATTTACGAGGCGCTAAAAGATACCCATCCGACTTATACAAAACCAGGCTGGATCGACCTTGACCTTATCGCTCGTAACGATGCCGGTATCGTTGAAACAGAAAACGGCCACTATCTGTTAACCATAATGTCCACTGCATACGATCAAGTGGAGGAGCTGATGGATCTCACCAAAGCACTCGATGAGATCCACCAGGAACTTGTTACTTCCGCAACGAATTAACAAACGTCATTGCTTCTTCATAAGTTGGCAGTAAGCCCTGCTCTTGAGCCTTCAACAATCCAGGCGCATCAGTATCTTTCTCCGAAAGCAACAATTCCATCGGATTTCCCGCACGGTCGATCTGTGGCCATTGAATACCGACTGTCTCACACAACGGATTAACGCCGTGTTCACGACCCGGTGCATATGGTGCCGAACATAGATAGGTAGCAACCGTATTATCTTCTAATGCAATGAATGCGTGGCCCAAACCTTCCGAGAGGAAAATTGCTCGACGGTCGACGTCGTCGAGCAACACCGAATCGTATTGACCAAATGTTGGTGAACCAACCCGAATATCGATCACGAAATCAAGCAACGCGCCTTGTGGACACATGACATATTTGGCTTGTGACGGAGGAACGTCAGCAAAATGAATGCCGCGAATCGTGCCAGCTTTAGACACTGACGTGTTCACCTGTTGTACATCAAGCTCACGTCCTACTGCTTCAACGAATGCTTCCTGTTTGAAAGCTTCGAGGAACAAACCGCGCGAATCCGGGAATTGCTTCGGAGTGATACGGTATGCGCCATCAATGGCGAGTGGTTCAATGAGCATGGGACCTCCTAAAAATAAATACTTCTGGGGAAAGTCTACGCCACCTGCAGTGGTGAACACGTTAGTTGCGTGCACGTGCGTGTAGAATTGAGAACAATATCTGACACACGCAAAGGAGATACACCCATGACTTGGATGGTTGTTGGCGCTAAAGGCATGCTTGGAACTGACCTTGTGGCACGGATCAAGCGCGATGGTCATGAGGTGCGAGCCGTTGATCTTGGCGATATTGATATTACCGATGTCGATTCGGTGAACACTGTTGTTGCCGACGTCGACGTCGTCATTAACTGTGCTGCCTTCACTGCTGTAGATCCAGCGGAAGAAAACGAAGGAACAGCATTCCGCGTCAACGCTACTGGCCCCGCAAACTTAGCGCGCAGATGCGCCCAAATCGGTGCCCGACTGGTACAGATCTCTACCGATTACGTCTTCCGTGGCGACGGCTCTACCCCATGGGGCGAAAATGATCCAGTTGATCCGATGTCTGCCTATGGGCGCACAAAGGCTGCCGGCGAATGGGCAGTGCAGGCCTACACTGATGATTATTTGATTGTGCGAACCGCATGGTTGTATGGCAAGTACGGTAACTGTTTCCCGAAGACGATGGCGAAACTCGCCCAGACTCACGAGACATTGAAGGTTGTTACTGACGAGGTTGGTCAGCCAACGTGGACAGTTGATTTGGCTGATCTGATTGTGCGCCTAGTGGATGCAAAAGCACCATCGGGTATCTATCACGGCACATCACAGGGCGAAACCTCGTGGAATCTTTTCACCAAAGAAATCATGCGTTCGATCGGCAAGGATCCCGAGATGGTGTTGGAGACGACGGCGGCTGCGTTCGATCGTCCCGCGAAACGCCCCTCCTACTCGGCTCTCGGCCACGATGCGTTGGTGAACATTGGTGTCGAACCGATTGGGGATTGGCGTGAGCGCTGGGTGGTTGCGGCGTCTGATGTGCTAGGCCTATAATTACTTTGCTTCCATAATAGGATATTTATAGGAATTTTCCATTAGTATGACATATATGAAAGCCGGACGCTTACGCACTTTTTGCGCTACAACAACTGCATTATTCGTGTCACTTACTGGAGCACTTACTACTGTTAGTTATGCGCACGCAGAATCAATAGATGAGGCATCTTCCGTATTAGTCGATGATATTAACGTCCTCGATCTAGCAAGCGGGGGTAGCTGGGTTGCTTCTGGTCAACGCTGGTGGTGGCGCAATGATGATGGAACATGGCCTGCTGCATCGTTTGTTCGAATCGATGGTCGTGTTTACTACTTCGACGATGACGGCTACATGCATACTGGCTGGAAAATGTACCACAACCAGTGGGTTTATTTTGGTAGTTCCGGCGATCAACTATTTGGCTGGATACATCTAGGTAACTTGTGGTACTACCTTGACCCACAAACCGGAATCATGACTACCGGAGAAAAAATCTTCTCCGACGGCAAATACTACTTCCGCCCATCAGGCGAAATGGTCACCGGATGGCTACAAAAAGACCAACAATGGTACTACTACACCGAATCCGGCCGCCAAAAAACCGGATGGATACATCTAGGTAACTTGTGGTACTACCTTGACCCACAAACCGGAATCATGACTACCGGAGAAAAAATCTTCTCCGACGGCAAATACTACTTCCACCCATCAGGCGAAATGGTCACCGGATGGCTACAAAAAGACCAACAATGGTACTACTACACCGAATCCGGCCGCCAAAAAACCGGATGGTTAAAAGACCACGACGATTGGTACTACCTTGATCCACAAACCGGAATCATGGTTACGGGATCAGCAAATATTAATGGTCAACAATACTCGTTCAACAGTTCCGGACGGTGGCGTGGATACCAAGCTCCAGCTGGAATGTTGCAACCTGTTTCATCTATTACCCCATTAGGATGGGCTAGCAATGAGCTTTCTCCAGGAATGAATGGAGTTAAAGTAGCTATTGTCCAAAAACGTTTGGGCCTGTGGCACTCGATGAAACTTGCTTCTGTGGATAGTAATTTCATGGCAGCGGTTCGTAATTTTCAAGCACGCGTAGGACTTCCTGCTACCGGCATTGTTAATAAAGCAACGTGGGATGCTTTGGCAACTGGTTACGATTGGTATGTGGATCAATACCAGGCACAACCAGTGCCATTAACTGCCCGGCGTTCAGAGCGTATCGAAGCTATGATAGCGTACGCACAACAACAGATTGGATCGCCATATACTTGGGGCGGAGCCGGACCATACAATCTCGGGTTTGATTGTTCTGGATTAGCTTTACAAGCGATCTATGCGGGCGGATTAGACCCACAGCCAATAAATGTCCATAAACATTCTTGGCCAGATTACCGATCATCCCAAGAACTATATCGCCATCCGCAGATGGTTCACGTTCCAATTTCACAACGCCAACGCGGAGATCTCATTTTTTACACTACTCGTGGCACCATCACGCATGTTGCGATTTACATCGGTAATGACCAAGTGATTCACACTGATTGGATGGGACACCCGGCACGTGTAGACAACTATTTAACCTCTTACGGCTGGGCAAATACAGTTAAAGATGTGGTTCGGCCATTCGCGTAAAACATCTTAGGCAGGATGAGAAGTACAAGCATCCTGGTCGCGTTAACTAGAAAACTACTGGCCAATGGGGCAAGCATGTAGTCAACGTGATATGCGATTGCGTTAGTTCAGTTATTGCTTGGTCAAATTGTGGATTACGTTCTGGTTCTTCGCCAAGCTTTATCGCTTCTTCAGCGCTTTTCCCATCAACATATTCGGAGATCTTACCCGCTACTAAATCATTGTTAATAGAACGATAACTGTGTAGTGCAGAATACGCTTCGAACGCAGACTCATCGGCGTGACTTATTTCTTCCAATGCTGGCTCGTGTTGCTCTACGAACACATCAACAAAATCACGCCACACAATGGAAATATCTGAAGCCCCGTTAAGCTGCGCATCAGTAAATGCTTTTCCTTGCGGACTATTGTCGATAAAATCAATCAGCAGTTTATCCATATCAGCGCAACCTTCACTTCCAGGATCCTGTTCAGGAATTTGCACTTTGGGTTTATCTGGCTCTGTTTGCGCAAAACTATCGGGCATCTTTGCCGTAGAGTTTTGCGTGTTCTGCTCCTGGCCTGTAGCACAGCCAGTTAATAACAGAAACGGAAGAGATAACGCTAGGATCGTGCGACTTGCTGAATATTTCATAGGTAAATTCTACCAAGTAGATAAAGTAAGCGAATCCATTCCACGAATTCCTTCCGTCTAGTTCCACTATATAGGTGGAACTAGACGCTCAGTTTGTCACACTTTGGCCTTTCGGTATCCATGTGCAATGGCATCAGATTGATTAGCAAAGCAGACTTCAGCGTTTGTGGAATTATAGAACCTCTGCTCGGGCATATGGTAGATCATCGAGCTCTGATTTCCTTTAATGGGCGCGTATGCAGGGCACTGTCCCCCAATTGTATTCACAATACTCTGCGTAGCTGATCCAGATCCGCTCGCTATCCAAGCACCATCTGCGCCAACGTAGTAATTACCGATCCACGCATTGCGCATCATCGCACCATCAGGACCAACGTAATAGTTGCCAACCCATGCATTGCGCATCATCGCACCAGAACTTCCTAGGTAATACCACTGACCACCGGAAGCAATCCATTGATTCGAGAGCATGGCACCCGAAGCATTGAAGTAGTAGTAGGTGCCAGTGGTATCAGTTGCCCAGCCACTAGCCATAGCGCCAGAAGCACCGAAGTAATACCATTGGCCACCAGCAGATAACCACCGGTTAGCTAACATTGCACCAGTTGCGTCGAAGTAATACCACTTGCCATTGGACTGTAGCCAGTTATTAGCCAACATTGCACCACTTGAATTTAGGTAATACCACTGACCACCCGAAGCCATCCACTGATTGGATTGCATGGCGCCAGAGACATTGAAGTAGTAGTAGGTGCCGGTGGTGTCTTTTGCCCATCCAGTAGCCATCGCACCATCGCTACCAAAGTAGTACCAGTGACCACCAGCAGATAACCACTGGTTGACTAGCATTGTTCCAGAATCACCTAAGTAGAACCAGCGACCATTCGTCTGAACCCACTTATTGGTTGTCATAGCACCACTGGCATCAAAGTAAAAATATTCACCTAGTTTATTTTGCATCCAACCGGTGATCATTACTCCTTCATCACCGAGGTAGTAACGTTTTCCAGCGTCCTCTAACCACCCTGAAACTGGATAGTTTCCGACGAAATAATACCAATGTCCCTCTGTGTGATGCCACCCATCCGAAATTTTATTATCAAGAATCAATGGGGTTCCAACACTAGCTATCATGGGCTTATTGACTGATTCCGATGCAACAGCAGGACTCGAAATTGCCAGTGCAAGTACACCAGCAATCGTCCCGGCTAAGGCACGATAGCTCTTTCGCATAACATCTCCGTTCTTGCTTTCTTTGAAATAGTGGCTAAGCAAACTTCCGCCACTTATCTTACTAACGCAAACCAGATTACCTTATAACTATGCTTGAAAGTGAATACGAAAACTTCTATATATCCTGCTTGTTCGACTAGTATGGGTAACCATGAAGATAGCAATGATAGTTAACAACTACCCGCCGAAAGTTGGTGGGGTTGAGTTTCATGTCGAAAATTTGGCGCGGGAACTCGCTCAACTCGGTCATAAAGTCTGGGTTTTAGATATTTCTGCTACTCCAGGAACTCGACACGAGCAAAATGTTACCGTCATTACTCGAAAAGCTCATTTACCAATCGCAGATGTCATTACAATTCCGGCGCTCGGTACCACCCGCAAGATCGCTAAATTCTTAACCGAACAGCAAATTGATGTCGTTTCCACTCACACCCGCTTCTTCCCAATGAGCTTCGTAGGTCTACGCGCTGCAAAGCTGGCCAATATTCCAATACTGCATACCGAACACGGTAGCGGTTTTGTAGCAACAAAAAATCCAATCATCTGGACCGGATCTCGTTTCGTTGATATCACAGTAGGAAAATATGTACTGAAAAAAGCTACCAAAGTTCTTGGGGTTTCAGAAGCAGTTACACAATTTGTTAAACGTTTAGCCAACGTTGACGCAACTGTTTTCTATAATGCGATTACGCCACCGCAACTTAACATTAAATCCGACGATCGTCTCAACCATTTAGTTTTTGTGGGACGGATTGTTCCCGGCAAGGGATGGGATGTTTTCATCAACGCTGTCGCCCAGTTACGCAAGGAAGGTTTCGAGGTAGACGGAGAACTTCTTGGAGATGGAGCTGACCTAGCCACGGCACGCTCTCTGATTCAAAAACACGGATTAGAGAAAGATTTACAAGCTCCGGGAAGGGTTAGCCAACAGGAAGTACGTCAGCGAATTGCTGGCGCAACACTTGTTAACCCCACAGTTTTATCTGAGGGTTTTCAAACCACGCTGGTTGAAGCAATTGCCGAGCGTGGACGTGTTGTCACTTTCCCTGTCCCTGGAGCTCAGATGCTTGTAACAAAAAAGGCACCTGTTCTTATTTCAAAAGAAAGAACCACCGATTCACTCGTTGCTTCGTTGCGCTCAATGTTGCTACATCCGCTACCACAAGCCCAGCTAGAGATTTATCAAGATCTCACATGGCCTGCGCAAGCTAGAAAATATGCATCTATCTGTGGTGCGCTTATTCAGCGTCAGAGTCAGTGATAGCTGAATCTGACGATAGATCTAGAGAATCATCTTTCGGGAAAACATATCCTCTCTTTTTGAGTTCAGCTTCAAGAATTGCAATTTTTCTTGCCAGCACCGTTGAGGTTCGCTCCGCTTTGCGTGCATGTGCAGTTGTGGTTACTGCAAATCCCATAAAGAAAACAATAAACATGTATAGGACTAAGTCAGTACCACGACCAATTCCTAGCCACGAGGCAACAATATCTGTGCTTTGCGGGAATAATACTGCGAATGCTCCTACCGCCAAGCCTAGCAGCCATGCTAAATGTCTGATCGCTTGGCCGCGGGCACTACGCCCTGGAACCACAATAGCGAGCGCAACTAGTAGAAGAGAAATAATAAGAATTGATTTGATAATGATCTGGTTGGTATCCATCATTTCTCACTTAAACATCAGATCGGAAAGAATATTGACTGAGTTCCATAAAGACTGGCCTTTGGAAAGCGAGTAGTCAGTGTAAACAATAAATACCGGCTCTTCGACATAGCGTAATTTATGTTCTGCAATTTCGCTGACGATTTCCGAAGCATGAGCCATTCTATTTTGACTGATACGAATGTTTTTTGCGGCATTTTGGTTCAATGCACGCAAGCCATTATGCGCATCTGTTAGTTGCATTCCAGTAGTCAGCCTTTGGAAAAATACTGCCGCCTTGAGCACTATGCGCTTCAAAAAACCTGCATTAGTTCTATCATCAAGAAAACGCGAGCCGATCACTACATCAATTGGTTCAGTCGCAAGCCGAACAACCATTTTCTGAGCATCAACAACCCGATGCTGACCATCAGAGTCAAATGTTACAAAATATTTAGCATTCGGTTGTAATAGAGCATAGTCTAAGCCAGTACGCAAAGCAGCTCCTTGACCAAGATTGATCGGATGTTCAACCACGTCTACTCCAGCAAGCCGAGCTTGTGCCGCAGAATCATCACTAGATCCGTCATTCACGCACACAATATTAGGGAAGGTCTTGCGAGCTTCCTCCATAACACCTTTTATGACTTGATCTTCATTATATAACGGAACAATCAGCCAGCTTTCTTGAGCAAGTTTCTCAGACCACCCGGTAACATTCAGTTCATTTTTAGTGGTTTTTTCAGGATCCGCCACGTTTCTTCCCGACCTCGATCCTCTATATTTGATGCAATAACACAGCTAATTATAGCAACCGACTAACTGGTAGATACTATTTCATTTCACATGCCACCATATTGAAATGAGTAATAGCTTACACAACTACTATCACTGTTCATTTTCACTCAACCTATCGATATATTTGAACATATATTATTTCCCGATACAGCGAGAGATTTCCATGCCCCATAAACTGACTCACGTACAGTTCGATATACTTCGCACACTTTCCGAGGCAGATACTGAGCTCTCGCAACGAGAGCTACAGTCACACGTTAACGCCTCATTGGGCAGTGTCAACACTGCTGTGCGTGAACTTGAAGCACTTGGTTATATTGAAGAACGCCACGTGACTGCTACTGGGATCAACGCTTTAGCTCCCTATCGAGTTCATAATGCCATCATTATGGCCGCAGGGCTATCGTCACGCTTCGCACCGATATCCTACGAACGTCCAAAAGGAACTCTACGAGTGCGTGGTGAAATCCTTATTGAGCGACAAATTGAACAACTACAAGAAGCCGGGATTAACGACATTACCGTCGTTGTGGGATACAAAAAAGAATACTTTTTCTATCTCATCGAAAAATATGGTGTCAAAATCATTGTTAATAAAGAGTATTCCAGTCGCAACAACAATGGCTCCCTGTGGTTAGTGCGTGAACAACTATCCAATACCTACATTTGTTCCTCGGACAATTATTTCACTGAGAATCCTTTTGAGCCTTATGTTTATCGAGCATACTATTCTGCAGTCTATGTTGATGGTCCAACAAATGAATGGTGTATTACCACGGGGCCAGGCGGTCGCATAACTGGATGTACCATTGGTGGCGAAAACGCCTGGACTATGCTCGGGCATGTCTATTTTGATTCTACTTTTTCTGAAACTTTCCGCGATCTTCTGGAACGTGTCTACCACCTCCCGCAAACAGCGCCTAAGCTATGGGAGTCACTCTTCATCGAGAACATCAAAGATTTCTCGATGGTTATTCGAAAGTATCCTGATGGAATTATCAACGAATTTGATTCAGTTGATGAACTTCAAGACTTCGACCCACTATTTATCGAGAACGTTGATTCGGAAGTCTTTGACAATATCACCAATGCATTAGGTTGTACGAAAACTGAGATCAGAGATTTTTCCCCCCTCAAACAAGGATTAACTAATCTCTCATGCCACTTTTCGGTCGGCGATAGTGAATACGTCTACCGACATCCGGGAATTGGAACGGATAAACTTATTGATCGTACTGCTGAAAAGCAGGCACTTTTACTTGCCCGTGATCTTGGACTTGATTCAACCTTCATCACTGCTGACGTCGGCAAGGGGTGGAAGATTTCCCGGTATATTCCCGAAATACGTAATCTTGACGTAACGAATGATGACGAACTACAACAAGCGATGCAGATGATCCGCAACCTGCACACCTCAGGCGCTGTTCTCGATAGGGATTTTGACTTTGTACAAGAAGCGATGAAGTTTGAGCAACTTTTGCACGAGATAGACCCCTCTATGCCGCAGGGATACTTGGACTTGCGTAAAAAAGTTATGAAGCTCAAAGAGTATGCTGATGCAGACGGTTTTCCTACAGTGCCCAGCCATAACGATTTTTACCCATTGAACTTCCTGATCACTCCTGACGGTCAGATGAATTTGATCGATTGGGAGTATGCCGGAATGTCTGATGTAGCAGCTGATTTTGGCACAATGGTTGTTTGTTCGAACGACATTGACGACGAACGAGCAAAACTGGCATTGACATACTATTTTGGTCGTACTCCAAATCAAACAGAAGAAAGGCATTACTGGGCATACGTGGTGTTTGCTGGCTGGTGTTGGTACGTATGGGCGTTACTAAAGGAAGCTGATGGAGACGACGTCGGCGAATGGCTCTTAACGTACTACGAGTATGCCTCACAGTACGTCGACAAGCTGCTTGCCAGCTACGAAGAAGCAGCTAAGTAAGTCCATCTCGCCTATTTTGACCTTCCACTAGCTTCCTATACTTGGAGTTACTGACTTACCCTTTTCGATACAGAAAGTATTCTTATGACTAACGGTTATAATCCGAAAACCCTACAACGAATCCAGTTAGCAATGACTGATGTATTGTATGAGTTTGATCGTGTGTGCGCTGAATTAAATTTACGCTACGTGGTTTATGGAGGATCGGCCATTGGTGCAATTCGCCACCAAGGTTTCATTCCCTGGGACGACGACGTCGACATATGCATGTTGCGTGAAGATTATGATAAGTTCTTCGCTCACGCACCGAAAATTTTGGACGAAAAATACGTCTTGATCGATTCACGTACCGACAGTAATTACCCAAAAACTTTTGGCGTTCTAGGCTTTAAGGAAAGTGAGTTCATACCTGGTTTGGCCGCAAAGCGTGATTATAGTATGCCACTGGGCATAGATCTTTTTCCGCTCGATCCTATCCCAAACTCACCGCGAGATTTTGCTAAGCAAAATAAAGCCACGTGGTTTTGGGGGAGGCTACTCTATCTCCAGGGCACCCCTAACGCAATACTCTCTGTGCCACAACCGGCAAAACTAGCAATTAATGCCGCATTACATGCTATTCACTGGTCAATGAGACTAGCTCACGTTAAGCCTGCAAAATTAATTGAAAAATGGGAGAAAGCTGCTCGACGATTCGAGCATAGTTCGTCTACTCTTTTTGGAGATTTCTCCACTCGAGATCCGCAACGGTGGTCAGCATCCCTCAATGAGTTATTCCCTGCACACCGTGTCCCCTTCGGTGATATTGAAGTCATGGTTCCACGTGACTATGATGCAATTTTAAGCCGCGGTTATGGCGATTACATGACTATTCCGCCAGAAGATCAACGAGAAAACCATGAAGCATCCTCGATTATTTTTGGCCCCTACGCTCCAAAACTAGTGGAATGAAATCTAACCGATTCGCTTCGATGCCTCTACAATATAGAAGTCTTCAAACCAGCGGGCAGTAGTAGTAATATCGAATCCGTTTTCTTGAGCTCGTTCCACTCCCGCACTGCGCATGTAATGTGGATCCATGGAGCGCTGGAACGCATTCTTTATAGCAGCTACCCACGCCGCAATACCTGCATTGAGATCAACAAAGCGAACTTCTCCGCTCCAGTTTGCCGCCTCTGGAAAACCCGTTGTGACAATACATGGAAGACCAGCTGTTTGAGCCTCCGATATCGCCACTGGCATACCCTCTGAAAAAGAAGTCATAATAAATACATCGCCAGCTTGGAGAAGATCATTAACATCGGAACGAATTCCAAGAAACTTAACTACATCAGTCAATTGATAATTCTCAATTTTATTACGTAACGTTGGCCCTTCCGAACCACCACCTCCAACCATTAACAACCGACTTTGAGGATTTAATTTATAATATTCATTGAATACATCGATCAAAAACGTCTGATTCTTCACTGGATCGAAACGAGCAACATGGATCAAAACCTGTTCATCAGAGCTGATCTCTAATTCTTTCCTCAACTTTCGACGTTTTTCTTCACTATATGCATATAGCTGTACAGAAACACCGTTGAAAATGATTTTAAATCGTGGAGAATTCACGATTTTTTCGCCGAAACGATCAAGACCAGCTTCAAAGGACGCACCCAAATAATAGTCAGCCACAAACCTGGTAGGAAATGCGAGTATTCGGAAAAGAGCTTGCGAAAAATCTAAGGGATAGTTCTGAGCATGCGAATGTGCAATGGCATACCGTCCAGCTTTATGGGCAGCTCTCAAATACAATGCAGCAACCGATCCAATATGTCCATGAACAACTATCATTTCTGGATGGTCAGCAAAGAACTTTTTATAAAATGGATATAGACGAGCTAACGACGTTGGGGTAATAGCCGGCGCCCGGAAGATTCGCCCTCCTAGCTTTAGAATTTCAGCATCATATGCCGCCTCACGATCAGTGTGCACTAGAAAATCAAACTGCACTTTAGACCGATCAATCGACCTATACAGATTCATTAAAAATGTTTCTGCCCCCGCCCGTTCCATTGCGCCGATAACATGACAAATTCGAATCACCAATGAATCTCCCTACAAAAATATATCAATAACCTAAATTCATGGTATCAAGAACTTCACTTCGGAAGAGGCGTCCACGAAAATCTCCTATACATACTCCTAATGTTATAGTATTCAGTGTTTAACTCCCTACCACTAAGATGGTATAGAGAAGATACTAGGATATATGAGGTGCATATGAGCACTAAAAAACAGCTAACACTTAAAAGCAATATGCTATGGAACTCGGTTGGATCCATGATTCGACTAATATGCAATTACGCTATAACAATTGCCGCTGTTCGACTTTCAACCGGATTTGATGTTGCAGGTAGTTTAGCTATCTCCATGTCGATATCTAACCTTATCCTTCCTTTTGCTGACTATCGTCTCCGCACATTACAAATCACCGACGTAAAAAATGAACGCTCATCTCATCGTTACGTTGGCTTACGTGTTCTCACATCACTGTTTGCATTTATCGCTGGTACCCTCTACGCCATTATTACCTCGTCTTTTGCCAGCCTCATCCCAGTCCTCTTGTATCTCATCTATTCTCTGACGGTTAACTTTATTGAAGTATTTCATGCAATTGATTGGCGCAACTATCGTATGGATATTTCTGGAATTTCCTATATCCTACAAGGTGTAGCAAATCTGGCATCATTTAGTGTGACGCTATGGACGACAAATTCATTGATCTGGGCAATCATTGCTATGATCGTCTCAGAAATCCTGGTTGGGGCTTTCTATGATGCTCCTCAAGCAGCAAAGTTCGAGGGGATTACACCTGTTATTGATATCCTGCCCTCGCTAAAACTACTCTTTACACTCACTCCGCTCGTTATTTCACAAGTGCTGAGCACTGCTGTCCTTACTATTCCCCGCCAACAATTAGAAATTTCTTTAGGTACCGATGCGTTAGGAATTTATGCTTCAGTAGCTTCTCCAGTACTCATCGTTCAAATGGGCGCCACATACGTCTACAGCCCACTGCTTCGAGAGCTGGCCCAGCGATTAAATTCAGATAAGCGCTCCGCCTTGAAACTCATCAAAAAAACAACCGGTTTTATGATCCTCATTACTGGAATACTATCCCTTCTTTTGCTAATGTTTGGCGACCGGCTCTTAGCGATCTTATTTGGCGATGACATTAGCCAGCATACTTACATCCTGCAACCAGCCATATTATTTACGTTAATCACTGCCTTTGTATGGTTTATGAACGATCTGCTGATCACCGTAAGGAACTACAAAGGAGCCTTCATTGGAAATGCAGTCGCTGCAGTTTTAACCGTTACACTTTCCCAATGGTTCATAAGCATGTTTGGAATCAATGGACCAAGTTGGGTTGGCACGGTGGCCTATTCCGGCGCCCTGCTCGTTATGGTTGTAGTATTTGCGCACAGCTACCGTAAGCTACCGCATAATACAAGTATCAACGATTAGCAACAAAGCTACGTCTATGTTCACACAAGAGCGTGTTTAGGCGATACCTTTTCCGCGATTATGTTTTCAGAGTCATTGCTTTGACTACTCTCAGCAATCGGCACTTTTTTCACTGAGTCACTGTTGAATGAATTCCGATGAGCAAAATACGTAACTACTACAATC
The DNA here is from genome assembly GCF_016904675.1 of Arcanobacterium phocisimile. NCBI lineage: Bacteria > Bacillati > Actinomycetota > Actinomycetes > Actinomycetales > Actinomycetaceae > Arcanobacterium > Arcanobacterium phocisimile. Next base: position 87,617 of record NZ_CP070228.1, on the reverse strand, counting down.
GCCACGACAAATGCCAATGATGCCACTACCCACACAGTCATCGGTGAAATACTGGTATTCCACCACCATGAAATATTATTATCCAAGTTCAGTGGATGCGCTGGTTGGAATCCAGCAGTATAACGTTGCATAACGATATGAAGTGCCAAGCTATTAGCAATCGGGATAGCCAATGCAATAAGAATAAGTTGCGGAAGCTCAAATATTTGACGCTGCCGACTTCCAATTGTAAACAACATAAAAAGTAAAACACCCAACAATGGCAACATATAACGCGGCTGATAATCTCCAAAGCCTGTAAAAATGCCTTTGAGAATAAACACCAGCGGAATTCCACATATCGCCCCAAGAATAACGGATGCAGACATCCACTTGCGCCACGAACCAGAACGTAGCCCGGCCATTACTGCTCCGGCAAAAACAAAGAGAACAATATACGTTGCTGGACCTTCAACTGGTGTATCAAACCAACCTGGTCCGTATGTAACCCCAAACATTCCAGCAAAATAACGCGGAAGATCGAGAATAGTATTCAACGCATTGCGGAAAAGATTCCCCTCTGATTCGAAGCTAGCAGTGACGTGCTTCGCCTGACCACCTAACGTAATTGAGTAAGCACCAACAAACCCAATAATCGCGACCGCTACTCCCGGAATGATGTTTTTCTTGCTCCATTTGATGGCGAATATGAACGCCACTGCAACGACGAAAAGATAGAAAGAAACGTCACGCCGAGAGGACAGGCATAAGACTGCGGAAAACATAGCTAGCCCCAGCAAAACCCAACGGCGCCAATCTTTTCCGGTAGCGGCTCCATACATGGCCACGGTATAACCATAAAGCCCTGTAATCGCCCAAGAACTTGGATTAATTGAGGTGATGAAATAGAACCCCATTGGGATCCACGTAACCACCATCGGTAATAAATACGCCGTTCGTTGTTCTGGGCGCAAGAAAACTCCGATGAGAGTTAAAAGCAAAATCGCGATAGTTAAGTTCACCGTGCGCATGACGATTATCGATTTACCAACGTCATGTTGGATAAACAGATGCTGAAAGGCATAATAACCAGCTGGATAGTCGCCATCATCATAGCGATGGCTCCACATCAACTCGTTTGTGGAAATATCAACATTACAGTCCGAAGCTGAACTATCCGATTTGAACGCATGACAGGCTGCTCCCGCAGCCACAGGAATCGGAACTCGCACTTCATCAACACCATTGATAGCTTTAACTGTACACGATTCTCCAACCGGCCTCGGGCACCAAATAGAGCCCATATGGTAATCATCATCAGGAGAACCGCCAATTGGAGAGGCTACAACCCACCCTAAACCAGCTCCAAAAAAGGCTATCATCGCCACAATAACAAGGCTGATCGAACGAATACCTAATGCTGACCGCAGTTGCTGAATTTTACTATCACGCATTTTCATTTCCTGTAACTATCCACGTACTAAAACAGTTTCCGTAATCGCGAACGGACTTTATCTGCCAGCAACTTCGGGCCACCCGCTTTCAGATGCTCAATAACAAGTTTGGCATCGCGCGTGAGGTTAAATGGTACTTTCACAAATTGCAGATCAGTACGTATTACTTCGGTTGTCGCTGTCTTGTGATCGTCAGCTCGGCATGCATGATCCACAAAATCAAGCAACGGTTTGAGCGCATTTCGCCATTCAAACTGAACTGAATAGCGTGCAATATTTTGCTTAAACTCTTCAGCAAGGCCCGGTTCAAAGAGTACGCGCTCTAACGCCGTCGCCAACGCATCAACATCTTCAGGCGGAACCGAAATCCCAATACGCTCCGGATTTAACGCATTACCAAAAGAGTCACCTTCAGTTGCCACAATCGGCAAGCCAGCCCATAAATAATCCAGAATCCGTGTACGGAATGAGTACTGAGTTTCGATATGCTCGAAATGAGTCGAGACCCCGCAATCAGCGTCAAGTAAATAGTTGTGCCGAGTATTGTAATCTACCCAGTCATGGTTAAAGAAAACATACTTACCGGTTAGGCCGAGCTCATCAGCAAGATCCATTGCCGCCTGAGTCATCTGCATCTTCGGCACTGCCGGATTAGGATGCTTCACGCCAAGGAAATACATCCGAACATTATCGTGCTTCTTCACCAAAACATCGACTGCTCTTATCAGCGTGAGCGGATCAAACCAGTTATAAACTCCGCCACCCCATAAAATTACTTTATCATCGAGGGAGATTCCCGGAACTTTGCCCTTAATCGCATGGTATTCCTGCACCGGGCGTTCTTCATTCAACCCGAATGGCACAATATCAATCACCGATTCAGGGTCATTTCCGGCACCCACGAAGTTTCGATTAATTCGTCCCATAGCAGCTAACTGCCCCAGCCAGAAATAACGCTGCTTCTCGGATGCGCATAGGAATCTATCCCCGCGAACAATTTGCCGATTAAGCGCATTGGTGCTTGACACTAGTGTATCATCGCGGCCTTTGGGCCCTTGATCTTTAGCCTGCTCAAGCTGTTCAAGATGAATAGGATCATAGATATCTGTAATAAGGATTTTGTCACTATCCATAATCCACGGAGCCACCTCTAACAAGAAGCCTTGGAAAATCACGATATCAGACCAGTCAACAAGGGCATGCAATTCTTTGTCAATCCCGAGATGAATATCAAAATCAACTGACTCCACTCCAGAAACACCCGTTGTAGAACAAAGTTTAACCTGATGCTTTTCACTGAGACGCTTGGCCATCTCCCACGCACGTATAGCTGGACCAGCCATCTTTTCCGAAATCATATCGCCAGTAACAACCAAGATACGCGATGGACGGAAATACTTTCGATCAATGCCAAAATGATCCACTAGTTGCTTATACGCGTTAAGATAGGCTGAATGCGGTTCCAGTGGCTCCAACGCCACCCGCATCAACGGTAAAATCTCCGAATCATCGCGCACACGGGTTGCCTGAACGTGCTTTCGTTGTGCGGCAAAATATTCTAGATGCTGATTAAACCAGCCAACTGCGTAGGCACCAGTAAGTGCCGTCTTCGTGATCTGCGTACCAGCGAAGGCATCCGCATTAGCTGCATCTATTTCTTTTTCGCCTCGCGAAGCACCACGCTCATTCGCCAACGCCAGCGCCGAAGCAAATACCGTTCGCAAAAGATCCGGCCCTAGATTCTTATAAAGGCACGCCAATGCATTGCGCTCTAGTAGATATTGCTCACGATAGTTACCGAACTTATTCATCGAGACGTGATGACGGTGATAAGCAATCGACGCCGGTACATAACGCACATCGTATCCGGCTAATGTCACTCGCCATCCGAAATCAACATCTTCATAGAACATAAAGAATTTTTCATCAAAACCGCCAAGCTCTTCATAAACATGACGCGGCACGAACATCGCAGCACCGGTTGCAAATAGCACGTTCTTTTCCACGCTACCTTGCCCAGCATAGTCCCAGCCAGCTTCGCGCTTATATCCCATACCGAACCATGTCAGTGAACCATCAATGTAATCAATTTTGTCGCCTTCCCAGTTCAAAACTTTCGAGGCCACACAACCAATTTTTGGATCGTCTTCGATACGTGCCACGGCAGCGCTGATCCAGTTTTCGTCTGGGCGCGCATCATTGTTCAAAAAGGCAACCACATCTCCGGTTGAAGAAGCAGCACCTAAATTACAGCCACCTGCGAAACCAAGGTTTTCTCCAGCGTCGACGATAACTTCGTCAGGGATCTGCTCACGGAACTTTGCGAGAGAATCATCGCCTGAATTATTTTCAACGACGACGATTTCCAATTGCTCTTGAGGCCACGATGTTTGGCGTAAGTACCTTACTGCGTCAATCGTATCTTGCGCTCCACGGTAATTGACCAGGATCACCGAAACTTTTGTCATTTCTGGACACTTCCCTTCGCTTTATCCACCGTGTTGCCAGTTTTCTTCACCAGCTCATTGACAATACCTTGCGCGGTCCGTTTTGCGAGCATACCGTATGGAGTTTTCTGATAAAGCGGAACCGACTTAACATTATCGAGTGCTTTTCGTGGGTAGTTAATAGCTGTAAGAATCTGCGATGTGCCATCTTCAACGGCAACAAGCGAATTGTAAGCATGATCTTCGTCGTAAGCCATAGCATTAAGTCGTTTAAGGCCAGCAATATATCCAAGATAGAGGTCGCGTTGTTGCGACGAAGAAACAATGATCCGATCCGCGTGGCCAATAGTTTCATTCCACTTTTGCACAGAAGTTTCCGTGACTCCTGCCGTAAAACTGCGATGTTCATTTTGCATCAGACCCAAAACATCGGTAGTGGTCATATCCAGCACGATCATCGCGTTTGTTTCTTGAACTCCGATCACTTCACGGAGCGCAGCGCCGACGAAGACGATTACTGACATTTGCTCTAAAATACCAGGCTGCACGGCAATCTGCTTTAACTCGCCTTGTGAATAGCGGTGGAGTGTATCGTTACACGTATTCCATACGTAAACGTCAGGAGACAAAAGTGAACTAACCTGCAACATTCGGTTGTACGCATGCTCGTCATCGAAGGAACATACAAACAGAACATCAGGATCACTGTACGGAGAAATATCCGCAAAAGATTCACGCAATAAAGTAATAGAAGCTGAATCTAATCCGGTGCTTGCCCACATTTCGTCAATGAAATCTACCAAGCCTGGCAATCGTTTCGCAGGTATACGATTCATTGGAAAATTAATAACACTTGCAGCTTGGGTACGTTTCATTCCCTTGGTCCATTGACGAACTAGGCGTGCCCCCGATAGCGCGTGAGCAGGAAGGGTGAGTTCTCGATTATTTTCATCTCCTGGGGACAACTGTAAATCTAATGCTGAAATATCCGCATCAGCCATCGTTCCCGAGAGAACTCCTAAAATCAGTGGAGCAAGTTCATACGACTGTATTTTCGGATCAAGATTGCGCGACAAAACGTTCATGTATGCCAACAACGAAGCAGGGTTATGTTCTAGCCCTTCCACTCGGCGGCGATGAATTACGTGCCCACGGGCACTTAACCGGAACATCACATCCATCGCCATCGTTAACGCATCAAGCGAACCATCAAGACCACCAATATAATGAACGTCCTCTGCATTAAAAAAGTATGCAGCAGCAGCTGTAGATAAAGCTTGGCCTTCTTCTCCTCTACCAGAAAAGACGACATTCTCTCCGTTACGCACATGCTCCAAGCCATTATCCATAACTGTCGAGATCAGCTCTTGCGGAATCGCTGAAACACATGGGATTACTACAACAACACCAGGGAAAGACATGCGGTCGAAAACATTAGTAAACTCCCCAGGTACAGCTTTTTCCACACGCGCATCATTTTGCAGATACGTCGACCACTGCGGTGAAAAACTCTGATCTTCACCAATAACAAACAGTGAATGCACTACGATCTCCCTAGATTTAATAAGATGTAACCTATATCCAATGCTACCTTGATTACCCTGATTACTCAGAGCACATACCTCAAATTTCACTATGTCTATCTCACATGTCTACCATTTGGCCACTTGAGCATTAATATAGATTTAAGAATACTGAAACGATTGGATATCAATGCAAGAACATAACGCCAACCGAAACCCGAGCCTGTCCGCTCAGCAAAGGTTTACGCGCCTTGCCAATGAAGAGATGCGCACAGTTTCGCGAAATTCTAGCTTTATTCACGGCTTAATCCCCTCTTGGCTCGACGTGTGGAACCATCGAAACTTACTCATGCTTCTTATCCGTCGTGAACTCAAAGCGAAATACAAGGATTCTTTCCTTGGTTTCACTTGGACTTTAATCCGTCCATTAGTGCAGCTGTTCATCTACTATTTCGCGATCGGGAAAATCCTAGGTGCAGAACGCGGGATACCAGATTTTGGCGTTTATGTTTTTGCAGGATTAACTGCATGGGCACTATTTAACGAAATTGTTGCGATGGGGACCCAGTCGATTGTTTCAAACGGAGGAATTATCAAAAAAGTCTACCTCCCTCGTGAAATTTTCCCTCTCGCCAGCGCGGGCGCTGCATTTGTCAATTTCTGCGCTCAGATGGCTGTACTTATTGTGGGGGCACTAGTTATACGTGGAATATCTATCACTCAATTCATTCTTTATGTCCCCTTAGCTTCATTAGTTCTTTTTGTTTGGGGAGTAGCATTCGCATTATGGTTATCCGCAGTTAACGTCAGCATGCGCGATACTCAATATCTTGTTGAAGTTGGCTTACTCATTGGAATGTGGCTAAGCCCGATCGTTTACTCTTATGAGATGGTGGCTAACGTTGCAAGTAGCACCATTTCCATTATTTATAGTTGGAATCCGATAACATTGGCAGTATCAGCCTTTCAAGCTGGAACATGGAAGGCAGGGATGGACAATGGTGCACAACTCCCTCCCGATTTGCTAACTCGAAACTTCACCGTCCTTGCTGTCGGTATTGTTTTATGCATTCTTGCTCAACGCTATTTTGCCCATGCACAACGTAATTTCGCTCAGGATCTATAATGACATTTAACGTAGCACCAGAACCTTTAGACGTTATTAAAGTAGATAGCGTCTCTAAAAAATTTGTTTTACGTAAAGATAAATCGCTTAAAGAACGCATTGTTAATGCTGGACGTAACCGTAAGCACATCGAGCGCTACACCGCACTTGATGATGTTTCTTTCTCGGTACAAGCTGGCGAATCCCTCGGGCTAACTGGCGCCAATGGCTCCGGAAAGTCTACGCTACTCAAACTTATTGGTGGAATTATCTCTCCCGATTCAGGGAGCGTTAAGGTTCGCGGCCGCATTGCAGCTCTTCTTGAACTTGGGGCAGGATTCCATCCCGATCTAACTGGAATGGAAAATATCTTCCTTAACGCTTCAATCATGGGACTGAGTGAAGAAGAAATCGATGCCCAGATAGATTCCATCATTGATTTCTCCGGAATTTCTGACTTTATCAATACCCAAGTAAAGTTCTATTCCTCTGGCATGTACGTTCGCCTAGCTTTCTCAGTTGCAGTTCATTCAAACCCCGATATTCTCTTGGTTGATGAAGTTCTTGCTGTAGGAGATGAACCTTTCCAACGAAAATGTATGGAACGTATCCGACAGTTCCAAGACGACGGGCGTTCTATTATCTTGGTTTCTCATTCACCTGACCAAATCGTAGAAATGTGCGATCGTGCTCTTGTCCTTCAAAAGGGTGAGCTCATCACGATCGGCCCTACCCGGGAATCTATGAACATTCTTCACAAATCTTACGCAAAACAGATTCAGGTCGATCGAGCTAAATCCACAAATATTTCACCTGAAGTTGAAGAAGCGCTCCATAATCTAAAAATTACTGATGTCCGAGCTAGCGGTTTCACTAGACTTCCTAGCGGTGTTGACCTTTTCCTCTCAGGTAACAATCTGACTATTTCCATAGATCTCGACACTCAGGTACCACTAGAGGATTACACGGCCGAATTGACCGTGGAAGCTCTCGATGGCACGAAGGTCTTCACTATGAACAGTGCCAATCTTGATCAACAACTTCCACCGCTTTCATCTACCGGAACTATCGATATAGTGATTCCAAATTTCTATCTTGGCGAAGGCCAATTTGTTTTCAATGTTCTGATCAGCAATTCTTCTGGCATAACACTGGCACATAAGGCCAACGCACTAATTCTTCAAGTAGGATCTGACGCAAAAACTTCCGGCTTAATCAAAGCTTTCCCCGAAATCACCGTTAAAGCTGACTGACACGTTCAAAACAATCAAGGAGAAAAATGAAAGTACTTATCACTGGCGGAGCCGGCTTCATCGGAGCGAACTTCGTCCACCAAACTGTTGAAACGATGCCCGACGCCGACGTCGTCGTCTTAGACAAACTCACCTATGCTGGCAATCCAGCCTCAATCGCTGGCTTGGATCGGGTCACCCTCATCGAAGGCGATATTGCAGACCGCGATACTGTTGATCCGCTGGTGAAGGATGCCGACGTCGTCGTTAACTTCGCTGCCGAATCCCATAACGACAACTCGCTCAACGATCCGTCTCCATTCATCCGGTCAAACATTGTGGGTACCTTCGAACTCCTCGAAGCAGTTCGCCGCCACGGAACCCGGTTCCACCACATTTCCACCGACGAAGTCTACGGCGATCTGGAAATCGGCGAACCACGTCGTTTCCAGCCTGGTGACGCATATGTGCCATCGAGCCCATACTCGTCATCAAAGGCAGCATCCGACCACTTGGTTCGCGCATGGGTACGCTCCTTCGGTATCGAAGCAACCATCTCGAACTGCTCGAACAATTACGGCCCCTATCAGCATGTCGAAAAGTTCATTCCACGAACCATCACCAACTTGATGGACGGTATTCGCCCACGGATTTATGGCACCGGCGAACAGATCCGCGACTGGATCCACGTGCGTGATCACAACACCGCTGTCTGGGCGATTATTAACAAGGGTCGCTTGGGCGAAACCTACCTGATTGGCGCCGACGGCGAACTCAACAATCTCCAAGTTACCCAGATGATTCTGGAAGAGTTCGGCCGACCAGCTGACGATTTCGATCACGTGAACGACCGCCCAGGGCACGATCAGCGTTATGCTATCGATAACTCTAAGCTGGTTGAAGAAACCGGCTGGCAGCCGTCGTTCAAGAACTTTGCTGACGGTCTGCACGACACCATTGAATGGTACAAGGCCAACGAAGCTTGGTGGCGTCCAACGAAGGATGCTGTAGAAGCTAAGTACGCCAAGAACGGCCAGTAGCTGTTAGTTTTAGTCGCCTATACCAGCGCCTAACAGCACTGAATCGGGGAATAGTGCAAACTGCGGCAATATTTGACGCGGTTTGCACTATTCCCCGATTTGTTGCATAAACTATTTTATTTCTGTCCGAGGACTAGTCTTCAACCTCAGCTGCAACAGCGATGATTTCGTTGTCGCCGACGCCATCCAACTTTCCAGCCTTCTCTAGGCGGTTGTTAACAATGGCCAGGACAATTGCACAAGCAGCACCAATTGCTGCCACCAGTACTGTGATCCACAAGATCTGCTGGTAGCCAACATACGGATCAGCCTTGTTAGCTTCCACCAAACCTGCAGTCATTGGGTGGGCCCAGAGTACTGAGGCGAAAGCAGCAAACGAACCGACTGACATAGCCGAACCCGAAATATGCTCAGGCAAATGCAATTCTGCAATCGGAGCAAGAATAACTGCCTTACCCATGAAGATACCGATTGCCATAATCATCAGCAGAACCATCGCGAGCCACATTGAGCTAGAGCCAGCCGGAAGCAACGACACTGTGAATGCACCGCCTGCAGTCACAGCCAACGATACGCCCAGCATAACCGTTGAGGACTTAAAGACGTAATCCGCAACGATACCTGAAATAAGGCCAGCAAACACGCCGATAAGACCGGTGTTGAAAATACCAAACGCACCCGCAACCGCATCCGAAGCGTTGAATACGAGCTTGATGTATGGTGCAGACAGGTAGATGAGGTTGACGTAGGTCCAGTACAGGCACATTGCCGCAAGACCTGCCATCCATACACGTGGCTTGAGGAGCACGTTGATCAGACCCGCGAGCGCAGCAGCGTTCTTACCGGCCTTCTTATCACCGATCTGGACGCTCTTAGCAATTGCATTCTTTGGTACGTAACGTAGCAGAGCAATGATAATCGGGATGAGTAGAAGGGCATATCCGATTCCGAAGCCCTTCATAATGCTGACTGCGTTATCTGGATACAATCCGAGGAACACCAAAATAATTGCGTTCATCGCAAATTCAAGTGCTCGGCGAATGGTTTCAAGCAAGCCCATTGCTAAACCGCGACCCTTAATATCCTCGTCTTTTGCAATAAATACGACGCCGTTGACCACTGCTGGCCAACCGATTGCATCCCAAATACCCCAGCTAGCTGCAATGACAACCATGAATTTAAATGGAATACCTGGAATCAGATACAAGATAAGGAATGTGACAAGACGCCATCCAGCAAATGCAATCAGGATTGAGCGAATAGTAAAACGATTGTTCACCCAGCCAGCTGGCACATAGAAGAACATCGCAATGCCGATCCAGCCAAATAGAATACCGAATTGGTCAATGCTAATTCCGAGCGACTCAGACAACGGCAGAAGCAACGAGCCTTTAAATGCTTCGAACGAAACATATACCAACTGGCCAGTAAGGACGATGCTTAAGAAGGCACCGATTTTGCCGCGCTGTAGGAACTTAGGTATACGTCCGCTCGACGTTAAACTATCTATCATGAGTTTTCACTTTCTGTTTTAGTTAGTTGCTACGTTGCCGCTAACATCAATTTTTGGAAAATATCAAGTAGCAGAACCAGTCAGGAGCGGGAAGGCAACCTGCCTTCCTGCTCCTGATAGGCATTAAAATACTGTTACTACTTCAAGAATTCATCGGCGATGTCGGTAAAGACTCCGGTTGCACCCCAGTTGAATAGCTCGTTGGCGCGGTCTTTTCCGTTAACGGTCCATACATTCACGCCATAACCAGCTTCACGGAATTGAGAGATGAGCTCTGGGGTCAGCTTTGCGTCCTCTGGATGGATGTAGGTTGCTCCGACGAGCTCCAGGATAGACTTCCAGTCTGGCCACAGGTTATCAACGACGAAAAGTGCGCCGATCGGAATATCTGGACGCATGTCATGTACATGATGAAGAAGAAGGTGGTTGAACGAGGAAATGATAACCTCGCGTTCCGGATCGAGGCGGTCGAGCTCTGCTAGCGTGTTTTCAATCATTTGCATCGACATGGCTTTGCCGCGCTCATTGGATTTGAGTTCAATGTTGGCATTCATACCTGTTTCGTTCATCAAATCTACGAGTTGATGAAGCGTTGGCATAGGTTCACCGGCATATTCGGAAGAAAACCAGGATCCCGCGTCGATGCTTGGCAGATCTTCAGCGGTGAGATCGTAGAAATACCCGGACTTGTTTGTGGTCCGATCTAGTAACGTATCATGCAGAATGATTGGGGTACCGTCCGCCATAATATCGACGTCGGTTTCAAACCATGTGCAGCCACTTTCAGCTGCTAGGCGGAATGCAGCAAGCGTGTTTTCGGGCGCACGATGGTTGAGCCCACGATGTGCAATTACTTCGCGTTGTAATAAAGTATGTTTCATAATGTCACTATCCTCGTCGATTTGTGTACGAATGAAGAATAGCTCATCTTTATTCATGAAAACACTTGAAGCCTCCCTATGAGAATTATGCGCAGAGAAGCCAGACTTCTCTGAAAAATTTCTCACTGGTCAACGATAAGGTAATTTTCTACTCACTCCCGCGAGTTTGCCACCAAGCCCGAACATCGAGACCTGCTCCTAGCAGTGCGCGCAGTGGCACGTATGCTATGCCAGGGTAGGCGTCCGCTAAATATTGCTTTGCAGAATCGTGGTGGGCGCGAATCATTTTAGCTGGGCGCGCCTTCCACGAAGCACCTTGTTCGTGGACAACAGCTGCCGAAGGTACATAGACGCTCGTTATTCCAACTTCGCCTGCACGCCGGCCCAGATCGACGTCTTCGAAAAACATGAAGTACCGGGGATCAAATCCCTCTAACTTTCGCCATGCCGAGGTACGAATAAGTAAACAGGCCCCCGATAACCAGCCGGCTACGTGTTCATGTTCAGTGTTGCCGTGGTAGGCACGAGTCCACGGGTTCGCCGGCCACACATGAGCAAATAGAGCATGCCCAACTCCGTTGCGCAGGCTTGGGAGAGCACGAGCAGATGGGTAAACCTTTCCATCGCGTTCTAATAACCGTGGCCCAAAGATACCTGCTTGCGGCCAACGATTTCCAGCATTCACTAATTCCACTAAGGATCCGGGCTGGAAAACGGTGTCCGGATTAGCCACGCATACCCACGGTTCAGTAGCATCGTGCAGACCACGGTTCGCTGCGCGTCCATATCCTAAATTGCGACCTGGCCGAATCACACGTGCAGAAAATTCTTGCGCATATTGGTCAACTATCGCATCGACGCGTTCGGCTTGTGAACCGTTATCAACAATCGTCAACGTTATATTCACACTGGGGTCACTAGCACCATGGAGCCTACAAGCGACACGTAGAGAGGAAACCATAGCTTCCAGCTCGGGCCCCGGATTATACGCAATTGTGACGACGTGGATACCCACAGGTTGTTGTTCGGCCATAGTCATATTGTAGTTCACTTTAAGAGTAAGTCAGTTACTGATGGATCATATTAACTTAGCCACTCTCCACATTTGATTTCATCTTTAAACACGCCACAACTGAACAAAACGCATAGTTATCTTATATGAAAAAATCTACACTTAATTGTAAGAGCGAAAACGGCTCAGCACCTCGGCAGCTATACCCCAGCCTGGCATGCCACCAGCATCATAGCCAAACCCCGCCGCATACCCAACACAACCACTCGGCGAAGGTTCCACCCATACGTCTCGTAAGAAAATTATCTGGTACGTTTTAGGAGTCATGCTCATACTTGCCGCAATTGGATTCGGCGGGTTCTTCCAGTTCTTCAATGACAAGAATCCTTCCGGCGACGGTAACAGTCCACAAGCTATGACCTCCGGTAAGGCTTCTGAAAGCGACTCACCAAAGAACCCTCAAGAAAAGAATGCAAACGACAAGCTTGAGATGCACACAACAACATGCCTGGCACAACTCCGCCGATCATCCTCGACTACGGCAAGCAGGCCGTGTTCGAAGACTGGGTATGCGCCTCAGAGCAAACGGGCCTCACCTGTTGGAATTCGAAGACCGGTCACGGCGCCACTTTTGCTCGGGAACATTTCGAAAGCTTCTAAACATCTAGCTCCCGTCGGGATGTTTGCTAGCAGCGCTCGTATATCACGCATCCGGCAACATTAATGTCCACGTGGGGTGAAGGTAAAATTTCTTACCTCCACCCCACGTTCACACGTTTTAGCCGCATACGATCCTACTGAGTAGCCTCGACCCATTGGCACACCAACACCGGATCGACCGGATTGGCGAAGCTACCGCCACGCACCGGCGAACCAACATGGAATTTGCGGATACCAGCTTCCTTCAGACGGTCAAGATGTTCGAGACGCAGTCCACCACCGACCATCATCACCTCAGCGATTCGCGGATCGACTGCTTGCGTTAACAAATTTTCCATTCCAGCATCAACGCCGGCAGCCGAACCTGCAGTTAATACACTCGTCACATGTGGCAGTTGTAGAATCTTCTTCCAGCCAGCACCATAGTCTGCCACGTTGTCGATTGCGCGATGAATCGTCATTTCGCATTCTGGTACGCCACGAAGTACGTCAGCCAATGTGTGGGTGTCGAACTTTCCGTCACGGACCCAGCCGACGACGAGTGCTTCAACACCGGCATCGACAAGGTCGCGAGCGCCCGCTGCCAGTTCGCTGACATTCTTTGGGGTGAATCCGTCCCGGTCGCGGAGCATAGCGCGGATTGGAATATCGCTTACTGCCCGAATTTTTGCGACTTGTTCGACGGTTGCGGATAGTCCGTCTTGATCCATCGTGCCAACGAGTTCGATCCGATGGGCACCGCCTTCCACCGCCCCCAGCGCGTCGTGTTCGTTGAGCGCAATAACTTCAAGCATGTTATCTCCTTTGATACCAGTGAAGAGTGATGACTTGTCTACTTCTCTAGTTTAGCGACCCTCATCGGCCATTCGTCCGTTGAATCACCGAGCCAAGTAACGTTGTGGTTGCGTAATGGTTCCGGCAGTACAATTTCTCGCTCTGCTTCTTGGAGAAGATAGACGACGTCGTTGCTACCGTGTGCCGACGCCGGCTGAGTATAGTATCGCCCATCGATCACCCCTGGTCCCCACGGCCGGGTTCCATAGATCGCTTGGCCGTGTTGCGTTAACCAGCGTCCCATATATAGCAATGATTGGCGTTGAATCTCCGGAATCGTACCGTCTGCCTGCGGACCAATATTGATCAACAAGTTTCCGTTTTTGGCGACGACATCGACAAGGTAACGCACGAGGTCTGGTCCGCTCAGTGATAGTGAGACGTCTTCGTCGGCATTGTATCCGAAAGATCTTCCCAGTCCGCGCACTGCTTCCCAAGGGCGTTCCATCATATCATTAACGTCTCGATATTCACGGGTCAGGACGCCTTGGGCAGGTACACCCCAGCGGTCATTAATAAGTCCGTGCGGAACATGAGCTAAATAGTCGGTGAAAAGTTGAGCAAGACCATAAGGTTCCTCGCCTTTTCCGCCGTCGGGCCAATCAATATCGTTCCATAAATAATCTGGAGAATATTGGTCGATCAATTCGCGTATTTGAGCAGTTGCATACTGTGCGAATTCGGCGTCGTTGCGCCGGAATCGGAAAAGTTCCTCATCTGACGTAATCGGCCCGAAATCGCTGACATGCCAATCCAGGGCGCCGGAAAAATAGAGTCCAAGACGCAAGCCGGCACGCCGGGTAGCGTGTGCAAACTCGGCAATAAGATCTCGATACGGACCGCGGCGAACGGTAGAAAACTGCGTCGTTTGTGTGTCCCACAAACATAACCCGTCGTGATGTTTCGTCGTCGGAACAACATAGTGTGCGCCTGCAGCCACCGCCAGATCAACCATGTCTGATACGGCGTTGTCGTTAATCGTCCACAGGTCAAGCAGATCTTCATAGTTGCGCTGCCCATACCGGGCACGATGCAGCAAAGCAGTTGGCGAACCAGGAATCCGTACCGTATTTCCATACCATTCAGCATAACGATGGAAGGCATACTCTTCGTCGGCATTAAACCGCTCATCGCTGGTCACCGCCCACGCCGGAATCGAATAAATTCCCCAATGGATCATAATGCCAACTTTGGCATCCCGATACCAGTGTGGAACCGGGGTTGGCGGATAGGTGATATCAGTACGGTTTCCAACTCGTTCATCAAAATTTAGCATGCCTGCACTCCTTTCCGAGCAGCGCCGATCAGAACCGCATCTGCCCCCAACACAGAACGATGAATATCGAGTTGGGCTCCTGAAATCAGCGGATATTTTGCGGCGACCTCACTGATTCCCGCCATGAGATAATCCCAGTCACGAGTCACGCCCCCGCCGACGACAACCGCAGTAAGATCGAGCATCGTCGCAACCTGGATGATTGCCAGCCCAGCGTACCGGCCCGCATCAACAAGAATATCGACGGCGGTAGAGTCACCAGACCGGGCAGCTTGGGCGACCTCGCCCGCGTCGTGAACCTGACGTCCGGTCGCTAACGCATACCGATGCGCAATTCCGCGACCCGACGACGTCGTCTCAATATGTCCGCGACCACCACACGTACATGGCAGGTCGCCAAAACCTGGCATGTGCCCAATTTCAGCTGCTGCCCCGCGTTGACCATGAAGTAGCTGGCCGTCAAGCATAATTGCGCCACCTACCCCAGTACCAAGCATCAACCCTAAACTTGTATCCGTTCCAGCAAGCACTCCAGCATATGTTTCGCCAAGCAAAAATGCGTTGACATCATTTTCAACCCCCACCGGAATGCCCAGAGCCTGCTGAGTTTCTTGACCTAACGCAAACCCGGCCCAGTCGTTAAACGAATCAGATGCCGCAAGGATCGTGCCTTCTGTGTCAATCACACCAGCTGCACCGATACCCACCGATTGCGCATCTGGCCAGTTGTGACGGACGATGCGCGTAATTTCTTCAACTACGCGAGCTCCTGACTCGCATGCCGGACTAGGGATATCGATGCGACCAATAATATCGCCTGAGTCAAGCACACGAGCCACACTCATCGACGTGCCACCAATATCGACACCGATGCGCACTGAACTATCGAATGTGTCCATGCTGCTCATCCCAACGGATAGTGGCAGGCAACCTGGCGTCCTTCACCAACCAAAACAGGTTCGGTGTTACACAGCTCGGTAGCAAATGGACAACGGTTTTTAAACCGGCACCCTTCCGGAGGATTGATAGCTGAAGCTGGTTCACCAGTCAGGTGGACGATTTCTTTGCGCTTATGCCGTGGATCAGCAACCGGGATTGCTTCAATAAGTGCCTGCGTGTAGGGATGGCACGGATTATCCACAATTTCTGCGGCCGGGCCAATTTCCACAATCTTGCCTAGATACATCACTGCGATCCGGTCGGAAATATATTTGACCACTGAAAGATCGTGGGAGATAAAAATATAGGTTAATGATTGTTCTTCTTGCAATCGGCGCATCACGTTGAGCACTTGTGCTTGAACGGAGACGTCGAGCGCCGAGACAGGCTCGTCGCATACGATCAGTTTCGGTTCGAGCACTAAGGACCGCGCCAAACCAATACGCTGTAGCTGACCGCCGGAAAATTCGTGCGGATACTTCCACATTGCCCCGTGTTCGATACCGATCTTACCCACCAACGTATTGGCACGATCCTGCTGTTCTTCACGGTTGCCGATTTTTTGAATCTTGAGCGGTTCAGTCAAAATTTCGTCAACCCGCATGCGCGGATCCATTGCCGCAAACGAATCTTGGAACATCATCTGCACATCGCGCCGCATCTTCTTCAAATCCCGTCGCGAAGCTTGCGCAATATCTTTTCCACCAATCAACACATGGCCTTCGGAGGCAGGCTCAAGAGCTGTGATGACCCGGCCTAACGTTGATTTTCCACACCCTGATTCACCCACAATACCGAGAGTTTCACCTTCGTAAACATCAAGTGAAACATCAGATACGGCATGTACGGACCCGATTCGACGTCGAACAATTTTGCCACCCATCGCCGGATACAGCTTCGAAAGGTGTTGAACCGAACAAATAACTGGACGATGTGTCAGATCGCGCTTTTCTCGGATCGAAATCGGCCGCTCGAGTTCTGGACCGGCCGGATTCCAACACGCATGCGAATGAACTTGGCCGTCTTTATCAGTCACCGTGACTAATTCTGGCGTATCGGAGTGGCAGACGTCGAGTGCGCGCGGGCATCGCGGAGCGAACGGACACCCCACAATTTCTTCGCGTAACGACGGCGGCATTCCCGGAATCGCATACAGCTCCTGGCGAGTATCTTTTGTATTTTCCGGCAACGCAGCCATCAACGAACGTGTGTATTGATGTTGCGGGTTAGTGAATATTTCATCCGTTGTTCCCACTTCAACTACCCGCCCGGCATACATAACAGCTACCCGATCAGCACGCCCAGCAACCACACCAAGATCGTGGGTCACTAAAATAACCGACGTATCGAACTCTTTCTTCAAATCGTCAAGAAGATCAAGAATCTGACGTTGAATAGTGACGTCCAACGCCGTCGTCGGCTCATCAGCAATTAACAATGCAGGCTGACAAATCAACGCCATCGCAATCATCACACGCTGGCGCATACCGCCCGAAAGCTGATGTGGATAATCATTAACGATAGCTTCGGGTCGTGGCATACCAACTTTACGCAACACGTCAATAGCGGCCTGCCGGCCTTCAGCTTTCGACACGCCACGGTGAACACGTAACGGTTCGGCAACCTGGTCACCGATTTTCATTGTCGGATTAAGTGAGGTGAGCGGATCTTGGAAAATCATTCCGATTTCCATACCCCGCACACGCCGCGCATCCTTATCGGATAAGTCGAGCAAGTTACGTCCCTGGAAAGTCAATTTCCCACCAGAAACACTACCCATATGCGGTAACAAGCCCATCACCGAAAGTGCAGTCATGGTCTTTCCGCACCCGGATTCACCCACAATACCGAGAGTTTCACCAGGCATAACCTCCAGGTTGACACCTCGCAACGGCTCTACTTGACCTTTACGAAGCTTAATAGTCACATGAAGATCTTCAATAGAGAGCAATGGTTTACTTGTCATGATCGCTCCTAACGGCTTCGCAAACGTACTTCAAACGCGTCACGTAACCCGTCACCAACGAAGTTAAACGCAACAACTAGCAAAATAATCATGATTCCCGGCGGATACAACAACCACCAGTGACCGTTGTATACCTCATTCATACCAGTAGAAAGCATGCCGCCCCAGTTCGCTGCCGGTGGCGGAACACCAAGGCCGAGAAAGGATAAGTAGGCAACATACAAGATAGCGTCAGCAACCTGGAACGTAGCATTAACAATCACCGTTCCGATAGCGTTTCGCACAATATGAGTTCGAACAGCCCGCAACGGAGAACCACCCATGCCACGCATCGCCGTAATATACTCGCGCGAGCGCAACGCCAACGATTCGCCACGGATCAGACGGGCCGGATTCAACCACGCAAAAGCACCAATAGTTAACACCAAAAGTGAAACATTCGGCGTGATAACCGAGGCGATCAGAATGAAGAGGAAGAGAGCTGGCACTGCCATCATCGCATCAACGATACGCATCATTGCTGAATCAACCCAGCCGCCAACGAAACCAGCAATAGCTCCCCAAATTGTGCCGATCGTCGTCGCCAGAATACCGGCAGCTAAACCGATAATAATAGAAGTTTTACCACCTTCCATTAAGCGACCCAGTTCGTCGAAACCTACGCCGTCAGTACCCAGCGGATGCTCAGCAGACAACGGCAGATAGGCATCTGAAAGCGACGAATATTGCTGTTCTGTTACCCAAATATAGGGACCAACGAACGAAAATAGTGTAAACGCAATGAGAATCGATAGCCCAACAACAGCTAACCGGTTAGAAACAAACACTTCTACACTTTGCCGGAATATGCCTTTCGGATTCTTACCACTCATCAGGCTTCACCTCCTCCGTAACGGACACGTGGATCAGCGATGGCATACATGATGTCTGCCAACAACGCACCGATCACCGTCGCAATAGAAATAATTGTGGTTACGGCAAGCAGAATCGGATAGTCACGACCTTGAGCTGCCTGCCAATACATCAACCCCATGCCGGGATAGTTAAACAGTGACTCCACCACGAGGCCGCCAGAGAATAAACCTGGCAGGGACATACCGAGCAAGGTAATGACCGGGAACAGCGAATTGCGCATAGCGTGTTTAATGACCACACGAGATTCCGATAATCCCTTAGCCCGAGCGGTACGAATATAGTTTTCTTCAAGATTGTCCACCATCGATGAACGTACGTAACGGGTGTAGGCAGCCAACGAAACGATTGCGAGTGTGACGGCTGGCAAGATGAGTCCTTGCCATTGGGAGAGCATTTCCGAAACCGTGAAACCTTGTGGTGCTTCTGGTGGAAGTACTCCCCATACTTGAGAGAAAAGAACAATTAAAAGCAAGCCCATGAAGAACAATGGAGTGGAATACATCAGTAGCGCGATAGCGGTGATCAGGTAGTCCGGCCACCGGTTTCGTTTCCAGGCTTGTAGCATGCCCAACGGGATTGCGATGACGACGGCGAGCACCAGTCCAAGGAAGCTCAGCAGCATTGTTTTGGGAAGTCGTTGCGCAATCGCATCAGCAACATCCATATTCAGAGCGAAAGAGGTACCGAGTTCGCCGTGAATAAGCTGATTAATATAGGTGAAATATTGCTCGTAAAGCGGACGGTCGTATCCCATTTGACGCGAATATGCATCGAGCTG
Organism: Arcanobacterium phocisimile; assembly: GCF_016904675.1. Classification (NCBI taxonomy): domain Bacteria; kingdom Bacillati; phylum Actinomycetota; class Actinomycetes; order Actinomycetales; family Actinomycetaceae; genus Arcanobacterium; species Arcanobacterium phocisimile. Next base: position 68,063 of record NZ_CP070228.1, on the reverse strand, counting down.
TTCTTGAGTAGCTTGGAGTCCGAGCGCAGATCGTGCTGCCCCGCCAGGTAGCATATGCAAAATTGTGAACGTAATGATCGTTACGAGCACGACAACAACCAGCGATTGCACCAGTCGCCGTGAAATGTAGCGGACCATAACCTCTCCTTCACAGCATAGTCAGGTACGTGTTGCACGCCAGACGTGAAACCCGGTTTGACGGTGCAACACGTACCTGATGGATTTAGATGGCAATGATTACTTTGTGTGTGCCCAATCTTGTGGATACAAGTTCAGCATTGGATCTTGTGGACCAACGCCAACCAGATCCTTCTTCCATGCCGAGATTTGAGCTACTGGGTTTGGCATCCAAAGAACTGGGAGATCTTCGGCTAGGTAGTCGTTGTAGGCTTCGAGTGCGGATGTGTCCTTGGCACGCAGTGTTGCTTCAATAAGCTTGTCTGCCTCAGGGTTGGAATATGAACCGAGGTTGACTGGTGCATCAGTTTGGAACAACCGATCGCCAGAGGCGTAGACCGGGTAGTACCACGAGGACTGCGATCCGAAGAAGGACAGATCCCAATCGCACGCTTCACCTGGCTTACACTTTTGTGAAACTGCTACTGAATCTGGAACTTCTTGAATATCGAGCTTGATACCAACTTCGGAGAAGCGAGAATTGATTTCTGTCATCATCCGGGTGGTGGCTGGGAAGCCAGACTGAGAAATTAACTTGAAGCGCAGCTCTGCACCCTTGTCAACGCCTTCACCACATTGGTCGTCGCCAGTTCCTGGCTTTTCACAAACGCTCACATCACCGGCGTTGATTCTCCAACCGTGCGATTCGAGAAGCTTCTTTGCGCCTTCAGGGTCAAACTTGTAGGCACAGCCTTCCATAGAACCAGCAGTTCCAGGCTTTTGTGGAACTGGACCACAGGTCGGGGTTGCAGTATCTGCCCAAACAGTCTTGGAAATCGACTCTTGATCGATCAGCATCTGCATCGCTTGGCGGATGTACTTTTGCTTGAAGATCGGACCGGACTTCGGGTTAGCAAAGTTGAATGGCATGTAGGTGATTGACCATCCAGCCCATGGTTCAACTGTGTAACCCTGGGACTCGATCGTCGTCCGTTGGTTGATTGATCCTGCTGGGATGTAACCGAAGTCTATACCTCCCGAACGTAGGACGTTGAACTGGGAGTCGTCTGAGGTGAATGGGCGCAAGGTTACCGAATCCAGCTTTGGCTTATCGCTACCGGTGTAGTTCTTGTTTGCGACGAGCTTGACTTCGCCGTTTGGTACGAAGGATTCAAGCTGGAAAGGTCCGTTAACAACCTTCCATAGCGGATTGGTTGCATACGATTGTAGATCTTTCGATGCTTCGGTGAGCATGGCGAAGATGGCTTGTGCACCTTCAGTATCCCGATCGAAGTCACCGATTTCTCCGCTCTCCGACGTCTTGCCCCAAACATGTTGCGGGAGTGGACGAACCGAAGCTAGCTGGTTGTCAACAAACCAACCAGGGTTGAAGGCTTCGGTGGTTGTGAAGGAAACAGTGTGATCGTCGATGATCTTGAATTCGGCAACATTATCTGGGAAGTTGCCCTTGCGGTACCCAGACCATTCTTCTTTGTTAGCGTTGAGGATATTCCACCAGAATTCGACGTCACGAGTGGTGACTTCTTGCCCGTCAGACCACTTCGATGGCTTCATCGTCAATTCGTATGTCAGGCCGTCTTCCGAGACCTTTGGTTCTTCAGCCAAAGAACGGTCATCAAGATTGAACTGGTTATCTGCATCAAGCTTGTACTCGTAAAAGCCCTTGTAAAGCATGTTGATGAAAATACCGTTTTCACCTTGAGTTTTTCCTGGTGCAGAAATTGGGAAAATCCAGGTTGGGGTTCGTAAAGCTACTGTGACATCGCCACCTTCTTGGATTTCTCCAGTGGCTTGAGTGTTGCCGTTATCCGGCTTGTTTTCAGCGGTTTGGCCAGAACATGACGCGATCATGAGCATCGCACTGGCAAAAGCAGCTACCTTAGCTACTCTCGATAATGGTCGCATAGTCGTCTCTCCTCATTGAGAAATATGTAGGCGGGCTCTCCAACCGCCTGTGATTTACACGATACCATCTGCCTACTAACTTCGTAGACTTTTTACAAAAATATTCCAGACTTTGGGAACTTAGGCTAGGCTTGAAACACACCGAAGAGTATTCGTTACGATCGACCGCTAGAAAACGAGGCAAGTTTTTGGAAAGCATCACACTAAAACCAATAACAGCTAGCCATTCAGCATCATTATCTGACGCAAATAACACAACCGACTCAACAATCTTGAGCCAACTACTCCACGGTCCCTTATCTCGAACAGACCTCATCAACAAAACACACTTTCCACGATCAACAGTCCACGCAAGCGTAAGGCGTCTGCTCGAACAACACGACATCGAAGAATACAGCCTCGCCACATCCACAGGTGGCCGTCGCGCAGCACTCCTGCGCATTTCTCCGCTCCACGATATTGCCGACGTCGTCGAACTCGGTTCCCATCACGCGCGTGTGGGGATCGCCAAACTGACCGGAAAAATCCTCGCCACTGCCGATCTCCCACTCTCGATCGACGACGGCCCAGAAGCTATCATCACACTCCTGCATCACGCATGGAAAAAGCTCCACCAAGATAACCCCACATTGCCTCGAGCAACAATTATCGGAGTGGCAGTTCCTGGCCCAGTCGACACCCACGGAACCATCGTCGGCGCTGCACGCATGCCCGGCTGGAACAAAACGAACTTTCCCCAACTGTTAGAAAAAGCCACTGGCCTACCCACCGTCGTTGAAAATGATGCCCGTGCAGGCGCCATCGGCGAATGGACCAAACGTGGTGAAACCACTGAATCTTCTATCTATGTCAAAGTAGGTTCCGGTATTGGAGCTAGCTGGATCGCTGACGGTATTGTCTTTCGCGGTCATCAAGGATTCGGCGGAGAACTAACACATACCCGCATCCAATCACCCAATCCAACAATCTGCAGTTGCGGAAACACTGGCTGCCTCGAAACCGTCGCCTCCGGCGCTGCACTCTTACGCCACCTTGCACAAATCGATTCCCCGATCACCACCGTCAATGAACTTATTGAAGCCACCCAAAACGGAGACGTCACTGCCGCTCCTCTGGTGCGCAACGCCGGCGGATATATCGGCGAAGCACTATCCGGATTAGTCAACTTCCTCAATCCGCAACACATTATTATTGGCGGATCTTTTTCGCAAACACGCACACTCATAGCCGGAATTCGCTCCGAGCTCTACCAGCGATGCCTTCCTATGTCTACTGCAAACCTGACCGTCGACACCGCAATCTCTGGCAAAGACGCACCGTTAATCGGCATGGCTATCCTCGCCCGCCAAACAAAAACTACCCCTAACCATTCCTAACCAGCCCACTCATACGTATTCCAATCAAAGGAGATGACAACAATGCGTATTGCTATCTGCGGGATTCACATCGAATCCTCAACATTTACTCCCTACCTATCCGTTGAATCTGATTTCACGGTGCGCCGAGGCGAAGAACTTCTCAAGCGTTACCCATTTATCACCGAATCTGACATCCCGCTGATGGATCGCGTCCCACAACATTTGGCTGGCGACGACTGGCAGGTTACCGGGCATCGGCCGTGGACTGAAGGTGTGGAATGGGTACCGGTTTTGCACGCCTCAGCCTTACCAGGTGGACCAATTGATGCCGACGTTTTCGCTATGTGGCGGCGCGAAATCTGTGAGCGCCTTCCAGAAGTTGGCCCACTGGACGCGATCTTCTTCGATATTCACGGGGCAATGAGTGTTCCCGGGCTTGATGATGCTGAAGGATATTTAATTAAAGGAATCCGGTTGGCGATGGGCGACGATATTTTAATCGGAGCTTGTATGGATTTGCATGGCAACGTCTCCCACGACTTGTTCACAATGGCCGACATGTTGACGTGTTATCGAATGGCTCCGCATGAAGATGCGTGGGTGACTCGCGAGCGCGCAGCACGAACCTTGGTTGAATGGGTGCGTTCTGGCAAGGGCCGGCCGAAGAAATCGTTGGTTCATGTGCCGATTTTGCTGCCTGGGGAAAAGACGTCAACGCGGATGCAACCAGCTGCTCGGTTATATGATGCGGTTGCCGAGTTTGCCGACCACACACCGGGTGTCATTGATGCCAGTTTCTGGATCGGTTTCGCGTGGGCTGATCAACCACGGTGTAGCGCTGCCTTTGCCGCCTATGGTGACGACCAAGACGTTCTCGACGCCGGCATGTTGCGTATAGCCCAGCAGGCGTGGGATGCTCGCCACGAGTTTGAGTTCGTGGCACCGGTTGATTCGTTCGAGTCGGCGTTGGATAAGGCGATAGCGTCAGATAAGCGGCCGTTCTTTATTTCTGATTCGGGTGACAATCCGGGCGCAGGCGGCGCCAATGATGTGACGGTGGCGCTAGCTGAAGTATTAAGTCGCCCAGAAGTAACTGGCGACAAGGTCAGCGTCATTGTGGCTTCGATTTTCGATCCAGAAACCGTACGGATTGCTGCTGAAGCTGGAATAGGCGCCGAGGTAGCCGTATCAGTTGGCGGCAAGATTGATACTCGTGATCCTGGCCCGGTGCAATTTACTGCCCTAGTTGAGAATCTGGTTGATGATCCGGCTGGATTGTTGACTGCTGTTTTGCGTCTGGGCGGGTTGCGGGTAATTGTGACAACGCGGCGTAACCAGTACACGATGCGCGAACAGTTCACTCGGTTGGGCCTAGATCCAGAAAAGACCGATATTGTGATTGTCAAGATCGGATACCTGGAGCCATATCTGCATGATATTCACGCAGACTGGATTTTGGCGTTGACACCTGGTGGGGTGGATCAGGACTTGATCCGGTTAGGGCATTCACACATTAACCGACCGATGTTCCCGTTTGACGATCCAGACGACGTCGAGCTGTCGGTGATTCGTTCGTAGACTTATGGTTTAAAGATGTGTGATGCCCGGGAGCTAAGCTTCCGGGCATCACATTAAATTAGAGGGCTTTGCGAAAGTACTTATTCTTCGCGTTGGAAAGACATTGTTGCGGCATAACTGGCTTCTGATGGCCAACGACTCGTAATAACCTTTGACCGAGTGTAGAAGTTAACTCCTTCTGGGCCGTGGATATGATGATCTCCGAGGAGAGACTCCTTCCAACCACCAAATGAATAGTATGCGACTGGAGTTGGAATTGGCACATTAACCCCAACCATGCCAGCTTCAACATCTAGTTGGAAACGCCGGGCCATACCACCGTCGTTCGTGAAAATAGCAGAACCGTTTCCAAATGGCTGGGCGTTGACAATCTCAATTGCTTCCTCATATGAATCTGCATCGTGAATTGTCAGTACTGGACCGAATATCTCTTCTTTATATAAGTCCATATCGTATGTCACTCCAGTTACCACTGTTGGACCAACGAAATACCCGTTTTCATATCCTGGGATGGTGATATGCCGTCCGTCAAGAACAACATTCGCGCCGTTTGCTTCAGCATCATCGATCAACGAGACAATACGATCATGCGCCTTTTTATCAATGACTGGCCCCATCTGAACGCCGTCATCAAGTCCCATTCCAACTTTGATCTTTTCACCATGCTCTTTGACTCGGCGAGCAAGTTCTGATGCAACCCCGCCAACAGCAACAACAGCAGGAAGCGCCATACACCGTTCTCCGGCAGCACCAAAGGCAGCAGCGGCGATATGCTGGGCAACAAAATCTAGATCAGCATCTGGTAAAACAATTGCGTGATTATTCGCTCCCCCGAGAGCTTGAACCCGCTTACCATTACGAATCCCAACGTCTTGGATAATGTGTGCAACCGGCGTTGACCCGACGAAGGAAATAGCATCAATATCTGGATGTTCAAGGATGTCAGTAACTGTTTCACGGGTACCAGCGATAACATTAAAGAGACCTTCGGGTAGCCCTGCCTCTTTATAGAGGCGAGCGATTATTAACGAAGCAGTTGGAGTTGGAGTCGCCGGCTTAAGAATGAACGCATTACCTGTTGCAAGAGCAATGGGATGCATCCACATTGGGACCATAACCGGGAAATTAAAGGGACAAATTCCGGCCACGACACCTACTGGTTGATATATGGTGTGAACGTCAATGCCTTGAGAAGCATTAAACGTGAATTCACCTTTGATGGCAGAGTTAATTGAACATGCAAAATCGAGAGTTTCGCGACCACGTTGAATCTCTCCAATTGCGTCTGAATAGTCTTTGCCGTGTTCTTTTACAATAGCGCGCGCGATCTCATCTTGATGGTCGAGAACAAGTTGCCTCATATTAAACATGATCGCGACCCGTTTTGCTAGGGATGTCTTTGCCCATTCTTTCTGCGCCCGAATTGCGACTTCCACAGCATGATCAAGATCCTCTTTTGATGCAAGCGCCACTTGACTTTCCACCAAAGCGGTTGCTGGATTTTCAACATCAGCGTAACCGCGCGGATTTCCACTGTAAGGCTTGCCATCGATCCAGTGCGAAATGGTTTCCATCATAACTCCCTTGTTGTGTAGAACCCTAAACGAATTGCATAACATATGCTACCACAATTTCACTATTTGTCATAACAATTGGACCAATGTCCTTGGTGTGTCAACATAAAACAGATCGGCCCTCATATACACAAAGCAAAATAAGGGCCGATCTCTATTGTCGTTTTGAAGAGAAAAGAGGAAAATCAACCTCTAGAAATAGTGACGTTGCGGTTTAACTCCTTCCTGATATTCTGCGTAAGCACGTTGAGTCGATTCCAACCGTGAAACTTGCGCAACCGGTACATCCCAATAGGACGACGAAGGCGGATTGGGGCCATACAAATCAGTTTCGATATAGATCATTACTGACGTATCCATCTCAGTCGCCCGCCTGTAGGCATCTTTAAACTCTTCGATATTCGAGACGCGAAGAACGGTCAAACCCCACGATTCAGCATTCTTTGCAATATCAACTGGAATCAAATCACCTTCTTGATTGTGCGGACGTCCACCACCCATACGATAACGAGTGCCAAAGCGTTGAGAACCACGCGACTCCGACAATGCACCAATTGAAGCAAAGCCGTGATTTTCCAATAAAACATAGATGACCTTGAGGCCTTCTTGGGCAACAGTCGCAAGTTCCATCGGCAACATTTGATATGTACCATCACCGACAATCGATACGACTTCCGAATCTGGCAACGCCATCTTCACACCCATGCCCGCGGGAATTTCATAACCCATCGTAGAGAAAGCATATTCGACATGGTATTGCACCGGAGTCTTCGCCTGCCACAAAGCCTGAAGGTCACCTGGCATAGAGCCAGCAGCGTTGATTAACACATCATTATCCCCCATCATCTCATTAAGTGCTCCAAACACTTCGATCTGAGCTGGTAACGGACCATGACCAATATGATAAAGCTGGTCGACTGTATCGAGCCAGGCCTGCCGTTCTTGGGCAATACGTTGAGCATACTCATCACTAACATGATAGTCAGCCAACAACGTAGTCAACTCCGCCAATGCTTCACGAGCATCAGCAACCACCATATACGCGCCATTCTTCACAGCGTCGAAGGCCTTAACATTGATATTGACAAACTTTACGTCAGCGTTCTTAAATTGCGTACGCGAGGCCGTTGTGAAGTCTGAATAACGGGTGCCAATACCGATAACTAGATCAGTTTCATCAGCTAAATGGTTCGCACTATCACCACCCGTTGACCCAACACCACCAACCGATTGAGGATGATCGCAATTAATCGCACCCTTACCTGCTTGGGTGTCAGCCACTGGAATACCAGTTACTCGTGCAAATTCACGGAGCTCTTCCGAAGCCTTTGAATAAATTACTCCACCTCCAGCAATAACCATTGGTGCTCGCGAATTGCGAATCAATTCAGCTGCTCGCTCCAAGCACGATTTTTCTGCTGGCGGTCGGCGGATATGCCATACCCGCTTCACAAATGCTTCTTCAGGAAAATCAAAAGCCTCTGCTTGAACATCTTGTGGCATTGCAAGCGTGACCGCACCGGTATCTGCCGGATCTGTTAGTGCACGCATTGCCTGCATTAAGGACGGCAACAACTGTTCTGGTCGATTGATTCGATCAAAAAACACTGATACTGGACGGAAAGCATCATTCACCGAAGTGTCGAGAGTTTGCTGATTTTCAATTTGTTGCAAAACGGGATCAGGAACACGTGTAGCAAATTGATCAGAGGGGAACAGCAGAACTGGCAACCGATTAGTTGTTGCCAACGCGGCACCCGTCACCATATTCAACGCACCCGGACCAATAGAGGACGTACACATTAAAGTCTGCGTACGATTCTTCGCCTTAGCATATGCTGCAGCAGCATTAACCATGCCCTGTTCATTGCGCGGCATATAATATGGCATCGAACCGCCATCAGGCTCTGGATCGATTTCATTTTGTAATAAAGCTTGCCCTAAACCAGCAACATTTCCATGCCCAAAAATACCGAAGGCGCCAGCAATTAAGCGTTCTTCGACACCATCAGCCTCAACAAACTGATTGACAAGAAAACGAATCGTTGCTTGCCCAACCGTCAATCGCACCGTATTTTTCATAGCGTCTCCTTAGTTAACGGAACAAATGGCAAACGGGGATCGACGTCATCGTCTTCCCAAGCTTGACGTTGCCACGTATGTACCGGATCGTCAGTCATCATCCAAACAGAATCTTCGGCAGGACCTGCCATCACATTAAGGTAATACATGTCATGTCCCGGCGCCGCTACCGATGGGCCATGGTATCCGAATGGAACAACAACTGTATCCCCGGACCTAACTTCAGTACACACATCAATTTCTTTGCCTGGTGAGGAGTATACCCGTTGTAGGCCAAACCCTTCCGAGCTCCTCTCCGGACCGCCCTTGCGTACCTCAAAATAATATATTTCTTCGAGAACTCGTTCCTGATCATTATGCTCATCATGCTTATGTGGCGGATAAGAAGACCAATTTCCACCTGGAGTAAGGACTTCTGTGACAAGCAAATGAGACGTTTCGACGTCGTTACCCAACGCATAGTTGTTTACCTGGCGGGAGCACACTCCAGAACCGCGAATACCAGAATTAACTTCACTAACTGGGCAATAGCGCACCGGAAGATCACGCGTTGCCTTAGCTCCTGGGAAAGCGAAACGTCCCCCACGGGTAGCGGTCAATTCACATGAAGTTCCACGTGGAATATACATATAGTCCGTGAGCGAGGTAAATACTGACTCGCGCCCATCAAGATGGAAGGTTTGCCCGTCAACGAAGACATCGCCACTGCCTGTCAACGGCAGAATCAACAACTCCTCGTTTTCCGAATTGATAGTAATAGTTTCACCGTCCGCCAATCGCGCAATTCGCAGACTAGAAAACTCCCACCCAGCACGCTCTGCACTGATATCGGTATCAAATTGTCCGTGTGCTGTACTTCCTGCTGGAAGCACATACTTATTATTTTCGTTCATAATAGCTCCACTGCTTTATCGACTGCACTTTCTACATCTCCGTCTGGAGGAAAAAGAAGAGATCGCCCAACCACAAGACCGAAAACATTCGGCAATGTCATTGCATGGGCCCAACCGTTCAATGCTGCTTCAGGATCAGCAGGAACCTCACCACCAAGGATCAACGACGGTAAAGTGGTTGCTTCCATAACGCGATCCATCTGAGGAACGCACGGTAATTTCAGCCACGTATAGGCACTTGTTGAACCTAAAGCTGACGCGATCGCAATAGATTTAATAACCGCATCTGGGGTCAAATTATTGAAGATATGATTATCTTTCCATTCTGAAATGAACGGCTCAACCATGGCAATCTTTTGCCGAGCGGCAAGATCATCGATCGCGCGCGCGGTAGATTCCAACATATTCGGCGTATTATTATCGTCGAAACATACCCGCATGAGCGTCTTACCACCATCGAGGTTTCCATCCGCAATCGCTTTGGCAGTATAGCAACCGAAACGATCATCAATTTCAAATGACGCTCCCTGGAGACCTGTGCGGTTCATAGAACCAAAAACAAGCTTTCCTTCAAGGGCTCCCAGCAAAGTTAAATCCTCGATAATATCAGCGGAACCCAAAAATCCGTCAACCCCAGGTCGCGATAAAGCTTGCATACATCGCTCAAGCAACTCATGACGATTAGCCATCGACATCTTGTTGCCACCTGCTCCCATTGCTCCTCGAGCAGGATGGTCACAAGCTATAATCATCATCTTCCGACCATTTTCCGGAATATGGCCAGGTTTCCTAGAACGCAATGCCTCTGCAATTTTTTCCGGTTCATATAGCCGAGTTTGGGCAATGTCTTGAATTCTCATCATGGCAACTCCTCAACTCGAGGGTTGGTCTGTGGATTTTGCGCCATAAGTTCGAGGACTTCAGCCTCTGTTGCCATAGCGGTCGAACATTCTAGACGAGACGAAACAATCGCGCCCGCCGTGGAAGCGAACTGAATTGCTTTCGGAATGTCCCAGCCGGACAACAAAGCGTGTGCGAGTGAACCACCGAATGAATCACCAGCTCCCAAACCATTGAGAGTTTCCACCTTTGTAACTGGTACTTCAATGCGCTCAGATCGCGTTTTTGCGAGTGTTCCCTTCGGCCCCTGCTTAACAATAGCTAATTCGACGCCACGCTCAAGTAGCGCATCAGCAGCTCGATCTGGTTCGGTTTCCCCAACCGCAATACGGCACTCTTCCTTATTCCCTACTGCCACATTGACATAGTCAAGTAAACCACCAATTTCTTGGTGAGCGGATTCCTCACTTTCCCAAAACATCGGCCGGTAATCAAGATCAGCTATTGTCCACCCAGATGACTTTTGACGCGCACGCAAAGCAGCCCAATGAGCTGATCGAGACGGTTCGTCAGATAACCCCGTACCCGAAACCAGAAAAACTTTGGCATGTTCAACAGCGTCAAGAGGAATATCGATATCACGTAGTTGTAGATCAGGGGCAGACGGCTCGCGATAAAAATAGAGCGGGAATGTATCTGGCGGAAAGATCTCACAAAAAGTTACAGGGGTCTTATACTTCGGCGTGGTAATAACATAATCATCGCGAACGCCTAAACGGCGCATCTCACGACGAACGAAGACACCAAAAGGATCGTCACCTACACCAGAAATCACTGCTGCACTATGTCCCATTTTTGCTGCAGCTACCGCAACATTAGTTGGTGATCCACCTAAGAATTTTCCGAAAGTATCGACATCTGCAAGGCCAATACCTGCCTGTAGTGGATATATATCCACACCTGATCGCCCAATCGTTAAAACTTCAGGATATTGATCGTCGCGCGCCATTGCGGACTCCTTTCTCACACACCAACATTGTCATTGATTAAATAGAAATTTGTCAAGTCATTGTCCTAACATGAATATGACAAATTAGAAAGTTGCGTGATTACCGTTTCCAATGACTACACTATATGTAATTGCGTCAACAGCATTTTTCATGTAACGACATTCGAAGGAGTATGCAATGGAAGAGAAAGAGCCAAGTCAGAACCTTGACACCCCTTTCATACTCGACATTAAGCTTAACCGCCATTCTACCGATCCTCTTTATCAACAAATTCTCGAACCGATCTCAAAGTTGATCAAAAATGGCACTCTGGCACCAAACCAATTACTCGAAGATGAAATTTCGATGGCACAACGTCTCCAAATTTCACGCCCCACAGCCAGGCGTGCACTTCAAGAATTGGTCGATTCCGGACTTGTCGTTCGTCGTCGCGGAGTCGGAACACGAGTCACCCCCTCACATGTCCATCGCCAATTAGCATTAACTTCGTTAAACGATGATCTCATTAAGGCGGGGCACACCACCAGAACCGAAGTTTTGGAATATCAAATTCACCTAGCAACTCCCGAAGATGTCGAATTTTTGAATTGTGCACCAGACGAAGAACTAGTAACTATTCAACGCTTACGCTGGATAGACGATCACCCCCTGGCACTCTTAAAAAATACAATTCCGAGCCGCATTGCCCCGACACTCACCGAGCTTTCCCATTTCGGTCTTTACGAATCGCTGAGTCGGCATAATGTCTTTCCAACCTCGGCTATTCAAACACTAGGCGCAAAAAATGCTTCCAAGCGCGAGTCAGACATCCTAAATATCGAGCCTGGAAACGCATTATTCACTATGCAACGAACTGCATATGACGAAAATGGAAAAGTTATCGAACATGGAAACCATGTATATGACGCTCAGCAATATAAGATGACATTCCCACTAGTCTCGCACACAAATTAAATACCTCCAGTTGACATAATCGCGCCAAATGCATAATTTGGCGCGATTAATCAACACTAAACCGAATGTTCATACAAACCCTTGACATTCAAAATCTATGTATGTAACGTATATCTCACAAGATGCCACCAATGGCGGTGGCTACTAGAGCGATTCACCTTAGATAACCTAAGTCGATATTTGGTTGAGGAGATACCTGACGATGTCAGAAATACAATACACACCTGGTCCGCTACTAACGGCTAGCAAAGAATTTAAGACGGTTCTATGGAATGACTCTTCTGATCTTGAAGAGCTTCGACAATCAATTTCCTTTGGCGGTGTCGGCGCGACCTGTAACCCAGTGATTGCCTACACAACAATTGCCAAACATCCAGAGATTTGGACTGATCGAATCAAGAAAATCGCTCAAGAAAATCCAACATGGAGCGAATCTCAAATTGGTTGGCAAGCAGTGAAGGACATGTCTGTCGAAGCGGCAAAGCTACTAGAACCTATCTTTGACGAGACTAATGGACATGACGGTCGCCTATCTGTCCAAACCGATCCACGCTTGCATCGCGATGCTCATGCTCTAGCAGATCAAGCAGAAGAGTTTCACAATCTCGCTCGCAACATCATCGTGAAGATTCCTGCAACAAAGACCGGTATTGAAGCAATAGAAATGGCGACTGAACGGGGAGTTTCCGTAAATGTCACCGTATCTTTTTCTGTCCCACAAGCCGTAGAAGCCGCAGCAGCTATTCAACGCGGTTTAGACAAACGCGAATCCGCCGGTCACGATATTAGCCAGATGAGCCCAGTAGTCACAATTATGGTTGGACGTCTTGACGATTGGCTTAAAGCGGTCGTAAAGCGTGATGGCATCTATGTAGATCCTTCCGCACTAGAATGGGCCGGCGTAGCAGCAGTTAAACATGCTTACAAGATCTTCACTGAACGTAAGTTCCGCGCCCGCGTACTAGTTGCCGCATTCCGTAACGTCTTACAGTGGAGCGAATTCCAAGGCGGAGACCTCGTTGTCTCCCCACCATTTGGATGGCAACGGATTATCAATAATTCTGATTACACTCCAGTAGAGCGTATGAGTTCCGAAGTTGATAACTATTATCTAGAGCAGCTCCGTCGCATTCCGGATTTCAACCGCGCTTACGACGTTGACGGAATGAAGCTAGAAGAATTTGAAACATTTGGTCCAACCGTCCGCACTTTGCGGCAGTTCCTTAACGCCGATAATGATCTCGATATGCTTATCCGCGACATTCTTATCCCCGCACAATAAATTATTTTCCTTACAACGAAGTTAGGACAAAATCATGATCCGAATTGGAATTGTTGGCGCCGGGCGTATTGCACGCGTACACGCCAAAACTGTTGATGCACACCTCGATGCTGAACTCGTATTCATTGCTGATCCAGTAGAAGACGCAGTTAAACCATTAGCAGAGAAGTACGGAATTCGGTATTCGCTCAATCCAGATGACGTTTTTACCGACGCCGAAGTCGATGCAGTTATCATCTGTTCACCGACTCCGCTCCACGTCGAACACATCTTGAAGGCAGCAAAAGCCGGGAAGCCCGCACTGTGCGAGAAACCAGTTGCGATGGAGACTGAAACCGTCGAGGATCTCGTTAAAAAGTTAGAAAATCTCGACCATAAGACTATGCTTGGATTCAATCGCCGATTTGATCCTACTTTTGCGCGAATGCATGACATGGTTAAAGCAGGAGTCGTTGGGAACGTCGAACAAGTAACGATTATTTCTCGCGATCCAGCAGCGCCACCAAAGGAATATATTGCTGTCTCCGGCGGAATTTTTAAGGATATGACTATCCACGATTTTGATACAGCACGGTTCTTCCTTGGTGACATAACATCTGTTTATGCAGTCGGACAAAATCTAGATCCAGATCTCAAAGATACCGGTGATTTTGACGCTGCAGTGATTACCCTGGCTAATTCACAAGGTGCAACTGCCACCATTACTAACTCGCGCCATTGTTCTTCTGGCTACGATCAACGCCTAGAAGTTTTCGGCGATAAGGCAACCCTCAATGGCGAAAATATGCGCCCTACACAGGTGCGTGTTTCTAACGGTGAGTACACTGACGCAAAGGACGTGTACCTCGACTTCTTCCTGGAGCGATACGCTCAGGCCTACGCTCTTGAGCTCAATGAGTTCTTCGCAGCAATCAAAGAAAACCGCCAGCCAGCAACATCGATTGCCGACGGCGCAAAAGCACTGCGTATTGCTGAAGCCGCCGAAGAGTCAGCTCGAACCGGAAAAATTGTTTACCTATAATCCACCACTAATCTAATTTTCAACACTTAATTCAAAGGAGAATTACAATGAAGATTGCAGGAGCGCCAATTAGTTGGGGTGTATGCGAAGTTCCAAACTGGGGTTATCAGTTATCCCCAGAGCGTGTGCTCACCGAAATGAAGGAAATGGGACTAACCGCAACAGAATTTGGCCCACAAGGGTGGCTACCTCAGGAGCCACAGGCGCGCGCCGAAGCTGTTTCTCGTTATGGTCTTGAGCCAGTTGGTTCTTTCTTCCTCGCCATCATGCACGATCCAGACATTGATCCAATTCCCGCGGTTGAGCGCGAACTGGACGCGTTTGAAGTTGCAGGTGGAACTAATTTGATTCTTGCTGCCGATTCTGGACAAGATGGCTACGATTCACGGCCAGTTCTCGACGAAAAGGGCTGGGATACACTCTTCACCAACCTTTCACGCATCACAGAAGTGGCGGCAAAACGAGGAGTTACCGCATCTCTCCATCCACATTGGGGAACAATGGTACAAAATCTCGACGAAGTCGAACGTGTTCTAGACAATTCTCAAGTTGGTCTCTGCCTCGATACTGGCCACTTAGCGTGTGGAGGAGCAGACGTTGTTGAACTAGTTCGTAAGTATGCTGATCGCGTTAAGATTGTTCACGCCAAGGACATTCATAAAGATATGACGGACAAGCTCCTGCCTGGTGAAATTACTTGGGGTGAAGGTGTCAAGGCTGGCATGTTCGCACCAATTGGCGAAGGCGACATCGATTTCGGTGCCATTGTGTCAGAATTAAACAAAGTAGGTTTCGATGGTTATTACGTTCTGGAACAGGACATCATGATCGACGGCGAACCGGCACCTGGCGAAGGCCCAATTATCAGTGCTCGCAAGTCATTTGAAGCCCTTCAAGCACTTGCGTAAAGAGCTCTATTTTCAAAGAAAATATTAACACTGCCTGTCTTTCGAACACCAAAGGGCAACCTTTGTAAGACAGAAGTGGTTTTCAACGAATTTCAGTAGCTCAGCGGGGGTGAGTAAGCACATTACTCACCCCCGCTTCCTCATGTCTACTTGGCGCACACGCATCTGCTGCACGCACCATAGTTACGGAAGAATTCCGATACATGTCAGAACAAATTAGAATCGTGATAGAACATACATCACCCAGACCTTGTAAATATTCAAACATTTAACTACTGTTATAAGTGTTCGAACAAGCAGATATGAATCAGCGTTCTGCGAAATTAGCGCAACACGTAACTATGATAGATCGATATAAAGGAGAGGTATTCCCTCTAAAGTAATAGAACTTATATAAAAGTCAATCAACATAAGTTCCCATCTCTATCTGAATATGTTGCCCCCTACTTTATATGCATAACGCATACATCCCGATGACGACGAACGAATGACAGGAAAAAATGACAAGCACAATTATGCCCACCACTATCACCCCATCAGATATCTCCATTGCAATTATTCCGCAACACGGAGTTACATCTGAGAAGAAATCGACCGCGCTTAATCTAAGCCCTGCTATCGCCGTATTATCACTACTTTTCGCCGCAACCATTCTTGGGATAATTGCCCATGCACCAGTTGTGGTATTTCTTACCGGAACTGCAACAGCCGTGATCACTTTGGTATTTGCTTTTCTGGATCTGCACATTCGACGGCTAGACCACGAAATTGCCTAAGGTAGTTTCCCGCTGAGATAGTCCCTGAAGGGACAATACATTAATAGGCTGAGGGTCTCACAACTGTGTTGTGAGACCCTCAGCCTATTAGAAGTAGGTTACTTACTGTAGAGATCTTCCATATAAACTTCAATCTCTTCCAAAGACTTACCAGATGTTTCTGGCATAATCTTCCACAAAATTACCGCAATGACGAGATTCAACACACCATAAATGGTGTAAGTCAATCCACCACCAAAAGTATTCATCATCGCTGGGAAAGTCCAGGTAATCGTTGCGTTAACAATCCACATACAGAAGATGGCCGTACCATTCATCACGCCGCGAACCGACGCTGGGAACATTTCACCCAGCATTGTCCACACCACAGTTCCATTGGAGGACTGAACTACCAACATGAAGAATGACATAGCACCAAGAATGACGTAGGCAGCCCATGACGGTGGAACCCTACCTGCATTCATATCTGGAGCGATAGCAAACTGGAACACACCGGCGATCACTAACAACGTTAGACCAACAAGAGTAACGTCCCAGATAAGGATACGGCGTCGTGTGAACTTGGTGATCAAAATAAGACCGAAGCTTGCACCAATCACTGACATGACACCATTTGCTACTTGTGCAGTGATTGCCGCTGACGTTCCCATACCTGCGTAACCGAGAACCTTTGGCGCATAGTACATAACAGTATTCACACCAGTTGTTTGGTTGACAATAGCTAAGAAAATACCAACTAAAAGGAGCTTCCGGAGCCAAGGAGTTGCCCAAACTTCTCTTAAACCTTTAGCTTGTTTCTTAGCTAGATCCTTCTGCCGGCTTTCAACCATTTCATAGAGTTCGTCGGTAATCGCATTGTCCGATTCTCCTTCACGGACAGTTTTCAACGAACCAATTGCCGCATAGACTTCTGTACGCAGTACGAACCAACGAGAAGATTCTGGCAAGAAATGCATGCCAAGCCACAGGAAAATAGCTGGAATTGAGCACAGTACGATCATCCATCGCCATGCCGAGCCGTTGCCGGAACCTTCTTGGATGGAAAGTTGCATCGCGAAATCACGGATAACATTCATGTCAGTTGAACTGGTTGCTTGTTCGATTGCTTTTTGCAAAGTATCCCAACTATACGCACCCGCTTCGATTTGCCCGCTTGGGTCTGACGTAACTGTTAGTTGCGGACCACCATACGCAGCATTAATTCCTGCGTTCATCGCAAAGGCCAATAACTGACCTGTAACAATCATCAACTGATCGAGCGCCACAATTGTTCCACGAATGCGCTTAGGAGCCGTTTCTGCAAGGTAAACTGGAACCGTCGCAGATGCACCACCGACAGCGAATCCAAGGACCAGTCGGAATGGATACATAACCCAAACATTTGGCGCAAAAGTGTTCCCTAATGCTCCAATAAGGAACAAAATAGCGAGCATAATAATGTTATGACGACGACCGTAGCGGTCAGAAAGACGCCCGCCAAACAGTGCACCAAAGGCAGCTCCAATTGTCAGGATGCCACCAATTGCACCTTCTTCAAAAGCAGTTAATCCCAAACCGCCGGCCCCCGAAGGCATATGCATATATGGTAAGGCACCGGAAATAACACCTGTATCGTAGCCGAAAAGCAACGATCCAAGAGTTGCCACCCCAGCAATTGCGATAATACCGCGGTGTTTACCAGAGGCCGGTGTTTCCTTTACCATCCGCCCTAACTCATCCTTGGTCAATCCTTGGATTGAGACTTGTTTCGTATTATTGTTTACCATCAGATCTCCTTTGATGATGGTCATGCAGCAAGTTACAAGATTCACCATCGTATCTCATAGCTTGTCTGACTAATTTACATGGGTTAGGTGTAGTTCTTACTCATGCACTCATTGTGCGAAGGTTATTTTTCCACTAACTTGATGTACGTTATGCCATTTCCCGTCCTGAGCAGATTTCACAATTGCTTCATCAATTTCAGCCGCTGACCAGCCATCTGCAACTGATGGACCAATTTGCTCTCCGGTCAACACACCGCTGAGGAATTTGAAACATTCAACTGCTTTCATGTCATCAAACCCCATAGAAGTTCCTGCTCCTGGCTGGAATCGACTGAAATGAGGATAGTTTGGATTTGCCATGGAACGGGTGTAGCCGTGAACAGTTCCTTGATCTTGTCCTATGCAAACTTCCAAATCATTGAGCTTTTCAAAGTTCCAACGGATAGAGCCGTCCGTTCCATAAACTTCGATCTGATATTCTGCTCTAGGTCCTACAGCGACTCGGTTCGATTCAATTGTGCCTAATACGCCCCCTGCAGTTCGGATAATAGCAGCAACATAATCCTCATTTTCCACCGGATGCATTTCATCGGATACTTCCCATCCAGTGTGTCCAACTCCCATTTTTGTTGGAATTGGTCTTTCAGTTATAAAAGTTCCGGTTGTTGCAGAAACTGAAGTAATCGCATCACGCAAAACATATTGCACAAGATCTGAACCATGGCTAAGTAAATCACCAACAACTCCAGCGCCAGCCTTGCTCCGATCATATCGCCATGTGTATGGACCTTGCGGGGATGATGCATAATCAGCAATCAACCAACACCTGACATTCGTGATAGTGCCGAGCTTACCTTCCGAAATTAGTTTTCTAGCTTCTTCGATTGCAGGAGTATGTCGATAATTGAAACCAACAGACGTGATGATGTTTTTACCATTTACCGCCTGAGCAATCTCTGCAGCTTGTTGAGCGGAGATACCCATCGGCTTTTCAATCCAAAAAGGTTTTCCGGACTTTGCAACTGCCAGTGCAATTTCTTTGTGAAGATAATTTGGGGAACAAATCGAAATTACATCTACCTCTGGATCATTGATAAGTTCGTGATAGTCGCTAACCGCTTTCTCAAAACCGAGCACATCAGTTGCGAGTTGTTGATTTTCAAGAACAGGATCGCAAGCTAAAACCAATCGAAGCTCAAGGTCCAGCTCCGGATACAATTCCGCCATTGCTTTATAGCTACGAGTGTGGAGTCTCCCCATCCATCCAAGAGAGATAACACCTACTCCAAGGGAATTTTTCTTAGTCATATGGTTCTCCTAAAGTATCCACCGCCATTGGTGATCACGCATGAAAGGCACCATTACCTTTAAAGAACACTTTAATTGTAAGATTAAAGAAATATTTTGTCTATACAAATAAAGCAATTAATTACATTGTTATTGGGTGCATGTCGTATATTGTCTTATTTCAAGTAAATATACGACATGCACCCAAATATCAAACTACAACGACATGTCTACAACAGCACGACCTTGAATCTTACCCTGTGCCAACAGTTCGTAGCCCTTCCCTGCTTCTTCAAGCGGGAAACGACGCGTCACAATGTGTTGGTAATCGATCTTACCTTCGGATGCCATCTTGACAACTACTGGCAAATCTTGTCGAGTGCGAGCTCCGTACGATCCTAGAATTGACTGCGAACGGCGAACAGTTCGATTGATTTCAACGGCGGCCGTTTGCACGCCTGCACCTAGACCAATAGGTACCATCCTTCCGCCATCGCGCAGAGCATCGAGCGCCGATGCCCAAGTTTCAGGACGGCCAAGCGCTTCGAAGGCGACATCCACACCGCGACCGTCGGTAATCTCGAATACAGCTTCGCGCACATTCTGCTTAAGGGAATTGACTACATCGGTTGCACCAAGTGCTTTCGCTGCTTCAAGCTTATCGTCAGCAACATCGATCGCGATAATTTTCTCAGCTCCGAACGCTTTAGCGACTTGAATAATATTAGAACCGATACCTCCAGTTGCAACCACTGCAACACTTTCACCGTAACGCAAATCGGCGCCACGACGGACCGCACCATAACCCGTCAATGCGGCGCACCCGAGAATTGCTCCGGAAACCATATCCATCGAATCTTCTAATACCGCTACCGAAGTCGCAGGAATAACGCAATACTCCGCCAAAGCGCCCATAGAGTACATCGCAATAGGCTCATCATCTAGGGCAAACAATCTAGTTTCCCCGTCATAGAGTTGTCCCTTGATCCGGTTTAGATCGAAGAATGGCGCACAGAGATCATCTCGTCCTTGCGCGCAATAATCACACTGACCGCACGGCATCAGGAAAGCTCCAGCAACATGTTGCCCAACACTTAAGCCCGTATGTTGATTACCTGGTCCGACTTCAACAATTTCACCAGTTACCTCATGACCCAACACGGCTGGCATCGGGAACGCAATCTTGCCGCCAATGACATGAAGATCGGAATGACACAACCCGCAGGCGGTAACTTTTACTAACACCTCCCCGTCACGAGGATGTGGTGTTTTTATTTCTTCGACCTGTAACCCTAGCGCTGGATCACGTAAAACCGCTGCCCGCATCGTTGCAGGAATTTGTACAGACATTTTATCCTCCATTGGAAATTTATCTGACTTTGTTAGTTACAATAACAAAGCCAGTTTAGCCCGCTAACAACACCCTGTCCATCACCTTCTACCAATTCTCACCTTTTAATTAAGATACGTCAGAACAAATACTGACATTCATAACTAGTATGTAACCGATATTAATAATTTTGAGTTATTGTATTAACATGCTGAGTTTTCCTTCAATGACATTACTAGCACTTGGCGCATTCTTCGTCGGAGTATCTAAACTAGCCCTTCCGGGTCTCACCACCCTCTCAGTCGTTATTTTCGCTCTTGTTTTACCAACAAAAACCTCAACGGCTGTTCTCTTAATATTGCTCATTGTTGGAGATCTTCTTGCTGTTAAAACTTGGTTCCCTTACGTACATTGGGACGCCTTAAAGAAGCTATTTGTTGGTGTTCTATTGGGCGTTTTACTAGGTTCTTGGTTTTTGGCTAAAGTTCCGGCGCATAGCCTTCAAAAAATTATTGGAACACTCATCCTGGTACTGATTGCCATCACTTTTATTCTCCAGCGCTCAACATCTATCAACGCTCAACAACGCTTGGCATCCCCTGTAACACGTTATATATATGGAACCCTTGCAGGATTCACGACAATGACAGCAAATGCGGGAGGACCGGTGGTTACTCTGTATTTTCTGGCCTCAGGGTATGGCGTCGAAGCATTTTTGGGTACTCAAGCGTGGTTCTTTTTCCTTGTGAATCTTGTAAAACTTCCGTTAGCTCTCAACGTTGGATTATTGAACGCTCACTACACGTTTATCGCTTTAGCGTTATCCCCATTAGTCATTGTGGGAGCAATTTGTGGGCGTTATCTAGTTCGCTATATAAAGTCTGAAGTATTTAATAACTTGGTGACTATATTGACACTTACCACAGCACTTTATCTCGTGATTGCGTAACATATTTTTCAGGGCTGTGTGGTATCAGTGAGACCACACAGCCCTGCTCGTGCTTTTATCTGAGTTTTAAGATTATTTGCTACCGCATCACTTATCGCCCATAAGAATATTTTGGGCACACTCGTTGGAGTTTTTCATTAAGACATCTTCTATCTCTTGCGACACGTCACCTTGATCTAGTTTCTCTTTGTCGAGGGCCTTATCCAATTCTTGGGCCTGCTCGTCATTGAGCTCATCTAGGACTCCGTCTGCGAAACAGTGTCCAAAATCTTCAACTTGCTTTTGTTCCACGTCGCCTGTTGGGACATTTTCAGTAAATTTACTGTATAACTTATCTTTAATAGCTTCTTTGTCGGTTCTGTCAGAACATCCTGCTAAACCGGCAATCGAAAATGCGAGAACGCATACTCCGGCAATAACCTTCTTCATGTCTCTCCTCCGATACAGACACCACGCCTCTCTTGAGAGAGTTTTTGTCTGCCTGATTATATATTTGGTAGTTTATCGGAATTCACACTACCAGAAATACGTATTATCTTTGCGATGATCTCACCGTAACTAAACCGTTTTTGTTAGGATGTACATAGCGGCCTGTAGCTTTATGCCCCAGTCTACTCAACGCCCACTAAACGACAAGGAAGTCTCATGGTCATTGATGAAACCACCCAGTCCTGGCTTGCCCAGGAATTTCATGCGTTAGTTGATTTTGCTCGCCGGTCACGCTGCGAGCATGGTTTTTCTACTCTCGACGCCGACGGCGAAGCTGATCGGGCTGCCGGCCTTCAGCTATGGATCAACTGCCGGATGACGCATGTTTTTTGCCTTGCAACACTCAATGGCGACGAGTCGGCTCGCGCTTTTGCCCAGCACGGAATCGACTGCTTGCGCCACTATTTTTACGACGAACAGCACGGTGGCTTCTTCACAACATTGCGGTATGACACCGATGAACCACTCGGGGATAACGGCGAACGCAAAGCAGCCTACGCGCACGCTTTCGTTCTGCTCGCTGCTAGTTCAGGCATCCAGGCAGGCTTAACCGGCGCACAGGAACTATATGATCTTGCGCTAACCGCCCACGAAACCTATTTTTGGGAGCCAGAATACGGGTTAGCCCGTGAATCCTGGAACCGCGATTTTACTGAAACTGAAGACTATCGTGGCGCCAACGCAAATATGCATACATTGGAAGCTTCATTAGCTGCTTGGGATGCCACATCGGACGTACGCTGGCTTGAAAAGTCGGCCTCGATTCTCTCTTTTGTGCTGGGTGAAGCCGAAAAGATCGGCTGGCGTATTCCAGAACATTTCGATTCATCATGGCAACTCCTTCCAGATTTTAATCGAGATCAACCAGCCGATCCGTTCCGTCCCTTTGGCCTAACTCCAGGCCACGGTATTGAATGGGCACGGTTAACTCTGCATTTCTGGGCTGCTAACAACCGACTTGCGGGCGATATTGCTCCTGAGTTACACGAATTTGTTGAGCACCTCCCACAAGCTGCCTATTCATTGTTCACGACGGCGTTGGCTGATGGCTGGGATGCCGATGGTGCTCCGGGAATTGTCTACACAACAGACTTCGACGGCGAACCAGTGGTTCATGAGCGGATGCACTGGACAGTGTGTGAGGGGTTGGGAGCCGCTGCCGCCTTCGCTACCTATGCCGAACATGCAGGCGATAGCGATCTCCGTGCCGAAATGCAGCTATGGTTTGATACATTCCTCGACTACGCCAAGGAATATCTCATCGAAACGCCCGGCCGATGGATTCACGAACTGGATCGCACCAACACGCCATCAGGCATTACCTGGCCAGGCAAACCAGATGTCTATCATGCCGCCCAATGCGTTCTGATGCCAAAATTGGACCTCACCCCATGCTTTGCTGGCGCATTGGCTCATAAGTCACACGACTAACGCTGTCATCTTGGCAAATCAAAAGCCGCCGCGGGATTCCTCCCGCGGCGGCTTAGCAGCTTAACAATTAGAGCTCTTCGAGTCGTGGTGGGTTTGCCCCCGCCCGCGAAACAGTAATATCAGCAACCCGCGCTGCAAACTCGGCAATCTCACGCACAGTGCCTTGATCAAGTTGGGCAATCTTTTCGCGACGACCAGTCAAGCCACGGTGAGCTAACTGGTAGACGAGTGCGCCCATGAAGGAATCGCCAGCCCCAACCGTATCGACAACTTTCACCTGCGGATCTGCCGCCACATGAACATATTCACCGGCTGCGTTTACGACGATAACACCCTCTTTTCCGGCAGTTACAGCAACCAACAGCGGCCCATGCCCAGATGTGCGTCCTTGCGCAATCCAGGTACGTGCCAGCTCAATCGCGTCATCTTGACTTAACGCGTCACGTTCGAACAAATATCCAAGATCTTCATCAGAGCATTTCACCACATCAGCCTGCGCTACTAGGCTCAACACGTGCTCTCGAACCTTCGCCATATCATCAATAAGTGCTGGCCGAATATTGGGATCGTAACTGATAGTGGCGTTCTGTCGGGCACGGCCAATAATCCGCGCTACATCTTGGGCGCCAGGCTCGATAAACGCTGCAATAGAACCGGTATGCACATGCTCAACTCCTGTCAGATCTGGCGCGTATCCGTCCAGATCCCAGGTCATATCGAACGTGTAAGTACTTGCGCCCGTCTCGTCAAGAGTGGCAAGAGCGGTCGCGGTACGTTCGGTTTCGACAGTAGTAGTGGCAACGTCGTCGTCAGCTAACCATTGTTCAACGATCTTCCCGTGCGCATCGCCTCCAACCATCGTCAAAAGGTGGGCTGGAATACCAAGCCGGCTAGCTCCGATAGCAACATTTGCAGGGCTTCCACCCGGGTGTTCTTCAATAGTTCCGTCAGTGCGTTTGATGATGTCGATGACGGCTTCGCCAACGATCAAAATGCTCATTTGCAGACCTCTTCGTCTTTCTGTGGGAGTTTTCGGGTTGAATCCCGAATGATAATGTCAGCCGGTTCTTGCTTTTCCAGGCGAGGCTGGTTGCCGTTGAGAACGTCCAGCAAAAGCGCTGCAGCCTGCCGGCCAATAGCTGCTGGTTCACGATTGATAACCGTAATTGACGGGGTGACTATTCGACACAGTGGGGAGTCTTCGCATGAGCAGATCAACACGTCACGGCCGATTTCTTTACCGGCAGCGCGCAATGCGTTAAACCCGCCGAGGGTGAGGATTTCGTTGTCAAAAATGATGGCATCGGGGGTAGCGTGTGCGTCGAGGAGTTCCGCAATGGCGTTGCGTCCAGCTTCTTCGGTTGCGGTCGTTCCACTTGCTACTACTGTAGTAAAGCCACGTTTACGACCATGGTTTTCGAGGGCTCGAATACGTTCTTGAGTGTGGATGAGGCTCGGTATACCGGTAACGTATCCGATGGTTCGGGCGCCTTGGTCATAGAGGTGTTCAGCAAGCGTGGTGACGATTGCGGCTTCGTCGCCAATAATGGAGGCGGTGTTGGGGACGTCATTGCCAACGACGACGGCTGGCAATCCGATTTCGTTAAGGATATCGATTCGCGGATCGCCGTCGATCGGATCAACGACGACGACGCCGTCGACTCGCCCTTGTGCCCACCACGTGCGATAGGTAGCTATTTCGGCTTCTAGATCTGGGCCGGTATGGAATACCAGATCGTAGTTGTGTTGGGTGAGTGTTTCTTGCAGGCCGACAATGAAGTTGAAGAAGAATCGTTCAGATGTGTAGGAATCTGGTTGGCGGGCGATGAAGAGCCCTACCGCGTCGGCTTTAGCGAGGGAAAGTGATTGAGCGCGAGAGTTGGGTACCCAGTCCATTTTGTTTGCGATGTCGAGGATGCGTTCGCGGGTTTGTTCGGAGATACCTGGGCGGTTGTTGAGGGCGAAGGATACAGCAGTGATCGAGACGCCTGCTTCTTGGGCAATATCCTTGATTGTTTTTCTACTCATAACCTACCTTTTGGCTTTCTGACGCGATTTAATGACTGGTTATATCATAGTCGTATCAGGCATGAACCTCAGCGTTTTTGCCCAATCGATATGAAGACTTGCTCTAAATCGGTTTAGTCATTAATCTGAATATACATCGGGAACAATGATGCTCTCAACTGAAAGGTTGCTATGGACGCCGGACTACTTCTCACTCGTATCAAGCGCACGCTTAACGAGCGAATCGCGCGAGCACAATACACTCCAGTTAGTCAGCTAACCGTAACCACATGGCGGGTGCCAGACGAAACAGTTGACGGGAAAAGCGTCATCGGAGAACCCACAACTCCGCCGTCGTCAGCTCACTTCACTGTATTAAACGTCGGCGAAACCTGGGGAAAACCCTGGCAAACCGTCTGGTTCAACATCCACGGAACCACCCCGGAACATATTCCTGCCGGGGACACAGTCGAAGCACGGATCAACCTTGGCTGGGCTGACCACTCTGCCGGATTCCAAAGCGAAGGCCTCGTACGTGATAGCCAAGGGCATACCGTAAAAGCCCTCAACCCACGCAACCAGTGGATACCACTTCCACAAACACCTAACACCAGCTTCAACTTCACCATCGAAGCCGCAGCCAACCCACTCCTCCTTGAAGTCCTTCCCTTTCAAGTCACCTACGACGGCGATAAGCTCACCGCATCCCAGCAAGATACCTATCAGTTGTCCCAAGCAGACGTGGTCGTTCGCCACAACGACGTCGTCAATCTCACCACAGACATCACAGTCCTCTACGAGTTGCTTGAAGCCAAAGGCACCGCCGCCTTCACCAATGACGACTACGAGACGCTGTACGCGCTGAACTCTGCCCTCGATCAGATCGATCTGGACAACATCCCGGCAACCGCTGCCGCTGCCCGCACAGTAATCGCACCGATTCTCGCCCGCCCAGCACTACCCGGCGCACATCGCCTCTCCGCCGTCGGCCACGCCCACATCGATTCCGCCTGGTTGTGGCCAATCCGCGAAACAAAACGCAAAGTCAATCGCACCATCGCCAACGTTGTCCGCCTGATTGAGGACGGAACCGGACTGGTCTTTGCACTACCTGCCGCTCAACACGTTGCCTGGCTGGCCGACGAAGATCCCGAACTCTTCGAACGCGTCAAGAAATGCGTGCGCGACGGCTCCATCGTTCCGGTTGGATCCATGTGGGTAGAACCCGATGCCGTCCTGCCCGGCGGTGAAGCCATGGCCCGCCAACTCGTAGAAGGAATCAGCTTCTTCCGGGAAGCATTCGACTACGAATGCAAAGAAATCTGGCTCCCAGACTCCTTCGGCTACTCTGCCGCTCTGCCACAGCTAGCTCGCGAAGCTGGCATTGATCGGTTCTTAACTCAGAAAATATCGTGGAACCAAACCAACATATTCCCGCATCACACCCTGCAATGGGAAGGAATTGACGGGTCGCGGATCTTCACTCACTTCCCGCCGGCAGACACATATGGTTCGGAAATCACCGGTGCCCAGATTCGCCACGCCGTCGAAAACTTCAAAAACAAAGGTGAGACCAACAGTTCCCTTCTCCCATATGGATATGGCGACGGCGGTGGAGGTCCCACCCGGGAAATGATGGAACGCCTCGATAGGTTGGAAGATCTCCGTGGTGCACCGCGCATCATCCGGGAATCTCCACATGATTTCTTCGACCGTGCCGAAGCTGAATTCCCTGAACCTCCAGTCTGGGTTGGCGAACTCTACCTTGAACTACATCGCGGTACGTTCACCTCCCAAATCGCCGCGAAACAAGGCAACCGCCGTAGTGAGGCATTACTGCGTGAAACTGAATTGTGGTGCACTATTGCTGCCCTTGCCGGGGCCAGCTATCCATATGAAGAACTGCGTGCACTTTGGCGCAATGTTTTACTGTGCCAGTTCCACGATATTTTGCCTGGCACATCGGTTGCCTGGGTCTATCGCGAAGTAGCTAAGATCTATGCTTGCGTCAAAGAAACCTGCGAACGGCTTATTTCGGACGCGTTCTCATACTTATCTGCGGGTCGCTCCCCCGTCCACGCCCTTGCTAACGCCACAGCTTTCTCCTCACGTGGCGTTGCACCATTGGGCGCGGCAGTGGCGGCCGAATATTCCGGTGGCGTCGTTGATGATATTCAGATCGGCAAATCGTTCCTCTCCAACGGTGTTCTCACCATCGATTTTGCTGACGACGGCGCATGCACCCGCATCACCGATGCCACCGGACACACGTTTATTCCATCCGGCGAAAAGGCTGGCCAATTCTTTGTGTTCCAAGACTTCCCCAACATGTGGGATGCGTGGGATATTGATCCTTTCTATCGCGGTTCTGAAACAGTGTTACCGCTAGAGTTCGACGGAACTAGAATCGACGACGACGGCGTGGCCTGCGCTCGTTCCCGCGCCACATTCAACAACTCACATATGAGTATTGAATGGCGGCTCGCTCCGGGCGCCGACTATGTTGATGTTCATGTGGAAGCCGATTGGCACGAACACGAAAAACTTCTCAAGTTGGGATTCCCGGTAGATATTCATACCGCCAGTGCTCAATACGAAACTCAGATGGGCTATATTGAGCGGCCAACTCATACCAATACCTCATGGGATAGCGCTAAGTTTGAAGTTAGTACCCATCGCTGGGTGCGCCTCGAGAATGCTCACATATCCTGGTCAATCGCCAACGATGCTACATATGGATGGGATATCAGCCGCCACAGTGCTGGCCGACGCGGAACGTGGAGCCTTGTGCGTGCCACACTCATAAAATCCGCTGTTTATCCAGATCCAAACCAAGATCAAGGAACGTTCTCGTGGAACTTCCGGATTCGCCCGCAGGCTTCTGTCGCTCAAGCAATTGCTGACGGCCAGCAACTCAATCTGCCGTTGCGTGAAGCCCCCGTGGAAATCCAGGCACCGTTTAGTGTTGATGGCGCAATCGTTGAATCTGTTGCGATGGCACCGGATAAGAGTGGCGACGTCGTCGTCCGGCTATATGAGGGGCTCGGTAGTCCAGCACACGTCACGCTCACCTGGCCAGATGTTCAGGTGACGGCCACTGACTTGTGTTACCGCCCTAGTGAGGATGCGCCAGCGGTATCCTCAGATGCCGGAAAGCATAGTTTTGATCTTGCCCCGTTCCAGATCGCCACGATGCGTATCACCCCAGCAGAAAGGAACTAGACATGAAATTCGGTGTTAACTACACCCCGCGAATTGGCTGGTTTCATTCCTGGTTAGATTTCACTCCAGATCATGTTCGCGCTGATTTTGATGCTATCGCGTCGCTAGGCGTGGATCATGTTCGGATTTTTCCGTTGTGGCCAGTACTGCAACCCAACCGTACATTGATTCGCCAGCGGGCACTTGACGATGTTGCTACGGTAGTCGAGCTTGCCCATGAGCGCGGTATGGACACATATGTGGATGTATTACAAGGGCACCTGTCCTCCTTTGATTACTTACCGTCCTGGGTGAATTCATGGCATCGTCGCAATATCTTCAGCGATCCAGATGTGGTCTCAGGTGAGATGGCTCTAGTTGAGGCACTTGCTTCGCGGTTGCGTGATGTTCCGGGAGCACAAGGCTTAAGCCTGGGTAATGAATTCATCCAGTTCGCAGCCGATCGCCATCCAGAACAACACAAAATCACCTCTGCACAAGCACACGACTGGCTTACCCAATTACTGGGTGTAGCTCGCACCGTGTGGCCGGATGCTACTCATGTTCATACTCACGACGACGATATCTGGTTTGATACCGCGCATCCTTTCGATCCGGCGTCGGCCGTTAAATTTGGTGATGCCACCACTGTTCATTCGTGGGTGTTTGGTAAGGTAGGCCCACGTTTTGGGCGTGGGAGCATACAGCTAGAATGGTTCTCCCGGTATTTGTGCGAACTGGCAGATGCTTGGGGCCAGGCTTATGGTCATACCCAGCGTCCAGTGTGGTTACAAGAGATCGGGTCACCGTCAAACTATGTAGATCCTGGCGATTCGGCTCAGTTTTTAACCGCTAATATTGAGCGATTGATGGGCGTTCATGGCGGTGGAACTGCCCCGAATTTGAATGCGATTACTTGGTGGTGTTCACACGATGTGTCGCGGTCTTTAGCAGACTTCCCAGAGCTAGAGCACACTCTTGGATTATGCGATTCCGACGGTAATGTTAAGCCAATTGGGCGAGCATACCAAGAAGCTGTTACTGCCTGGCAGGATGTTGAACCGGTGAGTATTGACCGGCCAACGTTGACGATCGATCTCTCTTCACAAACACGCGATTTGGCTGATGCTCACCATACCTTCTTTGATCAGTGGATGGAACAAGCATTGACTGGAAAAGTGCCACAGATTGCTATTAACCAGATCAGCTAATCTTCACTAGCCTATTTATACAGTTGTTCGCCGGAGCCAAGCTCCGGCGAACAACTGTATTACTACAAGTACACAACTAGTTTGCGTGTCTACGGTTTCGCCGCATCACACCTGCTGCTAGTACAAATAAAAGAGTACCAGCGACATAGAAGTGGTCCCGGCTTATCCCGCCGGTCAGTGGCAATGGTGGCGTTTCTATGCGAGTATTCTCAATCTTCCCGAAACTAGCATTGATAGTTTCTCCACCGATGGTTACTTCATGAGGAGTAGAATCTAGAAAATAACCGAATGGCGCACGGGTCTCTACCAATGTCCACTTCCCCCAGGCAAGATCGGATACCGTGAACTTACCGGCTTCCGGATCTTTGTCAGGCCCAAGACATTTTTCTGCATTTTCAGCTATACAATCTTCAACAGTTGTCGACTCTTGGTTTTCAGCAGTTAATGTCCAGACTGAACCACCTAAGAACGTATCAGAGCTATCTGCTGCATCAACCTTGGCCCAACTAACAGAACCAGGGTTCGCTGTATTTGTGACAGTACATTCTATGGTTCCACTTGTCTGTTCAGTGGCCGGTGAACATTCTACTTTACTTGACACATGTGGAAGATCGGTAAGTTCTTTGACTCGGTACTGGTACCGTTGACCATTTTCAGCAAAACGATCAAGCTTCCACGATACCGAAGATTCCTCATTCTGCCTTTGAATAACTTTAGGTTCCCCGACCTCAGCCCAATCGCTACCGTCGGTTGATCGTTCTGGTACAACCTTCACATCTGAACGCTGATTTTCTGGGACATTTTCCCATACTTTCGTCGCAGTAAGATTAATCGGTTTTTCCGTATTAGTCACAACAACACTAATATCTGGGTCATTATTGTTGTTGACAGTAAACGAAGCAGAGTCAGCTCCGTTCACCTGATAAGACACGTCATAATCTTCTGAAGTTACATTGCCTTCAAAAAGTTCTTCAACGCTATACGTACCTGTTAAGCGTAACTGTGTTTGGCGTGACTTCGTTGCTGACTCAGCATTTGAGGCATTCAGATCATACGTGAGTTGCGATGGGCACTCTTGCGGACTCCTACATATACCTCGTGCAACGTCATTCTTTAAATCAATCTTAAAATCATGATTCACATTTTTCGGCTTTTTATCAGCTGTGAGAACTTTCTTCTGCACCGTAATTAAAACTGGGTTCACTTCGGGTTTCGGAAAAAGCTTTTCCCTGTTTTCCCCCAAATGATCTTTGTATGTTAGTTGAGCATCTTTATTCGTCGGAAATAGGTCCGTTGAACTAGGAGTTTGACCTTCTTTTTTAACGTCCCGAAGTTTATCGGTTATCTCCACACGATAAGTTAATTCTTCATATTTAACTCGCTTACCATCCCGAATCTCCGACTGAGTTAAATCACCAATATTCCAGGAGAGCACCCCATCTAATTCATTATATGTAGCATCACCTTGGAGCGGTGTAACAGCACCAACAACACGAAATCCATCACCCATCGGATCTACAATGCGTGCGTCTGAAATCGGTGAAATAATCGATCCGGCAATTTTACTGAAAACACTTTCAAGCTGATTCGGCTCAGCACTCGTGTAGTTCTCTGGAGCAGTTGCTATTCTACTCAAAATATTTTGACCGTTTTGCCCAACAGCAAGCGCTACAGACCAAACCTTATTATTATCCTTTTTAGCAAAATTCGCCTCAGCTACTGCTGAGTTACCGTGGTTGAGGTAAATGATTCTATTATCAATGTTTGAAAAATAACCGCTGATAGCCCATACACTATACCCATTCCCCATCCGATAATTAGAAAAGTCACTCTTCTCTAAGTTATCTCGCGTCCCCCAAGAAACACTGTATTTGTCTAACTTCCCTATATCAAGAGGGCTATTTATCCCATACCCAAAAGTCGGCTCTCCATCAGAAAGTAACACGATATGTTTTTGATCAGCAGTGGAATCTGCCAGCATTTCAGTAGCTTTACGAATGCCATCTTGGGTGAACGTACCCCCGAACGGCCGCATACTATCGATCGCAGCATCTAAATCATTCTTACTACTGCCAATATTCTTGTCCAACGTAGCATAAGCAGCAAAAGAGACCAGCCCAATTCGCGTTGCTTGCGAACTCGTATCAGAAAGCAACTTATCAACGAATAATTTTGCAGCTGTTTTAGCTGAACGCATTCGCCCCGCAGTTCTCATACTTCCTGAACGATCAATCACAAGTACAACATCGCTCGTCCGCTTCAGCTCCCGTGCTTCAACACGTAGTGTTATATCCCATGTATTAACAAGACCTTCAACCGCTTTCGCTGTTTTACAAAGCCGCACTTCCCCAGGAACATCTGAATACTCGACACAGGGGGGATTCATTGGATCGTTGACAGCTTCAACAGCACCAGCCCAAACTCTGCTACCAGCAAGTCCGCTGGTAGCAGTGAGTAAGATAAGCGCAATGAAAAATAATGCACCTCGACGGATCACAAGACTAAACTTAGACTGATACATAAACTAAGCCAATGAACCTTTCACCATCAAACAAAAATATCTATAAAAGAACAAAAAGACTAAACACAATCCTGTGAGCTACTATAGACGAAAAGCTGGCAAATATCTCATCTAGGCTTCTCCACCAGTTTTCCCTTGCGATTACGAAATAACCGCGCCCAAGAATCTGGTTCGGAACGCCGCTTACGTGGACGACGACGTCGCCACGGGCGAACCGCAGGAACGGACCAGCGAACCTTCTTCGACAATGCAATAACCCCATCAACCCCGAGCAAAAAGACAGCCAGCCAAATACCGAGATATGTCCACCATTGCAACGGATCGATACGTTCACCCAAGATGATCGCAACGACGATCACTAGAACCGGTTCGACATAGGACAGCAAACCAAACATGCCATAAGATAGCCACTTAACCGCCAAAACGTAGCTGATCACGCCAAATACTGACAGTGCTCCAAGAGCCAAAAGTACCGCGACTAGGGACACCGAAGAAAAGGTATTCTGTAACGATTGAGGACTGAAAGCCACCCAGATAGCTGGTGGTAACGCAAGAGTCATTTCTAAGGCGAGCGCACCCACACCGTCGGTTTCGAAATAACGGCGAACCACAAAATATGCAGGGTAGCCAATCGCGATAAAGGTGGCCACCCATCCGATACCGCCAGCTCGCCACATTTCCCACGCAACAGCACTAGCAGCGATAACCGAGGAGATAACCATCAAACGGGTCATTCGCTCGTGGTACAACACACGGCCAATCACCACCATCACTAGCGGCATAAGGAAGTAGCCCATGCCAACGTCAAGGGTCTTGCCGGCTTGCGGTGCCCAACCAAATAGCCACATTTGCCCGGCAAGCATCGGCGCGCAAAAAGCGTATGCGATCAGTTTTTTCGGTTGTTCACGTACACGGCGAAGCTCACCAGAAAACCACCAAAAACGTTTCGTCATAAGCAGGACGATAAGCACCCCTGGAACAGTCATAATCATGCGCCAAGCCCATAATTCGATTCCAGTTAACGGGGCAATGAGCGATGACATGTATGAGAACATCGCGAACGCAACTGAGGATAATAACGAGATAATAACGCCACGATTAGACATACGACCACACAATACTGATATCGGGGTGGAAAAGGTGAGGGGCAGGACCAACAAGTGGTCCTGCCCCTCACCTTAATCGCTCAACCGAACTTCTAGCTCGGCGAATGACTGTGAGCTTGAACTATTTCATCAAAGCTACTTCTTCTTTGGCTTCTCGTGCGATTTTGTGCCAGCCTTTACCGGACTTTTAGCGGTCGGATGAGCCATCCGAGAAACCCTTTTCTTGGCGCGCAAGATTTCCTCACGCTCACGCAAATGGCGACGTTCCACAGCCAACTGACGGTTGAACTTTTCCTGCTCACGTTGATCGAGATAGATGACGTCATTGCGTAAATCCTTCACGATAGCGAACATGAGACCAATAACGATGAAGATGAACGGAGTTGCGGCCACGATGGTCACCGACTGGATTGAATTCAACGCTTGGTCGCCACCCGAAACAAGCAAGGTAAGACCGATCAATGCGGTAACTAAACCCCACAAACCTGTCAACCATGGTGTTGCATTCGAGCGTCCGCCTTGGGAGAGAGAACCCATCACGGTCGATGCTGAATCAGCAGACGTAATGAAGAACGTTGCCAGCAATACAACCGCAACGATGCCCATGACGAAACCACCTGGCATGGAATGGAGGAGATTAAAGAGCTGGGTTTGAGAAGAACCATCTTGGTAGATCGATTCCCCACCTTGCTCCATAGAAATTGCGGTACCACCGAAAATAGCGAACCAAACAGTTGATAGACCTGCTGGAACCAAAAGCACACCGGTGCAGAATTCACGGATGGTACGGCCACGGGAGATACGTGCGATAAACATGCCAACGAATGGTGACCACGAAACCCACCACGCCCAGTAGAAGATTGTCCATGAGGAAATCCAGTCACCAGCGGTACCATCAGCAGCAGATGCAGTACGGCCAGCCATTTCAAAGAATTGCGATGCATAAGCACCGATTGAACCTGGGAGCAGGTTGAGCTGGACGATTGTTGGCCCGAAGGCGAATACGAAGATTGCCAAGGACGCAGCAAGAATCATATTGACGTTGGACAGGATACGAATACCCTTACCAACACCAGACATTGCTGAAATCAAGAAAGCAAGAGTCAAAACGGAAACGATCGAAATGATCAGTTCCATTCCTGGATTATCAACGAATCCTGCAGCTTCGATACCTGCTCGGATCTGGAGCGCACCAAGACCAAGAGAACATGCTGTTCCGAATACGGTTGCGAAAATTGAGAGCGCATCAATAGCTTTTCCAACGAAACCGTTGGCGTGCTTTTCACCAATAAGTGATGTGAAGGTAGCCGAGATGAGCTGTGGACGACCAACCCGGTAGGTCGAATATGCGATTGCCAAACCAACAATGGCATACATGGCCCAAGGATGAAGAGTCCAGTGGAACATCGCGGTTGCCATTGCGGTACCAACCTCGTGCACATTGTGCCCGGGTACGCCGTCACGGTAGAAAGCCAGTGGTTCAGATGCGCCATAGAACATCAAACCAATACCCATACCGGCTGCGAACATCATTGAGACCCATGACGTATTGGAGAATTCCGGCTGTTCATCAGCTGCACCGAGTCGAATCGCGCCGAATTTACTACCGGCCACGACGATAACGAAAATAACAAAGACTGTTGTAAACAGGACAAATGCCCAGCCTAAGTTATTAAGAACCCAACCGAATGCGGCACTAGATGCTAGAGAAAAGTTCTCTGGAGCACCCAAACCCCAAGCAACAACGGCTAAGACAAGAATCATCGCTGGGAGAACAACCGGCCAAGCGATTGATGCATCATCGGTTTCTGATGCTAGTTCAATAGGTTCTTCTTGAATATCTGCGGCATTAATGTGTTCTTCAACTGAGAGGATCGCTGCCAGTTCCGACGTCGCACTCGACGTGGGATCTAATGGCTTTGTTTCACTCTCTCCGTAGTTATTATTTTCATTTTTAATATCACTGTCCATGTTGCTATTCTTCCCGAGCATAAAAGTTTTTCCAAGGAAATCTGCGAAAATTGGCGCTTTTTCCGTTGTACCTCACAGACTTTCCACATAAAAGGGGTGAACCTCCACTGGAGATTCACCCCTTTTACACTATTATTCTACTCAGTTGCGTTCTGGTCGACGCAGACAAGCAGCTCCACCAATTACTGCGAGCACCACGAGTGCAAGCACCGATGAAAGGTCAAGACCAGTCTTCGCCAACGTATTGACTGTTGATGGAGACGTTCCTGATGGATCAACCTTAACTGGTGACGTTGGTTGCTTCATTGGATCCTGAGCAACTCCGTTAGCAACGACATTGAACTGAGCGGTTGCACGTTGTGCGCCAATGAACTCAACCATGTGCTCTCCAGTTGGGAAATCAGCTGGTACAGTCCAGTCAACCGTCACGGAACCATCGTCACGTACTGCGATAACACCCAAATCAACAACTGTTGAATGAACCCGAACTTGAACACGCTCTCCAGGTGCAAAACCCTTGGCAGTAAATGTTTGCACATCACCTTGTTTGATGTCAGGATGGGCAACACTCACAACTGGAGCCGCTGACTGTGCCTGAGCGTCTTCATCATTTGAGTTATCGATCGGGTTAGCTGGAGTTAACGGAATAAGTGGATACTCTGCCTTAGGAGCTTGCTGAGCTTCTGCAAGCTTCTTTTCAAGCTCCGCTTTATCCTTCTCCGCCTGCGCTAACTGCTCGGAAAGCTTCTCATTTTCCGCGTTGAGCTCAGTTACCTTCTCCGTCAGTTCGGTTTTCTCAGTCGTCAACTTGTCGAGCTGTGCCTTGGCATCGTCAATTTCTTTATTTGCGTTCGCTAAATCATTGGTGAGCTGATCAATCTGCTCTTGCTGTTGCGCAATCTCTGCTTTGTTTTCTTCGATCGCTTGCTCAGCTTGTGCTAGCTCCTCAGCTTTTCGGGCCAGTTCTTCTTCAGCCTGCTGCTTCGCCTTGGCTAATTCTTCAGCCTGCTTTTCTAGCTCAATAACCTGCTTAACACCTGGACAGGTTCCCACCCAATCCATATCGAAGTTCCGATAGTAAATACCATTTTCTTTGTGTTTCTCGGTACCATCTTCGGAAAGCATTCCAATCCGACCATTGTGCTGGACAGTAATCGTGACATATCCAGTAGATCCCTCGTTAAACATCTTTGAATGTGGCCATGACTTTCCGTCATCGCATGACATCCAGACTGTGCCGTGGGAACGATCATTATTTTGCCCACTGGGATTATTATCTGTAATTCGCTTCGCATTAGCGTACAGCAAAATCTGGGAACGTAGATCGTTAGCTGGGGCATGGGGGAAAGCGCGAATAATTTGTCCGTTAGTCTTACCCTCTGTCACTCCAGGCATCCAGGTGGGAGTTGACCAGGTAAATCCGCCGTCCTTGGAAATAGCCTGCCAACGATGGCCGTCGCCATTCCGATAATTATTACTCGGGCCATTCTTGTCACGTGACGTTAGAAGAAGATCGCCATTAGACAGCTCAACAACCTTATTCTCATCCATTTTGTCACCAACTTCAGCGCCTGGTTCCCATGTCTCACCATGATCTTTGGAAATCAGAGAGAAGGCCGCTTGTGGACCTCCACGCCAATCCGCCTTAGTAAATTGCTGAACTAGCCAACCGTCACGATCTGGATGGGTGAGCTGAATACCTTGCCCTGAGGCGGCGAAACGCCACAATGTCTGCTTGTTTGGCGTAACTTTCGAAGTAATTACCTTAGAGGTCCATGTCTTGCCGTCGTCGTTCGACGTAGAAACTTCAACTTGAATAACATGCCGGTTGGTTTCGTCATTACCAGGGACAGCTTCTTGAATTCCCGCTTCATAGCTACGGACGTGGAAGTTAAAAATTTTGCCGGTTTCCCAATCCACTACATAGGACGGATCGGAACAACCGTGAATTTCGTTCCAGTTACTGACCGGATTACCTTGGCAAACGTAGCCATCTTTTTGCCATGTTTCGCCATTATCTTTGGAACGGTATTGAATAATCGAGTTTGGATTAGGTGAATCTTCACCATTCTTCCACTTCGTCGTCAATCCCTTATACCAATTTTCGCCATTAAATCCGGTAGTAACATTCTTTAGCTGATTCGGATCACCAGCACTTAAAGGGCGCTCATCAAAAGAAGCTATAAGATCACCACCTGGCGTGGCTGTGATCGCCGGAATTCGATAATAAATCTTACCTTCTTCACGAACGATAATCGACTTAACGTCCGACATTGTTGCATCGCTGAACTGAACCTGCGGCTGAGATACCAGATTTTGCGACGTCGAATGAGTTTCGTCGTCGGCTGCGTGAGCTAGTGGACTAGCTACCAAGCTAGAAAAAGTCAGCGCGCTTGTGACAACACCAGCAAAAATCAGATGCCGGAATTGGTTGCGTTTACCCCTCATGCGTTCTCCTATTTTCGTACGGCGACATTGCCGTTGGCCTCTTTGCCTGCGGATTGGAATTATCCAACCTCATACTAGCGGAAATTCCATCAGTTGTCTGATGATTTTCAATCCTGGCCGAGAAACCAAAAACATAAAAAGGAAACAGGGAGAGGAAACATAAGAGCCCTCTCCCTGCATAACATCACATCACCAAGCTACAGTTTTCTCTTGTTTATACGTGTAATACATATACCTGCAGTTATTAGAATACCGGCCAAAATAAATGTATTACTAACCTCGAAACCCGTTTTCGCTAAAGCTGGTGCCTGAGGGTGAACAGACTTTGATTTTTCCCCTAACTCGGTATTTTTATCAATATCATGTTCTTGCTTTTGATCTTTTTCCGTGTCACTCTCATTCAATTCTGGTGTCGATTGATCACAGGATGATGTCTCCGTCAAATAAGAGACCAATGCATCAAAGTCCGACCCTGCAAAGCCAGCATCCACAAGAACCTTTGCGTCTTTAAAAGCATTGATATTATTTCCACCATTAACAACATAGTTTGTTATTGCCAGTGTGTAGGTATCCTCATCATCGATAATCACACCGTTTTCTAAAGTCATAGCCTGGATTTTTTCGTTAGATTCACCTTTACTGTCATACAGATAGGACATCCCAGAAACAATCGGATATCCACCACCTGTGCCATTAGGAGATGAATCTACTCCTTCATCTATAGCCTGCCGTAACTGCGCCCCCGTAACCTCAATCTTCATAACTTTGTTATCGTATGGAAAAACAGCCAAGATATCTTTCATCGTTAAGTTACCGGCAGCTAAATCTGCACGTAAACCGCCTGCATTTACCCAACCTAGATCAGCATTAACTCTTTTTTGAAATGCATGTGCCGCAACTTTCCCAATTTCCTGGGGTCTCATTAACACCTTGTTAGAGCAAGTAACCTCTTCACTTAAACGCGCATCTAACTTCTTCATATACGTTTGTGCAATCACGCCTAGCTCACTATTATCTGTTACGGTTTCATCAATTTGAATTTCATGGTGCGTTGCCACCCACTTGTTTTGCTCATTTCTTTCGAAGTCAATGCGTGCAATTGACCCATAGTTGCCTTCAGTTGCCACAGCAAAACGTCCATCATCAAGGCGTGTCACATCATTTCCCTCTTGTTTAAACTCATTTTCCTCACGTAACACCACCGATATCTCGGGAACTTCTTCCAAGAGGTTTTTGGCATCTTCAGCATTCGGGAACTGAGCTAAAGCTACAATAACATCAGCTTCACTTAATTGAGAAATAGCAGATTTGGCAGACTCGACATAATCATGCTGTACAACATCATTTCCTGCAGTTGTTGTCTCCATTCCAACAGTTAAACCAATATATCCAATCTTCACATCTCCCACTTGACGGAGAATTGTAGGAGCAACTATTGGACTATTATTCGCTGTTAAGTTTGATGAAACCCAAGGGAAATGTGATGCCTTTACATTCACCATTGCCTGTTCTAGTCCATAATCGAAATCATGTTGTCCAAAACCTGCCACATCAACACCGATAGTGTTGAATGCATCTACCATCGCCTCGCCATGAAAAACAGCACCAAATAGCGTTCCGCCACCTAAATCGCCACCAAAAGCAACATCGACCGGAATACCTTTTTCTTTCTCTTGATCTAAAACAGTAGCTAAACGTGCAACGCCGCCATGGTAGGTTGGTTGTTCTTTTGTCCCTTGTTTGACGGGCAA
This sequence comes from Arcanobacterium phocisimile, assembly GCF_016904675.1. Taxonomy (NCBI): domain Bacteria; kingdom Bacillati; phylum Actinomycetota; class Actinomycetes; order Actinomycetales; family Actinomycetaceae; genus Arcanobacterium; species Arcanobacterium phocisimile. The sequence goes on along the minus strand of NZ_CP070228.1, from coordinate 28,276 downwards.
AATATCATGTCCATCTTGGAAAAACAAAATAGAAGCCTGGGGAAATAGATTATCTTGTTGCTCAACCTCTTCTGCCATTGCTGTAGTGGACAATCCGCTACTCAAAGACAATAAAAAAGAAACTAGTAATACACGTTTTTTCATATGTAACCCCTTTGTTTACTCATCACTATGTTATCGATGTACCGGATATAAAGCATACGGTTATTAATGGGAGCAAGATAAAGCTGGCGAATGAGACATCTTTATCTCATCCGCCAGCTTTATCTTAGTTTCGTAAATGCTCAGTCAGTGACGATAATGACTCGCAAGTTACGTGGTCCGTGCACGCCGTCAACTCGAACCAGTTCGATATCTGAGGTTGCCGATGGTCCAGCAATCCACGTAATCGGACGAGTTGGGTTTTTATCCAAAACCGAAACTGCCTGCGGAACGGTTGGATAAATATCCTTCGCCCGCAAGACGATCACGTGACTATCTGGAACCAATGTAATCGCACGTCGTCCTTGATCCGGTTCACCATCAAGGACGATAGTGCCAGACATGGAGATAGCAACTCGAGCACCGGTAACAACCGCATCGATTTTGTCTAAATCGTAGTTGCCTAACGGCTTCTCACGAGAATCTTCCTGAACGGTACGGTCATGCCGGCCAGCCGCTTTCTTCCATTCTTCATCCAAACCATGTGGGACGACGACAGAAGACGCATCTTCCAAATACGCATCGATAGCGTCTGGAATGCCTGCTTCATCAGTGGTCACAACAACGGCAGTGTAATCGACGAGTTTCTCGATCAAGTCCTCGATTACTTCTGGCGCTCCTGGCGGGAATTCACCTTCTTGGATATAGTTCCGTGGTGGCTCCGGAGCAGGTTCTCCCTGAGAGAGAGCAAGCGCATCTTTAATGCGTTGTAAAATTTCTTCACGTGCACTCACTTCTCGTTCTCCTTCTTATCTTCTTTGAGCCATTCACGGAATGTACGTGCCGGTGGGGCTGGCACATCACGAACCATCGTCCACCGATTAGCTAGTGGGATAGGAACATTATGGATCTTGCGATCCTTGCCGGCAACCACTCGTCCAGCCTTGACACCCTTAGTCGCAGCAGCCCAACGCTTACCATCACCCATGAACTTCGATGTTGCCTTCATCGCCACATCCCAAACATCTGGAATACCTCCACGATTAGCTTCGGTAATTCGATGGCGCAAATCAACAAGAACCTCTGGGATATTGATCTTCACCGGGCAAACTTCATAGCAAGCACCACACAACGATGATGCGTACGGCAACGACGATGCTGGATCATTGTGATCCATAGCGCCAAGAAGCTGCGGAGTAAGAATAGCGCCGATAGGACCAGGATAAACTGAGTTGTATGCGTGTCCGCCAACATGCTCGTATACCGGGCAAGCATTCATACATGCGGCACAACGGATGCAGTGCAATGCTTGGCGGCCAACTTCGTCAGCCAAAACCTTCGTACGACCATTGTCCAAGAGAACTAGGTGGAACTCTTGCGGTCCGTCACCTGGAGTAATACCAGTCCACATGGAGGTGTATGGGTTCATGCGCTCACCAGTCGATGAGCGTGGCAGAAGTTGAGAGAATACTTCAGCATCCTTGAACGTTGGGACGAGCTTTTCAATACCAACCAGCGAAATGAGAGTTTCAGGAAGGGTCAAGCACATACGACCATTACCTTCAGACTCAAACACTGATAGTGTTCCAGTTTCTGCAATCATCATGTTAGAACCAGAAATAGCTACTTTGGTCTTCAAGAACAGCTCACGCAAATGGGCGCGTGCTGCCATCGCCAAAACACGTGGTTCAGTAGTTTCAATTGGCTCTTCTAGATCAGCCATTTCACGATTGAAAATTTCACGAATCTCTGCGCGGTTGCGGTGGATTGCTGGCACAACGATGTGTGACGGCATGTCTTTGCCGAGCTGAACGATCATTTCTGCCAAGTCGGTTTCGTGTGCCGTAATGCCATGCTTTTCAAGCTCTTCGTTAAGGTTAATCTCCTGAGTCGCCATGGACTTAACCTTGACAACTTCTTGAGCATTCTTTTCCCGAAGAATACCAAGAATAATCTCGTTGGCTTCCTTCTTATCGCGTGCCCAGTGAACGATACCGCCACGCTTGGTGACGTTTTCTTCCAACTGAACAAGCAGCTCAGGCAGATTACTCATCGTCTTGTGCTTGATGGCCGAACCTGCATCGCGTAATGCTTGCCAGTCCGGCATTTCAGCTACACGTTCTGCACGCTTGTTACGAATAGTTGTTGTTGCATGACGAAGGTTCTTACGTAGCTGGTTGTTACGGAGCGTAACAGCAGCTCCCTCGGGAAAACTAGTTCCCCATTCAAGAGTTTGATCTGGCAGAGCGTCACCTTGAACCCACTGTCCGTGACCCTTGCCGAACATTTGTGGCAAACCTAAAAACGTAGCCATTACACACCAGCCTTCGTAGTAGATTCTGGAGCCGTCCACGGCTCATTTTGGGTACCAGCAAGCACCTCAGCTAGATGCATCGCCCGAACTCCAGCTCGGTTTCGGGAAAGACCACCAGCAATGTTCATCAAACATGAATAGTCACCGGCAACAAGAACATCTGCCTTGGTAGCAATGATGTTGTTCATCTTGTCAGTGAGCATCGATGCTGACGTTTCATGGTTCTTTATAGCAAACGTTCCGCCGAAGCCACAGCAAGATTCTGCACTTGGGAGTTCGACGAGATCAATACCGCCTACTTTCCGTAATAGCTGCAACGGCTTATCGCCGACCTTAGCTACACGCAATGAGTGGCAGGTTGGATGGTATGTGACGCGGTGTGCGAAATATGCGCCGACGTCGTCAGTGCCCATAACATCAACGAGGAATTCAGAAAGTTCGTAAGTCTTCTTCGCAATCGCAGCCGCTTTAGTTGCCAGCGCAGGATCACCCAACTTGTTAGCGACCATTTCCTGCTGTTCGCGAATAGAACCAGTACATGAACCAGATGGAACAACGATCGCATCCCATTCGCCATCGAGGACAGGTTCGAACGTCTTGACGTGGTTTTTAATCAACGGCATGGCTTCTGGATAATATCCCGTGTTGATATGCATCTGTCCACAGCAAGCTTGGCTTTCTGGAAATTCCACTTCGACATCAAGACGTTGGAGCAGATGCATTGTTGCCTGCGGAGCCTGCGGGAACATGGCATCCGCAATACAGGTTGCAAATAGTGCTACTTTCATTTCTTTTCTTTCTATCGGTGCATCATAGGACGTTGATAACATCATTGAACGATGGGAATGACGCCCTGCGTAGCAAGGAACGTCAACAAGCATAGTACGAGAAGCAGACCAGCAGAGAATGGTGCAGCTTTCCGCAAGATTTCCGCTTCGGATCCTGGCTTAGCGATCGCCGTAGCGGCGATGGCAAGATTTTGTGGAGAAACAATCTTGCCAAGACCTCCACCAATGCTATTGGCAGAGAGAAGGATATGCGGATCAAGATTTGCACCAGTTGCCGCGGTGGATTGCAAGGATGCAAAGAGCGCATTAGCTGATGTTGCTGAACCGGTGACTGCGGTTCCGATCCATCCAAGAATTGGTGATAGGAAAGCGAACGCAGAACCAGTAGCGGCTAGTGCTGCACCAATGGCAGCGGTTTGACCAGAGAAGTTCATAACATATGCCAAAGCCATAACCAGAGCAATTGTCAAAAGCGACCAGCGCAAGGAATGGATTGTATTGAACAGAACCGAGATACCGCGCCCAAAGGAGAACTTAAAACGTTCGCTCGAATTTGCGCCATAAACCGCAGAAACAATGAGTGCGGTAATAACGATCATCGTACCTGGGTTAGCAAGAGTCTGGATACCAAGGATTGCAGCCGAGGAAGCTTCTCCGCTACTGGTGAGTAACGAACCGTATAGTCCTGGCCACTCAATGGCGATCGTCGTTTTGGCAAGCGCTTCGGGTACGTTGAACCCGAAGGTCCAGAGCTTAGCAATAGAGAAAATGATGACGACGAGCCAGTATGGCATCAATGCAAGAGTGAGACGACTAGCGCTTGGTGCCGCTTCTTCTTTGACTTCTGAACGCCAATCTTCTGGGGTTGTTGGGTTCAAAACAACTAGTGCTCCGGCCACCACAGCAAAACCGAGAAGCGAAGCGAAAACAGCGGTAAGTTCATACGAAACAAAGTGTGCCGCCACGAAGTGACCGAGCGCAGTGACTAGTCCCTGGAGAAGACCGATATGCCAAAGTTGGCGAACACCACGACCACCGTCGAGTATGAACAGAAGTAGGAAAGGGATAAGAATGATGACCCACGGAGTCATCGATGAGGCCGTATTCGCTACATCGGTAGCGGCAACTCCACCAATTTTACCTGCTGTTGTAATCGGAATTGCCATCGCACCGAAACCAACATTGATTGCATTACCAACCATGGTCACCAAGGCAGCTTTAATAGGACTGATGCCAAGTGAAACGAGCATCGCAGCCACGATAGCAACTGGGGCCCCGAAGCCTGCTAAACCTTCAAGCAGGCCACAAAAGGAGAAACCTAAGAGGAGAGCTTGAATTCGCATATCACCCTTGCCCACAGCAGAGAAGACTGCTCGCACATCTTGGTCTCGCCCAGAAAAAACGGTGAGATTGTATAGCCACACGGCGGCGATGACGATGTATAGAATCGGCATAATGCCGAATGCCGTTCCGAAAAGAGCAGAATTAATCGCCATTGGTATTGGCATATAGAAACCAAAGACGGCAATAGCCAAAGCAATGACTAAAGACCCAAGCGCACACCAGTGTGTTTTCAATTTGAACACACCGAGCATAAAGAAGAACGCAACAAGCGGCAAGATGCCCACTAGTGCAGAAAGGACAGTTGAGCCGGCAATAGACTCAGTAGAAGGCACGAATGTGACCGCATGCATCGCCATTGAATACAAATGATCTCCTAGGACAAAAGTAATATATACGTGTCCATTGTGTTCCAGTGGTTAAATTAATTCAAGCTAAAAACTATCCACTATTCTGACTTTTCGGACAATATTAATATTGTTATAGGTGAAATAAGTGTATAGTCGATTTTGTTTAACGTGAGACTTTCCTTAGCTAAATCAGATTTCCACTCCTGTAAAGCCTCTGCCCGAGTTTTCTCACAATGTGGTTGGAAATATGAAGCCCCATATACGGATCATGCAAATATTTATAGAATGCTTTTACTTCAAGTTTCACACCTTGAAGATTGTGTCAATTTCAGTTCTTTCTGTCTTAATGGAGCGGCAATGAAAAAATCACTTATCGCCATAGCACTTTCAACATCCCTATTCATCCCGCAACTCACTAGCCCACTCGCACATGCAACACCATTGCCTGCCTCAGCCACCAGCTCCTTCGCCGCCGTGATACAACCCAACGATGGAGAAGAAACGATTAAAGAACAAGCCGAAGAAAAGGCTGAAGCTATCGAAAAAACACTAAAGCACGTTGCTGGGATTGCTGATGTTGTCCAAGCTGCACGTCCCGAAATTAACTGGAGCAAAGAGTTCAACAAGCTTTTTAGCACCCTCAGCGAACTTCAAGGAGAAATCCTTGCATTAGCTTCTGGTAATATTCCCGCATTCGAAGCTAAGACCATCCTGGCTCGCACTGAACTCGCAACCAATATCGGCCTGACGATCGATACCGCAGCAACAAAGCTGAAAAACAAGGTTCAAGCTGCCCATGTTGAAATCGGTTTTGCCGTGACTCGTGCAGTTATTCGCTTGACCAACCTCACCTCAACCGAAGAACAATTGAAAGAATCACTCGAAGATCTCAGGAATGTCATTGACCAGGTTTCCACATACCCAGAAATCACTCCAACCGATACCGCAACGATTTATGTCAAGAACGAACTAACGAAGAAGATTTGGAAGACTCGTTGGGATCGTGACAAGAATATCCTCGGAAAAAAGGCATTCGTCACCTATCATGAACTCAATAAGCACATCACGAAAGCAGTTGGCGTTGAACTCAATCCACACTCAACTGTGCAACAAGTGCGCGAAGCCATCGCCGATCTCGATACCGCATACTCTGCTGCATCGACCGGCAAGTAAACGCGCTAGTTCATAACTGTAGGCTCCCTATAAAACTAGGGAGCCTACGTCACAATGTAGAAGTTATCCAGCAGTTGGAGCTAAGGCTTCATCATGAGCCATCGCCTCATTCTTCTTCGTCCGAACCTTCGAAGCAAAGAAGCTAATACCCACCGAAACAACCGTCCACAGCAAGAGAACTAGAACCGTCTTACTAACGATTCCATCCACGCCGCCACCGGCAATCAGCGACCGGAACGCCAGCTGAGTATCGCTCATTGGCAAGAGCCAGTGAATCCACTGGAAGAACTTCGGCGCAGTTTCGATTGGGAACGTTGCTCCCATCGAAGTGATCTGCAAGCTGAGCAACACAATCGACAAGAACCGACCACGGAACGCGAAAGCCGCAACACACGCCTGATTGACTGCCATGAAACAGATACTGGCGAGAACCGCCAACGCACTCAACCCAGCCAAGTTCGCAACATGCAATTCACCCATTGCATTGACTACAACCATCATCACAACAGCCTGAACGACCGCCAACATGGTTGCTGTTACTGCCGGCTTCGTCACTGCTTGGACCCATCGACCGCGAGCGCGTTCATCATGATCGAGAGCTGGCAAGACCAAGAACAGTGCGATTGTGCCAATCCACAATGCGAGTGACATAAACATCGGAGTAAATCCAGCGCCGTTATTTGCAACTGCATGTAGCCGTTCAGTCTTAACTTCAGCGACCTTTCCGGCCGTCGCTGAAACATTCTTTTGATCAGCACTCGATAGTTGCGGAATCATTCCAGAACCTTCAGTTAAGCCGTTGCGAAGTTTTGTGGCGCCGTCGTTCAACTTGGTTGCCCCATCAGCAAGTTCGCCAACCTTTTCTTGAGCGGTTTGCACACCATCGTTCAGCTTGCGAGCGCCGGAGTCTAGCGCGCCCACACCTTGCTGAGCAGTTTGCGCACCGTCTGCTAGTTTTTGTGAACCAGAACGTGCTGATTGCGTACCGTTCTTCAGCTTACCAATTCCGGAGGCTAATTCTTGTGCCGAGCTGGCAGCCTTCTGCGAGCCCTCGGATAGTTTGGTCATGCCAGTAACAAGCCCCGTGGAACCGTCAGCAAGTTTTTGCGCACCAGCATCGAGCTTGCTCACACCATCAGTTAGCTCTGGCAACTTCCCCGTCAGCTTGCCGATTCCGCCAGCGAGCACCTGTGCTCCATCACGTAATTGTGCGGACTGGGTTCCGTTTACTCCGCTGATTTTTGCTAATCCTGCACTCAGATCGTTAATACCACCAAGGAGAGTACCATCGTTTGACGACGACGCCGTTCCAAGCTTCGTCTTGAGCTGTCCTACCCCAGCACTAGCCTTAGCCATGTTTTGGGTCAGCTGATCACTTCCCTGCGCGAGCTTCTCCGAACCTGCCGCAACCTGGTTGACACCGTCCTTGACAGCCTGTGCTCCTTGCGCGATCGTGTTGATCACTTCAGTGAACGGTGCGAACCCCTTAAGCTTCCCGGTGATCGAATCAGCACCCTTGACCAGGGCCCAGCTACTTTCGCGGAGTTTTTGCGACGATGAAGACAATGCCTTTATTTTCTGGCATATCTCCGAATCTTGCGGTTTACACTGCTCCGCAAGCTCGTCAATGCCAGTGGTGTAATCATGCAAAGACTTATCGAACGATCTAGTACCAGCTGCGAGCTTAGTAGCGTCGCTCGTATCAACATACTTCAGCGATTCGGCAACAATATCAGTCACTCCAGCTAGCTCAGTAGCACCATCTTGGAGAGATGGCTTGCCATCTTTTCCTACAGTGACGCCATCGCGTAGTTGTTTAAGACCAGCATTGAGAGCTTCTGTTCCAGCCATCAGACTCTTTTGAGCGGTCTCTGGCTTAGTCGGATCAAAATCTCCAGCTTGACCTAAGCCTGCACTCATTTTCTCGATAGCGCCAGGTAGTGCTTGAGCAGCCTGTTGTAACTTGGCGCTTCCAGCTTGCGCCTGATCGACGCCGTTAGTGTACGCTGCGATTCCAGGAGCTAATCTGCCAGATCCATCCGCCAACTGCTTCACACCAGCACCAAGTTTGCCGGTGTTGTCATTTAACTTATGTACACCCTGGGCAAGTTGTTCTGCACCATTATGTAGCTCGCTCGAACCCGATGCTGCCTTATTAACGCCCGAGTTGAGTTCGGTTAAGCCTAGCGATAGTTTTTGCGAACCATCCGCAGCGCGCCCGGTTCCGTCGTCAAGCGTAGCCAATCCATTACGTAACGTTACTGTTCCGTTCGCAAGGTCATTCATACCGACGACGAGGCGTCCAGTTCCCTGCGAAAGGTCCCGTGTTCCTTGGGAGAGTTTTCTGATGCCATCATCGAATTTTCTGACGCCATCGTTAAGTTTGACAGTTCCGTCAGCTAGCTTCGTTGAACCATCGGCAGCATCATGTAGACCGCCGCGGATCTTCTCAATCGAAATAAGAAGCCGTTCGGTAATTCGAGTCGCACCGCGTTCATTAATTCGATTCGTCATCGCCTCAGACACGGTTTTAGCCATGGTTCCAGCCAGATAGTTCACGCCGTCATCGGTAACTAACCGCAACTCTTGGGTCGCGGAAGATCCAATATCAGTACCGATCTTTGCAACATTCTTCGAAAAGTCGTGCGGAATATACAAAATGGCACGCACACGTTCGTCGTTCATCTGCGCTAATGCGTCCGGTTCAGACATTTCTTTCCAGGAGAAGCCGACGTCTTCACCATCTTTCGGATGTGCCAACGCATCAGTTAATTCTTTTCCTAGCGAGAAGGTTTCTTGCTTACCAGTCACCAATGTTCCGGTATATGCCTGGTCTTCATTAACAATTGCAGCCGTCATATCATCAAGACGATTTGTTGGATTTTGATAAGTCATTGTCAACAAGCCCGCATATAGCAGGGGAATAAGCGCAACTGCGAATATGACAATTGCAGTTCCCAACCGTGGACCTTTTAGCCGTGTCATCATAGAGCATACTCCTCAAGTTTTAACCGACACTCACGATACACCTATGTATCCAAGATGTTCAATACACATCTGTATCGAGTGATGGGGTAGACTAAAGACACTAATTAAAGGAGTACATATGGCACTTCGAGCACACTCAATCCGCCGCGAAACAATCGCAAAACTTGCGGCAGCCCCGCTATCGGCACGCCGAAAGCGCACCCGCGCCAAACTTCTACAAGCCGGCTCGATCCTATTCGTGAAAAAAGGAATTCTGGGAACATCAGTTGGCGACATCTGCGATGAAGCAGGATTCTCACGTGGTGCCTTCTACTCAAATTTCGCCGATATGGACCACTTCATCCAAAACCTTGCCGACGATCAATGGGGTCGAATTCTTGACACCACCATGGACGCATTCGCTGAATCTGACGTACCGAGTATCGATGGAACATCTGATGATAAAACACTGACCAGCACCAAACTACTAGCCTCGAGAATTCTCGCCGCACTCCCTATTTCTCGGGATTTCTACCTTCTTCTCACTGAGTTTTCAACATATCTGGCCCGTGCTCACAACAAAGAAAACCCACTATATGAAGGTGCTGAAGCCTTCAAGAAGCAACTTTCTGCAGTCATTGAATCAAAACTTTCCGACATCGGCAGACGCAGTATTCTCTCTGCCCCGGACTTGGTCAACATGATCCTCGCACTCGCTGAACGATCCATGATCCTTGCGCTGACCCACCACGATGAGGACTTAACTGCCTACCTAGTACGCACACTGCCCAGTGTGCTTGTCAAGCTCACTGTTCCAGTAAGTAACTAGCGCTCACCAGCGGGGTTCCGGCATCGGCTTGCCGTCACGGCGCCGAATCATTTCCATCCAGCCTTCATAGGATCCGTCGTCGTTCTGCCGAATCACATCCCACCGAACATTCAACTCATAACCGTACCGGGCATAGAGTTTCCCGAGGCCTAAACCGGCCCGGAACTGCAAATGCAAAAATTCAATATTCGCTCCCAATGCGGCAAGTACTTCTGGCGCATGTAGGTGCTCCATCAACATGCGCCCCAGACCATTCCCATGGAAATCGGGACTAACCTGCAACCGCTTAATCGTTGCAATATGGCGTGGCTGACCCTCTGGAACGCCAACAATCCACCACGCAAAACCCAAAAGCTGTTTCGTGCTCATGTCACGCATAATATAGAGCCAGCCACGCCCCTCAGCCATATCCCGTTCGTGCCCAGCAAGAAGCTCTACATATCGGCTACGAGGATCCCCCGGGCGAGCACCTACAGCAGCTCCCAGCTCAGTATTTTCTTGCCACATTGCGAGCATATCGGCGCGAAGCTTGGCGTTGGTCAATGAGGTAAACGTTTCAAAATATATCTCAGGCACGCGATTATCTTAATCGAGATGTGTGCGTTATTCACACTTCACCTCACCACACTTACGGCGGCCACACACCCAGCATGCGCCACAATAGCGGTATCGCGCACGATAGCACCCTATAGAACACTATCGTGCGCGATACCGCTTATATAGAACATCCACTTGGCTAAATAAATGAATGTCAGCTACGAGGGTCAGTCACGTCGAACCCACAGAATGATGGCTCCCGCGGCAATAAATGCGACTACGAGTATTCCGATTCCCTCAAGTGAAATCCCAGTCTTTGACAGCTGCTTGGCGACATCGTGTGCACCCGTCGGATGAGTTCCCGAACCAGAATCTGAAGACCCACTGGTGTGATGGTCGCCAGTATTTTGGCCAACAGTATTCTGACCATTACCAGCGCCGTTCTGATCACCAGGATCAGAATTCTCAGCAACCTTCACCTTCATTACAGAGACAGGTTGAACACCAGCCACGTTAGCTACGGCAACAAGATAATGCGTACCTAGCTCAACGTTTCGAGCGATAGTGACTTCATATCCTGAAACATTCCCCGCGCTATCTGCCACCGTATCCGCTAACCGTACAGGTGAAGAGTACATGTATACACGGGCTGTGGTATCAGCAGCCAAACCAGTAAACGCTACGTTCACAGTTTCACCACGATGAGCAGTGTACTCACCAGTCAACGTCACGGTTCCAGCACCTAGAGCCTTTTCGATAGCGTCCGAATCAGCATAGACCGGATCCTCAGAAATCTCAGGGGTATCCGGCGTTCCAGGAACATCCGGGGTTCCCGGAACATCTGGCTGATCCGGGGCAGGAACATCTGGTGTACCTGGGGTATCCGGGCTATTCGGCTTATCTGGAGTATTCGGAGCGCTTGGGAAGGAGATCTCGAACGTGTTCATCTTCTTGTGGTCCTCAGATTCGACGAGAATCCGGGATACCTTGTTGTACATCGGCAAAATTGTTACTGCCGCATTCTCGAGCGCAGTTGCAGTGAGCTCGTCTGGCCCAGGAGCCGGTGACTCGAACTTACCCGCCGCGAGCGCTTCAGCAGAAAGCTGCTCCCCGTTAAGGGTCACAGACTCGAGCTGTGCACTGGTGTTGGTGTTGTACGTCTGGGTAACACCCCTGAGAAGAATCTCCGAAACACCGGTAACTGGCTTAATATCAGAACGGCCCGTGTGACCGCCTTCCTTATTATGGACAACAACCTTGAGATAGGTCGTCGTCACTGGTTCAAGGGAATAGGTGTAAGGAATGACGTTGCCTTCCTGTTGTCCGATGGTCTCGGTAACCGTGATCGGCTGCCAGTCTTGACCGTCGGTGTCGCGCATAAAGAACTCGGTGGTGTTTGCCGCCGGGAAGTTTGCCGACCATGCGTCTTCAAAGAACCAGACTTCGAACTCGGAGAACTCTTGCGGGGTATCATAGCCGAATACGAGATCGGTCGATGTTTCGCCAGTATCTTGCGTGTTTTGGTAGTTAGTCCACACGTTCGGGTTAGGTCCGCCGCCACCAAAGTTTGGCACTGCAGTCTTGCCATCACGTACTGCTTCCAACGTGTCGGATTGCTTGGCTGGATCGGTGATCGACTGGGTGAGCGACTTTGCTGCCGAGGCAAGATTTTCACCCACAGCAACGGTTGCCTTTTGCATACGGATCGTAGCGGTCACCGGGTATTCTTTACCGAAAATTTCGGTTGTACCCGAAACTGTAACTACTCCTTCGTGCGACCAATCCTTCGTCGAAAGATCTTCCCAGGTTATTGGGAACGACGTCGATAGCACGGTTCCATCTGGCATAACAGCCGGCCGCTGACCTGGCATGGTTGGCGGGGTGTTGAGCGGGCTGGTGGTGGAATAGTTGAGTACTCCACCAACACCGTCAATCACGACGATGTTCATCGCGATCGTATCGCCGTCAGTGGTTGTTCCGGTGGCGACGAAGCTGCCAGCCGTGGCGTACTTGTCTTGCGAAATCTCGTTCCAAGTCACCTTGCTCGAGCTGACGGTTGCATCCTTGGCGTGAGCTTCGACAGCCTCGGGGAGCACTGGGGCGTTTCCGGTCTTGACGTAGATAGTACGTGGGTATACATAGTGATCAATTGACGACGCCGATGTTCCATCATCTGCACTTCCGGTTGTTGTGACGGTGACAGTTTGTGGTTCCATTCCCGGCGCGGATGCGGTGACGGTGAAGGATCCAGCTGCTGTGGTCGACTGTGCGATTGCCAAGACTTTTCCGGAGAATGCCTGACGCTTGTGAGAGTAGTATGGCGTGTGGTCAGCGTGCTCGCCGTTGTCGGTTCCCAGCAGGGTTCCGTTTCCTTCGATAGTGAACGTAACGTCGTTCTTCGCGTCAGGCACTGGGTTTCCATTGTCATCAACGACGGTGACGTCGATGTAGGCGAGGTCGTCACCATCGGCGGTGATCGACGTGCGATCAACTTGGACGTCGAGTGCTGCGGCTGTACCGGCGGTGGTTACGCGGTTGCGTCCCTTGGTGTCAGCGATAACTGAGCCGTCGGCGTCTTTAGCAACTGCTTCCAAGGTTCCGTCAGCGTAGGGGACTTGCCACGTCATGTAAAGGTTTTGGTGTGCGACTGACTTCGCGTCGGCTCCCTCAACAATGTTGTAGCTGTAGCCAGCTGGGGTGGTCTTCGTCGTGAAGGTCTTTTCCCCGAGGCTCTTGCGAACGCCGTCGTTGCCGGTGAAGAATAATTCGACGCTGTGTGCATCAGAATAGACGTCAACCTTGACATTGCCGGAGGCATCCTTCGCAACAACGTTGGAGTTCCACGCTGGCAAAATGTGCAAGGTGTGGACATCGTCGTTCCACTGGCTTTGGTAGAGGTAGTAGGAGTCCTTCGGGAATCCTGCCGTGTCAACGATGCCAAAGTAGGAATTCTTTGGTGATGGCCAAGGGCCTACCGCACCCGGCGATCCGCCCCACCAGAAGGTTGGTTCACCAATGTAGTCGAATCCAGTCCAGACGAATTCACCGGCAACGAAGTCACGAGTGATGACGTCATACCATGCTTGTGAGGCGTATGCTCCCCAGCTAACCTTGGAGTTGTCGTAGGAAGTGAGGAGCTTATCAGCTGTCTTTCCAGTATCAACAGTGCGGTTGTAAACGCCACGGCTATTGACCGACGACGCTGTTTCCGAACCATATATGAGCCACTGCGGATGCTTGTTGTGTAGCTCGTTGTACTTGTTGCCATCCACATAGTTCAAACCAACGGTTCCACCAACTTGAGCGATACCGTCCATCAACGAGGCAGCTTCTGGAGCGAAACCTTTGAGATTGTTGTCGCCACGGGTAACTGGACGAGTGGTGTCGATTGCTTTCGCCCAACGAATGAGGTTAGCCTGCTGTTTTGTATAGTTTGACATCGATGTGTACTGGCCGGTTCCTTCACCGATTTCATTTCCGAGCGACCACATGATCACCGAAGGTGCGTTGATGTCGCGACGCAAAGTAGTTTCAAGATCGAATTGTGCCCACGTCGATCCTGGTACCACGTTCTCCAATGCCGTATTTTCTGGCACAGCCTTCTCGAAGAATCGGGAATAGTCGTTGTAGTTTCCGTTCTTCTGGTGCTGGAAACCGTCGAAGATTTCCTCGACGATCAGCATACCCTTCTCATCAGCAAGATCGATCAGATCACGAGAAGCCGGGTTGTGAGTGACGCGGATAGCGTTTGTCCCCATCTCCTTCAAAATGTCAATCTGGCGAGCAATAGCTGCGCGGTAGGCGCGAGCACCGAGAGCTCCCTGATCGTGGTGCATCGACACACCCTTGAGCTTCATCTGCTTGCCATTAAGCGTGAAACCAGTGTTCGCATCGAAGTCAATGTTACGGAAGCCTGTCTTGGTTGTTACCGTGTCAAGAACTGTGCCTTGCTCGTCGGTAATCGTCGTCGTTACAAGGTAACGTTGCGGATTATCCAAGCTCCACAAGGTAATTCCGGACGCATCAAACGTTGCAGTATCATCATTGGATGAGTTAGCTACGAGCGTGACTGCATTCCCCTGGCTTTCACCAAGTGTGGTCTTGCCATCCAATGTCGTCAATTGGTGGGCTACCCGAACAGTTTTGTCAGCATCAGACTCGTTGACGAGCTTCGTCTTCACTGAAATATCAGTAGCACCATTCGTCATCGTTGCCAAATCTGGTGCGGTGACGGTAACGCCGTCGTAATTCACGTGAACCTTGTCAGTAACAACGAGGTCGACGCTTCGATAGATTCCAGAACCGGAATACCAGCGGCTCGACGGAAGCTGATGATTGACTTTCACCGCAACAACATTGTTGGCGCCAATCTTGACAAACTTTGTAATATCGACTGAAAAAGGGGTGTAACCGTATGGATGGTTAGCGACTTCCTCACCATTAACATAAATCGTGGCATCCATGTAAATGCCGTCAAAATTCAGATTAATCTGCTTGTTTGCAAACGTCTCATCCAGCGGGAGATTCTTGCGATACCAGCCGATTCCACCAAGTAAATATCCGCTTTCTGCTTCACCTTCTTGGGTGAACTCTTGTTCGATGGAATAATCATGCGGAACATTCACTGTACGCCAGGTGGCATCAGAATAGTTCGGGGATTCTGCTCCACTTTCCTCACCCAGTTTGAATTTCCATCCGTGGTTGATGCTATGCACTCGCTGTGAGGCATCGAGTGACTTAGTGTACACAGCTTCTGGTGCCGATACCATCTGGGTATCAGTATTGAGTTGAGTGTAATCTTGGGCTGCGTTGGCCGGTGGCACAGTAAGCATACTTAGAAATATAGCTACTGTACTTAGTGATGCGCTACGCCGCCAGAAATTGGCTCGCGAATTACTCATTCATTTCCTCATTTCGTCATTGAAATATGAAAAAGGCTATAGCCTACGTCACAGAGTACCTTATTTCTTTTTGTTATGACAGGGAAGATAAAAACCTTATCTGGATTATCCGGTATCTATTTTTATTGCGTATATACAGATCCTGACCCGAACAAAAATCGCGTTCGCCCCCGCCAACGTTCTGACACTCAAACCTACGCCATGCTATACAGGCTCTTCGCGTTTTAGCGGGGTGAAACGTTGTTACTCGGTGGGTTTACAGGCCTAGTATCAGGTGCTGGTGTAGTGATTTTAACGTTAGTAGCTGTGTTTTCGTTGTCGTTAATGTGGCGGTGATGAGATTTTTAGTGGCCCGGAATAACTATACAAAAGTAAGCAACATACATTGTCTTTGTTAACCCGTTGGTGTTAGTGCGTGGAACACTCGATGATAGAAAATGCCTTGTGATCTTCTCACTGGTAAACAGGTTACACGAAGATATTATGCAGCAGTCTCCAGTTAGGTTTACCGGCATACAGTAATGCACGAATGCGATAGTTGTTGAAATTCGTGAACCCAAATCCGATACGTTTAATACGTTTGATGAGATTGTTTAACGCCTCGGTGATGGAATTAGAAAGATGCGTTTGATGATACGCCAAGATTTGAAGCTGCCATCGTTGTAGCGTGCGTCCTAGCTGCTGAATTTCTGGGGGCATAGCCACATCCAGGCATGTTTGTATCAATTCTGCAAGCATGGTGGTCGCAACACCAAGATCTGTTTGCTGATAAAACTCTCGTAAGCGTTTATCCGATACGCAATCGCTACTTCAGCGTGAGGATCTCCTAACACAAGCATGCTTTCTAGACGCTGGACCATTGCTGGCAGTAGTTTTTCACTACCATATGTCAGTAAACGCCGAATCTTGTATAAAGGATCTTTTTTATGCCCACGGTGTCCCAAGGTCTGATTTTGCACGCGTCTACGTACAGTATCTAACACACGATTGGCTAACGTAATCACATGGAAATGATCAGCTATTTGAGTTGCCTGAGGTAATACCACGTTATACACAGCACGGCATGTTGGGCTCATGTCTAAAGTGGCATAGCGGATTCGTGCTTTCCAAGCGTTGGGCTGGTCTTTTAAATAGCGGGCTACGTCTATGTAGTTACAGCTTGGGATAATATCAATAATTTGATGATGCTCGACGTCACATACCGTAGTGACATAACTTGTGCGGTGTCCTTGTATGCGAACGAAACTTGTTTCATCAAGCCCGATTGCGTGAGTCTTGTTTAAACGCTTACGGTCTGCTTGTAGTAACACTTGACCATACATAGTTACTGCATCATTGACTGTGTGCCAAGAACACCCAAGATCAGCTGCGACTTCGCTAATTGTTCGTCCCATGCCTACTTGCCGGGTCGCCCATTTAGCTGCCCTGGTAGTCATCTGGCAACGTTGAGCAGCAATACGTTTATCTTGACTTGTCCATGAACCAACATCACATGCAACGTTTGGACAATACAAGCGGTGCTTACGCCATAACAAGCTCATAGACCGACCATAGACAGGTAAATCTATATACCGCACTCTTGGCCTTTCTTTAACGCGTGCAAGACTTTCACAACGCGGGCATGTTGGTCTCTTAAGGACTTGTTCAATTTCGATTTCCTGTTGAGAGCCATAACGGTAATACGCCAAGACGCGAATATCTTTCAAACTCACAAGCCGAGCAAGAATTACGGTAGGATCCTAAGCGGTGAAGATACGTTCAAGTTTTTGATTCACACTCTAAGCATGAACTACCTTCACCACTTCTGCATCCCCACACCCCGCTAAAACGCGAAGAGCCCGAAAAACAACACGATCTGGCCTATAAGCCGCTATACACGAGCGTGGGCGACATATCCTCAGTACATATGAAGGATCCCGGTAGGTTATTTCCTACCGGGATCTTATCTGTGGAGCTAAGGGGACTCGAACCCCTGACCCTCTGCTTGCAAAGCAGATGCGCTACCAGCTGCGCCATAGCCCCTTTTCGAACTTTAACGTCCGAGGTTATTCTACAGGATCTGTGACAGATTGCCACTCAGCCTGCATTTGCATCGTTTCCGATGCTTTGAGGAATAATGCATATCCCCCAACTACTGCGAGAGTGGTGAGAATGAATTTCTTCATCGCTTCTCCTTCTCGCATCAGCGTGGGCCTAGATGGACTCGAACCATCGACCTCTACATTATCAGTGTAGCGCTCTAACCGACTGAGCTATAGGCCCTTGTGCATTTCTTGGTGCCGAATTAGATTAACTCACTTTTGAGCTCAGAATCAAACTACAACGGCTCCAAGCAATGCACGTCACATTTTTATGAATTTTCATGCCGAGTAACTCCCGAAAAACCCGGAAATTACTCGTCAGTCACTGTGACGTGGAATCCACCAACCAGCATGGCAACCACGTTATAGATCAATGCCATGAGCGCACCGAACGCGGTCATCAACACTGTTTCTACAACGCCAACCACAACTGAGAACGAAATCACGCGCCCAAATTCCATAAACTGACCAAGCTCCAAGAGCGCCTCAGAATTCAACGTCTTGAGTAGGCCATCAATCTGCGACCACACATGCATCGAGTCAAGTACGAACCACAATACAGCGGTTGCAATAACAATCATGATGCCGATAGCTACCGACACGAGGAAGGACAATTTGAGCGCAGACCATGGGTCTACACGTGAAATCGTCATCTTCACCCGGCGAATACCGACATCAGGATTCTCGTGCGGAACCATATCTTGAACCATGGTTGGCTGCGCGATTTCTTCTTCGTGTGGGGCTGTCATCTCGTTCTCCAATGAATCAGTGAGGTATTCACAATTATCGTTATTCTACGTCCGCAGAAGTTTGCGCGTCATCTTTCACGTCATCTTCCGATTCAGATGAGGTTTCGACGGCAGAGCCAGAAGCCTCGACGACGGCGGAATCAGACGCTTCTTCCTCGTCTTCTGCTGGCTTTTCCAAGTTGAGAGCGATAGAAATGATCTTGTCGCCCTTATCCGGGGTAGCAAACTTGACGCCCTGCGTATTACGGCCAGTCAGTGACACTTCATCAACAGCTGAACGCACAACCTTGCCAGATTCCATAATGACCATAACCTCGTCACCTGGATGGGTGATCAGTGCGCCCACAAGATCACCGCGAGCTTCAACCACGTTGGCAACCTTAATACCTAAACCGGCACGTCCCTGAACACGATACTGTTCAATATCGGTTCGCTTCGCGTAACCACCTTCAGTAACGACAAAGACTTCTGCACCTTCGTCGACAACATCCATAGCTAACAACCGATCATCACCACGGAACTTCATACCGGTCACGCCAGAGGTCGCTCGGCCCATTGGACGCAACGAATCGTCAGTGGCAGTAAAACGCAAGGACTGTCCGCCACGCGATACGAGGAGGACGTCGTCACCCTCGTTCAACAAACGGGCAGCCACCAAACGATCAGTGGTGCCATCTTCGCGTTCGCGCAGCTTAACTGCGATCAAACCGCCGGTACGTGCCGAATCATAATCACTCAGACGCGTCTTCTTCACTAAGCCGTCTTCAGTGGCGAGCACGAGATAGTCGGCTTGGTCATAGCTGCGGATCGAGACCATCGAAGCAATGGATTCGCCCGGCTGGAATGCCAACATGTTAGCGATATGCTGACCCTTCGCGTCACGTGCGCCCTCGGGAAGCTCGTAGCCCTTGATGCGGTAGACCCGGCCCATATTCGTAAAGAATAACTGCCAGTCGTGGGTTGAGGTAATTCCGAAATGCTCAACAATATCGTCTTCACGTAGCGAGGTTCCCTTAATTCCCTTGCCGCCACGATGCTGGGCACGGTATTCACTCACCTTGGTACGCTTGACGAAACCAGATCGAGTAATCGTTACAACGACGTCGTCTTCCGGAATCAAATCTTCGTCGGACATTTCGCCGTCGAACGGCAAAATGGTGGTACGACGTTCATCGCCAAACTTCGCAACTACGTCACCAAGTTCGTCTGCTACGATGGTCCGCTGACGTTCCGGCTTAGCCAAAATGTCTTGGTAGTCGTCACGCATCGCCATTTTCTCGTCACGCTCGTCGAGAATCTTTTGACGTTCGAGAGCGGCTAGGCGGCGCAACTGCATAGCGAGAATATGATCTGCCTGGATCTCGTTAATATCGAGTAATTCCATCAAGCCAACGCGGGCCTCGTCCACTGTTGGTGAGCGGCGGATTAACGCGATCACTTCGTCGAGCGCGTCGAGAGCCTTAACTAAGCCCTCCAAAATCATCAACCGTTCGAGTACCTTCCGCAAGCGGAATTCAGTACGGCGACGGATCACTTCAATCTGGTGATCAACCCAGTGGCGTACGAAACCATCAAGTGAAAGAGTACGTGGCACACCGTCAACCAACGCCAGCATGTTTGCCGGGAAGTTGTTTTGCATCTGAGTGTGCTTGTAGAGGTTGTTCAACACAACCTTGGCAACGGCGTCTTTCTTGAGTACGATGACGATGCGCTGCCCGGCGCGCCCGGATGTTTCGTCGCGAATATCGGCGATACCTGGTAGGCGACCGTCTTTAATGCCTTCAACCATCTTATCCAACAAGCGATCAGGATTGACCTGGTATGGCAAGTCGGTAATAACCAAGCATTGCCGGCCGTTGATTTCATCAACTTCGACAACTGCACGCTGGGTGATCGAACCATTACCAGTACGGTACATGGACTCGATGCCCTTCGAACCCAAAATAGTTGCACCAGTTGGGAAATCTGGTCCCTTGATGCGTTCAATGAGAGCATCAAGGAGTTCTTCACGGGTGGCTTCTGGGTGTTGGAGGAACCATTGCACGCCTTCGGCTACTTCGCGCAGATTATGTGGCGGGATACGGGTTGCCATACCAACCGCAATACCTTCCGAACCGTTGACAAGCAGGTTTGGAAAACGTGCGGTAAGCACGGTCGGTTCTTGTACCGAACCATCGAAGTTCGGCACGAAATCAACAGTATCTTCATTAATATCTCGAACCATTTCGACGGCGAGCTGCGCCATACGTGCCTCAGTGTAACGCGGTGCAGCAGCGCCAAGATCGCCGGCAGTTCCAAAATTTCCTTGGCCGGCTACGAGTGGGTAACGCAGGTTCCAAGGCTGGACCATGCGAACCATGGTGTCGTAGATGGCGGCGTCTCCGTGTGGGTGGAAATTACCCATCACGTCACCGACGATTTTCACTGACTTCGAGAAGGAGGAATCTGGACGGTAGCCACCATCCCACATAGCGTAGATGACTCGACGGTGAACTGGTTTCATGCCGTCGCGAACATCTGGCAATGCGCGGCCAACAATAACCGACATCGCATAGTCAAGGTAGGAGGTTTCCATCTCGCGTTGGAGATCGACGTCCTTAATGAGGCCGTGGTTGTATTCTGCTATTTCTTCGCTCATAGTTACCTAAAACCAGCCGTTCTTAAATATCGAGGAATCGGACGTCGTGCGCGTTGCGTTGGATGAAGGAGCGGCGCGATGCGACGTCTTCACCCATAAGGATGGAGAAGGATTCGTCAGTTGCAGCAGCTTCACCGATACTGACGCGCTTGAGTGTGCGCGTATCTGGATTCATTGTGGTGTCCCACAGTTCTGAATCGTTCATCTCACCAAGACCCTTGTATCGCTGAATACCTTGACCTTCAGCCTTCGGTAGTCGCTTCCCGGCCGCGAGGCCTTCTTCGAGTTTGATGTCACGTTCTTTATCAGAGAAGACGTATTCGTGGTCTGCGTTCGTCCACTTGATACGGTACAGCGGTGGCATTGCCAAGTAAATGTATCCGCGCTCGATGAGTGGCCGCATGTAGCGGTAAACCATGGTGAGTAGCAAGGTTGCGATGTGCTGTCCATCGACGTCAGCATCGGCCATGAAAACGATCTTGTGGTAACGCAATTTTTCGATATCGAATTCTTCTCCAACACCGGTACCGAATGCGGTAATCAGGCTTTGGATGGAATCGGAAGATAGTGCACGATCGAGACGTGCCTTTTCCACGTTGAGGATCTTTCCACGGATCGGCATGATTGCCTGGTGGTTTGGGTCGCGGCCGTTAACGGCAGAACCGCCTGCGGAATCACCCTCGACGATGAAAATTTCACATTCGGCTGGATTATTCGAAGTGCAGTCTTTGAGTTTTCCGGGCATCGCAGCCGATTCGAGGACGGACTTACGACGGGTGGCTTCACGAGCTTTACGAGCCGCAAGACGAGCGGTTTGTGCTTGCATTGCCTTGCGGATAATTTCTTTACCGTCGGCTGGATGCATATCGAGCCAGTCGGTGAGTTGCGCATAGGTAGTTTGCTGAACGAAGGTACGTGCTTCGGTATTACCGAGCTTCGTCTTCGTCTGGCCTTCGAACTGTGGTTCACCGAGCTTGACGGAGATGACGGCAGTAAGCCCTTCACGGATATCGTCACCGGTGAGGTTTGCGTCTTTTTCTTTCAGCAGACCTTTATCGCGGGCGTACTTATTGATGATCGACGTCAACGCGGTACGGAAGCCCTCTTCGTGGGTTCCACCTTCAGTGGTGTTAATCGTGTTAGCGAAGGTGTGAAGCGACTCGGAGTATCCGTTGGTCCATTGCATAGCGACTTCAACAGAAATAACCCGCTCGGTATCTTCGGCTTCGAAGTAGATTGGTTCAGAATGAACCGGTTCTGCCTTCTTGGTTTTAATCAGGTGGGTAACGTAGTCGTGTAGGCCGTTATCGTATCGATACGTGACCTGAGTGTGCTTGGTTTCGACGTCGTTCTCATCGCCGGTAACTTCATCGCCTTCAACAACGGCGGTTTCCCGTTCGTCAATCAACGTGATCTTCAGGCTCTTGTTCAGGAATGCCATCTGATGGAATCGCTGACGTAACGTATCGAAATCGAATTCAACGGTTTCGAAGATGTCTGCGTTTGGCCAGAAAGTTTGGGTGGTGCCGGTGCGATCGGTTACTTCGCCTTTTTCAAGCGGGGCCACCGGGACGCCGTTTTCATACGAGATTCGCCAAACATAGCCATCACGGCGAACTTCAGTATCCATGCGTGACGATAGTGCGTTCACGACGGAAATACCAACTCCATGCAAACCACCTGAAACGGCGTAGGAGCCGTTGCCGAATTTACCACCAGCATGCAGAACGGTCATAACAACCTGGACCGCTGCGACGCCTTCGGTTGGGTGAATATCGACTGGGATTCCACGGCCGTCGTCTTCAACTTTGACGCCACCGTTGTCGAGAAGAGTGACAGTAATTTCGGAAGCATATCCAGCAAGTGCTTCGTCAACGGAGTTGTCTACGACTTCGTAGACAAGATGGTGAAGTCCTCGTTCTCCGGTTGAACCAATGTACATACCTGGACGCTTGCGAACAGCTTCGAGACCTTCTAGGACCGTAATATTCGATGCATTGTACTCAGTACCTTTAGCTACTGTTCCGGCACGTTGTGTGGTCTCATCGTTGGTCATATTTTCATCTGACACGCGTGGACTTCCCCTCGTTCTGCTTCACGCATTGATATGAGTACACATAAATGTGTTATAGCTCATATAACATGCTTAAAATCGGCTCTGCTTGATTTTTCCCTAAAACTGTAGGGACCTACCTCAAGATATCCTTTATCATTATACCGCGTTTTTACGTTAAATAGGAGGCGTAGAGGAACTTGACTGACGGTGCATATTTTACTTGATTGTGTTGTAGGAGCGCTATCGCTATTGTCCTCCAACGGCATTGTCTCAAATCGGCGGCATAACGCACGGCAGCGCTATATACACGTCAGCATGCGCTATTTCGCTATTTTGGAACGCGCACAGGAAGCAGTTGCTGGAAATTGGTCACTTTAGGGGAAAATGGACACGTTGCGGGAAAACCGAGGTGGGCCAACATGTCAGCTAACTAAAAGTTTGAGCTAACTATATGTATCTCGCGGACCTCGCCCAGGAACCGAGAATCGGCCATGTTTCCAGGAAGGAACATATGGTCCTTGAAGAACGATTTCTTTAACGACTCCTTCACCTAATTCTTTGGCCAATCGTCGATCAAGGTGATTCAGTAAAGAACGCATCTGAGTTTCCCAGGCAACTGTTCGCGCTTGCAATGTCAAAATTCCGTCCGGACTAAATTCCACAACGTGGCAATTAGCAGCCACCGATTCACCGACAATTTCGGGCCATCTAGCGGCAACCGAGGCAACATCAACCTGGGATTTCCAGCCGCGCTCCTCAATAGCTTTTTTTACCAATTCAAAAAGAGGTTTCGGATCACGTGACGATGGACGTGCCCCTGAACCAACGTCTTGTCCAGGGCTAGGAACGAACGGTGCCTGGCCGATTGGTTCCGGTTTCGTTGCTGCCAACGTAGCTCGTGAGGTTTGGCGACGCTGAACAAATCCTTGATCTGCCGCCATTTTTCGAGCACGGGCAAGCATTTGTAGTGGAAGAACATCACCGTGTTTCCGAGCAGAAACTTCGCGCGCCTGCGCTACTCGGCTACGGGCAGAGGAAGTCTTGGAATGCTGCAGATTATCCTGGGTTCGGGAGTTGTCACTCATCGTGCACCCCGCAGGTCATCGTGCATCCCGGAGGTCACCGGCGATGGAACTGGCTCATCAATCGTTTCATCGACCGCCTCGTCGAGCGGCGTTACTTGACCTTCATGGACTGAAAATTTCTGCCCGTCGAGTTCGACCGGCAGATCATCACCGACTGCAGCTGTCACAAAAACTTGTTTTCCTTGACGCACTATATCGGCAAGTCGTTGACGACGACGAGCGTCGAGTTCGGCAAAAACGTCGTCGAGAATCAGGATTGGTTCGCCGTCGTCGGCCCAATTTCCGGAAACGTCATCTCGTAGAACGCGCCAGGAAGCGAGCCGTAGAGCAAGTGCATATGACCATGATTCTCCGTGCGATGCAAAGCCTTTTGCAGGCAAAGTTCCAAGCGATATCGCGAGGTCGTCGCGGTGTGGGCCAACGAGGTTCACTCCACGTTCGATTTCTTGCTCGCGCCATTGGCCAAGAGCTTCTCGTAGCCGTTCCTCGGTGAGTGCGACGTCTTGTAGCTGAGTTTCGTGCGCAGTGATGTCGGCTAAGAGTTGCCCGGTGTCATCGGTTTCGAGTTGCGTTGCAGACGGTAGTTCCCAGCCTGTGCGTTCATCAATATTGGCGATATAGTCGATTCGAGCAACACCTTTTCCGCCGGAGACTTCTCGATAATATTGTTCAACGTATGGCCGCAACTCAGTTACTATGCGAGCTCGTTCAGCGATGATGTGTGCGCCTAACCGTGCTAATTGACCGTCGAAAATATCGATCGTGGCATGGTCGATAATTCCTCCACGACGCTGGGTTTTCCACATTGTTTTCAACAGTGCGGCTCGTTGTTTTGTAACTTTTGCGTAGTCGGCTTTTATTTGTGCCATCCGCGGCCGCAACTGAATCATAACGTCGTCGAGAAAACGACGGCGAACTGACGGATCTCCTTTTATCAGTTCGAGATCTTCGGGGGCGAAGACGACGGTGCGCACAATTCCGAGTAAATCTGCTGGTTTTGCGTTTCCACGGTTGATCCGAGCACGATTTGCTCGACCAGCAAGAATCTCAATTTCTACAGTTGTCGGAGATTCTCCGTGCATGACTTTTGCGCGCACGACCGCTGCGTTAGCTCCTTGGCGAACAAGGCTCGCATCGGCATTGACCCGATGTGAAGAAAATGTTGCCAGGTACCCGATTGCTTCAACGAGATTGGTTTTCCCTTGCCCGTTTTCTCCCACAAACGTGGTAATTCCTGGCTGACAGGAAACAACAACTTCGCGATATGAACGAAAATCGTTCAATGCGAGGTCAGAGATGTACACGGTGTCAGTTGCTGCCGAACGTACGTACTGGCATCAACAAGAGACGGAAATCGTCAATAGATTCGCCGTCTTTTTCGGCAGTCATGACTGCTGGTTTTGTTGGATGCGTGACAGAGAGACGGATTTTCTCCCCGGCCATAACTGAAAAACCTTCTTGAAGGAAGATCGGGTTGAATGCCATCTTCAAATCTTCTCCAACAACTTCAGCTGCGAGGGCCTCAGATGCTTGTGCTTGGTCGCCTTGCCCTGCTTCGATTGTTACTTCGCCTTCGGTGAAGGACAAACGCACTGCAGCATTCTTTTCCACAACAAGGCGCGAACGCTTGATGGCGTCGAGCATATCGGCGCGATCCATCACCATATATCCGGCGCTTTCTGACGGGAAGAGTGAAAGAACTTGTGGATATTCGCCGTCGATCAGTTGAACTGTGTTCTGCTTGCCACCGGCAGCAAATCCGATAAGTGAATCGGAGAGTGAAATATCGATTGGACCGGCAGATCCGAGTGCTTTAGCAATATCAAGGAGGCGCGAAGCGCGAACCAGAATACGTTGTGAGATGGTGGTATCAGCTGGCTTCCATGTCAGTTCACGTACCGCCAAACGGTAACGATCGGTAGCCATAAGTGCTAAAGAATCGCCATTAATCTCGATACATACCGAAACGAGAAGTGGCAACGTGTCATCGTTGGACGCCGCAATAGTTACTTGACTGATAGCTTCTAGCCATTGAGCACCATCAACTGTTCCAACCACTGGCGGCATTTCGCCACCTTCAGTGAAATCTTCGCTTGCCATAGTTTTCATCGAAAAGTGCGAAGATCCGCATTCGATATCGAGCTTGGTGCCTTCGAGAGTCAGTTCGATAGGTTTACGTGGCAAAGCACGGCAGATATCGGCAAGAAGACGACCATTGATCAATACATCGCCGGCGGTGAGAACATCTGCTTCGATATCAACATGGGACGAAATATCTGAATCACGTGAACTTAATGAAACGATACCGTTTTGGGATGCTTGGATTTTTAAACCGGCAAGTACTGGAATCGCTGGACGATTCGGGATGGTACGAGCAACCCATGTAACGGCTTCTGTGAAGACGTCATGTTCAACGATTAATTTCACCGCAACCTACTTTCTTCAAAATTACTACTTATAACTGTACGCGATAGTGAGCATTGGTCGGAATTGAAATGACATTTTGCTTGGAAAACGTTACTTACTCGCAGTCGGTGGCTATCGGTTGTTTCCAGTATTTATATATGTAGTAGTAGTAATAGGCTCTGTGGAAACTGTGGAAATCACATTTTTTCGGTGATCTATCAACATTTTAGGTAGTGGATTATGTGTGGTTATTAGTGTGAGTAAAACACGCCATTATGTGAATGAGACAAAACAAAGTAGTTTTTATCCACAGATTCACAGGTTTTATCCACAGTTATCCACAAAATAAATCACAAGAAGATGTCATTACTCATTCGACAGTTGCGCATGGTCGCGCGCAGCGTTCTTAATAATCGTTGTTAGCTCAGATACTTGGTTGAAAATCGTTTGCTTTTCAGCCATCAGCGCCTCCACTTTACGAACTGCGTTCATCACGGTGGTGTGGTCTCGACGATTGAACTCCTCAGCGATCTTAGGAAGCGAGAGATCTGTGAGTTCTCGACATAGATACATTGCTACGTGGCGTGGCTGAGTCAGGGTTCGGGTTCTTGTTGGCGACTTTAAATCAGCTAGCGGAACATTGAAATAATTCGACACTTGAGCCACGATCATTCCGGCAGTGACCTGAATAGACGAGGGATCAGAAATCATATCTTTGAGCTGAGATTCAGCTAGCTGTAGGGAAATCTCTTGTTTGGTCAGGTCAGCAAAAGCCCGGATTCGACGCAGTGCGCCTTCCATTTCACGAACGTTACTGGTGATTCGTGAGGCAATGAATTCCACGACGTCGCGTGGAACTACTAGTCCTTCTGCCATTGCTTTTCGGTTCAAAATCGCAATACGTGTTTCGAGGTTTGGCAAGTCGATAGCTGCCGTGATTCCAGATTTGAAGCGCGAAATCATGCGATCTTCGAAGTCGACGAGCAAGTTTGGTGCCACGTCGGAGGTGATCACGATTTGCTTACTGGAATTAATGAGTGCGTTGAAGGTGTGGAAAAATTCTTCCAGAGTTCGGGATCGGTCGCGGCCAGATAAGAATTGAATATCGTCAATCAGCAGGACGTCAACCGTACGGAATTGGTCTTTGAAGTTGTGCATTTGGCCGTTCGCTAGCGCATTAATAAAGGCGTTGGTGAATTCTTCGGCAGAAACATAGAGAACTTTTTTGTTCGGAAACATTTGTTGTACGGAGTTTCCGATGGCATGCAGAAGGTGGGTTTTCCCCATTCCGGAGTCAGAGTAGAGAAACAACGGATTATAAGTTGAGCCGGGCAGTTCGGAGACTGCAAGTGCTGTCGCATGAGCAAAGCGATTCGATTCTCCGGTGACGAACGTTTCGAAGGTATAGCGCGGATTGAGGCGCGCAGAGCTACGGGTGTCGTGTCCACGTTGAATATTTTGTGGAGTATTTACTGCCTCGGGTACAGCGTGCGAATGACTTGGCGCTGGAAATATTTCAGAAGGCTCTGCCATTGGTGAATTATCAACGTTTTCTTCGGCATGCACAGGTGATGGAAGCGTTGCGACAGAACGCAGTGAAGATTCCTGGCTCGGAGCATGGTTCGACGACGATGCAGGGGTCACTTTTTCTTCGGATAGTGCACGATCGACGGAGATGTCTAGCGTCATTTCTCGGCCGATGATGGCGGATAGTTGTTCCGTTAACACTTGGGCAACATTGGTGTTAATGAGGTTCCGGGTGAATTCAGTTGCTACCCCTATAAGGAAGCGATCGTCGACGATTGCCAGTGGTTTTGCGAGGCGAACGAACGCAGTTTGCGAATCAGAGAGGCGTCCTTCGCCACGCGCTAATTCAATTGCTGCCGTCCATGCGTCTTGCGCGAATGATCCGTCCGGCAT